>NZ_CP117454.1:0-1249782 GCF_030687935.1 Pseudomonas cucumis | reverse complement strand
GCGCGCTGCCAGGTGCCATCGGCGACACGCGCCGCCAACACTTGATTGAACAGAAAACTGCGCGCAGTGGAGAGTAGGCGCGAACGCACATTGCGTTGCTCCGGCAGGGCCTTGCGCGCAGCCCAGGCACGGGCGTCGATGACGTTGCCGCCGTCATGTCCGAAACGCTGGGCGCCGAAATAATTGGGAATACCTTGCTTGGCGATCAGTTGCAGACGCTCTTCGATCGCCGCCTTGTCACCGGCGAACTGGGTCAAGCGCAAGGTGAAGCCGTTGGCCGAATGGGCACCACGTTGCAGTTTGCGCTTGTGCCGACCGGTCTTAAGGATTTTCAGCGTGTCGTTTTCCGCCGCCGACAGATCAGGATCGGCCTTGCCCGGCAGTTGCACGCTGAACCACTGGCGAGTCAGCGCCTGACGGTCCTTGAGGCCGGCATAGCTGACGGTGCGCAACGGCACACCCGCCGCCTTGGCGATGCGCCGTGCCGCTTCTTCGGTATTCAGACCGCGCTTTTCCACCCAGATCCACAGGTGTTCCCCATCGCCGCTCAGGGGGATATCAAGCACCTCATCGACCTGAAAATCTTCCGCTGTGGCTTTCAGTACCGCGCTGCCGAGAGCCTCACCATAGGCCCGGGGGCCAAGCAATTGCGCCTCGTTCATGCGCGCAGCAACAGGGCAACGGAGTGCACGGAAATGCCTTCTTCGCGACCGACAAAGCCGAGCTTTTCGGTGGTGGTAGCTTTCACGTTCACTTGATCCAACTCAACTTGAAGATCCGCGGCAATCAGCGCGCGCATCGATTCGATATGCGGGGCCATTTTCGGGGCCTGGGCAACGATGGTGTTATCGACGTTGCCGACTTTCCAGCCTTTGGCATGGATCAGTGCGACGACGTGACGCAACAGCACACGGCTGTCGGCGCCCTTGAATTGCGGGTCGGTGTCCGGGAAGTGCTTGCCGATATCACCCAGCGCGGCAGCGCCGAGCAAGGCATCGCTCAAGGCGTGCAGCAAAACGTCACCGTCGGAATGGGCGAGCAGCCCGAAGCTGTGTGCAATCCGCACGCCGCCCAGTGTGATGAAATCGCCTTCACCGAAACGGTGCACATCATAGCCGTGGCCAATACGCATAAAAAAACGCCCCGATTTTTGTCAGGGCGTGATTCTACCTGCATTAAGCGCCTAGAGCGCGCGCGTGATGCTGCAAGTGGTCGTCGATGAAGCTGGCGATGAAGAAATAACTGTGGTCGTAGCCCGGTTGCAGACGCAACGTCAGCGGATGACCTGCCAGTTTAGCCGCCTGTTGCAGGGCTTCAGGCTTGAGCTGGGTGGCGAGGAAATCGTCGCGATCACCCTGATCCACCAACAGCGGCAGCTTCTCGTCGGCCTCAGCGATCAATGCACAGGCATCCCACTCGCGCCATTTCGACCGGTCTTCACCCAAGTAGCGGGAAAAGGCTTTCTGCCCCCACGGGCAATCGATCGGGTTGTTGATCGGTGAGAATGCCGACACCGACTGATAATGCCCCGGATTGCGCAAGGCGCAGATCAACGCGCCGTGACCGCCCATGGAATGGCCGCTGATGCCGCGTTTGTCCGACGCAGGGAAATGAGCCTCAACCAATGCCGGCAATTCCTGCACGACATAGTCATGCATCCGATAGTGCCGGGACCAAGGTTCCTGCGTGGCATTCAGATAGAACCCGGCACCGAGACCGAAGTCCCAGGCGCCGTCTGGATCACCCGGCACATCAGGGCCGCGCGGGCTGGTGTCCGGTGCGACGATGATCAGCCCCAGCTCGGCGGCCATGCGCATGGCGCCGGCCTTTTGCATGAAGTTTTCGTCGGTGCAGGTCAGGCCGGACAACCAATACAGCACCGGCAGCTTACCGCCCTGCTCCGCTTGCGGTGGCAGGTATACGGCAAACACCATGTCGCAACCGAGCACGTCGGAGCGGTGCCGATAGCGCTTGTGCCAGCCGCCGAAGCTTTTCTGACAGGAGATATTTTCCAGGCTCATGACCGACCTCAGAAATGGATGACGCTACGGATGCTTTTGCCTTCATGCATCAGGTCAAACGCCTTGTTGATATCTTCCAGGCCCATCGTGTGGGTAATGAAGGTATCCAGCGGGATCTCGCCGGTCTGGGCCATTTCGACATAGCTCGGCAACTCGGTACGCCCACGCACACCACCGAATGCCGAACCGCGCCAGACGCGACCGGTCACCAACTGGAACGGACGGGTGGAGATTTCCTGACCGGCGCCGGCCACGCCGATGATCACCGACTCACCCCAGCCTTTGTGGCAGCACTCAAGTGCGGCACGCATCAACTGGACGTTGCCGATGCATTCGAAGGAAAAGTCGACGCCGCCATCGGTCATGTCGACGATCACTTCCTGAATCGGACGATCGAAGTCTTTCGGGTTTACACAATCGGTCGCGCCCAATTGCCTGGCGATCTCGAACTTGGCCGGATTGATATCGATGGCGATGATCCGCCCTGCCTTGGCTTTGACCGCGCCGATCACAGCTGACAGACCAATGCCGCCCAGACCGAAGATGGCAACGGTGTCACCCGGTTTGACCTTGGCGGTGTTGATGACCGCACCGATACCAGTGGTGACGCCACAACCCAGCAGGCAGACTTTTTCCAATGGGGCTTCTTTAGGAATTTTGGCCACGGAGATTTCCGGTAGCACGGTGTACTCGGAAAAAGTCGAGGTGCCCATGTAGTGGAAAATCGTTTCGCCCTTGTAGGAAAAGCGCGAAGTGCCGTCCGGCATCAGGCCTTTACCCTGGGTTGCACGAATCGCCTGGCAGAGGTTGGTTTTGCCCGACAGACAGAATTTGCACTTGCCACATTCCGGGGTGTATAGCGGGATCACATGGTCGCCGACCGCGACCGAAGTCACGCCCTCACCAATCGCTTCGACCACCGCGCCACCTTCATGACCCAGGATCGACGGGAAGATGCCTTCCGGGTCCGCGCCAGAGAGGGTGTAGGCATCGGTATGGCAAACACCGGAGGCAACTACACGCAGCAGGACTTCACCCGCCTTGGGCATGGCAACATCGACTTCAACGATCTCGAGGGGTTTCTTGGCCTCGAAGGCAACGGCGGCGCGCGACTTGATCATGCTGACTCTCCAGTGAATAAAAACAAGACAAGGAGTGTAATACAGCGGCTTACGATGAATAATCAGGACAAAAGCAAAACATTATTGCCACACAGGGATAATCCTGATGTCCGAAAACCGCTGGGAAGGCATCGATGAGTTCGTCGCCGTCGCCGAGTGCAGCCAATTCACTGCCGCGGCTGAGCGCCTTGGGGTGTCTTCCTCCCATATCAGTCGACAAATCGTACGACTGGAAGAGCGCCTGCAAACCCGCTTGCTCTATCGCAGCACCCGCCGGGTCACGCTGACCGAGGCCGGGCAAACTTTTTTGCAGCATTGCCAGCGTTTGCAGGACGGTCGCGAAGAAGCACTGCGCGCTGTCGGCGATCTGACCAGCGAACCCAAGGGCATGCTACGCATGACTTGTGCCGTGGCCTACGGCGAGCGATTCATCGTGCCGCTGGTGACTCGCTTCATGGGCATGTATCCGCAACTGCGTGTCGATATCGAACTGAGCAATCGCCCGCTCGATCTGGTGCATGAAGGGCTGGACCTGGCCATCCGCCTAGGCCGTCTGCAGGATTCAAGATTGGTCGCCACACGTCTGGCACCGCGGCGCATGTACCTGTGCGCCTCACCGTCCTACCTGGAACGGTATGGTCGCCCACACAGCTTGTCGGAATTGAGTCGCCATAACTGCCTCATCGGCAGCTCGGACATCTGGCAACTGGAACAGAACGGTCGGGAATTTTCCCAGCGCGTGCAGGGAAACTGGCGCTGCAACAGTGGGCAAGCAGTGTTGGATGCCGCGCTACAAGGAGTTGGGTTGTGTCAGTTGCCGGATTATTACGTACTGGAATATCTGAAAAACGGCGAATTGATTTCGCTGTTGGAAGCCCATCAACCGCCGAACACAGCCGTTTGGGCGCTTTACCCACAGCAACGGCATCTGTCGCCAAAGGTGCGCAAGTTGGTGGATTACTTGAAGGAGGGGTTGGCTGAACGAGCGGAATATCGCGTTTAAGATCAAAAGATCGCAGCCTTCGGCGGCTCCTACACGGTTATGTGTACATCCGTAGGAGCTGCCGAAGGCTGCGATCTTTTAGCGGCGGTTGGCCCAACGCTGTCGCAACCATTCAAGGTCTTCAGGGCGAGTGACTTTGATGTTATCGGATCGCCCTTCAATCAGACGCGGCGCCTGGCCCGACCATTCCATGGCCGAGGCTTCATCGGTGATGACAACGTCCGCCACCAGACTGTCCGCCAACGCCCGATGCAACGCGCCAAGGCGAAACATTTGCGGCGTATACGCTTGCCAGATCACACTGCGATCCACCGTTTCCAGCACGCGCCCGTGCTTGTCGACCCGCTTGAGGGTATCGCGCGCAGGCACCGCCAACAGACCGCCTACCGGATCATCGGCCAGCTCACTGAGCAATTTATCGAGATCATCACGCGCCAGATTTGGCCGCGCAGCATCGTGAACCAACACCCAATCCTCATCGTCAGCGCCTTGGGCATGCAAATGCAGCAAGGCATTGAGCACCGACCCGGAGCGCTCGGCACCACCTTCGACCCGCTGAATTCGCGGATCAGCAGCGCACGCCAGGTTCGGCCAGTAAGGATCATCGATTGCAAGACTGACCACCAACCCTTTCAGGGCAGGATGATCGAGGAAACAGCCGAGGCTGTGTTCGAGAATAGTGCGCCCGCCCAGCTGCAAATATTGCTTGGGACGGTCCGCGGCCATACGGGCACCGACGCCCGCGGCAGGAATCACGGCCCAGAAGGCCGGTAACGAATTAATCATTGGGCCAACTGGTAAAGGGTTTCACCGTCCTTGACCATGCCCAACTCATGACGAGCCCGTTCCTCAACGGTCTCCATGCCCTTTTTCAATTCGCTGACTTCGGCGTCCATCACCCGATTACGCTCCAGCAACGCCTCATTCTCGGCGTGTTGATCCGCAATCTGCTGCTTCAGCTCGGCCACTTGCGCCAGACTGCCATTACCCACCCACAGGCGGTACTGCAGGCCGGCCAGCAGCAAGAGCAAGACGAGGAACAACCAATTGGGACTGCGCATCGAATATCAGGTATCCAGTGAAAAAAGACAGCCATGCCAAAACTTTGAAGCTTCTGATAGCACGAAGCCTGGAAGAACCAGGCTTGTGCTCTTAAGGCATCAGATTAGTGGCAAATCCATCGCTGTCGCGATTTTTTCGACACAATCCGGTGTCTTTTTACCAGTTAACGATTAACCGCGAAATTCGCTGCGACCGTTGTACTTGGCTTTGCCATTCAGCTGCTCTTCGATACGCAGCAGTTGGTTGTACTTGGAAACGCGGTCGGAACGGCACAGCGAGCCGGTCTTGATCTGGCCAGCCGCAGTGCCCACAGCCAGGTCGGCAATGGTCGAATCTTCGGTTTCGCCGGAGCGGTGAGAGATCACGGCAGTGTAACCAGCGGCCTTGGCCATCTGGATGGCTTCCAGGGTTTCGGTCAGGGTGCCGATCTGGTTGAACTTGATCAGGATCGAGTTGGCGATCTTTTTATCGATGCCTTCTTTCAGGATCTTGGTGTTGGTCACGAACAAGTCGTCGCCTACCAGCTGAGTCTTCTCACCGATCTTGTCGGTGAGGATTTTCCAGCCAGCCCAGTCGGACTCGTCCAGACCGTCTTCGATGGAGATGATCGGATAACGCTCGGTCAGGCCTTTCAGGTAGTCAGCGAAACCTTCAGCGGTGAACACCTGGCCTTCGCCGGACAGGTTGTATTTACCGTCTTCGTAGAATTCGCTGGCAGCGCAGTCCAGGGCCAGGGTCACGTCGGTGCCCAGCGTGTAACCGGCGTTGGCCACAGCTTCGGAGATCACTTTCAAAGCGTCTTCGTTGGAGGCCAGGTTCGGCGCGAACCCACCTTCGTCACCAACGGCAGTGCTCAGGCCACGGGCCTTCAGCACGGCTTTAAGGTGATGGAAAATCTCGGTGCCCATGCGCAGACCTTCCGAGAAAGACTTGGCGCCAACCGGCTGAACCATGAATTCCTGGATGTCGACGTTGTTATCGGCGTGCTCGCCACCGTTGATGATGTTCATCATCGGAACCGGCATCGAGTAAACACCCGGAGTGCCGTTCAGGTTAGCGATGTGTGCGTACAGCGGCAGGTCCTGGTCCTGTGCTGCTGCCTTGGCCGCGGCCAGGGAAACGGCGAGGATGGCGTTGGCGCCCAGGGTCGCTTTGTTTTCAGTGCCGTCCAGCTTGATCATCGCGTGATCCAGCGCTTTCTGGTCGCTTGGGTCTGCACCCAGCAACAGGTCGCGGATCGGACCGTTGATGTTGGCGACGGCTTTCAGAACGCCTTTGCCCAGGTAACGGCTCTTGTCGCCATCACGCAGCTCGAGTGCTTCACGCGAGCCAGTGGAAGCACCGGATGGCGCGCAAGCGCTGCCGATGATGCCGTTATCGAGAAGCACGTCTGCTTCCACAGTGGGATTGCCACGGGAGTCGAGAACTTCACGACCTTTGATGTCGACGATTTTTGCCATTGTTGTAAACACTCCAAAGTTGACGAAAACGACGCAGCTGAAGGAAATCTTTTATCGTCGGCAAGCGACAGACAGCGGGCAGGCTTGCGGACGATAAGGCTCAAGCCCGAGGGCCTGAGCATTAAATCGTGCGGTACTTTACCGGAGAATTGAGGTTTACGCGGTTTCTACCGTCGGAAAACTCTTCACCAGTTCGTCCAGTGCTTTGAGTTGGGCCAGGAAGGGTTCCAGTTTGTCCAGGCGCAGGGCGCAAGGGCCGTCGCATTTGGCGTTGTCCGGGTCCGGGTGGGCTTCGAGGAACAGCCCGGCCAGCGACTGGCTCATGCCGGCCTTGGCCAGGTCAGTGACCTGGGCGCGACGACCGCCAGCGGAATCGGAGCGACCGCCGGGCATTTGCAGCGCGTGGGTCACGTCGAAGAACACCGGGTATTCGAACTGCTTCATGATGCCGAAGCCAAGCATGTCGACCACCAGGTTGTTGTAGCCGAAGCTCGAGCCACGCTCGCAGAGGATCAACTGATCGTTACCGGCTTCTACGCACTTGTTCAGGATGTGTTTCATTTCCTGAGGCGCAAGGAACTGGGCTTTCTTGATGTTGATCACCGCGCCGGTCTTGGCCATCGCGACCACGAGGTCGGTCTGGCGCGACAGGAAGGCCGGCAACTGGATGATGTCGCAGACTTCAGCGACAACCGCGGCCTGATCAGGCTCGTGGACGTCGGTGATGATCGGTACGCCGAAGGCTTGCTTGATGTCCTGGAAAATCCGCATGCCCTCTTCCAGGCCGGGGCCACGGTAGGAGGTCACGGAAGAACGGTTCGCCTTGTCGAAACTGGCCTTGAACACGTAAGGGATACCGAGTTTTTCGGTGACCTTTACGTACTCTTCGCAGACCTGCATCGCCATGTCACGGCTTTCCAGCACGTTCATGCCACCGAACAGCACCATGGGCTTGTCGTTGGCAATCTCGATGTTGCCAACGCGAATGATTTTCTGCGCCATCAGGTTTTACGCCTTCTTCTGGTGTTGGGCCAAAGCAGCTTTGACGAAGCCGCTGAACAATGGGTGACCGTCGCGTGGCGTCGAGGTGAACTCAGGGTGGAACTGGCAAGCGACGAACCATGGATGATCCGGTGCTTCGACCACTTCAACCAGCGCGCCATCACCGGAACGACCGGAGATTTTCAGACCGGCCTCGATGATTTGCGGCAGCAGATTGTTGTTCACTTCGTAGCGATGACGGTGACGCTCGACGATCACGTCCTTGGCATAGCAATCGTGCACCAGGGAACCCGGCTCAAGCAGGCAATCCTGAGCGCCCAGGCGCATGGTGCCGCCCAGATCGGAGGTTTCGGTACGGGTTTCGACTGCGCCGGTGGCATCTTCCCACTCGGTGATCAGACCCACGACCGGGTGACCGCTGGTGCGATCGAACTCGGTGGAGTTGGCGTCTTTCCAGCCCATGACGTTACGAGCGAACTCGATAACGGCCACTTGCATGCCCAGGCAGATACCCAGGTATGGAACCTTGTTTTCGCGAGCGTATTGAACGGCAGTGATCTTGCCTTCAACGCCACGCAGACCGAAGCCGCCCGGCACCAGAATCGCATCGACGCCTTCTAGCAGCGCGGTGCCCTGGTTTTCGATGTCTTCGGAATCGATGTAGCGCAGGTTGACTTTGGTACGGTTGCTGATGCCGGCATGACTCATCGCTTCAATCAGCGACTTGTAGGCGTCCAGCAGTTCCATGTACTTGCCGACCATGGCGATGGTGACTTCGTGCTCAGGGTTGAGCTTGGCATCCACCACCGCTTCCCACTCGGACAGATCGGCGCTGTCGCATTGCAAGCCAAAACGCTCGACAACGAAATCATCCAGGCCCTGGGAGTGCAGAATGCCCGGGATCTTGTAGATGGTGTCGGCGTCTTCCAGCGCGATCACTGCACGTTCTTCAACGTTGGTGAACTGCGCGATCTTGCGACGCGAAGAAATATCGATCGGGTGATCGGAGCGGCACACCAGCACGTCAGGTTGCAGGCCAATGGAACGCAGTTCCTTGACCGAGTGCTGAGTCGGTTTGGTTTTGGTTTCGCCGGCAGTGGCGATGTACGGCACCAGCGTCAGGTGCATCAGCATCGCGCGCTTGGCGCCGACTTCGAAACGCAGTTGACGGATCGCTTCGAGGAACGGTTGCGATTCGATGTCACCCACGGTGCCACCGATCTCGACCATGGCCACGTCGGCATCGCCGGCGCCCTTGATGATCCGGCGCTTGATTTCGTCGGTGATGTGCGGGATCACCTGAATGGTAGCGCCCAGGTAATCACCACGACGCTCTTTGCGCAGGACGTGTTCGTAGACACGGCCGGTGGTGAAGTTGTTGTTCTGGGTCATGGTCGTGCGGATGAACCGCTCGTAGTGGCCCAGGTCCAGGTCGGTCTCGGCGCCGTCGTGGGTGACGAACACTTCACCGTGCTGGAACGGGCTCATGGTGCCCGGGTCAACGTTGATGTACGGGTCCAGCTTCAGCATGGTGACCTTAAGTCCCCGCGCCTCCAGGATGGCCGCCAATGAAGCCGAGGCAATGCCTTTCCCCAATGAAGAAACAACACCGCCCGTGACGAATATGTAGCGCGTCATGAAAAACCCTAGAAGTCTGCGTTAAAGCGGTCCGAGCCGCCGGGGAAAGCGAAGGAAGGCCGAAGCCCCCGATCACCTGCATTAATCACAGTGCACCTTTCAAAAAAACCGCCGCGTTGGGACAGACCGGTAGATGAAACACCGGTAGGTTGCTCGCTACACATTTTTTGGAATCGCCCAGCAAAGACTGCTTGGTAATCGGCAACTCCTGCGATTCAGGCGAATCCACAGAAGTTGTATCAAGAAGGGAGCGTAGTCTACCGGAAAGCCCCTTTCAGCTCAAACCTTGATCTTCGATCGGCGGCTGCCAATGCAAATACCAGCCACTTTGCTCACCGCCATTTAGCCCCCGCAGGTTCGCCACCGCCAGCAATTGCTGGCCTCTGTAGACCAGCGGCAATCTGCCACGGGCGAAGCCTGGCACACCGCTTTCGTTGAGCAACCGCTTCAGGTCACGGTGGCCGCGATCGGGCAGGTTCATGACCTCGCCCCCCTCACGATAGCGGATCTGCAGCGGGCCAACGGGGATCTGACCGGTGAATGTGAGTACGCCGTTGTCCGGCAACGCCAGCGATAGCGAGGGATCAGCCCAAGACACCGGCGATGGCGAAGTGCGCAGCCAGCCGCCAGACAACCACCAGAGACGCCCGCCCGCGCGATGCAATTCACCCCCCGCCAGCCGCCAGACCGGACGCGCATCGCCGGTCGCATCGCGCAAACTTCCCCAACCCGACCAATGGTCACTGTCCGGCAAAGTCGTCAACGGTTTGAGCCAGTGACTTAACGCGTTGCGCTGGCGCGCATCAGACAGTTTTTCCAGGAAGGCCAGCTCCAGCGACGGCAAACCCAGCCAATCGAAATCGCTGACCGTGGTAGCGTGGGCCAGATCGATTTGCGCCAATTCGTCGAGCAGTTCCTGCGCTTCGCTCAAATGCGCAGCGCTGCGAGCCATGGTCGCTACCGCTTGCGGCCAGCGCGCGGTCAACACGGGGAGCACCTGATGACGCAGATAATTGCGCGAGAACTGGCGGTCCTGGTTCGATGGATCCTCGATCCAGCTCAACTGATATTCAGTCGCGTAAGCCTCAAGCTCGGCGCGAGTGACGTCGAGCAATGGTCGCAGCAGATGCCCCCGCCCCAAGGGACGCTCGCTCGGCATCCCCGACAACCCTCTCACCCCTGCCCCACGCATCAGCCGAAACAACAGGGTTTCCGCCTGATCGTCACGGTGTTGGCCCGTGAGTAGTACTTCACCGGTGTGGGTTGCCGCGATGAAGGCGCCATAACGCGCATCCCGCGCCGCGCGCTCAAGGCTGGCGCCGGGTTCAACCTGAACACGCACAACCTCTAGCGGCACGCCCAACGCATCACAGACTGACTGACAATGCTCCGGCCACACATCAGCCGCAGCTTGGATGCCATGGTGGACATGAATAGCGCTCAGCGTCGGCAGGGGTTGGTTTTTCGCAAGGTGTGCGAGAAGGTGCAGCAGGACGGTGGAATCGAGACCACCGGAGAAGGCGATGCGCCAGGTTGTAGCGTTGCGCCACGGTGTGAGGCTGCGCAGAAGCCTGGTAGGCAAATCAATCTTCGAAGGATTCATAGACGTCGGCACTTCACATAGACCCAATGTGGGAGCGAGCCTGCTCGCGAAGGCTGCTTAACATTCAACAAATTTGTTGTCTGTTATACCGCTATATCGCGAGCAGGCTCGCTCCCACATTGGTTTTGCGTCGTTTGCCCAAGCAACGTCAGATCAGAGACCGTAGCTCATCAGTCGCTCGTAACGACGGGCCAACAGCGCCTCGTTATCGAACTTCTTCAACATCGCCAGTTGCGAGCTCAGTTCTGCGCGGATCGAGGCAGCGGCAGCGGCCGGATCACGATGGGCGCCGCCCAATGGCTCGCCGATCACTTTATCGACAATGCCCAGGCCCTTCAGACGCTCGGCAGTGATGCCCATGGCTTCAGCAGCATCCGGAGCTTTCTCGGAAGTTTTCCACAGAATCGAGGCGCAACCTTCCGGCGAAATCACCGCGTAGGTCGAGTACTGCAGCATGTTCAGTTGATCGCAGACGCCGATCGCCAATGCACCGCCGGAACCACCCTCACCGATCACGGTGGCGATGATTGGGGTTTTCAGGCGAGCCATGACGCGCAGGTTCCAGGCAATCGCTTCGCTCTGGTTGCGCTCTTCGGCGTCGATGCCCGGGTAAGCACCCGGGGTGTCGATGAAGGTCAGGATCGGCATTTTGAAACGCTCGGCCATTTCCATCAGTCGGCATGCCTTGCGGTAGCCTTCCGGACGCGGCATACCGAAGTTGCGGCGAACCTTCTCGCGCACTTCGCGGCCTTTCTGGTGACCGATGATCATCACCGGTTGATCGTCCAGACGGGCAACACCGCCGACAATGGCAGCGTCGTCGGAGAAGTGACGGTCGCCGTGCAGTTCGTCGAACTCGGTGAAGATGTGTTCGATGTAGTCCAGGGTATACGGACGTTTCGGGTGACGCGCCAGACGTGCGATCTGCCAGCTGGTCAGCTTGCCGAAGATGTCTTCGGTCAGCGTGCTGCTTTTGTCCTGCAGGCGGGAGATCTCATCGCCGATATTCAGCGAATTGTCATTACCGACCAAGCGCAACTCTTCGATCTTGGCTTGCAGGTCGGCGATCGGCTGTTCGAAATCTAGAAAATTCGGGTTCATAGGCGTCCGTCTTGGGTCGACCTCCAAGAGAACTTGGGCCGGCCGGTTGTCTATTCGCGCCCTACCTTAAGGGACAGGCGCGTTCAGGTCGAGATTAAAAATTCGGGTCGGGATCAGGTGCTTCAAACACACCTGACCGTCAACGGTATTGGAGGAAGACGTTGTCTCGCCCGAACTGGTCACGCAGGGCTTGAATCAAGGCATCCGCCGGATCGATCCGCCAGGTCTCGCCGAACTGCAACAAGGCCTTCGCATCGGGACTGGTGTACTCCATGGTGATCGGGCACGCGCCGCGGTGGCGCTTGAACAGATCACCCAGCCAGCGTAGCTGATCGCCCTTCAAATCCTTGGTGTGCAATTTCAGGCGCAGGCTTTCGGCCAGGTTGGTGCGCGCATCTTCCATGCTCATCACCCGCTTGACCCGCAGCCGCAGGCCGCCAGAGAAGTCGTCATTGCTGACTTCGCCTTCGACCACCACCATCGCGTCGGTCTGCAACAGCGACTGCGCAGAATGGAACGCGTCGGCGAACAGTGAGGCTTCGATCCGCCCGGAGCGGTCGTCGAGGGTGATGAAACCCATCTTGTCGCCCTTTTTGTTCTTCATCACTCGCAGGGCGATGATCATGCCCGCGACCGTCTGGGTATCGCGAGCCGGCTTCAGGTCGATGATGCGCTGACGGGCGAAGCGACGAATCTCGCCTTCGTACTCGTCAATCGGGTGACCGGTCAGGTACAGGCCCAGGGTGTCTTTCTCCCCTTTCAGGCGCTCCTTGAGGGTCAGTTCTTTAGCTTTGCGGTGATTGGCGTAGACATCGGCATCTTCCTCGACGAACAGCCCGCCAAACAGGTCGGCATGGCCGCTGTCGTGGGTGCGAGCGGTTTGTTCGGCAGCCTTGATCGCCCCTTCCATGGCGTTCAGCAACACCGCCCGGTTGCGGTCGATGTTGGCCTGATAGGCTTTCGACTCATCATGGAAGTACGGACCAAGACGATCCAGGGCGCCGCTACGGATCAAGCCATCCAGCGTGCGCTTGTTGATCCGTTTGAGATCGACACGGGCGCAGAAATCGAACAGATCCTTGAACGGTCCGTCCTGACGCGCCTCGGTGATCGCTTCCACCGGCCCTTCGCCCACACCCTTGATCGCGCCGAGGCCATAAATAATGCGGCCTTCGTCATTCACCGTGAACTTGAACTCCGAAGTATTCACATCCGGCGCGTCGAGACGCAGCTTCATGGTGCGAATTTCTTCGATCAAGGTCACGACCTTGTCGGTGTTGTGCATATCCGCCGACAGTACCGCAGCCATGAACGGCGCCGGGTAGTGGGCTTTCAGCCACGCGGTCTGGTACGACACCAGGCCATAGGCTGCGGAGTGGGATTTGTTGAAGCCGTAACCGGCGAACTTTTCTACCAGGTCGAAGATGTTACCGGCCAGGTCGGCGTCGATATTGTTGGTGGCGCACCCCTCAATGAAACCGCCACGTTGCTTGGCCATTTCTTCGGGCTTTTTCTTACCCATGGCTCGACGCAGCATGTCTGCACCGCCAAGGGTATAACCGGCCATGACCTGGGCAATCTGCATCACCTGTTCCTGATACAGGATGATGCCGTAAGTCGGCGCCAGAACTGGCTTGAGGCCTTCGTACTGGTAATCCGAGTGCGGGTACGCGAGCTCCGCGCGACCGTGCTTACGGTTGATAAAGTCGTCAACCATGCCTGATTGCAACGGACCCGGACGGAACAGGGCCACCAGTGCGATCAAGTCTTCCAGGCAGTCAGGCTTGAGCTTTTTGATCAGCTCTTTCATGCCGCGCGACTCGAGCTGGAACACCGCAGTGGTTTCAGCTTTTTGCAGCAGCGTGTAAGTCGGTTTGTCGTCCAGCGGGATAAAGGCGATATCCAGCGGCGGCTCGTTGACCTTGGCGCGATCGCGGTTGATGGTTTTCAGCGCCCAGTCGATGACCGTCAGGGTCCGCAGACCCAGGAAGTCGAACTTCACCAGACCGGCAGCCTCGACGTCGTCCTTGTCGAACTGGGTTACCAGGCCATCGCCCGCTTCGTCGCAATAAATCGGCGAGAAGTCAGTCAGCTTGGTCGGCGCGATCACCACACCACCGGCGTGCTTGCCGACGTTACGCACAACGCCTTCGAGCTTGCGCGCCATCTCCCAGATTTCCGCAGCCTCTTCATCGACCTTGATGAAGTCGCGCAGGATTTCTTCCTGCTCGTAGGCTTTTTCCAGGGTCATGCCGACTTCGAACGGAATCATCTTCGACAGACGATCCGCCAGGCCGTAGGACTTGCCCTGTACCCGCGCCACGTCACGGACCACCGCTTTCGCCGCCATGGAACCGAAGGTGATGATCTGGCTAACCGCGTTACGGCCGTACTTCTCGGCCACGTAATCGATGACCCGGTCGCGGCCGTCCATGCAGAAGTCGACGTCGAAGTCGGGCATGGATACCCGTTCCGGGTTAAGGAAACGTTCGAACAGCAGGTCATATTCCAGCGGGTCGAGGTCGGTGATCTTCTGCACGTAGGCCACCAACGACCCCGCACCCGACCCACGCCCCGGACCTACCGGCACGCCGTTGTTCTTGGCCCACTGGATAAAGTCCATCACGATCAGGAAGTAACCGGGGAAGCCCATCTGGATGATGATATCCAGCTCGAAATTCAACCGGTCGACGTAGACCTGACGCTTGGCTTCGTAGTCTTCGGTGGTGTCCTTGGGCAGCAGAACGCTGAGGCGCTCTTCCAGACCGTCGAAGGAAACCTTGCGGAAATACTCATCGATGGTCATGCCATCGGGAATCGGGAAGTTGGGCAGGAAGTGCTTGCCCAGTTTCACCTCGATGTTGCAGCGCTTGGCGATCTCGACCGTGTTTTCCAGCGCCTCGGGCAAGTCGCTGAACAGCTCGGCCATTTCCTCAGCGCTTTTGAGGTATTGCTGGTCGCTGTAATTCTTCGAACGCCGGGGATCGTCGAGGGCGCGGCCTTCACCGATGCAAACGCGGGTTTCGTGGGCTTCGAAGTCTTCCTGCCTGATGAAACGCACGTCGTTGGTCGCCACCAGCGGCGCACCGATTTTCGCCGCCAGCGCCACGGCGCCGTGCAGTTGTTCTTCGTCATTGGGGCGGTTGGTACGCTGGACTTCCAGATAGAAACGGTCCGGGAACACCGCCATCCATTCACGTGCCAGGTTTTCGGCTTCGTCCGGGTTGCCGCTGAGCATGGCCAGACCAATCTCGCCCTCTTTCGCCGCCGACAGCATGATCAAGCCTTCGCTGGCTTCAGCCACCCACTCGCGCTCGATGATCACCGAGCCATTGCGCTGGCCGTCGATGAAGCCACGGGAAATCAGTTCGGTGAGGTTGCGATAGCCCACGGCGTTCATCGCCAGCAGGCTGATCCGGCTCAAGGCGTTGTCCGGATCCTTGTTCGACAGCCACAGGTCGGCGCCGCAGATCGGCTTGATCCCCGCCCCCATGGCAGCTTTATAGAATTTGACCAGGGAGCACATGTTGTTCTGGTCGGTGACCGCCACGGCAGGCATGTTCATGCCGACCAGGGTCTTGACCAGCGGTTTGATCCGCACCAGACCGTCGACCAGGGAATATTCAGTGTGCAGGCGTAGATGAACGAATGAAGCCGGCATAGTGATCCTGTCTAGAAACTAGAAACGTAAAGACAACAAGGCCCGGATTGTACCGGGCCTTGAGTAAAACATCAGCCTGCGACTAACTCTCGATCAGGTTTTCCCGCGCTTCATACGCCAAGCGTACCGGGGCGAACGAGCGGCGATGAATTGGGGTCGGCCCCAAGCGGGCCAGTGCTTCCAGATGAACGGGTGTCGGGTAGCCTTTATGGCCTCCGATCCCGTAACCCGGATAAATCAGTTCGAATGCGGCCATTTCTCGATCTCGGCTGACCTTGGCCAGAATCGATGCCGCGGCAATGGCTGGCACCTTGCCGTCGCCCTGGATCACCGCTTCCGCACGCATCGAGAGCTTCGGGCAACGGTTGCCGTCGATCATCGCCAGTTTCGGCTGAATGTGCAGCCCTTCGACCGCTCGTTGCATGGCCAGCATAGTGGCATGGAGAATGTTCAGCTCGTCGATTTCTTCCACTTCGGCGCGAGCGACATGCCAGCTCAGGGCTTTTTCGCAGATTTCATCGTAAAGCGCTTCGCGGCGGGCTTCAGTGAGCTTCTTCGAATCGTTGAGGCCGAGAATCGGTCGGCTCGGATCGAGGATTACTGCCGCCGTCACCACTGCACCGCAAAGCGGGCCGCGACCGACTTCATCGACACCCGCCACCAGATCTTCAAGTTCATCGACTAGCATAAAATCCAGGCCCAGCTGCTTGCTTGCTTTGCTCATTATGCTCTGCCAATCAGGTTCAGTACCGCGTCCGCTGCCTGATTGGAGGCGTCCAAGCGCAGGGTTCGGTGGATTTCGTCAAAGCCTCGGGTCTGTTCCTGGCCACCATCGATCAGTGGCGACAGGGTCTGGGCCAAGGCCTCTACCGTCGCATCGTCCTGCAACAACTCCGGCACCAGCAGTCGCTGGGCCAGCAGATTCGGCAAGGAGACGTAGGGACTCTTCACCATCCGTTTGAGAATCCAGAACGTCAGCGGTGCCAAGCGATAAGCGACCACCATCGGCCGCTTGTACAACAATGCTTCCAGCGTTGCCGTGCCCGAAGCGATCAACACCGCGTCGCAAGCAGCCAGGGCCAGATGGGATTTGCCATCGAGCAAGGTCAGCGGCAGATCGCGACCGGCCAGCAGCTCTTCAAGCTGGGCCCGGCGCTGCGGACTCGCGCATGGCATGACGAACCGTACGCCCGGGCGCATGGCCCGCAAGCGCTGGGCGGTGTCGAGGAACAGCGCACCAAGGCGCCCGACCTCACCACCCCGGCTACCCGGCATCAGGGCGACCAGCGGCCCACTCGGCAAGCCAAGTTCGGCCCGCGCTGCGGCGCGATCAGCCTCAAGCGGAATCGCATCGGCCAAGGAATGCCCGACAAACCGCACCGGCACACCCTTCTCTTCATAAAATTTAGCTTCGAACGGGAAGAGCGTCAGCATCAGGTCGCAACCTTCGCGAATCTTCAGCACCCGCTTCTGTCGCCAGGCCCAGACCGACGGGCTGACGTAATGCACGGTCTTGATCCCGGCCTGACGCAGCTTGAGTTCGATATTGAGGTTGAAGTCCGGGGCATCGATACCGATGAACACGTCCGGCTTCTCGGCGATCAGGTCCGCGACCAGTTTCTTGCGGCGGGCCAACAACTCGCGCAAACGGCCCAGTACTTCCACCAAACCCATGACAGACAGGCGTTCCATCGGGAAATACGACGTCAGGCCTTCAGCCTGCATCAACGGACCGCCGACACCGATGAACTCGACTGTCGGATGCCGAGCCTTGAGCGCGCGCATGAGGCCCGCACCCAGAATGTCACCGGAAGCCTCTCCCGCCACCAGCGCAATACGCAGATTGGCCATGGTTAACGGGTGATGCCGCGGGTCGAAGACTGGATGGAGTCACGGAATACCGCGACTTCCGGGAACTGAAGCGAGGGTTCGGCCAGCTCGGCGAGCGCCTGCTCGACCGTCAGGCCCTGGCGGTAAACCACCTTGTAGGCACGACGCAGCGCGTGGATCGCATCTTCGCTGAAACCGCGACGGCGCAGGCCTTCGAAATTCATGCTGCGGGCTTCGGCCGGGTTGCCGAATACCGTGACATACGCTGGAACGTCCTTGCCAATGGCAGTGCCCATGCCGGAAAAGCTGTGGGCGCCAATGTGGCAATACTGGTGAACCAGGGTAAAACCGGACAGGATCGCCCAGTCCGCGACGTGCACATGGCCCGCCAACGCGGTGTTGTTGACCAGGATGCAGTGGTTGCCGATAACGCTATCGTGACCGATGTGGGCATAGGCCATGATCAGGTTGTGATCGCCCAGGGTCGTTTCCGAACGGTCCTGAATGGTCCCGCGATGAATCGTCACGCCTTCGCGAATGACGTTATGGTCACCGATGACCAGACGGGTTTCTTCGCCTTTGTATTTCAGATCGGGCGTGTCCTCGCCTACCGAAGAAAACTGGTAGATGCGGTTGTGCTTACCGATTCGGGTCGGGCCCTTGAGAATCACATGCGGCCCGATCACTGTCCCCTCGCCGATTTCCACACCTGCGCCGATGATCGACCAAGGGCCGACCTCGACGTCGTCGGCCAGAACGGCCGTCGGATCGATGATTGCGCGAGGGTCAATCAAACTCATAGTTTGCGTTCCGCGCAGATGATTTCAGCGGAGCAGACTGGCTTGCCATCGACCGAAGCCTGGCACTCGAACTTCCAGATCTGACGCTTGCAGCTCAGGAACTTGGCTTCCAGGATCAGCTGATCGCCTGGCAGCACGGGCTGGCGGAAGCGCAGCTTGTCAGAGCCGACGAAGTAATACAGCGTGCCGTCGGCAGGCTTCACGTCGAGCATTTTGAAACCAAGGATCCCGGCAGCCTGAGCCATCGCTTCGATGATCAACACGCCCGGCATGATTGGATGCGCAGGGAAGTGACCATTGAAGAACGGTTCGTTGATGCTGACATTCTTGTAGGCGCGAATGCGCTTGCCTTCCACATCCAGATCCACGACCCGGTCCACCAGCAGGAACGGGTAACGGTGAGGCAGGTATTCGCGAATCTCGTTGATGTCCATCATTTCGGGGGGAAGCCTATGTAAAGATTGGGAGCGCGCGACTGACGCGCACTCCTCTAGCAAATCAAGGAGGCAGTCTAGCGGCTGTGCACACTTGATATGGAAATGGTATCAGCCATCTGATGAAGCATTACCGTCAGGGGTCACGTCCCCTACACGCTTTTCCAGCTGTCGCAGACGTCGCGCGATATCATCGAGCTGACGGATACGTGCCGCGCTTTTGCGCCATTCGGCTGCTGGTTGCATCGCCGTACCGGAAGAATAGGAACCCGGCTCGGTAATCGAGTGGGTTACCATGGTCATCCCGGTCAGGAAAACGTTGTCGCAAATGTCGATATGCCCCACCAGCCCTACGCCACCGGCGAGCATGCAATGCTTGCCGATTTTGGTGCTGCCGGAGATCCCCACGCAGGCGGCCATGGCGGTGTGGTCACCGACCTGGACGTTGTGAGCAATCTGAATCTGGTTGTCGAGCTTCACACCATTGCCGATAACGGTATCGGCCAGTGCGCCGCGATCGATAGCCGTATTTACGCCTATTTCCACGTCATCGCCGATCGAGACACCGCCGATTTGGGCGATTTTCTGCCAGACACCTTTCTCGTTGGCAAAACCGAAGCCTTCACCACCAAGCACGGCACCAGACTGAATCACCACCCGCTTGCCGATGCGCACGTCGTGATACAGCGTGACACGCGGGGCCAACCAGCCGCCCTCGCCGATTTCGCAGCGCGCACCGATGAAGCAATGAGCCCCAACAGTCACGCCTGCGCCAATACGCGCTGCACTTTCAATCACAGCAAAAGCACCGATACTCGCCGCCGGGTCGACCACTGCATCCGCTGCCACCACCGCTGTCGGATGAATACCGGCAGGCGCCTTGGGCTTGGGATCGAACAGATGAGAAACACGCGCGTAGGCCAGATACGGATCAGGCACCACCAATGCCTCACCGGCAAAACCTTCAGCGTCAGCGGCCTTCAGCAATACAGCTGCGGCCTGACTGTCAGCCAGGTATTTACGGTATTGAGGATTTGCCAGAAAGCTCAACTGAGCTGGGCCAGCCTCTTGCAAAGTGGCTAGCCCAGTAATTTCTTTCTTCGGGTCGCCACGTAAGGTGGCGCCGAGGAACTCGGCCAATTGGCCGAGCTTTATAGTCGCTGTCATGGGTTACTTCAGCTGATTCATGCGCTCGATAACCTGGCGAGTGATGTCGTACTGAGGCTTGACATCAATCACTGCGCCACGCTCGAAGACCAGGTCAAAAGCACCTTTCTTGATGACTTCTTCCACAGCGCTGTCCAGTTTAGGCTTGAGCTGTTTCAGCATTTCACGGTCGGCAACTGCTTTGGCTTCGTTCAGTTCCTTGGACTGGAACTGGAAATCACGGGCCTTTTGCTTGAATTCGAGCTCCAGACGTTCACGCTCGCCTTGCTGCATTTTGTCGCCGCCGGCCATCAGACGGTCCTGGATACCCTTGGCGCTGCTTTCCAGGCTCTTGAGCTTGGTCAGTTGTGGGCCGAACTTCTTCTCGGCGTCCACGGCGTATTTTTTCGCCGCGTCGGATTCGAGCAGTGCCATCTGATAGTTCAGAACGGCGATTTTCATGTCGGCAAAAGCCGGACCTGCGACCAGTACGGTCGCCAGGAGAACCAATTGAGTCAACTTACGCACGATGCACTCCTACAAAATCCATTGTCGTTATCTTGGGTCAGACGCTTAGAACGTCTGGCCGAGGGAGAATTGGAACACTTGAGTCTCAGCTTCATCCGGTTTCTTAATCGGCATGGCCAACGCGAAGCTCAAAGGACCCAGTGCGGTGATCCAGGTCACGCCGACACCGACGGAGCTTGCCATGTTGCTCAGGCTGATGTCGTTGCACTCGGTTTGAGCGGTCGAACCGACATTGGCGTTCGTCGTCTTTTCGCACTTGGAGTCGAATACGTTACCCACGTCCCAGAATACCGAAGTACGCAGGGAACGCTGATCCTTGACGAACGGCAGCGGGAACAGCACCTCGACACCGCCCTGGATCAGGACGTTACCACCGAATGGCAGCGGATCCTGGTCCGGGTCGGCGAGCGTACCGGCGTTACCCGTGACAGCCTGGCCACGGCTAGGTGTACTGCGCGGACCTAGAGTACTGTCCTTGAAGCCACGCACCGAGTTGAAACCACCCGCGTAATAGTTTTCATAGAACGGCAAGCCATCGGTCGAACCGTAGCCGTCGCCATAACCCAGTTCTGTATGAAGGCGCAAAGTGTAGCTTTCAGTAATTGGCTGGAACAACTGGCCACGGTAATCGAGCTTGAAGAACGACAGATCACTGCCAGGCGTCGTAGTTTCCAGAGTCAGGCTCTGGGAATGACCGCGGGTTGCCAGAACACCCTTGTTCAGGGTGGACTCGGACCAACCGGCCGATGCCTTGAAGTTCAGGTAGCTATCGCCTTCACGGTTTACGAAGTCGAAAATCTCGTCAACGGTGTACTGACCGGTCTTGATGTCGTCCTGCTGTGCAGACAGACCGAAGGTCAAACGCGAAGTCTCGCTGATCGGGTAGCCAACGTTCACACCCGCACCCAGGCTATCTACGGCGTAGCTGGTGAGGTCGGCGTCAAGCTCATCGTAGTCGGTGGTGCGATAGAAGGCGTTGTAACCCAGGCTCACACCGTCAGCAGTCCAGTAGGGGTCGACATAACCGAAGTTATAGCGGCTCTGGTATTCACTTCGGGTCAAACCGATGCTGACCTTGTTACCGGTACCCAGGAAGTTGTTCTGGGTGATCGAACCACCGAGGATCAAACCGGCGCTCTGGGCGAAACCGACGCTGGCGGTAATCGAACCGGACGCCTGCTCTTCAACGCTGTAGTTCACGTCAACCTGGTCATCGACACCGGGTACGGCTGGCGTTTCGACGTTGACTTCCTTGAAGAAGCCCAATCGCTCCAGACGTGTCTTGGATTGGTCGATCAGGTAGGTCGAAGCCCAACCGCCTTCCATCTGACGCATTTCACGGCGCAGTACTTCGTCTTCGGACTTGGTGTTGCCACGGAAGTTGATGCGGTTCACGTAAGCACGCTTGCCCGGATCGACAGCGAACGTGATGTCGACCGTGTGGTCTTCATCGTGAGGCTGAGGCACACCGTTGACGTTGGCGAAGGTGTAACCCTCGTTACCCAGACGACGGGTGATCAGTTCGGACGTGGTGGTCATCAGCTTGCGCGAGAACACCTGGCCTTTCTGAACCAGCAACAGGGACTTGATCTGGTCTTCAGGGACTTTCAGGTCGCCGCTGAGCTTGACGTCACGAACGGTGTACTTCTCGCCTTCGTTGACGTTGACGGTGATATAGACGTGTTTCTTGTCCGGGGTGATGGACACCTGGGTCGACGCGATATCCATATTGATATAGCCGCGATCCAGATAGTAGGAGCGCAGACGCTCCAGGTCACCGGAGAGTTTTTCACGAGCGTACTTGTCATCGTTCTTGAAGAACGACAACCAGTTGCTGGTCTTGAGTTCGAACAGGTCGATCAGGTCTTCATCAGGGAATACGGTGTTACCCACCACGTTGATGTGCTGGATAGCTGCAACGGTGCCTTCGTTGATGTTGACCTTCAGGCCCACGCGGTTACGTGGCTGCGGTACGACTTCGGTATCGACGGTAGCCGAGTAACGGCCCTGAGCGACGTATTGGCGCTGCAGTTCGTTACGCACACCTTCAAGGGTGGCGCGCTGAAAAATCTCGCCTTCAGCCAGACCGGATTGTTTGAGGCCCTTCATCAGGTCTTCAGTAGAGATCGCCTTGTTGCCTTCGATCTCGATACTGGCGACCGATGGCCGCTCGACTACAGTGATGACGAGGACGTTGCCATCGCGACCCAGCTGGATATCCTGAAAGAAGCCGGTTTTGAACAACGCACGAGTGGATTCCACCAGGCGACGATCATCCGCCTGTTCGCCGACGTTCAACGGCAAGGCACCAAAGACGCTACCCGCGGAGACCCGCTGGAGGCCATTGACGCGAATATCAGAGATAGTGAAGGACTCGGCGTGAACTTCGGCGATCATCAATACGGTGAGAACCGCAGTTAGCAGCAGACGTTTCATGAAGTCCTTTCTTATTCCAACTGGCAATAAAAACTGCCGCAAAATGCGGCAGATTCGCAATTCAGCGAAGCGTTACAGTCGACCCAGATCATTGACCAGAGCAAGTAACATCACCCCGACCACCAAACTGATACCGATCTGTATCCCCCAACCTTGCACCCGATCCGACAAGGGACGACCACGCGCCCACTCGATCAGATAAAACAACAAATGTCCCCCATCCAGTACAGGAATGGGCAACAAATTCAGAACCCCCAAGCTAATACTCAGATAAGCAAGGAAATTCAGGAAATCAGCGACGCCCGACTGGGCAGAAGCGCCCGCCACTTTAGCAATGGTTATCGGTCCACTCAAGTTTTTTACCGAGAGCTCACCGAACAACATTTTCTTGAGCGAATCGAGGGTCAGTACGCTCATGGTCCAAGTGCGTCGGGCACCCTCGCCAATCGCAGCCACCGGACCGTAACTGACTTCGCGAATCATCTCTGGCGGCCAATCGACCGCTTTCACCCCAGCGCCCAGATAACCATTGGGCGATTTGCTCTCGCCGCGAGCGGCCAACGTCACAGGGACGTCGATTTGAGCACCCTTGCGCTCGACGCGCAGCATGATTTTGGTATCCGGATGCATACGGACGATGTCGACCACCTGCTGCCAATCGTCCAGCGCCTTGCCATCAAGCGCCAACAAGCGATCACCTGCTTTCAGGCCCGCCGCCTTCGCTGGACCTTTCGGATCAAATTCGGCCAGGACGGGAGGCAACGCCGGACGCCAAGGACGAATACCCAGCGAGCGAATCGGATCTGGCTCCTCAGCCCCCTTGAGCCACTTGTCCAGCACCAGCTCACGGGGTGTGTCCACCGTGGAGCCCTGTTCGCGGACCAGCAATTGAATGGCACCGCTCTCACCCAGACGACGGATCAGTTGCAGATTCACCGCGGCCCAGCCGGAGGTTGGCTCGCCATCGATGGCCATGATTTCCTGGCCCGGGCTCAAACCTGCCTTTGAGGCAATACTGCCAGACTCGACCGCGCCGATAACCGGCCGCACCTGCTCGCTGCCCAGCATTGCCAATGCCCAGAAAAACACCATTGCCAATAGAAAGTTGGCGATCGGGCCAGCCGCGACGATGGCGATGCGCTGACGGACAGATTTACGATTGAAGGACTGATCGACCTGATCGGCCGGGACCTCGCCTTCGCGCTCGTCGAGCATCTTCACGTAGCCACCCAACGGGATAGCGGCGATCACGAACTCAGTGCCTTTGCTGTCGTACCAGCGCAGCAACGGCATGCCGAAGCCCACGGAGAAACGCAGCACTTTGACCCCACAGCGACGCGCGACCCAAAAATGGCCGAACTCGTGGAAGGTGACCAGCACACCCAGCGCTACCAGGGTGCCGACAATCATATAGAGCGCGCTCATGTACTTTCTCCGCAATCCTATCAGTGCTGCATGGGGCAACGTATTGCAGCACTTATCGCCCGTGACGACTCAGCCATTGCCCGGCCAGTACCCGTGCTTTCGCATCGGCCGTAAACACTGCCTCGAGATCATCTACCGCAACCACAGGCTCGAGGTTCAACACTTCCTCGATGATACTCGCGATTTCCAGGTAGCGAACCCGTCCGTCGAGAAAGGCCGCCACCGCCACCTCATTCGCGGCATTGAGCATGGCCGGCGCGCTATTGCCAGCCTCGGCGGCTTGACGCGCAAGGCGCAGGCACGGGAAACGCTCCTCATCGGGCGCCTGGAAATCCAGACGAGCGATGGCAAACAGGTCCAGCGGCGCAACACCCGAGTCGATTCGCTCCGGCCAGGCCAAGGCATTGGCGATCGGCGTGCGCATGTCCGGATTGCCCAACTGCGCCAATACCGAACCATCGATGTAGTCGACCAGCGAATGAATCACGCTCTGCGGGTGAATTACCACTTCGATCTGGGACGGTGTGGCGTCGAACAGCCAGCAGGCCTCGATCAACTCGAGTCCTTTGTTCATCATGCTGGCCGAATCCACCGAAATCTTGCGCCCCATGGACCAATTCGGGTGTGCACACGCTTGCTCTGGGGAAACATGCGCCAGTTCGGCCATGGGCGTCTGCCGGAACGGACCGCCAGAAGCGGTCAGTAAAATCCGACGCACACCAACCGCGCCAAGCCCACGGTCGAAATCCTGTGGCATGCACTGGAAAATCGCGTTGTGCTCGCTGTCGATCGGCAGCAGCACTGAACCGCTTTTACGCACGGCCTGCATGAACAGCGCACCGGACATTACCAGTGCTTCTTTATTGGCCAGAAGAATCTTCTTGCCAGCCTCGACCGCCGCCAGGGTCGGACGCAAGCCCGCCGCACCGACAATGGCCGCCATCACCGCATCGACTTCCGGATCGGATGCGACCTGACACAAGCCCTCCTCCCCCACCAGAACGCGGGTCGACAGACCGGCCGCGTGCAAATCGTCCTGCAAGCGTCGGGCAGCGCCGGACTCCGGCACGACGGCGAAGCGCGGCGCATGACGCACGCACAGCGCCAGCAATTCACTCAACCGAGTGAAACCGCTCAAGGCGAAAACCTGATAACGCTCGGGATGACGGGCAATGACATCGAGGGTACTCAGACCAATCGAACCGGTCGCGCCCAGCACGGTAATCTGTTGTGGGCGGCTCATGTGGCCATCCACAGCAGCACAGCGAATACTGGAATAGCCGCCGTCAGGCTGTCGATGCGGTCCAGCACGCCGCCGTGACCGGGCAGCAGATTACTGCTGTCCTTGATCCCCGACTGGCGCTTGAACATGCTCTCGGTAAGATCGCCGACCACTGAAATGAACACCACGACTGCGGCACCGAACAGTCCCATCAGCATCTGAGCGAAACTCCAGTCCCGCACAAAACCGACGATTGCGGTAATCACCAGACTCACCAGCAAGCCGCCGTACACGCCTTCCCAGCTTTTGCCAGGGCTGACTTGTGGCGCCAACTTGCGTTTGCCGAAGGCTCGACCGGAAAAGTACGCACCGATATCGGCCCCCCAGACCAGCACCATCACCGCCATGATCAGCCAGTTACCCAAGGGCTCCTGCTTGATCAGAACCAGGCCTTGCCACGCCGGCAGCAGAATCAACAAACCGATCACCAGTTTGCAGGCAGCACTGGCCCAATGCTGACTGGACTGTGGATAGGTCAATACCAGGTACGTGGCCACGCCCCACCAGAGCACTGCAGCGCCCAACACCCAAGGTGCGAGCCCCGGCAGGATGTGCATGAAAAACAGCATCAACGCGACCACAGCTGCATAGGCAAGGCGTATCGACTGAGCAGCGAAGCCTGCCAACCGCGCCCACTCCCACGCCCCAAGCGTCACCACCAGCCCGATGAACAGCGCAAAACCGGAACCTTCGAGCAGGAAAAACCCGCCCAGGGCAATCGGCAGCAGAATCAGTGCCGTGATGATTCGTTGTTTAAGCATTAAACCCGGGCTCCAGCCTCGACCTGCTCGCTCGTTTTACCGAAGCGACGCTGGCGAGAAGCGAAATCGGCTAGCGCATTGCGCATGGCGTCGTGTTTGAAGTCCGGCCAGAACAGGTCGGAGAAGTACAACTCGGCGTAAGCCAGTTGCCACAGCAGGAAGTTACTGATGCGATGCTCGCCACCGGTACGGATGCACAAGTCCGGCAACGGCAGATCGCCGGTCGCCAGACAGGTTTGCAACAGCTCAGGGGTAATATCCTCCGGACGCAGATGCCCGGCCTGAACTTCGCGAGCCAGACGCTGCGCGGCTTGCGCGATATCCCACTGACCGCCGTAATTGGCGGCGATCTGCAGGACAAAGCGGTTGGCACCGACAGTCATCGCCTCGGCTTCGCGCATGGCGGCCTGAAGCTCCGGGTGAAAACGTGAACGATCGCCAATGATGCGCAAACTGATGTTGTTGTCGTTGAGACGCTTGGCCTCGCGACGCAACGCCTTGAAGAACAAATCCATCAAGGCACTGACCTCATCGGCCGGGCGCTGCCAGTTCTCGCTGGAGAAGGCGAACAGGGTCAGTACTTCAACCTTGGCCTCGGCACACACCTCGATGACCGCACGCACTGCATCCACACCCGCTTTATGCCCGGCGACACCCGGCATAAAGCGTTTTTTCGCCCAGCGATTATTACCATCCATGATGATCGCGACATGGCGCGGCACCGCGGACGGCGCAGTCTGCTTTGTCTTATCCATTAAAACGTGACCCTTATACGGCCATCAGGTCTTTTTCTTTCTGCGCCAAATTCGCGTCGATTTCAGCCACGTACTTTCTGGTCAGATCATCAATCTCGCCAGTAGCGCGACGTTCTTCGTCTTCGCTGATTTCCTTTTCCTTGACCAGATCCTTGAGTTGGCTGTTCGCATCACGACGGATGTTGCGCACTGCAACACGGGCATCTTCAGCGACATCGCGAGCCTGTTTGGTGAAGCCCTTGCGGGTTTCTTCGGTCAGGGCCGGCATGGAGATCAGCAGCAACTCACCCAGGTTGGTCGGGTTGAGGTTCAGACCCGCGCTACCGATGGCTTTGTCGACGGCACCCAGCATGTTGCGCTCAAAGGCCACCACTTGCAGAGTACGGGCGTCTTTGACGGTGATGTTCGCTACCTGCTTGATCGGAGTGTCGGAGCCGTAGTACGGAACCATCACACCTTCCAGAATGCTTGGGTGCGCCTGGCCCGTACGAATACGACCGAAGTTGTGCGCCAGCGACTCGACGGATTTTTTCATGCGCTCTTGAGCGTCTTTCTTGATTTCGTTGATCATTGTTGGCCTTCCTCGATCAGGGTCCCTTCAGCGCCGCCATGCACGATATTCAGCAGGGCGCCGGGCTTGTTCATGTTAAATACGCGCAACGGCATCTTGTGGTCGCGGCACAGGCAAATGGCCGTCAGATCCATCACGCCCAGCTTGCGATCCAGTACTTCATCATAAGTCAGATGATCGAACTTCTCGGCATGCGGGTCTTTGAATGGATCAGCCGTGTAAACGCCATCGACCTTGGTAGCCTTGAGCACGACATCAGCGTCGATTTCGATTGCACGCAAGCAGGCTGCCGAATCCGTGGTGAAGAACGGATTACCAGTACCGGCCGCAAAAATCACGACTTCCTTGGCGTTCAGGTGGCGCATGGCTTTGCGGCGATCGTAGTGATCGGTCACGCCAACCATGGAAATGGCCGACATCACGATGGCCGAGATATTGGCACGTTCCAGCGCATCGCGCATCGCCAGGGCGTTCATCACAGTGGCCAGCATGCCCATGTGGTCGCCAGTCACCCGATCCATGCCCGCCGCGCTGAGCGCCGCGCCACGGAACAGGTTGCCGCCACCGATCACCAGACCGACCTGAACACCGATGCCGACCAGTTGGCCAACTTCCAGTGCCATGCGATCCAGAACTTTGGGGTCGATCCCGAACTCTTCCGAGCCCATCAGGGCCTCGCCGCTAAGCTTGAGTAGAATGCGTTTATAGCGAGCCTGATAACCACTGCCCTGCTGAGCCATTGCGAATCTCTCCTGCGGCGTATTTTAAAAATTCTTTGCGAGCTGTTTACAGCTGGCGTTCACTCTAGCTTGGCACTGCTTCAGCGCCATCGGAACATGGCTTTGTAAGCCAGTTCCAAAAGGAAACCAATAAAATTGGTGCCCCATCTGAAAAGAGGCTGCGCGCGTAAGCGGGCAGCCTCTTCAGGGCGACAGTTAAAAAACTGTCTTATTGCTTGGCGGCAGCCAGCTGGGCAGCAACTTCTTCAGCGAAGTTGTCGACCGGCTTCTCGATGCCTTCGCCTACTTTGAAGTAGGTGAAAGAAACAATTTCTGCACCGGCTTTCTTGGCCAGTTCGCCGACCTTGATTTCAGGGTTCTTGACGAACGCCTGCTCAACCAGGCTCGCTTCAGCCAGGAACTTGCTGATACGACCTTTAACCATGTTTTCAACGATGTTTTCTGGCTTGCCAGCGATCTTGTCAGCGTTGAGGGTCAGGAACACGCCTTTCTCGCGCTCGACCGCTTCAGCGGAAACTTCCGATGGCAGCAGGAATTCAGGGTTGGTGGCCGCTACGTGCATAGCGATGTCTTTGGCCAGCTCAACGTTGCCGCCCTTGAGAACAACCGCGACACCGATCTTGTTGCCGTGCAGGTAACCACCAACAACATCACCTTCAACGCGAGTCAGGCGACGGATATTGACGTTTTCGCCAACCTTGCCGACCAGAACCAGACGATCGGCTTCTTGAGCTTCGATCAGCGGAGCGACATCAGTCAGCTTGTCAGCGAACGCTTTTTCTACGCTGGAAGCAACAAATGCCTTGAAGTCGTCTTGCAGGGCCAGGAAGTCGGTCTGCGAGTTCACTTCCAGCAGAACGGCGGATTTACCGTCTTCTTTAAGAGCGATCGCGCCTTCAGCAGCCACGTTGCCTGCTTTCTTGGCAGCCTTGATGGCGCCCGAAGCACGCATGTCATCAATGGCTTTTTCGATGTCGCCGCCAGCCTTGGTCAAGGCCTTTTTGCAATCCATCATGCCTTCGCCGGTACGCTCGCGCAGTTCTTTGACCAACGCTGCAGTAATCTCTGCCATTTTCAAATTCCTCTTGGATAGGTTTTCAACCATTCCACCCGATCGAACGGGCGTTCAATTCTTCCCGAACCACCCTTGTTAGCCGCTGCACGTTACAAATGCTGTAGCTGCGCTGCTCACAAATGGTTTTCGAGGTGGCAAAAAGGGGGCCAAGCCCCCTTTTTGCTTACTGAGTCAACGCCAGGGCGTCAGTTACTCAGCTGCAGCTGCCGGAGCTTCTTCAACGAACTGCTCGGTGCCGCCAGCAACGTGGTTGCGACCACGGATTACAGCGTCAGCCATCGAACCCATGTACAGCTGGATAGCGCGGATTGCGTCATCGTTGCCTGGGATGATGTAGTCAACGCCTTCCGGGCTGCTGTTGGTATCGACTACGCCGATAACCGGGATGCCCAGCTTGTTGGCTTCGGTGATCGCGATGCGCTCGTGATCAACGTCGATAACGAACAGAGCGTCTGGCAGACCGCCCATGTCCTTGATACCACCCAGGGAACGATCCAGCTTCTCAAGATCGCGAGTGCGCATCAGCGCTTCTTTCTTGGTCAGCTTGGCGAAAGTACCGTCTTCGGCTTGTACTTCAAGGTCACGCAGACGCTTGATGGAAGCACGGATGGTTTTGAAGTTGGTCAGCATGCCGCCCAACCAGCGGTGATCGACGTACGGCGAACCGCAACGTGCTGCTTCTTCAGCAACGATCTTGCCAGCGGAACGCTTGGTGCCGACGAACAGAATCTTGTTTTTGCCCTGGGCCAGACGCTCTACGAAAGTCAGAGCTTCGTTGAACATTGGCAGGGTTTTTTCAAGGTTGATAATGTGAATCTTGTTACGCGCGCCGAAAATGTATTTACCCATTTTCGGGTTCCAGTAACGGGTCTGGTGACCGAAGTGCACACCGGCCTTCAGCATATCGCGCATGTTGACTTGGGACATGATAGTTCCTTAATAAGTCGGGTTTGGCCTCCACGTATCCCAATGACCAACCAGCAGCTTCAGCTGAAGGCACCCAGGTCATCGTGTCGACACGTGTGTGGATTTAAGCTTTTCAGGGTATCCCCGGAAAGCGGCGCATTTTATATCACAAGGCAGAAAAAAACGGAACCCGGATTCTGAAAACCGGGGGAATGCTTTTGGCCCCCGCCTTGGAATCCCCCCAGAATGCGCCATCCTATAAAGAGAAGCGATGCACAGAGGCTCAGATTTGCGCTGATCGTCTGATAGAATCGTGTTTTTCAGGGCCGCGACAATTGTTCGCGCAATGCCCATTTCGTTTTAGAAAGCGCCATTGAGCGCAGAGAGAGCCTGTATGACCGTCACCCTCAAAACCCCAGAGGACATCGCAAAAATGCGGATCGCCGGCAAATTGGCCGCCGATGTGCTGGAAATGATTGCCGATTATGTCAAACCGGGTGTCACCACCGAAGAACTGGACCGCATTTGCCACGACTACATCGTCAATGAGCAGAAAGCCATCCCAGCCCCGCTCAACTACAAAGGCTTCCCGAAGTCGATCTGCACCTCGATCAACCATGTGGTCTGCCATGGCATCCCGAACGAGAAACCGTTGAAGGATGGTGACACACTGAATATCGACGTCACCGTGATCAAGGACGGCTACCACGGCGATACCAGCCGCATGTTCCACGTCGGCACGGTGCCGGTCTGGGCCGAGCGCCTGTCCCAGGTGACTCAGGAATGCATGTACAAGGCCATCGAACTGGTCAAACCCGGCTGCCGCCTGGGCGATATCGGTGAAGTGATCCAGAAGCACGCCGAAAAGAACGGCTTCTCGGTGGTTCGCGAGTTCTGTGGCCACGGCATCGGCAAGGTGTTCCACGAAGAGCCGCAGATCCTGCACTACGGCCGCGCCGGCACCGGCATGGAACTGAAAGCCGGCATGACCTTCACCATCGAGCCGATGATCAACCAGGGCAAGGCTGACACCAAGGTGTTGGGCGACGGCTGGACCGCCATCACCAAGGATCGCAAGCTGTCGGCACAGTGGGAACACACTCTGCTGGTGACCGAAACCGGTTACGAGATCTTCACTTTGCGCAGCGACGATACCATCGCACGCGTTTCGGCCTGATCCCGCCCGCTCCGTTCCCAGCCTTATAGAAAGGAAAGCCAATCGATGCCGCAGGTGGATCCCGAACTCTTCGACCGCGGCCAGTTCCAGGCTGAACTGGCCCTGAAGGCAAGCCCTATTGCTGCTTTCAAGAAGGCGATCCGTCAGGCCCGCGAGGTGCTCGACGAGCGGTTTCGCAGTGGCCGGGATATTCGCCGGCTGATCGAGGATCGCGCCTGGTTTATCGACAACATCCTGCAACAGGCCTGGGAACAGTTTAACTGGAGCGAAGACGCCGATATTGCCCTGGTGGCGGTCGGCGGCTATGGTCGCGGCGAGTTGCACCCCTATTCCGACATCGATTTGCTGATTTTACTGGACAGCGCCGATCACGAAATTTTTCGGGATTCCATCGAGCGCTTTCTGACGCTGCTGTGGGACATCGGCCTGGAAGTAGGCCAGAGCGTTCGTTCGGTGGACGAATGCGCCGTCGAGGCCCGTGCCGACCTGACGGTCGTCACCAATCTGATGGAAAGCCGCACTATTTGCGGCCCCGAGCGGCTGCGCCAGCGCATGCTGGATGTCACCAGCACCGCGCACATGTGGCCGAGCAAGGAGTTCTTCCTGGCCAAACGCGCCGAGCAAAAGGCCCGTCACCACAAATACAACGACACTGAATACAACCTGGAACCCAACGTCAAAGGTTCGCCCGGCGGCTTGCGGGATATTCAGACGATTCTCTGGGTCGCCCGCCGTCAGTACGGCACCCTGAACCTGCGGGCCCTGGCGGGCGAAGGATTCCTGGTGGAGAGCGAAAACGCCCTGCTGGCCTCGTCCCAGGAGTTTCTGTGGAAAGTACGTTACGCCCTGCACATGCTCGCCGGCCGCTCCGAAGACCGCTTGCTGTTCGATCACCAGCGTTCCATCGCCGGGCTGTTGGGGTTCGAAGGCAATGACGCCAAGCAAGCCATCGAAAACTTCATGCAGCAGTATTACCGGGTGGTCATGAGCATTGCCCAGCTCAGCGACCTGATCATCCAGCACTTCGAAGAAGTGATCCTGGCCCCCGAAGACGAAGCGCCACCACAACCGATCAACTCGCGGTTCCAGCTGCACGACGGCTACATCGAGGCGCGTAGCGACAACGTGTTTCGCCGTACGCCATTCGCCATGCTCGAGATCTTTGTGCTGATGGCCCAGCAACCGGAGATCAAAGGCGTACGCGCCGATACCATCCGCCTGCTGCGGGAAAATCGTCATCTTATCGACGACGATTTTCGCAACGACATTCGTAATACCAGCCTGTTCATCGAGCTGTTCAAGTGCAAGATCGGCATCCACCGCAATCTGCGGCGGATGAACCGTTACGGCATCCTTGGGCGCTATCTGCCGGAGTTCGGTTTCATTGTCGGGCAGATGCAGCACGACCTGTTTCACATCTATACGGTCGATGCCCATACCCTGAACCTGATCAAACACCTGCGTAAGCTGCAGTACACCCAGGTGTCGGAAAAATTCCCGCTGGCCAGCAAGCTCATGGCCAAACTGCCCAAACCCGAACTGATTTACCTGGCCGGTCTGTATCACGACATCGGCAAGGGCCGGCATGGCGATCACTCGGAAATCGGCGCCGTGGATGCCGAAGCCTTTTGCCAGCGCCATCAGTTACCGGTGTGGGACAGCCGTCTGATCGTGTGGCTGGTGCAGAACCATCTGGTGATGTCGACCACCGCCCAGCGCAAGGATCTGTCCGACCCGCACGTGATCCACGATTTCGCGCAGACCGTCGGCGATGAAACCCGTCTTGATTATCTGTATGTGCTGACCGTTGCGGACATCAACGCAACCAACCCAACGCTATGGAACTCCTGGCGCGCGAGCCTGTTGCGCCAGCTCTACACCGAGACCAAGCGCGCCTTGCGTCGTGGCCTGGAGAACCCGGTAGATCGCGAAGAGCAGATCCGCCAGACCCAGAGCGCGGCACTGGACATCCTGGTACGCGGCGGCAACGATCCGGACGATGTCGAGCAGCTCTGGGCGCAATTGGGTGATGACTATTTCCTGCGCCACACCGCTGGCGACGTGGCCTGGCACACCGACGCGATTCTGCAGCAACCGGCTGACGGTGGCCCGCTGGTGCTGATCAAGGAAACCACCCAGCGCGAGTTCGAGGGCGGTACGCAGATCTTCATTTATGCTCCGGACCAGCACGACTTCTTCGCCGTGACCGTGGCCGCGATGGACCAGCTCAACCTGAACATTCACGACGCCCGGGTCATCACTTCCAGCAGCCAGTTCACCCTCGACACCTATATCGTGCTCGACACCGATGGCGACTCGATCGGCGACAACCCGGCACGGGTCAAGCAGATCCGCGAAGGCCTGACCGAAGCCCTGCGCAATCCGGACAACTACCCGACCATCATCCAGCGTCGGGTGCCGCGCCAGCTCAAGCATTTCGCGTTTGCGCCACAGGTGACGATCCACAACGACGCCCAGCGTCCGGTGACCGTGTTGGAGCTCAGTGCGCCCGACCGTCCCGGCCTGCTGGCGCGGATCGGCACGATCTTCCTCGAGTTCGATCTGTCGCTGCAGAACGCCAAGATCGCCACCTTGGGCGAGCGCGTGGAAGACGTGTTTTTCATCACCGACGCCAACAATCAGCCGCTATCCGACCCGTTGCTGTGCAGCCGTTTGCAGGATGCAATCGTCGAACAGCTGAGCGTCAGCCAGGAACCCGATATCAAACTTTCGCGCATCAGCATCTGAATTAACAAATTTCCCTGTGGGAGCGGGCTTGCTCGCGAAAGCGTCCTGTCAAACAACATTGATGGTGACTAACACACCGCTTTCGCGAGCAAGCCCGCTCCCACATTTATAGAGGCCCCCCATGAACAACGCTCTGAACCAGTTGCAGCCCTACCCGTTCGAAAAGCTCCGCGCCCTGCTCGGCAGCGTCACGCCAAACCCGGACAAACGCGCCATTGCGCTATCCATCGGCGAGCCGAAACACCGTTCGCCGAGTTTCGTCGCCGAAGCATTGGCGAGCAATCTGGATCAGATGGCCGTATACCCCACCACCCTCGGCATCCCGGCGTTGCGTGAAGCCATTGCCGCCTGGTGCGAACGTCGCTTCAGCGTCCCGAACGGCTGGCTCGACCCGGCGCGCAACGTACTGCCGGTCAACGGCACCCGTGAAGCGCTGTTTGCCTTCACCCAAACCGTGGTCAACCGTGGCGACGACGCCTTGGTGGTCAGCCCGAATCCTTTCTATCAGATCTACGAAGGCGCCGCGTTCCTGGCCGGGGCCAAGCCGCATTACCTGCCGTGCCTGGATGAAAACGGCTTCAACCCGGACTTTGACGCTGTTTCGCCAGACATCTGGAAACGCTGCCAAATCCTGTTCCTGTGCTCGCCGGGCAACCCGACCGGCGCGCTGATTCCGGTCGAAACCCTGAAGAAGCTGATTGCTCTGGCCGACGAATACGACTTCGTGATCGCCGCGGACGAGTGCTACAGCGAGCTGTACTTCGACGAACAAACCCCGCCACCGGGCCTGCTCAGCGCCTGCGTGGAACTGGGTCGCAAGGACTTCAAACGTTGCGTGGTGTTCCACAGCCTGTCCAAGCGTTCCAACCTGCCGGGCCTGCGTTCCGGGTTTGTCGCCGGTGATGCCGACATCCTCAAGGGCTTCCTGCTCTATCGCACCTACCACGGCTGCGCGATGCCGGTTCAGACCCAGCTGGCCAGCATTGCTGCATGGAATGATGAAGTGCATGTGCGCGCCAATCGTGCGCTGTATCGCGAGAAATTCGATGCGGTGCTGGAAATCCTTAGCCCGGTGATGGACGTGCAACGCCCGGATGGCGGCTTCTACTTGTGGCCTAGCGTTGCCGGTGATGATGAAGCGTTCTGCCGTGACCTGTTTGTCGAAGAGCATGTGACGGTCGTACCAGGGTCTTACCTGTCTCGCGAAGTGAACGGTTCAAACCCCGGCGCAGGCCGAGTACGTATGGCGCTGGTTGCACCGCTGGCAGAATGCATTGAAGCCGCAGAGCGAATTCGCGCGTTTATTACACGTAACAAATAACTCATAAAAGCTCCGCACTATGCAATGTAGTGCGGAGCACTATTAACCAAGCCACTTATTTAAAAATACTTCCACACCCCAGCACACACACAACAACACCCTCTTCTAAAAAACAAACTTACATATCTCTTTCGCCTACCAATTGACGACACCAAGCAATACACACTATAAAAACCCATCTGAACACCAGATCAAAACAAAATCACATAGCTAAACAAACCCATGAATCTCCAACAATAGAGACTTCAAACAACACACTCTCACAAGGATGACGAGCATGAACTTATGCAAGTGCATTGAGCCCGATGACACTCAGGCTTCTTATGATGCGGCAATTAATGAAGACCGAGCGAACGCACCCCAGGCAATACCGGGAGGTCGACAAAAACGCGCTGTAGGCGACCACACCAAATTCTGGAAAAAAGGTCGGACACTAAAAGTGGCTTTTCTGAGCACAAACCCTTGGTTCATCGATGCCACAAAAGGAGCAATCCACCAATGGATACCTGCCGTCTTTGACGTTAGCATCCTTTTCGTCAAAGGTTCGGAGGGTGATATCCGGATATCTGACGAGTTCCATTCAGGGAATTGGTCCTGTATTGGCACTGACGCACTGACTGTACCGAAAGATGGCCCGACCATGAATTTGCAATGGCAAGGACTAGATCAAGATTTCTTCGGTACCGTGCTACATGAGTTTGGCCACGCTCTTGGGCTTGTACACGAGCATCAACATCCAGATGCCAATATTAACTGGAACGAAACTGTCGTTTACGAATTCATGAGTCGAACACAAAAATGGTCAAGAGAGGAGATCCATTTCAACATGTTAAAAAAATTTGAAAAATCAAACACTAGAACATTGCCTTATGACCGCACCTCAATCATGCACTACCCTATCCAGGCTGAACTTACTCTCGACGGTGTAGCGATAGCGCGCAACAACCGCTTATCTGCAAACGACGTAAAGCTGATGACAGACATTTACAGCGGACGATAAACATAAATACTGTCAGGTGTAGACAAGCTGCCTCTGACAGTTAATATAAAGTTACACATTATAGAGCCTTACATTTTATCCACGAACAGATTCCTTCCTATGCTGTTTTTTGTGACGCATCGTTAAGCGCTCAACGCCCTCCTCAAAATGACACTTCACGGAAGAAGTTAAAAATGAATAACCTCGAAAACTGCACGTTCATCCAATGGCCGGACTATCAGGAGTCGTAGGACGTCGCCGTCAATGAAAACCCAGCCAATGCTGCTTCAACCGTCAGGTCTCGACGCAAGCGCTCGCTCGTCAATTACTCAAAGCTGTGGGCAAAATGCCGGGCACCTATGCGCTATTGATTCATCCGGACTTGCAAAAATAAAAGAGCGGCTCCCATGCAATCGACAGCATTGAAGTGCCATATTAGCCCTCTAGACTGCTGACTGACCGTCGCACCCATGCCGCACGGAACATCTGATGGCCAAGTCAAAAAGACAAACCCGACCACAGCCGACGCGAAACCGTCCGGTCATGGCATAATCCGTCACCTTTTATTTTCAGCACCTGCAAGGGGGCAATTCCTTGACCGTTTCAAGCAAAACGTTGCACCTTTTCGGCATCAAAGCCTGCGACACCATGAAAAAGGCGCGCACCTGGCTCGATGAACACGCTGTCAGCTATGACTTTCATGATTACAAAGCAGTCGGAATCGACCGTGAACACCTGAGCCAATGGTGCGACGAGCACGGCTGGCAAGTGGTGTTGAACCGTGCAGGTACGACCTTTCGCAAGCTCGACGACGAACGCAAAGCCGATCTCGACCAGCCGAAAGCCATCGAACTGATGCTCGCGCAACCCTCGATGATCAAGCGCCCAGTGCTCGATCTCGGTGACCGAACCCTGATTGGCTTCAAGCCAGATATCTACGCGGCCGCACTCAAGTAAGGCAGCCCGTTCCATTTTGTTAGAGGTATCAACATGTCCACTACCCTGTTCAGCCTGGCCTTTGGTGTCGGCACTCAAAACCGTCAAGGCACATGGCTGGAAGTGTTTTACGCGCAGCCACTGCTCCACCCGTCGGCCGAACTGGTCGCTGCCATTGCGCCGATTCTGGGCTACACCGAAGGCAATCAGGCCATCGCCTTCAGCACCGCTCAGGCGTCGCAACTGGCCGAAGCGCTGAAAGGCGTCGACGCTGCCCAGGCTGCGCTGCTCACCCGTCTGGCCGAGAGCCACAAGCCGCTGGTCGCGACCATTCTGGCCGAAGACGCGCAGCTGAGCTCCACGCCTGAGGCTTACCTCAAGCTGCACCTGCTGTCCCATCGTCTGGTCAAGCCGCACGGCCTGAACCTGGCCGGCGTGTTCCCGCTGCTGCCGAACGTGGCCTGGACCAGCCAGGGCGCGATCGACCTGGCCGAACTGGCCGAACATCAACTGGAAGCCCGTCTGCGCGGCGAGCTGCTCGAAGTGTTCTCGGTGGACAAGTTCCCGAAAATGACCGACTACGTGGTACCGGCCGGCGTGCGTATCGCTGATGCGGCCCGTATTCGTCTGGGCGCTTACGTGGGCGAAGGCACCACCGTCATGCACGAAGGTTTCGTCAACTTCAACGCCGGCACCGAAGGCCCGGGCATGATCGAAGGCCGTGTGTCGGCAGGCGTGTTCGTCGGCAAGGGTTCGGACCTGGGCGGCGGTTGCTCGACCATGGGCACCCTGTCGGGTGGTGGCAACATTGTGATCAAGGTCGGTGAAGGCTGCCTGATCGGCGCCAACGCCGGTATCGGTATCCCGTTGGGCGACCGCAACACTGTCGAGTCGGGCCTGTACGTGACCGCCGGCACCAAGGTGGCGCTGTTGGACGAGCACAACAAACTGGTCAAAGTCGTTAAAGCCCGTGAACTGGCCGGTCAGCCTGACCTGCTGTTCCGCCGCAATTCGGAGACCGGTGCCGTGGAGTGCAAAACCCACAAATCGGCCATCGAACTGAACGAAGCGCTGCACGCTCACAACTAAGCAGAGCGTCAAACGATCACCTGATCTTGTAGGAGCGAGGCTTGCCCGCGAAGCTTTTAGCGCCAGTAATGACGCCTTCGCGGGCAAGCCTCGCTCCTACAGGTCAGGCGTTCCCCCCGCCCATGTCACCAGGGCCGAACAACATGATGATTCCCTCTCCCTGGCGCGCCGATTTCCCGGCCATCGCCGCTCTGCAACGGCAAGACCAGACTTATCTGGACAACGCCGCCACCACGCAAAAACCTCAAGCCCTGCTGGATGCCCTGGCGCATTACTACGCCAACGGCGCGGCCAACGTGCATCGGGCGCAACACTTGCCCGGCGCCCATGCCACCCAGGCGTTCGAGAACAGCCGCAGCAAAGTTGCGCAATGGCTCAATACCGGCGATTGCGGGCAAATCATCTTTACCCACGGCGCAACATCCGCGCTGAACCTCCTGGCCTATGGCCTGGAACACGTATTCAATCCGGGCGATGAAATTGTCATCAGCGCCCTGGAGCATCACGCCAACCTGTTGCCGTGGCAGCAACTGGCCCACCGTCGCGGCTTGAAGCTGGTGATCCTGCCACTGGATGCCGACGGATTGATTGACCTTGAAGCCGCCGCTCACCTGATCGGCCCGCGTACACGCCTGCTGGCGGTCAGTCAGCTGTCCAACGTGCTCGGTGCCTGGCAGCCGCTGCCCGCGTTGCTGGCGATGGCCAAGGCGCACAACGCGCTGACCGTGGTCGACGGCGCTCAAGGCGTGGTCCATGGCCGGCATGACGTGCAGGCGCTGGGTTGCGACTTCTATGTGTTTTCCAGCCACAAACTCTACGGCCCGGATGGCCTGGGGGCGCTGTTCGGTCGTCATGAAGCGCTCGAGCAACTGCGCCCATGGCAGTTCGGCGGCGAAATGGTGCTGGATGCCAACTACCACGACGCACGCTTTCGTCCCGCGCCGCTGGGGTTCGAGGCGGGTACGCCGCCGATTTCCAGCGTGATTGGCCTGGGGGCGACCCTGGATTATCTGGCCGGGCTGGATCAGGACGCCGTGTCCGCCCACGAAGCGGCGCTGCACGACTATTTGCTCAAAGGCCTTGAAGCGCGCAACGGCATCCGCCTGCTGGGCAAGCCACAATTGGCACTGGCCAGTTTTGTCGTCGAGGGCGTGCATAACGCTGATCTGGCGCATTTGCTGACCGAACAGGGAATCGCCGTACGCGCCGGTCATCATTGCGCCATGCCGCTGCTCAAAAGCTTTGAACTGGCCGGGGCAATTCGGGTGTCGTTGGCGTTGTACAACGATTCGGAAGATCTTGAGCGCTTTTTTGAAGCGCTGGATCAGGCCCTGGAGTTGTTGCGATGACCTTGCCCGCCGATGCCGTCACGGCGCTGGACACTTTTCAGAAGACTGCGAGCTGGGAACAGCGGGCACGGTTGCTGATGCAATGGGGCGACCGCCTGCCTGCATTGAGCGATGCGGATAAAGTCGAAGCCAACCGCGTGCATGGCTGTGAAAGCCAGGTGTGGCTGGTCGGTGCGCTGCAGGACGGTCATTGGCAGTTCAGCGCCAGCAGCGATGCGCGGTTGATTCGCGGGTTGGTGGCGCTGCTGCTGGCACGGGTCAATGGGTTGTCGGCAGCTGAACTGCAGCAGGTGGATTTACCGGATTGGTTTAATCAGCTAGGCCTGTCGCGGCAGTTGTCGTCGTCGCGCAGCAATGGCCTCAACGCCGTGCTACAGCGAATGCGAGAACTCGCCGCCTGAATGATCGTTCCCACGCTCTGCGTGGGAATGCCTCAAGGGACGCTCCGCGTTCCAGTTCTCGAAAGGGACGCGGAGCGTCCCGGGCTGCATTCCCACGCAGAGCGTGGGAACGATCAGTGTCAGTCAGGCTTGATTCGATCCGCCGGGCGCCGAACCCCCGCCACAATCTTATCCACAGCCTTGGTCGCCGCGACCATGCCGAACGTCGCCGTCACCATCATCACCGCGCCAAAGCCCCCGGCGCAGTCGAGCTTCACGCCGTCACCGACGAAACTCTTCTGCAAGCAAATACTGCCATCCGGTTTCGGGTAGCGCAGTTGCTCGGTGGAAAACACGCACGGCACGCTGTAGTGACGGGTCACGGTACGGGAGAAGCCGTAGTCGCGGCGCAAGGTGGAGCGCACTTTCGACGCCAGCGGATCGTTGAACGTGCGGTTCAGGTCGCAGACCTGGATCAGTGTCGGGTCGATCTGCCCCCCCGCGCCGCCAGTGGTGATGATCTGGATCTTGCGTCGCTTGCACCAGGCGATCAGCGCCGCTTTGGCGTTGACGCTGTCGATGCAGTCAATCACGCAGTCGATGTTCGGCGTGATGTACTCGGCCATGGTTTCACGGGTGACGAAGTCCGCCACCGCATGCACCGTGCAGTCCGGATTGATCCCGCGCAGGCGCTCGGCCATCACCTCGACCTTGGGCTGGCCAACGGTGCTGTCCAGCGCATGCAGTTGACGGTTAACGTTGCTGACACAGACGTCGTCCAGGTCGAACAGCGAAATCTCGCCCACACCACACCGGGCAACGGCTTCCGCCGCCCAGGAGCCGACGCCACCGACGCCGACGATCGCCACATGGGCCGCGCGCAAGCGCTCAAGGCCTTCGATGCCATACAAGCGGGCGATGCCAGCAAACCGCGGATCTTCTGTACTCATGACCATTACCCCAAAAACCGGCGCGCATTATAGGGCTGTCGGCGGTCAAGAGCACCTTTGGGCTATGGACGGCTGTCTTGACGACTTCAAATGACTACAAATTATTGGAATTGGGCTATAGCGCCCCGGTCAAAGAACTTAAGTCGACCTGGATTGCCCAATGTCCGGCATTTCCCTGTCCGCTGTACGGTCAGTGAACGCCCGGTGTAGGATGCGCGCCCCCGCCTCATGGCAGCCGGCCGCCGACCGTTACTTCGTTCAGCAGCCCCTGGAACCTGAAATAGCTATGTCATCGCGTAAATTTGGACTCAACCTGGTCGTGGTTCTTGCAATCGCCGCCTTGTTTACCGGTTTCTGGGCGCTGGTCAATCGCCCCGTCACCGCCCCCAACTGGCCTGAACAGATCTCCGGCTTTTCGTACTCGCCGTTTCAGCAAGGCCAGTATCCGCAAAAAGCTCAGTACCCGACCGACGATGAAATGCGTCGCGATCTGGAGATCATGAGCAAGCTGACGGACAACATCCGCACCTACTCGGTCGACGGCACGCTGGAGAACATTCCCAAACTGGCGGAAGAATTCGGCCTGCGGGTGACCCTGGGGATCTGGATCAGCCCGGACGAAGAGCGCAACGAACGCGAGATCACTCGCGCCATTGAAATCGCCAACTCCTCGCGCAGCGTGGTTCGCGTGATTGTCGGTAACGAGGCGATCTTCCGTAAGGAAATTACCGCGGCGGAGCTGAGCCTGATCCTGGATCGCGTCCGCGCGGCCGTAAAGGTTCCGGTCACCACCTCTGAACAGTGGCACGTCTGGGAAGAAAACCCGAGCCTGGCCAAGCACGTCGACCTGATCGCCGCTCACGTTCTGCCCTACTGGGAGTTCGTTCCGGTGGACAAGGCCGGCCAGTTCGTTCTCGACCGCGCCCGTGACCTGAAAAAGATGTTCCCGAAAAAACCGCTGCTGCTCTCCGAAGTCGGCTGGCCGAGCAACGGCCGCATGCGTGGTGGCGCCGATGCGTCGCCGGCGGACCAGGCGATTTACCTGCGCACGTTGGTCAACAAGCTCAACCGCCAGGGCTTCAACTACTTCGTGATCGAAGCGTTTGACCAACCGTGGAAAGCCAGTGACGAAGGTTCGGTGGGCGCGTATTGGGGCGTGTTCAACGCCGCGCGTCAGCAGAAATTCAACTTCGAAGGCCCGGTCGTCGCGATCCCGCAATGGCGCGTGTTGGCTATCGGCTCGGTCGTGCTGGCCCTGCTGTCGCTGACCCTGCTGATGATCGACGGCTCGGCCCTGCGCCAACGTGGCCGCACCTTCCTGACCTTTATCGCGTTTCTGTGCGGTTCGGTGCTGGTGTGGATCGGTTATGACTACAGCCAGCAATACAGCACTTGGTTCAGCCTGACGGTGGGGTTCTTGCTCGCCCTCGGTGCACTCGGGGTGTTTATCGTTCTGCTCACCGAGGCCCACGAACTGGCCGAAGCGGTCTGGACCCACAAACGCCGGCGAGAATTCCTGCCGGTAGTGGGCGATTCGCACTACCGACCGAAAGTGTCGATCCACGTACCTTGCTACAACGAGCCGCCGGAGATGGTCAAACAGACCCTCAACGCCTTGGCCAACCTCGACTATCCGGACTTCGAAGTCCTGATCATCGACAACAACACCAAAGACCCGGCGGTCTGGGAACCGGTGCGCGATTATTGCGAAACCCTCGGCCCGCGCTTCAAGTTCTTCCACGTTGCACCGTTGGCCGGTTTCAAGGGTGGCGCGCTGAATTACCTGATTCCGCACACCGCCAAGGATGCCGAAGTGATTGCGGTGATCGACTCGGACTACTGTGTCGACCCGAACTGGCTCAAGCACATGGTGCCGCACTTCGCCGACCCGAAAATCGCCGTGGTGCAGTCGCCACAGGATTACCGCGACCAGAACGAAAGCACCTTCAAGAAGCTCTGCTACGCGGAATACAAAGGCTTCTTCCACATCGGCATGGTCACCCGCAACGACCGTGACGCGATCATCCAGCACGGCACCATGACCATGACCCGGCGCTCGGTGCTCGAGGAACTGGGCTGGGCCGACTGGTGCATCTGTGAAGACGCCGAGTTGGGTCTGCGCGTGTTCGAAAAAGGTCTGTCGGCGGCGTATTACCACACCAGCTACGGCAAAGGCCTGATGCCCGATACCTTTATCGACTTCAAGAAACAGCGTTTCCGCTGGGCCTACGGGGCGATTCAGATCATCAAGCGTCACACCGCCAGCCTGCTGCGCGGCAAGGACACCGAACTGACCCGTGGCCAGCGTTACCACTTCCTCGCGGGGTGGTTGCCGTGGGTGGCGGATGGCATGAACATCTTCTTCACCGTCGGCGCGTTGTTGTGGTCGGCGGCGATGATCATCGTGCCGCAACGGGTCGATCCACCGCTGCTGATTTTCGCAATCCCACCGTTGGCGCTGTTCGTGTTCAAGGTCGGCAAGATCATCTTCCTCTACCGCCGTGCGGTCGGGGTCAACCTCAAGGATGCGTTCTGCGCGGCATTGGCAGGGCTGGCGTTGTCGCACACCATCGCCAAAGCGGTGCTGTACGGTTTCTTCACCAGCAGCATTCCGTTCTTCCGCACCCCGAAAAACGCTGATAACCACGGCTTCTGGGTGGCGATTTCGGAAGCCCGCGAAGAGGTGTTCATCATGCTGCTGCTGTGGGGCGCGGCGCTGGGGATCTTCCTGGTGCAGGGCCTGCCGAGCAACGACATGCGCTTCTGGGTGACCATGTTGCTGGTGCAGTCGCTGCCGTACCTGGCGGCGCTGATCATGGCGTTCCTGTCTTCGCTGCCCAAACCGGTAGCCGAAGCCACGACCGCACCGGCTGTCTAAATCAGTACAGATGCACTAAACGGCGGCCAATGGCCGCCGTTTTGCTTTAAGATAACCGCCATTTTGCGCGCCTTGCCTCGCCCCTACACAAGATCTTCCGGAGTCTTACATGACGGCCCACGCCGACCTTTCGCCGACCCTCCAACTCGCCATCGACCTGATCCGTCGTCCGTCCGTGACGCCGATCGACGCCGATTGCCAGAAGCAGATGATGCAGCGCCTGGGCGATGCCGGTTTCAAACTGGAACCGATGCGCATCGAAGATGTGGATAACTTCTGGGCGACTCACGGTAAACACGAAGGCCCGGTGCTGTGCTTCGCCGGCCACACCGACGTGGTCCCGACCGGTCCGGTAACCGCCTGGCAGATCGATCCGTTCAACGCGGTGATCGACGAGCACGGCATGCTTTGCGGTCGTGGCGCAGCAGACATGAAAGGCAGCCTCGCGGCCATGACCGTAGCCGCTGAGCGCTTCGTCGCCGACTACCCGGACCACAAGGGCAAGGTCGCTTTCCTGATCACCAGCGATGAGGAAGGCCCGGCGCATCACGGCACCAAGGCTGTGGTTGAACGCCTCGCCGCCCGTAAGGAACGTCTGGACTGGTGCATCGTCGGCGAACCGTCGAGTACGACCCTGGTGGGTGACGTGGTCAAGAATGGCCGTCGCGGCTCCCTCGGCGCCAAACTGACCGTACGCGGTGTGCAGGGTCACGTGGCCTATCCGCACCTGGCAAAGAACCCGATCCATCTCGCTGCCCCGGCGCTGGCCGAACTGGCCGCCGAGCACTGGGACCACGGCAACGATTTCTTCCCGCCAACCAGTTTCCAGATTTCCAACGTCAATTCCGGCACCGGCGCGACCAACGTGATCCCGGGTGATCTGGTGGCGGTGTTCAACTTCCGCTTCTCCACCGAATCCACCGTCGAAGGCCTGCAAAAACGCGTCGCCGATATTCTCGATAAGCATGCTCTGGACTGGCACATCGACTGGGCGCTGTCCGGCCTGCCGTTCCTCACCGAACCGGGCGCCCTGCTGGACGCGGTATCGGCGAGCATCAAGGACGTTACCGGTCGCGAGACCAAGGCGTCCACCAGCGGCGGTACCTCCGACGGGCGCTTCATCGCGACCATGGGAACTCAAGTTGTCGAGCTGGGCCCGGTCAATGCGACGATCCACCAGGTCAACGAGCGCGTACTGGCGGCCGACCTTGATGTGCTGACCGAAATCTACTACCAGACCCTGATCAAGTTGCTCGCCTGATGCTTGCGTGTCCGATCTGCAGCGAACCGCTGAACGCGGTGGACAACGGCGTGGCTTGCCCCGCCGGGCATCGTTTCGACCGTGCGCGGCAGGGTTACCTGAACCTGTTGCCGGTGCAGCACAAGAACAGCCGCGACCCTGGGGATAACCTGGCGATGGTCGAAGCCCGTCGCGACTTTTTGAACGCCGGCCATTACGCGCCGGTGGCCAAGCGTCTGGCGGAACTGGCGGCGCAGTACGCGCCCCAGCGCTGGCTGGACATCGGTTGTGGCGAGGGTTACTACACCGCGCAAATCGCCGAAGCCTTGCCCAACGCCGACGGCTATGCGCTGGACATTTCCCGGGAAGCGGTCAAACGCGCCTGCAAACGCAACCCTGCGCTGACCTGGTTGATTGCCAGCATGGCCCGCGTGCCATTGGCCTCCGGCAGTTGCCAGTTTCTCGCCAGTGTTTTCAGCCCGCTGGACTGGGAGGAAGCCAAACGCCTGCTCAGCCCCGGCGGCGGCTTGATGAAAGTCGGGCCGACCAGCGGCCATCTGATGGAATTGCGCGAGCGGCTGTACGACGAAGTGCGCGAGTACACCGATGACAAGCACTTGGCATTGGTGCCAGAAGGCATGGCGCTGCAGCACAGCGAAACCCTGGAGTTCAAACTGACGTTGGTCAGTGGTCTGGATCGCGCGAACCTGTTGGCCATGACACCCCACGGCTGGCGCGCCAGTGCCGAACGCCGGGCGGCGGTCATCGAACAAGTCGAACCGTTCGAGGTCACTGTTTCGATGCGCTACGATTATTTCGTACTTCAATAACTCTTAATTTTTGGTCTTGAGCAACGGCTCGAGGCCGGCTAAATCCGCGAATGGATTTTTCAGACCCGCAGTGAGGACATCCATGCGCCAACCCGATATCGAGATTTACCTCAAAGACGCCGACGTCGACTACAAGGCCATCGCGGCCTGGCTCGGCGCGGCTTTAGGCCCGTGCACCGATTGGGTCCAGAAAGGCCAGACCTACAAGTGCAAGGCCGGCAACGTGCCGGTTACCTGGCTGCCAAAAGCTGTCGGCAAATGGAACAGCCTGTACCTGGAAAGCGACCAGACCCCATGGGAAGACGACATCGCCTGCGCCCGCGCCGCGTTCGCCGCGCTGAACGTCGAAGTGCGTTGCGCGCCCGGGAGCTGGGTCGAGGAAGAGGGTGAAGAGACGGCCGATCGCTGGATGCGGATCAGCGCCGATGGTGAAGAAGAGATTACCTGGAAAACTGCCTGACCCTGATCGTTCCCACGCTCTGCGTGGGAATGCAGCCCGGGACGCTCCGCGTCCCTTCAAAAGCCGAACGCAGAGCGTCCGTTGAGGCATTCCCACGCAGAGCGTGGGAACGATCTTCAGAGGCCTACAACATCCTCAGCCTGCAAGCCCTTCTCCCCGGTCACCACCGCGTACTCAACCTGCTGACCTTCAGTCAGCGAGCGATGCCCTTCGCCGCGGATCGCGCGGTAGTGCACGAACACGTCGACCCCGTCCTCGCGCTGAATGAAGCCATAGCCCTTGGCGTCGTTGAACCACTTCACATTGCCGGTTTCGCGCGTAGCCATATCTAGTTACCCCTTGTTTTTATTTTGAACGGCCGAGTATATGACAGCCGCGAAAACTCTCAACTCAAGTTTACTTAGCCGCTTTTTTGCCGATTTTCGATGAATCCGGCACACTATCGGCCTCCCGAGCAAATGCTCGTTTTTTTATTCATTCACGCAGAAGCCGTATGACCCGTTCCCCGTTCCGCCGTCTTGTGTTTGGCACCCTGCGCCGACTGCTGTACCTCTGGGTTCGCTCGGAGACGATTAACCAGTCGTCGTTCACCCTCAACCTCGACCGCAGCCGGCCGGTGTTCTACGTCCTGCAAAATCCTTCGCTGACCGACCTCGCCGTGGTCGATACCGAATGCAGCAAGGCCGGCCTGCCGCGCCCGGTGTTGCCGGTATCGGTGGGTGCGTTGGTAGAACCCGCGGCGTTCTTTTACCTGACACCGGAGCCCGACTGGCTCGGCCGTCAGGACAAGCGCGGTGCACCACCGACCCTGACCCGCCTGGTCAGCGCCCTGAGCCAGAACGCCGTCGAAGACGCGCAGATCATTCCGGTCAGCGTGTTCTGGGGCCAGTCGCCGGACAGCGAATCGAGCCCGTGGAAACTGTTGTTCGCCGACAGCTGGGCGGTCACCGGGCGTTTACGCCGGCTGCTGAGCATCATCGTGCTGGGGCGCAAGACCCGGGTGCAGTTCTCGGCGCCGATTCATTTGCGTGAATTGATCGATCACAACAAAGGCCACGAACGCACCGTGCGCATGGCCCAGCGGATTCTGCGGGTGCACTTTCGCAACCTGAAAGCCGCGGTGATCGGCCCGGACATTTCCCACCGCCGTAATCTGGTCAAAGGCCTGCTCAATCAGCCCTTGGTCAAACAGGCAATCCTCGACGAAGCCGAGCGCGAGAACATCTCGCCGGAAAAAGCCAAAGCCCAGGCCTTGCGCTATGGCAATGAGATCGCCTCGGACTACACCTACACCGCGATCCGTTTTCTGGAAGTGGTACTGAGCTGGTTCTGGAACAAGATCTACGACGGTATCAAGGTCAACCACATCGAAGGTGTGCAGAAGGTCGCCCAAGGTCACGAAGTGATCTACGTGCCGTGCCACCGCAGCCACATCGACTATTTGCTGCTCTCGTATCTGCTGTTCCGCAACGGCCTGACCCCGCCGCACATCGCCGCCGGGATCAACCTCAACATGCCGGTGATCGGCAGCCTGCTACGGCGTGGCGGCGCGTTCTTCATGCGCCGCACCTTCAAGGGCAACCCGCTTTACACCTCAGTGTTCAACGAATACCTGCACACCCTGTTCACCAAGGGCTTCCCGGTCGAGTACTTCGTCGAGGGCGGCCGTTCGCGCACCGGACGCATGCTGCAACCGAAAACCGGGATGCTCGCGATCACTCTGCGCAGCTTTCTGCGGTCGTCGCGGATGCCGATCGTGTTCATTCCGGTGTACATCGGCTACGAGCGCGTGCTGGAAGGCCGCACCTACCTTGGCGAATTGCGTGGCGCGAGCAAGAAGAAAGAATCGATCTTCGACATTTTCAAAGTCATCGGCGCACTCAAACAGCGCTTCGGTCAGGTCGCGGTCAACTTCGGTGAGCCGATCAAACTGGCGGAATTCCTCGACAGCGAGCAGCCAGACTGGCGCCAACAGGAACTCGGTCCGCAATTCAAACCGGCCTGGCTCAACGAAACCACCAACCGTCTCGGCGAGAAAGTCGCACAGCATTTGAATGAAGCGGCGGCGATCAATCCGGTGAATCTGGTAGCCCTGGCGTTGCTGTCCACCAGCCGTCTCGCCCTGGACGATCGCGCCATGGCGCGGGTGCTCGATTTGTACCTGGCGCTGTTGCGCAAAGTCCCCTACTCGCCGCACACCACCCTCCCGGAGGGCGACGGTCGGGCGCTGATCGAGCACGTGAAGGACATGAACCTGCTGTCCGAACAAAGCGATGCGCTGGGCAAAATTCTGTACCTGGACGAACAAAACGCCGTCCTGATGACCTACTACCGCAACAACGTACTGCACATCTTCGCGTTGCCGTCGTTGCTGGCGAGTTTCTTCCAGAGCACCTCGCGCATGAGCCGCGAGCAGATCCTGCGCTACACCCGCGCGCTGTATCCGTACTTGCAATCAGAGCTGTTCATTCGCTGGACGCTGGATGAACTCGATGGCGTGGTCGATCAATGGCTCGAAGCCTTCGTCGAGCAAGGCCTGCTGCGTTTCGAGAAAGACGTGTACCTGCGTCCGGCACCGAGTTCGCGACATTTCGTACTGCTGACGCTGCTGTCAAAAAGCATCGCCCAGACCTTGCAGCGCTTCTATATGACCGTTTCCTTGCTGCTCAACAGCGGCCAGAACAGCATCAGCGCCGAAGAGCTCGAAGACCTGTGCACGGTCATGGCCCAGCGCCTGTCGATCCTCCACGGCCTGAACGCCCCGGAATTCTTCGACAAGAGCCTGTTCCGTCACTTCATCCAGACGATGCTGGACCTCGACGTGCTGCGCCGCGACGAAGCTGGCAAGTTGAGCTATCACGAGCTACTCGGCGAACTGGCCGAAGGCGCCGCCAAACGGGTATTGCCGGCGGAGATTCGCTTGTCGATCCGTCAGGTGGCGCTGCATCGCAGTGAAGACGCGGCGGACCAAGTCGCGGCTCCAGCGCAGACCGTCTAAATTCCTACAGGCGCCAGGCTTCTTCTGGCGCCTTCGATACGGAGATCTTCGATGAAAAAACTCTCTCTCGTCCTGCTGACTACCCTGCTCGGTGCCTGCCAGTCGACACACCCGACCGCCAACGCCAGCCTCGACGGCGAAGTGTTCTACCTGCAACGCATCGCTCTGCCACCGAGCGCGACCTTGAGCGTCAGCTTACAAGATGTGTCCTTGGCCGACGCACCGGCGGTAGTGCTCGCCGAGCAGAAAGGCCCGGTCAAAGGCCAGGTGCCGTTGCCGTTCCATTTGAGCTACGATCCGGCGCAGGTCAAACCCGGCCATCGCTACTCGGTCAGCGCCCGCATCGAAGTCAATGGCGAGCTGATGTTCATCACCACTGAAAATCACGCGGTGCAACTGGACGGCAAAGATCCGCAGCCACTGAAAATCCGCGTCGACGCAGCCCGCTAACTCTCTTTTATGAACAAGGAAGCCGCCATGCTCCGCCCTACCCTTCGCTTCGCCGGCCTGTGCGCAGGCTTGATGATCTGCGCCAACGCCATGGCAGTGTCTCTCAGTGACCTGTCGCAACAAGACGCCACCGGCGGTCTCAAGGACGCCCTGACCCAAGGCGCGCAACTGGCCGTTAAACAACTCGGCACACCCGGCGGCTTCAGCAACAACCCGGACGTGAAGATCGAACTGCCGGGCAAGCTGGGTAAAGTCGCCAAGAAAATGAAACAGTTCGGCATGGGTGATCAGGTCGATCAACTGGAAACGAGCATGAACAAAGCGGCTGAAACGGCCGTGACGCAGGCTCAGCCGATTCTGGTGGATGCGGTGAAGAAGATGACCGTGGAAGATGCCAAGGGGATCCTCAGCGGCGGCAAGGACTCGGCGACTCAGTACCTGAGCAAAACCAGCCGCGAGCAGATCCGCACCAAGTTCCTGCCGATCGTCAAACAAGCCACGGACCAAGTGGGTTTGGCCCAGCAGTACAACGCATTCGCCGGGCAAGCCGCGACCCTGGGCGCGCTGGATGCGAAAAATGCCAACATCGAAAGCTACGTGACCGAGCAGGCGTTGAACGGTTTGTTCGAGATGATTGGCAAGCAGGAAGAAACCATTCGCCAGAACCCTGCGGCGGCGGCGACCAGTTTGGCGAAGAAGGTATTTGGTACGTTGTAATTTTCCAAGGGCAATTCATGACGAAAAGCCCGCTGACCTTTAAAGGATCAGCGGGCTTTTTCTTTTGCGCTACTGTTGCGGATCCAGATTATCCAGCACGCGATTTACCGACAACTCCGCCAGTGAAATCATCTGTTGAATCCCCAGCACCAAGTTGCACGTGGGGCCGGTCAGGTCGAAGGCTAACTCACTGGCCATGACATTGGCCGTGGCAAGAGTTTCACAGGCATGAGCCAAGAGAGTTTCGGAATCGACGTTTGGACCGATGACGAAAATCGTACTGGGACGACGATCGGCTTTGGCCTTTTTTTCGGCCACAGGGGCGAGATAATGATCGAGCGCGCGGATCGCCGCGTCGTGGAGTTTCCTGGAATTGAGGAAAGCGTAGGGAGAAACGGGATCAGTTTCTGTTTCTATTTCTGGTTCTGCTTTGGGGGGATTTGGACTGTCTTTAATCATTGTGTAGCTCCTGAAGTAATGGAGCTGCCACTGATCGCTGCGAAACGAATTTAAGGTGGCAGCTGTACGCAGGTTCGCAGACCGGGACTTCAGGAACCCGGCATACCCGAAGGTATCCCGCGCACAGCCGCCATAACACAGGCATAAAAAGCGCCCGCTTTTCGGATGGTGGACGCTGTGCGTCTGAAGTTTAACCGGGCTGCGAAACCCGGTCGCTGCTTTTTGCAGCGACAGTCCAAGGCTAGAGGTCGCGCTTCCGACAGACAACCTGAAAAACTTGTGGGAAGGTTCTGATGTTTTTACTGGATCAATAAACGTCGCTGTCTATCAGATCGCCATCGCGAGCAGGCTCGCTCCCACAATGGGTCAGCGTACATGTGAGAGAAATTGGTCGGCTGTCTGGCCGCCATCGCGGGCAAGCCCGCTCCCACAGTGGAGCGGCTTACACCCGCCCCTCACCACTCAACAGGCCGAGCGTTAGCTCGCCTGCCGCTTTTGATCTGGCTTTTGATTTTGATCTTGATCCACCCGCCCCTTCGGGAGGCTGAGTGGAGGTGTTCATCTGGGGATTGGCGCGCAGCGCCGTTCGACGCAGTCGAACCCATCGCATGTAGGTCGTAGCGAAGCAGACCGTAGGGCGATGCCCCCAGATGGATACCGGAGCGAAGGAACGCCGAGCCTCAGCGAGGGGCCGGACGCTTGGGGCGAGACCTTTTGGTTCCTTTTGGGGCGTTTGCCAAAAGGGACTCGCCGTAAGGGCGAAACCATAAGCCGCCGTTACCGCAGCAACGGATATGCCCCCCGCCAACAAGAGCATGGTCGGCCCAAAGGCCGCCAAGATCAAAAGATCAAACAATCACACCGGCTCTTTCTTGACCCTGAACCAAGCCGCATACAACGCCGGCAAAAACAGCAACGTCAACGCCGTCGCCACAATCAGCCCGCCCATGATCGCCACCGCCATCGGCCCGAAAAACACACTGCGCGACAATGGAATCATCGCCAGCACCGCCGCCAGCGCCGTCAGCACAATCGGTCGGAACCGCCGCACCGTCGCCTCGATAATCGCCTGCCAAGGCTTAAGCCCGGCAGCGATATCCTGCTCGATCTGATCCACCAGAATCACCGAGTTACGCATGATCATCCCGGACAAGGCGATGGTCCCGAGCATCGCCACAAAACCGAACGGCTGGCGGAACACCATCAGAAACAGTGTGACACCGATCAACCCCAACGGCGCCGTCAGAAACACCATGACGGTGCGTGAGAAACTGCGCAGTTGCAGCATCAGCAACGTCAGCACCACCACGATGAACAACGGCACACCGGCCTTCACCGAGTTCTGCCCGCGGGCCGAGTCTTCTACCGTACCGCCGACGTCCAGCAGATAGCCGTCTGGCAGCTCGGCACGAATCGGATCGAGGGTCGGCATGATTTGCTGCACCAGCGTCGCCGGTTGTTCCTTGCCGTAGATGTCGGCGCGAACCGTCACGTTGGGCAGGCGGTTACGGTGCCAGATGATGCCTTCTTCGAAGCCATATTCCAGCGTTGCAATCTGCGACAGCGCCACACTGCGATTGTTATCGGTGGGCACGGCCAGGCTTGGTAGCAACGCCAGTTCGGTGCGTTCATGCACCGTGCCGCGCAGCAGGATCTCGATCAATTCGTTGTCTTCGCGGTACTGGCTGACACTGGCACCGGTCAGCGAGCCTCGCAGGAAAGTCGAGAGGTTCGCCGTGCTCACGCCCAGTGCTCGCGCGCGGTCCTGATCGACGTTCAGGTAAACGACTTTGCTCGGCTCTTCCCAGTCCAGATGCACGTTGGCCACGTGTGGGTTCTCGCGAACCTTGGCCGCGACTTTACGGGCCAATGCGCGGACTTCCTCGATGTGCTCACCGGTGACCCGGAACTGCACCGGATAGCCAACCGGTGGGCCGTTCTCCAGCCGTGTAACCCGCGAGCGCAGGGCCGGGAATTGTTCGTTGAGGGTTTCAATCAGCCAGGTGCGCAGGGTTTCGCGGTCTTCGATGGTTTTGGCCAGGACGACAAACTGGGCGAAGCTCGCTGCCGGAAGTTGCTGATCCAGCGGCAGGTAGAACCGCGGCGAACCTGTGCCGACGTAAGCCACGTAGTTGTCGATCCCGGCGCGATCCTTGAGCAGGCCTTCGAGGTGTTTGACCTCCTCGGCGGTGTTGCTCAAAGACGCGCCTTCGGCCAGTTTCAGATCGACCATCAACTCCAGCCGCCCCGAAGCCGGGAAGAACTGCTGAGGCACGAAACGGAACAGCACCACTGACGCGATGAACATCACGATGGTCAGGACGATCACCGTTTTGCGCCGACGCACGCACCACTCCACCAGCCGTCTGACACGCTGATAGAACGGTGTGCCATAAGGGTCGGGTTGGCCGTCGCCGGTGCCGTGTTTGGCGGCGTGAATTTTCGCCAGGTCCGGCAGGAGTTTTTCCCCCAGATAAGGCACAAAGACTACGGCGGCAACCCACGACGCCACCAGCGCAATGGTCACCACCTGGAAAATCGAGCGGGTGTATTCGCCGGTGCCCGATTGCGCGGTGGCAATTGGCAGGAAACCGGCAGCGGTGATCAACGTACCGGTGAGCATCGGGAACGCGGTGCTGGTCCAGGCATAGCTGGCGGCCTTGACCCGGTCGAAGCCCTGCTCCATTTTGATCGCCATCATTTCCACGGCGATGATCGCGTCGTCCACCAGCAACCCCAGCGCCAGCACCAGCGCGCCGAGGGAAATCTTGTGCAGGCCGATGCCTAAGTAATACATGCAGGCGAAGGTCATCGCCAACACCAGCGGAATCGCCAGGGCTACGACCATGCCGGTGCGCACACCGAGAGAGAAGAAGCTCACCAGCAACACAATCGCCAGCGCCTCCACCAGCACCTGAACAAACTCGCCGACACCGGTTTTCACCGCGGCGGGTTGATCGGACACCTTGCGCAACTGCATGCCGGCCGGGAGGTTTTTCTGGATCCGGGCGAATTCGACTTCCAGCGCTTTGCCCAGAATCAGAATGTCGCCACCGCCCTTCATGGCCACGGCCAGGCCGATGGCATCTTCAGCCATGAAGCGCATGCGCGGCGCCGGCGGATCGTTGAAGCCACGACGAACGTTCGCCACATCACCGATGCGGAACGTGCGATCAGCGACACGGATCGGGAAGTTCTTGATCTCGTCGACCGTCTGAAAATTCCCCGAGACCCGTAGCTGCAAACGCTCGCTGGTGGTTTCGAAGAAGCCTGCGGTAGACATCGCGTTCTGTTCTTCAAGCGCCTGCTGCACCGCCGCCAACGGCAACCCGAGAGTGGCCAGTTTGACGTTGGACAGTTCGATCCAGATCTTCTCGTCTTGCAGGCCGATCAGGTCGACCTTGCCCACATCCTTGACCCGTTGCAGCTGAATCTGGATGCGGTCGGCGTAGTCCTTGAGCACCGCGTAATCAAAACCTTCGCCGGTCAGGGCGTAGATGTTGCCGAAGGTGGTGCCGAACTCATCGTTGAAGAAGGGCCCCTGGATGCCCGGTGGCAGGGTGTGGCGAATATCGCTGATCTTCTTGCGGACCTGATACCAGAGCTCCGGGATTTCGACCGAATGCATGGAGTCCCGAGCCATGAACGTCACCTGGGACTCGCCCGGCCGGGAGAACGAAGCGATCCGTTCGTACTCGCCGGTTTCCATCAGTTTCTTTTCAATACGCTCGGTAACCTGGCGCGACACTTCCTCGGCCGTGGCCCCCGGCCAGTTGGTGCGAATCACCATGGCTTTGAAAGTAAACGGCGGGTCTTCGCTTTGGCCGAGCTTGGTGTAGGACAACGCGCCGACGACGGCCAGCAAGAGCATCAGAAAAAGTACGATCTGGCGGTTACGCAGCGCCCATTCGGAAAGATTGAAACCCATCGGGGATTACTCCTTGTGCGCCAGATTGACCACACGGTTGGAGCGATCCACCGGGCGTACTTGCTGCCCGTCGTGAAGCACATGAACACCGGCCGCCACCACCCAGTCGCTGGCGTTCAGGCCTTCAAGTACCGGCACGGTTTTCTCGCCGAATGCACCGACCCGCACCGGGGCTTTCTTCAAGGTGTTGTTGGCGCCGACCACCCACACATAAGTGGCACCGTTTTCCGCGGTGACCGCCGACAGCGGCACCGACAACGACACCACATCGGCGGTCTGGATGAACACCCGGGCGCTCTGGCCGAGTTCGGCGGGAACCTTGCCGGCGGCAAATGCAATGCGGGCGGCGAAGGTGCGGGATTTCGGATCGGCCGCAGGTGACAGTTCACGGATGCGTCCGGGGAAACGTTGATCGGGTTGGGTCCAGAGTTCCACCGAGACCGGTTGACCGACCTTGAAGCGACCGAAGCTCTGCTCCGGCAAGCTGATCAACACTTCGCGCTCGCCATCGGTGGCGAGGGTAAACACGGTTTGCCCGGCCGCGACCACTTGCCCGACTTCAACCGCACGTTTGGCCACTACGCCATCCTGCGGCGCACGCAGCACCGCGTAACTGGCCTGATTGGTCGAGACGTTGAATTCGGCTTTGATTTGCTTGAGGCGTGCTTCGCCGGAGCGGTAGAGGTTTTCCGCATTGTCGTACTGCGAACGGCTGACCATCTGCCGCTCCATCAGAGTCTTGTAGCGATCACGCTCGGCGCGCACCAGACTCAGGTTTGCTTCGGCGGCCGCGACTTGGGCACGGCTGGCTTCCAGTTGCAGGCGAACGTCCTGAGGATCGAGCTCCGCCAGAGGCTGGTCAGCCTTGACCCGCTGCCCTTCTTCGACCAGTCGTCGGCTGACTTTGCCGCCAATGCGGAAGGCCAGATCTGGCTCATAGCGCGCACGGACTTCACCGGGATAACTTTCCATGGCCTGAGCTGAGGGCTCTGGCTGTACGACCATGGCTGGACGGACGGTGACTTGAGGCGCCTCTTCATGGCCACACGCAGACAATAAAAAAGCCAGACTGACCGGCAATGCGAGGGGCAAGGCATAGCGGAACATGGTGAAGGACCTTTCGCTAATGGGGCTTGGAATAATTATACTGACCAGTATGTTATTAATAGCAAACTCACCAGTCCAGTATTAAAAGCGAAGAATGTCAGACAATCTTTCCCCACCCAGCGGTCCGGGCCGCCCCAAGGATCTGGCCAAACGCCGGGCAATCCTCGACGCGGCGAAAATCCTGTTTCTGAGTAAGGGATACGCCAACACCAGCATGGATGCCGTAGCGACTGAGGCCGGCGTGTCGAAGCTGACGGTCTACAGTCATTTCAACGACAAGGAGACGCTGTTCTCCTCCGCTGTCGTGGCCAAATGCGAGGAGCAATTGCCTCCGCTGGTTTTTGAATTGCCGGACGGCATCGCCGTGGAAACCGTGCTGCTGAACATCGCACACGGCTTTCATCAACTGATCAACAGCGACGAATCGGTGAACCTGCACCGGCTGATGATGACGCTGGGCAGCCAGGACCCGAAACTCGCACAGATTTTCTTCGAGGCCGGGCCGGAACGCGTGTTGCACGGCATGGAGCGCTTGCTGAGCAAGATCGATCAGAGTGGCGTGTTGAGCATCGATAAACCACGCAATGCCGCCGAGCACTTCTTTTGCCTGCTCAAGGGCGCAGGGAATTTCCGGTTGTTGTATGGCTGCGGCGAGCCGGTGACCGGGGATGCGGCTGAGGCTCATGTGCGGGAAGTGGTGGGGTTGTTTATGCGGGCTTATCGGCCGGAGTCGGTCTGATCGATTTGATGATCGTTCCCACGCTCTGCGTGGGAATGCAGCCCGGGACGCTCCGCGTCCCTTTCAATGCGGACGCAGAGCGTCCATTGAGGCATTCCCACGCAGAGCGTGGAACGATCAGTATCGAATCAGGGCTTGAGCGCTTTCTTCGGATAAATGTCATACCGGCTGGACTTGCCGTCCAGCGCATGACTCGGCTTCGGCCCCTCGATGCATGGCGCCTTGCGTGGGCGCTTGACCACCACCCGGTGACTGGCCAGGGCCAATGCCGCTTCGAGCAGGGCCGGCGCATCCGGGTCATCGCCTACCAGCGGCCGGAACAGGCGCATTTCCTTCTTCACCAACGCGGTTTTCTCGCGATGGGGAAACATCGGGTCGAGGTAAATCACCTGCGGCGGCTCGCCCTCCCAGTTGCGCATTACCTCGATCGAGTTGCCCTTGAGCAAACGCATCCGCGCCACGATCGGCGCCACGTCGAAATCTTCCGCGCCACGCGCCAGGCCATCTTCAAGCAAGGCACCGATCAGCGGCTGGCGCTCGATCAGGCTCATCTCGCAGCCCAGGCTGGCCAGCACGAACGCGTCCTTGCCGAGCCCCGCCGTGGCGTCCAGCACGCGCGGGCGCACGCCCTGGGCGATGCCGACCGCCTTGGCGATCATCTGACCGCTGCCGCCGCCGTACAACCGACGATGGGCCGCACCGCCCTCGACAAAATCCACTCGCACCGGTCCCGGTGCGTCCGGCCCCAGTTGTTGCAGCTGCAACCCCTGCTCGCCCACCTGCAAGGCAAACTCGCCGTCATCCACCTGCAACGGCAACCCCAGGCGCTCGGCCCATTGCTCGGCCTGTGGCTGAAAGGTCGTGCCCAAGGCCTCGACATGGATGCGGCAGGCCGCAGGTTGCTCAATCATGGGAAAACACGCTCAAAAAATTAATGATCGGCAAAAACGGCCGATAACCAAACTATCGAGCATTTTGCCAGAGCTGAGCGTCGACCGAGAGAAATGTCAGACATTCAACGCACATCGATAGGTTACATCTCGCCCCACGGCGATTTTGGCCTGCGCAATTCCCAAGCACTGAGCGGCGTCAGTCACCTGTGGCAGGATTTTTTTGCCCAGGCCCTGGCCGATCAGTCGGGCGATGTCGTGCCGGAGTCTCTCAACTTTCCGCCGGTCGATCTCGACAGCCCAGTGGAACCGACCGTCGGCAGCGAGCTGCTGGCGCACATCATTTCCCAGCGCGAATGTGATGTGATCGAAACACCAGTCCGTCCGCCAGAACCCCTGTTCCTGCCGATTGCCGAGTTCGAAATGGACTTGGCCGACAAACCGTTCCCGCCGTTCCCGCCGGAAGAAATCGTCGCGCAACAGAAACAACAGGACTTCGAAAGCGGCTGGGTTCGCCCGATCGTGCTCACCGCCGGTCAACCGCTGCCAGAGCCTGGCACCGCAGCGCAACCGCGTCCGCTGCACTTGCCGATCGCCGAGTTCGAACTCGACCTGCTGGACAAGCCATTCCCGCCGTTCTCGCCCGAAGAGCTGGTGGAGCAACAGAAACAATTCGATTTCGATAACGGCTGGGCACGCCCGATCGTTCTGCAGAACCTGCGCATCGCCGCCTAACCCTCAGCGACACCGCCACCACGGCCCGACATCCACATGAAAGTGATTGCGATGGGCGGCGTTGTAGTCCGGGCTCAACACCACACTGAACATATCGCAGGCGCCGTCGCGGACCTGACGGAGAAATCGCGCGTCCTGGTTATCCTTCGGCCAATCCCTGAGCACGCTGATGAATCGGCCGTCCGCCAGCCGGAATCCGCTGATATCCAGGGCATCGGCCGTGGCATGCTGGCTGCGTCTGCCGTTTTCGCGATTGTAGACGTTGCGACAGGCGAAGCTGCCAAGATGGTCGACCCGTTTCACCGCCTGCCCGTAAGCTGCCTGAGCCGCCGGTTGCAGGGCGTGGCGCTCGAACAAGGCGAACGCCACCGCCAGGCTGCAACTGGCGAGGAAACTGCTGCTCAGCGCCGCCTCGCCACCTTGCACGCGCAAGGTGTTGGTCAACGGGCAAGCCGCGTCCGGGCTGTCGGCCTGATGGCTTACACGTAACCCGGAGCTGCTCAGGGCCTGGTCGCATAACTGCGGATCATCGCGCAGACGCATCAATTTGTAGCGGGTCAGCAGGTTCGGCTCGGTCTTCACGTCCAGCGGCGCCCACGGGTTCCATTGCGGGGGAATGGACACCCAGCCGCGCCAGATGCTCAACCCGGCAGCGCCGATGATCAACAGCACCAGCAACAGCCCCCACCGAAACCGCATCGTCAGCCTTTGAACAATTGATTGGCCTTCTGGAACGGCATCGACCGGGAGGTGAAGCCGAAGGTCCCGTGTTGCTGGATTTCCTCGGCAGCGCGGAAAAACTCGCCATACGCCGCCAGCGCCAGGGCCGAACCGACGCTGATGCGTTTGACGCCCATTTCACTCAACTGCTCCACCGTCAGTTTGAGCCCGCCGGACATCAACACATTGACTGGTTTCGGCGCCACGGCACGCACGACTGCCAATACTTCTTCAGCGCTGCGCAGACCCGGCGCATAAAGCACGTCGGCCCCCGCCTCAGCGAACGCTTGCAAGCGGCGAATGGTGTCGTCGAGGTCAGGATTGCCGTGCAGAAAGTTCTCGGCACGCGCCGTCAGCACAAAGGGAAAAGGCAAGCTGCGGGCCGCCGCGACGGCCGCTTCGATACGCGCCACGGCATGTTCAAAGCAGTAGATCGGACCGTCCTCACGCCCCGTGGCATCTTCGATCGAACCGCCGACGGCACCAGCCTTGGCGGCCCGCACAATACTTTGGGCGCAGTCCGCTGGGGCGTCGGCAAAACCGTTTTCGAGATCCACCGCTACCGGCAGATCAGTGGCCGCGACAATCGCTTCAACGTTCGCCAGGGTCTCGTCGAGCGTCAGCCCGCCATCGGGACGGCCCCGGGAAAAGGCGTAACCGGCACTGGTGGTCGCCAGCGCCTCGAAGCCAAGGCTGGCGAGCATCTTCGCCGAGCCGGCGTCCCAAGGGTTGGGAATGACAAAAGCGCCCTCGCGTTCGTGCAGTGCTTTGAACGCCTGGGCTCGAAGGGTTTGCGCATCCATTGGCAGGCTCCTGAAAAGGGGGAAAAACCCGCTTCAGAGCAAGCCAAGTTGCTCGGCGGCGGGTTCTCTGTATAGCTCAGGCAGCGGCGGCAAGCCAGGCAAACGCAGCATCAGTTGTACGTGGAAACGTTGTGCCAGTTTCGCTGCCAGCAGGTTATCGGCGGTGTGCAGGAAGATATAGGGCGTGCGGCCCTCTTCGATCCAGACAGCGATTTTCTCGACCCACGGCACCAGGAACGGATCGTTGGCTTCAAGCACAGGATGGCCGATGAAGCGCACCTGTGGGAATTGAGTAAACGCAGCAGGACGAGGCGGCACCCTGGGCTTTTTCGATTGGGCGTGGAGCACTGAAGGATCGGTCGAGATGCAGCTGAACAGCGCTCGCGGATCGAGGCAGATACGCTCGACACCGCGGTCCAGCAGCAAACGATTGAGCATCCGCTCGGCGTCGCCCTTGGCGAAGAACTCATCGTGCCGCACTTCGACCGCCAAGGGCCGGTCCACCGCATCGATAAAACCGGCCAGCTCGGACAAGCGTTGAGGGGTGAAGCTTTTGGACAATTGCAGCCAGAGGGGAGAAACCCGTTCACCCAGAGGGCTGAGCAATTGCAGGAAGGTTTCGGCAGCGGTCAGTTGCTCGCGCAGGTCGCCGCTGTGGCTGATGTCGCCGGGGAACTTGGCGGTGAAGCGAAAGTGTTCAGGCATGGTTTCGACCCAACGCTGCACGGTGGCGGCAGAGGGGCTCGCGTAGAAGGTCGTATTGCCTTCTACGGCGTTGAACACTTGAGAATAAAGATTAAGAAACTCGGCGGGCCTGGCGTCTTGTGGATACAAGTATTCGCGCCAGGCGTTTTCGCTCCAGGACGGGCAGCCGAGGTAATAAGGCAGCATCAGATGTACAGGTCGAGACCCAGTACATCCGCATCCCAATCGACAAAAGTGGCGGTGCTCAGGTAACTGGCCAGTGCCATCGCCACGCTTTTGCTCATGGCGCGGTGATAAATCATGTCTTGTTGTCGAGCGGGGAGATTGCTCAGGCGTTGCGCGGAGGCTTTGGCGGCGCGGGCGGCCAATTGCTCTTCGGTTGGGAATTCCAGCTCGCCGTCGATATCGACGGAGTCATCCTCCACCACAGGGCCTTTGCGGGGCTTGCGCTTGATGGGGTAGGACTGGGAGGAAACGCCGTCTATACGCATGAGTACATGTCCGGTATCAGTGATGGCAGTTTAGTGGCGCATAGCCCACTTCGCAAACTGCCGAGTGATAACTAGAACACATAAAAGACAAAAGGTTTAAAAGCGCAGGAGAGAAAATGACGATTTGCGCTGGCTGTCAGACTGCCATCGCGGGCAAGCCTGCCCTCACAGGATCTCCGCTAACCCTGTGGGAGCGGGCTTGCGCGATTGGACCCGCTCGGTCCGGGAAATTTAACGCGCTTTGGGGGTCGCGACTTTATCGCGCAGATACACCGGCTGCGCCTCATCGGCCACGATCGCTTCACCGCGTTCCCAGGCAAAGCGTGCCAGGGTCAGCAGGTCTTCGGCGTGGGGCAGCATACCTGCGTCCTGCCCGCTCAGGTTGACCGCAATGCGTTCGGCATACCCCCAACCGGTGCCAGCGCCGAACCACTCGCCGCTGGCATCGGCCGGCAATGCGGCGGCTTCCGGTGGCAATACCGCTTCGTTGCCCACCAACCGCATCTCCCCCGCCGTTTCGCGGTAGCAACCCCAATACACCTCATCCATGCGCGCATCGATGGCCGCCGCGACCTGGCTGACGCCATGTTCGCGATAAGCCCGCTGGGCGAGTACGGCGAGATTGGAAACCGGCAACACCGGACGATCCAGCGCAAACGCCAGACCTTGCACCACGCCGATGGCGATTCGCACACCGGTGAACGCACCCGGCCCACGGCCGAACGCAATGGCATCGACCGCTTGCAGCGTGGTCCCGGCGTCGGCCAGCAGTTGCTGGATCATCGGCAGCAGCTTCTGCGCATGCAGGCGCGGGATCACCTCGTAATGACTCGTAACTTTGCCGTCATGCAGCAAGGCAACGGAGCAAGCTTCAGTCGCGGTGTCCAGGGCCAGCAAGGTGCTCATCGATGTTTCCGTAAGAGAGGTCAGAAAAAGTGCGCCAGTATAAACAACTACGGCCCGCAAGCGGGCCGTAGAAGATGAAGCCGATCAGACTTTTCAGCTCAGTGCTTCAAGCACCTTGCCAGTGATCACTTCAACCGAGCCAACACCCGGAATATGGCTGTATTTCGGCTTGCCCTGCGCTGAGGCCAGACCCTGGTAGAACTCCACCAGCGGTTTGGTCTGGGAGTGGTAGACCGACAGGCGATGACGCACGGTTTCTTCGGTGTCGTCCTTGCGCTGCACCAGCTCTTCACCGGTGATGTCGTCTTTGCCGGCGATTTTTGGCGGGTTGTAGACGGTGTGGTACACGCGGCCGCTGGCCTCGTGAACGCGACGACCGGCGATACGCTGAACGATTTCTTCGTCATCGACGGCGATTTCGACCACGTTGTCCAGTTCCACGCCAGCTTCTACCAGCGCTTCAGCTTGCGGAATGGTGCGCGGGAAACCGTCGAACAGGAAACCGTTGGCACAGTCAGGCTGCGCGATACGGTCCTTGACCAAGGCGATAATCAAATCGTCGGAGACCAGACCACCGGCATCCATGATGCCTTTGGCTTTAACACCCAGCTCGGTACCGGCCTTTACAGCAGCACGCAGCATGTCGCCGGTAGAGATTTGCGGAATGCCGAATTTCTCGGTGATGAACTTAGCCTGAGTACCTTTACCGGCCCCGGGAGCTCCCAGCAGAATGACGCGCATCGATGTGCTCCTCAATTTTTTATTTAAATAACAAAGGATTCGCCTCGTGGGGCCAATCTCAAAAATAGGGTCGTGACCGCCCAAACGGCCAAAGGCTGATCAAGATACACAGCAGGCCCGGCCCACACAAGCCGCCGAAAGTCGGAGAAACCCGCGCCTGATGAGACCCTGCGAAGGGGTGATCCAAGTCGCAACCCCATCATTAACTGTCGCGTGACAGACCTTTTCGACCGCTCGCCAGCAGGCACTCGACGCTCGCGCCGGGTGCCTGTCCCCCACGACAAAAACCTTAGCCGGTATTTCGCAAACCGGCGGCAATCCCCGCCACAGACACCAGTAACGCCTGTTCTACCGGGCTGCCTTGGGCCACATCCTGTTGCCGCGAACGTGCCAACAGTTCGGCTTGCAATAGATGCAGCGGGTCGAGGTAAGTGTTGCGCAGACGGATGAATTCAAGGGTAGCTGGGCTATGTGCCAGTAGCTGCGACTGACCGGTCAACCCCAGGACCACCGCACAGGCCTGCGACAATAGGTCGCGTAAATGCGCACCCAAAGGGAGCAGATCCGGCTCGACCAGGCGCTCATCGTAAGACTGGGCGATATCGGCGTCGGCCTTGGCCAGCACCATTTCCAGCATATCGATGCGGGTACGGAAGAACGGCCACTGCTCGCGCATCTGCCCCAGCAACTCACCCTCGCCGCGCTCCAGCGCCTTGCTCAATGCCGCTTCCCAGCCGAGCCAGGCCGGCAACATCAGGCGCGTCTGGGTCCAGCCGAAGATCCATGGAATGGCGCGCAGGCTTTCGATGCCACCCGCGCGGCGCTTGGCCGGGCGGCTGCCCAAAGGCAAACGCCCCAACTCCTGCTCCGGGGTCGACTGGCGGAAATACTCGACGAACTGCGGATTCTCCCGCACCACGGCGCGGTATGCCTTGACGCCGTCGGCGGCCAATTCGTCCATCAAATGACGCCAGGCAGGCTCAGGGGGTGGCGGCGGGAGCAAGGTCGCCTCCAGCACCGCTGCCAGGTACAGATTGAGGTTTTGCTCGGCGATGTCCGGCAGGCCGAATTTGAAACGAATCATTTCCCCCTGCTCGGTGGTGCGGAAACGCCCCGCCACCGACCCCGGCGGCTGCGACAGAATCGCCGCGTGCGCCGGACCACCACCACGGCCCACGGTGCCACCGCGACCGTGGAACAACAGCAGTTCCACTTGTTGCTCACGGCAGATGTCGACCAAACGCTCCTGCGCCCGATACTGCGCCCAGGCTGCCGCCGTGGTGCCGGCGTCCTTGGCCGAGTCGGAATAGCCGATCATCACTTCCTGCGGCCCTTGCAGACGCGAGCGATAGCCCGGCAGCAGCAAGAGTTTTTCGATCACCGGGCCGGCGTTATCGAGGTCGGCGAGGGTTTCGAACAGCGGCACCACGCGCATCGGCCGCAATACGCCGGATTCCTTGAGCAGCAATTGCACAGCCAGCACGTCGGAAGCGGCGCCGGCCATGGAAATCACATAGGAGCCGAGGGAAGCCCCCGGCGCGGCGGCGATTTCCCGGCACGTCGCCAGCACTTCGGCGGTGTCGGCAGACGGCTTGAAGTACGCCGGCAGCAATGGCCGTCGATTGTTCAGTTCACGCATCAGGAAGGCGATACGCTCCTCTTCGCTCCAGTCCTCATAACGGCCCAGGCCGAGGTAATCGGTGATTTCGGTCATGGCCGCCGTGTGGCGAGACGAGTCCTGGCGCACGTCGAGGCGCACCAGAAACAGCCCGAACGTCACCGCGCGGCGCAGGCAATCGAGCAACGGGCCATCGGCGATGACGCCCATTCCGCATTCATGCAGCGAGTGGTAGCACAGCTCCAGCGGGTCCAGCAGGTCACGATTGTTTTGCAGCACATCGGCTGACGCTGGTGTGGTTGCCGTCAGGGATGCGTGGGCCCAATTACGGGTTGCGCGCAGGCGTTCACGCAATTGTTTGAGCACTGCGCGGTAAGGCTCGGCGCTGTCGCCGGCCTTGGCTTTCAACTCGTCACTGGCCTGCTGCATCGACAACTCGGCGGCGAGGTGATCAACATCGCGCAGGTACAAATCGGCGGCCATCCAGCGCGCCAGCAGCAGCACTTCACGGGTCACGGCAGCGGTGACGTTGGGGTTGCCGTCGCGGTCGCCGCCCATCCATGAGGCAAAGCGAATCGGCGCGGCCTCCAGTGGCAGGTGCAGGCCGGTGGCGGCATGCAAGGCCTGATCGGCCTTGCGCAAATAATTGGGAATCGCCTGCCACAGTGAATGTTCGATCACCGCGAAGCCCCACTTGGCTTCGTCCACCGGTGTCGGTCGGGTGCGGCGGATTTCTTCGGTGTGCCAGGCTTCGGCGATCAGGCGCTGCAACTTCGTCTTGATCTGCTCGCGTTCGGCGGTGGTCAGGTCACGATGGTCCTGAGCAGCCAGTTGCGCGGCGATCGCGTCGTACTTCTGAATCAGCGTGCGACGCGCCACTTCGGTGGGGTGCGCGGTCAATACCAGCTCGATTTCCAGCCGCCCCAATTGCCTCGCCAGGGACTCGGCATCATGGCCCGCAGTCAGCAGTCGAGCGAGCAGTTCCGGCAACACCCGGGCCTCGAACGGCTCGGGCTGCGACTCTTCGCGGCGATGAATCAGCTGATACTGCTCGGCGATATTGGCCAGGTTGAGGAACTGGTTGAATGCCCGCGCCACCGGCAGCAGCTCGTCTTCGCTCAACTGGTTGAGGCTGGCGCTCAGCTCGGCGTCCATCGAACCGCGACGATCAGCCTTGGCGCCCTTGCGGATCTGCTCGATCTTGTCGAGAAAGTCGTCCCCGTACTGTTCACGAATGGTGTTGCCCAACAGCTCACCCAACAGGTGAACGTCCTCGCGCAAGCGTGCATCAATATCGGTCATCAGCAGTTCTCCAGCGAAAATCCGGGCGGCTATGCTTTGATATATGAGAGTGCCGTCGTAAAGCGGTTCTTACAAGCAGACGACGAAGGGACTTCAAACACAGGGCGTTGCAACTAGTCTCAACAATAAGCCGTACAACGGCTTGCCGCCGATACCGGCGGACACTCACCCGGCCTGCCACGAGCAGGTGCGCAATGAGGTCATTATGAAAATCCGCGAGCTCGCCCAGCATTGGGAAGAAAACGCCAAGGGTCGCCTGACCGACACCGGCTACACGATTCGTCTGGACGTGGAAGCCGCCGCACGGCTGGCGGCGATTATCGAGATGTACCCCAAACGGCAACCTGAAGAACTACTCGGTGAATTGATCGGCGCCGCCCTGGAAGAACTCGAAGCGAGTTTTCCGTATGTGAAAGGGTCAACGGTGGTGGCCACCGACGAAGAAGGTGATCCGCTGTACGAAGACGTCGGTCCGACCCCGCGTTTTCTCGCTTTGTCTCGGCGTCATTTGCATGATTTATCGACCGATTGACAAGCAAAAACACTAGAACCTGTGGGAGCGAGCCTGCTCGCGAAAGCGCTGGATCAGCCACCCTCAATGCGGATTTACTGACGCATTCGCGAGCAGGCTCGCTCCCACAGTTTAATTGCCTCCATCCTTCAAAACGGCGTATTACCAAGTCCCTCAAAGCCTGGGAATACCCCTGCACAACCCGAAAGTTCCCGAGTTAGAGCCTTGTCCCCTCGGTCAAAGTTTTTTCGGGCGATGGGCCATCTTCTCTGAACTTTTGAAAAACACTTCGGGTCAACCCAGTAACCACGCCTGGGACGGCCGTTTCAAAAAGCACTCTGGAAATTGTAGGTTGCGGCTCCTTGCCCAGGATGGATTCAGATGTTTTTCAGGAGTTATCCAATGGAGTTGAAGACCATGAAGACCAGCACTGCCCCATTCTCGTTCACCCACCTGCGCGGTCTCAAACTGGCGGCCCTGGCCATCGGCAGCAGCTTCGTTCTGGCCGGTTGCGCCGGTAACCCGCCGAGCGAGCAATACGCGGTGACCCAATCCGCCGTGAACAGCGCTGTCAGCGCTGGCGGTACCGAATTCGCCGCCGTGGAAATGAAGGCCGCTCAGGACAAGCTCAAACAAGCCGAAATCGCCCTGCACGACAAGAAATATGACGAAGCCAGAATGCTGGCCGAGCAAGCCGAGTGGGACGCCCGTGTCGCCGAGCGCAAGGCCCAGGCGATGAAAGCCGAACAAACTGTGAAGGACTCCCAGAAAGGTGTTCAGGAACTGCGTCAGGAAAGTCAGCGCACCGTGCAGTAAGCGCGCATCCCGATTTCCAGACCTGAAACTCTTATCGATAGAAAGGACGAACCATTATGCGCAAACAATTGATGATCCCCGCCCTCCTGGCCGCAAGTGTTGCACTGGCTGCCTGCTCCACACCGCCCAACGCGAACCTGGAGCAAGCCCGTACCAACTACACCGGCCTGCAAGCCAACCCGCAAGCGAGCAAAGTTGCGGCGTTGGAAACCAAAGACGCCAGCGAATACCTGGACAGGGCCGAAAAGGCTTACCTGGACCGGGAAGACCAGGCCAAGGTCGACCAACTGGCTTACCTGACCAATCAGCGTGTTGAAGTGGCCAAGCAGACCATCGCTCTGCGCACCGCTGAAAACAATCTGAAAAATGCCGCGGCACAACGGGCGCAGGCTCGTCTGGATGCCCGCGACCAGCAGATCAAGCAGCTGCAAGACAGCCTGAACGCCAAACAGACCGATCGCGGCACCTTGGTGACGTTTGGTGATGTGCTGTTCGCCACCAACAAGGCGGAACTGAAGTCCAATGGTTTGGTGAATATCAACAAACTGGCGCAGTTCCTTCAGGAAAACCCGGACCGTAAAGTGATTGTCGAAGGCTATACCGACAGCACCGGCTCGGCGCCGTACAACCAGTCGCTGTCCGAGCGTCGCGCGACCTCGGTGCAAGTGGCCCTGATCAAGATGGGTGTAGATCCTGCGCGCATCGTGGCCCAAGGTTACGGCAAGGAATACCCGGTTGCGGAGAACTCCAGCGTTTCGGGCCGTGCGATGAACCGTCGGGTGGAAGTGACCATTTCCAATGACAACCAGCCGGTCATTCCGCGTTCGGCGATTAGCGCCAAGTAAACTGACCACGCTGATACTTGAAAGCCCCGTCTGAATCGATCAGGCGGGGCTTTTTTATTGACGCTCCCACATTGGGTCTTCGGTGAACGCAGGATTGGTTACTGCTCGAGTTTTTGCGGAGTTTCCTGGCCCATGCAGCGCACGGCTTTTTTCTTGCTGTTGATCAGCACGCCAGTCAGACCTTTCTGGTCGGTGTCGAACAACACCAACACGCCATCAATGCACTGGGCCACTTGCGGGGCCGGCTCCAGGGAGACCTTGTAGTCTTCGCCCGGCACGGTCTTGAGCATGGTGAAGTCGCTGAGCAATAGCGCATCTTCGGGTTTGGCGAAGTGCAGGTAGCCGTACCACCACAGGGCACCCACGGTGCCGAGGATGCTGCAAATACCGGTGATGATCAGCGGGATGGCGTTACGTTCTTCACTCATTGCGGACTCTCTGGTGGTTCATCTTCAGAATTCGGGGGTGTCGGGTAATTCGGGACTTCACCCAGGCGGCGCAGACCGTTGAAATGCTGGGGGTCTTCGAGGTAGCGCAGCATGACCTTTTGCCAGACCGGGTCGGCAAAGGTTTGCACATGACCGCCCCGGGTCAGTTGCAGCACGCGCGGCGGCGGCGCAGCTTGATACAGTCGGATGCCGTTGGAAAGGGGCACCAGTTGATCATCGATACTGTGATAGATCAGTTTCGGTACGCCGTTGAGCTGCTTCATGGAATGGATCGCGCTGTCGCCGTCCGGCACCAACCAGGACAACGGCACCTGGAACGGCCAGGTCATCCATGACGTGCTCAGGGCGAAACGCCCGACATCGCGGTAGCTGGCAGGCACACCATCGAGCACAAAGGCCTTGAGTTGCCGCTGGCGCTCGGGATGCTGGGCCAGGAAATGCACGGCCATCGAACCGCCAAGGCTCTGACCGAGAAGGATCAGCGGCTTGCCCTTGACCTCCGGGGCCTGGTCGAGCCATTTGAACGCGGCATCGATGTCCTGATAGATCGCCGGCAACGCCGGTTTACCTTCGGACCAACCGTACCCGCGATAGTCCACCAGCAACACTTGATAGCCCTGCTCCGGCAACCACCAGCTCCCACCCAAATGCCACGCCAGGTTGCCGCCGTTGCCGTGCAAATGCAGCACCGTGCCTTTGACCTCGACACCTTTTTTCGCCGGCAGCCACCAGCCATGCAGCTTGAGGCCGTCTGCGGTGATCAGGGTGACGTCGCGGAATTCGAGTTTGGCTTTTTCCGGGGTGAACGGCTGGCCGGGCTCGGGGTAGAACAGCAGAGAGTCACAACCGCCGAGGGTCAGAAGCAGGAAGAAGATGCCGAGGATTCTCATCCGGTGAAGCCTCGCAAAGAAGGGTTGAAATACGACCCTGTGGACAATGATCTACCTGTGGGAGCGGGCTCGCCCGCGATGACGGCTTTGCATTCAACATTGATGTTGGCTGATCCACCGTTATCGCGGGCAAGCCCGCTCCCACAGGGGGATTCGTTGCTCACAAGATGTTGGAGTAATCCGCTTCGATCCGGTCCAGGCTCAGGTGGTTGAGGAAGTTGGAGAAGCACATCCAGGCCGACAGCGCGTTCATGTCGCGGAATTGGTCGGGCAGGTACTTGGGTGGCACCACCAGGCCTTCGTCCACCAATTGGCGCAAGGTCCGCATGTCTTCCAGCGTGGTCTTGCCGCAAAACAATAGCGGTATCTGCTCCAGCTTGCCTTTACGCACGGCCAACTGAATGTAGTTGTAAACCATGATAAAGCCCTTGAGGTAGGACAAGTCTTTGGTAAATGGCAGACCAGTCGGCACCGAGCCGCGGAAAACCCGACTGGCGTTGCCGTAGCTTTCGGCCATTTCGAAGCCTTGCTCACAGAAGAATTCGTAGATCTGCAAGAAGTCCGCGCCCTCCTCCACCATATGAATGGCACGGGTACGATTGGTCAGTTTGCGCAGGCGGCTCGGGTAGGAGGCGAAGGTGATGATTTCCATCAGGATCGCCAGGCCTTCCTGGGTCACGGTCGACGACGGTGGGCCCTTGGACAGGAAGGTGCAGATCGGCTGATTCAGGCCGTTGAGCGTGGTGCCTACATGCACCAGCCCTTCATGGACTTCCAGCGCACGCACGTCGCGGTTGTTGAACATCGCGTCGGTGCGGATCTTGATGTAGTCGGCGCCGGCCGCCGCATCGGCGACGATACCATCGGATTCAAACACCCGAATGGTTTCCTCGTTTTCGCCAAACACCTTGTTCAACCGATGTTGCAGCAGGTCGACAGCTTCCTTGGCGGTGAGGACTTTCGGTTCGTCCTTGAGGTCGCCACGGCCGGCGATGTTGTTCAGGTAATCGGAGAGCATCAGCCCCAGGTCAGCCAAGGTCGGATCACCGGCGTGGAACGCATCGGACGCCGCGCCGTACAACTCTTGGGAAATCAACCCGAAATCCTCGGTGCCACGCGCTTCGAGCATGCGGATCACCATGCGGTATTCCTTGCACATACGACGCATGATCTGACCGACCGGGTTGAACTGGCCGAGCTGGCGGGTGATGTCACGCTCGATGTTCTGGAATTCCAGCTTCACTTTGCTGGAGTCAAATGCCAGCGGTCGATTGAGGTAGTAGTCGCGGTCCACGGCCGGCATTTCCTTGCCCTTGCCCTTAAGGAACCCCTTGCGAATGCTGTCGTCCCACTTGACCGCATCCAGAACGCGAATCGGCGTCTGCGCCAGCACTATGCGATCGGACAAAATGCGTATCGTCTGCTGGTATTCGTCCACCCGAAACTCCTGTAGTAAAACCGTTACGTGCTGGGTTTATTTGGTTTTTGCCAGGCGCTGGTAGCGCACCGCTTCGACGAAAACATCGGAATTGGCCGGATCATCGAGGTAGGCAAACACCTGATCCAGGCTGTTATTGATCAACACCCCGTCGCCATCGGCAGTCTGAAAACCTTCGCCACTGAGGGCTTCTTGCCCCATGGCCTGTTTGATCTGTTCAAGGTCGAGGTTGTAGACCACCAGTTCGTGCTTATCGTTGAGCTCGAAACCGGTGATGGTGAAGTTCCCGCCGAACTGCGCCGGCACCTTAGCCGACAGATACCAGCGATTGCCATGGCGCGACACGGTGAAGGGATAGGCTTCACGCTCGTGGGGTTTGGCCTTGAAGTAGCTGACCGCCTGATAGCGATTGTCACCGATGCGTGTCAGTTCCAGGTTCATCGGCTCCCCCCAGGCATTGGTGCTGGTCCATTTGCCAAGCAGCCCTTTGGGCGCGGGCTCGCTGGCGGGCAGCGGCTCCTTGAAGGTCACCAGACAGCCACTGAGCAGCAGGATCGACAAGGCGATCACAACGACGCGCCAGGCTTTCATTCAACACTCCCTATCGATACACGACGACTTTTGCGCATTGATCGTTCCCACGCTCTGCGTGGGAACGCATCCGGTTCTGCGTCACGTCGGTAATTCCCACGCAGAGCGTGGGAATGATCGGAGGACCGGGTTACACCGACGCCAACACCAAATGCATGTAGCGGTTGAGGATGCCGAGCATTTCCTCTTCGGCCACAGGCTCGGCGTCGTTGAGCAGGCCCTGATATTCCATCCGTCCGATAATCGCAGTCAACACTTTGGCATCCTGTTGTGGCTCACGGGAACCCAATACTTCGAAAAGCTGGCAGGTGCCCTGCAGAAGAATTTGCTGATGGGAGCGCACCAACAAGGCCAGACGCGGGTTGAGCAAGGCTTCCTGGCGGAAGGCTTGTTCGGCCATCAAGTGCTCGCGGCGATTGATCAATTGCCGATGCACATAGTCAGCCATCAGCCTGGCGATATCGTCCGCCAACTGTGAGCGGGACTCGGGGGTGCCATCGCCGCTGACAACCATCTCGCGCAACAGGCCTTCGTTGCTGGCCCACAACCGGGCCATGAACGCCGCGCTGCGTTCCACGTATTGGGCGAAGGTATCGGTGAGCAGGTCATCGATGTCCTTGAAATAGTACGTCGTGGCCGACAGCGGCACACCCGCTTCAGCGGCCACTGCACGGTGTCGCACGGCCCGCACGCCATCGCGCACAACAATACGCATCGCCGCGTCAAGAATGTCCTGTCGACGCTGTTCACTGCCCTGGCGGCTGGCCTTGCGACCCTGGTACTGAACACTTTCAGCGACCGCAGTGGCGATACCCGCTGCACCTTCTTGAGCCATTGCACGATTCACGACAGGTATTCCTCTCTAAACGTCAAAAGTAACCAATTGATACGTTTGTACCAGACAGGCAATAAAAAGCCGCCTGTTTTAGGCGGCTTTTTAATTGAAACACTTACGCTTGTGGCCGCATGTGCGGGAACAGGATCACGTCGCGGATGGACGGTGAGTTGGTCAGCAACATCACCAGACGGTCGATGCCGATCCCTTCACCGGCCGTTGGCGGCATGCCGTACTCCAGCGCGCGAACGAAGTCGGCGTCGTAATGCATGGCTTCGTCGTCGCCGGCGTCCTTGTCGGCCACCTGCGCCATGAAACGTTCGGCCTGGTCTTCCGCGTCGTTCAACTCGGAGTAGGCGTTGGCGATTTCACGACCACCAATGAACAGTTCGAAACGGTCGGTGACGTTCGGGTTCTCGTCGTTACGACGGGCCAGCGGCGACACTTCGAACGGGTACTGGGTGATGAAGTGCGGCTGCTCCAGCTTGTGCTCGACCAGTTCTTCGAAAATCATCACCTGCAATTTGCCCAGACCTTCAAAGCCCAGCACCTTGGCGCCGGCCTTCTTGGCGATGGTGCGGGCCTTGTCGATGTCAGTCAGGTCGTCAGCGGTCAGCTCAGGGTTGTACTTGAGGATCGAGTCGAACACCGACAGACGCACGAACGGTTCGCCGAAGTGGAACACTTTGTCGCCATAAGGCACGTCGGTGCTGCCCAGAACCAGTTGAGCCAGTTCGCGGAACAGTTCTTCGGTCAGGTCCATGTTGTCTTCGTAGTCGGCGTAAGCCTGGTAGAACTCCAACATGGTGAATTCAGGGTTGTGACGCGTCGAAACGCCTTCGTTACGGAAGTTTCGGTTGATCTCGAAGACTTTCTCGAAACCGCCGACCACCAAGCGCTTGAGGTACAGCTCAGGCGCGATACGCAGGAACATTTCCATGTCCAGCGCGTTGTGGTGAGTCTCGAACGGCTTGGCCGCCGCGCCGCCCGGAATGGTTTGCAGCATCGGCGTTTCCACTTCCAGGAAGTCACGCTTCATCAGGAAGCTGCGGATGTGCGCGATGACTTGCGAGCGAACGCGGAAGGTCTGGCGCACCTCTTCGTTGACGATCAGGTCAACGTAACGCTGACGGTAGCGCTGCTCGGTGTCGGTCAGGCCGTGGTGCTTGTCCGGCAGCGGGCGCAGGGATTTGGTCAGCAGGCGCACGCTGGTCATTTCGACGTACAGGTCACCCTTGCCGGAACGCGCCAGGGTGCCTTCGGCGGCAATGATGTCGCCCATGTCCCAGGTTTTCACCGCGGCCAGGGTGTCTTCGGACAGGGTTTTACGGTTGACGTAAACCTGAATCCGCCCGGTCATGTCCTGAATCACCATGAACGAGCCACGGTTGAGCATGATGCGACCGGCAACCTTGACCGGGATCGCAGCCTCTGCCAGCTCTTCCTTGGTCTTGTCCGCGTACTGTTTCTGCAAGTCATTGCAGTAGTTGTCGCGGCGGAAGTCGTTGGGGAAGGCATTGCCCTTGGCGCGCTCGGCAGCAAGCTTTTCCTTGCGCAGGGCGATCAGGGAGTTTTCTTCCTGTTGCAGGGCTTGCGGGTCGAGTTGTAGGTCGCTCATGTCTTTAAATATTCCATCAGGTTCGTTGCCCCCGGCATTCGCCGGGGTTCGCGGGCAAGCCTCGCTCCTACAGGGTCGTATTGCCCCCGTAGGGCGTGCGTTAAAGCCCTTGTTTCAAGCTGGCTACCAGGTATTCGTCGATGTCGCCGTCGAGCACCTTGTCGCAGTCGCTGCGTTCGATGTTGGTGCGCAGATCCTTGATCCGCGAGGCATCGAGCACATACGAACGGATCTGATGACCCCAGCCGATATCCGACTTGGTGTCTTCCAGGGCTTGGGAAGCGGCGTTGCGCTTCTGCACTTCCTGCTCATACAAACGCGCCCGCAACATTTTCATCGCGGTGTCTTTGTTCGCATGCTGGGAACGTTCGTTCTGGCAGCTGACCACGGTGTTGGTCGGTACGTGGGTAATCCGTACGGCCGAGTCGGTGGTGTTAACGTGCTGACCACCGGCACCGGAGGAGCGGTAGGTGTCGATGCGCAGGTCCGACGGGTTGATGTCGATTTCGATGTTGTCATCGATTTCCGGCGACACGAACACGGCCGAGAACGAGGTGTGACGACGGTTGCCGGAGTCGAACGGGCTCTTGCGCACCAGGCGGTGCACGCCGATTTCGGTACGCAGCCAGCCAAAGGCGTATTCGCCCTTGATGTGCACGGTAGCGCCTTTGATACCGGCGACTTCACCAGCCGACAGCTCCATGATGGTCGCGTCGAAACCGCGTTTATCCGCCCAGCGCAGGTACATGCGCAGCAGGATGTTGGCCCAGTCCTGGGCCTCGGTACCACCGGAGCCGGCCTGGATGTCCAGGTAGGCGTTGTTGGCGTCCATCTCACCGCTGAACATGCGACGGAATTCGAGTTTTTCCAGGGACTCGCGCAGGCGCTCGACTTCGGCAGCGACGTCATCGACGGCGGCCTGGTCTTCTTCTTCGGCGGACATCAGCAGCAGGTCTTTGGCATCGGCCAGGCCACTGTGCATTTCGTCGAGGGTTTCGACGATCTGGGCCAGCAGCGACCGCTCGCGGCCCAGTTCCTGAGCGTACGACGGGTTGTTCCAGACAGACGGATCTTCAAGCTCGCGATTGACTTCAGTCAGACGCTCATGCTTTTGATCGTAGTCAAAGATACCCCCGAATAGTTTCGGAGCGCTCGGACAGGTCCTTGATACTGTTAAGGATCGGGTTGATTTCCATGGCGGGCAGCACTCGTTGGCGAACTTTTGAAAGCCGGCGAGTATAACGTAATCAAGCTGTCAAGGCAGCCCGCCTGGCGGCTTTAGCGGCGAATGGTTTTGGGCTGATGCGAGTGCCTGTAGCAGCTGCCGAGCCCGCGAGGCTGCGTTCGAGGACGAAGTCCTCGCAAATTCTGCGCACACGGTTTGCCTGAATGACCGCGTTGTCTGATTTTACGACGGCTGCGCCGCCGAACGCAGCCTCGCGGGCTCGGCAGCTGCTACGGGCATCGTGTTCAACGCCTTACTCGATCCCCACCTGATTACGCCCATTGTTCTTCGCCAGGTACAGCCCCTTGTCCGCCGCCGAGATCAATTGCCGGCAATCGCTGCCCGGCTGAGGGATCAAGGTCGACAGGCCGATGCTGATGGTCAGGCTCGAACCTTCGGTCGGGAAAATGTGCGGGATCTTCAACCCGGCCACGGTCTGGCGTAGTTTTTCCGCCACCATTCGCGCACCGCCCGGCGAGGTGTTGGGCAGCACCAGGACGAACTCTTCGCCGCCGTAACGAGCTGGCAAGTCCGAAGGTCTGGAGCTGGCGTCGCGAATCGCCGTGGCGACTTTGCGCAGCGCCTCATCGCCTTCGAGGTGGCCAAAGCTGTCGTTGTAGGACTTGAAGTAATCGACATCGATCATCAACAACGACAGTTGGGTCTGATCCCGCAGCGAACGCCGCCATTCCAGCTCCAGGTATTCGTCGAAATGCCGGCGGTTTGACAGCCCGGTCAGGCCATCGGAGTTCATCAAGCGTTGCAGCACCAGGTTGGTGTCGAGTAACTGCTGCTGACTGACCCGCAGCGCGCGATACGCCGCGTCACGCTGCAGCAGGGTCATGTAGGAACGCGAGTGATAGCGGATGCGCGCCACCAGTTCGATGTTGTCCGGCAGTTTGACCAGGTAATCATTGGCGCCGGCGGCAAACGCTGCGCTCTTGATCAGTGGATCTTCCTTGGTCGACAAGACAATGATCGGAATGTCCTTGGTCGCCGGGTGATTACGGTACTCGCGCACCAGGCTCAGGCCGTCGAGGCCGGGCATGACCAGATCCTGAAGGATCACCGTCGGCTTGATGCGGATCGCCTGGGCGATGGCCTGGTGCGGGTCGGCACAGAAATGGAAGTCGATGTTTTCTTCGTTCGACAAACCACGTCGCACCGCCTCGCCGATCATTGCCTGATCGTCCACCAACAACACCATGGCGGCGTTTTCGTCGGTTTTGAAGTCGTCGAGCTGTAAATCATTCATGTGCGGTCACCTGAGTACTGCCTTGGCCACGATTGCTGCTAATGATAGTCATTTTGAGAAGATTTCCAGCAATCGTGGCGCTATCTTGTCCAGTGGGCGAATTTCCACAGCTGCGTCGATGGCTGCGGCCGCCTTCGGCATTCCGTACACCGCACTGCTTTGTTGGTCCTGAGCGATGGTCAGGTAGCCCTGTTGGCGCATGAGTTTAAGCCCTTGCGCGCCGTCGCGCCCCATACCGGTCAGCAGAACGCCCACCGCGTCACCGCTCCAGTAACTGGCCACACTCTCGAAAAACACATCAATCGAAGGCCGATAGATCTCATTGACCGGTTCGGCGGTGTAGGCCAGCGTGCCGTTTTTCAGCAAGCGAATATGATGGTTGGTCCCGGCCAGCAGGACCGTGCCGCTTCGGGGCGGTTCGCCTTCCTGGGCCAGGCGCACGTTCAGGCCACTGGCGCTGGCAAGCCATTCGGCCATGCCCGCGGCGAACACCTGATCCACATGCTGGACCAGCACGATGGCCGCCGAAAAGTCTCGAGGCAGGCCCTTGAGCAGCACTTCCAGCGCCGCCGGCCCGCCAGCCGATGAACCGATGGCCACCAAATGCTGGCGCGAGGACGAGTGGCGGTGCGAGCTCGGTGCCGATCGCACCCGATTGCTCTGCTCGCCGATCAGCCAGCCAATGTTCATGATCTTGCGCAACAGCGGTGCGGCGGCTTCCTGAGGATTACCGCCCCCGATAGCCGGGGTATCGACCACGTCCAGCGCGCCGTAACCCATGGCTTCGAACACCCGGTGCACGTTCTGCTCGCGGTCGACAGTGACAATGACAATCGCGCACGGAGTCTCCGCCATGATTCGCCGGGTCGCTTCCACACCGTCCATCAACGGCATGATCAAATCCATCAGAATCAGATCCGGGGTGTACTCGGCGCAACGTTGCACCGCCTCGGCCCCATTGCCGGCGACCCAGACCACCTCGTGCGCCGGTTCGAACGCCAATGCGCGGCGCAAAGCCTCTACCGCCATGGGCATGTCATTGACGATAGCGATTTTCATGCCCGCGCGCCTCCAATGAGCTCAACCACTGCATCCAGCAAAGCGTCATCATGAAAACTCGCTTTGGCTAGATAATAGTCGGCTCCGGCGTCCAGTCCACGGCGGCGGTCTTCTTCGCGGTCCTTGTAGGACACCACCATCACCGGCAGCGATTGCAGGCGGTTATCGCGACGCAATAAAGACACCAGCTCAATGCCATCCATGCGCGGCATGTCGATGTCGGTGATCAGCAGATCGAAATCCTCCGAACGCAGGGCGTTCCAGCCATCCATACCGTCCACCGCCACCGCGACGTCATAGCCGCGATTGAGCAGCAATTTGCGCTGCAACTCACGAACGGTCAGCGAGTCGTCCACCACCAGAATCCGTTTACGCGCCGCTTCGACGGCCTGATTGGCATGCCGGGCAATGCGCTCCAGACGCCCGGTATTGAGCAGTTTGTCCACAGAACGCAGCATGTCTTCGACATCGACGATCAGCACTACCGAGCCGTCGTCGAGCAAGGCTCCGGCAGAAATGTCCTGCACCTTGCCCAGGCGCTCGTCCAGCGGCAGCACCACCAGCGTCCGCTCGCCGATAAACCGCTCGACCGCCACCCCGTAGATCGCCTCGCGCTCGCGGATGACCACGACTTTGAGGGTCTGCGCGTTGTTCTGGCTCGCCGGTCGCTGCAACAGCTGACTGGCGGCGACCAGCCCGACATGCCGGCCTTCGTGCCAGAAGTGCTGCCGGCCCTCGACCTGCACGATATCCTCCGGCGCCAGGTCGCACATGCGCTCGATGTGCGCCAGCGGGAAGGCATACGCCTCCTCACCGACTTCCACCACCAGGCTGCGCACCACCGACAGCGTCAGCGGTACTTGCAGATGAAAGCGACTGCCCTCACCCGCCGTTTGCTCCAGCACCACGGCGCCGCGCAATTGGCGAACCATATGCTGAACCGCATCCAGCCCGACGCCGCGCCCGGAGACTTCGGTGACCGTGTCGCGCAAGCTGAAACCCGGCAGAAACAGGAACGTCAGCAGTTCCTCTTCGCTCAACTGGGCGGCGGTTTCGGCTGGGGATAACTGCCGCTCGACGATGTTGCGACGGAGTTTTTCCAGATCAACACCATTGCCGTCATCGCTGAGCTCCAACACCAGCAGACCGGCTTGATGGGACGCTCGCAGACGGATCAGGCCTTCCTCCGGTTTACCGGCCAATAGCCGTTGTTCCCGGGTTTCGATGCCGTGATCCACCGCATTGCGCAGCAAGTGCGTCAGCGGCGCTTCGAGTTTCTCCAGTACGTCGCGGTCGACCTGAGTCTTATCGCCCTCGATCTCCAGCCGCACCTGTTTCCCAAGGTCACGGCCGAGATCGCGGACCATGCGCACTTGCCCGCTCAGCACGTCGGCGAATGGCCGCATGCGACAGGCCAGCGCCGTGTCATACAACACCTGTGCGCGCTGGCTGGCGTGCCAGGCGAACTCATCCAGTTCGGCGTTCTTTTCCACCAGCAATTGCTGGGACTCGGCCAATAGTCGTCGGGCATCGCCCAAGGCCTCTTGGGCTTCGAGACTCAAGGCATGGTCCTTGAGATGGACGTTGAGGTTTTCCAGGGCCCGCAGGCCGTTGCTCTGCATGCGTTTGAGGCGCTGCATGGTGGCCAGGTGCGGCTTGAGCCGCTGGGTTTCCACCAGGGATTTACTCGACAGGTCGAGCAGGCTGTTCAAGCGCTCGGCCGTCACGCGCAACACGCGCTCGCCACTTTCGGTGCTGCGTTTAGTCGTGAGGGCTGGCTCGGCGGGCGCTGCCGGGGGGGCTTCGCTGGCGGCCGGCATGGGCGGCTCAACCTTGGGCGTCGGCGGCTCCAGCTGAAGTTCTGCCATCGGCGGCGCGAGGGGGGCCGTGGCCGCCATGTGATCAAGCAGCCGTCCCATCAAGACGACGTAAGCGTCGATATCCGCAGGCGCCGGAGCGTTGCTCGGCGTCGCAATCCGCATCAGCAGATCGGTGCCTTGCAACAGGGCATCAATGTGTTCGGGCCGCAGGTACAGGCGCCCTTCCTGGGCGCTGACCAGGTAATCTTCCATCACATGGGCGACGCGGACCCCGGCATCGACACCGACAATCCGCGCAGCGCCCTTGAGCGAGTGGGCGGCCCGCATGCACGACTCAAGGTAATCGGCCTGGGTCGGATCGCGCTCAAGCGCCAAAAGCCCTGCGCTCAGCACCAGGGTCTGGGCCTCGGCTTCCAGGCTGAACAGCTCCAGCAAGGAGGCGTCACGCATTTGCTCGGGGGTCATGTGAGGCTCCGGGTCACGGCGGACAGCAGCTGTTCTTCATCCAGCCAACGCAGGCTGCGACCTTTGAATTGCAAAACGCCACGGGTGTATTTGGCACTGGCCTGGGCGCCGGACCGAGATGCCGCTTCGAGAATGCGCTCGTCGATGGCATGAATCCCGTCCACTTCGTCCACCGGCACCACCACCGGCCCGCCGTGGGCGGCGATGATCAGCATCCGCGGCATGACTCGCGCGCCAGACGCCACGCCACTGGTGGCGTCGAGCCCCAGCAGTTCTACCAGCGACAGGCACGCCACCAGGGCACCGCGCACATTCGCCACGCCGAGCAACGCCCGGGAGCGTTGATGCGGCAACGAGTGAATCGCCTGCAGCGGCGCCACTTCGACCAGGCTGCGAGTGGCCAGGCCCAACCATTCTTCGCCGAGGCGAAACATCAGCAGCGAGCGGGTTTTCACATCGCTCCCGGCCACTGTGGAAACTTGCTCGCGGTCGTCCTGCTGCAAGGCATAGCGATCGAGCAGGCGCGTGGCGGCAGCCGAATACACCGCACAGTTGCGGCAATGAATGTGCTCGCTCAGCAACGGGCAGGACTTGTCGCCGTGGATACCGATGCGGTTCCAGCAGTCGTCGATGGCCTGGGCATCTTCACGGGTGACGCTCAAGGTGTCGGCGGCGTTCATCGTTTACGCTCACTGTCAGCGGCGCGCTCGCTGCGGGCGGCGCGGGCCTGTAATCGTCTGGCACCGGCCGTGTCGCCCTGGGACTGCAGCAAGGCGGCCAGGTGCATCAATGCGTCGGGGTGTTGCGGTTCGAGGTACAACGCCTTGCGATAAAAACCCTGGGCCTCGAGAGCGCTGCCGGCGACATCGCTGAGCAGCCCCAGCCAATAGAACACCTGCGCTACCGGCTCGTGACTGCGCAAAAAACTTTCGCACGCTGCGCGGGCCTCAGCGCTTTTGCCTTCATTGGCCAGCGCGGCGATGTTCGCCAGCAGCGTGGTGGCGTCCGAAGGGGTGGTTTTCGAAGGGGCGGCGGCGACCTGAGGCAGTGGCACGACTGTCGCGAAAGGCCGACTGCGCACTGGTGGCGGTGTCACGCTGCGCACCGGTTGTTGCACCGGAAGCGGCAGCGGCGTCGGCACAAAGGTCGCGCGCGGTTCCGGTGCACTTTGACGACTGAAGGCAAACGACTGCGGAATGCCGATCGAGCGCATGCCGAAACGCCCCAGCAGACTGCCCTCCGCAGGGCCGATAAACAGCACGCCGTCGACGTGGGTCAGGCGCTTGAGCACTTCGAACACTTGCTGCTGGGTCGGCTGATCGAAATAGATCAGCAAATTGCGGCAAAACACGAAGTCATAAGGTGGCTCACTGGCCAGCAACGCCGGATCCAGCAGATTACCGACCTGCAAACGCACCTGTTCAAGCACGCGCCCGCTGAGGCGATAGTTGTCATTTTCAGCCGTAAAATGCCGCTCGCGAAATTCGATGTCCTGGCCACGAAACGAATTCTTGCCGTACAGCGCGAGCCTGGCCTTTTCCACCGACAGCGGGCTGACATCCATGCCGTCGACCTTGAACTGGTGCGGCGCCAGCCCGGCATCGAGCAATGCCATGGCGATGGAGTACGGTTCTTCGCCGGTGGAACACGGCAGACTGAGAATCCGCAGCGCGCGCATGTTATTGATCGCCGCCAGCCGCTTGACCGCCAGTTTCGCCAGCGTGGCGAAGGATTCCGGATAACGGAAAAACCAGGTCTCGGGGACGATCACTGCTTCGATCAGCGCCTGTTGTTCGTCCCGCGAGCCCAGCAGGGTGTGCCAGTACTCATCGGCCGTCAGCGCCCGAGCCGCCGTGCAGCGCTGGCGCACCGCGCGTTCGATGATCGCCGGGCCAACCGAGCCCACATCCAGGCCGATACGCTCCTTGAGGAAATCGAAAAACCTTTGATCGCTGCTCATCCCTGCTCCTCAAACTGCGCCAGGTCCAGCGGCGGCGAGGGAAACAATAAGGCGCGGACCTGTTCGTCCAGCAAATCGGCAACCCGCACCCATTGCAACAAACCCTGGGCATCTTCGCGCACCGGCCCGAGGTACGGCGCCTGGCGATTGTCCAGGCCATATGGCTGAAAATCCGCCGGGTTGCAGCGCAACGTGTCGGTGGCCTGTTCCAGAATCAGCCCGAGCAATTGCGCAGGCGTCGCCTCATCCGGCCGATAGTGCACCAGCACCAGCCGCGTGCTGGTGCGGGCCTGGGCCGGTTGGCCGAACGTCAGGGCGCTGAGGTCGATCACCGGCACCACCGCGCCGCGCCAGGCGAACACCCCTGCCACCCAGTCCGGCGCTCGGGGAATGGGTTTCAACGGCAGTTGCGGCAGCACTTCGGCCACCTCGATGGCCTGCAAGGCGTAACGCTCGTTGCCGATGCGGAACACCAGAAACAACGACTGTTTCACTGGCATCACCGCGCCGCGTTTGACCGCGAGCTCGCTCATCAGACTTTGAATCGCGAAACGCCGCCACGCAGCCCCACGGCCACCTGGCTCAACTCATCGATAGCGAAACTGGCCTGACGCAGGGACTCGACGGTCTGGCTGCTGGCGTCACCCAATTGCACCAACGCATGGTTGATCTGCTCGGCGCCCGTGGCCTGGGCCTGCATGCCTTCGTTGACCATCAACACCCGTGGTGCCAGCGCCTGAACCTGATGGATGATCTGCGACAGTTGCTCACCCACCTGCTGCACCTCGGACATGCCACGACGCACTTCTTCGGAAAACTTGTCCATGCCCATGACCCCGGCCGACACCGCCGACTGGATCTCACGCACCATCTGCTCGATGTCGTAGGTGGCCACAGCGGTCTGGTCCGCCAGTCGCCGCACTTCGGTGGCGACCACGGCAAACCCGCGACCGTATTCACCGGCCTTCTCGGCTTCGATTGCAGCATTCAGGGACAACAGGTTGGTCTGGTCGGCGACTTTGACGATGGTCACCACCACTTGATTGATGTTGCCGGCCTTCTCGTTGAGGATCGCCAGTTTGGCGTTCACCAGATCCGCCGCGCCCATCACCGAGTGCATAGTGTCTTCCATGCGCGCCAGGCCTTGTTGACCGGAACCGGCCAGCACCGATGCCTGATCGGCGGCGGTGGAGACTTCGGTCATGGTGCGCACCAGATCCCGCGAGGTGGCGGCAATTTCCCGCGATGTCGCACCGATTTCGGTGGTGGTGGCTGCGGTTTCGGTGGCGGTGGCCTGCTGTTGCTTGGACGTCGCGGCGATTTCCGTGACCGACGTGGTGACCTGCACCGAGGAGCGCTGGGCCTGGGACACCAGCGACGTGAGCTCGGTCATCATGTCATTGAAGCCGGTTTCCACCGCGCCGAACTCGTCCTTGCGATCAAGATCCAGGCGACTGCTGAGATCGCCGGTGCGCATGACTTCGAGGATCTCCACGATGCGATTCATCGGTGCCATGATCGCGCGCATCAGCAGCAGGCCGCAGAGGCCGGCGACGATGATCGCCACCAGCAAAGAGACGCCCATGCTGATTTTGGCGGCCGTCACCGCTTCACCAATGGCCAGCGTGGATTTTTCAGCCATATCGTGATTGCGCTCAATGAGGCTATTCAACTGCTTGCGTCCATTGACCCAGGCCGGTGTGAGCTTTTGCTCCATGGCAAGACGTGCTTGCTCATACTCTTTGCGCTGATAGAGGTCGAGAACGTTCGTCAGTTCTTGATTAAAGGTCTGATGACGCGCTTCGAATTCGTCGAAGATGGCCTGATCATCCGCCTGGAAAATAGTCTTGCGGTAGTGGGTCATTTGCTCGTTCAAGCGCTCTTCGAAGCTCTTGTACATGACCTGGTCGGCAGCGGTTATTTCGCGATTTCCGGAAAGACCGACAATTTGCTGGGTGAGGTTATAACTGTCGACCCAGGCACCGCGCATCATCGAACTGAAATACACCCCGGGCACCGCATCGGTGCGGACCTTTTCCTCGCTGACCTCGATCTTCATCAACCGGGAAAAAGACACCACGACCATCAGCAGCATGATCGCGATAATCACCGCAAAGCTCGCCAAAATGCGTTGGCGCAACGTCCAGTTCTTCACAGTCAGTCCTCGGTGCAGGTCAAATTGCGGGGGAGTATAGCCGAGGGCCTGTGGATTGATTATCGGGTTATGCGTGTGGCTTGAAGATGCCTTCGCGGGCAAGCCTCGCTCCTACGGGTCAGCGTCGACGACAATCGTGTGTTCGACAATTCACTGGAGGAGCGAGGCTTGCTCACGAAGGCGGTCTGAAGACCTACATAGAAGCCTGACGCACCTGCTTTTCCAGCTCTGCCTTCAACCCCGGCTCCAGCTTCAACTGTCGCGCCAGTTCATCCAGATAGGACTTCTCCATAAAGCTCTCCTCATCCACCAGCATCACGCTGGCGATGTACATCTCCGCCGCCATTTCCGGCGTGCTGGCGGCGCGGGCGACGTCGGCCGGGTCCAGCGGTTTATTGAGCTCGGCGTGCAGCCAGTGTTGCAGCTCCTGATCATTGTCGAGTTTGCTGAACTCGCCTTCGATCAATTGGCGCTCACGTTCATCGACATGACCGTCAGCCTTGGCCGCGGCGACCAACGCCTTGAGGATCGCCTGGCTGTGTTGCTCAACCTGAGCCGCCGGCAAGCGGTCGATAGTTTGCGGCTCGGTTGTGCCTGCGGTGCCCTGCTGGGCCTGCCAGTTGCCGTACGCTTTGTAGGCAATCACGCCCAGTGCGGCGAGGCCGCCGTAGATAGCCACTTTGCCGCCGACCTTGCGCACCTTCTTGTTGCCGAGCAACAGGCCCATGGCGCCAGCCGCCAGTGCACCGCCGCCAGCGCCGGAGAGCACACTGCCGAGGCCGCCCGAACCACTGGAGCCTGCGAGCAAACCGCCCAAACCACCGCTGGACGCTTTGTTCCGGGTACCGCCGGCCTTGTTCTGCAACAGGTCCTGACCGGATTTGAGTAGTTGATCGAGCAATCCACGAGTGTTCATTTTGCTGCCTCCACGAATTCGGGTTAACCGGATCTTTAAGGCCACCAGCCTGGATCAAAAGTGCCCGACGTCTCTCGATGAGAGTGCTTCCAGATGTTGCTCACGTTTAGGCAAACAGGCTGGAACGCCCTCCAGGAATCTATTTCATCGAATGCAGCCTTTGAGATTTGTCGACCGTGGAACCGCGCACTAGGCTGGATAAATCCATAAGACAGCCCGACCTCAATCTGCCTCTCACAAAGCGCACTAAGCTAATAACAAGCCACTCACGGCGCATCATCCCGTTCAACACTGCCCTGACCATAATTTAAAGAAGAGGGTTCACCCATGCTTGTGCACAAGACCGCACTGCTCAGTGCAATCACCACAGCGCTTTTGGCCAGCGCCAGCCTGCAGGCCGCCGAGCCGCTGAAGGCCGTCGGTGCCGGCGAAGGTCAGCTGGATATCGTCGCCTGGCCGGGCTACATCGAACGGGGCGAAACCGACAAGGCCTACGACTGGGTCAGCGGTTTCGAGAAGGAAACCGGCTGCAAGGTCAACGTCAAGACCGCCGGCACGTCCGATGAAATGGTCACCCTGATGGCCAAGGGCGGTTACGACCTGGTGACGGCGTCCGGCGACGCCTCCTTGCGCCTGATCGCCGGCAAACGTGTGCAGCCGATCAACACCGCACTGATCCCCAACTGGAAAAATCTCGATCCGCGCCTGAAGGATGCGCCCTGGTACGTGGTCGACAAACAGACTTATGGCACTCCCTATCAATGGGGCCCGAACGTGCTGATGTACAACACCAACGTGTTCAAACAGCCGCCGACCAGTTGGGGCGTGCTGTTCGAAGAGCAGAAGCTGTCCGACGGCAAATCCAACAAGGGCCGCGTACAAGCGTATGACGGCCCGATCTACATCGCGGACGCGGCGCTTTACCTGAAAACCGCCAAGCCGGAACTGGGCATCACGGATCCTTACCTGCTCGACGAAAAACAGTACAAGGCCGTTCTCGAGCTGCTGCGCGCCCAACAAAAGTTGATCCACCGCTACTGGCACGACACCACCGTACAAATGAGTGACTTCAAGAACGAAGGCGTGGTGGCTTCAAGCTCCTGGCCCTATCAGGTCAACGGCCTGATGAACGAGAAACAGCCGGTCGCCTCAACCATTCCGAAAGAAGGCGCCACCGGATGGGCCGACACCACCATGTTGCACGCCGAGGCCAAGCACCCGAACTGCGCTTACAAGTGGATGGACTGGTCGCTCACGCCGAAGGTCCAGGGCGATGTGTCCGCCTGGTTTGGCTCGCTGCCAGCGGTTCCGGCGGCGTGTACCGGAAACGAACTGCTGGGGGCCGAGGGTTGCAAGACCAACGGTTTCGACCAGTTCGACAAGATCGCCTTCTGGAAAACCCCACAGGCTGAGGGCGGCAAGTTCGTGCCTTACAGCCGCTGGACCCAGGATTACATTGCGATCATGGGTGGTCGCTAACACCAACTGATCGTTCCCACGCGGAGCGTGGGAACGATCATCAATGAAGATTTCAGAAGTCCAGGCAAGGCCACTGTGACGATCCTCGCCTTTTCGGAGCTCCGCACCATGACGCTTGCAGTCCAGTTCACCAACGTTTCCCGTCAGTTCGGAGAAGTGAAAGCCGTTGACCGGGTTTCCATCGATATTCAGGACGGCGAGTTCTTTTCCCTGCTGGGCCCTTCCGGCTCGGGCAAAACCACCTGCCTGCGCCTGATCGCCGGTTTCGAACAACCGAGCGCCGGCTCCATCCGCATTCATGGCGCCGAAGCCGCCGGGCTGCCGCCGTATCAGCGGGACGTGAACACCGTGTTCCAGGATTACGCCCTGTTCCCGCACATGAACGTACTCGACAACGTCGCCTACGGTTTGAAAGTCAAAGGTGTCGGCAAGTCCGAACGCCAAAAACGCGCCGAAGAAGCCCTCGACATGGTCGCTCTCGGCGGCTACGGCGAGCGCAAACCGGTGCAACTCTCCGGGGGCCAGCGTCAGCGTGTGGCCCTGGCCCGCGCGTTAGTCAATCGCCCTCGCGTGTTGCTGCTCGACGAACCCTTGGGCGCCCTCGATCTGAAACTGCGCGAGCAAATGCAAGGCGAGCTGAAGAAGCTGCAACGCCAGCTCGGCATCACCTTCATCTTCGTCACTCACGACCAGACCGAAGCGCTGTCGATGTCCGACCGCGTGGCCGTGTTCAACAAGGGCCGCATCGAACAGGTCGACACGCCGCGCCACCTGTACATGAAACCGGCGACCACGTTCGTCGCCGAATTCGTCGGCACGTCCAATGTGATTCGCGGCGATCTGGCGCGGCAGTTGAGCGGCAATCCACAGCCGTTTTCGATCCGCCCGGAACACGTGCGTTTCGCCGAAGGCCCGCTGGCCAGCCATGAAATCGAAGTCAGCGGCCTGCTGCACGACATCCAGTACCAAGGCAGCGCCACCCGCTATGAATTGAAGCTGGAAAATGGCCAGACGTTGAACATCAGCCAGGCCAACGTCCAGTGGCTGGATGTCAGCGCGCAACATCAGACCGGGCAACGCATCAGCGCTCGTTGGGCGCGTGAAGCGATGATCCCGCTGCACGACCATGTTGTGGGCGGGGTTTGAGATGAACAGCGTGGCAGCTCCTCAAACCCCGACAAGCGGCTCGCCGTTGCGCCGGTTTTCGAACTTGCTGTACCGGCGGCCGAACCTGTATCTGTCGCTGCTGCTGGTGCCGCCGTTACTGTGGTTCGGTGCGATCTACCTCGGCTCGCTGCTGACCCTGTTGTGGCAAGGCTTCTACACCTTCGATGACTTCACCATGGCGGTCACGCCCGACCTGACCCTGGCGAATTTCACGGCACTGTTCCAGCCATCGAACTTCGACATCATCCTGCGCACCCTGAGCATGGCCATCGTCGTGTCGATTGCCAGTGCCATCGTGGCGTTCCCGATCGCCTATTACATGGCGCGCTACACCAGCGGCAAGACCAAGGCGTTTTTCTACATTGCGGTGATGATGCCGATGTGGGCCAGTTACATCGTCAAGGCCTACGCCTGGACCTTGCTGCTGGCCAAGGGCGGCGTGGCCCAGTGGTTCGTTCAGCACTTGGGGTTGGAACCGGTGTTGCAGTTCGTGCTCGGGATTCCGGGAGTAGGCGGCAGCACCCTGTCGACCTCGCATCTGGGGCGGTTCATGGTATTCGTCTACATCTGGCTGCCGTTCATGATCCTGCCGATTCAGGCCTCACTGGAACGCCTGCCGCCGTCCTTGCTGCAAGCCTCGGCGGATCTTGGCGCCAAGCCACGTCAGACCTTCATGCAAGTGATACTGCCGCTGTCGATTCCGGGCATCGCGGCCGGCTCGATCTTCACCTTTTCGCTGACCCTGGGCGACTTCATCGTGCCGCAACTGGTGGGCCCACCGGGCTACTTCATCGGCAGCATGGTCTACGCCCAGCAAGGAGCGATCGGCAATATGCCGATGGCGGCGGCCTTCACCTTGGTGCCGATCGTGCTGATCGCCATTTACCTGTCCATCGTCAAACGTCTGGGGGCTTTCGATGCGCTCTGATGCTTCATCTCAAGATCGGGCATCCCCGGGCCTGCGCATCGCCGCCTGGGGCGGGTTGATGTTCTTGCACTTCCCGATCCTGATCATCTTCCTCTACGCCTTCAACACCGAAGACGCGGCGTTCAGCTTTCCGCCCAAGGGCTTCACCCTGAAGTGGATCAGCGTGGCGTTCTCCCGGCCGGACGTGCTGGAAGCGATCAAGCTGTCGCTGCAAATCGCCGCCGTCGCCACGCTGATTGCGCTGATCCTCGGCACCCTCGCGTCGGCGGCGTTGTACCGGCGGGATTTCTTCGGCAAGCAAGGCATCTCGCTGATGCTGATCCTGCCGATTGCCCTGCCCGGGATCATCACCGGGATCGCGCTGCTGGCGACCTTCAAGACCTTGGGGATTGAACCGGGGATGTTCACCATCATCGTCGGTCACGCGACCTTCTGTGTAGTGATCGTCTACAACAACGTCATCGCCCGCTTGCGCCGCACGTCATACAGTTTGATCGAAGCCTCGATGGACCTCGGCGCCGACGGCTGGCAGACCTTCCGCTACATTGTCTTGCCGAACCTTGGCTCGGCGATGCTGGCCGGCGGCATGCTGGCCTTTGCGCTGTCGTTCGACGAAATCATCGTCACCACCTTCACCGCCGGCCACGAACGCACCCTGCCGTTGTGGCTGCTCAACCAGCTCAGCCGTCCACGGGACGTGCCGGTGACCAACGTCGTCGCGATGCTGGTGATGATGGTGACAATGTTGCCGATCCTCGGCGCCTATTACCTGACCCGGGGTGGCGAAAGCGTTGCGGGCAGTGGCGGAAAATAACTGACAACTCATTCCCAATGTGGAAACCGCTTCGATGAGGACAAAGCCATGCAAACCAAACTCTTGATCAACGGCCAACTCGTCAACGGCGACGGTCCCGCCCAAGCCGTGTTCAACCCGGCCCTCGGCCGTGTGCTGGTAGAAATCAATGAAGCCAGCGAAGCCCAGATCGATGCCGCCGTTCGGGCCGCCGACAACGCCTTCCAATCCTGGTCGCAAACCACGCCGAAAGAACGTTCGCTGTTGCTGCTCAAACTCGCCGACATCATCGAAGCCCATGGCGAAGAGCTGTCCAAGTTGGAGTCGGACAACTGCGGCAAACCCTACAGCGCCGCGCTGAACGATGAAATCCCGGCGATTGCCGACGTGTTCCGTTTCTTCGCCGGCGCCAGCCGTTGCATGAGCGGTGCGCTAGGGGGTGAATATTTGCCCGGCCACACCTCGATGATCCGCCGCGACCCGGTGGGCGTCATCGCCTCCATCGCGCCGTGGAACTACCCGCTGATGATGGTCGCCTGGAAAATCGCCCCGGCCCTGGCCGCCGGTAATACTGTGGTGCTCAAGCCGTCAGAACAAACCCCGCTGACCGCCCTGCGCCTGGCAGAACTGGCGTCGGAAATCTTCCCGGCGGGCGTGCTTAACCTGGTGTTCGGTCGCGGTCCTACGGTCGGTAGCCCATTGGTCAGTCACCCGAAAGTGCGCATGGTATCGCTGACCGGCTCGATCGCCACTGGTTCGAACATCATTTCCAGCACCGCCGGCAGCGTCAAACGCTTGCACATGGAACTGGGCGGCAAGGCGCCAGTGATCATCTTCGACGATGCCGACATCGACGCCGCCGTAGAAGGCATTCGCACCTTCGGTTTCTACAACGCCGGCCAGGATTGCACCGCCGCCTGCCGCATTTACGTGCAGGCAGGCATCTACGACCAGTTCGTCGAGAAGCTCGGCGCGGCCGTCAGCAGTATCAAGTACGGCTTGCAGGATGATCCATCGACGGAGCTGGGCCCGTTGATCAGCGCGCAGCATCGCGATCGCGTGACAGGGTTTGTCGAGCGTGCCATCAAGCAACCGCACATTCGTTTGATCACAGGCGGCAAAGCGGTGGAAGGCAATGGTTTCTTCTTTGAACCGACGGTGCTGGCTGACGTGCAACAGGACGACGAGATTGTGCGCCGCGAAGTGTTCGGACCGGTAGTGTCGGTCACCAAGTTCACCGATGAAGCGCAGGCGCTAGCTTGGGCCAACGATTCAGACTACGGCCTGGCGTCGTCAGTCTGGACCGCGGACGTCGGCCGCGCGCATCGGCTGTCTGCACGTTTGCAGTACGGCTGCACATGGGTAAACACCCACTTCATGCTGGTCAGCGAAATGCCTCACGGCGGTCAGAAACTGTCCGGTTATGGGAAAGACATGTCGATGTATGGGCTGGAGGATTACACCGTTGTGCGGCACGTGATGTTCAAGCATTAAAAGCTTGGCGGGCAAGTCGGATCGCCGCACCGCTCGCTCCTACAGGAACTGCGCTCAATCTGTGGGAGCGAGCTTGCTCGCAATGGTGTCACCGCCCAATCAAGGAAGAACTCAAAAACCTTTACCGATTGCCATCTCGACAGATTCATCCGTGGAAACACAGAGCTGTCAGACCGGCACTATCAACTCAACTGATGGAAAATAGCTACGGTAGCGCTTGGCATCCCGCGTCAATAACGGCAACTTTTTCACAGCAGCATGAGCCCCGATGAAAAAATCCGCCAAAACATTATTTTTTCCACCACCCACTTTACGGTAACGAACGAAAGCCTTTCCTGCCAAAAACAAAGCAGGACGCGGGACTTCTTGCATCGCAAGACCAAGCTGAGTGACGACATAATCCAACGCTTCGAAACTGGAAAATGTCTGTGACAGTTCGGCGTAAATAATCGGATTGATCGCCAATTCATGGATCTGGGATTGGGCGCGAAGCTGTTGTATGGACCAATCAGCCCAGACAGGGTCATCCTCCAAGACATCAATCAACACGTTCGTGTCGACCAATATCATCAGTCGTCACCCCGTAATAGCGCCATCAAATCGTCGGTTCGCCATTTTATATCCGCCTTTCCACGCACGGCTTCGAAGCGGTCGATAGTGACTGCCTTACCCATTTTGGGTTTACCGCTGTGCAGTACCACTTCACCTTGCGCGTTGACACTGAATTCAATTGCCGCACCTGGTTTCAGGTGCAATGCGTCCCGAATAGGCTTGGGAATGGTGACTTGCCCTTTACTGGTCATGGTTGTTGTCATGATGACCTCCTGAAGTATTACTCTACGGACAAACGTAATACTTAGCGTGCGAACCTGCAACCGCCACTCATCGTAGGCAAGTTCTCTTCGTTCTGAAGGATCCGACCGCAACAACGCTGTCATGGCCGAATCCATCACCTCCTCAAAACCGCGAAACACTCCGCATCGCATCCACCAAATACCGCATCGCAATCCGGTCGCTCTCCGACAACTCGCGATACCGCTCCACCAACTTCAACTCCTCCGAACTGAGCCGACGCTTTCGCTGCCCGGTAGCCAGCCAGGGGAAGATTCCTAATATTTCAGTAATGCCTTGTACTTTCGACATGGACGATGTCCTTCTATACGTCAGAGAAAACTTTAAAACCGCATCGCCCTATCACTTTCAGCGGTCACCTTATGCCCGCCGAACCCACCGGCCTGAAGGGCCGAAACCGGTCATGCCCCATAGAATAGAAATTAATTTGGCGCTGAAAAGCGTTTTTAGAGTAATTAGTCGAAAAAAGCAGATATGCCCTATAAATCAGAAAGTGCTGTAAGAAACGCTACCTGAAATGTCTTGTTTCATTGCCGCGCTGTCGCTGTGCCATCAATCATTTTTGCTCTCCGACCGAACGGTTTAAAGTATTTGGCATCTCTTTAAGGTCCGTTGCGTTTGGCCAAGGCATGTCCGAACCGTTATTTTTGATCCAGCACGTGCCAGGAACGGCGCGGGATTGTTCACGACAGGTTGTACTTATGCACCGCAGGAATTTGCTCAAAGCCTCCATGGCCATCGCGGCTTACACCGGTCTCTCAGCCACCGGCCTGTTGGCCGCGAACGCCTGGGCCGGTAGCAGCGCCGCCGATGGCGACGCACAGGCGTTCGACTTCGAAGCGCTGAAGAGCCAGGCCAAACAGCTCGCCGGAAAGCCCTATCAGGACACCAAACAGGTGCTGCCGCCGACGCTGGCGACCATGACGCCGCAGAACTTCAACGCCATCCGCTATGACGGCAATCACTCGCTGTGGAAGGACTTGAAAGGCCAGCTGGACGTGCAGTTTTTCCACGTCGGTATGGGTTTCAAGCAACCGGTGCGCATGTACAGCGTCGATCCCAAGACTCGACTGGCGCGCGAGGTGCATTTCCGCCCGTCGCTGTTCAACTACGAAAAAACCACTGTTGACACCAAACAGCTCAAGGGCGATCTGGGTTTCTCCGGGTTCAAGCTGTTCAAGGCCCCGGAGCTGGATCAGCACGACGTGTTGTCGTTCCTCGGCGCCAGCTACTTCCGCGCGGTAGACGCCACCGGCCAGTACGGTTTGTCGGCCCGCGGCCTGGCGATCGATACGTACGCCAAGAAACGCGAAGAATTCCCGGACTTCACCAAGTTCTGGTTCGAGACACCGGACAAGGACAGCACTCGCTTCGTGGTGTATGCCCTGCTCGATTCGCCGAGCGCCACCGGCGCCTATCGTTTTGATATCGATTGCCAGGCCGAGCGTGTGGTGATGGAAGTCGATGCCCACGTCAATGCCCGCACCGCCATCGAGCAACTGGGCATCGCGCCGATGACCAGCATGTTCAGCTGCGGCACCCACGAGCGGCGCATGTGCGACACCATTCACCCGCAAATCCACGACTCCGATCGCCTGGCCATGTGGCGCGGCAATGGCGAGTGGATCTGCCGCCCGCTGAATAACCCGGCCACCCTGCAATTCAATGCCTTTGCCGACACCGACCCGAAAGGTTTCGGCTTGGTGCAGACCGATCACGAGTTCGCCAATTATCAGGACACCGTCGACTGGTACAGCAAGCGCCCGAGCCTATGGGTAGAACCTACAACCGCATGGGGCGAAGGCTCTATCGACTTGCTGGAAATTCCTACAACCGGCGAGACCCTGGATAACATCGTCGCGTTCTGGACGCCGAAAAAACCGGTCGCGGCCGGGGACTCCCTCAACTATGGCTACAAGCTCTATTGGAGCGCTCTGCCACCGGTGAGCACGCCGCTGGCGCGGGTCCACGCGACCCGTTCGGGCATGGGCGGTTTTATCGAAGGCTGGGCGCCGGGCGAGCATTACCCGGAAGTCTGGGCGCGACGCTTTGCCGTGGACTTCACCGGCGGTGGTCTGGACCGCTTGCCCGAAGGTGCGGGGATCGAGCCGGTGGTGACCTGCTCTAACGGCCAGGTGAAGGACTTCAATGTGTTGGTACTGGATGATATCAAAGGCTACCGCATTACTTTCGACTGGTACCCGACCAACGACAGCGTGGCCCCGGTGGAGCTGCGGTTGTTCATTCGCACCAATGACCGCACGTTGAGTGAAACCTGGTTGTACCAGTATTTCCCGCCGGCGCCAGATAAGCGTAAGTACACCTGACGGTAAGTGGGCGCCTGAACCGACCCCTTCGCGGGCAAGCCCGCTCCCACAGTGATGGGGTTGTTCACAAAATTTGTGTACGCCGCCGATCCTTGTGGGAGCGGGCTTGCCCGCGAAGGCGGCAGGACAGCCGACAAACCTCTCGACACAAAAATGCAAAAGCCCCGGTCAACACGACCGGGGCTTTTTGGTTTTACAACGGCATTCAGTCACGCAAATCCGATTCATGAATCGGCTGGTCACGATGGGTAGCCCGATGATATTGCGCCGGCCAAATAGCTTTGTGCCCGCCCAGATCATCATCGGCATGCAGCGGCCAATACGGATCACGCAACAACTCCCGGGCGAGGAAGATGATGTCGGCCTGACAGGTGCGCAGAATGTGCTCGGCCTGGGCTGGCTCGGTGATCATTCCTACAGTGCCGGTGGCAATGCCTGACTCCTTGCGTACGCGCTCGGCAAAACGGGTCTGATAACCGGGGCCTGTAGGAATCTCGGCGTTTACCGCCGTACCGCCCGATGAGACGTCGATCAGGTCCACGCCCAGGTCTTTTAGGCGCCGCGCCAGCTCCACGGTTTCATCGGGGTTCCAGCCGTCTTCCACCCAATCGGTGGCCGACACCCGCACAAACACCGGTAATTCTTCAGGCCACACCGCACGCACCGCTTCGGTGACTTGCAGCACCAGCCGAATCCGATTCTCGAACGAACCGCCGTACTGATCGCGCCGCTGATTGCTCAGAGGCGAAAGAAATTGGTGCAACAGGTAACCATGGGCGGCATGCACTTCGACTACTTTGAAACCGGCGGTCAACGCCCGTTTGGCCGAATCGACGAAGGCCTGAATGATGTCAGCGATTTCGCCCTCATCGAGTTGCTTGGGTGGTGTGTGCTGAGGGTCGAAAGCAATCGGCGAGGGGCCGACCGGAATCCAGCCACCGTCTTCCGGCTTGACGCTGCCATGCTTGCCGAGCCACGGCCGATGCGTGCTGGCCTTGCGCCCGGCGTGGGCCAACTGAATACCGGCAACGGCGCCCTGAGCGGCGATGAAGCGCGTAATACGTTGCAAGGATTCGATCTGTTGATCATTCCAAAGGCCGAGGTCCTGGGCAGTGATGCGCCCATCGGCGGTGACCGCCGTGGCTTCGGTGAATACCAGACCGGCGCCGCCGATAGCGCGGCTACCGAGATGGACCAGATGCCAGTCATTGGCCAGTCCATCGACGCTTGAGTACTGGCACATCGGTGACACCGCAATGCGGTTAAGCAGGGTCAATTGACGAAGGGTATAGGGTTCAAGCAGCAGACTCATGGGGCACCTCTCGTATCAGTGGGCAGGCTCCAGGGTTCTGTTTGAATAGTCGACGAGTGACAGGAAAAGGTGCAGCACCCGCCCCCGCGGGCAAAAAATTCGACAAGACGTCACAAGGATAATCAAGCAGTGCTTAGAGCCTAGTCGACATCGGGGGATGAAGGAGGGTTCCGAGAGATTGGGTGTCAGAAAGTTTGCTTTCGCGGGCAAGCCTCACTCCTACAGGTTATGCACAGTCTGTAGGAGCGAGGCTTGCCCGCGAAGGACTTAACGCGGTTCGATATGGGCAATCATCAACTGAACGGTCTCGTTCCCACGGAACTCATTGAGGTCGAGCTTGTAAGCCAATTCGACCCACTTGATGGTCGGATTTGGCCAGATATCGCGGTCGATACCGAAGGCAATGCCGTCCAGCTTCACCGAACCGCATTCACTCTTCAGCACCACTTTGAGGTGTCGTTCACCCACGACGCGTTGCTCGACCAACTGGAACACCCCGTGAAACAGCGGCTCCGGGAAGTGTTGTCCCCAAGGCCCGGCATGGCGCAGGGCACGGGCCAGTTCCAGGTGGAACTCCTCAACCGCCAAAGTGCCGTCCGACAGCAGGCGCCCGGTCAAATCCTCTTCACGCAATTGCCTACGCACTTCAGCGTCAAAGGCCTCGGCGAACAACGGAAAATTCGCTTCCGGCAACGTCAGGCCGGCCGCCATGGCGTGGCCGCCGTATTTGCTGATCAGGTTGGGATGCTGCGCCGCGACCACGCTCAAGGCATCACGAATATGAAAGCCCTGAACCGAACGCCCCGAGCCCTTGAGCAGGCCATCACCGGCATCGGCAAAGGCAATGGTCGGACGGAAATAGCGCTCTTTCATACGGGACGCGAGGATACCGATGACACCCTGGTGCCACTCGGGATCGAACAGGCACAGGCCGAACGGCATCGACTCCACCGGCAAATCCTTGAGCTGGGCCAGCGCCTCACGCTGCATGCCCTGCTCGATGGATTTGCGGTCCTGGTTCATGCCATCCAGCTGAGCGGCCATTTCACGGGCAGCGCCCGCGTCTTCGGTGAGCAGGCATTCGATGCCCAGGCTCATGTCGTCCAGACGCCCCGCCGCGTTCAGACGCGGGCCGAGGATGAAGCCCAAGTCGGTGGAGGTGATGCGCGAAGGGTCGCGCTTGGCCACTTCAAGGATCGCCTTGAGCCCCGGTCGCGCTCGCCCGGCGCGAATCCGCTCCAGCCCCTGATGCACCAGAATCCGGTTGTTGGCATCCAGCGGCACCACGTCGGCGACGCTGCCCAGCGCCACCAGGTCCAGCAGTTCGCCAATGTTCGGCTGCGGCTTGCTTTCGTACCAACCCAGGCTGCGCAGACGCGCGCGCAGGGCCATCAGCACATAGAAAATCACCCCGACACCGGCCAGGGCTTTGCTCGGAAACTCGCAACCCGGCTGATTCGGGTTGACGATGGCATCGGCCAACGGCAGTTCATCGCCGGGCAAGTGGTGATCGGTGACCAGCACCTTGAGCCCGGCCTTTTTCGCCGCCGCCACGCCTTCGACGCTGGAGATGCCGTTGTCCACGGTGATCAGCAGTTGCGGCTCGCGGGTCAGCGCCACTTCAACGATCTCCGGCGTCAGGCCATAGCCGTACTCGAACCGGTTCGGCACCAGATAGTCGACATGCGCCGCGCCCAACAGGCGCAACCCCAGCATGCCCACGGTACTGGCCGTCGCACCATCGGCGTCGAAGTCGCCGACGATCAGAATCCGCTGACGTTGCTCCAGGGCCGTCACCAGCAAATCCACCGCCGCATCGATGCCTTTGAGCTGCTGATACGGAATCAGCCGCGCCAGACTCTTGTCCAGTTCAGCCTCGGACTGCACGCCCCGCGCTGCGTAAAGGCGGGTCAGCAGTGGTGGAATATCACCGAGGAATGGCAGGATTTCGGGCAACAGGCGAGGTTCGATGCGCATGGGGTGACAGGTGCTTCTCTTGAATACGTAGGATAAAACCGGGTAACGCGGTTCAGCGGCGAATAATCAGCCGCGTTCGCCGCTCAGCCACTGCAACTGAACTTCATGCTGACCACGGTCGTCGGTGACGAAAATCGTTCCTTCGCTGATCATCACATCCCACTTGATAACGCGGGGCATGTCCTTGGCCAGGGTTTCCAGCACTTCCTGGGGTACGGCGGCGATGTTGACGTTTTTCAGGGTTTTGATCGCCGGGATCACTTTGCCTTCCCAGACACGCAGGCTGCCGTAAGCCAGCAGGCTGGTGCGCTCGGTGCGGCGCGAGCACCAGGTCAGGCGATCGGCGTCTGGCTGGCCGACTTCGATCCAGTGCAGGACACGATCATCCAGGCTCTTTTCCCACAGCGCTGGCTCATCCACGTCTGACAGACCGCGACCGAAGGACAACTGCTCGTTGTACCAGAAGGCGTAGGCCAGCAGCCGCACGGTCATGCGCTCTTCGGTTTCCGAAGGGTGACGGGCGATGGTCTGCTTCACGCTCTCGTAGACGCTGCGGTCGAGGTCGGTGAGGTTCAGTTCAAACTTGTAGGTCGTGGACGGCTGGGCCATGAACGGGCTTCTTGATACGAGGAAAGGCGGCAAGTCTAACCGATGCAACAGGCAATCAACGAATTGAAGGCGATCAACTTTGGGCTATGGACGTCGGCCTATGTTAAAACTCTGCATCCGCTCAGCCTTTGTCCTACAGGATTCAGCATGCCGTTTTCCAACAAACCGCTCTCCGGTCTGAAAGTCATCGAATTGGGTACGTTGATTGCCGGGCCGTTTGCCTCGCGTATTTGCGGCGAGTTCGGCGCCGAAGTGATCAAGATCGAGTCCCCGGACGGCGGTGATCCATTGCGCAAATGGCGCAAGTTGTATGAAGGCACTTCGCTGTGGTGGTTCGTTCAGGCGCGGAACAAGAAGTCTTTGACCCTGAACCTGAAACACCCGGACGGCCTGGCGATTCTGAAACAGCTGCTCAGCGAAGCAGACATCCTGATCGAGAATTTTCGCCCCGGCGTGCTGGAAAAGCTCGGCCTGGGCTGGGAAGTCTTGCACGCACTGAACCCGAAACTGGTGATGGTGCGGCTCTCGGGCTTTGGCCAGACCGGGCCGATGAAAGATCAGCCAGGCTTCGGCGCGGTCGGTGAATCCATGGGCGGCTTGCGCTACATCACCGGGTTCGAGGACCGGCCGCCGGTGCGCACCGGGATTTCCATCGGTGATTCGATTGCCGCGCTCTGGGGCGTGATTGGTGCGCTGATGGCCTTGCGTCATCGCGAGGTCAACGGCGGTTTAGGCCAAGTGGTGGATGTGGCGCTGTACGAAGCGATCTTCGCCATGATGGAAAGCATGGTCCCGGAGTTTGATGTGTTCGGCTTCATCCGCGAACGCACCGGTAACATCATGCCGGGTATCACGCCCTCCTCCATTCACACCAGCGCCGACGGCAAACACGTGCAGATCGGCGCCAACGGCGATGCGATCTTCAAGCGTTTCATGCTGATCATCGGTCGCGAAGACCTGGCCAATGATCCTGTGCTGGCCAGCAACGACGGACGCGACAGCCGTCGCGATGAGATTTACGGGGTGATCGATCGCTGGGTCAACTCACTGTCGCTGGACGCGGTGATCGAGCAACTGAACCAGGCCGACGTGCCCGCCAGCCGGATCTTCAGTGCCGAAGACATGTTCAGTGATCCGCAGTACCTGGCCCGGGAAATGTTCTTGCAGGCCAAGCTGCCCGACGGCAAGGACTTCAAGATGCCCGGCATTGTGCCAAAACTCTCTGAGACGCCCGGCAGCTCCGAATGGGTCGGGCCGCAGCTGGGTGAACACAATGCGCAAATACTCCACGACCTTGGCTACGACCTGGCACAGATCGCACGGCTACGTGAAGACGGGGCCATCTAAGCTGAAGCGCCTGCTTTCATCAGTCATCGGTTACGTCGGCGTCGGGCGTGTGCTGGCGGTGCTCGGGTTGTTGGCGGGGCTGATGTCCCCGGCCCTGGCGCAACCTAAAGAGCATTTGCTCTGGCTGCTGCGCGATCTGCCACCCGTGACGATCTTCGAAGGCCCGAAAAAAGGCCAGGGGGTTGTCGATCAACTGATGCCGCTGTTGATCGCCGGCATGCCGCAGTACGAACACACCCTGATGCGGGTCAATCGCGCCCGCGGCATGCAAATGCTCCATGAAAAATCCTTTACCTGCGACCCTTCGCTGATCTGGAGCGAGGAGCGCGAACACTGGATTGCGTTTTCCATACCGGTCTTCCGGGCGGTCAGCAATGGGCTGGTGATCCGACGTGAAGATCGGTCGGTGCTGGAGCCCTTTCTCATTGGCGATGAAGTCGATCTGGCAGCACTGTTGGCCAGCCGTCGAGAGAAAGTCGGTGTGGTCGCCGAGCGTCGTTACGGTCAGTTCCTCGACACGCTGCTGCAACAGGCGCCGCCCGGCGTGCTGACGCCTCATTACGGCAACGACGCCCTCGGCAGTCTGTTGCAGATGCAGCGCCTGGGTCGTTTGCAGGTGGTCTTGGGTTACTGGCCAGAAATCCGCTATCAGGCTCGTCAGGAACATATTGCCGATGATCAGTTGGAATTCTATTCGGTCAAAGGCACGGGCAAGTACCTGTCCGGGTACATCGGTTGCTCGAATACGCCCCAGGGGCGACAGGCAATCAGTGAAATCAATCAGCTATTGCGCGCCCTGCCCCGCGAACGCCTGGACCCGCTGTACGCCGACTGGCTCGATCCACAAAGACGCAAGGACTACCTGGAAGAAACCAGGGCCTTTTTCGAACGTCAGGCCGCGCAATGACAAATCGCAGGCAAAAAGAAACCCCGAGAAGTGGGGAGACGACTCGGGGTTAAACGTGGCCTACATAAAGACCAGTAGCAACAAGCTACAAGCACCGGAGCACAATGCTTGATCCTGCTGTTACATGGTCTGACTGACCTTGGCGCAGGAAGGTTCCCACAAAAAACAATTCAATTTCGGCTGGCCAGGATCTTGTCCTGAGCAGCATTGCGCAACGCCGCGATAACACAGGGCTCCAGACGTCCTTCAGCGATCAGCACGTCGCGGTGCAGCCCGTCGACGACATCCGTCAGCAGACGTTTGTCGGTTAACTGGGCCTGATTGAACGCCCGTTCGACCACGATAGCGCCGCTCGTACTCTTCAGTGTCACCAGGCATTCGCCATGGGCACCCGATGGGGTCAACTTGACCTGATACGGGCTCAGAGCCTCACCGAGCAATAGACTGATACTTTCCATCTCGATCACCACTCAATAGTCCGAAAACAAAGTGCCTGGGGCGTGTCCACAGTAAATGACCACAGGCCCGAGAAGAAAGTTCTGGATTCCAACGGCAGGCGCACCGGCGCCTCTGGTAGTTAGAGCATGCACGGTAAAGATGACAGTAAAAAAACAGCTTCACGCCAGTCGGTTAAGCCCTTTCGGCCGCGACACACTCTTGTAGCAGCTGCCGAAGGCTGCGTTCGGCTGTAGCAGCAGTCGTGAATCCAGCTAACGCGGTCTGCCTGGCATATCACAAGTTCTGGTTTGACGACTGCTGCGCAGCCGAACGCAGCCTCGCAGGCTCGGCAGCTGCTACAGATCGCATTGCAATTCACACCTGCCTTGTACGCTTGCCGATATCGCTCCATCCACCCAGCAGTCCTCGCAATTGACCGTCCGCACTGTAGAACGGCACCGTCCACTGGTAGATATCCCTGACGCCATCCTTGAATATCAACTGACGTTCGCTGAAACGGGTCTTGCGAGTACCGAGCTGTGCCATGAACTCAGCGTGCAGCTGCTCAGCGGTTGCTTTGGGCAAGACATCAAGCTCGATCAGTTGTCGCCCCTGAACCTGGTCGAAACGGATCGACAAGCACTCCTCATAACTTTTGTTGCACATGATCAAACGCCCTTGCAGATCGCGCACGAACATCGGGTCGGGCATGGCGTCAATCAACGCGTGCTGGAATGCGAGCTGATCATTGAGGTCTTTTTCGGCGTCTCGTCGTTGCTCGATCAGTGTCGCAAGCCGACGGTTCCAAAGTAATGAAAGCAGGCCGAACAGGCTGACGATGAACACACCCCAGCAGCCCCATCGGGTTATCCGCTGCCAGGCCGAGGGCGCATATACCGGCGCAACTCCACTCAGCCATTTGAGCCGCATGGCACGTAACTCGGCGGGAGGAAATGCTTCGAGCGCCTTGTTGAGGATGCTCAATAATTGCGGCTGTCCTTTGCGGACTGCCAAATGATCAGCCTCCCATTTGCCTTCCACCGCATGCCCGACCTTGAGCCGGCCCGAGGGATAGAGCTGCGCTCCGATTTCGTTTTCAATGGTGGCATAGGCCTCGCCACTTTCCACCAGTGCCCGGGCTTCGGCGTAGGTTTTGACCGAGCGCAGCTCGATCGCCGGGTAGTCACGACGAATCGTGCCCTCCAGGGCGTGCCGGGTCGGCAATACCAGGACCCTCTTCGAAAGTTGCTCCAAAGACTGTAACGCTGAGGTGCCGGTCAGCCCTACAAGCACCCAACCCGCGCCACCGAAGGCATGACTGAAATCCAGAAACACCTTGCGCTCGTCGTTTACTGCCAGCGTCGTGCTCATGTCCGCCGCGCCGCTTTCCAGCCGCTCCAGCAATTGGTCGGTGGAAAACGACTCTTCATGGACGAACCGCAACCCTGTCATGGCGCTGATGCGGTTGAGCACATCGTTGTTCAAACCGCTCCAGTGACCGTGCTCATCCTTGAACAGATACAGCGGGTACTGCGCCGATGCGACGATAACCACCGGATGTTCAGCAATCCATTGCCGCTCCTGAGCATCCAGCTCAATGCGCGCGATGGCAGCTGACTTCATGGATTCATGTGTCGCCAATTGTGCAGCCTTTACCCATTGCCCAAAACCCAGGGCGCCCAGCAAAAACATCCAGCACACGGCTGGTTTAAACCCTCTAAAAAACAGCATTGCCACTTCCTTGGTAATCGTCTCGCCCGTCCTTCATGGGCGGCTCTTCTTTTACGAAACCCGACAAGTGTGGCATGCAGAAATGAGAAAGCCCGTCAGGAGACGGGCTTCAAAATGTGACAGCTTTTGCCGGTTACAATGGCTTACCGCGGTTGCCATGCTGACTGACAAAGGCCTGCACGGCTTTCAGGTCGTTCGGCAATACGGTGCAACGTTCATCTCGCTCAAACAAATCAGAAAGATGTGCAGGTAGTTCGAGCGCTTTTCCTACACCGGCTTTTTCCACTGCATCCGGGAATTTGACCGGATGGGCCGTGCCCAGGATCACCATCGGGATATCCAGGCTGCGACGGCATTCGCGTGCGGCCTTCACGCCGATGGCAGTGTGCGGGTCCAACAGCTCGCCGGTTTGCTCAAAGACTTCAGCAATGGTTTCGCACGTTTGGGCGTCGTCCACGGCCAGCGAATCGAACAGTTTGCGTGCTTCGGTCCAGCGTTCCTCTTCGACGCTGAAACCGCCGCCCTGCTTGAAGGTGTCCATCAAACCGGCAATCGCCGCACCGTTGCGGCCGTGCAGGTCGAACAGCAGGCGTTCGAAGTTCGACGAGACCATGATGTCCATGGACGGCGACAGCGTGGCGTGCAGGGTTTCCTTGACGTACTGATTGCCGCTCATGAAGCGGTGCAGGATGTCGTTGCGATTGGTGGCGACGATCAACTGGTTGATCGGCAGGCCCATGTTGCGCGCCAGGTAACCGGCGAAGATATCGCCGAAGTTGCCGGTCGGTACCGAGAACGATACCGAACGCGCCGGGCCGCCCAGTTGCAGGGCTGCGTGGAAGTAGTAAACGATCTGGGCCATGATCCGCGCCCAGTTGATCGAGTTCACCGCCACCAGGCGCGTGCCCTTGAGGAAGCTCTGGTCGGCGAAGCTGGCCTTGACCATTTCCTGGCAGTCATCGAAGTTGCCTTCGATGGCGATGTTGTGGATGTTCTCGCCGAAAATGGTGGTCATCTGGCGACGCTGCACTTCGGACACACGGTTGTGCGGGTGCAGAATGAAGATGTCGACGTTTTCGCAATGCTTGCAACCTTCGATCGCCGCCGAACCGGTGTCGCCGGAGGTAGCGCCAACAATCACCACGCGCTCGCCGCGCTTTTCCAGCACGTAGTCGAGCAGACGACCCAGCAGTTGCAGGGCAAAGTCCTTGAACGCCAGGGTCGGGCCGTGGAACAGCTCCATTACCCATTCGTTGCCATTGAGCTGACGCAGTGGTGCCACGGCGTTGTGGGAAAACACGCCGTACGTTTCTTCAAGAATCTTTTTGAAATCGGCATCAGGGATGCTGCCGGTCACGAACGGGCGCATCACCCGGAAGGCCAGCTCGTGATACGGCAGGCCGGCCCAGGAAGCGATCTCTTCCTGGGTGAAACGTGGCAGGTTTTCCGGCACGTACAGGCCGCCGTCCGTGGCCAAACCTGCCAGCAAGACGTCTTCGAAATTCAGGGCCGGTGCCTGGCCGCGGGTACTGATATAACGCATGACTGGCTCCAATAGACAGTGTTCGCAATGCCGGGCCCGCGTGCGAGCCCGGTGAACGATAACGGCTTAGTTCAGGTGCTCGACGCGGATCCGTACGACCGGGCCGACCACGCCTTCCAAGGCCTCCAGGGCGGTGATCGCGTCGTTCATGTGCTGTTCCAGCACACGATGCGTCAGCAGGATCATTGGCACCAGACCGTCGTGTTCCTCGACTTCCTTCTGCATGATCGATTCGATGTTGATGCCGCGCTCCGACAGGATACTCGCCACCTGAGCCAGTACGCCCGGATGGTCCTTGGCCTGGATGCGCAGGTAATAGGAGCTTTCGCAGGCCTCGATCGGCAGGATCGGGTGGGCCGACAGCGAATCCGGCTGGAAGGCCAGGTGCGGTACGCGATTTTCCGGGTCGGAGGTCATGGCGCGAACCACGTCCACCAGGTCGGCGATCACCGACGAAGCGGTCGGCTCCATGCCGGCACCAGCACCGTAGAACAGGGTCGAACCCGCGGCGTCACCGTTGACCATCACCGCGTTCATCACGCCGTTGACGTTGGCGATCAAACGATCAGCCGGGATCAACGTCGGGTGCACACGCAGCTCGATGCCGGCCGCGGTGCTGCGCGCCACGCCCAGGTGCTTGATGCGATAGCCCAGCGCTTCGGCGTAATTCACGTCGGCGGTGGTCAGCTTGGTGATGCCTTCGGTGTAGGCCTTGTCGAATTGCAGCGGAATGCCGAACGCGATGGATGCCAGGATCGTCAGCTTGTGGGCTGCATCGATGCCTTCGACGTCGAAAGTCGGGTCGGCTTCGGCGTAACCCAAAGCTTGCGCCTCGGCGAGGACGTCTTCGAAGGTGCGGCCCTTCTCACGCATTTCGGTGAGGATGAAGTTGCCGGTTCCGTTGATGATCCCGGCCACCCAGTTGATGCGGTTGGCGGAAAGGCCTTCACGGATCGCCTTGATCACCGGAATGCCGCCGGCCACGGCCGCTTCGAACGCCACAATCACGCCCTTCTCGCGAGCCTTGGCGAAAATTTCATTACCGTGAACGGCAATCAGTGCCTTGTTCGCGGTGACCACATGCTTGCCATTCTCGATGGCCTTGAGTACCAGCTCGCGGGCAACGGTGTAGCCGCCCATCAGCTCTATAACGATGTCGATCTCAGGGTTCGTGGCCACTTCGAACACATCGTTGGTAATCGCAATACCGGTCGTCTGGAACTGAGGCTTTGGCGTGCGCATGGCAATTTGTGCCACTTCGATTCCACGCCCGGCACGACGAGCAATTTCCTCGGCGTTGCGCTGAAGTACGTTGAAGGTACCGCCACCGACGGTCCCTAACCCACAGATGCCTACTTTGACCGGTTTCACTGTGAACTCCCCATAAAACGGCCGACTCAAGGCCGGCCGTGAAAACAACCGCATACTCGCGGCTCTCTATTAATGGCCCGACAATGTTGCCGCCAGACCATGATCGTCAAGGCTGACCGTGACGATGCGAAACTATTTCGCGCCCAGTGCCAGTTTGGCGACTTGTGGCGCAGGCTGGTAGCCCGGAATGACCTGTCCGTCGGCCAAAACGATGGCCGGCGTACCGTTCACACCGATCGACTGACCGAGGGCGAACTGTTTGGAAACCGGGTTCTCGCACTTGGCGGCCTTGATTTCCTTGCCATCGACCATCTTGTCCATGGCGGCTTTCTTGTCCTTGGAGCACCACACGGCTTGCAGTTGTTCGTCACCCGGCGAGCCAAGGCCCTGGCGCGGGAATGCAACATAACGCACTTCGATACCCAGCTTGTTCAGCTCCGGCACTTCGGCGTGCAGCTTGTGGCAGTACGGGCAGGTGGTGTCGGTGAAGACAGTGATGTGCGACTTGGTTTCGCCGATAGCCGGGTAGACCACGGTTTCAGCCACTGGAATGTTGTTGATCAGTTTGGAAATGCCCAGACGCTCGGTCTTCTCGGTCAGGTTGACCGGTTTGCCGTCCTTGAGCTGGAACATGTAGCCCTGAACAACGTACTGGCCGTCGGCGCTGGCGTAAAGCACGCGGCTGCCCTTGAGTTTGACTTCGTACAGACCTGGCAGCGGGCTGGCGGTGATGGTTTCGACCGGCACGTCCAGCTTGAGGTTTTCCAGGCTTTTACGAATGGCTTTGTCGGCCGCGTCATCGGCGACGGCAAAGGTGCTGACCAACGCAATGGCTGCGGCGGCGAAAATCTGGGTCAGACGCATGAGAACTCCTGAAGGCGGACAAATGGGACGATCAGAACACCCGTGCCGAAACACCGGGTCATAACCGCCCATCGTACAAACCGGCAAAGCCTACCACATAAGGCCCGTGTGGCCGACTCCGGCAGACGCAAGACATCGAGGGAGACATAGACCCTTGTGGGAGCGGGCTTGCCCACGATAGCGGTGTCTCGATCAACACAAATGCTGAATGTACCGGCCTATTCGCGGGCAAGCCCGCTCCCACACAAAGCTGATCTCACACTATTCAACCCCTTGGGTGATGCTTGGCGTGCAGGTCCTGCAAGCGTGCGCGGGCGACGTGAGTATAGATCTGAGTGGTGGAGAGGTCGCTGTGGCCGAGCAGCATTTGCACCACTCGAAGGTCGGCACCGTGATTGAGCAAGTGCGTGGCAAAGGCATGACGCAGGGTGTGCGGCGACAACGACTTGCCGATCCCCGCGACCTTGGCCTGGTGCTTGATGCGATGCCAGAAGGTCTGGCGGGTCATCTGCTCGCCACGAAGGCTGGGGAACAGCACATCGCTGGGACGCCCGCCCAGCAGCTCGCCACGGGCATCGCGCATGTAGCGCTCGACCCAGACAATCGCCTCCTCGCCCATCGGCACCAGTCGCTCCTTGCTGCCCTTGCCCATCACCCGCAGCACGCCCTGGCGCAGGTTGACCTGCTCCAGCGTCAGGCTGATCAACTCCGTCACCCGCAAGCCACAGGCATAAAGCACCTCCAGCATGGCGCGGTCTCGCTGACCGATGGCTTCGCTCAGGTCTGGCGCGGCCAGTAACGCTTCCACATCGGCTTCCGACAAGGATTTAGGCAACGGCCTACCCAATTGCGGCATATCGACGCGCAAGGTCGGATCGACAGCGATCAGCTTTTCCCGCAGCAAATAGCGATAAAAGCCACGCACACCAGAGAGAAATCGCGCAGTAGAACGGGGTTTGTAGTTTTGCTCCAGGCGCCAGGCCAAGTGATCGAGGATCAACTCGCGACCGGCGTTGATCAATTCCAGACCTTTCTCCTGCAACCAACCGTTGAACAGGGCCAGGTCACTGCGATAGGCATCGCGGGTGTTATCGGAAAGGCCTTTTTCCAGCCAAAGGGCGTCAAGAAACTGGTCTATCAGGGGATGATCGATGGCAGGCATGGGGTCTCAGACAGGCAGGCGTAAGGCCACGAAAAATGAAGAGTCTTTCATAGCACGTTGGCGGTGACACATAAAATTCAGGCACAAAAAAAGCATCCCCTGCGGGATGCTTCTTTTTTGCGTGAGGCGCTCAGCTTATTGTTGAGCCGGTTCGTTCTGCCCCAGGACCAACTTGCCTTCCTTGTCGACCGGAATCTGGTTGCCCGGATCGCGATCCATCCGCACTTTGCCTTCCTTGCCGTCCAGCGAATAACGAACGTCGTAGCCTACAACCTTGTCGCTGATGTCATTCACGGTGTTACAGCGGGTTTGAGTGGTGGTGTAGGTATCACGCTCCTGCATGCCTTCCTGCACCTTGTTGCCCGCATAACCGCCGCCGACCGCACCGGCCACTGTGGCGATTTTCTTGCCTGTACCACCGCCGATCTGGTTGCCCAGCAGGCCACCAGCCAGCGCGCCGACCACCGTACCGGCGATCTGATGTTGATCTTTTACCGGCGCTTGCCGGGTAACCGTAACGTCCTTGCACACTTCACGTGGAGTCTTGATTTGTGTCTTGACCGGTTCAACGGCTAGAACTTGTGCATACTCAGGGCCGCTTTTTTTGACCAGGCTGTAGGTGGCAACAGCCCCCCCGGCCGTCACACCAACAGCACCCAATACTGCACCAACCAGCATCGACTTGTTCACATGAACCTCCTGACCATCACATGCGGGACATGCCCGCGCTTCTCCCAGCCTTGGAGCATAAAAAAAGGCGCGAGTTCAATACTCGCGCCTTCTCGGGCTACAGCTGGAAAAGCGCTAACCGTTATGGACGGTCGTCGACTTCCGTCTCGGCCACCGCAGTAGGAATCAGGTCCTCGCTGCTCAGGTTCAGCCAGATCAGCACCACGTTCGCGATGTAGATCGACGAGTAAGTACCCGCCAGAACACCGATGAACAGGGCAATGGAGAAGCCGAACAGGTTGTCGCCACCGAAGAACAACAGGGCCGCGATCGCCAGCAAGGTGGAGATCGACGTCGCCATGGTCCGCAGCAGGGTTTGCGTGGTCGAGATGTTGATGTTCTCGATCAGGCTGGCCTTGCGCAGTACCCGGAAGTTCTCACGAACCCGGTCGAATACCACGATGGTGTCGTTGAGCGAGTAACCGATGATCGCCAGCACCGCCGCCAGTACCGTCAGGTCGAAGGTGATCTGGAAGAACGACAGGATACCGATGGTCACGATCACGTCGTGGATCAAGGACACGATCGCACCGACTGCAAACTTCCACTGAAAGCGGAAAGCCAGGTAGATCAAAATGCCGCCCAGCGCCATCAGCATGCCGAGGCCGCCCTGATCGCGCAGCTCTTCACCGACCTGCGGGCCGACATACTCGACGCGCTTGACCACCGCAGGGTTGTCGCCGCCGACCTTCTGCAAGGCCTCGGCCACCTGGTGACCCAGCTGCGGGTCCTCACCTGGCATACGCACCAGCAAATCGGTAGTTGCACCGAAGCTCTGTACGATCGCCTCGTTATAACCCGATGTAACCAGTTGCTCACGCACTTTGGTGACGTCGGCCGGACGCTCGTAGGTCAGCTCGATGAGCGTACCGCCGGTGAAGTCCAGCCCCCAGTTCATGCCCTTGGTAGCGACACTGAACAGAGCCAGAACGGTAAGGAACAATGTGACGCCGAACGCAACGTTGCGAACGCCCATGAAGTTGATTGTACGTAACATGGCAGCCCCTTAAATCCACAACTTCTTGAAGTCACGACCGCCGAAGATCAGGTTGACCATCGCGCGGGTCACCATGATGGCCGTGAACATCGAGGTAAAGATCCCGAGGGACATGGTCACTGCGAAGCCTTTGACCGGGCCGGTGCCCATGGCAAAGAGAATCCCGCCGACCAACAAGGTTGTCAGGTTGGCGTCGAGAATCGCGGTAAATGCCCGGCCGAAGCCTTCGTTGATTGCCCGCTGCACGGTCATGCCGGCCGCGATCTCTTCACGTATCCGCGAGAAGATCAGTACGTTGGCGTCGACCGCCATACCCATGGTCAACACGATACCGGCGATACCTGGCAGGGTCAGCGTTGCACCCAGCAGCGACATCAAGGCCAGCAGCATCACCATGTTTACCGTCAGCGCGACGGTGGCGATGAGGCCGAAGAAGCGGTAGATGGCCATGATGAACAGCGAGACAAACAGCATCCCCCACAGCGATGCATCGATACCTTTGGTGATGTTGTCAGCACCCAGGCTTGGGCCGATGGTACGTTCTTCAGCGAAATACATCGGTGCCGCCAGACCACCGGCACGCAACAGCAGCGCCAGTTCGGACGATTCGCCCTGGCCGTTCAGGCCAGTGATGCGGAACTGGGCACCCAGTGGCGACTGGATGGTCGCCAGGCTGATGATCTTCTTCTCTTCTTTAAACGTCTGAACCGGTACGTCTTTCTCGACGCCGTTGACCACTTGCCTGGTGTAAGTGGTGACAGGACGTTGTTCGATGAAGATCACCGCCATGCTGCGACCGACGTTGTTGCGAGTCGCACGACTCATCAGCTCGCCGCCGTGGCCATCCAGACGGATGTTCACTTCTGGCGTGCCTTGCTCGCCGAAGCCAGCCTTGGCGTCAGTCACCTGGTCACCGGTGATGATCAGGCCACGCTCGATCAGCGCCGGAGGACGATTGCCTTCACGGAACTCGAACGATTCGGAAGTGGCTTTCGAAGCGCCAGGCTCAGCCGCCAGACGGAACTCAAGGTTGGCCGTCTTGCCGAGGATACGCTTGGCTTCGGCAGTGTCTTGCACGCCCGGCAGCTCAACCACGATGCGGTTGGCGCCTTGGCGCTGAACGATAGGTTCGGCAACACCCAGCTCGTTGACGCGGTTACGTACCGTGGTCAAGTTCTGCTTGATGGAGTATTCGCGGATTTCCGCCAGCTTGGCCGGGGTCATCGCCAGACGCAGTACCGGTTGGCCATTGAGGTCGGCCGGAACAATGTCGAAATCGTTGAAGTTCTTGCGAATCAGCGTACGCGCTTCTTCACGGGCTGCTTCATCAGTGAAGCCCAGCTGAATGGCACCGCCCAGTTGCGGCAGGCTGCGATAACGCAGTTTCTCTTTACGCAACAGGCTCTTGACGTCGCCTTCGTAGACTTTCAGGCGTGCGTCGAGGGCTTTGTCCATGTCCACTTCCAGCAGGAAGTGCACACCACCGGACAAGTCCAGACCCAGCTTCATCGGGTGCGCGCCAAGGCTGCGCAGCCATTGCGGGGTGGTTTGTGCCAGGTTCAGTGCAACGACGTAGTCATCACCCAATGCCTTGCGCACGACGTCTTTGGCTGGCAGCTGATCTTCAGCCTTGGTCAGACGGATCAGACCGCCCTTGCCGCCCGCAGCCAGGGTGGCCGCCTTGACGTTGATCCCGGATTCCTTGAGCGCGGTGCTCACACGATCCAGATCAGCCTGAGTGACCTGCAGTGCAGTGCTTGCACCGCTGACCTGAATGGCCGGGTCATCAGGGTATAGATTGGGAGCGGAATAAATCAGACCGATCGCCAGCACTGCCAGGATCAGAATGTATTTCCACAGAGGGTATTTGTTCAGCATCACGCCGCCCGCTTATGACGCGGGGCGCCTTGCGCGCCCCGTCGATTGAGTAGAAGTTGAAACTTAGATCGCTTTGAGCGTGCCTTTTGGCAGCGTGGCGGCGATGGCGCCTTTCTGGAACTTCATTTCAACAGTGTCGGAAACTTCCAGAACCACGAAGTCGTCGGACACTTTGGTGATCTTGCCGGCGATACCACCGGTGGTCACAACTTCGTCACCTTTTTGCAGGCTGCTCAGCAGGTTTTTCTGCTCTTTGGCGCGCTTGGCCTGTGGACGCCAGATCATCAGGTAGAAGATGACCAGGAAACCGACCAGGAAAATCCACTCAAAGCCGCCGCCCATTGGGCCGGCAGCAGGTGCAGCGGCGTCAGCCATGGCATTAGAGATAAAAAAGCTCATTTAGCACTCCAGTTGCAAATGTTGAATCTTGGGGTCAGAAAACTCAGTCCAAAGGCGGAACAGGTAGCCCGCGTTTGGCGTAGAAGGCATCGACAAAGGCGGCCAATGTACCCTGTTGAATAGCCTCGCGCAAACCAGCCATAAGCACTTGGTAATGGCGCAAATTGTGGATGGTATTCAACATGCTACCCAGCATTTCGCCGCACTTGTCCAGATGATGCAGATAAGCACGGGAGAAGTTCTGGCAGGTGTAGCAATCGCAGGTTGGATCCAGCGGCGAATCATCATGGCGATGGAACGCGTTACGGATCTTCAGCACGCCTGTATCAATGAACAGATGCCCGTTGCGGGCATTACGGGTTGGCATCACGCAATCGAACATGTCCACACCGCGGCGCACACCCTCAACCAGATCTTCCGGTTTGCCAACGCCCATAAGGTAACGAGGTTTGTCAGCCGGCATCTGGCCCGGCAGGTAATCCAGTACCTTGATCATCTCGTGCTTGGGCTCGCCCACCGACAGACCGCCGATGGCCAGGCCATCGAAGCCGATCTTGTCGAGGCCTTCCAGGGAGCGCATGCGCAAATCCTGGTGCATGCCGCCCTGAACGATGCCGAACAACGCCGCCGTGTTGTCGCCATGGGCGTTTTTCGAACGCTGGGCCCAACGCAACGACAGCTCCATCGATACGCGAGCGACGTCTTCATCGGCCGGGTACGGGGTGCATTCGTCGAAGATCATCACGATGTCCGAGCCCAGATCACGCTGGACCTGCATCGACTCTTCCGGGCCCATGAACACTTTGGCGCCGTCGACAGGAGAAGCGAAGGTCACGCCCTCCTCCTTGATCTTGCGCATGGCGCCCAGGCTGAACACCTGAAAACCGCCGGAGTCGGTCAGAATCGGGCCTTTCCACTGCATGAAATCGTGCAGGTCGCCGTGCTTCTTGATCACTTCGGTGCCAGGACGCAGCCACAAGTGAAAGGTGTTACCCAGAATGATTTCTGCGCCGGTGGCGACGATATCCCGCGGCAGCATGCCCTTGACCGTGCCATACGTGCCCACTGGCATGAACGCCGGGGTCTCGACGGTACCGCGCGGGAAGGTCAAACGACCGCGACGCGCCTTGCCGTCAGTAGCAAGCAACTCAAACGACATACGACTTTGGCGACTCATTCTTTGTCCTCAGGGCCACGTGGTGCGGGATTACGGGTGATAAACATCGCATCACCGTAGCTGAAAAAGCGGTATTCGTTGTCGACGGCGGCTTTATAAGCGGCCATGGTCTCCGGATAACCGGCAAACGCCGAAACCAGCATCAACAGCGTGGATTCGGGCAAATGGAAATTGGTGACCAAGGCATCGACCACATGAAACGGCCGGCCTGGGTAGATAAAGATGTCGGTATCGCCACTGAACGGCTTGAGCACGCCATCGTGCGCGGCGCTTTCCAGGGAACGCACGCTGGTGGTCCCCACGGCCACCACGCGACCACCGCGAGCGCGGCAGGCTGCGACGGCATCGACCACGTCCTGACCGACTTCCAGCCACTCACTGTGCATGTGGTGATCTTCAATCTTCTCCACGCGCACCGGCTGGAAGGTGCCGGCGCCGACGTGCAAGGTCACGAACGCGGTCTCGATGCCCTTGGCGGCAATCGCCTCCATCAGCGGCTGATCGAAATGCAGCCCCGCCGTCGGCGCCGCCACCGCGCCCAGGCGCTCGGCGTACACCGTCTGATAACGCTCGCGGTCCGAGCCTTCATCCGGGCGGTCTATATAAGGAGGTAACGGCATGTGCCCGACGCGATCGAGCAGCGGCAACACCTCTTCGGCAAACCCCAGCTCGAACAACGCATCGTGACGCGCCAGCATCTCGGCTTCGCCACCGCCGTCGATCAGGATCTTCGACCCCGGCTTGGGCGACTTGCTGGAACGCACATGCGCCAGCACGCGATGACTGTCGAGCACCCGCTCCACCAGAATCTCCAGCTTGCCGCCGGAAGCCTTCTGGCCAAACAGCCGCGCCGGAATCACCCGGGTATTGTTGAACACCATCAAATCGCCCGGGCGCAAATGCTCAAGCAAATCAGTGAATTGACGGTGTGCCAGGGCGCCACTGACCCCATCAAGGGTCAACAGGCGACTGTTGCGACGCTCGGCCAAAGGGTGGCGGGCGATCAGCGAATCAGGGAGTTCGAATGTAAAGTCAGCAACGCGCATGATGGGGTTCGTCTAGCAGGGGCCGGAAGTCTAGCCGAAATAGTGAAAATTCTCTATGTACCTGATTGACCGACGGTAATCTCATCTCTATACTTCGCCGCCATTGAGCCCTGATGGCGGAATTGGTAGACGCGGCGGATTCAAAATCCGTTTTCGAAAGGAGTGGGAGTTCGAGTCTCCCTCGGGGCACCATATAGCAGTATCTGAAAGTCTCTACCAGACTCTCAGACCCAGAGAAACCGGCCACTTGAGCCGGTTTTTTTGTGTCTGGCTATCTACCTCTGTATCCCCTTATCCGTTGTATCCCTGTATCCCTGCTTGTATCCTGAGAAAAATGCCGAACTTTGGGATACAAGGATGAAGCGCGCAGATATCAAGCGCCGCCCTCTAGCAGACACGACGCTTGCGGGGCTGGAGCCAGAATCAAAGGAATACAGGGAGCTGGACGGAAACGGCCTCTACTTCAGGGTCAAACCTGATGGTGGGAAATCCTGGCAGCTCCGCTACAAACGTCCGGCGGGCAATTGGGCCTGGATGGGGCTCGGGGGTTACCCGGAAGTAAGCGGTGCATTGGCACGGGACAAAGCTGCTGAACTACGCAAGGTAGTTAGCAGCGGCGCCGATCCTCTGGAACAGAAACGCTCCGCCAAAGCTGCCATTGACGCTGCCAGGACTCGGACCTTCCGAGCTGCTGCTGAAGCTTGGCTCAAGGCCAAAGAAGAAAAGGGCCTCGCTCCCTCCACTCTTAACAAAATCCGCACTTACCTCAACAAAGACATCCTCCCGGCATTGGGAGATAAGCCCCTCGACGAAATTACCCGTACCGACTGCGCAGAACTCCAGGCATCCCTCGAGGCTCGAAACGCACACAACGTGGCGGAAAAGTGCCGCACGTGGATCAATCAGATCTTCGGTCGAGCCATCGGCCTAGGGCTCACCGAAAACGATCCAGGCAGCCGCCTGCGTGACATTGCAGCACAAGCTCCTAAGACTCAGCAGCATCCACATTTGCTGGAGCCTGAGCTGGCTGAATTCCTCCAAGCGCTCAGAAACACACCGAGCAGACTGACAGCCCGCACTGCTGCATGGCTTTGTGTCTGGACAGCATCACGACCCGGCATGGTTCGATTGGCTGAATGGAAAGAATTCGACCTTGAAAAATCCATTTGGACTACACCTGCTGCCAAGATGAAGATGCGCCGGGATTTTGTATGCCCCCTTCCCCACCAAGCCGTTGCGGCACTGAAAGAGCTGTATTGCTTAACCGGTCGCAGCCGCTGGCTCTTCCCAGGAGTGGGATCAAAAAATCCGACCATCAGTGAAAACACAATCAACAAGGTCTTCGCCACCATAGGCTACAAAGGTCGTCTCGTTGGACACGGGACTCGCCACACAGCGAGCACATTGCTTCGAGAACATGGCTGGCCTAAAGAACACGTTGAGGCGCAGCTTGCACACAAAGAGGAAGGTATTTCAGGGGTATATAACAAGGCTCAGTACCTAGAACAGCGTGTAGTGATGATGCAGTGGTATGCCGACCACCTTGAGCAAATGGCAGCGGGTAATGTGGTGCAGGGACAGTTTGGGAAGGCGGTATGAGCGCACGTAATCGCCCCCCCTCAAAAATCGGTGTAACGCGTGTTACAGGTGTAACGCATCCATATAACTTATTGATAATAATGAATTATTTATCGGTTACACGTTGTTTTCACCTCGAATGCCTCAAGTGTAACGACACGAAGTCGTGTAACAGAAATATCCCCGAGTCCGTCCTGTCGGCAGCGGCTTTATCCAATCCACGACGCTGGAACAGCGCGCCTGTCTCGGGGCGAGGGGCGGCCTAAATGGATATCGAGCTAGGTATTGAACCTGAAGAACTAGAAATCGCAGGGACCGACGTGAAGTGCCTGATTTGGGACATGGATGACGCCGAACTAGCAGTGCGTGAGTTAGCGTTGTATCCCCATTTCCACGAGCATTTCCGAGAAGCTTTCGACCTCATCGGCATGGCAACTTCGTTCTGGCTTGAGGATGGCTCCTACGCGACCAGTGCAGAATCAGTCACAAGAACCTTGTTTCGACTCCGGGATGCCATCGGTGAACGTGCAAGCTCTGCGGAAGCAGCTTCACTGCCTAACGTCATTCGAGGCTTTCTCGGGGTCGATCATCCAGCTACAGATTCACAACTCGCTGCAGCTTTTGCCCTGGTACTCGGCGTACAAGCTGTGGAAATACTTTCAAATTGGCTCTTCGAGCTCGAGGTCGCTACCTACGATATAGATGCGGATCTGATAGAGGGGCTAAGAAAGGACTCACCCCGCCAGTACGCGGCTCTTATCGACAAAGAACGAGATCGCCGCGCCGGCTTTGAAATAGAAGCGAGAGAGCAGTTTGCAGTCTTGAAAGGTGAGGCTAATCAGACATTGATGATGGCAAGCCTCTATCGCCAGATGGAGAGCATCGATGTATCCAAAAATGGCTTCAACACATCGAGTCTGATGCTTCGACTACTTGACGAAGCCTTCTCAGCGAAGGCATCTAAACGCGGGCAAGAGGCTGGCAAAGGTAATCAAGAGGCAGGCTCTAAAACACAAATAGAAACGATGGATCGGCGCTCAAACATAAAGGCAGCCGCAGAGCAAATTATTGCAGGCCGGCGAATCGAGAAACGAAACCTGACAGATGCAGAGCTAACCAACCTGCTGTTCGACCAGGCCGTTCACGGCACCAAGAAAACCATCCGCGACCATTTGACCGCGCTAGGTCTTCGACCACTCAAATAAAAAGGGAGCGGACACAGTCCGTTCCCCTCCCTCTCCGTAGCGTATGGCCTGTCGTCTCAATAAACGCAGGTTTGGATCGCTATGACTACCGCAATAAAACACCTTGCTTCACACGACCCCGCCACGACTCTCATCCGTATGCCCGAGGTGGTATCAATCGTTGGGCTTGCCCGCCCGACCATCTACAAGCTCATGCGCCAACCTGAGAGTGGATTTCCACTCCCAGTGAAGCTAAGTAACAGTAACGCCCGAAGTGCGCCAGTCGCGTGGGTGCTCGGAGAGATTCAAGCATGGACTCGCGCGCGCATCGCTGCACGTGATCGGGTGGCAGCATGAGAAAAAGACCTATCACTACGGCAGTGTTGCAACCCTTCTCAATTCTGCGCCAAGTCGGTTTTTCGCCGCGTTACATGCAACGCCTTGAGCGTTATCGCAGCCGGCAGGAAAAACAAAGTCGCGTCGTTGGTGTGCTCAGTTGGCCTGACGGCACCTGGTGCGCCATTACCTTCCACACCGAAAAATTCAATGCAGTGACTGTCGACGAAGGCCAGCAAGCAGCCGCCTACGAAGATGCTCGCGCCATGATCGATGGTGACTTCCTGCCCCTGCTTTCCCTGCGCTGGGAAGTTCATGCCTGAAATGAAAACGCCCCCGGGAGCGATCCGGAGGCGTTGAGGTAAATCTACATGCCAGAACAATTTATGCCGCACCTGAAAATTTCGCAAGTTATACGCACGGTTGCACTTTCGAAAAACGGACGTTACTCTCTGGCCGTCGCTGCAAATTCAGCGACCGGGTTTGACGGCCCGAGTACATACAGGCGCATAGGCGCCCCCATATCGATTGCAGGCGCTTTTTTTGTACCCGCATTCCCGTTTTATGGTGGCTGTGCGTGGGAGACCTTCGGGTCTGCCGGGGTCCTGTATGCCCGGTCCGTCAACCTGCGCACAGCTGCCACCCCAATTCGTTTGACGGCGAACCGTGGCAGCTCCCCACATACAGGAGCGTCACCCCATGCACACCCTCAATCCGTCCAAAATTCGCGCCGCTGCACACCGTGCAATGGCTCTCGCCGCTTTACATGCCAATTCCAGCCTCGCTACCCGTCTCTCCCGCTACAACAGCCACATGGCCAAAGCCCGCGCACTCGAAACCGCAGGCGGTGCCCAATGAACAGCGCCCTGAGTTTTGCCCTGCCGGAAGACCTGCTCTGCGTAAATCCGAAAGCAGAAGCTGGGGTTCCTATCGACGCCATCACCTGCGCCATAGATCGTGCAGACTCCGTGCTGACGCTGCTGGAGGATCACTTCGAAAGTGAATCCTCGCGCCTAGCCAATCATGTGATCGCCGCCGTCCTCTGGGACGTGCGCGGCACTCTCGGCCTGATCAAAACCCTCACCTTGCACGGTGACAACACCTCCATTCCGGTCGCGCAGAAAGGCGGTGCGCTATGACCACCTCCACCACCCGTGGTCACGCAACATTTACTCGCGTGAACGCCACTGACTTGAAGCTGTTCCGGGTCAATGCCGGAGTACCGGTCGAGGATGCACTGGAGATGGTTTCCCTGCTGCAACATCACGCCAACCAGCTGAACTTCGACGCCGCCATGAGCGACCACGGTGAGCGTTTCAGTTGGCCTGCTCTGTACCTTGGCGAGATGGCCAAAGCATTGATCGACGACATCAACGACGCGCTGTTCTTGGCGAGGGCTGACGCATGAGCCAACGCCCGAGCAACTCCGCGAAACGTCCCAGCTTCGCCGACGTGAAAACCGCCGCACTGAAAGACATTGATCGTGTCCTGTCGCACTGGCTGCCCAATGGCAAGCGCGTAGACGGTGGCAAGGAATACACCGCACCGAATCCGACCCGCAGCGACAAGCGTGCCGGTTCGCTCAAGATCAATTTGAGCAAGGGCACGTGGGCCGACTTCGCTACCGGCGACAAGGGCGGTGACCTGATCGATCTGGTGCGTTATCTGGACGGGGGCACCGACGTCGAGGCCTGTAACAAACTGGAATATCTGCTCAACGTATCGCCCGGCGCCACCCAGGCCAAGCCAGCGTCTACCAAGACAAAAGCACCTGAGTGGAGTGCCATTCAGCCGATCCCGGCCGAGGCCATGAATAAGTGCCCGGCCAAGCATCGGCAACACGGCGCGCCGTCCAAGGTGTGGATCTACCGCGACGCGCAGGGCCAGCCACTCATGGCGCTCTACCGCTTCGACCTTGCGCCGGATGAAGACGGCAGACCGAAGAAAGTCTTTGCTCCCCTGACATGGTGTCAGCGCGCCGATGGCCAGACCACGCAATGGCGCTGGCAGGGTCTGCCCGATCCGCGTCCACTGCTGCGCCTTGACGAACTGACCCAGCGCGCTGACGCACCGGTTATTCTCTGCGAAGGCGAGAAAGCTGCCGACGCCGCCGCCGAACTGTTGTCCGGCTACGCGGCCACCTGCTGGCCGAACGGCTCCAACTCTTGGCACAAAGCCGACCTAACACCGCTCAAGGGTCGCGAAGTGCTGTTGTGGCCGGACAACGATGTCAGCGGCAAAGCCTGCATGGAAGCCGTTGCCGATAAGCTGCGTGAAATCGGCGCCGCTTCGGTTCGGGTCATCGCGCTGGAGGTGTTCAAACGTAAGCCCACGCTGAAGAACGACCGAGCCGCCTTCGCCAAAGGTGGTCAATGGGATGACGGCGACGATGCGGCCGATGCGCTCGCCAAAGGCTGGACAGCCGCTCATATTGCCGAGCTGGAAAGGAGCGGTGAACTGTTCGGGCTGGCTGTCGTAAAGCCGGTACCCGATCACACCGAGACCAAGCCGGAACCGAAGGCAAAAGCAGCAGCCAAGCGTCCCGTTAAATCGAAAAACGACCTGATGCCCGGAGGCTTTCGCCTCACGTCCGAAGGCGTGTTTTATGCGGGCGACGACGGCGAGGCGCGGCCGGTGTGTTCGCCACTGGAAATCCTGGCTCGCACCCGCGACGACAAAGGCCAGAACTGGGGACTACTGGTCGAGTTCGACGATCCCGACGGCGCCAAGAAACGCTGGAATATTCCGGCGCGCACCATGACCAGCGACTTCGGCAAGGACGTACTCGGACCGTTGGTAGATATGGGACTACGCCTCGCGGGCAGCCGCTCAGGGCGCAACGCACGCAACGACCTGCAGAGTTACCTCGGCGGCTTCGACAGCGCGCAACGGGCACGACTGGTCACCCGCTTGGGCTGGCACGACAGCGCCTTTCTGCTGCCAGAGCAACAGGTCGGCGCACACAGCGAACACCTGCACTTTTACGAGGCAGGTTCTCAGCTTCCGCCGATCAGCGAAGCAGGCTCGCTTGAGCAGTGGCAGGAGCAGATCGGCGCACTGTGCGTCGGCAATCATCGATTGGCGTTCGTCGTCGGAGTGGCCTTTGCTGGCCCGCTGCTGCACATGCTCGGCCATGAATCGGGCGGCTTCCATTTGTACGGCGACAGTTCAGGCGGCAAGACCACGCACCTGCAAGTTGCTGCCTCGATCTACGGCGGGCCGCGTCTGGTGCGTTCGTGGCGCTCCACCGATAACGCGCTGGAATCCATCGCCGCCGCGCATTCCGACGGGCTTCTGGTGCTGGATGAAATAGGCATGTGCGATCCGCGCATCATCGGCGAGACGGTGTACATGCTCGGCAACGGCACCGGCAAGGCACGCGCCAATGACCGTGGCCAAGCAGGCCGACAGGTACAGGAGTGGCGTCTGCTGTTTCTCTCCACCGGAGAGAAGACGCTTGCTCAGCACATGGCCGAAGCCAACAAGGAACTGAAAGCGGGCATGGAGGTACGCATGCTCGCCGTTCCGGCCGATGCGAGCAAAGGCCTCGGCATGTTCGATGCGTTGAACGGCTTTGAGGATGCGGCGTCACTGGCTGACGCGCTCAAGGCGCGGGTAGCGAAGTATTACGGCACTCCACTCACCGCTTTCCTCACTGCACTGTGCGAACCGGGCAAACGTCACGGTTGGTCCGCCATCCTGCGTCGCACGCTGGAAGAGTTTATCGCTCAGTCGCTACCGGCCTCGGCCAGCGGACAGGCACACCGGGCAGCCGCTCGTTTCGGCCTCGCGGCCGCAGCGGGTGAGCTGGCCACCGCCATGGGTATCACTGGCTGGCCGGATGGAACCGCCACCATCGCCGCTCGCGTATGCCTCAACGCCTGGATGAACGAGCGTGGCGGCGCCGGGAACTTCGAAGGTGATGCGATCTTGGCGCGGCTGCGCCAGGTCATCGAGCGCTTCGGCGAAAGCCGTTTTACCCGCTGGGAATCGGCGGCGGCAAAGATCGACGAACACGGCCCGCGCACCATCGACCGCCTCGGCTTTCGCAAGACGCTCGAGCACGGACTGGGCGACGCCCTTCACACCACCAACACCTACTACGTGCTGCCCGAGTTATGGCGCTCGGAGATCTTCCGGGGCATGAACATCAACGCCGTGAACAAAGAGCTGCTACAGCGCGGCGTTCTGGAGCCGGGAGGTGATGGCAAGGCGTCGAGTTTGATCCGGTTGCCCGGCCTAGGCACGCAACGCTGCTACGTCGTGAAAACGATTCCAGGAATGGATGAGAGCGAGGCTCGGGCTGCCTGAGGGCATCTCTGCTAATCGAGGTTGCGCCGGCTTAATCCCGGCCTCGCCAGCCACTCAACCCACTCCAATCGAATTGAACAGAGATAAAACAGATGAACGAGATCCAAGAGCTGAAAGACCGTCGCGACCAACTGCTAAGCGAGGCAGAGCGACTGCACGCCGAACTACTGCCCCTCGAGGCCTTGCTGGAAAGTGAAGAACCCATCGAACCGGATCGGAAACGCGAACTGTGGGACAAATACAACGAGCTGAAACGGAATTTCGATTCGCGCAACAACAATGCCGATCTTCTAGATCGGAAGATCAGTCGCCGTGAAAACCTCGCCAATTGCGACTCCCTGATGGCGGGTTACATCGAGGCGATGGATAACTGGACCGCTGACGAGCAGGAGCTAAACGAAAAGCGCCAGAGCCTCAGCACCCGCCTGGCACAGATCCAACAACAGGCGGTTGAGGACATGGCCAAAGCCCGTCAGGCCGAAACGGACGCCGCCACTGCGTACGCGCAGGCCGTCGCATGGGGCGACACCGAAGGCGAGGAGACCGCCAACGCCGATGCGCAAAAGGCCGCGAAGAATCTTACAGCGGCCGCCGAACATAACCGTCGGCAAACACTGATGATGACTGCTCTGGAACAGGAGCTGGTCACCGTAGACAAATACATCGCTGAAGCACAGGAAAAGCATAAAGGGATAGAACGCACCGCCCTCTGGCTCTCGCAGACGGTACTGGAGGAGCAATGGAACGAGGCCGCAAAAGCGTTGTTCGAGGTGGGTGGAAAGCTGTGGGCAAATTACAGCCTGCTGGGTCTTGATCAGGTGGGACTGATGAAGCTGGCCGTTCCAGAGGAAGGCGAAAACTTCGGGAAGTGGACGTGGCACGAACTTTCCGACCGCTCGCGCCAATACACCGCACGCGACTTAGTCCAGCTCAAAAGTCTGTCCATACCGCAACAGCCTGTAGATGTGAGCAATCTAAAACAACGCAAGGATGAACGAAATGAACAAGCAGCCACAGAACAGCGCGAGCTGGTCTGACACGCTCAAAATTCGGAAGGCCCACCTGAATGCCTTGCTGAAAACCATCGACGCGCGTCCGGGCAAAACCAGTCAGATACAAACACTGACCATCAATGCGATTAAAGCGGAAATGGCGCATATTGAAAGCCAACTAAATCGCCGAAAATAGTGCTGAACTTGTTAACAGCGCTACCATCCTAATAAACACGTACAGCCTCTCAGAACAAGGGAATCAATATGTCCAAACTCGCAGAATACCGTCAGTTGGAAAAACATCTCGCCGAGCAACTCCAGGCACTGGAAGCACTGAAAGGCGATGATGGACTGAAGAAAGAAATGGAGTTCGAAACGAAGCTGCGCAAGCTGCTCGATCAGTATGGTTTCAGCCTGAAGCACATCATTAATCTGCTCGATCCACAAACCACCGCCCGACGCCAATCTGCGGCTCCGGCTGCCAGCACACGCAAGCCACGCGAACTCAAGATCTACAAAAACCCGAATACCGGGGAAGTGATCGAAACCAAAGGTGGGAATCACAAAGCTTTGAAAGAGTGGAAAGCAGAGCACGGTGCCGACGTCGTCGAAGGATGGCTGAAGAAGTAAAATAGCTTCACCTAAAAAAGGGCCCTCATGGGCCCTTTTTAGCAAAAACTCACAAAGCTACTTTTGAATGACAGCTTCATAAATCTCTCTTAATACTTCTCGCAACAACGAACTCAGCTTCACGTTCATAAGACTCTGCCATATCTCGCAGCGAGGTTGAAAGACGATGATACCCCGCCTCCTCTAAGTCGCTTGCTTTGGACCTGTACCCCTCAGCTAAGACTCTCTCCCCGGCACCTGTAGGGTCAACCCAATGTGCTCCGCGCTGATTGTACAAAGCTGTTCTATAACCATCTCGCATGGGCTCTGCATCTTTTGCGTTTAATACGGTGGCTACCGAGCGATGAATCCAAAGTCCATCGGGATCCTGTGGTGCATAGGTGAGGCAATGGCCGATCATGGACAATGCCACTTCCAGATGTCCAGACGTGGTGCAAATCTCTTTCACGGAACTAATCCAGTTCTTAAAAAAATCCCCGTCAAGTTCACCGCTTAGTGCCAGCCCCGGCAGTTGCTGCCAATTACTTAAAAGGCGATAGGCATTGGTCGCGACCCTTTGCTGCCCTTCATCAAGAGGAGTTGCATCCTCAGTCGCGTTCTCATGCTTAGGATTGAAAACGAGACGTATGACCTCGCAGAAAAAATCAGGTTCGTGAGCGAGCTTTTTCCACAAAAAAACAGGTGAGCCATCGCTATGTTTGTCCAGCAATGGCAAGTATGCCCATTCGATATTAACTATCTCATTCAAACTCACATCAGAACGGCACTGCAGTGCTTTAATAATCTCCGTAGTCTGATATGAGTCAATAGAACTTTGAGGTTCATTTGAGCGAAGCGCTGCTAAAAGTGCCTTCACAGCTAATTGAGGATTGAATGGCGATTCTCTATGAATGCAAACACCAATACACCTTAACGCTGCGTTTGGGCGATCATTAATGATGAGCTTATCAATGGCAAAATCAATATTTTCAGATTCCTCAAAAAAATTGGCAGGCGTGGCCCGCCAATATTGATCATCGTCAGATGCGAGTAATCGCCCCACATACTCCCAAGTTTTGTCATTGAAAGGTAAATATGATAAGAAAACGCCCTTGTCAAATGATGTCCATTTCAATAGATCAAGTTGGTCAACCCAAGACCAACCCAGCGAACTAAACCTGCCCCACACAAACCCTTCGACAAAACTGACAAGCTTGCTATCGCTGCTATTTATTAAGCCAGGCAGAATTATCGAATCGACTTGACCAGAAGCAATTTTTCCATATGCGATTCCTACTCGCCAAGAAGACTTCACGACTAATGCAAAACTTATGATGGATGCATAACCACCCAAGGCTTCGATTTCGACCAAAGCTTTTTCACGTCTCAGGCTAAGGCGCTGGCTTTTTTCTTCAAAGCTCCCTCCTTCCTCATAAAAATCAAAGTCCCTTTCACTGAATAGGCGGCGATGGATAAAGGCTGGCGATTTAGGAGATAGTTTTTCTGCCGTTTCAGCGATCCTATTGATTCGCTCCGATGACATTGCCCATTCAGAATCGATGAATCTTCGATGTTTAGAAATAACATCCACCAACTTGTTCCACAAAACAACAATATCGTCCTCAGGCAAGAGAGCAGGCGCCTTGACTTCCAAATAATTCAGAAACCTTTCACCAGCTTCTAACGGTAGGCATTCAATGCAATCTAGCACTTCTGAAAGTCTTGCAGGATCATTTGTCACTTCATCCACGAGCATCTCTGCATATCGTAGCACCTGAGAATTGTAATCTGATGCTTTTACTCCGTCTGTCCAGTCATCTGGAATCGTTTCTCTCCACTCGGGTTTCCGAGTCCCCGAAGATGATGAGTGAGAACTAGGCAAGAGTGCCAATAAAAGCTTCCAACCAACCAAAGGATGTTCATCTACAACAAGTGATACTGCTACATATCTTTGTTTTATAGAAGCACATGTTTGAGGATACCAAGGGAGAAAAATATCTCTCAGTGAGTTTGCGGGACGATTTGCCCACTGCCCACCTGGGTCGAGCGCGCATAGCTCTGCAAGGCAGTATACCGCCCTGTTTAAGTAAACAGGATCCCATGCTAACGTCTCTAATGACCACAGCAACGCGCTAATATAAGTTCGCCCCGTTATTCCGCCACCCTCTTGACGAAACAAGATCTCCAGAGGACCGTTTTCTTGTGCCAATGCATCCTCAACTGCTTTGAGAAAAATGCTGGGTGCAGCTTCCGCAAACAAGGGCAATAAATTTCCTAAACTTGCCCACCGAATCCAGTCAGCACCGGATAGCGTTTCATAAACGATATTGGAGACAGTCGCCTCCGCCTTATTAGGCTTACAAGAAATCAAAGCGTTAGCATGATTACCTAACAGAGCTAAGGTTTCGGCCAACCCCCTTCTTAATTCTTGCGAATGAAGTAAAACCTTGCCGTGAACAGCTGCCGCGTAACGTTGCTCAACAGGAAGATCAAATTGAGGATCTGCCTCTGTGAATACTGAAATAGCGATAGTTCGAAATCGTTCGAGATGTTCGTCAAATATTCTTGGACCTAACGCATACCAGCCTTCAAAGCGTAAGCTAAATTTCCAATCTCCATATTGATGAATTAGGGGAGTGCCCGAGGCGAGTGCTGCAACTCGCATTGACTCAATCCACTCCCCGTAGGAGTTTCCCGTTAGGGTTTCCACGATAGTACGATCAGCGGAACACTCATCAGCCCAAGTCCCTAGCATCATCGCTACTGCTAATTCCGATGCGACAGATCCTTCAGCCCATTCAGGCATCAATGAAAGGTTTTGGAGGCACCGGAGTAAGGATCCGAGATTTCCGGCACACTTCTGGGCCAATGAGCGCGCTCGTTCCTCTCCGTATCCCGAGTGTGTGAGTGCCTCTTTAACATCCTGCGAACGAGGATTGTGCAAAGATGCACTCGCAGGGTCTGGGATACCGCCCGCGGCGCCACCAAAAATAACTGCGTGTCCTGCACGCCTTGCCATTTGGATCAACTTGGTGCCTGAAACTCCGCTCAGATCTAGCCCGGAGTCTGCAATCAGGAAGAGTTTTTCTCTCTGAGCGGATAAAGCCTTCCAGCCTTCCACCGTGGACACTACAAGACAGCGTCCTGCGGCATCAGCCCTGAACTCTTCACTCTGCTCAGCCAAATATGCAGAGACAAAATCAACAACCTGATCTGGATAGCGGGTGCTGAGTTTTAATTGGACTGCATTCCCAACGAAAATCTCATGAATTTTTGAGCAGGCTTCATCCCTGCCTGTAAGAAAGACGCGGGGCATCAAGGATGGAGGCTCACCAATAGAGCGAATCAAGTTCCAGCGCTGGTCCGGTGTCTCGATGGCTTGGGGAGGCAACCCAATGATTATATTTGCAAGCCATAGCTCCACCGCCGGGAATTGGCGAATCCAGTCGATTAGCTTTGTGCCGTCAATGACTCTTACTTCGGCCCACTCGTCCCTGGCTATTCGATCCTCTAGCCACCGCCCTTGCGCGTCTTCCTTCCAAGTGTGTTCCCAATCCCTTCTGCCGGAGCGGGGCGTGACAAATACAAAGCTCGACTGCCGCCGAATATTTTCGGGGACTGCTTCGACCAAGCCGTTGTAGTCAGCGGTAGCTTTATCACCCGCTTTCAGCCCAGTACCTACCTCCCAAAATGATCTTCCTTCCGGTACGAAGGGATCAAAAGATAGATTCACATGCAACACACCATCCGGGCCGTGTTGACCGATGCTATCTCCCAATGGAAACCGGCGCTCCAGCGGGGCTGGACACGACGCAGCCACCAAACGCCAAACTAATTCAACTATCACTCCTTGAGCATCACGAGCGTTTCCAAGAACCCATTCGTCGAGCTGATTTTCGGTGAGGATCATCCCTGCCTGCTCCTAGAATTTTTTCGCCTATTACTAAATGCCTAATAACGCGGCCCGCATGGAGAGATAGCACCAAGTCCCCATAACAGCCAGATCAAATTGCATCGCACAGGCATCTAAATAGATCGAAGTATCTATAACGCAGACCAGGGCACACAGCCAGTTGAGGCAGTTTTAACGACCTCTTTTGGCCGGTTGCTGTCTGTCACCAAGGGCAGAAATCGACCCATCGATGCCGGTCATGATGGGCTGTAGCTGGCCGATAGGAGCCTGTCGCGACCGACTGTAATCGACCAAATGGTCAGTCGTGAAACGGGCTGTTTTTGCCAAAACAGCCCAGTCGGATATTTCCAGAAATCAGGGGAAATATAAAGTGAAGTGTATTACGCAATACAACCGAGAATTGCTGGAAAATCTTTTGCAGACAATACCATAAATCGTTCAAATGCACTGGCGCTGGCTATTTCCTTTACTCCTTTGAAAGCCTTGATAGACCAAGCAACAAGTTCTACGAAATCATGACCACGTATGAACGTTTTAGGGTCGCCATCCAAAGTCGCATCCCATTTTTCAATACTCTCGAGAAATTTATCTCGTACTGCATTGATATTGTTTTTATTGATAAGGCGCTTAATATATTCGTCGCCATCAAAAGAAATGATATCTCCACGCGCCGTCAGAAAGCGATCTATTTCCATCCATTCGATATTTAGACGCATTTCAGCGTCCGCTAACCGATATGAATATAATTTTTTCAGGACGCTTACAAATGAGGCATGAAAATCATTAAAATTTACTATCTTGGCGCGACCTGCAACAACTACGATCCTCTCAATGCTCCCAAAAAAGTATAATTCAATTGAGCAACAATCCAGCCAGGACAAGCGTGGCGTAATTTCGAGACGGCCAAACCATTGATCTAAGTCGCGATCCACTACGCATCTATACTTCAAGTCTCCATTTAAAGTAGAAAGCTCCCTGGCGAGAGCTATGACGCGCTGTTTATTTCCAGATGTAAGCCCATACTTCTCCAGAGTTTCAGCGCTAACGTCTACAGTATCAATTGCGTATACGACTCGATCACTTCGACCAGTACCTTTCAAGCATTCAATAAAAATCTCTTGATCAAATACGCCTTCTACATAAATATCATCAAGTTCGGGTTCGAAGGTGTATCGAGCCTGCAGCTCCTCAATGCTACGACGGGGGAATTCAACCATTTTTATTTACCAAGCGAACAACTCTTTGTCTATGTTGAGCCAGCAATTCCATAGAGTGAGAAGCGAAAATGAACTGAACTTCTGAGCCTTTTGTTATCTCTAAAAGTGATCTTATTAGCTGTCTCTGCCATTTAACATTTAGCGAGATTTCCGGCTCATCAATAATAAACACGCATGGTTTGTCTCTGCCGGTAAGCACGTAGCAAAAGAGAAGCAACAATTGCTGTTCTCCTGACGATAAATTGCCCCAATCTAAGGGGAAACCCTTCGCATTCTGGACGCTAAACCCTTGACTTACCTTGTATGAAATCTTCTTATCTGACAGAAAATCATTGACCATTTCAACAAATTTATCTACCAGCTCATATATCAAATCAAGGGCTGCTAGTCGACCATTTAGACTGTCAATATATGGTTTCAAAAGTCCAGCCGCTAGAGTGCTCTTAGGTTTAGATTTTGTGCTAAGAGATTTTTTGAACTCAACCATGTTGAGCGGTGTAGCCAACTCGTACTTTGCGAGCTCCGCAGTTTTTATTTCTATGTTTGACAGCTGTTTTTGCAGTTCATTAACATCTGTGGGTTCTCCGACGGCTTTCTTGGAAGAAACAAGATGCTTCAATACTTGGGAGTAAGCTTGGTGTACATTTTCAGATCCCCGATTTGCACTATGTACAGCCTTTCTTGAGATCCATCGAGCCGCAGAATTTATCGCTTGAGACAATGCTATTTCGCGAGATCTTACTACCAAGTCATTGATGCGCTTAGGCTCCTCGTATCGCATTACACGACGAAGCTCCATCTCATCACTTGGATCTGAAACAGAGTCGCTGTCGAGCCTACGGTCAGCATTTAGAATGAAAGTCGTCGGCGTTAATGCTTCCAGCGCCTGGATATAAACTTCTTCACCATACTTTTCAGTATCAATTGGAAGTGAAGGTTCTTCTTTGCTGAATTTTAAAATTTGTTTTCCGTCATCATCGAAATAAAAGTGGTATGCACCTTCATTGTTTGCGGACTTCGGAACCCAATCCCATAGAGCAATAAACTCCTCATTTTTCTTTATATATAGAGAGAGTTTTTTTGCTTTGCCTTGCTCCTCGTGATCGGCCGCCAAGTGCCTAGTAACCCCAAGTAGAATGCCGTTCGATAAATCCACCTCTAGCGAGTGAAAATAAGTATCGAACAAAGCATTTCTGTGACCTCTATTTGTTGCGGCAGACAACAAATGAAATGCCAGTCTCAGAATTGTACTTTTTCCGAACCCATTATCACCATATAAAATCGCCGCGTTAGATAATGTGCCTTCTTCTGGCAAGTTGTACGTGTACATCCCAAAAAGGCCTTGAATTCTTATGGCTGAAATCAGCGGCTCCTGCATGCTTAAACTCCATGATCAAAAAGTTTCAAATGGCTTTCTATGATGATTCTAATCAGCGATGCTATCTTAAATTTGTGGGCAGCATAAGATAAGTTTGACTGTAAAATGGGGGTTTATGAAAAATTTCCTAATGCCATACCTCTCATAGGCCTGTCTAAATTCGGCTTAGGTCACCCTGGTCTTTATCGACACACCTCGATAATTGCTTTTTGCCGAAAGCGACCTTTACTGATCGTCCGTATATGGACTCCTCCTCATTGCAAGCCCCGTTGCTTTGGCGCCCGTGCCGACTGCACACGTATATTCGGCCTCTAAATACGGCATCGTTTCGATGCAGGGCCATGATGGGCTATTCGCGCGCCGGCTCCCGATCGCTTTTTCGTGCTTTTCGCACTTGGACATTCGAGGGTTTTGCCGACGCCGGTTCGACCGGTTTGCCATCGTTCAGGTTGCTTCGCAATCGTGGTTAAGAGTTGTTTCTCTCGTAGAACACGTCGGGTAAATAGATCAGGCCGCTGCCTGATTCGGTTGGTAATCAGTTCCGTGATGCAGCATCGCCCAAGCCATGCGTGCAGTTTTGTTGGCCAGCGCAATAGCGGCCACATTGGGATGCGATCGCTCGGCTAAACGAACGGCCCACTGACTGAGCCGATCCTCTTTGGATTTGGCTGTGCGTAGCGCCGAGCGTGCGCCATGCACCATCAATGTTCGTAGATACGTATCACCGCGCTTGCTGATGCCGAGCAGTCGATCCTTACCACCAGAACTGTGTTGCCTCGGTGTCAGTCCCAGCGAGGCGGCAAACTGTCGGCCATTGGCAAACTGACGGGCATCACCGAGAGCGACGACGAGCGCTGTGGCGATCATTGGACCGACACCGCGTAGCTGTTGAAGGCGAACGGCGGACGGCTCGTTAGTCGCGATCGCAGTGATCTCGCCGTCGAGCTTGCTTACACGCCCATCCAGCGCACGAAGGTCGTCCCACAAACCATCCAGTAGACGACGAAAGCGTGCCGTCAAACCGTTATCCGCATCCTCTAGCCAGCATGGTATTGCACGACGCAGCATCAGCAATTCCTTCGGTGCAACAAGACCGTACTCGGCGACCAGCCCACGGATCTGATTGGCTTTGGCCGTCCGCTGTTCGATTAAGCCGGCCCGGATGCGATGCGTCGCCTGGATATCCTGTTGTTCGATCGTCTTGATGGCGACGAAGCGCATGCTGGGACGGCTCATCGCTTCGCAGATCGCCTCGGCATCGTTCGCGTCGTTCTTGTTGCTTTTGACATAAGGTTTAACGAACTGGGGGGCGATCAGCTTGACTCGAAATCCGAGAGCTTCGAGTTGCCGCGCCCAATGATGGGCCCCTCCGCAACTCTCCATGCCGATCTCACAACCAGGTTCGACCTTTTCCAGCACCGTTTGAAGCCAGCGATCACGTGGTAGCCGCTGCCGCCAGACCGGCTTCTCATGGCAATCCACACCGTGGATCTGAAACACGTTCTTGGCCAGGTCGACCCCAATTCGCATAAGCTTCATGTGTGGACTCCTTCTCACTGTTGACTGTGGTTCGCACTTTCAGTCTGGCACTCAAGATGCCGAAGTGAGGAGGAGTCCATCCCATTGCTTTTGGCCGATAGTAGACCTTGGCGAACCTCCACGCGTGGCCGGCAGCGAACCTTGAGCGCTGAGTTTCCTTGGTGCCCGTCGAATGACTATAGCGTTACACCGTTCGACATCGTTACACCGCACACGCGGGAGGCTTCCAGCCGATGTAACATTATTTTTTACCTTTAAATTCAATAGGTTAACCATTCCAGTTACACCAGTTACACCAGTTACACCAGTTACACGACAATTCCGAGGTATCTGCCCCGCTCCCCGTAAGCAAGGAGTTCCATCAGCGAAGAAATTCCAGCAGGGGCCGGGGCCCCTGAGGCAATGAAACACACACGGGGTCGGAAACCCGCGTGATCGTGTTAGCGGAAAAACGCCCAGCTTAGTGAACAGGTGAACCGGGTGAACTGCTGTTCACCAGTGCATTTGCACTATGACTTGGGATGTCGCAGGGGACCCTGGGCATTTCGGATAGACACGGGGCAAAGAACCCGCGCGTTCGTGTTAGCGGCTGGACTTTTTAAGTTAGTTGACAGGTTGACGGAGTTGACTCGGTTGACCAACGCCAACGTGCGTTATCAGCAACACAAAGGGGCATCATTACCGATGCGGTAACGATGCCCTTTTTTCTTCAAGATCCTTTCAATTTCAACGTTTGAAATTTCAGTAAGCTGCATAGCCTGTCGCTAACACGATGTCGCGGGTTTCCGACCCCGTGTCCTTCAGATAGTCCCAGGGTCCCCGGCGGCTTTTTGGCGACTGATTGCTTTCTGCCATCCTCCGGCTAACCTCCATCCCTACTGGTCATCGCGCATCTCGGCCAGCAAAGCAGACATGGTTAAAAATGTTGAGTCATTACCGATCCGCCACACGGAAGCGAGGACTAGCAAATGCAATCATTTATCGTAAATAGAAACGTTCAAGCGAACGGCGACTACGAAGTGCACAACACGACGACTGGCTGCAGTTTCATGCCGCAGCTGGAGAATCAGGTATCACTCGGAAATCACCTAACCTGCACCGGCGCTGTTAGCGCCGCTCGAGGGGCAAACCCCACACTAAGAATTAATGGTTGCTACTATTGCTGCAACCCTTGCCACACCAGCTAGGTTCCTGGCAAAGCACAGCGGGGTTTACGGGTCGTTTATGCCTAGATCTAGGATTGTGCGATCATAGGCCCAAGCAAGCTGTATCCCCGTGTGTATCCCTAACGATATAATCCGGCTGTAGGCCACGGATTATATGGAAGACTCCAGTCTCCCTCGGCACCAAAATTAAGAAAGGTCTTGCTTAGCAAGGCCTTTTTTTTCGTCTGTAGAAAAGTCATTGCCCGCACCGCTGTCGTGTGGGGGCTGCCGAAGGTTGCGATCTTTTGATCTTGCTTCTTCTCACGCACGTCCCGCACCGGTGGAACATTTCACAAGGATTCCCCCATGGAATTGCAGCTGGAAACTGTTGCCCTCTTCTCTCTCAAGCTGGCTTATGAGACGGAAGATTCAAGTCCGATTTTGCGTGACGATCTGCTCATGGGTGATTACCAGCGGGATGTGTTTGAGTTGCTGGTGCGGCGGCGGGATGTCGAGACCATTAAGGTCAAAGTGGGTGAGTGCGTGGGGTTGGCGCTTGAGGCGATAGGTGGGGGTGGCACGCCGCTGGGTCGAGAGCTGGATAGATTGTCAGGAGATTTCAGCGCTGCGCAGACGATGGAACAGCTTGATACGCCGCTCATTGCCCTTAAGGAATACTTGAAAGATATTCAGTGAATGAAAATGCAGCGTGCAAACCAGGCGTTTCCGGCTTTTCTTAAACAAGAGGCAGAGGCTCTCGACCAGGTTATAGGCCAGCTCTGCCAGGCGCGTGTGGAAATGCATCGATTCATAGAGATCAGAGTCGGCGAGGAGGACTTGATCATTCCCTACCGGATTTATGACCTAGGTTATGAAACAGCCTTTGGCTACTTGAATGAAACCCAGAGCCTTTTGTACTCGTGCCTTCTGACACGGCACCACGATGGTCATGTGCGCCAACGTCAATTGGAACGGATTCTCTCAGTGCATGCCCCTTTGATTGTCCCGTTCGTGTTGCAACTGACGGGCGAGTACGTCATCCAGATTCTAGAAACCGTTGAAGCGCACCTACCCAAGTTCGATCCGGCGCTTTACGGTCGTTTTATTCGGGACAATCAGGCGTACTTTCAAACGACGCAAGCACGCATGATCAGCTACTGGGATTGCTACTACCGACACTCGTACAAATACCAGTCCGACTATGTCGGGTTTCGGCTGTTTGCCAAATTTCGCGAATTTCAAGAAAGCTGCTAGAACTCAACCCTGTTATAAACGCCTTCAGCACCCACATTATGACCAAAGCCGCACCACTCACCTGCCGTGCGCTTTACAGTGAGCAGATCTTTTTTAATGTCGAAGTCGTATACGCAGTCGCCTTCGTCATCTCCGCTCATGGCGTATTGAGCCTTGCCATTATCAACCTCTAATACCGTTGAAAACTCACCTATATTGGGACCGTAGTACATCGCCATCAGGCCAGCGTAATAACCCTGAAAATCAACTTTGTATTTCTGACCCTGCGGCTTGATAGTCATGGTGTTCCATAACGAAGCCCCGGCATATTGCCAATATTGCCCTTCTGACTTAGCAGACAGTTTCTCTACCGAGTTTTTTATATCGTCACTGATTTTTTCAAGGTTGAAAATCGACTTTTTGTCGTTTGGAAGAATATTCAGCCATGCCCGGGCCTTAAGGTAATTGCCTTCGTGTACATAGGTGAGAGCGACGTTATTGTAGGCCATCGCAACTGCCTCTTCGCCCAGCTGACAACTCTCCGACCAGCCGACCTGCCGCTCGTATTGCTCCCGAGCCTTGGCGTATTGCTTAAGCTTGTAATACTTTCCGCCCTCGGCGGAGTATTCACTAATTTTAAGACAGTTAGCTGTCGCCTCTTCCTCAGTAATGTCCGCATAAGCAAAAAGCGGGGTAATAAAAAGCAGTATGATCGCGTCAATTTTTATAAAGCGGCGCACTGAAGGATAGAAGTGCTGAATATCCATATTATTTTTTCCTGTTAAAAACTTAAATTCCAAACGGCGCAAAGGGTAGCGTTGTCGTGCGGGAGAAACAATTGCATAAAAAGGGGACAGTCCATCTGACGGCAGTGACATTTTTTGCGATGTCTGAAGCCAGGGGTTTCAGCGGGAGCGCTCGAGCCAGGACCGGTCGAAGGTTGCAGGAAAAAGATCTACACGATAACCTCCCGCCGTCGCTGCCAATTCAGCGACCGGGTGTGGAAACCCGTGTAATTCAAGGCGCAACAGCGCCCCCATCACGTCTGCCGGCGCTTTTTTTATGTCTGCGGCGTGAGTTATGGCGGCTGTGCGTGGGACGTCTTCGGGCGTGCCGGTTTCCTTGATTCCCGGTTTTCCACCCTGCGCACAGCTGTCACCCATTCGTGTGGAAACGAACGTGGCGGCTCCCCATATCAAGGAGTCTGATAATGCGCAGCATCAATCCGTACAAATTTTGGCTGTTCCCTCAATGCAGTTCCCAATCGCGTAACGCCTCACCATCTACCCTCTCCCACCGCCTCTCCGTCATCGGAGGTGGCAAATGACCGATCAATCAGAACTCAAAACCATCGGCCTAACACCCGCCATCTACTGCGCGGATCAAGCCCTGTTCCACGTCACTGGCGGCGTTCCCCTCGGTGATGCGTTAGCCATGGCTTCTGATTTTCTGTTTCTCGCCAAGAAGCTGACCGAAGATGCTGCTTACGCCAGAGACACCGACCGCCACGCCTGGGCCGCGCATTATTTGACGGCGATGAGTAAGGCGGTGGTTGATGATGCGGTGAAGGTGCTTAGGCGGGATGGTTCTGATGCCAGTCGGTAAGGCATAAGGCCTGTGGGAGCCAACTGCTTGCGATGACGGCGGTGCACTCAGCATTGATGTTGGCTGACCTGGCGCTTTCGCGGGCAAGCCCGCTCCCACAGGGATTGCGCTTGACTGACAGACATCATTAGCCCCGAGATTGTCGGGGCTTTCGATTACTCAGCTCACAGCAAATGCGGAGAAATTAGCGTCGAAAGCTCCATCATCGATGTCCTGCCGGTGAATTCAAACTTCACCGTCCCCTCGATGAAAAACAAATCTCCAACTCGGAATCCACCCACATCAAACCAACAACGCCCTTCAGCCCAAAGCCACCAGTTTGATATCGTTCCTCCATCGCCTCATCTCATCAAAGATGACCAAAGGCGGTTTCAGGGGAATTGTTAACAAGGAAAAGGATTGAATGCAGCTAATCGGCGTGTTGATGTTTTTCGCTGCGACAGTGGGGATGTGGATTGGGGTGGTGAGGAGCCGTGGCGCCATGAATCTGTGGCTCGCTAACCTGACGGGTGCCGTGGGTAGTTTTATTGTCGGAATTGCCGTGCTGATTCTGTTCAACAGATGGTTTGTCCCCGGAGGAAACTCGGTACGGGGCGTTGTATTCATTTTCTATACGATGATGGCGGTTTTAGGGGCCTTTGTCGGAACCTGGCTTCTGGTGATCGCCAGGCTCCAGCAGTCTGAATATCCCGTCGTCCGTCATTTGATCGCCGGAGCGTGCAGTGTGTTGGCGGCACTGACCACGGCGGTGTTGTGGGTGATGATCCTTTTCGCCAAGTGAGTGTTTTGACACCCCGCTCATCGCGCTCAAGGATTCCCTGAAAGATACTCGGTGAGCGAACGCCTTTGGCTGCGCTCTTCTAGACTTAATAGGTAGTCGTAGACAGAATCGAACACGTCGCTTTGGTGCAGATGAATCAAAGGCAGCATGGCAAGCTGCCTGTTATGCCCTGAAGAGGTGCGGCAAAGATCGCACCGGGCCCAACAAGATGCCCGCTCAGGGTGCCTGGCCAACGGCCTGAAAATGCCACGATGCCGTGACGTGGTGTGACTGCCGCAGCCGACACTTTCGGACAACTGACAACCGCCTGGTTTGTCCGTGATCGTGAGGAATGCTGTATGCCTGATGAGATGTTGCACCTGCCTATGGTCAACAGCCTGTTGGAGCGCCACAAGCGCTCCCCCGGCGCACTGTTGCCGATCCTTCATGAGATTCAGGAGGGCATCGGTTACATTCCCGATGTCGCCATCCCCGAGATTGCCCACGCGCTCAACCTGAGTCAGGCCGAGGTTCGCGGGGTGATCAGTTTCTACCATGACTTCCGCACCGCGCCCCCCGCCCGGCATATTCTGCGTCTGTGTCGGGCCGAGTCCTGCCAGAGCCGCGGTGCCGAGCAGCTTGCGGCGCAGTTGCGCGAACGTCTGCAACTGGACGACCACGGCAGCAGCGCCGACGGCAATATCAGCCTGCGTCCGGTGTATTGCCTCGGCGCCTGCGCCTGTTCGCCTGCCCTGGAGCTGGATGGTCAGCTGCATGCGCGGCTCAGCCCCGAGCGTCTGGATGCCCTGCTCGATGCTTGCCGGGAGGACGCATGATGCCGCGCCTCTATTTGCCCTGTGATTCCCTCGCCCGCGCCGTGGGCGCCGATGAGGTGGCCGTGGCCCTTGCCACTCAGGCCCAGGAACGCAGTTTGCCGCTGGACCTGCAACGCACCAGTTCTCGCGGCCTGTACTGGCTGGAACCACTGCTGGAAGTGGACTCCCCGCAAGGCCGTATCGGCTTCGGTCCGCTGACCGCTGCCGATGTGCCGTCGGTGCTCGATGCGCTGCAAGGCGAGTCGTCCGACCATCCGCTGGCCTTGGGTCTGGTGGAAGAATTGCCGTATCTGAAGACGCAACAACGCCTGCTGTTTGCCCGCGCCGGCATTACCCGGCCGCTGTCCCTGGACGATTACCGGGATCATGGCGGTTTCGAGGGCTTGACCCGGGCCGTCGCCATTGGCGGTGAGGAGACCGCGACAGAAGTGTTCGATTCAGGCCTGCGTGGCCGTGGCGGCGCGGCCTTCCCCGCCGGGATCAAATGGCGCACGGTGCGCGCCACCCAGGCGGCGCAGAAATACATTGTGTGCAACGCTGATGAAGGCGACTCCGGCACTTTTGCCGACCGCATGTTGATGGAAGGCGACCCCTTCCTGCTGATCGAAGGCATGGCCATTGCCGGCATCACCGTCGGCGCCACCTACGGCTACATCTATGTGCGCTCGGAATATCCACAGGCCGTGGCCACCCTGCGTGCGGCGCTGGAGATTGCCCGGTCCAACGGTTATCTCGGCGCCAATGTCGGTGGCAGCGGCCTGGCCTTCGATATGGAAGTGCGGGTCGGTGCTGGCGCTTACATCTGCGGTGAGGAAACCGCGCTGCTGGACTCCCTCGAGGGCAAGCGCGGGATCGTCCGTGCCAAGCCGCCGATTCCCGCGTTGCAGGGGCTGTTCGGCCAGCCAACGCTGGTGCACAACGTGCTGACCCTGGCCTCGGTGCCGCTGATTCTGGCCAAGGGCGCGCAGTTCTATCGCGATTACGGCATGGGCCGTTCCCTGGGCACCATGCCCTTCCAGCTGGCGGGCAATATTCGTCACGGCGGTCTGGTGGAGCGGGCCTTTGGCTTGACCTTGCGGGAACTGGTGGAAGACTACGGCGGCGGCACCGCCAGTGGCCGACCGCTGAAGGCCGCGCAGGTGGGCGGCCCGCTCGGCGCCTGGGTGCCACCGTCGCAATTCGACACACCGCTGGATTACGAAGCGTTCGCCGCCATCGGCGCGATGCTCGGCCACGGTGGTGTGGTGGTGGCTGATGACACGTTGGACATGGCCCACATGGCGCGCTTCGCCATGCAGTTCTGCGCCGAGGAATCCTGTGGCAAATGCACCCCATGCCGCATCGGCTCGACCCGGGGCGTGGAGGTGATTGACCGCCTGCTGGCCGCGCCTGACCAGAACGGTCGTGATGAGCAGGTGATCATCCTCAAGGACCTGTGCGACACCCTGCAATACGGTTCGCTGTGTGCGTTGGGCGGCATGACCTCCTATCCGGTCGTCAGCGCCCTCAAGTACTTCCCCGCCGACTTCGGTCTGCAGTCCTCGGAGGCCGACCAATGATCACTCTCTTCGACCCGAAAACCGATATCGATTTGGGAACCCCGGCCCGCGAAAGTCAGGTGCAGGTCACCCTGAACATCGACGGCCAAAGCATCACCGTGCCCGAAGGCACCTCAGTGATGCGCGCCGCCGCGCTGCTGGGCACCACCATTCCCAAACTGTGTGCCACCGACAGCCTGGAAGCCTTCGGCTCCTGCCGCATGTGCCTGGTGGAGATCGACGGCATGCGCGGCTACCCCGCGTCCTGCACCACGCCGGTCAGCGAAGGCATGAGCGTACACACCCAAACGCCGAAGCTCGCCACCCTGCGCCGCAACGTCATGGAGCTGTACATCTCCGATCACCCGCTGGACTGTCTGACCTGCTCAGCCAACGGCAACTGCGAGCTGCAAACCGTGGCCGGCCAAGTCGGCCTGCGGGAAGTGCGTTACGGCTATGAAGGTGAAAACCATCTGGCCGACCAGAAGGACACCTCCAACCCCTACTTCGACTACGACCCGAGCAAGTGCATCGTCTGCAACCGCTGCGTGCGCGCCTGCGAAGAAACCCAGGGCACCTTTGCTCTGACCATTACCGGGCGCGGTTTCGAATCCCGGGTTGCCGCCGCCGGTGGCGATAACTTCCTCGACTCCGAATGCGTGTCCTGCGGCGCCTGTGTGCAAGCCTGCCCCACCGCGACCCTGATGGAAAAAAGCGTGGTCGAACTGGGTCAGCCCGAACACAGCGTGATCACCACGTGCGCCTATTGCGGCGTGGGCTGCTCGTTCCGCGCCGAGATGAAAGGCGACCAGGTCGTACGCATGGTTCCAGACAAGAACGGCCAGGCCAACCACGGCCACTCTTGCGTCAAAGGGCGCTTTGCCTGGGGCTACGCCACTCACCCGGATCGCATTACCAAGCCAATGATCCGCAAACACATCAATGACCCTTGGCAGGAAGTCAGCTGGGATGAAGCGGTGACCTACGCCGCCAGCGAATTCCGCCGGTTGCAGCAAAAATACGGCCGCGACTCCATTGGTGGCATCACCTCCAGCCGCTGCACCAACGAAGAAACCTACCTGGTGCAAAAACTGGTGCGTGCTGCGTTCGGCAACAACAACGTCGACACCTGTGCGCGGGTCTGCCACTCGCCGACCGGTTATGGTTTGAAACAAACCCTGGGCGAGTCCGCCGGCACCCAGAGTTTTGACTCGGTAATGCAGGCCGACGTGATCCTGGTGATGGGCGCCAACCCCAGCGACGCCCACCCGGTGTTCGCCTCCCAGCTCAAGCGCCGCTTGCGTGAAGGCGCGCGGCTGATCGTCATCGACCCGCGACGCATTGATCTGGTGGACTCGGTGCATGCCCGCGCCGAACTGCACCTGGCCCTGCGCCCGGGCACCAACGTCGCCATGCTCAACGCCTTGGCCCACGTCATCGTCACCGAAGGCTTGCTCAACCAGGCCTTTATCGACGTCCGTTGCGAGGGCAGTGATTTCGCCCGCTGGAGCGAGTTTGTCAGCCGCGCGGAAAACTCGCCGGAAATCCTTGGCCCCATCTGCGGCGTCGCCGCTGCCGACATCCGCGCCGCCGCCCGTCTGTATGCCACCGGCGGCAATGCGGCGATCTACTACGGCCTGGGCGTTACCGAGCACAGCCAGGGCAGCACCGCGGTCATGGGCATCGCCAACCTGGCCATGGCCACCGGCAACATCGGCCGCGAAGGCGTGGGCGTGAACCCGCTACGTGGGCAGAACAACGTTCAGGGTTCCTGCGACATGGGCTCCTTCCCCCACGAGTTGCCTGGCTACCGGCACATCTCCAACGAGGTGGTACGGGCGCAGTTCGAACAGGCCTGGAACGTCACCCTGCAACCCGACCCGGGCCTGCGCATTCCCAACATGTTCGAGGCAGCCCTGGGCGGCAGCTTTAAGGGCTTGTATTGCCAAGGCGAAGACATTGCCCAAAGTGATCCCAATACCCAGCACGTCACCGCGGCGTTGTCGGCGATGGAATGCGTGGTGGTGCAGGACATTTTCCTCAACGAAACCGCGAAGTTCGCTCATGTGTTCCTGCCGGGCAGCTCGTTCCTGGAAAAAGACGGCACCTTCACCAACGCCGAGCGGCGCATCTCCCGGGTGCGCAAAGTCATGGAGCCGCTGGGCGGCAAGGCCGACTGGGAAGGCACGGTGGCCCTGGCCAACGCCCTGGGTTACCCGATGCACTACCAGCACCCGTCAGAAATCATGGATGAAATCGCCAGCCTGACGCCGACTTTCACCAACGTCAGTTACACCGAACTGGATCGCCACGGCAGCCTGCAATGGCCGTGCAACGCCGCGGCACCGGACGGCACGCCGACCATGCACATCAACGAGTTCGTGCGCGGCAAGGGGCGCTTCATGCTCACCGGTTATGTGCCCACCGAGGAAAAGGTCAACAGTCGTTATCCCCTTCTGCTGACCACCGGGCGCATCCTCAGCCAGTACAACGTCGGCGCCCAGACTCGGCGCACCGACAACGTCGCCTGGCACCACGAAGACCGCCTGGAAATCCACCCGACCGACGCCGAGAGCCGTGGCATCAACGAAGGTGACTGGGTCGGCATAGGCAGCCGCGCCGGACAAACCGTACTGCGTGCGCGGATCACCGAACGGGTAGCCCCAGGCGTGGTGTACACCACCTTCCACTTCCCTGAATCGGGGGCCAACGTCATCACCACCGACAACTCCGACTGGGCCACCAACTGTCCGGAGTACAAGGTTACCGCCGTGGAAGTCAGCCGCGTCTACCACCCTTCCGAGTGGCAAAAACGCTATCAGGAATTCAGCGACGAACAACAACGTCTGCTCGACGAACGCCGCCAGGCACGCACCGCCGGAAAAGCCGAGGTACGCCGATGAGCACTGACAACCTGATCAAAATGGCCAACCAGATCGCCCAGTACTTCGCCAGCGAACCAGACCAGCAACAAGCCGTGCTCGGCGTGCGTAATCACCTGCAGATGTACTGGACGCCCAGTATGCGCAAGGAGTTGCTGGCCTGGCAGACGACACATCAGGGGGCAGACTTGCACCCGCTGGCGCAGGCGGCGGTCAGTGGGGCGGGCTGGGAGGCTTAGGTTCACTTGATCGCCTGGATTGCCCCTTGGTCTGTGAAAACAGGCCAAGGGGCAATCCATTTCTTCACGCCGCCGGATGCACCGGCAACACCACCAACGCTTCCAACCCGCCCATCGACCGATTACGCAGTGTCAGCTCGCCTCCGTGTTCCAGCACAATCGCCCGCGCCGCCGATAACCCCAAACCAACACCCCCAGTGCTTTTGTTACGCGAGCCTTCCATCCGGAAGAACGGCACAAATACTTGTTTAAGGCTCGTATCCGGAATACCCGGCCCACAATCCAGTATTTTGATCCGCACCTGTCCATCATCGGGGATCAGTTCAACCGTCGGCCCACTACCGTACTTGATAGCGTTATCGAGCAAGTTGGTAATTACCCGTTTAAGCCCCAACGGACGCCCGAAATACACCAGCCGCAACGGCCCGCTAAAGGCAATCCCGATTCCCTGATCGCGGCAATCATCAAGTAACGTTTGCAGCAGTTCCGCCAGATCAAACTGGGTCGCCGGTTCAAGCCGCGCATCATCGCGAAAGAACTCCAGCGCCGAGTTGATCATTGCCTGCATTTCATCCACGTCACGAAACAGTCGCTGCTGTTGCTCGCTGTCTTCGATGAATTCGCCTCGCAAGCGCATCCGCGTCAGAGGAGCGCGCAGGTCGTGGGAGATGGCGGCGAGCATTTGCGTGCGGTCGCGGATGAAGTGTTGTAGCTGGGCCTGCATGGCGTTGAACGCGAGAATGGCCTGGCGGATTTCGTGGGGGCCGAGCGGTTCGATGGGTGGGGCGCGGAAGTCCGTGCCGAAGCGGCGAGCGCCTTCGGCGAAGCGCTGCAAAGGGGTGGCGAGGCGGCGGGTGGCGATCAGCGCGACCAATGCGGTGGAGATTAGCACCAGAAGAATCACGATCAGGTAGCGTGGCGCTTCGTCGAGCCCCCAACTGCGTGAGGGTGCGGAGAACATCAGCCAGGATGAATCCGATAGCTCGATCAGCAGCGCGTAATGCGCGTCTTCCGTGTGCTGCGTCCAGTCGGCCGGTTCATAGGCTTCGATGCGCCGGTCTGGGGCTCTGAGCATCGGCTGCAGGATGGTCGAGCCGATGTCAGACTTCGGATCGTCCACTGTCGGCAGATTGAGGTCGTGCCGATCAGGGTGCCAGGTGATAGTGAAGCCGCTCTCGTTGGCGGCTTGCGCCAATGAGTGGCGCAGGGGCGCCGGAGCGGCCTCGATGACGCGAGTGATGGCGGCGGCTTTTTCCAGCAGGCCGATTTCGGTCAACGGCGGGCGGGCCCAAACCCCGGCCAGTTGGATAAACAACCCGTTGAGCGCCAGTGAGATGAGCATGGCCAGGATGATCGTCAAAGCGATCCAGCGCGCAACCGTATCTTGCGGCCAGTCTCGGGCGCGAATCCGCTTCAGCCAGCTCATCGCCGCGTGAGGCAGGTGTCTTGAGAGCGGACAGCCAATCGTTGTCTTGATTTTCAGGGTGACGATACGGAGGATGGAAGTTTTCCGGTCGCGTGCTGCCACCGGAGAATTTTTTTCCCTGCGGACAAACAAAACCCCTACCTGCTTACGCAGATAGGGGTTTCGGAATTTAATCTTGACGATGACCTACTCTCACATGGGGAAACCCCACACTACCATCGGCGATGCATCGTTTCACTGCTGAGTTCGGGATGGGATCAGGTGGTTCCAATGCTCTATGGTCGTCAAGAAATTCGGTAGCCAGCTCGTTTGCCTTACGGCTCACGCTCCAGCGAATGGGTATGCGATAGTTTGTGTGTTTTGTGAGTATCTCGAACTTTCGGTTCGTTTCGTCTTCACACACCGCAATCTGGCGCCTCTTCAGGTCAGCAAATTGCTTGGGTGTTATATGGTCAAGCCTCACGGGCAATTAGTATTGGTTAGCTCAACGCCTCACAGCGCTTACACACCCAACCTATCAACGTCGTAGTCTTCGACGGCCCTTCAGGGGACTCAAGGTCCCAGTGAGATCTCATCTTGAGGCTAGTTTCCCGCTTAGATGCTTTCAGCGGTTATCTATTCCGAACATAGCTACCCGGCAATGCCACTGGCGTGACAACCGGAACACCAGAGGTTCGTCCACTCCGGTCCTCTCGTACTAGGAGCAGCCCCTCTCAAATCTCAAACGTCCACGGCAGATAGGGACCGAACTGTCTCACGACGTTCTAAACCCAGCTCGCGTACCACTTTAAATGGCGAACAGCCATACCCTTGGGACCGGCTTCAGCCCCAGGATGTGATGAGCCGACATCGAGGTGCCAAACACCGCCGTCGATATGAACTCTTGGGCGGTATCAGCCTGTTATCCCCGGAGTACCTTTTATCCGTTGAGCGATGGCCCTTCCATACAGAACCACCGGATCACTAAGACCTACTTTCGTACCTGCTCGACGTGTCTGTCTCGCAGTCAAGCGCGCTTTTGCCTTTATACTCTACGACCGATTTCCGACCGGTCTGAGCGCACCTTCGTACTCCTCCGTTACTCTTTAGGAGGAGACCGCCCCAGTCAAACTACCCACCATACACTGTCCTCGATCCGGATAACGGACCTGAGTTAGAACCTCAAAGTTGCCAGGGTGGTATTTCAAGGTTGGCTCCACGCGAACTGGCGTCCACGCTTCAAAGCCTCCCACCTATCCTACACAAGCAAATTCAAAGTCCAGTGCAAAGCTATAGTAAAGGTTCACGGGGTCTTTCCGTCTAGCCGCGGATACACTGCATCTTCACAGCGATTTCAATTTCACTGAGTCTCGGGTGGAGACAGCGCCGCCATCGTTACGCCATTCGTGCAGGTCGGAACTTACCCGACAAGGAATTTCGCTACCTTAGGACCGTTATAGTTACGGCCGCCGTTTACCGGGGCTTCGATCAAGAGCTTCGCGTTAGCTAACCCCATCAATTAACCTTCCGGCACCGGGCAGGCGTCACACCCTATACGTCCACTTTCGTGTTTGCAGAGTGCTGTGTTTTTAATAAACAGTCGCAGCGGCCTGGTATCTTCGACCGGCGTGGGCTTATGCAGTAAATGCTTCACCCTCACCGGCGCACCTTCTCCCGAAGTTACGGTGCCATTTTGCCTAGTTCCTTCACCCGAGTTCTCTCAAGCGCCTTGGTATTCTCTACCCAACCACCTGTGTCGGTTTGGGGTACGGTTCCTGGTTACCTGAAGCTTAGAAGCTTTTCTTGGAAGCATGGCATCAACCACTTCGTGTTCTAAAAGAACACTCGTCATCAGCTCTCGGCCTTAAGATCCCGGATTTACCTAAGATCTCAGCCTACCACCTTAAACTTGGACAACCAACGCCAAGCTGGCCTAGCCTTCTCCGTCCCTCCATCGCAATAACCAGAAGTACAGGAATATTAACCTGTTTTCCATCGACTACGCTTTTCAGCCTCGCCTTAGGGACCGACTAACCCTGCGTCGATTAACGTTGCGCAGGAAACCTTGGTCTTTCGGCGTGGGTGTTTTTCACACCCATTGTCGTTACTCATGTCAGCATTCGCACTTCTGATACCTCCAGCAAGCTTCTCAACTCACCTTCACAGGCTTACAGAACGCTCCTCTACCGCATCACCTAAGTGATACCCGTAGCTTCGGTGTATGGTTTGAGCCCCGTTACATCTTCCGCGCAGGCCGACTCGACTAGTGAGCTATTACGCTTTCTTTAAAGGGTGGCTGCTTCTAAGCCAACCTCCTAGCTGTCTAAGCCTTCCCACATCGTTTCCCACTTAACCATAACTTTGGGACCTTAGCTGACGGTCTGGGTTGTTTCCCTTTTCACGACGGACGTTAGCACCCGCCGTGTGTCTCCCATGCTCGGCACTTGTAGGTATTCGGAGTTTGCATCGGTTTGGTAAGTCGGGATGACCCCCTAGCCGAAACAGTGCTCTACCCCCTACAGTGATACATGAGGCGCTACCTAAATAGCTTTCGAGGAGAACCAGCTATCTCCGAGCTTGATTAGCCTTTCACTCCGATCCACAGGTCATCCGCTAACTTTTCAACGGTAGTCGGTTCGGTCCTCCAGTTAGTGTTACCCAACCTTCAACCTGCCCATGGATAGATCGCCCGGTTTCGGGTCTATTCCCAGCGACTAGACGCCCTATTAAGACTCGCTTTCGCTACGCCTCCCCTATTCGGTTAAGCTCGCCACTGAAAATAAGTCGCTGACCCATTATACAAAAGGTACGCAGTCACCCAACAAAGTGGGCTCCCACTGCTTGTACGCATACGGTTTCAGGATCTATTTCACTCCCCTCTCCGGGGTTCTTTTCGCCTTTCCCTCACGGTACTAGTTCACTATCGGTCAGTCAGTAGTATTTAGCCTTGGAGGATGGTCCCCCCATATTCAGACAAAGTTTCTCGTGCTCCGTCCTACTCGATTTCATGACCAAGAGATTTTCGCGTACAGGGCTATCACCCACTATGGCCGCACTTTCCAGAGCGTTCCGCTAATCTCAAAGCCACTTAAGGGCTAGTCCCCGTTCGCTCGCCACTACTAAGGGAATCTCGGTTGATTTCTTTTCCTCAGGGTACTTAGATGTTTCAGTTCCCCTGGTTCGCCTCTTAAGCCTATGTATTCAGCTTAAGATAACCATCTTATGATGGCTGGGTTCCCCCATTCAGACATCTCCGGATCAAAGTCTGTTTGCCGACTCCCCGAAGCTTTTCGCAGGCTACCACGTCTTTCATCGCCTCTGACTGCCAAGGCATCCACCGTATGCGCTTCTTCACTTGACCATATAACCCCAAGCAATCTGGTTATACTGTGAAGACGACATTCGCCGAAAATTCGCGATTAAACTCACAAATTTTACCTTAGCCTGATCACCACCAGTGAAAGTGGCCATCAGTCTATCTTTCTATCACATACCCAAATTTTTAAAGAACGATCTAATCAAAGACTAGAAATCAACATTCACCATCACCAGGATGGAATGCTCATTTCTAAGCTTTCAACAAACAGAAGCAGTAGTGGTGGAGCCAAACGGGATCGAACCGTTGACCTCCTGCGTGCAAGGCAGGCGCTCTCCCAGCTGAGCTATGGCCCCGTATTTCTACAGGCGTTTCCCACACAAAATTGGTGGGTCTGGGCAGATTCGAACTGCCGACCTCACCCTTATCAGGGGTGCGCTCTAACCAACTGAGCTACAGACCCAATTTCGGGCTGCTTCTTATCGTCTTCTTCAATGAATCAAGCAATTCGTGTGGGAACTTATGGAGCAGCTGATGTCGTCGATTAAGGAGGTGATCCAGCCGCAGGTTCCCCTACGGCTACCTTGTTACGACTTCACCCCAGTCATGAATCACACCGTGGTAACCGTCCTCCCGAAGGTTAGACTAGCTACTTCTGGTGCAACCCACTCCCATGGTGTGACGGGCGGTGTGTACAAGGCCCGGGAACGTATTCACCGCGACATTCTGATTCGCGATTACTAGCGATTCCGACTTCACGCAGTCGAGTTGCAGACTGCGATCCGGACTACGATCGGTTTTCTGGGATTAGCTCCACCTCGCGGCTTGGCAACCCTCTGTACCGACCATTGTAGCACGTGTGTAGCCCAGGCCGTAAGGGCCATGATGACTTGACGTCATCCCCACCTTCCTCCGGTTTGTCACCGGCAGTCTCCTTAGAGTGCCCACCATTACGTGCTGGTAACTAAGGACAAGGGTTGCGCTCGTTACGGGACTTAACCCAACATCTCACGACACGAGCTGACGACAGCCATGCAGCACCTGTCTCAATGTTCCCGAAGGCACCAATCCATCTCTGGAAAGTTCATTGGATGTCAAGGCCTGGTAAGGTTCTTCGCGTTGCTTCGAATTAAACCACATGCTCCACCGCTTGTGCGGGCCCCCGTCAATCATTTGAGTTTTAACCTTGCGGCCGTACTCCCCAGGCGGTCAACTTAATGCGTTAGCTGCGCCACTAAGAGCTCAAGGCTCCCAACGGCTAGTTGACATCGTTTACGGCGTGGACTACCAGGGTATCTAATCCTGTTTGCTCCCCACGCTTTCGCACCTCAGTGTCAGTATCAGTCCAGGTGGTCGCCTTCGCCACTGGTGTTCCTTCCTATATCTACGCATTTCACCGCTACACAGGAAATTCCACCACCCTCTACCATACTCTAGCTCGTCAGTTTTGAATGCAGTTCCCAGGTTGAGCCCGGGGATTTCACATCCAACTTAACGAACCACCTACGCGCGCTTTACGCCCAGTAATTCCGATTAACGCTTGCACCCTCTGTATTACCGCGGCTGCTGGCACAGAGTTAGCCGGTGCTTATTCTGTCGGTAACGTCAAAACAATTACGTATTAGGTAACTGCCCTTCCTCCCAACTTAAAGTGCTTTACAATCCGAAGACCTTCTTCACACACGCGGCATGGCTGGATCAGGCTTTCGCCCATTGTCCAATATTCCCCACTGCTGCCTCCCGTAGGAGTCTGGACCGTGTCTCAGTTCCAGTGTGACTGATCATCCTCTCAGACCAGTTACGGATCGTCGCCTTGGTGAGCCATTCCTCACCACTAGCTAATCCGACCTAGGCTCATCTGATAGCGCAAGGCCCGAAGGTCCCCTGCTTTCTCCCGTAGGACGTATGCGGTATTAGCGTCCGTTTCCGAGCGTTATCCCCCACTATCAGGCAGATTCCTAGGCATTACTCACCCGTCCGCCGCTCGCCACCAGGTACAAGTACCCGTGCTGCCGCTCGACTTGCATGTGTTAGGCCTGCCGCCAGCGTTCAATCTGAGCCATGATCAAACTCTTCAGTTCAAACATCTTTGGGTTTTTAAGAAACCCTAAACTTGGCTCAGCAATCGTTGGTTACATCTTTGATTTCTCGCGGAGCAACTTGTGATGCTGATAATCTTGTTGACTATCAGTCTGACTCCACAAGCACCCACACGAATTGCTTGATTCAGTTGTTAAAGAGCGGTTGGTTAAGATCTTTCGTCTCAACCGAGGCGCGCATTCTACAGCAGCCTCTGTTGCTGTCAAGCAGTAAAATCTTTGTTTTTCTTCATAAGATTCAACTACTTGCCCCGAAACAAACATCCAAGATGCTCGTTAGCGGGAGGCGAATAGTACAGCATTTAATTTCATGGTCAACCACCTGCTGCGATTAATTTTAACCCGGCTCCAGAGAGGGTGAAACCAGCATGCGTCCATCACAGCTCCTTTGGCAGATGTGTTGTGCGAAGCGATCTTCGTTGTGATTCAGGTATAAGCCATTGGCTATCAGACAGTCCTCGCCACCGTCTGCGCTATCATCGCCCGCCTCTCTGCACCAAGAGTCTTTAACCAGGATGTCCGCACCTTTGCCATTGCCCGCCGATCACTCTCCATTGCCACCAGTCCTCGTCGGTCCGCTATTACGGCGCCTGGAACCCACGCGACTGCTGCTGTGGCTGGTGGGCTCCCGTGCGCTGACGCTAACGCTGCGTCTGCAAGGAATCGACATCCGTCTCGATGCGGGGCAATGCACGATCATCCCTGTCGGTACGCATGCCTTCGTTCATTTGATTGATGTGCCACTGGATGCCGCCCTGCCCTGCGACACGTTGATCGAGTACGACCTGCTGATCATCGAAGCGGATGGCGCTCAGTCGGGCATCCTCGAATGGGCGCCTGATCTACTATATGGCGAAGCGCGTTGTCCGAATTTCGTGTTGCGCTCACGGATTGATCAGTTGCTGCATGGCTCCTGCCGTAAACCCCACCATCCGGCGGCCGATGGTTTGTTGTGCGTCGATCGGTTGCTGGAGTCCGAGCCGGACGCTTGCAAGCGCCCCGCGCTATTAATAATGAGCGGTGATCAGGTGTATGCGGATGATGTCGCGGGGCCGATGTTGCGGGCAATTCATGCCTTGATCGAGCGTCTGGGGCTGTTCGACGAACACCTCGACGGTGCAGTGGTCAGCGATAGCGCCAAACTCTACGAACACCCGGCCAGTTACTACCATCGTGCGGATTTGTTACCGGCGCTTGAGAGCAACGAAACCCTGCGCGAACGATTTTTCGGTGGAGCGCGTAAGCCGATTTTTACCAGTAGCAGCGCCGACAACCATTTGGTGACCTTTGCCGAGGTCATGGCCATGTACCTATTAGTATGGTCACCAACGTCCTGGACACTGATCGCGCCGCAACCACCGGCACTGACGCCCGAACGACGCAAGCGTTATGCCCTGGAGCAGACGCGCATCGATGAGTTCAAGAAAGGACTGGGTGGTGTTGGACGAGCGATGGCGCACCTGCCGTGCCTGATGATTTTCGACGACCACGATATTACCGATGACTGGAATCTTTCCGCACAATGGGAGGAAACGGCCTACGGCCATCCGTTCTCCAAGCGCATCATCGGCAACGCGCTGCTCGCTTATATGCTGTGCCAAGGCTGGGGCAACAACCCGGACGCGTTTGGCGGCATGCTGGAAAAAACCCGACTATTGAGTGCCCCTGGGCAAGACCATTACCTCGACAGCGACGTCCAGGATAGCTTGATCGATGAGCTGCTGAGCTTTCAGAAGTGGCATTACGTGCTGCCCACCCGCCCTGCGCTGGTGGTGCTCGACACCCGCACTCGTCGCTGGCGCAGCGAGATGACGCTCAAGCAACCGTCCGGCCTGCTGGACTGGGAAGCGCTCAGCGAGCTGCAACAGGAATTGCTCGATCATCCCTCGGCGATCATCGTTTCGCCGGCGCCGATTTTCGGCGTCAAACTGATCGAAACCGTGCAACGGGTGTTTAGCTGGTGCGGTTATCCACTGTTGGTGGATGCCGAAAACTGGATGGCCCATCGCGGCGCGGCCCAAGTGATCCTGAACATTTTCCGACACTCCCGCACGCCCGGTAACTACGTGGTGCTGTCCGGCGATGTGCATTATTCCTTCGTCTACGAAGTATTGATCCGATACCGAAAGGCCGGCCCACGAATCTGGCAGATCACCAGCAGCGGCATCAAAAACGAATTCCCGTCCGCCCTGCTCGAATGGTTCGACCGCCTCAACCGCTGGCTCTACTCGCCCCGCTCGCCCCTCAACTGGCTGACCAAGCGTCGACGCATGCGCATTGTTCCGCACATTCCCGAGCACGCCGAAGCGGGTGAACGGCTGTGGAACTCGGCAGGGATCGGCCAAGTGTTCTTCAATGAAAAGGGCCAGCCGCAGGATATTTATCAATTCAATGCGGATGGATCACCGAAGACGCGGATGATTGCGCCTGAAAGTTCCGAAATGGTTGACTGACTTCGCCCGAGTTGCCATGAGCACACATCACCCGCCCACCCTGAACCTCACCCGAACCCTGATCATCGGCAATTCCGGCTCGGGCAAGAGTTGGCTGGCCAAACGACTGGCCGAGCAACTGCAAGTACCCTGGATCGATCTCGACCTGATTCACTGGATATCCGATGAACACAGCATCCCTCGCCCCCGCGCCGAAGCGCTGGGAATGGCGCGGGTGGCAGCCAGTGAACAACGCTGGGTTATCGAGGGCGTTTACGGCTGGATGGTCAGTGAACTTGTGGAACAGGCAACATTGCTGATCTGGCTGTGTCTGGAGGATGAAGATTGCGTCAATAATATTCGCCTGCGAGAGTCGAAGCGGGACGACAACGACGAATTGCTGTTCGCGTTACTGGAATGGGCCGGCCGCTACCGTACTCGTGAAGGGTCCAGTGGATTTGTCGCGCATCAGCGTTTGTTCGAAGGGTTTGACGGTTCGAAACTTCAACTGATGGACCGGGCTGAAGTCACGGCTTTCGTCAGTACGATGGAACAAACCGACTGATCGCTCCTGATTCCACTGACGCTGGCACCGATTCTGTAGGGTAAATGCGTACATCCAATAGAAATCAGGCTGCGCTCACCGCCCGACACACCCCTCTGACAATCATCTCCACTTCCCGCTCATCAATCGTCAACGGTGGCAGCAGGCGAATGGTCTTGCCCCGTGTCACGTTGATCAGCAAGCCGTGATCGCGGGCTGCAATCAGGGTCAGGTCGCGGATCGGTTGTTTGAGTTCGATGCCGATCATTAAACCCTGACCGCGAATTGCCAGGACGTTGGGGTCATCGGCCAATTCGATGCGCAATCTGGCGAGCAAACGTTCTCCCTGCAGTTTGGCGTTCTCCAGCAGGCCCTGTTCCTCAATGATCTCCAGCACGGTGCACCCCACGCGGCATGCCAGCGGGTTTCCGCCGAACGTGCTGCCGTGGCTGCCGGGGGTGAACAGGTCAGCTGCTTTGCCCCGGGCCAGACAGGCACCAATAGGGATGCCGTTACCGAGGCCTTTGGCCAAGGTCATGACGTCCGGGATGATGCCTTCGTGCTGGAACGCAAACCACTGGCCGGTACGGCCGATGCCAGTCTGGATCTCGTCGAGCATCAGCAGCCAGGCGCGCCGGTTGCACAGTTCGCGCACCGCTTTGAGATATCCGGGCGGCGCCACTTGCACACCGCTTTCGCCCTGAATCGGTTCCATCAGAATCGCCACGATGCGCGGGCCGTGGGCTTGTTGCACCGCCTCCAGCGCCGCGAGGTCGCCGAACGGCACTTTAATGAAATTCCCCGGCAATTCGTTAAACCCCAACCTCACCGCCGGCCCATCACTGGCGGACAAGGTGCCAAGAGTACGGCCGTGAAAGGCGTTTTCCATGACCACCACCAGCGGTTGCTCGATGCCTTTGTGCCAGCCGTAAAGCCGCGCAAGTTTCAGTGCTGTTTCGTTGGCTTCGGCACCGGAATTGTTGAAGAACGCCCGATCCATGCCCGACAGCCGAACCAGTTTCTGCGCCAGCCGCTGTTGCCAGTCGATGCTGTACAGATTGGAGGTATGTAACAGCAGCCCGGCTTGCTCGCTGATGGCCTCCACAATTCGCGGATGGGAATGGCCGACGTTGGTCACTGCTACCCCCGCCACTGCGTCCAGATATTCGCGACCGGCCTGATCCCACAAGCGCGTGCCCAGGCCTTTGCTGAAACTCAGGGCCAAGGGTTGGTAGGTGCTCATCAGGCAGGCGGCGGTCATGACATCAAACTCCATTAATAGTCGGTGTTTTTGCAGTATGGTTAGCCACCTGAGCTGGATAAATACTGCAACACTTCAATCATTTTAAAGCTGAGCTTGATAATGGATTTGTTCCAGGCAATGACCGTTTACGTAAGAGTGGTGGAAGCCGGCAGCATGACCGCCGCCGCTTTGCAGTGCGAAATGTCCACGACCATGGTCGGCAATCATCTTCGAGCCCTGGAGCAACGTCTGGGTGTGCGCCTTCTCAACCGTACGACACGACGCCAGAGGCTGACGGAGTTCGGCACGGCGTACTATCAACGTTGTCTCGAAGTATTGGGGTTGGTGGCCGATTCCGAACGTTTGGCCGAACAGACCCTCGATGAGCCGAGCGGCACCCTGCGCATCACCGCACCTTTGACCTTTGGCACCGAACGGCTGGCGCCGGCCTTGAGCGAATTCGCCCTGCGCTGTCCGCAGGTCAAACTCGACGTCGTCTTGACCAACCAGCGCCTGGATCTGCTCGACAACGGTTTCGACGTGGCGATTCGCTTGGGCACGACCGAACTGTCCAATATGATTTCTCGCCCACTCATCGACTACACGATGACCCTGTGCGCATCCAAGGATTATCTGGCGCGTCGAGGCACACCGGAAAAACCCGCCGACCTGCAACACCATGACTGCCTGGCCTTCGCCTACCCGGCCGGAGATGACTGGCACTCGGTAGAAAAACAATGGCGCCTGAAAGGACCCGAAGGCGAAGTCATGGTGGAGGTAAGCGGGCCGATGCTGATCAACAGCTCGGCGGGCCTGCATCAAGCGGCGCGAACCGGCATGGGCATCGTGATGATGCCCGATGCGCTGGTGGAGCAAGACCTTCGGGACGGAAAACTGGTGGCCTTGATGCAGGACTACCAACTGCCAAGTCGGCCGATGAACCTGGTGTACGCCCAGGACCGCTACCGTTTGCCGAAATTGCGCAGCTTCGTCGACTTTGCACTGCAGTGGTGGGGCAAACACTAGCCGGGGGAATACGCCATGAACTAATCTCCGCGACTGACGAGTCACGTTGATATCAGGGACGACAGGGAGACCGGTGATGGGTGAGGCATCGAATATCGAGCCATTGAAGTTCAATCTGTCAGATTTTAACGAAGACATGCTGCACACCATTCTGGAACTGGTCAGCGATGGCATCTGGGACTGGAACGCCAACACCGGGTTCGTCTACCGCAACCCCGGGTGGTACGAGATGCTCGGCTATACGCCTCATTCCCTGGATAACAACGTGTTGACCTGGGAAAACGTGATCCACCCCGATGATTATTCGCGGGTCATGGCGCTGTTTGATGACTACCTGGATCAGCGGGCTCCCGGTTATCAGGCCGAGTATCGCTGCCGCATGCGCGACGGCACTTACACCTGGATCGAAGATCGTGGCTACGTGCTGGCACGTAATGCCGATGGCTCGGTGGCGCGAATGATCGGCGCGCACCGCAGCATCGAAGACAAGAAACGCCTGTTCGAAGAACTGGAGCGACGTAATCAATCCCTGGAAGCCATCGTCGAAGAACGCACTCGGGAGTTGTCCCGGGTCAATCAGCAGTTACAAATTCAACTCGAAGAAAACCGCAAACTGGCAGAAACCGATGTGCTGACCGGCATCGCCAATCGCTATCGACTGGAAAAAACCCTACCCAAGGAATGCGACCGCGCCCAACGCTTTCGCCAGCCTCTTTCGCTGATCGCCATGGACCTTGATGACTTCAAAAACATCAACGATCACTACGGCCACGCCTTGGGAGATGCAGCGTTGGTGCAAGCAATCGAGTGTGTGAAGCACTGCGTGCGCGAAGGCGATCTGTTGGCGCGTTGGGGCGGTGACGAATTCATCCTGATCCTGCCCAATACTTTGTTGGCCGACGCCAGGGCACTCGCAGAAAGAATCCGTCATGGCCTGTCGAGCCTGCTGCCGGTCGGGGACTATCAAGTCACTATGAGTTTTGGCGTGGTGCAACGTTTTGAAGAAGAACAACAAACCGGTTTGCTGGCCAGGGCCGATCAGGCGTTGTATCGGTCCAAGATCGCAGGCAAGAATGTGATTTCGGGATGAGTACACCCGTGCGAGCAAACTCGACGTGAAGGCGTCGGTCGCGCGCTGGTTGAGCATGTCATGGGCGACAACACCGCCATTACCTGGGTTCTGCGAGCAGGCCGTGAAGGTGCTTCGGATTTCTTTTCAAAGCTGGGCTTTGAAACGTCGACCATTGCGATGGAACGCTCACGCTTGAAGTAGCCAATGCACTATTGACCAGCCTTCACCAACACCGGCTTCTCCTGATACCGATCCGGATACAACTGCTTCAACTGCGCCACTTTCGGCAGGTCATTGATCACGATGTAGGGGTACGTCGGGTGCTCGGTCAGGAAGTCCTGATGTTCCTCCTCTGCCGGATAGAAGCCGTTGTAGGTTTCCAGTTTGGTCACGATGGGTTTGTTGAACGAATGGGCGGCGTCGAGTTGCGCGATGTAGGCCTGGGCGACACGTTGCTGTTCAGCGCTTTTCAGGAAAAGCGCTGATCGATACTGAGTGCCGCGGTCCGGCCCCTGGCGGTTAAGTTCGGTGGGGTTGTGGGCCACCGAGAAATAGATCTGCAACAGGCTGCCATAACTGACTTGAGCGGGATCGTAGGTGACTTCGACAGCCTCCGCATGACCGGTATCGCCGTTGCTGACCCGCTCGTATTGAGCGGTGTCAGCGGTGCCGCCCGCGTAGCCGGAAACGGCATTCTTCACCCCTTTGACGTGTTGAAATACCCCTTGGACGCCCCAGAAGCAGCCGCCCGCAAAAATTGCCGTTTCACTGCGTGCTTGAGTGTTCTCGTCGAGCGTGGGTGGCGGAATGATGACCGCCTCTTCGGTGCCTCCGAAAGAGAACGCTGCGCACTGACCGATAACACCGGCGGCGGCCAATCCCAGCAGGGTGCGACGCCAGTTATATAGGGTTTTCATGGCTTGTCTCCTGAGTGAATGGGGCTATCAACCAAACGTAAATGCATACGCCGACACACCGGGATCGAGAAACTCAATGCTGAATGTCCGGTCCTTTACGCCTGCGGTTTGGCGTACCAATTGATACAACCGCTGTTCGATAACGCTGCCGCTGCCATCGGGCGCCACGTCGACACCATGGGCATCACCTGGGGGCTTGCCGTCAATCAACACTTTGAAACGCACCGGTTTGCCATCAGCACCGGGGCCCAATACCAGATGCAAGTCGCGAGCATGGAAGCGGTAGACGATACGACTGGCCGGGGCGTTTGAAACGGCCCGCTCCGGACCGACAGTCCATTGGCCATCCAGGCTCCAGTTATTGAGGGCCAGTTGTGACGGTGGGCTATAGGCCATCACCTTGTCTGGCGCCAGATCAATATCAGCAACGAAATGCTCCGCCCGTCGGTAGCCGACATAGGTTTCCGGCGATCGCACTTCATTCATGTTCGGGGCGAGCTGGACACCCTCGGCACGAGCATTGATCAGCCCGTCCGCGACTTTCGCGGCGCCCGTCTCACGTAACAGTTGCTGAATCACTCGCTCCGATTCGGCGTATTTGCCTTCGCCAAAGTGGTGATAACGAATGCGCCCCTGAGCATCGGCAAAATAGTGTGCTGGCCAGTATTGGTTGTTGAAAGCACGCCAGACCTTGTAGTCGTTATCGATTGCCACCGGATAAGTGATGCCCAGGTCTTTCATGGCTTTGGTGACGTTGCCTACATCTCGTTCGAAGGCAAACTCGGGCGTATGGACGCCGATCACCACCAAGCCCTGATCACGATACTTCTCGGCCCAGGCTTTCACATACGGCAGGGTGCGCAGGCAGTTGATGCAGGAGTAAGTCCAGAAATCCACCAGCACAACCTTGCCCTTCAAGGCCTGGGCGGTGAAAGGGGGTGAATTGAGCCATTGCACAGCGCCGCCCAGCGATGGAAGGTTGCCTTCAATCGGCAGTTCACCCGGTATCTTGGCGGTCATTTTCATGCTGCCGACGGGTTGATCCCCGTCCCGTGGAATCTGCGACATCATCGCCCCACTGTCGGTGGGCAACTTACCGGCCAATCGGTTTACCAGCGCCTGCTCGATATCGCCGGTGGATGCCGTCGAGACCCGCGCCAGAATCCCGGTATCCAGCCCCAAGGCGATCGCCACTACGCCGGCCAGCATCGCCCCCCCCAAGCCTCGACGCAGCCACTCGCCGGCGCCTATCGAGCGCTTCATTGCGGCGAAGACTTTACCGCCCAGCAGCAGTGCCGCGGCGAGAGAGGTAGCCGCACCGGCCGCGTAAGCCAGTAGCAACAGTGTGGTGGCGATGTTTGCTCCTTGCAGCGCCGCGCCAGTCAGTAGCAGGCCCAGAATCGGCCCGGCGCAGGGCGCCCAGAGCAGGCCCGTGGCGACACCGATCAGCAACGAAGCGCCGGGACGCGGCCGGGTATCGGCAGCCGCGGCTTCCGACAGCCGACCGCCGGCCGCCACCAGTGGACGCGTCAAGCGCTCGGCCAACCGGGGCAGCAACAGCGTCAGCCCGAACAGTGCAACGAACAGCAACGCGAGCCAGCGACCGTACTGATTGACTTGCACCACCCAACCGCCGCCCACCGCCGCCAACGAGGCGACGAGCGCGAAGGTCAGGGCCATCCCCGCCAGCAGCGGCAAGCCACTCTTCATAAACGGCTGCCCGGTGCGAGCGAAGACAAAGGGCAATACCGGGAGAATGCACGGGCTGATGATCGTCAGCACACCACCGAGATAAGCGAGGACCAGAAGCCACATAATGTCGACCTGCGCGAAGTGAGTGAAAGGAAGTGCCCATGGATTACGCCTGTGGCTTGAAAGTCAGCGCCAGGCCATTCATGCAGTAGCGCAGACCGGTTGGCTTTGGCCCGTCGTCGAAAACATGACCCAAGTGACCGCCGCAACGACGGCAGTGGACCTCTTCGCGCAGCACGCCGAAGGAGCGGTCCTGACGGGTGGCGACCGCGTTGTCCAGTGGTGCCCAGAAGCTCGGCCATCCAGTGCGGCTCTCGAACTTGGTGTCGGAAGAAAACAACGGCAAATCACAACCGGCGCAGGCAAAAACGCCCTTGCGGTGCTCGTTGTTCAGCGGGCTGCTGTAAGCCCGTTCAGTGCCCTCTTCGCGCAAGATCTCGTATTGTTCGGCGCTGAGCATGGCGCGCCATTCGCTGTCGCTGTGGGTCACCTCGAAAACCTCAGCCGCGCGGGCCTCATCGATCAGCGCGACGCTTGCGGAAAATTTTGGCAATACACCGATCACCAGGGCTGCAGCCCCCAGCCCGCCGCTCGCTACAAGAAACTGTCGCCGTGAAAACATGGGCCTTCTCCAAAATTCCAGATGCCTTGCATGGAACACAGCCTAGGCTTGAGTTGATCGCCAAATCCTCACGAGGAGTTAAACAATTCGTGATAACTCAGCCTCAGGAAAACCCGCACAATGTGTTCATTGCGTCACAAAGGATTGAGCTCCATGGAACAGACCAAGCGCGTCCTGGTGGTCGAGGACGACCTGCATATCGCCGACCTTATCTGCCTGCATCTTCGCGATGAGCAGTTCGAGGTGGTGCACTGCGCCGACGGCGATGAGGGCATGCGACTGCTGCAGCAAGGAAGCTGGGATGCACTGATTCTCGACCTGATGCTGCCCGGCGTCGACGGCCTGGAAATCTGCCGCCGCGCCCGGGCCATGGCCCGCTATACACCGATCATCATCACCAGTGCGCGCTCCAGCGAAGTCCATCGGATTCTGGGGCTGGAGCTCGGTGCCGACGATTACCTGGCCAAACCCTTTTCCATGCTAGAGCTGGTGGCACGGGTCAAGGCATTGCTGCGACGGGTCGACGCCATGGCCCGCAACCTGAAAATGGACGCTGGCAGCCTGATCAGCGATGGCCTGTCCATCGACCCGATCACCCGCGAAGTATCCCTCGATGGCCGTCGCCTTGACCTTACGCCGCGGGAGTTCGACCTGCTGTACTTCTTTGTCCGCCAGCCCGGCAAGGTCTTCTCGCGCATGGACCTGCTCAACGCGGTGTGGGGCTATAGCCATGAAGGCTACGAACACACGGTGAATACCCACATCAACCGCCTGCGGGCCAAGATCGAGGCCGATCCGGCGCAACCGGCGCGCATCCTCACCGTGTGGGGTCGTGGTTACAAATTCGCGACGAGCGGAGAGCAGCCATGAGATTGACCCTGACCCAACGCCTGTCCCTGGTGTTCGCCGTGCTGTTGCTGGTGTGCAGCGGCACCTCGGTATGGATGCAGGTGCGCTCCAACCACATGCATGAACTGGAAGTGGTGCAGGGGTTGTCGCGGGATCTGGCGCAACACATCGCCCACGACACTGTACTGATGGACCGCAATGGCCCGATGCCCAATGCCGTGCGTGAATTGTTCAGTCAGCTGATGCTGGTCAACCCCAGTGTCGAGGTCTATCTGCTCGACACTGGAGGCCGGATTGTCGGCAGCGCCGCGCCCGAAGGCCGAATACGCCGGGAGCGGGTCGATCTGGCGCCGATCCAGCGTTTGCTCAAAGGCGAGGCCCTGCCGATTCTCGGCGACGATCCGCGCAGCGTCGATGGCAGCAAGGTGTTCAGCGCCGCGCCATTGCGGGTCAACGGTCAACCGGCCGGTTATCTCTATGTAGTATTGCTCAGCGAGGAGCACGACCGCTTTGCCGAACGCGGCGCCACCAGCGCGGCGCTCAATACCGCGTTGTTATCAATCGGGTTGGTGGCGTTGCTGTGCCTGATTGCCGGCCTCACGGCATTTGCCCTGATCACCCGGCCATTGCGCCGCTTGACCGAGAAAGTCAGTCAGTTCGATATCAATGGCGTTCCGTCGGCGCCGCCCGCCTCGCCCGAGCCAGAGCCGGTAAAAAAAACCGCCAGCCACGATGAAATTGCCGTACTCGACGCCGCCTTCCGACAGATGCAAGCGCGTCTCGGTGAACAATGGAACTCGCTGACCCGCCAGGATCAGGAGCGTCGCGAACTGGTGGCGAACATTTCCCACGACCTGCGCACACCACTGGCCTCGCTGCATGGTTACCTTGAAACCCTGTCGCTCAAGGACGCCACGTTGTCCACTGCCGACCGCCGCCGTTATCTGGGGATCGCCCTGGATCAAAGCCGCAAAGTCGGTGGCTTGGCGCAATCACTGCTGGAATTGGTGCGGCTGGAACACGGTTTCGTGCAACCAGTGCTGGAGCGCTTCTCCCTGACCGATCTGGTGCAGGACATCATTCAGAAATTCGAACTCAGCGCCGAAGCACGCCAGATCGAGCTCAAGGCCACGTTCGCCCCCAACGTCGCGGTGGCCTGCGCCGATCTGGGGCTGATCGAACGGGTGCTGACCAATCTGTTCGACAACGCCCTGCGTCACACCCCCCAAGGCGGAGAAATCGAACTCAGCCTCCGTCCTCAGGGGGCTTTTATTGAAGTGACCGTCAGCGACACCGGCCCCGGCATCGCCCCTGAGTTGCGCGAAGGTCTGTTCCTGCGTCCGTTCAACATTGGCGGCGCACGACGCGATGGCGGCCTGGGGCTGCGGATCGTTCATCGGATCCTGCAATTGCACGGTCGTGAGATTGAGCTGATCGATGTGCCTGGACGCGGTGCGACCTTTCGTTTCTCCTTGCCGGTGGATGAGCAAACAGCGGAACAATGTGTGGCTCGCTCGATGAATATAAATTCGATGGGGAAATAGTCGACAGCGCTGGCAAAAATACTGACCAGCCACCGGTTCATCCGTGACAACGCAGCCTCGGTCCAATAGATTAGGCGCCCTGAAAAGGCTTCGTGCTTTCTCGCCTCAATCCAAGTTAAAGAAGTAGTGAAATTTCAATGTCCGATTCCAATACCGCTGAATCCGTAGTCACCTTGTCGTCCAAAGCGGAATACGAAAACTCCATCAATCTTTCACAGCATGTGCCTCAGGCCAAGACCATCAGCGAGATGGTTCTGGACGCTTTTCAATCCACCCGGGAAAGCGACCAGATCCGCGAACTGCGCACCGCGATTCGCCAGGCTCATGACAGCTTCGACGACGACAAAGCCTACGAATTGATGGGCGAACTCAAGCAACTGAAAGACGCCGAAGCGGCCGACATTGCTGCCCTGGAAGACTTGAGCAGTAAATTCCCGATCAGCCGCATTCTGTCCAGCTTCAAGGACGACCCAGCGTTTCAGGAAATCGTCTATGGCCTGGCGCTGAAGGTACTGAACCAGACTCACCAGGCCATCAGCAACCCGAGCAGCGGCAAGAGCAAAGCGGCTCGCGCCAAGAAAGAAGTCGAAGTGTTCACCATCAGCAAGGACGGCATCAGCGTCACCCTGCCCCTGCGCACCCCGCGCTCGCGCCTGAACGTTGACCGTGAAGCGCTGGAATTCCTGGGCTTCACTTTCGTCGGCGAAGGCGATGAAGCCGAGCTGGAAAGCGAAACGTTCCTGGACAATGCCGGGGCCGAACAAGCGGTCAACCGCAAGAACATCATCACTGCGCTTCAACAGCAAACCGCGTTCGACGGCTACAGCATCGCCGCGCAGTAACGCTAAACGCTGCACATAAAAATCCCCGCCATCAGTGCGGGGATTTTTATTGCCTGTTCGCTTATTAACTTTTTCCTGATACACCGCGGCGCATCCATCGCGAGCCTGCTCGCGATAGGGATGACACGGTCCGTCAAATAGAACCCAATAAAAAGCCCCGCTCCTCTCTCGAAGGGCGGGGCTTTTCTTTACAGCATTCGAAGCTTAAGGCGCGTAAGTCAGCAACAGCTCACTCGGCACTTTAAAATCCAGCGACATCATCACGCTCAACGCAGTAATGGTGAAGATCGAGAACACGAACAGCTTGCGTGCCCAGACCGTGTCATCCACTGCCTTGTAACCGGTCCAGGCCATGTACAACCAGTACATGCCCATGGCCGCGGCGACGGCGAGGTAGCTCATGCCGGCGTAGCCGCTGAAGGTCAGCATCAAGGTCGCTATGAGGAACGCCAGGATGTAGAGCAGGATGTGCTTCTTGGCCACTTGAATCCCGCGCTTCACCGGCAACACCGGAATCGACGCGGCCAGGTAATCGTTGAAGCGGAAGATTGCGATGGCGTAGGAATGCGGCATCTGCCACAGGCTGAACATCACCAGCAGCGTCAGTGCGGCCATGTCGAAGCTGTTCGTCACAGCCACGTAGCCAATCACCGGCGGCATCGCCCCCGACAGGCTGCCCACCAGCGTGCCGTGAACCGACTTGCGCTTGAGGTACAGGCTGTAGAAACCGACGTAGATGACAAAACCGATTACCGCGAACAGCGCGGCCAACGGGTTGGCCACCTTGTACAACAGTGCAACGCCGAAAACACCAAGGATGGTCGCAAAAACCAGGGCCAGCTTCAGGGAGATCAAGCCCTGGACCAGCGCCCGGTTCTTGGTGCGTTCCATCTTCAGGTCGATGTCGCGGTCGATGCAGTTGTTGAACACGCAACCGGAGGCCACCACCAGGGACGTGCCGATCATCGCAGCCAGGAAGATGGCCAGATCGACATGCCCTTTGGAGGCCAGGAAAAATCCGCCTGCCACTGAAAGCACGTTACCGAAAATGATCCCCGGTTTGGTGATTTGGATAAAGTGCTTCAAGGACATCCGGACTTACCTCAGTGCGCCATCATGTTGGTGTGGATGCTGAACATGATCCACAGCGACAGGCCTACCAACAGGACGATTACGATCGCGGCGAAAACAAACGCAATGACGTTGTTACGCTGCGCCGCCGAACGGTCCAGGTGGAGGAAGTACACCAAGTGCACCAGCACCTGGATGACTGCGAAGGCCAGTACGATCCACAGGGTCAGGGCTTTCGGCAGCGACGGGTACATCACCAGGCCGAAAGGAATGACGGTCAGGATCACCGACAGGATGAAGCCGATGGCGTAGGACTTTACGCTGCCGTGGTTGGCTTCGTGGCCATCGTGGGAATGAGCGTTAGCCATTTACATAGTCCCCATCAGATAAACAACCGTGAATACGCAGATCCACACAACGTCCAGGAAGTGCCAGAACAGGCTCAGGCAGCTCAGACGGGTCTTGTTGGTCGCCGTCAGGCCGTTTTTCTGCACCTGGTACATCATGATCGCCATCCAGATCAGACCGCTGGTCACGTGCAGACCGTGGGTGCCGACCAGGGTGAAGAACCCGGACAGGAAGCCGCTGCGGCTAGGGCCGAAGCCTTCGGAGATCAGTACGTGGAACTCGTTGATCTCCATGCCGATGAAGCCGGCACCGAACAGGAAGGTCATGCCCAGCCAGCCCAGCACCTGGTTCTTCTTGCCCTTGAACAACGCCAGCATGGCGAAGCCATAGGTGATCGAACTGAACAGCAGCAGAGCGGTTTCGCCCAGTACGTATGGCAGTTCGAAGATATCGTGGCCCGACGGGCCACCCGCTACGTTGTTAACCAGTACCGCGTACGCCGCGAAGATCGACGCAAACAGGATGCAGTCGGTCATCAGGTAGAGCCAGAAACCGAATACGGTCATCTCGCCCGAGTCGTGGTGATGGTCATCGTGCCCATGTCCATCGACATGGGTGTGTCCAGCATTGGTCACTAAGTTCGACATGGTTTAAGCCTGTTCCAACGAGGTTTCAACACGGGTGGCGGTGGCTGGAACTTTCCCGGCCGCTACCAGACGCTTGTGCTGCTCGGCTTCGATGCGCTCGATCACGTCGACCGGCACCATATAGCCCTGATCATCACGTGCAGCATGGATAACGAAGTAACCCACGGTGCCGACCAGGCTAACGATGGCCAACCACCAGATGTGCCAGATCATCGCGAAACCGAACACGGTCAACAGAGCACCCATGACCACACCGGTGGCGGTGTTGTTTGGCATGTGGATCGGCTCGTACTTGGCCGGAGCCTTGTACGCGGTGCCGTTTTCCTTGGCTTCGGTGAACGGGTCGATGGTTTCCGCTTTTGGCAGCACAGCAAAGTTGTAGAACGGTGGTGGCGACGAGGTCGACCACTCCAGGGTATGGGCATTCCACGGGTCGCCGTGTTCGCACATGTTCTCTGGCTTGTTGCGATCACGCACGCTGACATAGAGCTGGATCAGCTGGCAGGCGATACCGACGGCAATCATCACCGCACCGAACATGGCGACGTACAGGTACGGCACCCACTCAGGGTTGGTGGTGGCGTTCAGACGACGGGTCATGCCCATGAAGCCCAGTGCATAGAGCGGCATGAACGCGACGAAGAAGCCCGAGATCCAGAACCAGAATGCAGCCTTGCCCCAACCTTCATGCAGCTTGAAGCCGAACGCTTTCGGGAAGTAGAAGGCGAAGCCTGCGATGTAACCGAATACCGCGCCGCCGATGATCACGTTATGGAAGTGCGCGATCACGAACAGGCTGTTGTGCAGAACGAAGTCAGCACCCGGGATGGCCAGCAGTACGCCGGTCATGCCGCCGATGGCGAAGGTCACCATGAAGCCCAGGGTCCACAGCACCTGGCTGGTGAAACGCAGACGGCCCTGGTAGATGGTGAACAGCCAGTTGAATAGCTTCACCCCCGTCGGGATCGAAATCAGCATCGTCGCCAGACCGAAGAAGGCGTTGACGCTGGCACCCGAACCCATGGTGAAGAAGTGGTGCAGCCAGACCATGAAGCCCAGGATCGAGATCGCGCCCGATGCGTAGACCATCGAGTGGTGGCCAAACAGACGCTTGCCGGTGAAGGTCGAGATGACTTCGGAGAAGATCCCGAACGCCGGCAGAATCAGGATGTAAACCTCGGGGTGACCCCAGGCCCAGAACAGGTTGACGTACATCATCGGATTGCCACCAAGTTCATTGGTGAAAATGTGGAAATCCATGTAACGGTCAAGCGTCAGCAGCGCCAGGGTAGCGGTCAGGATCGGGAACGAAGCCACTATCAGAACGTTGGCCCAGGTGCAGGTCCAGGTGAAGATCGGCATGTCCATCAGCTTCATGCCAGGAGTACGCATTTTCAGCACGGTGGCCAGGAAGTTGACCCCCGTCAGCGTCGTACCTAGCCCGGATAGCTGTAGCGCCCAGATGTAATAATCCATCCCCACGCCTGGGCTGTATTGCAGGCCCGACAGCGGCGGATAGGCAACCCAGCCGGTCTTGGCGAATTCGCCAACGCCCAGGGACAGGTTGATCAGCACCACGCCGGAAACCAGCAGCCAGAAGCTCAGGGAGTTCAGGAACGGGTAGGCAACGTCACGCGCGCCGATCTGCAGCGGCACTGCAAGGTTCATCAGGCCGGTGAAGAATGGCATCGCCATGAAGATGATCATGATCACACCGTGAGCGGTGAAGATCTGGTCATAGTGTTCAGGTGGCAGGTAGCCAGGCGAACCCTCGGTGGCCATCGCCAACTGGGTACGCATCATGATGGCGTCGGCAAAACCGCGCAGCAGCATGACCATGGCGACGATGATGTACATCACGCCGATTTTCTTGTGGTCGACCGAGGTCAGCCACTCGGTCCACAGGTAGGTCCACTTCTTGAAGTAGGTGATTGCAGCGAACAGTGCCAGACCACCGAGCGCGATCATGGCGATGGTCACCATCACGATCGGCTCGTGGAACGGGACCGCTTCCCAACTTAATTTACCAAACATCGTTTACTCCTCTGCCCCGGCAGCTGAATGCGAGTTCATGTCCATTCCTTGCGTAGCGGCCACTTCTTTCTCTTTCTTCTCGTGCTTCACCTTCGGACCCGGTTTCATGCCTTCGTACTTGTCGACGATGATCTGGAACAGGTTCGGCGTGACCGAGGAGTAGAGCTCGACTGGGTTGTTCTGGCTTGGCTTGGAAAGGGCTTCGTATTCAGCTTTTTCAAGCTGTTTAGGTGCCTTTTTGACTTCGCTTACCCAGGCGTCGAAATCTTCCTGAGAGGTGGCGATCGCTTTGAACTTCATGCCGGTGAAACCCGCGCCGCTGTAGTTGGCGGAGATACCGTCCATTTCAGCGTTCTGGTTGGCGATCAGGTGCAGTTTGGTCTGCATGCCGGCCATCGCGTAAATCTGGCCGCCCAGGGCCGGGATGAAGAACGAGTTCATCACGGAGTCGGACGTCACCTTGAAGTTGATCGGCGTGTGGGCCGGGAACACGATCTTGTTGACCGTGGCGATGCCTTGCTCCGGATAGATGAACATCCACTTCCAGTCCAGCGCGACCACTTCAATGGTGATTGGCTTGACGTCGGATTCCAGCGGCTTGTAAGGGTCAAGCGCGTGGGTCGACTTGTAGGTGATGTAACCCAGGGCAATGATGATCAGCACCGGGATCGTCCACACTGCGATTTCGATCTTGGTGGAGTGCGACCACTTCGGCGTGTAGACGGCGTCTTGGTTGGACGCGCGGTATTTCCAGGCGAACAGGAAAGTCATGACGATGACCGGCACGACGACCAACAGCATCAGCAGCGTTGCGGTGATGATCAGGTTTCGCTCATCCAGGCCGACCTGGCCCTTAGGGTCGAGCAAGGTCATGTTGCAGCCTCCCAGCAACAACGTGCCGAGCAGCGGCAATAAGCCTAGTAGTCTGGGGTACCTGTTTTTACTCATCTCACGACCTCTAAAGCAGCTTGCGCAATGCAGTTGGGTTTTGATCGCCAACACTTCACCCTGCCAAGGGTTGGCATTTTTCTTGGATTGAATAAGGGCCTGCCCGTCGCGCGTCAGACGCTGTTCGACAATTGCTGGGCCTGCGGTGAGTTCTTATTCGAATTCGTGGTCAAGGGCCTTGTTACAGACCAATTCCATTTGGTGCGGATAGTCGGAAGGCACCGACACCTGGGAGTCGCATGAAGCCATCAGGCCTCTCGACACCCTAGTTCTGCTCATGCACCTGAGTAAGGGTGAGCAGTGCCGGGAATTCAGTGCGGGCGATTGTAGATATGTAACGATTCATAAACCATGTCTCATCCCGAAATAATTTTTATCCGATCCGACAACAATCAGTAACGGCTTTTGCAAAAGTGCGCCATGGTATCGAAATTAATTCTCAACAAAAACACCAAAAATTGTAGGTCTACCACGCGAAGTTCAGACAGCTTCCAAGGCTCTGCGCTCGCCTTCGACCCTGCTCTACCCCCTATGCGACAAGGGCTTTGGCAATTTCCCCGGCCCTGTTAAAACTGCCTGTTTCGACTGACGAGTATTGAAACCGGCAGCGCCTGGAAGAGCCGGTTTTTGGTGCGAAGCGATTCCCTGAACCCGCGATTTGAAATGCCTTGCGACACTCAAGCTGTGACAACATGTCGCATACGTGTCGCACCCTTCCTTGTCGAGCATCAAGGTCTTTTTACTTGGTCTGCGAATATGCAAAACGCCCCGGCCTCTCAACGAGAACCGGGGCGTTTTTTTGCCTGCAACGGTACGGCGAACAGCCTCAGCGCAGCGCTTTGCGGTTACGCGAAGTGAGCAACGGCACCAGCACCGCAATCAGCACGAACGCCAGCAGCGCCCACTGTGCCAGGGACAAGCCGAGGATCGGCGGGTACGGCGTAGAGCAGAAGCCATCGACCTGGAAGCCCAGCGGGAAGATCTTCGCCAGTGGCAGGCCGTCGACGATGGGTTGCAGCACATCGATGCCGCAACTGACCGCAGGATAAAACTGGGTATAGACGTGATGCCCAGCCACCCCGACGCCCGCAATGGCGCAGATCACCACCAGCGCTTCGAACAGCGTGATGCTGCGGCGGGTGCGCGTCGCCGCGCCGATAAAGGCGAACAGCGCAATCAGCAACAACGCGTAGCGTTGCAGGATGCACAGCGGGCACGGTGCCTCGCCCAGAGCCACTTGCATGTACAGCGCGCCACCGATCAGCGCTAGGCAAATAATGCCCAGCAACACCAGATAGCGCCGTTCACGTCCCAACCGCATCGTTTCCTCGCTCATCGCGTTTCCCTTTTGTGTCTGTGGATCAGCTCGCTGACGGCTGCGCTTGCAGCTGCGGCATCAGGCTGATGTTGTCTTTGATACGCCAACTGGCGGCAATGCGACCTTGTCGATCTGATATCGATTGCCCGGAAGTCTACACGCTGACCCGATCTTTGAGAGCCTTGAACGCCCCCTGATCCCGGCCTTCGGGCGGCAATGCCGTTCACGAGAGTCTTGAGTCAGTGAACGCCTGTGGCGAGGGAGCGCTCAGATTTTGGGGCCGCTGCGCAGCCCAGCGCGAGCAAGCTCGGCCGCCACAAGGAAGAAACGATAAACCGGTTAAGAACGGATTAACTTTCAAGTGTTTTTCAAGCATCGAGCCCGTAAGGAAGGATCGATTGCTTACTGCTTCCAGCGATCTGCCGCCACATGATCGCTGTCACGCCCTTCCACCCAGCGCGGCCCATCACGGGTGTTTTCTTTCTTCCAGAACGGCGCGCGGGTTTTCAGGTAGTCCATGACAAAGGCACAGGCATCGAACGCCGCCTGACGGTGGGCGCTGGCGGCGCCGACGAAAACGATCGGCTCGCCCGGCTCCAGGGCGCCGATGCGGTGCAACACTTCCAGCTTCAACAGCGGCCAGCGCTGCTCGGCCTCCGCGGCAATCTTGCCCAGGGCTTTTTCGGTCATGCCCGGGTAGTGCTCCAGAAACATTCCGGCGACGTCGAGGCCGTCATTGAAGTCGCGCACGTAGCCGACAAAACTCACCACCGCACCGACGCCCACATTGGCCGCGTGCATGGCGTTGACTTCAGCGCCCGGGTCGAACGGCGTGGACTGCACACGAATCGCCATGGTTCAGCCCCCGGTCACGGTCGGAAAAAACGCCACTTCATCGCCATCGTTCACCGGTTCGTCGAGCTGGCAGAGATCTTCGTTGCGGGCGCACATCAGGTTCTGCTCGCTCAGCACTTCGGCGCCGTCACGTTGGGCCAGCAGCGCGCGCACATCGTCGATCGTGGCGAAATCACCTTCGACCTTCACCGACTCCACGCCGAGCGCTTCACGGTAACGGGCGAAAAACTTCACAGTCACGTTCATGGCTGATCCGCCTGGAAATGGCCGCTCTTGCCGCCGAGTTTCTCCAGCAGCCGCACGCTCTCGATGGTCATGCCGCGATCCACGGCCTTGCACATGTCATAGATGGTCAGCGCCGCGACGCTGGCGGCAGTCAGTGCTTCCATTTCGACGCCGGTCTGCCCGGACAACTTGCAGCGCGCCACGACGCGCACGGTGTCGACACCTTCAGCACTGAGTTCGACCTTGACGCCAGTGAGCATCAACGGGTGGCACAGAGGAATCAGATCGCTGGTTTTCTTCGCCGCCTGGATGCCGGCAATTCGCGCCACGGCGAACACGTCACCCTTGGGATGGCCGCCACTGACGATCATCTGCAGGGTTTCGGGCAGCATGCGCACCAGCGCTTGGGCCGTCGCTTCACGGAACGTCACGGCTTTTTCAGTGACGTCGACCATATGGGCGCGACCTTGGGAATCGAGATGAGTCAGCACAGGGTTACTCCTGATCAGGAACATCGATTGTAAACCTGTGGGTCAGATTTCCGCACGTTTGATTATGCGTTTACACCGAACCCTGTGGGAGCGTGGCTTGCCCGCGATGCAGGCGCTGCGGTTCAACAGGGACACCTCGGTGATGCCATCGCGGGCAAGCCCGCTCCCACAGGGTTATTCGTCGGGCATAAAAAAACCGGGCGGCTTTGGGCCGCCCGGTTCTGGTGAGGGTTACAGATGCGATTCGGCGTATTCGGCCAGAATCGAGCGTGGCACCCCTTGCAGGGTGATATGCACCCCGTTGGGGAAGTCCTTGAAGCGCTCGGTCAAGTACGTCAGCCCGGAGCTGGTCGCGGACAGGTAAGGGGTATCGATCTGCGCCAGGTTACCCAGGCACACCACTTTGGAACCGGCACCGGCACGGGTGATGATGGTTTTCATCTGGTGCGGCGTGAGGTTCTGGCATTCATCGATCAGGATCAGACTCTGCTGGAAGCTGCGGCCTCGAATGTAGTTGAGGGATTTGAACTGCAACGGCACTTTGCTGAGGATGTAGTCGACGCTGCCATGGGTGCTTTCATCGTCCATGTGCAGCGCTTCGAGGTTGTCGGTGATGGCGCCGAGCCAAGGCTCCATTTTTTCCGCTTCGGTGCCGGGCAGGAAGCCGATTTCCTGGTCCAGCCCCTGCACGCTGCGGGTGGCGATGATACGCCGGTAGCGTTTGCTGACCATGGTCTGCTCGATGGCCGCCGCCAGGGCCAGGATGGTTTTACCGGAACCGGCCGCGCCGGACAGGTTGACCAGGTGAATGTCTGGATCAAGCAAGGCGTACAGCGCCAGGCTTTGATAGATGTCACGCGGTTTCAGGCCCCAGGCTTCCTGGTGCAACAGAGGCTCCTGATGCAGATCGAGGATCAGCAACTTGTCGACCTGGATTTCCTTGATCCAGCCGACAAAGCCCTGTTCGTCGATGATGAACTCGTTGACGTGTACCGCGGGCAGGTTGTCGATCAGCTGCACCTGGTGCCAGGTGCGGCCGTGATCCTGCCGGGTTTCGACTTTGCTCACCCGATCCCAGAACGAACCGGTCATGTTGTGATAACCGTTGGGCAGCAACGAAACGTCGTCGACCAGTTGGTCGGTGCTGTAGTCCTCGGCCGCAATCCCGCAAGCCCGGGCCTTGAGGCGCATGTTGATATCTTTTGTGACCAGCACCACGGGCAGCTTTGCATCGCGCGCGCGCAGGTCGATCAACTGGTTGATGATGATGTTGTCGTTCAGATGCTCGGGCAGAATGATGTTTGGCTCAGCGCGCTTGCTCATCAGAATTGACAGCAAACCCTTGGGCCCACTCTTGCCGCGCTGGATCGGTACGCCGAGTTCGACGTCTTCGGGGCTGGCATCGCCCAAAGTCTTGTCGATCAGGCGAATCGCCTGGCGGCATTCCGCGGCAACGCTGTGATGCCCGCTCTTGAGCTTATCCAGCTCTTCAAGCACGGTCATCGGGATGGCGACGTGGTGTTCTTCGAAATTAAGCAGGGCGTTTGGATCGTGAATCAATACGTTGGTATCGAGTACATAAAGGATTGGCTGGTTGGAAGAAGAGCTACGTCCGTGATCATCCATACTCGGTCACCTTTGTGGGAGCCAGTCGACGCAGTACCATGACAGTGCTGCGCCTCGAAGTGGCCACCGAATTCACCTGCGAGGAGTCAAGTGAACTGCACACAAACTGGGTCTTGGGAGACGCCACCTGTGTTGCAGGTTTCGGCGGTCTGTCTTCGTAATACTCCAAAACATGTGACAGAAAAAAGCACTTTGACGTTTTTTTGAAGTTTATTTTTCAGAGTGACGAATAGCCCTTGGCGTGCAGGCAATGTGCCGTTAAAGTCGGAAGTCCGCCTGCACCGATTTCTCTCCAGAAATCGCCCTTCACCCAATGTTTACGGCCTTTTGCCGTTTTCAGCGAAACGCGTCCTGACAGTCTGCCCAACCGATCCCGCTTGGCGCCGTTTGCGTAATGAGCCAAGGCATCGCCGTTTTCAGCGCATCCTGCTTCACATTGAAATTGATCACCCCATGCCGCCACAGCAGCATCAGGGTTAACACCCGTTGCGCGCTCTGGCTGCCCTTGAGCTTGCCGGCACCGTCCTGGGCATCGATATCCCACAATGCCACCTGCAAGCCCTGAGACTTGAAGAAGCCCTCGCCATCGGATCGACGTTGACCATCGGGCGGGCGAAACAGCGGCACGTAATTCTCCGGCAGTTTGCCTTTGACCAGCTCGACGCTGCGTCGCACCGAGTCCTGCCAGTCCTGCCAGTGGCTGTGGGAGCGAAATTCCCAGCCTTGCACGCCAACGCATTGCTGCGAATAAGTCCCTTGCAGGCTCGCTACCGAGCGCTCGGCCAGACGGGCCTGAATGTCCTTGCCGAGGACGAAGAACGTAGCGCTCATGTTCGACTTGCGCAGGTACTCGGTGACCCAGGCGGTGTTATCTGGCGTGGCATTGGCGGCGCTGTCGAAGGTCAGCAGGAACAGCCGGTCATTCATGGCATCGCCATTGCGCTCATAGTCGCCAAAACGATCGACTTCGCTGCTCGTCTGCGGAAACAGCGCCGCCTTGCGCAACTGCTCATCCAGGTACTGGGCGTGGAACAACCGGCTCGGCTCGGCCCACTTGATGTAATAGCTGTCGTCGCTCACCTGAAACTTGGCCGCTTGCTCTCGCAAGGTGGCCATGTCCTCGACCAGAAAACAGAAGGAGGCATCCTGATCACAACTCTGCTGGGCGAAGTTGTAATTAGTCAGCAAACGCTGCCACATGCGCTGGCGCAGCTGGTTGACCGACTCCAGATTGAGGGTGCGCAGGCCCAGGCGTTGAGCCAGGCTCGCTTCATCCAGCGATTCGCTGGCCAGCAGAACGCGGGCAAACATAAGGATTTCGGCCCGCGATGCGACGTCAAACAGCGTCGGGCTGCTGAGCTGCTCAGGCCAGGTGCTGCGATCAAGCGTCGCCACATCGCCCGGCGCCGCCATGGCGCCAAAGCTCAAGAGCAAGGCCGAGAATAGAAAAACGATACGCAATGGGATGTCTCCATAACAAAACCCGCGCGGCACTATAGCTGATCGCCGGCCCCATGATCGTTCCCACGCTCTGCGTGGGAATGCAGCCCGGGACGCTCCGCGTCCCTGCCGAAGCGGACGCGGAGCGTCCATTGAGGCATTCCCACGCAGAGCGTGGGAATGATCAGGGTGTACCCACCACCGATCACCTATGGACTTGATAGCTGGAGTCAACACAGACAACCCCCTAGAATCGGCGCCACGATTAAAGGAGACGACTTCATGCTGATGGTGATTTCCCCCGCCAAGACCCTCGATTACGAAACACCGCCGGCGACCCAACGCTTCACTCAGCCGCAATACCTCGATCATTCCCAGGAGCTGATCCTGCAACTGCGCGATCTGACGCCGGCGCAGATCAGCGAGCTGATGCACGTCTCCGACAAAATCGGCGGCCTCAATGCCGCGCGTTTCGGCAGCTGGACCCCGGCCTTCACCCCGGCCAACGCCAAGCAGGCCTTGCTGGCATTCAAGGGCGATGTGTACACCGGCCTGAATGCACAAACCTTCAGCGAAGCCGACTTCGATTACGCCCAACAACACTTGCGCATGCTCTCCGGCCTGTACGGCCTGCTGCGCCCTCTGGACCTGATGCAGCCCTATCGGCTGGAGATGGGCACCAAACTGGCCAATGCCCGTGGCAAGGACTTGTACGCCTTCTGGGGGACGCGGATCAGCGAATGGCTGAACGAAGCCTTGGCCGATCAAGGCGATGACGTGCTGCTGAACCTGGCCTCCAACGAGTACTTCTCGGCGGTCAAACGCAGTGCCTTGAACGCGCGCATCATCAATACCGAGTTCAAGGATCTGAAGAACGGCCAGTACAAAATCATCAGTTTCTACGCGAAAAAGGCTCGCGGAATGATGAGTCGCTTCGTCATCGAAGAACGCATCAATGATCCGGTCGCCCTCAAGCAGTTCGACGTCCAGGGTTATCGCTACAGCGCCGAACAGTCTAAACCGGACAATCTGGTGTTTCTGCGCGATCACGCACCAGAGTAAATAGACCTGCACTTATTCAGCGCACGACATCAATAACTTCGTCGTGCGCCCCCTTGATCGTCGAACAATACCCCGCCTTTTCGCCGCCATATTGACGCCAAAAAACCAGCACTTCATTTTCTAACTTTTGTTTCACTCGACAGCTAGCAGTTTTTTCAGTAGTGGCACTCAAAATTTTTATCCGTAGTGGCAAAAAAGTACCCAAGGCAATAATCACCCCCTATATAAAGGGCCAAACGGCAAGTGCTATCAATATGAAAGCAGTGCCATCTTTTTCACTATTTCAAGAAATTTCAGAATTCGCGATGGGCGGACAGGAACTATGTCCAAATGCGCCGCTCATACCACCGGTAACGATTCTCTCCGTGATTGTGCGAGATAACTTACACAGACAAGAGATCCATGTAGCGAAGTTGTCACACATACTTGGGCTTACTGATCCCTTATTTGGGCAACACATGAAGGACAGGAGATAACGCACCATTAGTATCCCCTACAAGGCCACGGCTGCGCCCCTATAAACGTGCTCACCTGAGCACCCAACCGCTTGATTTACGGGCTTTCGGGCCTGGCATTGAGCGCGCAAGACCTTTGCACGGAGTCCTCTTAAAAGAGGATCGGCTGCATAACAGGGCACGTCATAACAATAAGGCCTGGTTGCGCACATCTTGAGTGCACTTATTTAGACACTCGGAACTTAGTATGCCTGCACACGGCATTGTGGCGCCTTTAAGTCGCACTTTCGAGTGCACTATGACCGCTGAACACCATTAACTCCGGCCATGTAATGGCTTGATAAATACAGAGGTAATTGCGATGCGCATCAGCATATTTGGTTTGGGTTACGTCGGCGCAGTATGTGCCGGTTGCCTGTCTGCACGGGGCCATGACGTCGTTGGCGTCGATGTTGCCAAAGACAAAATCGATATGATCAACGCTGGCAAATCGCCGATCGTTGAACCGGGTCTGGGCGAACTTCTGAAGAAGGGTATCGAAACGGGCAAATTGCGCGGCACGACCAACTTCGCAGAGGCGATTCGCGACACCGACCTGTCGATGATCTGCGTCGGTACGCCGAGCAAGAAGAACGGCGATCTGGAACTGAACTACATCGAAGCCGTGTGCCGCGAGATCGGTTTCGTCCTGCGTGACAAGACCACCCGCCACACCATCGTGGTTCGCAGCACCGTCCTGCCGGGCACTGTCGCAAACGTTGTCATCCCGATCCTCGAAGACTGCTCCGGCAAGAAAGCCGGTGTCGATTTCGGCGTTGCAGTGAACCCTGAGTTCCTGCGTGAAAGCACCGCGATCGCCGATTACGACCTGCCGCCAATGACCGTTATCGGCGAGTTCGACAAGGCCTCGGGCGACGTTCTGCAGTCGCTGTACGAAGAGCTCGACGCGCCGATCATCCGCAAGGACATCGCCGTTGCCGAGATGATCAAGTACACCTGCAACGTGTGGCACGCCACCAAGGTGACCTTCGCCAACGAGATCGGCAACATCGCCAAAGCCGTCGGTGTCGACGGTCGTGAAGTGATGGAAGTGGTCTGCCAGGACAAGACTCTGAACCTGTCCCAGTACTACATGCGCCCAGGCTTTGCTTTCGGCGGCTCTTGCCTGCCAAAAGACGTCCGCGCCCTGACCTACCGCGCCGGTTCCCTGGACGTGGAAGCACCGCTGCTCAACTCGCTGATGCGCAGTAACGAGTCCCAGGTGCAGAACGCGTTCGACATCGTCTCCAGCCACGACAAACGCAAAGTCGCCCTGCTGGGTCTGAGCTTCAAGGCCGGTACCGACGACCTGCGCGAAAGCCCACTGGTTGATCTGGCGGAAATGCTGATCGGCAAGGGTTACGACCTGAGCATCTACGACAGCAACGTCGAGTACGCCCGTGTCCACGGTGCGAACAAGGATTACATCGAGTCGAAGATCCCTCACGTCTCGTCCTTGCTCAATTCCGACTTCGACGATGTGATCGCAAACTCCGACGTGATCATCCTCGGCAACCGTGACGAGAAATTCCGCGCTCTGGCGCTGGAAGCTCCACACGGCAAGCAAGTGGTCGACCTGGTTGGCTTCATGTCCAAAGCCACCAGCGTAAGTGGCCGGACTGAAGGCATCTGCTGGTAACACACCTGTAGGAGCTGTCGAGTGAAACGAGGCTGCGATCTTTCCCGAGGCACTTGAGTCCTGAGTGAACCCAAAAAGATCGCAGCCTGCGGCAGCTCCTACCGGGATTTCTGGCGTCATCCAGAGCGGGTGTCGCCAGTTTTCACAGGCCTGCCTTAACCCCATCGGGCCACCCCACAGGCTCGCCCGAGATCGAGACGGATGCAGATTATGCACAGGCTAAAGCACGGCCTACTTCAGGCCGCCGGTTGGCTGTTTTACCTAAGTTTACTGATGGGCATCGCCATGGCGCTGCCTGCGTCCACGTTCGACTCCGAGTCGAAGGACTTCATCTTCCTGATCGGTATCGTCGGTATCTGGCGCTACTCGATGGGTGCCACGCACTTTCTGCGCGGCATGCTGTTTCTGTACGTGGTCTACCCGCACCTGCGGCGCAAAGTGCGCAAGCTGGGCAAAGCGGCAGACCCGTCCCATGTATTTCTGATGGTCACGAGCTTTCGTATCGACGCGCTGACCACCGCTCAGGTCTACAGCTCGGTAATCCGCGAGGCCATCGACTGCGAACTGCCGACCACCGTGGTCTGCTCCATCGTGGAAATGTCCGATGAGCTGCTGGTCAAGAGCCTCTGGAAACGCATGAACCCACCGCCACGGGTCAAGCTCGACTTCGTGCGCATTCCCGGCACCGGCAAACGCGATGGCCTGGCCTACGGTTTCCGCGCCATCTCACGCCACCTGCCGGACGACCGCGCCGTGGTTGCCGTGATCGATGGCGACACCGTATTGGCCGAAGGCGTTGTGCTCAAGACCGTGCCGTGGTTCCAGCTGTTCGGCAATGTCGGCGGCCTGACCACCAACGAGTTCTGTGAAGTGCGCGGCGGCTACATCATGAGCGAATGGCACAAACTGCGATTCGCCCAGCGCCACATCAACATGTGCTCCATGGCCCTGTCCAAGCGCGTGTTGACCATGACCGGCCGGATGTCGGTATTCCGCGCCACCGTGGTCACCAACCCGGACTTCATCGCCGATGTGGAAAGCGACTCGCTGCAACACTGGCGCCTGGGCCGCTTCAAGTTCCTCACCGGTGACGACAAGTCGAGCTGGTTCAGCCTGATGCGCCTGGGCTATGACACTTTCTACGTGCCGGATGCCGCGATCCATACCGTGGAGCACCCGCCCGAGAAGAGCTTCATCAAGGCCAGCCGCAAACTGATGTTCCGCTGGTACGGCAACAACCTGCGGCAGAACTCTCGCGCCCTGGGTTTGGGGATGAAACGTCTCGGCCTGTTCACTTCGGTGGTGCTGTTCGATCAGCGTGTATCGATGTGGACATCCTTGCTGGGCCTGACCGTGGCAATCCTCGCCACCTTCAAGTATGGCAGCGCGTTCATCCTGGTTTACCTGCTGTGGATCGGCATCACCCGCCTGATCCTGACCGTGCTGCTGTCCTGCTCCGGTCACCGGATCGGCCCGGCTTACCCGGCGATTCTCTATTACAACCAGATCGTCGGCGCGCTGGTGAAAATCTACGTGTTCTTCCGCCTCGATCAACAGTCCTGGACTCGCCAGCCAACTTCTCTGACCCGTGATCTCGCCAGCTTTCAACGTTGGTTCAACACTTGGTCGTCTCGGACCATGACCTTCTCCGCCGGCAGCATTTTTGTCGCCGTGCTGCTGATGATGGTCTGACCGAACTCGCCTGAATTAACTAGGAAATCGCCCATATGAATACCGCCGTCAACTCCAACGTAGTGCACGAATCCGAAGCCCAGCGCCAACACGCTCGCGTGAAAATCCCGGCCAAGCTGCGTTTCTTCGGTCCAGACCGGACTCCGGTTGAAGCCCGGGTCATCGACCTTTCCGCTGGCGGCCTGGCGTTCAACGCCGGTCAGCTGCCGTTGAAGGTCGGCGATGTGCACAAGGCCCGCCTGCAATTCGTCATCGATAACCTCGGCCTTGCCATGGACGTGGAATTGCAAATCCGCTCCGTCGATCGCCAGACCGGTCGTATCGGTTGCCAGTTCCAGAACCTGGAACCCCGTGACATTTCCACCCTGCGCCACCTGATCACTTCGCACTTGGCCGGCGACATCGTCAGTGTCGGTGAAATGCTGGCGACCCTGCAGCGCGACAACTTCACCAAGGCGCGCAAGGTCAAGGATGGCGGTCACGGCATGACCCCGCTCGGCCGTCTGAAAGCGGTGACCTTCAGCGCCGGTATTTTCGTGATCGGCCTGGTGGCGTTCGGTTTCATCTTCAAATCGGTGTATGGCATGTACTTCGTCAGCCACGCCCAGGCCGGTCTGGTCAGCGTGCAGGGCATGAACATCACCATGCCGCGCGACGGCACCGTGCAGAGCCTGATCAAGGCTGACGGCGTTGCCGCCAAAGGCGCCCCACTGGCGACTTTCAGCACCAGCATGCTCGACGTGCTCAAGGGCCATCTGGACGAAGGTCAACTGCAACCGTCCAAGGTTGAAGAACTGTTCGGCAAGCAAATGACCGGCACCCTGACGTCGCCGTGCGATTGCACCGTGGCTCAGCAATTGGTGGCTAACGGTCAGTACGCCAGCAAAGGCGACGTGATCTTCCAACTGGTGCCGCGCAATACCGAAGCCAACGTTGAAGCACGCTTCTCTTATCGCCAGTTCAGCGATGTGCGTCCAGGCACCACGGTCAGCTTCCAGATCGCCGGTGAAGACCAAACCCGTACCGGCAAGATTGTCAGCAGCACCAGCCTGAAAAGCGCCGACCTGTCGTCCGATATCCGCGTGCAGATCAAACCTGACGAGCCACTGGACAGCGCCTTCGCCGGTCGCCCGGTGGAAGTGAACAGCACTCGTGGCCCGAACCTGAACTGGCTGATCAACAAAGCCATGGCCGCCGGTCTTTAAACAGAGGACATGCCCGTGACGATCATCAGTCTCCTGAAAACACCGCGAATCCTGTGGGAGCGGGCTTGCCCGCGATTGGATCAACGCGGTCTTTCTGAAGCACCGAGTTGCCTGAATCGCGGGCAAGTCGGAATGCCGCACCACCGCTCCCACAGTGGTTATGTGCTGTGCTCGCTGGCCTTGGCCATCAGCCTGGCCGGTTGCGCCGGCCTGCCCGACCAGCGTCTGGCCAATGAAGCCCTCAAGCGTGGCGACACCACGCTGGCGGCGCAGAACTACCAGCAACTGGCAGACCTGGGTTACAGCGAAGCTCAGGTCGGCCTGGCCGATCTGCAGGTCGACAGCCGTGACCCGGCGCAAATCAAAAAGGCCGAGGCGACTTACCGCGCCGCGGCCAGCGTCTCGCCGCGGGCTCAGGCTCGCCTGGGTCGCCTGCTGGTGGCCAAACCCGGCGCCACCGAAGCCGAACACCACGAAGCCGAAGCGCTGTTGAAGAAAGCCTCGGCCAATGGCGAAGGCAACACCCTGATCCCGCTGGCGATGCTGTACCTGCAATACCCGCACAGTTTCCCGAACGTCAACGCACAGCAGCAGATCAGCCAATGGCGCACCGAAGGCAAACCGGAAGCCGGTCTGGCGCAAGTACTGCTCTATCGCACCCAGGGCACTTACGACCAGCATCTGGATGATGTGGAAAAGATCTGCAAAGCGGCGTTGAACACCACCGACATCTGCTACGTCGAACTGGCCACGGTCTATCAGAAACACGGCCAGCCAGAACAACAGGCCGAACTGATCAAGCAGATGCAGGCCGCTCAAAGCCGTGGCGTCGTCTCTGCGCAACGGGTGGACAGCGTGGCCCGCGTGCTGGGTGATGCAAGCCTGGGCAAGACCGATGAGAAAACCGCTCAGTCGCTGCTCGAAGGCATCGCCCCTGGCTACCCGGCGTCCTGGGTCAGCCTGGCGCAACTGCTCTACGACTTCCCTGAACTGGGCGACGTCGACACCATGATGAAGTACCTGGACAACGGCCGCGCCGCCGACCAGCCGCGTGCCGAACTGCTGCTGGGCAAGCTCTACTTTGAAGGAAAAATGGTGCCGGCCGACGCCAAGGTCGCCGAAGAGCACTTCAAGAAAGCCGTCGGCCGGGAAGTCGCCGCCGATTACTACCTCGGCCAGATTTACCGTCGTGGTTACCTGGGCAAGGTCTATCCGCAGAAAGCCCTGGATCACCTGCTGACCGCTGCGCGCAATGGCCAGAACAGCGCCGACTTCGCCATTGCCCAACTGTTCTCCCAAGGCAAGGGCACCCGGCCCGACCCGGTCAACGCTTATGTCTTCAGCCAATTGGCGAAGGCTCAGAACACCCCACAAGCCAATGAGCTTGCGCAAACCATCGAAGCGCAACTGCCGCCTGACCGGCTGGCCGAGGCCCAACGCCTGTTGAAACAAGAACAGGCCATTCGTAGTGCCGTGAGTCCGGACACGCTGGAACTGCACGCTCTGCAAGAAGAAGACGGCGAGGAATCCCTATGAAGCTCAATCCATTCGTGAAGGCCGGTATTGGCCTGACATTCGCCCTGCTGTGGTCGTGCCCGACCCTGGCGGCCCTGACCGAAGACAAGAACTTCGGCCTCGAAGTCAAAGTTACCGGCCAGTCCGAAGACGACCGAGACCTGGGCACTGCCAGTGGCGGCGACGTTTCCGGTGTCGGCCTGGACCTGCGTCCATGGGTATATGGCGAAAGCGGCGCGTGGAGCGCTTACGCCATGGGCCAGGCCGTGACGTCCACCGACATCATCGAAACGGACACCCTGCAACAGTCCGACAGCGACGGTACCCAGACCACCGACAACGGTGATCGCAAAACCAAGAAGAACTACCTGGCGATGCGCGAGTTCTGGGTCGGCTACAGCGGCCTCACGCCCTACCCTGGCGAGATCCTCAAGCTCGGTCGCCAACGCCTGCGCAACGACGACGGCCAATGGCGCGACACCAACATCGAAGCCCTGAACTGGACCTTCGACACCACCCTGTTGCGCGCCAACGCCGGTGTCGCCGAACGCTTCAGCGAATACCGCACCGACCTGAAAGAACTGGCGCCCAAGGACAAGGATCGCCTGCACGTTTTCGGCGACGTTGCCGGCCAATGGTCGCCGGGTAACTGGGTCGGCATTCGCGGTCATCACACCCACGATGACGGCAAGCTCGACTACCCGGAGCCGGGCGTGGCCGGCGATTCGCTGGATAAAAAACAGAACGGTGACATCAGCTGGCTCGGCCTCACCGCCGACAGCGACGCCTACAACTGGCGCAACACCAACACCGTCAACTACTGGGGCAGCATCACCGGCATGAGCGGCGACACCGACACGGTCAACCCGCTGAACGCCGATGGCACGCGTCCGACCGAAGCCAAACGCGGTGAAGACCTCAATGGCTGGGCCACCGATATCGGCCTGCGTTTACGCCTTGATCCGCAGTGGCAAGTCGGTGCGGCGTATGCCCGTGCCAGCGCCGAGTACGAACAGACCGGCCTGGAAAGCAATCGCTCGAACTACACCGGCACACGCTCGCGGGTTCACCGTTTCGGCGAAGCCTTCCGTGGCGAAATGAACAACATGCAGACCGCTACCTTGTTCGGCTCGTGGATGCTGAACGACGAATACGACGCCAGCCTGATCTACCACAAGTTCTGGCGCGTCGACGGCAACAAGCCGGTGGGCAGCAATGGCATCAACGCCGTCGAAAACAACACCGACGACGTGACCGGCGCGATCCTCTCCAGCACCTCCCTGCCGCTGGAAGATGGCAACAAAGACCTCGGTCAGGAAATGGACCTGGTGGTCACCAAGTACTTCAAGCAAGGCCTGCTGCCTGCGTCGTTGAGTCAGTCGATCGATGAGCCTTCGGCACTGGTACGGTTCCGTGGCGGTGTGTTCAAGCCAGGCGATGCGTATGGCAAAGGAGTCGACTCGTACATGCACCGCGCGTTTGTCGACGTGGTCTGGCGCTTCTGATGCAAACCGCGAAGGGAGTGCCCGACATGAACAGCGCCAAGAAAGGCTCGATCAGCCTGCTGGCCGGCGCGCTGCTGCTCGCCAGCGCAGCCGCCTTCGCCACCGTCGAACCGGCCAAGCCTGTGCAAGCGGGAAAACCGACGACCATGGCCAAGGGGCTGCAACAGGCCAAGACCTACACCGTCAGCAGCGCGCCAACCGCGCCGCTGGACCTGGCCGAGCCGAAACTGCCGGACACCTCTGGCTACACCGCCGAAGCCATCGCCGCGAAAATCGTGCGTACCAAACCCGGCAAGATCAGCGTGCGCCGGATGATGCAGGAAAACGCCCTGAAGGACTTCATCGGCGGCGACAACAAGATGGCCGAGTGGGTGGTGCGTCAGCATGGCATCCCGCAGGCGATCTTCGTCGACGACGGCTACATGAACCTCAAGGACCTGGCGAAGAAGCTGCCCAAGCAGTACTTCAGCGAAACCTCGCCGGGAGTGTTCCTGGCGAAGTTGCCGATCGTGGTGGGTAACAAGGGCATTCTGGAAATCGACAAGCAGACCCAGGAATTGCGCCTGTCCCAAGAGGCCGGTTCGTTCCTGGTCAACGACGGCCAGCTGTTCGTGCGTGATACCAAAATCACTGGCTGGAGCGAGAAGGCAAACGGCCCGGCGGCCTTCAAGTCGCCCAAGGAGTTCCGTCCGTTCCTGCTGTCCTGGGGTGGCACCGAGACCTACATTGCCAACAGCAAGATTGCCAGTTTCGGTTACGCCAACAGTAAGTCCTACGGGGTGAGTATTTCCCAATACACGCCGAACATGGCCAAGGTGCTCAAGCGCCCTGAACCGACCGGCTGGATCGTCGGCTCCGAGTTCGCGGACATGTGGTACGGCTTCTACTGCTACGAAACCCGCGACTTCGTGGTCAAGGGCAACACCTACAAAGACAACATCGTCTACGGCATCGACCCCCATGACCGTTCCCACGGTCTGATCATCGCCGACAACACGGTGTTCGGAACCAAGAAGAAGCACGGGATCATTATTTCCCGTGAGGTCAACGACAGCTTCATCTTCAACAACCGCAGCTACGACAACAAGTTGTCGGGCCTGGTGATCGACCGTAACAGTGTGAACAACCTGATCGCCTACAACGAGATCTACAAGAACCACACCGACGGCATCACTCTCTACGAGAGTGCCGACAACCTGTTGTGGGGCAACAAGGTGATCAGCAACCGACGCCACGGCATCCGTATCCGTAACAGCGTGAACATTCGCCTGTACGAAAACGTTTCGATGGCCAACGGCCTGACCGGTGTCTACGGGCACATCAAAGACCTGAGCGACACCGACCGGGACATCAAGCTCGACCCGTTCGACGCCCAGGTGTCGCTGATCGTGGTAGGCGGTGAACTGGCCGCCAATGGCAGCGGACCGCTGTCCATCGACTCGCCGCTGAGCGTGGAGTTGTATCGCGTGTCGATGCTCGCACCGACCAAATCCATCGGCATCAGCTTCTCGGGGATTCTCGGCGAGCGCCAGGATGAAATTCTCGACCTGCTGGTGCGCCAGCAGAAAGCCGTGCTGATCGACCCTGTCGAACGCCAGACCGAAATGCGGGACTGAGGATAATTTTATGCACCCACACTTGATCAAATTACTCAGCCTGTCGGCCCTGACCGCGGGCATTCTCGCGGCCAGCGGCGGTGTTCGCGCCGATGACGCCGCCAGCGTAAGCGCACCAAAATTCAAGGCCGATGATTGCTGCAATCTCTGCCCGGCAGCCAACGACCCGAAGAATTACACCACCCGCTATCAGCAAAACTTCACCACGCTGGTGCAGGCCCAGGGCGACTGGTTGTTCCGTACGCAAGAAGACTTGCGCACCGAGTTCGACACTACGCCCGCTGGCTACAAACGCATGAAACAACTGCACGATGCGTTCAAGAGCAAAGGCGTGGAACTGGTCATCGTTTACCAGCCGACCCGTGGCCTGGTGAACCGCAACAAGCTGAACCCGGCAGAGAAGGCGAGCTACGACTTCGACAAGGCGCTGAAGAATTACAAAACCATGCTCGGGCGTTTCGCGCAGATGGGTTACGTGGTGCCGGACCTGTCGCCGCTGACCAACGAATCGCTGCCCGACACCCTGCCGGCTCACGATTTCTACTTCCGCGGCGACCAACACTGGACGCCGTACGGCGCCCAGCGCACAGCGAAAATTGTCGCCGAGAAGGTCAAGCAATTGCCGGCCTTTGCCGACGTTCCCAAGCGTGAATTCGAGACCCATAAGTCGGGTCGCATGGGCAAGACCGGAACGTTACACAACATGGCTGGTCAACTCTGTGGCACCAGCTACGCGATCCAGTACATGGATCAGTTCACCACCGAGCCAAAGGGCGAAGCGGGCGATGGCGATCTGTTCAGTGATTCCGGTAATCCGGAAATCACCCTGGTCGGCACCAGCCACAGTGGCAAGAACTACAACTTCGCCGGTTTCCTCCAAGAGGCCATCGGCGCCGACATTCTCAACGTGGCGTTCCCCGGTGGTGGCTTCGAAGGTTCGATGCTGCAGTACCTGGGCAGCGAAGAGTTCCAGACCAAACCACCGAAAATTCTCATCTGGGAATTCTCGCCGCTTTATCGCCTCGATCAGGAAACCATCTACCGCCAGATGATGGCCCTGCTGGACAACGGTTGCGAAGGCAAAGATGCACAGATGAGTGCCAGTGCCACGCTGAAACCGGGCAAAAACGAATTGATGGTCAACAGCAAGAACCTGGACCTGCGCAACAGCAGTCACCAGGTCGATATCCGCTTCGCCGACACCTCGGTGAAAACCTTGCAAGCCACCCTCTGGTACATGAATGGGCGCCACGAGGACATCAAGATCGAGAAACCGGAAACCTCCGATACCGACGGGCGTTTCGCCTTCGAGTTGCGCACGGACGAAGACTGGGCCTCGCAGAATCTGCTGGCCGTCGAAGTCCAGGGACCTGAAACACCAGGTGCCACGCCTCAGAAAGTCGAAGCGAAAATCTGCAAACGCAACGTGTTCTCCGGCGCCGAGCAGCGTACCGCTCAAGCCGGGCAATGAGGCTACCTCTTATGAACTGCATGCAAACCCGAACGCTGAAAAAGTTACTCGCGCCCTCCCTGCTGACGCTGGCGATGTTCGCAGGCGCCACCCAGGCTGCCGCGCCACTTCGCCCGCCCCAGGGTTACTTCACACCCATTGAAAAAGTCAAAACCGGCGACAAGAGTGAAGGCTGCGACGCGATGCCGACGCCCTACACCGGTGCCCTGCAATTTCGCAGCAAATACGAAGGCTCCGACAAGGCCCGTTCGACCCTGAACGAGGCATCGGAAAAAGCTTTCCGCGACACCACCGCCGACATCACCAAGATCGAGCGCAGCACCAGCAAGCAGGTGATGAAGTTCATGCGTGACGGTCGTCCGGAACAACTGGAATGCACCCTCAACTGGTTGACTGCCTGGGCCAAGGCTGACGCGTTGATGTCCAAGGACTTCAACCACACCGGCAAGTCCATGCGCAAATGGGCCTTGGGCAGCATGGCTTCGTCCTATGTCCGCCTGAAGTTCTCTGACTCGCATCCGCTGGCTACCCACCAGGAAGAAGCGCAAGTGATTGAAGCCTGGTTCAGCAGAATGGCCGATCAGGTAGTCAGCGATTGGGACAACCTGCCGCTCGAGCAAACCAACAACCACTCGTACTGGGCAGCCTGGTCGGTGATGGCCACATCGGTCGCCACCAACCGCCGCGATCTGTTCGATTGGGCCGTCAAGGAATACAAGGTCGGCGTCAATCAGGTCGACGCCCAAGGCTTCCTGCCCAACGAGCTCAAGCGCCAGCAACGCGCCCTCGCCTATCACAACTATGCCCTGCCGCCACTGGCGATGATCGCCAGTTTCGCTCAGGTCAACGGTGTGGATTTGCGCCAGGAAAACAACGGCGCCTTGAAACGTCTGGGTGATCGCGTGCTTGCAGGCGTGGAAGACCCGGATGAATTCGAGGAGAAGAACGGGAAAGAACAGGACATGACCGACCTCAAGGTCGATTCGAAATTCGCCTGGCTCGAACCGTTCTGCTCGCTCTACACCTGCACGCCGGATGTGCTGGCGCAGAAACACAAAATGCAGCCGTTCAAGACCTTCCGCCTCGGCGGGGATTTGACCAAGGTCTATGACCCGGCCAGCGAGAAAGGCAAAGGTTCCTAGGAACAATACAAAACCCTGTGGGAGCGGGCTTGCCCGCGATTGCAATCTGACATTCAGCATTGATGTCGACTGACCCACCGCTATCGCGGGCAAGCCCGCTCCCACAGGGTCGGTGTCGAGTTTGAGTTTTGTGAGTTAGCCCTCCAGTTTTCGGTGGGGGGTTTGGGGGGGCTTTGGCCCTTGACTGTTGGTTAACATGGAGAGATCGGGATGGTATTTTCATCCAACGTGTTCCTGTTTCTGTTCTTGCCGATCTTTCTCGGCATGTACTACCTGAGCGGAATACGCTATCGCAACTTGCTGCTGCTGATCGCCAGCTACGTGTTCTACGCCTGGTGGCGTGTGGACTTCCTTGCGCTGTTCGCAGCCGTCACGCTGTGGAACTACTGGATCGGCCTGAAAGTCGGCGCGGCAGGCGTTCGGACCAAACCGGCCCAGCGCTGGCTGCTCCTGGGCGTCGGGGTGGATCTGTGCATCCTCGGCTACTTCAAGTACGCCAACTTCGGCGTGGACAGCATCAACGCGATGATGACCTCAGTCGGTCTTTCGCCGTTCATCCTGACCCATGTGCTGTTGCCGATCGGGATCTCGTTCTACATCTTCGAGTCCATCAGCTACATCATCGACGTCTACCGTGGTGATACCCCGGCGACCCGCAACCTGATCGACTTTGCCGCATTCGTGGCGATCTTCCCGCACTTGATCGCGGGCCCCGTGTTGCGTTTCCGTGACCTGGCCGACCAGTTCAACAACCGCACCCACACCCTCGACAAGTTCTCCGAAGGTGCCACGCGGTTCATGCAGGGTTTCATCAAGAAGGTCTTCATCGCCGACACCCTGGCGGTGGTGGCTGACCATTGCTTCGCCTTGCAGAACCCGACCACGGGTGACGCCTGGCTGGGCGCCCTCGCCTACACCGCGCAGTTGTATTTCGACTTCTCCGGTTACAGCGACATGGCCATCGGCCTGGGCTTGATGATGGGTTTCCGCTTCATGGAAAACTTCAAACAGCCGTACATCAGCCAGTCGATCACCGAGTTCTGGCGTCGCTGGCACATCAGCCTGTCGACCTGGTTGCGTGACTATCTGTACATCACCCTCGGCGGTAACCGTAAAGGCACGCTGATGACTTATCGCAACCTGTTCCTGACCATGCTGCTCGGTGGTCTGTGGCACGGTGCGAACATCACTTACATCATCTGGGGTGCCTGGCACGGCATGTGGCTGGCGATCGAAAAAGCCCTCGGCCTGAACACTTCGCCGCGCAGCATCAACCCGATCCGTTGGGCGCTGACCTTCCTGCTGGTGGTGATGGGTTGGGTGATCTTCCGCGCAGAAAACCTGCACGTCGCCGGTCGCATGTACGGCGCCATGTTCAGCTTCGGCGAATGGTCGTTGTCGGAACTCAACCAGGCCAGCCTCACCGGTCTGCAAGTGGCAACCCTGGTGGTGGCTTACGCAACCCTGGCGTTCTTCGGCATCCGTGATTTCTACAGCAACCTGCCGCCTGAGAAGACCAAGCCTGTTGTGAACGTCGAGGCCGATGGCCCTGCCGCCGCTACGCCTGGAATGATCAAAGCCGTACCGGGTGACAACCCGGGCAGCATCCACGAACCGGGTTACACCGTCGGCGTTGAAGCGACTGTGCAACCGGCCTACTGGACCGCTGACTGGTCCCGTTACGTGATGCGCACGCTAGTACTGCTGCTGTTCATCGCCTCGATTCTCAAACTCTCGGCGCAAAGCTTCTCGCCGTTCCTTTACTTCCAGTTCTGAGGGATCTGACTATGACCCGCTCATTACGCATCTTCTACATCGCCCTGTTCCTGGTGACCTTGCTGGTCCTGGGCGTGTGGTCGGTACGCAGCTTCTTCGGCTTCAGTACCAACGCCGATGCGACCGTGCTCAACGGTCGCTGGAGCAAAGCCGTCGAGACGCACTACGACGACGAGTTCCCGATCAAGCGCCTGGGCACCAACCTTTGGGCCGCGCTGGATTTCAAACTGTTCAACGAAGGCCGTCCGGGCGTGGTGCTCGGTCGCGATCAGTGGCTCTACAGCGATGAAGAGTTTCACCCGATCGTCAACGAAGAGTTGAACCTGCAAGGCAACTACGCGCTGGTCGAAGGCGTGCGCCAGACCTTGAAAAAACAAGGCGTGCAACTGGTGATGGCGATTGTCCCGGCCAAGACGCGTCTGTACCCGGAACATCTGGGTGAAGTGAAGCCGGCGAGTATCCACACCAATCTGTACAAGGATTTCCACGCTCGTGTGGCGGCCAACAAGATCCTCGCCCCTGACCTGCTCGGCCCGCTGCAAAAGGGCAAGCAGAACGGTCAGCAAGTGTTCCTGCGCACCGACACTCACTGGACCCCGGAAGGCGCGCAAATCGCTGCCGAGACTCTGGCCAAAACCATTGCCGACAAGGCTCCGCTCAGCGGCGAACCGCAAAACTTCGTCACCGAACCTGCGGAGAAGGTGACGCACAAGGGTGACCTGCGGTTGTTCCTGCCGCTGGACCCGCTGTTCGAAAACCTGATGCCGGCGCCAGAACCTTTGCAGAAGCGCAACACCGTGGCTGCCCAGGATCAGGCTGCCGGTGACGACGCCCTGTTCGCCAACACTGAAGTGCCGGTGGCCCTGATCGGCACCAGCTACAGCGCCAACCCGAACTGGAACTTCATCGGTGCGCTGAAAGAAGCGCTGCACAGCGACGTGGTCAGTTACGCCGAAGACGGCCATGGCCCGATTCTGCCGATGCTCAGCTACCTGAAAAGCGATGCCTTCAAGAACAGTCCGCCACAAGTGCTGATCTGGGAGTTCCCTGAACGATATCTGCCTGTGAACAACGAAATCGGTGACGCCGACCCGCAGTGGGTCGCAGAGCTTAAACAAGCCGGCGCACGCCAACAAAACGTAGCTGCAAACACTAAATCCGAGACGCCCGACCGGGCGCAAAACTGAAAGAGAGAGGTTCTACCATGACTTTCACTACTACTCCTCGCCGTCTCGCCAAGACCTTCGCACTCGTTGCTGGCATGAGCGTGTTGTCGATGTCCGCCTTCGCTGGCGACGCGGCCCTCTACGGCCCGACCGCACCAAAAGGCTCCAGTTTCGTGCGGGTCTTCAACGCCGGTAACGCTGAAGTCAGCGCCACCGTTGGCACCACTAACCTGAGCGAAGTCGCGCCGCTGTCCAGCACCGACTTCAGCTTCATGCCGGGCGGCGATTACAGCGCCAAGGTCGGCAGCCAGACCCTGCCGGTGAAATTGGCCGGCGACCACTATTACACCCTGGTCAACAACGCCAGCGGCGCGCCGCAACTGATCGAAGAGCCGCCGTTCAAGAACAAGCAGAAATCCCTGGTTCGCGTACAGAACCTCAGCGACAAGGCGCTGACCCTGAAAACCGCCGACGGCAAGACCGAAGTGGTCCCGTCCGTGGCGGCCAAGGGCCGTGGCGAGCGTGAAATCAACCCGGTGAAAGTCAGCCTGGCTCTGTACGACGGCGCCACCAAAGTCGGTGACGTGAAACCGGTTGCCCTGGAACGTGGTGAAGCCGCGGTGCTGTACGTCACCGGCAAAGGCAGCAGCCTGTCGCCAGTGTGGGTAAAACGCCCGGTTTCGACGCGCTAACACATTTGCCGGATTGACCCATATCCCTGTGGGAGCCGGGCTTGCCCGCGATGCAGACAACTCGGTGCAACAGATACTCCGAGGTGATGCCATCGCAGGCAAGCCAGCTCCCACAGAGGACCAAGGCGTCGATTCGGACACGGAACAAGAACAAGAGTGAAACGACAGAACGCAGTAGCTCTAACCAATCGATTTGAAGGAGTAACAACATGATTCCGGTGATCTTGTCAGGTGGTAGCGGCTCACGTCTTTGGCCGCTTTCCCGTAAGCAGTTCCCCAAGCAATTCCTCGCCCTGACCGGCGAACAAACGCTGTTCCAGCAAACCCTCGAACGCCTGGTGTTCGAAGGCATGGACACCCCGATCGTGGTGTGTAACAAGGAACACCGTTTCATCGTCAACGAGCAGTTGAGCGCCCGCAACCTGGACACCCAGCGCATTCTGATGGAACCCTTCGGCCGCAACACCTCGCCAGCAGTGGCCCTGACCGCGATGATGCTGGTCAATGAAGGTCGCGACGAGTTGATGCTGGTGCTGCCGGCCGACCACGTGCTGGAAGACCAGAAAGCCCTGCAACGCGCCCTGGCCCTGGCCACTGTGGCAGCCGAGCGTGGCGAAATGGTGTTGTTCGGCGTGCCGGCTACCAAACCGGAAACCGGTTACGGCTACATCAAATCCACCAACGATGCCCTGCTGCCGGAAGGCGTCAGCCGTGTCTCGCACTTCGTCGAAAAACCCGACGTGAAACGCGCCACCGAGTTCGTTCAGTCCGGTGGTTACTTCTGGAACAGCGGCATGTTCCTGTTCCGCGCCAGCCGTTTCCTCGAAGAACTGAAAAAACACGATCCGGATATCTACGACACCTGCGTACTGACGCTGGAACGTAGCGCACAGGATGCCGACACCGTCGATATCGATCCTGCCACCTTCGCCTGCTGCCCGGACAACTCCATCGACTACTCGGTGATGGAAAAAACCCAGCGTGCCTGCGTAGTACCACTGACCGCAGGCTGGAGCGATGTCGGTTGCTGGTCGTCGCTGTGGGAAGTCAATGAAAAGGACGCCAACGGCAACGTCACCAAAGGCGACGTGGTCATCCAGGACAGCAAGAACTGCATGATCCACGGCAACGGTAAACTGGTGTCGGTGATCGGCCTGGAAAACATCGTGGTGGTCGAAACCAAGGACGCCATGATGATCGTCCACAAGGACAAGGTCCAAGGCGTCAAACAGATGGTCAACACCCTCAATGAGCAGGGTCGCAGCGAAACCCAGAACCACTGCGAAGTCTATCGCCCGTGGGGCTCCTACGACTCGGTGGACATGGGCGGCCGCTTCCAGGTCAAGCGCATCTCGGTCAAGCCAGGTGCGTGCCTGTCGCTGCAGATGCACCACCACCGCGCCGAACACTGGATCGTGGTCAGCGGCACCGCCGAAGTGACCTGTGACGAAAACGTGTTCCTGCTCACTGAAAACCAGTCGACCTACATCCCGATCGCCTCGGTCCACCGCTTGCGCAATCCGGGCAAGATCTCGCTGGAAATCATCGAAGTGCAATCGGGCAGCTACCTGGGTGAAGACGATATCGAGCGGTTTGAAGATATCTACGGTCGCTCCACCCCGATCGAGCGCGGCGTGTCGGTGAAAACCATCGCGCAGTAACGCTCAGTAAAACAAAAAGCCCCCGTCCAGCCCGCTGCGTCCCTATCCGCAGTGGGTTGGGCGGGGGCTTTTTTATTTATTGCCTCGTTTTTTGGCTGTGACCACCTGCATGGCCATGGTTTTTCTGACCTTCGTCTGTGAATAAACGGAAACAGCAGCGTTCGAGCGATTGAACAATCCCGTTTTGCCTGGCGCGTAGCGTTCGATACTGCTCGACCCTTGAATAGTCTGATAGTGAATATTCCAGACCTGTTGTTTTCGATCGTATTTCATAAAGGCGAAGCCGGTTGTGACTTGTTCCTGTTGGCCTTGCTCGTTCGAGGCATATCCGTAGTCCTGAAACTCCATCGCCGCGCTGAGCCCCATCCCATGCTCCCCAGAAGAAAGTTCATTGTATTGCGCGTTCTCCTTCGAACCCTCCACGTGTCGAACGCGAAGCACGTTGTCGTTTAGTTGATCCACCGTCAGGGAACAACCACTGAAACCTGGCGTGAACACATGATCAGGATCGGTTCCCGTGGGTTTTAGAGGTATATCAACATAACCGCCCTGAGGAGCCCAAAAACCTGATACCGCATTGTCTTTGTCAGGTATCTCGCCTTTCGGAATATCGACGATTCTTAATGCATTGAACGCCCCTTTGCTCTCTCCTGAATAAGTGAGTTTATCCATTGTGAAGATAAACTCGCCCCCGCCACTTTTATTGTTCACCCCTGAAACAATATTTTTTGAATAACGACCGGGGGCCGGGTCCAGGAATTTGGTGCTGACCTCCACACGGCTAAACTCGCCTACCTCCAGGGCTTTATTAATGTTGGTCGGTTTACCGATCGCCGGCACACTCAGGTTTGGTTTGCCCCTATCGATATATCGACCCCCCGGAATGTCACGCGCACCACCCGTCGCAATGACCGGCGCCCATAATCCGTTGGCCAGTTTTTGTCGTGTGATGGCTCCATCATCATCAATAAAGGTAACCGGGTTGTTCAGAGCCATCTGATACAGGTTCGGCCCATCGATGCCCCCCTTGGGATCTGGGTTGAGCCAGCGCTGCAACCACGGCATGTAATATCGAAACCCATAGTAATAAAGCCCCGTCGCATCCCGCTCCTTGCCCGAGTAACGAATGGTTTTGTAACTCGCTTCAACGACGTCCGTTCCGGCAAACCAAGCGGTCTCGCCGAAGGGATAGTAGGTTTCCTGACTGATGATTCGCGCGTCATCAGCGAGTTCCAGGGTGCAAGAGTTCAGGTGATCAACGAGGTTGTAACGGTATTGATTTTTAGCCACGCCGGACGGTGGATCCGTCTCCCAGTGCAATACCCGGACGCTGTTGAGGCCGGCCTGGCCAGTGATGACTTGCAGTACTTCCCCGGTGCCACTGTCGGTACGAAGTTCCAGCCCCGGCAAGTAACGCACTTCAGCCACCACGGTGCGGACATTGGTATTGAGTGAGCGGATTTTACGCACTCGCTGGCCACCGCCATCGTAGACATACGACTCACGGTCATTGCGCCCGGAAACGCGTTCCACCGGGCTGACCGATTGCAACTGATTGTGCAGATCCCACGTCAAGAAGCGCCCCTGATCCAGCTCCAGCAAATTGCCGTTGGCGTCGAACGCTGCGGCGATTTCCTCTTCGGTGGGTGGCACGCCATTGCGCCAGAGCAGACAGCGATTGCTGTAACGGGCGGCCTTCAGTTCATGCCCCGGGCCTTGTGCGCCAACGTGGGTCAGCTTCAACAGATTGCCGCCTTTGTCATAGCGGTAGGTCTGCCGGTAGTTGCTGACCGCCGCCGGATCGGTGCGGCCCATCGATGCAGGCCCCTGATTGGCACTGCCAGCCTCCCAGCCAAAGGCCTCGATCAACTGATAAAGGCTGTCGTAGTTAAAGCGACTGACCGGATCGATACGCTGGTTGGCGAAGTAACGCACCGGCAGTGCCTTGTCTTCGATGCCGAGGACGTTACCCATGCGGTCATAATCGTAGATCAGATGCTGCAACAACCGGGCATTCGCGTCCTGTGACCGCCGCTCCATCAACACACCGTCTTCAGCTCGATAGATCAGGTTGGTTTGCACAGCGTTGCCGGCGGTTTCGTGTGCAACTTGCCCTTCGGCGTTGTACTGGATATCGCTGACCAGCGTCTGCCAGGTGGTCAGTCCCTGGAGTTGCAGACGCGCCTCACGCAAGCGACCGTCCAGGGTCAGGCTGAAGGTCTGATTGTTTCCCCTGGCATCGATCTGCTCCAGCACCTCGCCCAGCGGACCGAAACTCCACGTCGAGACGGCCCCCTCCCCCGGCTCAAGCAGCCGCTGGCGATCGGCTTCCAACTCCGGCCAGCCGGGAGCAACAGGGCCCAGCGTGAAGTGACGAACTTGCCTCACGCATTGGCTGGTTATCGAAAAGGCCTCGAACAGCACCGTCCCGGCGGGATCGTCATGACGGATCAACTGCCCGCATTGATTCTGGTCACCATGATCGGGACCACCATAAGCCATGCGTTCAACAGACCTTCGCGGCTCAGTAGTGCCCTGCTCGAACACTGCCACGGGACGGAGCAGGTCGTCATATTCAACTTCGCGTCGTGTACCTCGGCTGTCCCATCCCCATACAACCTCATTAGCCAGACCTGGCAGGGCGAGCTGCCAACCGGCATCGACGCTGTCAGTGAACAGCGCGTTACCCGATAACGAAAACGCTGTCGTGAGATTGGCGGGTGTCGGCGGCGCCTCTTGTGGCAGCGCCCAAAGCCGCGGATCCCACTGTTTTACCGGGTGTCCCGCAGCATCATGGGCAGTGCGATTGATGCGTGCCTGAACAGGGTCTTTTTCGACGGCGCGCCAATAATCCACCGAACGGATCTGTAAGCCACGCGGATCGACGACGGACAATCTGGGTGTTTTGTAGTGCACTCCCATCGCCAAGGCCTGCATATCCTTGTTTATCAGCAGCCATCTAACTGTTAATGGAGATGCCTGACTACTGTCAGAAATTACAGTGCCGACCAGCGGTGCAATCTCTTGATCGCCGAATGTCCATTCCTGCGCCCCTTCGGTAGGATGGTGTCCATGAGTTTACGGAGCGTTCATTCATGTTCATCGGCGTCCTGCTGGTCATCACCTGGCTGATCCTGCTGCTGCGCTACCCGTCCAAGGCCGTGCCGGTTTCCATGGCCGCCGCTGTCGGATTGGGTCTGGTGGCGGTGTGGGTATTCTGGCTGGACACCCGCGAGGTCAAGCAACTGGCACGCCTTGAGCTGCGTATCACCTACGCGCCCGAGCGCTGCCCGGCGGATCGCCCCTTGAAGTTGACGATGAACAACGGCAATGACGTGCCGCTAACCGAACTGCGCTGGCGAATCGCCGCTTATGCTCCGGGCGATACGGTCAATCTGGCTGACAATCAATACTCCGCGCCGCGTTATCGCGGCCCCGGCGAATTGCAGGCCGGCGGCCATTGGGAAGACTGCCTGCCCATGCCGCCTCTGCGCCCCGGTTATCGCCCGCAAACCCTGGAGTTTCGCGCCGAGCGTTTGCAGGGTAGTTTCTCCGACTGATCCTCCCTTCCTCTTTTTGCACAAGGACCGCGCCATGCCCGTTGCGTTGATTACCGGTTGTTCCAGCGGCATTGGCCGCGCCCTCGCCGACACCTTCAAACGTGCCGGTTATGACGTCTGGGCCAGTGCCCGCAAAGCTGAAGATGTGGCGACCCTGACCGCCGCCGGGTTCACCGCCGTGCAACTGGACGTCAACGATAGTCCGGCGCTCGAACAGCTGAGCGAGCGAATCAACCGGCAACACGGCGGCCTCGATGTGCTGATCAACAACGCCGGTTATGGCGCCATGGGTCCGCTGCTGGACGGCGGCGTGCCGGCCATGCAGCGTCAGTTCGAAACCAACGTGTTCGCAATCGTTGGCGTCACCCGCGCGATGTTCCCGGTGCTGCGTCGGGCCAGGGGCCTGGTGGTGAATATCGGCAGCGTGTCCGGGGTTTTGGTCACGCCATTTGCCGGCGCCTACTGCGCCTCGAAAGCCGCGGTGCATGCCTTGAGCGATGCGCTGCGCATGGAACTGGCGCCGTTCGGCGTGCGAGTCATGGAAGTCCAGCCCGGCGCGATCGAATCCAGCTTCGCCAAGAATGCCGGCCACGAGGCCGAGCAACTGATCACCGAACAATCGCCGTGGTGGCCGCTGCGTGAAGGCATTCGGGCACGAGCCAAGGCGTCTCAGGACAAACCGACGCCGGCCAGTGAATTCGCCGCTGGTTTGCTCAAGGCTGTGCAGCAGAGCAAACCGCCGCGTCTGGTGCGTTTGGGTAACGGCAGCCGGGCGTTGCCGTTGATGGCGGGGTTGTTGCCAAAAGGGTTGCTGGAGTCGGGGTTAATGAAGCGGTTCGGGTTGCGCGGGCAGCTTTGAGACCGTGTCGACGCCTTCGCGGGCAAGCCCGCGAAGACGTCAGACCAGATGCTTCAGAATTTCAGGAATCAAACATGACCGACTACACCCAATACTTTGACGAAGTAATCCAGGCCCACATCGCCATCGAGCAATGGCTGGCCGAGGAGCGAGACCTGTCCGAGCTTGAGCAATTGCTGATGCGTTTTTCACCACAGTTTTCCATGATCTCGCCGTTGGGCCGGGTGCTGGATTTCGAGGCGTTGCATGAATTGTTTCTGCTGGCGGGCGGCAAAAAGCTCGGGTTCAGGATTGAGCTCAGCGAGTTGCGAGGTGTCGCGCTGTATGACGCTGGCGCAGTGGTCAGTTACCGCGAGCAACAGACCGATGCGACGGGGCTGCATTCTGATCGGCGGTCGACGGTTGTGTTTGAGCAGCTCGACGGCAAGGTGATCTGGCGGCATTTGCATGAGACGTTTTGCAATTGAATAACCCCAAAAGATCGCAGCCTTCGGCAGCTCCTACAGGGGGGATCACATTCACTGTAGCTGCCGAAGGCTCAGGCCGCGTTCGGGCGATCTTTTGATCTTGCCGTTATTGCTTCACCACGACGGTACAAGTAATCCCCGCCGCCAACAGCACCCCCTCCGGCACTTCATCAATGTGAATCCTGACTGGCACCCGCTGCGCCAGACGCACCCAGTTGAACGTCGGGTTCACGTCTGCAATCAACTCGCGACTTTGCGGGTTATCGCGGTCGTAGATGCCCCGAGAAATACTTTCCACATGCCCCTTGAGCACTTCACCGCTCATCAGTTGCATATCGGCTTTATCGCCCACGCGCACATGCGGCAACTTGGTTTCTTCGAAGAAGCCATACACCCAGAACGAGTTCATGTCGACCACGGCCATTTTCGCTTCGCCGATGCGTGCGTAGTCACCACGATGGACGTTGAGGTTGGTGACGTAGCCGTCCACCGCAGCACGGACCTCAGTGCGCTTGAGGTTCAGTTCGGCGGCTTCCAGTTGTGCCTGGGCGTGCTGGTAATCGGCCAGGGCCGAGTCGGCGATGTTGGTGGCGTCGTCGCGGTTTTCCCTGGAGATCACCAGGTTGTCGAGGTCGGCGCGGCGATGGGCGTTGACCTTGCGCATCTCCCATGTGGCTTTGCGCGAAGCCACCAGCGACTGCGCCTGTTTCACCGCGATGCGGTAATGCTCGGGGTCGATGCGCATCAACAAATCGCCCTTTTTCACCAACTGGTTGTCGCGCACCGGCACGTCCACCACTTCACCGGTAACGTCGGCGGCGACGTTGATGATGTCGGCGCGCACCCGGCCGTCGCGGGTCCAGGGGGTATTCATGTAATGCACCCACAGGGTCCGGCCGATCCACAGGGCAAGGGCCAACACCAGCAGGGTCGCGAGCAGGCTGAAAAGCTTTTTCATCGGAGGTGTTCTCAACGGTAAACAGTCAGCGCCAGGGCGCCGAACAGACAGGTAAACAGACTCAGGCGCAGCAGCGCCGGGTGCCAGAAGAAACGGTACAGATCGAACCCGGACAGAAATCGATCCAGCGCCCAGGCCAGCGCCGCCGCAATGAAAAACATCAGGGTCATGGTCGGCATGTACACGCCGTGGAAGGCGATTTCACGAGGCATGTTCAAGTCCTTGGGGCTTGGTGATGGCACTCGCTTTTATGTAGCCGGCGAGTGGCGATTGCGGGTCGAGCAGCGAGGTGCGGATGAAGTGCAAATAGCTCTTCACCCGGCGCAAGGCGGAGGTATCGAAGTGCGGCGCGAAGGGTTCATCGGTGGCCTGCACGCGGCCGATCGCATGGTCGACCGCGACCAGAGCACGCTCCAGATTGCTCTGGCTCGGTTGCAGGAACAGTCGCACCAGCGAACGCCCCATCACCCGAATTGACTGGCGCCACGGCTGGGATTCGGCGTAAGCCGGGTGCACCGGCAGAATCGCCTGTTCCTTGCGCAACTCGATGATCGCGTGGCCGACTTCCAGCACCACGAACATCCAGCGCAGCAAGTCTCGTTGCACCTGCGGCTGTCCCGCTGCCAGACCGTAAGCCTGATGCAAAAGATCGCGAGTGCGGCTTTCGAAACTCGACGCCAGGCCCTTGAGTTTGCCGCTGATGGCATACACCACTTGCCCGCGCAAATCCTGTTCCAGCCGCCGCCATAACCAGCGACTGTTGGGCGGCAGAATGATCGCCCCGGCCGCCGCGCACACCAGCATGCCCATGATCATGGCGATGTAGTCGTTGATGAAGGCGTAAGGGTTGTAAACCGTGAGGTTGTCCGGCACCGAACCGGTGCTGAAGAAGATCAGCAATCCCAGACCAACCCCGGCGTATTGCGGCCGTGAAGTCAGGAACGCACCGAACACGATTACCGGCGCGAGCATCACGCAGAGCAACGGAAACCCGTCGATCCAGGGGAAGATGAAAAACATCTCGACGAAGCCGATCAGCGCCCCGAGCAATGTCCCGCAGGCCATCTGAAACGCCATGCGTTTGGGGTTCGGTGTCGCCGCTGAAAGGCCCACGGTGGCGGCAGCGATCAAGGTCATGGTCGCCCCGCTCGGCCACGCGGTGGCCACCCAATAACTGCCGAGCAGCACAAGGATGAATGCTGCGCGAATGCCCGATGCCGCCGAGGCCAGCCAGTTGGTTTGCGGGGTGAAGGGCTCGTCCCAACGTTCACGTTCGTGGCTGTGATCGGCCAGGGACGCGTGGGTCTGTGCATAACTGTGCAGGTCGTCGACGAAGCGATAAAGCAGCTCGTAGGCAGTGTGAAAATCCAGCTGCTCGGCATCGCTCGGATCACTTTCCTGAAAGGTCGCCCGCAGGCTGCGGACCCGCGCCGGCAAGTTTTCCTTATAGGTCGCCAACGCGGTGGCCAGGCGTGCAGCGTCAGGGCTGGTCAAGGCGCGACCGCTGAAGCCGTCGAGCACCTCAGCCAGATCCTGTAACCCCGGCTTGATCGCCGCGACAACATGATCGGTGCCGCTGCTGCGCAGGCGTTCGAGCAACTGATGCAACGCATTGAAGCGCGTGGTAATACCCATGAATTCGCTGTTCAGACGACTGAGCCGCCCGTTGCGCCGACGCATGTGCGGGTCTTCGAACACCGTGACGCTGCGCAGCCCTTCCAGGCCCACCGCCTCGGCGATGAAGCGCACGTTGTTCGCTTCAAACGCCTCGCGCTGGCTGCGTCCGCGCAAGCCATCGGTGACGAACAAGGCAAACACACCGAAGCGCTGATACAAGGCATTGCGCATCGCGGCGCTGGCGGTTTGCGGCAGGATCGCAGCGCTCACCAGCGTCGAGCAGAGAATCCCCAGGGAGATTTCCAATACGCGCCAGACTGCCGCCATGAACGCGCCATCGGGGTGAGCCAATGCAGGCAGCCCGACCATGGCCGCCGTATAGCCGGCGAGCACAAATCCATAAGCGCGGAAGTTGCGATAACGTGCCGCGCCGGCCGAGCAGAGGCCAACCCAGATCGCCAGCGAACCGAGGAACAGTTCGGTGTTCTGCGCAAACAAGGCAATCAGCGCGACCATCACCGCCGACCCGGCCAACGAGCCAAGAAAGCGATAGAAACTCTTGGCGAACACCTGGCCGCTTTGCGGTTGCATAACGATGAACACGGTGATCATCGCGGTGCGCGGTTGTGGCAACTCCAGACGCATGGCCAGCCACAGGGTCAGGAACGCCGCGAACAGCACCTTGAAAATGTACACCCAGGTCACGCCGTCGCTGCGTGCCCAGTCGAAAAAACCCCGGCGCCATTCAAGGGAATACAGCCAGCGCAAAGGTGCGGGCAAGGGAGTCATGGAATTTTGCTCAATGAAATTCAGTCAGGTCGCGGAACCTGTGGGAGCAGGCCTGCTCGCTCCCACAGGTTTTGTGTTCAACGCAAAAGAACCGGGGTTTTCGGGGGCTGGGTTTTCTCGGCATTCGGGACGTCGTCGCCAGCGCCGAGGCCTCCGCCCAAAGCAGTCACCAATTCCGCATGAGCGCTCAACCGCGCCGCCTGAACCTGCTGCTGCACTTGTTGTTGCTTGAACAGCAAGGTCTGCGCATTGAGCACGTTGAGGTAATCGGTGAGCCCACGCTGATACGCGATCATCGCGATGTCGTAGGTCTTCTGCGCCGTGGCCACCGACTCGGCGGCGAAGGCTTGTTGCTTGTCCATCGACTCGCGGCGAATCAACTGGTCGGAGATGTTCTTCAGCGCATTGACCAGCGTCTGGTTGTACCTGGCCACGGCGATGTCATAACCGGCCGAGGCTTCGCCCAACTCCGAGCGCAAGCGGCCGCCATCGAAGATCGGCAACGAAATGGCCGGGCCGACGCTGTAGTTGAGCTTCTTGCCGGTCAAAAACTCCAGCGCCCCGCCGCCGGTGGCCATGTAGCCGAGGCTGCCGACCAGATCGACGTTGGGGTAGAAGCCGGCGTGGGCAACATCGATACCGCGCGCCTGCGCCGCCACTTGCCAGCGACTGGCGACCACGTCCGGGCGTTGACCGAGCAGTTGCGCCGGCAACGAGGATGGCAGTTTCAATGCCGCGCCCAACGACAGCGCCGGCCGTTGCAACTGCGCGCCCTCCCCCGGTCCCTTTCCGGCCAACGCGGCGAGTTGGTTGCGGCTTAGAGCAATTTCCTCGTCCAGCGCATCGATTTGCCGATGGGTTTCCGGCAATGGTGTTTCGGCCTGGCTGACTTCGAAATGCGTGCCGATGCCGCCGTCCAGACGTTTCTGTGCCAGGTCGAGAATTTGCTGTTGCTGCTTCAAGGTCGCCGCGACGATGTCCCGTTGCGCGTAATGTAACGAGAGCTCGATGTAGGCGCGCACGATGTTGTTCTGCAATTCGAGTTGAGCCTGCCGCCCCTCGGCGGCGCTCATGTGGGCCATGTCCACCGCGCGTTCGGTGGCGTTGCTTTCGCGGCCCCAAAGGTCGAGGGCATAGCTGAAGCCCAGCGCGGCGTTGTTGTCCCAAGTGGTGGTGTTGGCCAACTCACCGGGGCCGTAGAACTGATCGGTGGGCCAGTTGTGGCGCTTGAGGGTAGATTGGCCATTGATCTGCAACGACTCGGCGGACTCGGCAATGCCGGCCATGGACCGGGCCTGACGCACTCGCGCGGCAGCCATGGCCATGCTCGGGCTGCCTTGCAGGGCGAGGTCGATCCAGCGGTTCAGTTGCGGGTCGCCGTAGGCTTGCCACCATCGGGCGGTGGGCCAGTGAGCATCCTGAGCGGCGTTCTGAATGGCTTCATCGGTGGCCAGTGAATCAGCCTCCAGTGCCTTGCCCTGCGGGGCAATACCTGCGGTTCCGATGCAACCGCTGACTGCCAGGGTTAAAGCCAAAACACTGAGCGTCTTGAGCGCTCTGTTGATGCGACGCGGCACTGCTGCGATTTCCTGAGATGAGGGAGATCCCCTGTAGGAGCTGCCGCAGGCTGCGATCTTTTGATCTTCGCCTTTAAAAGCAACATCAAAAGATCGCAGCCTGCGGCAGCTCCTGCATAGGTGGGCGCAATTCTAGGGGTGGGCTCTGTTGGCGATAAGCCGGGATTCTTGTGAATCTTTGTTACCGTTAACGCGATAATCCCTTGGTCGCGTCTTTAGTCGCCTGTAAAGAATCAGCAACTTCGTGTCACAATTTGCCATTCGTCAAGAGAGCACCCCATGGACACTTTGCAAAACATGCGCGCCTTCAGTTACGTGGCCGAGGCCGGCAGCTTCACCGCCGCCGCCGTGCAACTGGACACCACCACGGCCAACGTCTCGCGCGCGGTCTCCAACCTGGAAGCCCACCTGCAAACCCGCCTGCTCAACCGCACCACCCGCCGCATCGCCCTGACCGAGGCCGGCAAGCGCTATCTATTGCGTTGCGAGCAGATCCTGGCCTACGTCGAAGAAGCCGAAGCCGAGGCCAGCGACGCCCACGCGCGCCCGGCCGGGCAACTCAAGGTGCATACCATGACCGGCATCGGTCAGCACTTCGTGATCGACGCCATCGCCCGCTACCGCAAAACCCACCCAGACGTAACCTTCGACCTGACCATGGCCAACCGCGTGCCGGATCTGCTGGACGAGGGCTACGACGTGTCCATCGTGCTCGCCAGCGAACTGCCGGACTCGGGCTTCGTCTCCCAGCGTTTGGGCATTACCTACAGCATCGTTTGCGCATCGCCCGCCTATGTAAAAGCCAACGGCTGTGCGCACAAGCCTAGCGATTTGCTCAACCACGCTTGCCTGCGCCTGGTGAGCCCGGTCATCCCGCTGGAAAAATGGACCTTCGACGGCCCTGACGGCCAGGAAATGGTCACCATTAATAGCTCGCCGTTTTTGGTGAACTCCGCTGATGCAATGAAGACTGCAATCACCAGCGGCATGGGGGTTGGCGTTTTACCGGTGTATGCGGCAATTGAAGGGCTGCGTAACGGCACGCTGGTGCGGGTGATGCCGAACTACCGCTCGCAGGAATTGAATCTGTATGCGATTTATCCGTCGCGGCAGTATCTGGATGCAAAGATCAAGACGTGGGTCGAGTACTTGCGCGGGTCGTTGCCGGAGATATTGGCGGCGCATCAGGCGGAATTGGCGGCGTATGAATTGAGTGGGAGTTTGGGTGGGGTTCGGGTGGCGAATTGAGCTACAGACGGTCCTACAAATCGCCGATATTCAGGGACGTTTCCGACGCGTTTTGACGGTTGGTGTGTGGGACGGGAGATGGGTAGGCTTTGGGGGTCGCTGACGCATCAGCGATCAGGTCTGGAAAACCTGACATCCTTTACACACACCCTCATGGCATACTGCGGCGCTTTTTTGTGCACGTAATCCTTGTTATGGCGGCTGTGCGCGGGAGACCTTCGGGTCTGCCGGTTTGGATGGTGTCCGGTTTTTCCAGTCCGCGCGCAGTTGCCACCTTTTCGTCTGGAAAACGGAAGGTGGCGACCCTAATACACCGTCCATAGGGATAGCCCTCATGTTTAAGCCAACACCGAATCCGCCCCACACTCCCAGCTATCTGTTCATCGTCGCCCCCAACGCCAATACTGAAAACCTGTTGGCCTACGCCTGCGAATCCCTCGCCTCGGCCAGCGTCATGGCCAGTGACTTCGCCGGTTTTCTCGAAGGCACTCATCGCAACACCATGCTGGGCATCCAGCAGGTCATCATGCTGGGTGAACTGGCGGTGAATCGAGTACTGGACAACATCGCCCCACAAGACTGACCCGTACCTGTAGGAGCTGCCGAAGACTGCGATCTTTTGATCTTGAAAATCCAGATCAAAAGATCGCAGCCTTCGGCAGCTCCTACGCACAACAGCGAAAAAGAATGTTAGCGTGCTTGGCATTCTCCAAGCCCGACGAGCCGCCTCCAATGAAAAAAACCGTCCTCGCCTTCAGCCGTATCACCCCACCGATGATCGAACGTCTGCAACAAGACTTCGACGTGATCGTGCCGAACCCGAAAAACGGCGACATCAACGCCCAGTTCAATGAAGCCCTGCCCCACGCCCACGGCCTGATCGGCGTCGGTCGCAAACTCGGTCGTGCGCAACTGGAAAACGCCAGCAAACTGGAAGTGGTCTCCAGCGTCTCCGTCGGCTACGACAACTACGACCTCGCCTACTTCAACGAACGCGGGATCATGCTCACCAACACCCCCGACGTCCTCACCGAGAGCACCGCCGACCTGGCCTTTGCCTTGCTCATGAGCAGCGCCCGTCGCGTCGCCGAGCTGGACGCCTGGACCAAGGCCGGCCAATGGCAAGCCACCGTCGGCGCGCCGTTGTTCGGTAGCGATGTGCATGGCAAAACCTTAGGGATTGTCGGCATGGGCAACATCGGCGCGGCCATCGCCCGTCGCGGTCGGCTGGGCTTCAACATGCCGATTATCTACAGTGGCAACAGCCGCAAGACCGAACTGGAACAGGCGCTCGGTGCGCAGTTCCGCAGCCTCGACCAGTTGCTGGCCGAAGCCGATTTCGTCTGCCTGGTGGTGCCGCTCAGCGAAAAAACCAGGCACCTGATCAGCCACCGTGAACTGGCACTGATGAAACCGAGCGCCATTCTGGTGAACATCGCCCGCGGCCCTGTAGTGGACGAACCGGCGCTGATCGAAGCGCTGCAAAACAACCGGATTCGCGGCGCCGGGCTGGACGTCTATGAGAAAGAACCGCTGGCCGAATCGCCATTGTTCCAACTGAAAAACGCGGTGACATTGCCGCACATCGGCTCCGCGACTCACGAAACCCGCGAGGCCATGGCCAACCGCGCACTGGCCAACTTGCGCAGCGCCTTGCTGGGTGAGCGGCCGCAGGATCTGGTGAACCCGCAAGTGTGGAAAGGCTAGTCAAAAAGGGCAGGCGCTTTAAACGCCTGCCCTTTCGATACATAACTTGCAACTCACTCTGCCGCCGAAAAACATATACACACTATAGACTCTCCAGCACTTAGCCATCCCCAGAGCTTAGTTATGGAGAACACTCACATTGAACTACCGGACAACCGACCAGATCATCAGATACAGCAAAGTAATACTGATGACCTATATCAGTTTCTTTGGCCTGATTGTGATGTACAGCAACTTTACCGACTACCCGTCCAACTATGAGTACATGAGCCATATCCTCAGCATGGACACCACCCGTGACAATCCGAACCTGAGCTACCGGGCGATTACTTCGCCCATGCTCCACCACCGAATCTACTGGCTCATCATCACCCTGGAAGTTATCTATACCGGGCTTTGTCTGTTGGGAACCTATTATCTTTTCCGAAACATAAATGCTTCTGCCGATGCATTTCATGAGGCGAAGAAGTTTTCGATTATCGGATTGTTAGTCGCCATATTCGTTTATTACATTTGCATCCAAGTCATCGGCGTCGAATGGTTCAACATGGATGAATCACAAACCTGGAATGCAAAAGACTGGGCCCGACACATTGTCGACTTTATATTGCCGTTACTGATTTATGTGGCCATCAGGATCGAGCGCTGAACTGTTCAGCGCCCGATCAACAGGGAACCTCACGCCAATTTGCCGTTTCCTTGCACCATCGACGCCTTGGGTTTACGGAACACCAGCACATTCCCCAGCATCACCAGCACCAGCCCCACCAGTGCCGGCGCCGTCCATTGATAGCCTTCGACAAACGCCGACACATTCAGCGCCACCACCGGAAAGAGTACGGTGCAATACGCCGCCCGCTCCGGCCCCATGCGTCCGACCAAGGTCAGGTAGGCGGTGAAGCCGATCACCGAGCCCGGAATCACCAGGTACAGCAACGAGCCGATGTAGCGGGCATTCCATTCCATGTCGAACGGGATGCCTTTAACCAGACACCACACCGTCAACATCGCCGCACCGTAAGCCATGCCCCAGGCATTGGTGGTCAGGGGTTTCAGGCCGGCCTTCTGTTGCAGACTCGACAGCATGTTGCCGGCCGAGAAACACAAGGTGCCGAGCAACGCCAGACCCAACCCGAGCAAGGTTTCCGGGCTGGCGGTATGACCGGCCAGCTCCGGCCAGAACAGCAGGCCAAGCCCGAGCAAGCCCGACGCGCCGCCCATCAGCACGTTACGGGCAATTTTCTGGCCGAAAAACACCCGCGCATTGAAGGCGTTCCACAGGGTGGCGGTGGAAAACACCACGGCGACCAGACCGCTGGGGATCCATTGGCTGGCGGTGAGGAAACACATGAAATTGATGCAGAACAGACACAAGCCCTGCGCCAGGCAAATCAGATGCCCGCGACGGTTCATCACTTGCAGGCGCCGGCTGAGCAGCAACATCACGAACAGCACCAGCGCGGCCAGACCGAAGCGATAGACGATCGATACCGGAATCGCCACCACGCCCAGTTGCCATTTCAAGGCGATCCAGGTGGTGCCCCAGATCAGCACGGTCAGTAGATACAACGAAAGGTTCATGGCGAAGACTCCTGAATAGGCCTTCAGTGTCCGGCGCGACACCCTTTTGCACTTGCATAAACTTGCGCTTTTGTCGGTCGGCAGGCTGGCAGGGCAACGTCTACGGAGTAGGATGCAAAGCGTTGGAGAGAACCGATCATGGCCGCACAAGTGTCACTCGATACCCTGCAAGTCTTTCAAGCGCTTAACCGCTCGCCTAATGCTCGCCTGGAGCACAGCGCCGAGCTCGGTGACGGCATGGCTGCAGCTTTGTGGAATAACCACCATGACGCCCAGGACTACGAAGCGCCGAGCCATCACACCTTATCTTGCTACATCGCCGGCGGCACCGGCACCTTTCGCCGCGACCAGCCAGGTAACAAGGGTGGCCCGGACAAGCTGTGCATTCTGCCGGCCGACCATCAGTCAGGCTGGGTGATCAACGGCGATATTCGCCTGGCCCACCTGTATTTCAGCCCCGAACAATTTGCCCTTGGCTGCGTCACGCTGCTGGATCGCGAACCGCGGGAATTGCAGTTGCGCGAGCACACGTTCCTCGAAGACCCGCAACAAGCCCGGCGCTTTCGGCAGTTGATCGCCCTCAACTGGGACGAGCCGGGCGAACGCCTGCTCACCAGCAGCCTGGCCCACGAAATGCTCAGCCACGCCCTGCTCAGCCAGGTCGGCGTGCGTCAGGGCTTGCGCCTCAAGGGTGGATTGGCGGCGCATCAACGACGGCAGTTGGTAGAATTCATCGACCATCAAATGGCCGAAGCCATCAGCCTTGGGCAATTGGCGGGGTTGTGTGCGCTGTCGGAATATCACTTTGCGCGGATGTTTCGTGTGAGCTTCGGCCTGCCGCCGCATCAGTATGTGTTGGCTCGACGACTGAGCCGCGCGCGGGAATTGTTGCGCGCAACGTCGCAGCCGTTGGGGGATATTGCGTTGGCGTGCGGGTTTGCCAGTGCGAGCCATTTCACCAATCGGTTTCGCCAGGCTTTGGGTGGTACGCCCGGGGAATATCGGCAGGCGTTTTTGCGGTAAAGCAAGATCAAAAGATCGCAGCCTTCGGCTGCGCCTACAGGAGCATGCGTTCGGCGCAGGAACTGCCGAAGGCTGCGATCTTTTGCAGGTTGACCAGCCTCTGGGGCACCGATGGATGCTGAAACAGGAACGGGCCTGCATAAGCAGGCCCGTTCTTTAGGTGGAGAGAAAGTGGAAAGGTAAAAGTGAATCAGGCCTCAGCCGTTTTGTGCAGCCTGTTCGTTCTCGAGAAACTCGTCTTCCAGCAGCGCATCGGCGGTAGGCCTTTCGAACGGCACCACAGCGGCACGTGGTTTGCCCCGCAGTTTGCCGAACAGATGTTCAAGCGCATGTTCGAGTTTTTCGGCGGCACCGTCGATCGCCAGTTCCAGGTTAGCCGCTTTATGGGTGACAGAAATCGGTTGGTGGCCTTTTGGCCGCGCTTCCAGCTGACAGCGCATGTCATGGGGACCGGGCTTGTCGCCGTTCTCGTCCCGCAGATGGACCTCGACGCGGGTCAGGTCCTCCTCATAACGTTCGAGCGTGCTCTCAATGGTAGTACGTACCCACTCCTCCAGTCGGATGCTGCTTTGAATATGGTTATCGCTGTTGACTTGGATTTGCATAGTTCATCCCTTATTTCAGCTAGCTCGCGAGAGGCCCTTCGGCTGGCCCTTGGGCTTCATCACCGTGACCTCTTGGTTACAACAATCGGTGTACGCGCAGAACATTTCAACCCCTAAAAAAAGATAAATTTTCATACGCAAAAAAAGCCGGACAACGGGCAAAAGCGCTGTTAAGGTCGGGAGTTGGGTCGCCTCGCTCTTTTGTCATAATTGCTCACATCTGTCGCTCCGCCAGCGGATGCAGGCTACGAAATATCCCCGCCTCTTCCACCAGCCAGTCATGCACCGCGCGTACGCCCGGATGGCTCAGCGCGCCCGGCGCATAGAGCAGCACGTAACGTTTGTGATTGGGCACCGCCAAGCCAAACGGCACGATCAACGTCCCGCGCTCCAGTTCATCATTGAGCAGCGTTCGTCGCGCAATCGCCACGCCCATCCCGGCAATCGCCGCTTCGATGGTCAGGTGATTGCGATTGAAGGTATGCCCACGCCGTACATCCGCGCCCTCGAAGCCGATGGCGTTGAGATAAAACTCCCATTCCGCGTACTCGTAACTGCCGCGCCAAGCAGTGATGTCGTGCAGCAACGGAAAATGCACCAGGTCCGCCGGGCCGTGCAGTGGCGGCCTTCCGCGCAACAGGTTGGGGGCACACACCGGAAAGATCTGCTCATCCAACAGGGCTGTGGATAACAATCCGGGGTAGCTGCCGTCGTTCAGGTCAATCGCCAGATCGAAGTCGCCCTCGTGCAACGGAACACTGCTGTCCTCAGCCACCAGTCGCAACTGAATATCCGGAAAGCGTTGTTGCAAACGCGGCAGGCGCGGGGTCAGCCATTTGCTCAGGAACGAGGGGATCGAGCGCAACCGCAAAATCCCGCTGATCATTCCCGCATCCAGTCGTCGCAATTCCGCATCGATGCTGCCGTAGGCTTCGTTGACGGTGATAGCCAATCGCTGGCCTTCGGCGCTCAACTCCACGCCCCGGGCGCGACGATGAAACAGGCGAAAACCCAGCCGCTCTTCCAGTTGGCGAATTTGCTGACTGACCGCACCCGGCGTGATGTGCAGTTCTTCGGCGCAACGGGTGAAAGACAAGTGCCGCGCGGCACAGGAAAACACGTGCAGCCAGACGTAAGTCTGGGCATGCAATTGGCGACTCATTGTTTAGTCCTGCTAAAGGCTGTCTTAGGAAGTTTCGTTGGTCACGTAGGACCGAGGTTGGCAGTATCGCCGACATTGCGCTTGTCCTACAAAAATGGCAGCGATTTCTCTTCCATTGCTTGTATAGGCTTTAGCATGGCTATCAGTGTTTTCGATCTCTTCAAAGTCGGCATCGGTCCGTCCAGTTCCCACACCGTCGGCCCGATGCGTGCCGCCGCGACCTTCGCCCAGGCACTGATTGACCAAGGTTTACTGGCCGACGTACGGAGGGTAGAAATCCGACTTTACGGTTCGCTTTCGGCCACTGGCGTCGGCCACGCGACTGACCGTGCCTGCGTCATGGGCCTGATGGGCGAATGGCCGGACAGCATTGATCCGAACTCAATCGACAGCCGAATTCAAACCTTGCGTGAAACCGGCGAACTGAGTCTGGCCGGCAAATCGACCATTGCGTTCAACTGGCAGCGCGACCTCCTGCTGCTCGACGAGAGCCTGCCCTACCACCCAAACGCCATGTCCCTGACAGCCTTCGGCGAAACCGGTGAGCTGTTCGAGCAGACGTACTACTCGGTGGGCGGTGGTTTCATCATCGAAGCAGCCGAAGCCGAGTCCGGCATAGCACCGACCAGCGATGTGGTGCTGCCCTACGATTTCTCCAGCGCCGCCGAGTTGCTCAAGCTCTGCAACCAACACGGCTTGCGGGTTTCCGAGTTGATGATGGCCAACGAACTGGCCTGGCGCAGCGAAGCCGAGATCCGTCAGGGCTTGCTGCACATCTGGTCGGTGATGCGCGAGTGCGTCGAGCAAGGCATGCGTCACGAAGGCATCCTGCCCGGCGGTCTGAATGTTCCGCGCCGGGCAGCGAAATTGCACCGCAGCCTGCTGGAAATCGGCAAGCCGAATGTCATCACCTCCACGCTGTCGGCCATGGAGTGGGTGAACCTGTTCGCCCTCGCCGTGAACGAAGAAAACGCCGCCGGCGGGCGCATGGTGACGGCACCGACCAACGGCGCGGCAGGGATCATTCCGGCGGTGCTGCACTACTACATGAAATTCAACCCGGACGCGTCGGACGATGACGTCGTGGCGTTCTTTTTGGGCGCTGCGGCCGTAGGCATTCTCTGCAAGAAAAACGCCTCGATTTCCGGTGCCGAAGTCGGCTGCCAGGGGGAAGTCGGTTCCGCCTGCGCCATGGCCGCCGCCGGCCTGGCCGACATACTCGGAGCCACGCCCGAGCAACTGGAAAACGCCGCCGAAATCGGCCTGGAACACAACCTCGGCCTGACCTGCGATCCGGTCGGAGGTCTGGTGCAGGTGCCGTGCATCGAGCGCAACGCAATCGCTGCCGTGAAGGCGATCAATGCCACGCAAATGGCCCTGCGCGGCGACGGCAAACACTTCATTTCCCTGGACCGGGTGATCCGCACCATGCGCGATACCGGCGCCGACATGCACGACAAATACAAAGAAACTTCACGGGGCGGCCTGGCGGTGAGCTGGGTGGAGTGCTGAGGAGCATTCCCTGACTGCCCGAAACCGTGAGCCCGAGCAAGAACAATAACGAGGCCAAACGATGACCGATGTACGTACACCTGCTGTCGATAATCCTGCTGTAGACCTGACACGCAAAAGCGAAATAACCCATAAAGGCTGGAGCAAACACGACACCACCTGGATGCTCGGCCTCTATGGCACGGCCATCGGCGCCGGCACGCTGTTCCTGCCGATCAATGCGGGCGTGGGTGGCTTCTGGCCGCTGCTGCTCCTGGCGGTACTGGCTTTTCCGATGACCTTCTTCGCCCATCGTGGCCTGACGCGTTTCGTGTTGTCCGGCCGTTCCGGGGACATTACCGAAGTGGTGGAAGAACACTTTGGCATCGGCGCCGGCAAGCTGATCACGCTCCTGTATTTTTTTGCGATCTTCCCGATTTTGCTGGTGTACAGCGTGGCGCTGACCAACACCCTGAGCAGCCTTATGGAGCACCAGTTGCACATGACGCCGCCGCCTCGGGCGATTCTGTCGCTGGGGCTGATTCTCGGCTTGATGGCCATCGTGCGTTGCGGTCAGGGTGTCATCGTCAAATGCATGAGCGTGCTGGTTTACCCGTTCGTCGCAGCATTGCTGCTGCTCGGCGTCAGCCTGATCCCGAACTGGAACGGCGCATTCTTCGCCACCGCCAGTGATGGCATGCCACTGCCGCTGTTCTTCAAGACCTTGTGGCTGGCGATTCCGGTGATGGTGTTCTCGTTCAACCATTCGCCGATCATCTCCGCCTTCGCCGTCGATCAGAAACAGCGCTACGGCGAACAAGCCGAACGCAAAAGCAGCGGCATTCTCGCGATCGCTCACGCCATGATGGTCGTCACGGTGATGTTCTTCTGCTTCAGCTGCGTGCTGGCGTTGTCCCCGGCCGATTTGGCCGCTGCGAAGGCGCAGAACATTTCGATCCTGTCGTACCTGGCCAACCACTTCCAGACACCGGTCATTGCTTATGCCGCGCCGTTGATTGCGCTGGTGGCAATCACCAAATCCTTCCTCGGCCACTACATCGGCGCCAGCGAAGGCTTTCAGGGCCTGATCGTGAAAAGCCTGCGTGGCCGTGGTCGCGTCATGTCCGCCAGTTGGCTGAACCGCATCACTGCGCTGTTCATGATCCTCAGCTGCTGGGCCGTCGCGACCTTCAATCCGAGCATCCTAGGCATGATCGAAACCCTCGGCGGACCGATCATCGCGTGCCTGTTGTTCCTGATGCCGATGTACGCCATCCGCCGCGTGCCGGCCTTGCGCCAGTACTCGGGCCAGGCCTCGAACGTGTTTGTGGTGCTAGTCGGTTTGATTGCACTGTCTGCGATCATCTATTCATTTATGCCCTGAAACGGGCAGGCAAAAAGAAGGCGGGCCAGAGTGCCCGCCATTTTTTTGCCGTATCCATTGTCCGACAGTTTTCCGGCATGCACTTTGCTATATCCCTTACGCGGCACGGATGAAAGCACATGAACATGGAAGGCCGGTGGTCTGGTGTTGCGAACTAATCCCGATCACGGTCGTCAACAACTGCACGTTCAATCAGGCGGTGACGCATCATGGACAACCCCTTTCAACTCATTACCGATGCCTTTGCATCGGATTATCAAGTCAACCTGAGCATTCAGGGGCTGGACGGCAGCATCATGCTGACCCTCTCCAAAAGTGGCCGCGTGGTGGCCAAACGGATGATCAGCGCCGAACAGCGCAATGATCCCAAACGTCTCAAACGCCTGGTGCAAAGCATTCAATTCGGCATCGCCATCGAACAGGGCCACAGCGCAGTGGCCATCCTCGAAGCCATGACCGACGGCGACAATCGCAACCCGCCGCCCTTGGTCAAATCCCGGCCCCGACCTTCAATGGGGCTTTAAATCTCACCCTTCTCCACTTCGGGATGCTCACCGGAACCCGCACCGATCTTGCGTTGCGGGTGTTCGATCTTCACCGAAGGAAACTGCGACGAGGCGTAACGCACCACCAGAATCGCAAACGCCAGCAGCAGAATCCCGCCGCACAGGTAGATAATCCCCAAGTCCGGTGGATTGTGGTGCGAGACGTTGGAGATCAGCAGCCGCGTCAATGCAGTGATCGCCACGTAGATCAGGAATCGCACCGGCATGTGGTTGGTCTTGAAGTAAATCCCGACCATCGCCCCCAGTTCCAGGTAGATGAACAGCAGCAAGATGTCATCGATCTTGATATGCCCCTGCTCCAGCATTCCGAGGAATTCCATCACCGCTGCCCAGGCGGTCACCGCACCGATGGCAAACAGCGCCAGGTAGTGGAAGGTCTCGACGAACAGGTTGCCCAGGGACTCGGCCAGTTGGTGCACGTTCTGCCGCAGTTTCTCGGCCCAGTTGATTTTCACTTTGATTGTTCCTTAGCTCGGTTCGAGCGGATGATGCGGGTTGGACGTGACGGTTGTTCTGCATGCAGAAAAAAGGCCAGAGGTTGCTGCCACATGATGGCGAGGTGCTTTAAAACGCGCTCCGTGGCGTTTGGTCGCACCTGTCCAGTCACCAACAACAAACCTGTAAGAGCGAGGCTTGCCCGCGAATGAGGACGACACGGTCCACCTGACAAACCCTGAATTCGGTCTACATTAAAAAGCCACTACCCAAAGCGCAGGGATTCGCTTATCCTTTTCGCTGTATATAAATACAGTGGTCGAAACAGACAACTAATGTGAAGGCATGTGAGGTGGTGAATGGCCGTCGAAGTGGTATACCGCAGCAGCCGAGATCTGGAGCGCTTGTTCATGGATAAAGCCGAAGCTGACCGTCATGACAAAATGCTCGAACTGGCCGAATTGCTGGCTGAAGTGTTGCAAAAAGCCGTTCCGTCCCTGACCGAACAGCAAGTGGAAGAAGCCGGGATCTACATGGCGAAGAACCGTGATGTATTCGCCAAGGCATTCAAGAGCCAGCCGGACGCACTGTCCGAACTGCTCAATGCACCCGCCGAAGTCACGGAACCTGTTGAAGCAGCTGTACCTGTTGCTGCACCTGTTGAAGTGACGGACGCTGAGCCGACCAAGCCAGCCAAAGCCGCCAAGACACCCAAGTAAGCAATGCCCGAATTGAATAGGCCCTGAGTCCAAATGGCTCAGGGCCTTTTTCATGCCTGCGGGAAACCTAGACCTCGGGTTGTTCCAGCGCCTCGACCAACGCTTTGAAGAACCGCGCCGCCTCGCCACCGGTGACCACCCGATGATCAAAGGTCAGGGACAGCGGCAGGATCGGATGCACCACCACTGCCCCCTCGACCGCCACCGGTTCATCGCGGATCGCCCCGGCGGCGAGGATCGCCACTTGCGGCGGCACCACCACCGGGTTGGCGTAGCGGCCGAACAAGGTGCCGAAGTTCGACAGGGTCAGGGTCGCGCCCATCATTTCCTGGGGCGGGATCGAGCGCGCCTGCACATCGGCCCGCAGACGCATCACACCTTCTTTCAAATCCGCCGCCGTGCGCTGGCCGACATCGCGCAGCACCGGCACGAACAAGCCGTCCGGCGTATCCACGGCAATGCCCAGATCGAGCCGTTCGTGTTGCTTGAGCGACAGGTTTTTTCCATCGAAGGCGCTGTTGAGCACCGGCTCTACGGCGCAGGCCGCCGCCATCGCCTTGGCCAGACGAATCAGCGGTTCTCGTGCCAGCCCCCAGCGATGCAGATCGGCATCACCGAAAATCGTCACCGGCACCACTTCGGCATGGGACCTGGCCATGTTCAGCGCCATGCTGCGTCGCACTCCGCGCAGCTTCTCGCCGCCGAAGCGTTCGCGTTCCGTCTGGGCCGAGTTCTCTACGTCGCTGCGGGTGATCAGGCCGTCCTGGCCGGAGCCCGTCAAGCCGCTCAGTTCAACGCCGAGCTGCCGAGCCAATTGACGCACCGCCGGCGTGGCACGGTTCGCCAAGTGCTCACGAGTCGAAGGCGCAGCGCCAATGAAAAATGCATCTTCCTGATTTGTGCTGCCGCCCTCAAGCCGCCCGACCACAGTGCCCGCATCCGCTTCGCCTTCGTAACCGAGCAGGGGTTCGCCAACGTGAAGGATGTCGCCCTCGCCACCAAAGGTTTTCGCCACCACGCCGTCGTAGGGTGCGGGAATATCCACCAGCGCTTTGGCGGTTTCCACCGACACCAGCAGTTGGTCGGCCTTGACGGTATCGCCAACCTTGACGTGCCAGCGGACGATTTCCGCTTCCTGCAAGCCTTCGCCCAGATCCGGCAGTTTGAAATATTTCATCGCAACCTCCTCGGCCTCAGGCGTCTCTTCAGGGGTAGTGCTGCATGACGGTGTCGCAGGCATGAAGAATGTCTTCGATGCCGGGCATGTACAGCGATTCCAGTCGATACAGCGGCGGCGGAATGTCCGGCGCGGTGACTCGCTGGATCGGTGCCTGCAACTCCAGAAATACCCGCTCATAAAGGCTCGCGGCGATTTCCGCGCCGACCCCGCAGGAGCGTGGCGCTTCATGCACGATCACACAGCGACCGGTCTTGCGCACCGAGGCTTCCATCGTGTCCAGGTCCAGCGGTTTGATACTGGCGACATCGATCACTTCCGCCGAGACGCCCTGCTCAGCCAGCGCCGTGGCGGCTTGCAGGGTTTCCATCACACTGGCGCCCCAACTGATCAAGGTAATGTCGCTGCCTTCACGCAGGGTGAAGCAGCTGTCCAGCGGCAGGCGTTTACCGTCGTCCAGCAGCGGTTGCGGGTTCATGCGATAGAGTCGGGTGGGTTCGAGAAAGATCACCGGGTCCGGGTCGTCGATGGCCGCAAGCAACAAGCCATAGGCCCGGGCCGGCGAAGACGGGATCACCACCCGCAAACCCGGAATATGCGCGAACAGGGCTTCGGTGCTTTCGCTGTGATGCTCCGGCGCGCGAATCCCTGCGCCCATGGGCGTGCGCAGCACCATTGGGCAGGTGATCCGCCCGCGCGTGCGGTTGCGCATGCGGCTGGCGTGGGACACCAGGTGCTCCATGGTGGCGTAGATGAAACCCATGAACTGGATTTCCACCACCGGTTTCAGGCCTTGGGCCGCCATGCCCACCACCAGCCCGCCGAGCATGGTTTCGGCCAGTGGCGAGTCGATCACCCGCTTGAAACCAAAGCTGTCGCGCAAGCCCAGCGTGGCGCGAAACACGCCACCGTTCACCCCGACGTCTTCACCGAGGACGATGACGTTTTCGTCTTCACTCATGGCCCGATGCAACGCCAGATTCACCGCTTCCAGCAGCGTCACCTTACCGTTACTCATGGCCCGAACCTCCCGTCCGGCGCGCCACCCGTTCGAGAAACTCTTCGCGCTGCTCGGCCAGGGCTTGCGGCCACTGGGCGTAGACATGATCGATCACCGATTCCGGCGCCTGCAGGCCCGCCGCTTCGAAGTTATCCACAGCTCCCTGCACCAAGCCTTGGCATTCGCTGATCAGCGCCTGTTCGCGGCCTTCGTCCCACACGCCCTGCCCGGCCATGAAGCGTTGCAGGCGTTTGATCGGTTCCTCGAGCCAGGCCTGCTTGACCTCGTCCGCCGAACGGTAGCGCGTGGCGTCGTCGGCCGTGGTGTGATCGCCGAGGCGATAGCTCAGGCATTCGAGCAACACCGGGCCTTTGCCGTGGCGCGCCCGTTCGAGCGCCGCTTGCACGCGATCATAAACGGCGAGGATGTCATTGCCGTCGACTTGCTCGCCGTGGAAGCCGGCGCCAATGGCTTTCTGCGCCAGGGTCGGGGCACCACACTGAATGCGTCGCGGCACCGAGATCGCCCATTGGTTGTTGTTGATCACAAACACCACCGGCAACTGCCAGGCGCCAGCAACATTGAGGGCCTCGAGGAAGTCACCTTTGCTGGTTCCCCCATCGCCGCAGGTGGTGACGGCGACCCGATGCTCGCCGCGGATCTTGAATGCGCTGGCGACGCCGCAGGCATGCAGGGCCTGGGTGGCGATCGGCACACAGATCGGAAAATCCTCAGCGACCGCCGGGTCGGCAAAATCGCTGCCACGCTCATCGCCGCCCCAATACAACAGGATTTCTTCCATGCGCACACCGCGCATCAACTGCACAGCGGTGTCGCGGTAATACGGGATCAGGACATCTTCGGCGTGCATCAGGCTGCCGACCGCAACGCCAATGGCTTCCTGGCCCAAGGTCGGCGCGTAGGTACCGATGCGCCCGGTGCGTTGCAAGGCGACAGCTTTCTGATCGAAAAGGCGGGTCAGGACCATCTGCCGATACAGGCGCGTCAACAGATTGAAATCGTCGGCCCAGTCGGGAAGATTGCCGAGTAACTGGCCATCAGGGGATAAAAATCGGGTGTACGGCAGCTCAACCTTGTGAGGCATCACAGGGCTCCTGGCACGCGGGGTCAGCGTGCAATTGTCAGGCCCGACGTTTGTGGCGCTGGGCTTGGGGAGCAAGTCGGCCGGATAGACTCTCACTCCTTTATCGATTCAAACTTTTCACCCATACAGCCTCACCGGTACAGCACTTTCTCCGCCAGCTCATCCGCGACCCGGGCCGGGGAGCGTTTTTCCGCCTGGGCATGGGCGAAGACTTCGGTCAGCCGTGAACTGATTTTCGACAGGTGCGCGGTGATGGTTGTCAGCTCTTCGCCGCGGTGTTTGAGCGACACGTAGATCAGCCCGCCGGCATTGATCACGTAATCGGGCGCATACAGAATGCCCCGGCGCTCCAGCTGATCGGCAATTTCGAGATGGATCAATTGGTTGTTTGCCGAGCCTGCGACCGCCGCGCAGCGCAGTTGCGCCACACTGTTGCTGTTAAGCACACCGCCCAGGCCGCAGGGCGCGAGTATGTCGCACGGTGTGCTGAGCAGCGCATCGTTGGCGATTGGATGAGCCCCCAATTGCTCCATGGCCAATTGCACTTTGCCGTGATCAATATCGCTGACCAGCAGCTCTGCACCGGCCGCGTGCAACTGTTCGGCCAAGGCATAACCGACATTGCCCAAACCTTGAATAGCTATGCGCAAGCCCTCGAGATTATCGCTGCCCAAACGGGCCATGGCAGTGCTGCGAATACCAGCGAATACGCCCATGGCGGCGTGCGGTGCCGGGTCGCCAGCGGCGGTGGTACTGGTGACGAATTGGGTTTGCTGGGCGATGCAATCCATGTCCGCCACCGAGGTTCCGGCGTCGATGGCGGTGATGTAGCGACCGTCGAGTTCGTTAATGCAGCGCCCGAAGGCTTCAAATAGCGCGGCGCGGTTTTCCACATGGGCCGGGCGAAGAATCACCGCAACGCCACCGCCCTGAGCCAGGCCGGCCAGGGCCGCCTTGTAACTCATGCCTTGGGCAAGGCGCACAGCATCCTCGATCGCGGCTTCATCGCTGGGGTAAGCAAGGTAACGACACCCGCCCAGGGCAGGTCCCAGACGGCTGTTGTGGATGGCAATCACCGCCTTCAATCCGGTGACCGGATCGACGCTCAGGTGCAGCGATTCAAGGCGAGTGCTTTGCATGAGAGCGAACATCGTAGGGCTCCCGAATCACTTCTTGTAGTCGCCAGTATAGGCTTGCGCACAAAAATTGCAGAAGCGCACCGGAATAAGCGGCGCGGCTTTGAACGCTTTCGGACATAACCTGTTACCGCCTGTGTGCAGCACTGGACGAAAGCCTGAGACGGGGCTAAAACGAGGCATTCCCCGGAGATTTTGATGACCCCGCGCCAACGTTTTTTCGACTGTCTGCAACGATCACCGCCCGCGCTGTTCGAGGCGGCGCTGTGGATGGCCGTCGAACACGATAAGGAGTTGAATCCCGAGGCGGTACTGGCGGACTTCAAGGACCTGCAACAGAGAGTCAGCTATGGGTTGCCGATGCTGCCGGTGAATGAATTGGCCCAACCGTTATTGCGGCGAATGAATGACCTGGGGTTCGCCCAGGACGACTCCACGCCCTTGCGCCCGCAAGTGGCGTTACTCAATAAAGTGCTGGAACGTCGGCGGGGGCAACCGCTGGTGCTAGGCCTGATTGCGCTGGAACTGGCCAGAAGGCTGGAGATTCCCCTGGTCGGGGTCAACTTTCCCGGGCATTTCCTGCTGCGGGTGCAAGGTGCCGATCACCTGCTCGACCCATGCGGCGGGCGACGGCTGTACCCCAATGATTGCCGCGAACTGCTGCAACGCCAGTACGGCCCGAACATGCAGCTCAGCGCCGAGCATTTACTGACGGCTGAACCGGTGCAGATGCTGCAACGGCTGTCGCGCAACCTGCGCCAGTTGTACCTCACGAACGATGATTATATCGACGCCCTGATCGACGCCGAGCGCGTGCTTGAACTGGGCAACGCCAGCGCCTCCGACTACCTGGCGCGGGCCAGCCTCTATCAACGACTGGACTGCCCGAATGCCGAGCGCTTTGACCTGGAGCATGCGCTGCTGCTCAGCGACGATCCGATCCAGCGGATTCGCCTGACTGAACGATTAGGGCATCTACCACCCAATTCGGTCGTGCACTAATCACCGCCCGTTGTAGGAGCGAGGCTTGCCCGCGAACCAGACGCCTCGGTCTATCAGGATCACCGCGTTATCGTTCTTCGCGGGCAAGCCTCGCTCCTACGGGGTCGGTGTAAGGTTTTACGGGGTATCGGGCTGATTCGCCGGATGGGCCAGGAAGAAGGCTGGATGTGTCGCTGCCAGCGCCGCCACTCGCCGAATTCGCGGGTAGGCTTCCAAAGAAATATTGAAGCGCTCGGCTGCATACAGCTGCGGGATCAAGTAGACGTCCGCCAGCCCCGGTTGATCGCCAAAGCAATAACCGGTGTCACCGATCAATTGCTCCACCGTCGCCAACCCTTGGCTGATCCAGTGACCGATCCACTCAACCACCTGCGGCTCATCGTGCCCCAACTGCCGAAGTTTGTTGAGCACACTGACGTTGTGCAGAGGGTGCACATCGCAACCGATCACCGCCGCCACGCCACGCTCATGAGCGCGGGCAGCGAGATCTTTGGACAGCAACGGCACCTGTGGATAACGTTCCTCCAGGTACTCGATGATCGCCGGTGACTGGATCAGCAATTCGCCTTCGTCGGTGCGCAAGGCTGGCACCCGGCCTTGCGGGTTGATGCTCAGATACGTCGGCTGCCGATGCTCGCCACCTGGCGGCGCGATCAGGTTGATCGGCAGCGCCTGGTAATCCAGCCCCTTGAGCGCCAACGCAATGCGCACCCGGAAAGACGAGGTCGAGCGGTAGTAGGTATAGAGTTCCATGACCCGATCCTCTTAGCGCGCTGGCAGCACTTTGCCACGGCATTCGCCGAAACCGATGGAAGCAAAACCCTCGCGGCTGCAACGCGCCCGCAGAATGATTTCGTCGCCGTCCTCAAGGAATTTACGCACCTCGCCCGACGCCAGTTCGATCGGCTTCTTACCCCCCTCGGTGATTTCCAGCAGGCTGCCGAACTGACCGCTTTCAGGACCGGACAGCGTGCCCGAACCGAACAGATCACCGGCCTGCAACTGGCAGCCGTTGACGCTGTGGTGCGCAACGAGTTGTGCAACGGTCCAGTACATGTGTTGGGTGTTGCTGAGGGTCAGGCGATGGGCTGGCAGATTTTGTTCGCGCATCGACTCGGTCAGCAGCAGCACTTCGAGTTCGATGTCGAAGGCACCGGCGGCCTGATCGCGTTTGTCGAACAGGTACGGCAACGGCTGCGGATCGCCTTCCGGGCGCGCAGGCTGCGCACGACGGAACGGCTCCAGCGCTTCGGCCGTCACCACCCACGGCGAAATGCTGGTGATGAAACTCTTGGACAGGAACGGACCCAGCGGCTGGTATTCCCAAGCCTGGATATCGCGCGCCGACCAATCGTTGAGCAGACAGAAACCGGCGATGTGGTCGGCGGCGTCACCGATGGCGATGGAGTCGCCCATCGCGTTGCCCTGACCGATCCAGATACCCAATTCCAGTTCGTAGTCCAGACGTGCGCACGGGCCAAACGTCGGCTCGGTCTGGCCGGCCGGCAGGGTTTGGCCTTTCGGACGACGCACATCAGTGCCGGACGGGCGAATGGTCGAAGCGCGGCCGTGATAACCAATCGGCACGTACTTGTAGTTCGGCAGCAACGGGTTGTCCGGGCGGAACAGTTTGCCGACATTTTGCGCATGCTCGATGCCCACGTAGAAGTCGGTGTAGTCGTTGATCTTCGCCGGCAGGTGCATTTCGCAATCCGCCGCCAGCGGCAGCAGTTTTGCGCCTTGGGCCTCGATTTTGCCGTGCAGGGTGCTGCCTTCGGCGAACAGTTCCAGCAGGCGTTCGCGCAAAGCGACACGAGCCTCGCGGCCCAATTCGAAGAACGCATTCAATTGACCGCCACGGGTGGCTTCGACTGCTCTCTTCGCAAGGCCATCGAACAGGCCAGCATCCAGTGCCGCTTCCAGATCAAAAATATGGTCGCCGATCGCCACGCCACTGCGCGGCGCGGAGCCCTTCACGCTGAACACGCCCAACGGCAGGTTTTGCAGCGGGAAATCCGCGTGGCCGTTGGCGGAGGCAACCCAGCTACGAGTGATGGAAGTCTGAGTCATGGGTTATCTCCGGGTAGGGTCGAAAGTGGCGGGCAGCGTGGCCCAGCAGGCGTCGTAATTGTTTTGCAGTTGCGGGCAGTCCAGGGCGAATCGGCTCGGGCGCAACACCTGGCTGGTCTCGAACATGAAGGCCATGGTGTTATCGATTTTAGCCGGCGCCAGTTCCGCGTTGATCGCCTTGGTGCAGGTCTCGCCGTCGGGGCCATGGGCGCTCATGCAGCTGTGCAACGAGGCGCCGCCAGGCACGAAACCTTCGGCCTTGGCATCGTACTCGCCCTGGATCAGGCCCATGAATTCGTTCATCAGGTTGCGGTGGAACCACGGTGGACGGAAGGTTTTCTCGGCGACCATCCAGCGTGGCGGGAAGATCACGAAGTCCAGGTTGGCCAAACCATGCACGCTGGTCGGCGAGGTCAGGACGGTAAAAATCGATGGATCCGGGTGATCGAAACTGACCGTGCCGATGGTGTTGAAACGGCGCAGGTCATATTTGTACGGCACGTTATTGCCGTGCCAGGCGACCACGTTCAGCGGCGAATGATCGAGCTCGCAACCCCACAACTGGCCGAGGAACTTCTGCACCAGGGTCGTCGGTTGCTTGAGGTTCTCGTAATGAGCCACCGGGGTCAGGAAATCGCGGGGGTTGGCCAGGCCATTGCTGCCAATCGGCCCCAGGTCCGGCAGGCGCAGAGGCGCGCCATGGTTTTCGGCGATGTAGCCGCGGGCTTGCGAGTCGAGCAGTTCGACGCGGAATTTCAACCCGCGCGGCAGAACGGCGATTTCCAGCGGTTCCAACTCCAGCACGCCCAGTTCGGTGGCGATGCGCAAGCGGCCCAGTTCCGGCACCAGCAACAGTTCGCCGTCGGCGTTGAAGAACACGCGCTCCATGGAGCGATTGGCGCGGTAGTTATAGATACTGATCCCGGCCGGTTTTTCCGCGCCCGAGTTGGCGGCCATGCTCACCAGCCCGTCAATGAAATCGGTGGGTTCGGTCGGAATGTCCAAGGGGTTCCAGCGCAGGCGATTGGGGGTCACTTCACCCAGTGGGCCGCCGGCCAGTTGCCGATCCAGTTTGACGAATGCCGGGTGATTGGCCGACGGCTGAATGCGGTACATCCAGGTCCGCCGTGCTTCGCTGCGAGGCATGGTAAAGGCCGTACCGGAGAACAGTTCGGTGTACAGGCCATAAGGGGCTTTTTGCGGGGAGTTCTGGCCGACGGGCAGTGCGCCCGGCAACGCTTCGCTGCTGAATTCGTTGCCAAAGCCTGACTGATAAGCCAGCGCTGGCGCCGTTGAATCGAGGTTCATGGAGCCTCCTGAACGGGAGTAGGCAATGGCCTGTCACTCTGCTGAAGAGGTCTTGGCACGCCTGGGTTATTTTTATCGTAATTCGATTACGCATAACGTAATTTGATTGGTATTGACCGTCAAGCTATAAAGACGCCCATTCGTCCCGGGATCACTCCGCCTCCATGACCAGCGAAAGCAACGGTAAACAGAAAGTCCGCTCGGCCGAAGTCGGTACCGACATCCTCAAGGCGCTTGCCGAGCTGTCGCCCTCGACTTCGTTGTCACGCCTGGCCGAACACGTACAGATGCCGGCGAGCAAGGTTCACCGCTATTTGCAGGCGCTGATCGCCAGCGGGTTTGCCGAGCAAAACACGGCCACCAACCACTACGGTCTGGGCCGCGAAGCGCTTCGGGTTGGCCTGGCAGCCCTGAACAGTATGGACGTGCTGAAAGTCGCTGCCCTGCCCTTGGCCGAACTGCGAGACGATCTGAACGAAACCTGTTTTTTGGCGGTATGGGGCAATTTGGGCGCGACGGTGGTGCATATCGAGCCGGCTATACGCGCAGTGACGGTGGTGACGCAATTGGGTTCGGTGTTGCCATTGCTCAGTTCGTCCACAGGTTTAGTGTTCGGTGCTTATCTGCCCAAGCGCGAAACCATGGACTTGCGCGAGCGAGAACTGCAAACCGGCAACTCCCATGCCTTGGCGGATGATCAGGCCTATGCGACTTTGTGCGAACAGATCCGCGACCGCGGTCTGCACCATGTGCATGGTTTACTGATGCCGGGAGTCGATGCCTTGTCGGCGCCGGTGTTCAACGCTATTGGGCAGGTGGCGGCAGTAATGACCATTGTTGGCCCGACCTCGTTGTTCCATGCCGACGAAAACGGCCCGGCGGCGCAGCGGTTGCTGGCGGCGACCCGGGCCGTGAGTTGGCGGATGGGGTATGAACCGGTAGCCCACCCTATTTGACGTTCAATTATGCGTAGGACTGCTATCGCCGTTTAACGCACGGTCGTCTTGCTGCCGCCAGAACCCAGTTCCGCAAGAACATCGTCAACGATTTCTTTCAACAGCTCGTGATCGATCTTCTGTCCGGTAGCCGTCGATACCATTTCAGCAACTTTCCTCGCATCCTTGATAAACCCGATCAGTGTTTTCTGGGTTTTCGTCACCGATGTCGCCCCCAACTTCTCGTACTTGCCATACCCAAGAGTCGCCAACTCAATCAGAGCCTCCTGGAAACTGGTAAAAGCCGCATCCCTGTCTGCGAGATGCCAGGATTGAGCCCCCTCCAATAGGCTTTTGGTGATCTTCACTGCGCTGGCTGCCAGACCTACCGGGGGGATAACGATGCTGATCACCGTAGCAGCCAGCATGACGTTCTTGTAAACCAGTGCGCTGATAATTTCCGCCAAACTCGTAGTCTTGAAATCTACATCATCGATAACGAACTGAACCATGTCATTGTAAGAAGTATAGATATCCCGAACACGGCTACCTATTTCCAACCCCGGAGCCGCGGTTCTCCTTTTGATGTCACGCACTGCATCAAAGTATTCATTGACTGCGGGTTGATCGATGAGCCGGACTCGATCCAGGAAGTACTCGGTCAAAGCCCCGTAGCGTATCGCGTTCACAATATGATCCAGCGGACGGAACCACTTGCCGTCTGGCGCATGAGGGGTATAGAGCCAATCTTCGGTTATCCTGAAAACATAAACTCCCTTTACGGGTCGACGCCTGCCGAAATGGAAGCGATAAACACTGTCTTCAAGAGACGGCGCATCGCCAAGCGGATGCGTCAAATGAGCTTGCGACTTCTCCAGAGAAATAATCAGCTGTTTTATTCGATTGAACTGATCACTGGTCAGCCCTCCACTGAAGCGTTCCGCCAACGCCGCTCGATACATCTCTGTATGCTGGCGTTCAAAATGAACTTCGCGCCTAAATGTATACGCTGAATCGTTTGGATTCAGAAAGCGGTCCTTCAGCATATTGATGTACTTTTCACCTGGCCGTAACTTGGTCCAGTTTGCAATGTCACGGATATCCAGACTCTTCAGAACGGGGTGCCCTGCCATTACGTAGTAGCGCGGATAACCGCTTGATGTCATGCCCTCACGCTCATACGCATCGAAGTGTTTTTCATTGATCATCAGCGACGTGAGTGTCATTTTTTCGCTCGGCGTCAGCTCGACGATAATTTTGTCTGGATCTACCTTTACCACTTCACCGCGATCTTGCAGAACACCTTCCACCCTCGACTTAATCAAGTCATAAGTAAACTGCTCATAGGACATAAATCCGACATCAAGGCTTTCAACGGTGTAAAGCGCTGCTAACTCTGTATGTAGTCGAGCAAATTCCTGACGAACGGAAATCGGTAATCGACGATATTCTGCAGGTGCTACGGAAATTGCTTCGAAGGCCTGCCATCTCAAATCACTGGCCGCGGCTCCCGATAGAGGTCGACCGGGTTCTGATTGCATAGCCGTAAGTCTGACATCGCCATTTCGCCACTGTCTGTTGTGACTGATGACCTCCTGCATGTATTGATGTGCTGTCGTTCGTTGGAGACTGATAACGTGAGAATCGATGAAGTCAGGATATTGTCTCGCCCATGCAACGATGTGACTTTCGAGTTCGACAACCTCTCTAAATGTGCGCCAGACTACTCCATCCGGAGCCTGGGGCGCGTACAAAATATTATTAATCCCGGGTGTGCGTTTATCCGCGAACACCCACATATTTTTCATGGGGGCACCGGAATTGGGAAAAATGATTCCACTCATCGATATATGTGAAGCGCCTGCCAGATATTGATTGATCTGAAGAGCATCAAGAGGCTGGTAATAGCGTTCATTTTGGTGACGGAACGTGGAGAATTCGATATGTCTGGCCATTCGTTCTTGCATGGCATTAATAACCGGCTGCGATGGGGAATGCACCCACAATGCAGCAAAATCCGAACGCACATCGACATTTGCCAACCAGCCTTCCAGACGCCCCCGAGTGAGCCCGGTCGGCACTTGATTGCCTTCGAAAGCCAGGCTGGAACGAGCGTACTGATCATGCAGGCCAAAAATAACAAACTCTGTCAGCGAACGCTGATCGTCCTGAACGATTTCACGCCCGCCAACTTTTAGAATGTATTGTGACTTTACTATAATTTCATCCGGTTCCAGAGACGTGCCCATTGCGCTATTGGCCCATGCTTTAATGCGCATCCGGGCAAATGCCTTGAGAGAAGCGTGTTCGCCCAGTGCATTTATCAGTGCGTTCTCACTGTCGATAAGACTCGATTCCAGCTCCTTGAAACGCTGCATACCCTCAGCTGAATACATCGATGAATTCAGAACATTGTTTTCATATGCGAACAAACGTTTATTCTCGATCATAGTTTAAAACTTCCTTTTATAAAAATAGCGCCATGCCATTTAATCAGGACTCAAACTAGTCGAATTCTCCTTTAAATAAAACCCGCAATAGCATTCAAATTATTAACAACAGAAATAAAACATTTCGACACTCAAACCAACACAATTCGTAACCTTTCCCGCCCTGAATATATGTATCAACTTAATTATCCACACCCGCCCAACAACCTCGCCTTTGCAACGGCTTGCGTCCTGCGCACAACACCCAACTTCCCATGAATTCTTCTTACATGAGTTTTTACCGTATGCAATGAAATAAATAATTTCTCGGCAATCTGCTGATTGGAATGTCCCTGTGCAACCAACTCAAGCACTTCCGTTTCACGTCTACTCAATAGTTGGCTATCGACGACGGGCACAGCTTGCTCGAATGTCAACTCCACCTCCGTTATAGCTTTCAACAAATGAGGCTGACGCAACAGTAGTTCCTGCTGAGCCTGTTTCAGATTGCAGTGTTTGACTAGCTCCAGACCTGCGAGTAGCGAATCGAGCATCAAGATGCGCTCGCCCGTTAACCATGCCACTTCGGCCACCGCAAAATGCAGCTCTGCTTCCAGCCCACGCATCCCGCTGTGTTGCGCCTGATCTAACAGAGCCTGTAAGCGGACAACAGAATCGTCTGTTTGCTTCAAATGAAATTGCGCCAATATCAACTGATACTCGACGCGCGCAATCAACTGCAGTGTGGCAGGTGGGGCCTGTCGAGCCTGCGGTCCGCGATAGTGCCGCAGCACACGACTCAACGCTTCATGGGCCAATTCGGGGCGTCCCTGTTGCAACCAGAAATGACTACTGACCTGCAACAGCACGCCACGGTAGACCTCGTCCGGAATCTGCCATTGTTGCATCAGCCGTTCGGCGTCACGCAGATGGACAAAAGCCTGGCCATAGTCGCCTCGATTGGCGGCCAGTTGCGCCTGACCGAGAAAGCCGTATAACACCCGTTTATCGTGGCTGCGTAAGCAATCCTCCACCCCGGTCTGAAAGAACTCCCCTGCACGTTCGTCCTGTCCCTGGAGCAGGGCCAGTCGCCCTCGGCGTAACGCAATTCGCCCCAGTAACGGCGTGGGCCGATCAGGCTGCCGGCTGAGTAATTCATGCATATTGGTCAGCAGACTTTCGGCCCGCAGCGCCGCGCCCCGTTGCTCCAGCAATTGCGCATGATCGAGTTCCAGCAAACCTTCGAACACCAGAGAACCCTGGGCTCGCGCCAGGCACAACGCCTCACGGTTTATGGCCTGGGCCACGTCGAGCTCGCCCCTGAGCAGCGCCTGTTGCGTCAAACCGGACAGACATATCAAACGCACGGTCCAGAGGTCCGGACCGAGCTCGCTCAGTGCGTCGATAAAATGCGCGCGCGAGCAGTCCATACGCCCCTGCAAATGCAATAACCAACCCTGTTGCGCTCGCCATCGTGCGATCAACTGCTGCTGCAGAAGTGCTGACGGCTGCGGCATGAAGCGCGACAAATGTGCGATGCAATCGGTCGCCTGTTCGAAACGTCCGGCGAACAACAGCGCAGCTGTAATCAATCCGACCAATTGCGGGCTGCCCAACGTCAGTTCCCCGCCTTGCTGCTCATGCAAACGCAACAACAACACCACCGTCTGCTCCTCGAACAAATGCTCGAAACTGAAGTGTTGCAACAGGCTGACCGCCACTTCGTATTCCTCGGCGAGCAATGCCTGTTCGAAGGCCGACTTCCAGTCCTGTTCGGCACAGAACCATTGGCAGGCACGCCGATGCCAGGAGCGGCCCGCCGGCCATTGCTCATCGCGCAACAACTGAGTGAACGGGGTGAAAATCTGTAGCCAGTCGGTGGAGTCTTTCCAAGGTTCGATAAAGCAACCTAGCGCTTGCAAGGTCCGCAAGTACTGAGCGCCCTCCCCGGCCCCGAACAGGTGATCGCACAGCCGGGCATTAAAGCGTGGCAAGTGAGCCAGTACGCGCCAGACCTCGCTCAGCTCAGGCGTCAGCGAGCTGAACAACTCATGCTCCAGGTAATCGAGCAAGGTGTCCGCCCGTCCCAGGGGTTTGTCCTGACGCGACCAGTCGCACTTGTGCAGCAATGCAATCCGCACACCGGCACACCAGCCGCCGGTGCGCTGGATGATGCGACTCGCCACCTTACTGGCCTGCTCCGGTACCCAGGGCTGCAATATCTGCTCAACTTCACCTGGAATGAATGCCAGCGAGGCGCTTTCGCAGTCGTACAACTCGTCATCGAGCAGCAACCTTGGCCAGTTGCATTGCGGCCGGCGACGAGCACCCAACCACCAGGTCAGCATCGGACTGCTGATTGCCAGCATACGATCCAGTAACTGGTCCAGCTCCGGATTCGGCAGGCGGCAATAGTCATCGAGAAACAGCCAGGTCGGCGTCTGCAATCGCGCCAGGTCACCCAGCAATCCGGTTTCATCCGATGAGGCCAGCTCCAGCGTCTCTGCCAGACGATGACGAAAATCCGCCGCGCTCGACGCCACCCCGGACAATGGCAACCAATGCACTCGACACTGGGTTGGCGCCTGCAACAGGCATTCGGCGAGCAGCGCGCTCTTGCCACTGCCAGCGGGTGCGCAGAGCAACTTAACCCGTGCCGTTGAGGCCAGTAACGGTTCGCTCAAGCGAGCCCGCGACAGGTGATGAGAGGACAGGCGGGGCAGGAATCCAGAACGGTCCAGACACGGAGTCATGGCGGTCATTGCGGCGTGCCTTTTTATAATTGTCCGGCCACCCTAGCCCTCTCCAACCCGCTTGTTGAGAAGTATTCAGGACGCTGATTGGCGCCCATAAAAAAGGCGACACGCAGGTCGCCTCTCGTGATGCCGATGTATCAAAACCCTTACCGAACACCCTCGGCGCGCAGGGCCGACGGGGTGTAGTCCGCAGACTTGGCGTCGAAGCCGAATTCGAAGCTGTGCTTCTCTTCGTTCTTCATTCCCAGGGCAATATATCGACCGGCAATGATGTCGTAGAGCGCCTCCAAGGTGTAGGCCGGAGTCTGGTGATCGTAGTAATACTGGGCGTGACCTTCGCCCACCCGCCACAGTTGACCGCGACCGTCGTAATGATCCGCCAGCGCCACTTGCCAGCTGTCTTCATCGAGGTACATATGGCGTTTGGCGTAGATGTGTCGCTCGCTCGGCTTGACCGTGCCGACCACTTCCCAGACCCGGTGCAACTCGTAGCGGGTCAAGTCCTGGTTGATGTGCCCGGCCTTCACCACGTCATCGTACTTGAGGCTCGGTGAGTCGAGTTTGTAGCTGTTGTAGGGAATGTACATTTCCTTTTTGCCGATCAGTTTCCAGTCGTAGCGATCCGGTGCACCGGAGAACATGTCGAAGTTATCCGAGGTGCGCAGGCCGTCAGCGGCGGTGCCCGGACCGTCGTAGGCCACTTGCGGCGCACGACGTACCCGACGTTGACCGGCGTTGTAGATCCACGCCAGCCGCGGCTCTTTCACCTGATCAAGGGTTTCGTGCACCAGCAGCACGTTCCCCGCCAACCGCGCCGGCGCGGTCACCGACTGCTTGAAGAAGGTCAGCACGTTGGCGGCTTTGTCCGGGTCCAGATCCTTCATCAGTTGCGGTACGGCGATTTCTTCCTCGAAGCGGATCGACGTGTAGCTGCCGTTGGTCTGCGGGGTCACCTGGGTGATGATGCGTCGCTGATTGCCGCCGTGGTAACGGGTGATGTGGTTCCACAGCACCTCGACGCCGTTCTTCGGAATCGGGAATGCGTAGTAGCGGTTGCCGGTGAAATTGGCCAGACCGTTACCGTCGTTGATGCTGGTCACGTTCAGCGCGCTGCGCTTGGCCGATTCGTAGATTTCCGGCGGCAGGGCCACGGTGCGATGGGTCGGGTAGACCGGGATCTTGTAGGTTTCCGGGTAGCGTTTGAACATCGCCACCTGGCCATCCGAAAGCTTGTCCTTGTACTTATCAACAGTCGCGGCGGTGATGGTGAACAACGGTTTTTCGCTGGCGAACGGGTCAGCCAGGAAGCCTTTGCCATCGACTGCACCGGCGTTTTTTGGGATGCCACCGGTCCAGGCCGGGATCGAGCCGTCGGCGTTGCCGGCCTTCTCGGCGCCCAGTGGCGTGAGGGTCGCGCCGAGCTTGTTGGCTTCTTCCGGCGAGACTGCCGCCATCACGTTGGCGGCCAGCAGGCTCAGGGCCAGGGCGCCGCATTGCAGAATCATCTTGCGCATTAACATCATCCTTCTCAGCCAGATCAGAAGTTCACACCGAAGCTCAGCGCCAGGAAGTCACGGTCTTCCAGGACGTTGTAGTCACCGCCGAAGAAGTCGGTGTAACTGAGGCTCGCGGTATAGGTGTTGCGGTAATCGGCATCGACACCGACGCTGACCGCTTTGGCGCCTTCGTTGAACAGCCCGTTGGGACCGTAGCCGGCGACGTCATGGGACCAGGACAGGTTGGGTTTGAGGTTGATTCCGCCGATCACGTTGGCGTAATCGAGAATCGCCCGGGCGCGGTAGCCCCAGGAAGTTGAGGTGACGAAGCCATCGGTATCGCCACCGAAACCGTACTGGCCATAGACCGAATCACGGCCATAACGCAGCTTGCTCCGCGACTCCAGACCACCGACTCGTACCACCGCAGCTTCACCGACCAGGGTCAGTCGTTGAGCGCCCAACACTTGGTCGAAGAAGTGCGTCAGGGTGCTTTGGACCTGGGTCACTTCCTTGCGGCGGTAACCGGTGTTGTCAGCACCTGGCCGGGTCGCGACAGGCGATGCGGCGCCGCCCGCGATCGGGTTAAGCAACGCCAGGGTCAGGTCGTTGGTGTTGACCTGCACCGGAGCGTTGGGCCGGTAACTGATTTCGCCAGTCCAGGCAGTGCCGGTGGGTAAAGTGGTGGAGAAGCTCGCACCGTACAGACGAATGTCTTCCGGGTATTCGAGGTAGTACTGGCCGCGCCCGAGCATCACGCTTTGCGCCAGGCCCGAACCGCTGCCCGGAGCCAGACGGTTGGCAATGCTGACCATGCCCGGCAGGCTGGCCAGTGTCGACAGTCCGGCGGTGGTGGTGCCGACGGTCGGTGTGCGACTGTGGTAGTTCATGAAGTAGAGGCCGTATTCGGTGTCGTCACCGAGCCAGCGCAAGGCTGTGCCCCACTGCCCCGAATCCCGGGCATCGCGGTCGCCGCCGCGAGGAATGATCACACCCTCGCGGGAGACCTGTATCGGTTGGCCAAAGGCTGCCGCCAGCGGCGCCAACGGGGCAATCGCCGGGCTGCCGACGGTGTAACCGGTGTTGCAACCGTCCGCTGCCACGTCGACGCCGAAGAAGGTGCCGCAGTTGTCGAGAACCGTCTGATCCCACTCCAGTTGGTAGAAACCTTCCACCGTGAGCTGGTCGGTCAGGCCCTGAGAAGCGAACAGCATGTTCACCGGAATCAGGCCTTCCTTGATCTCCGCGCCAGGGCGCCGGAACGCGGAAACGTCGACCGGGTTGATGCTGTTGATCGAGTTGCCGATGAAGGTACTTTCACCCCAGCTGACCACCTGTTTGCCGGCGCGCACGGTGCCCGGCAGATCGGCAATGGAATAATTGTGATAGACGAATGCATCGAGGATCTGCGCGCCCGAAGACTTGGCGCCCTCTTTGCGGCCGTTGTCACTGATCTGCTTGAACTCACGGTCTTCGTCCTTGAGCTCGAAGTCGTACCAGTACTTGCCACGGACGAACACACCCGTGTCGCCGTACTTCAATTCAAGGTCGTGGATACCTTTGAAGATCTTGGAGAAGGTCTCGCCTTTCTTGAAGTTCAGGCGTCCGTCGTCACCGGTCGAAGATTGGCCGGTCCCGCCATTGACGGTGCCCACCAGCGACTTGTCGGCATCGCGCATGCCCCAGCTCGCGCCGACGGACAACGAGGAATCGAACTGCCCCTCGATTTCGCCGATGTTGAATGAAACCGCCTGTGCCTGGGCACAGCAACCCAAGGCCACCGCAGCGGCCAGCGCTTGCGGTTTGAAGATGGCGCGCATTGTTGTTTTTGTCATGCGTCTTCCCCGGTGAGTGACAGAAGGCCCCACCCTACTGCCGCGCGCCGGGAGCGATAAGCGCACCAAGGAGGTATTCGCGTTGTACCTCCAAAGGATGAATGCCCGCATGGGACGGGGGTTTGCGCAGGGTATGGATGGGCTGGATGGAGGGTTATCAGCGCAGCGCATGGGACATGGATGAAGCAAGACGTGTAGCTGCTGCCGCTGGCTGCGTTCGCTGGTAGCAGCTGCCGAGCTCGCGAGGCTGCGTTCGGCTGCGCAGCAGCCGCAAAATCAGGCACTGCGTTCCGTCAGGCACATTGTGGATTCAGGGTTTACGACTGCTTCGCAGCCGAACGCAGCCTTCGGCAGCTGCTACAGGGGTCAGCCTGCGACTGTTGCTGAGACTGCAACAGTGCATGTCTGGAATCGCTATTTTTCCTTTGTGCTCAAGCCCTTATTCTTGCCGGGCTTTCACGGCAAACGGCCTGAAAGCATGAAGCGACGGGGGATGATAGCCCCCCCGTTGGCGACAGTATCCAGATGATTTGAAGCGTATTTTTTCGACTCATCGCCCCGTGTTCACTGACGTTGATTTGTTGCTCCTTGATCCAACGTCTTACTTTGGCCGCTGCGTTTGCAGCGGCCTTTTTTATGGGTGATGGATTTGTCTGGCAATCAGGCTTCTACAAGTGTTCCTACAAGATGTTTCGCTGTAGCGGGTAAGAAACATCCTCCTCAAGATAAAGACATTTCTAATTATTTATTCAATCAAGGAAACTTCTCTCGATTACCCGAGTGCTTTCTTACGCACTTCTCGGCCCCATGACTTCCAAATCCACTGTAACGTAAAGTAATAACTTATCCATCAACGGACGAGCACTCTCTACTGCGACAAGTCGGAACATCTTCCAAACCTATATCCATTGATCACATCAAAACCCTGAACAGCAAATTCAAAGGAATTGAATATGCAAAAACCGCCATTGATTCTTGATGCAACACATATTACTGCAGAGCCCCCAAATAACTGGGACCCCTTTAAGGACACCACGCAGGGCTATTCATTTAGCGGTATGTTCGGGCCGGCAGGGGCCAATCATAAAACCCGCGAAATAATGTACAACACTCAGATCGCCCTTGAACAAGAGTTCGGCGCAAAGTCCACATTATTACCACAATCAATTGAGGCCGAGCTGGCCGCGACACGGCTGGAAGGCCCAACGCATTCTCTACCGCCAGCGGCGGCATTGGTTCGCGAACTGGGTGTCAGAAACACGCTGATTCAACGCAAGACTGCAGAACTTCACAGACAGACCGCCATCGCCAACCGCTTTTATGGAAGTGATCCACTTGGCAAAAAATTCAATGACTTTCTGAATCAGGCCTCGGCTATCCGGCGTACGGACCGGTCAGCCGGAGTGCGGGAGTTGTGGAGTCAATCCTGCCGGGCAGCTCATGAAGCGAGGCTTCTGAGCCAAGCCATCCAGCTTCTCAATCAGCAACATATCAACGTGCTCAACTGGCTGGCTGCTGTGCAGGCCGAAGATCAGGCGCGAATCGCAGCGGAGCAGGAAGCCCGACGGATCGCCGCCGAGTTGGCACGGATCAACGAGCAAGCGCAGACCCTTGCTCGAGAGCAGGCACGCCTTGCGGTGCTGGCTGAAGCCCAACGACTGGCTACCGAACAAGCACTCGTTGCCGCCGAAGCCGCCGCGCGACAAGTGGCTGCCGAACAAGCACAGCTTGCAGCACTGGCCGAGGCTCAACGCCAGGAAGAATTGCTTCGTGTTGAAGCTGAACGGCAGGAGCACGAGAAACAGCAGGCGGCTTTGGCAGCCCTGCATGTATATCCCGCTCTGGGAGCGACAGCTTCTTCCAGCCCGGTATTTTCCTTCGCCTCGACCGCGGTCATCCTCGCTCCCGAAACATCGGCCGCGATACTCACCGCACTGCGTTCGGCATTGCAGGTGGCAACTGCGGCAGGCGCCGCGACACTGGGCTCTGTACTGATCGGTTTCGCCGCTCTGCTGACGCCTTCGCGCCTGGGAAACGGCGAACGCTTTACGATGAGCGTACCGCTCGCGGAACTGACGTCAGAAAGCCCACAGTCACTGCGAGCGATCGCGGACCGACAAGGAACACTGGATCTGCCGGTCGGGATTGGCTACAGACCCATCGGCTCAGGCGCAGAGGTGTTTGTCATCACGGCCGACGGGTTCGACATTCGCCCCAGCGTTCCCGTGAGGCACGCAACGTTCGACGCACAGAACAACGTTTATCGGCTCAGCCTGCCTGACTCGCCAACCAACACCCTAACCTGGACGCCCGCCGTCACGCCGGGTAACAGCTCGACCGAACGGCCGATTGTTCAGGCTGATACCGCCGTGTATTCCGGAGCCCCGATCGTGCCGATCGAAGGGCGTCTGGATTTGCATCCCATACTTGTGGAGGGTTGGGACAGGTTCATCATCGTCTTTCCGGATGATTCGGGTATTGCGCCGCTGTATGTCGTTATCAGCAGTCCCTATCAAGGGGCTTCCGTCAAAGGTAAATACAGTGGGCGTCTTTTCAATCCGGAACTGGCGGGTGGACCGATACTCGATCTGGACTGGCGCACGGCTGTCATTACCCAAACCGGAATTGATGCAGTGAAATTACACATCGCACGGCTCGATCAATCCGATGCCAATGACATCATGGTGCAACGCCTTGAGAAAATCCTTAACGGATATTCGCAGCTCACCGACACGGATCTGCGCTACTACACTCATGAGATAAGGGAGCTTGAGAGGTTTCGAGCGTTGGGGCTCAGCGATGATTTCAAGCCCGACAAAGATTTGCCTATCTGGAACAACGCGCACACAGCAACCCTGGAAGATTTCAAACTTCATGATGATGAGTCGTTGCTCTACACAAAAGACGCAATAACGGCTGCGGACCGACAAGATGAAGTGTTTTTCAAAAATTTTTTGAAAGGAGGCAAACAGTGAGCATCGTCGAGCAAATAGTTAAAAATGAAACAGTAGAAGATGTTTTGACTGTTTTCGCACTCGGTTCCGCTATTCCATCTCTAGACAGAATGTTTGGACGCTATCGATATGAAGTCATTGAAAGTGGCGAGCTGCTGAAAACCTATGCAAGGCTTTTCGAGGAGGGTGTACTGGCCAATGGTGAAGGCCCAGTCGCGATCAAAGGCCCGAACTGGAAAGCGCCCCAGTTCGTCATAGAAAAAAGATACGTTTGAAATCTGGGAGCCACCAAGCCAAATGCTATGGCTTGGTGGACCACTGCCCTTAAATCGAATACTTCTGCAAGTTCTCCATCATTTCCTTCAACGCCTCAATATTGTCCTTCGGATGCGCCGCGCCTTCGAAATCACAGATCTGCTGCCAATGCGCCGCCACATCTTCCGGTGAAAACCCCACCCGCGGATCAAACCCTGCACCCAGGCTACGCTCCCAGCGCACCTTGCCCATCCAGCCGCCACCCACTTCGAACAGCCCGGACGTTTCCTGGCACTGCTCGCTGGCCAGGTACACCACCAGCGGGCTGACCAGTTCCGGTTTGAGTTGTTCGAACACTTGCGGCGGGATCAGGCCTTCGGTCATGCGGGTGCCGCCGGTCGGGGCGATGGCGTTGACCAGAATGTTGTTCTTGCGGCCTTCGATGGCCAGTGTTCGGGTCAGGCCATAGAGACCGAGTTTGGCCATGCCGTAGTTGGACTGGCCGAAGTTGCCGTAGATACCCGAAGTCGACGCGGTGAAGATCACGCGACCATAGTTTTGCTCGCGCAGGTGTGGCCAGGCGGCGCGGGTGACCTTGTAGGCGCCTTCGACGTGGACGCGGTAAACCAGGTCCCAGTCGCTGTCGTCCATTTTGTGAAAGGTCTTGTCCCGCAGGATGCCGGCATTGTTCACCACAACATCGACACGGCCGAATGTGTCGAGGGCATTCTGGACGATTTTGTCACCGTCGGTGACGGAGTCATGGTTCGCCTCGGCGGTACCGCCCGCTTCACGAATCTCCGTTACCACACGATCAGCCGCCGAAGCATTAGCGCCTTCACCTTGAGCCGAACCGCCGAGATCATTGACCAGCACTTTGGCGCCCTGTCTGGCAAACAGCAACGCATGCGCCCGCCCCAAGCCGCCGCCCGCACCGGTGACAATCACCACTTTATCTTCGAAGCGCACAGACTCATTCATGGGAAACTCCAGCAGGCCAAGGGGACAATGAGTGCGAGTGTCAGGCACGGGGCTGCCGGTCACAATAAACACGGGGGGGCTGAATGGTGCACGATAAGGCAGCGGGATAATCAGGAACACGCCACTTTGAGCGGCGGTGAAACCAGCCGGTCGCGAAACTCCAGATAGTGCTCGAGCACCTGCGCCGGCGCTTCGATCTGCGGGTAATGGCCGATCTCAGGCAGCAGCACGGTGTCCGGGTCGGGAATCAGTTGCCGATAGCGCGCCACCATGTGCGCGCCGGAAACCGGATCGACCTCGCCATCGATGACCCGTAGCGGCACCTCGCCGCGCTGCATGGCGCTGACCCAACGTTCACGCTGGACACGGCGCTGCGGGATATAGCCGATCAATTTGTGCATGATCCGTTGCCCGCGATTGCTGTCCACCAGGCTCCAGAAATCATCCAGTTCACTTTCCGTGGGCCGGGTCTTCGGACCGAACACCTGCTGAAAACTCTTCACCAGCGCGTCACGGGTAAAGGCTCGCCCGATCATCCAGCCCAAGGGGCTGAGCAGGAGTTTTTGCATCAACACCGGGCGATGGGTTTCGGGAAACAGCCCGCCATTGAGAAACACGCAACTGGCGATATCAGCGCGCGTTTCATAGTGCCGGGCCAGCAGTTCCTGGGCCACGCTGTCGCCATAATCATGTGCCAACACGTGAACGGGTTGCTCAACGTTCAGATGCGCCAATAAAGCCTGTTGCAGATCGGCCTGTTCCAGCAGGCTGTAGTCGTGGTTCACCGGTTTGGCCGAATCGCCGAAGCCGAGCATGTCGCAGGCAATCACCCGATAGCGCTGCGCCAGCGGTTGCCACAGGTAATGCCAGTCCCAACTGGCGGTCGGGAAGCCATGGATCAGCAACAGCGGCTCGCCCTGCCCCGCGGCCCAATAGCGGATAGTCTCGCCGCGAAATACGAACGTCTGGCCGCATTTGCGCCAGACACACAGGGGAATCTCGGCGAGGGCCATTTAGAGTTTATAACCCGGGTCTTGTTTATCGAGTTTGCGCAGCAGCGCCGGCCAAGCCAGCGCGCCGCCCATCCCTTGAGCACTTTTGGTGACACCGGCGATCATCGCCTTGGCGCCCGCCAGAATCTGCGGTTCGATGGCGATCAGCTCCGCACCACCGTTCTGCGCCAGCACCTGAATCTCGCAGGCGCGCTGAAAGGTAAACATCATCAGGAACGTGTCGGCGATGGTGCCGCCACAGGTCAGCAGACCGTGGTTGTGCAGCATCAGGAAATTGTTTTCCCCAAGGTCGGCTTGCAGCCGCGCCTTCTCTTCATGGTTCAGCGCAACGCCTTCGTAGGCGTGATAGGCCAGGCTGGACAGAACAAACAAGGACTGCTGGCTGATCGGCAAGATGCCCTGCTTCTGCGCCGAGACCGCCACCCCTGCTGCCGTATGGGTGTGCAGCACACATGCGACGTCATGACGGACTTCATGCACGGCGCTGTGGATGGTGTAACCCGCCGGGTTGATCTCGTAAGGACTGTCCATCAACTTGTTGCCGGCCTGATCGACCTTGACCAGGCTCGATGCAGTCATTTCATGGAACATCAGCCCGAAGGGGTTGATCAGGAAGTCTTCAGTGCCCGGCACCTTGGCGGAAATATGCGTGAAGATCAGGTCATCCCAGCCATGCAGGGCGACCAGACGATAACAGGCAGCCAGATCGACGCGGGCCTGCCATTCGGCGGCACTGACTTTGTCTTTGATGCTGTGTGGCGATTGGACGGGGGCTACGCTCACGGCAAGAATTCCCTTTTTTATTCTTCTGGTTTTTTATTGTTTTTTGCTGCGTTACAGCAGTCTAGTCAGCCCTCGAACTTCGGGTAGTTGCATTGGCAGCCAGCTTGATGGCCGAGCGAGTCAGTGCGCGGGTGACTCTGGATCCATCTCGGAGCACTGCCGCCAATAAAGGCCAGTCAGTCCCGCAGTACGCTGACCAAGTCCGCCAGCCAAGGTTCGGCGTCGGTTTCCGGCGTCACGGTTTCGCTGGCGTCCAGTCGCAGCATCGGCAGGACTTCGCGCACGCCCAGTTCGCCAAACAATTCACGCATTTGCTCACCGCCGCCGCAGAACGTATCGCCATAACTGGAGTCGCCCAAACCGATCACCGCGCCCGGCAAGCCACGCCAGGCGGCGGGCAATTGATCGCGGATGGCGAAATACAACGGCTGCAGATTGTCCGGCAACTCGCCCATGCCGGTGGTCGAGGTCACCGCCAGAAATGCTTCGGGGCCAAACGCCTGAACATCGGCGAGTGTCGCGCGGGGGTTGTGCCAGGTTTCAAAACCGGCGGCGTTCAAAATGCTTGCAGCGTGGCGGGCGACTTCTTCAGCCGTGCCGTACACCGAGCCGGAAAGGATGGCGACTTTCATCAATCTGATCCTGAATCTAAATAAAAGTACGAGATATTAACAGCACCGCCCTCATTGATCTTTTAGAATGCAGTGTATCAATCCATACGCAAAGGACTCTGCGATGATCAATGCCTCTCTACTGCAAATGGTGATCGACGCTTCCAACGACGGCATCGTGATTGCCGAAAAGGAAGGCGAGCAAGACAACATCCTGATTTACGTTAACCCGGCATTCGAACGCCTGACCGGTTATAGCAGCGAAGAAATCCTTTACCAGGATTGCCGTTTTTTGCAGGCAGGAGACCGGGATCAGGCATCCCTCGCCTTGATTCGGCAGGCGTTGGGCAGTGGTGGCTCCTGCCGGGAAATCCTCAGGAATTACCGCAAGGACGGCACCCCGTTCTGGAACGAACTGTCGCTTTCCACGGTAAAAAACCCGCACGACGGGCAGACCTATTTCGTCGGGGTGCAGAAAGACGTCACGGTTCAGGTCAAGGCGCAGCAGCGAGTCGCGCAGCTGGAAGCGCAATTGGCCGAGGCACAGGCAGAAATAGTCGCACTCAAAACGACGAACGGCTCAAACCAAACAGCGAATTAGTGGTCATTTACTACAATCACCGATGACTTTGTAATTATTCCTTTCGAGCAAATCATGCAGCGCGACGCACTCCTGACGCAGGATGAGCTGGATTTTATCCAGAACATGCAACACAACCCGCAACTCAATGTGCGGGATGCGACGTCGAGCCTGCTCGTCAACGGTGGTTCGCAGATTCGTGATTTGCTCACACGCCTGGCCGCTCATGAGCAAGTCACCATCCAGGCCACTTTCGAAAATCAGCAAATGACCTTCCCGCTGCACCTGGTGGAAGATGAATTTCACGCCATGCATCTACGTCTCGGTGTCCCCAGCATCTATGAAGACGGGCCGATGATTCGGCCATGGCGCCTGGCGCTCGAAGAACCCGTGGCGCTGGAAAATGCCAAGGGCCAACCCGGTACGATGTGGGTGCACGAAATATCGTTCAAAGGGGTATTGCTGGAAGTTCGCAACAAAACCAAGGCGCCAAAGCATTTCGCGTTGTGGTTCAGCCCGTCAGGTTATGAGCGGATTGCATTGCGCGGCACCTTCGAGCGTGAAACCGAACAGGGTTTCTACGCTTATGAGTTGAGCCAGAGCGACAAGGACGAAACCGAACGTCTGCGTCAGTACATCCTTCAGCAGCATCGTCTGACTCATCCTTCACTGCATATCTGAATCTCAGGTATCCAGGTTTCCTGCCAGGAATTGTTTCAGACGCTGGCGCATCAATAACCCCTCGTTTCCCAGGCAACCAATCGACGATCCACCCAGGCTCTCCTGCGCCAGATCCGACGCGTCTCCTGCCAATAACACCTGACAATCCACACTCATGGCCAGACGATTTAAACGTCGAGGCAGTTCGCTGGCCGGTGCGTGACTAGAAACCAGCACCAATGCCTTGGGTTTGATCTTCTCACAGATCAGAATCAACTCGTCGAAAGGCTGACCAATCGCCAACAACTGAATAGCCGAATCGACACTGCTCAGATACAGCGCCGTGACCAGAACATCGAGCTCACGACATTGATCGGCCAAGGCGCAGACAATCACTCGTCGCGGTTGCATGACTCGCACCAGCAGCAAGCGTTGCAACACTCGAGCACGTAGAAAACCATCCAGAAAAAGCCACTCGCTCGTCTGACCGAATGCTTCGTGGCGTTGTAGCAATAACTTCCAGATCGGAATCAGAATGTCCTGAAACACCACGGTCAGCGGGTAACTGGAAAAAATCTGACCGTAGACGAGCTCCAGTTGAGCTTCGTCAAAAGCACTCACTGCTGCCTTGACCTGCTGCTGCCATTGGCCGTAGTCGGCTTGAACGAGTTCGTTGGGAATGACCTGCGCCAGCACCTTGAGCGGTTCGGTTTTGGCCAGTATCTTGCCGACCTTGCTGACCGCGACACCGCGTTCTATCCAGCCGAGGATGCTGCGAACACGTTCGATATCGGTCATCGAATACAAACGGTGACCACTTTTGGTGCGCGTGGGCTGTATCAGCCCGTACCGCCGCTCCCATGCGCGTAGCGTGACCGGGTTGACCCCTGTCAGACGCGCGACCTCGCGAATCGGAAAAAGCTCTTCTCGAATCAGAGAGGTGATGGAGGGCAAGCCAGGTGCAACGCCGGTCACCACAGGCATTAAGAATTACGTCCATGTATAAATTTGGATCCATTCTAACGCTATTGCACCAGCAGCATTCAACGCGTCGTTGAAGATTTTGGTACTTAAGTCCAAGGTATAATCCTTGCTTGTTCCCAGACGCAGCCCACCTATCCCGGCGCTGTGTCCAGCGAAAGCTCCTACCCGGAGCGACGCATTTGTAATACGGAGATACAAAATGTCTACCTCACCCGTCACGCTGATGGTTGCGCGCCGCGTCGCCAATGGGCGTTATCAGGACCTCATGGCCTGGTTGCGCGAAGGCGAACAACTGGCCACCGACTTCCCCGGTTACCTCGGCTCTGGCGTGCTCGCTCCGCCGCCCGACGATGACGAATTCCAGATTATCTTTCGCTTCGCCGACGAGCAGACCATGCACGCCTGGGAGCATTCCGCATCGCGCACTGCCTGGCTGGGACGCGGCAGTGATCTGTTTGCCAACCCGTCAGAACATCGGGTCAGCGGCATCGATGGCTGGTTCGGTGCGGTCGGTCAACGTCCACCACGCTGGAAACAGGCTGTAGCCATCTGGCTGGCGTTCTTTCCGGTGTCCCTGTTGTTCAACTTTGTATTGGGGCCTCTACTGGCTGAGACTGGTTTGCTGACCCGCGTGTTGGTCAGCACCCTGTGCCTGACGCCATTGATGGTGTATTTCTTTATTCCGCTATCCACTCGTCTGCTGGCCGGGTGGCTGCACACCCCATCGGCGCGTCCGATGCCCGCAGCATCCACCACCCAAAATCAATAACCGCTTTGACGCCATCGCAGGACGTAGGTGAACAACTCCCGTCGCTGGTATAGTTTTGCTCTTACCGCGACGCGAGCCGTTCATGACCTCTTCCGCAGCCCCAATCCTCATCACCGGTGCCGGCCAGCGTGTCGGCCTGCACTGTGCGCAGCGTTTGCTCGAAGACGGCCATTCGGTCATTTTCAGCTACCGCAGCGAACGGCCTGGTGTGCAAGCCCTGCGCGATCTGGGGGCGAGCGCGGTGTTTGCGGATTTTTCCAGCGAGGCCGGAATCCTCGCGTTCATCGGCGAACTGAAAAACCACACCGACAGTTTGCGGGCGATTATCCATAACGCCTCCGAATGGCTGGCCGAAACCCCGGGCACCGAAGCCGCAGCCTTCACCCGCATGTTCAGCGTGCACATGCTGGCGCCTTACCTGATCAACCTGCACTGTGCCGACTTGCTCAAACGCTCGATCCCCGCCGACATCGTGCACATCAGCGATGACGTGACTCGCCGGGGCAGCAGCAAGCACATCGGCTACTGCGCCAGCAAAGCCGGGCTCGACAGCCTGACCCTGTCCTTTGCCGCGAAATACGCGCCCGACATCAAGGTCAACGGTATCGCCCCAGCCCTGCTACTGTTCAATCCCGACGACGACGCAGCGTACCGCGCCAGGGTTCTGGCCAAATCGGCACTGGGCATCGAACCCGGCAGCGAAGTGATCTACCAGAGCCTGCGCTATTTGCTCGACAACCCTTATGTCACCGGCACGACCCTGACCGTCAACGGCGGACGGCACGTCAAATAAGCCGCTCCCGCGAGGATGTCCCATGACGTTATTCCTGCCCCAGAACACCCTGTCCCAGAACTATCGCGAGATCCTGATCGGCCTCGGTGAGAACCCCGACCGCGAAGGACTCCAAGACACTCCGGTTCGCGCCGCCAAGGCAATGCAATACCTGTGTCATGGTTACGAACAAAGTGTCGAAGAAATCGTCAACGACGCGCTGTTTGCCTCAGACAACGATGAAATGATCATCGTCGACAACATCGAGCTGTACTCGCTCTGTGAACATCACATGCTGCCCTTCATCGGCAAGGCTCATGTGGCTTATATTCCAACGGGCAAGGTGCTGGGCCTGTCGAAAATTGCGCGGCTTGTGGATATGTTCGCCCGCCGACTGCAAATCCAGGAAAACCTCACCCGGCAAATCGCCGACGCTGTGCAGCAAGTGACCGATGCCGCCGGTGTCGCGGTGGTCATCGAAGCCCAGCACATGTGCATGATGATGCGCGGCGTCGAAAAACAGAATTCGACCATGAACACCTCGGTGATGCTCGGCGCCTTCCGCGAGTCGAGCAACACCCGCCAGGAGTTCCTGCAATTGATTGGACGGAGCAAGTAGCAATGCCACAACTTCAACCAGGAATGGCACGCATCCGGGTCAAGGACCTGTGTTTGCGAACTTTCATCGGGATCAACGAGGACGAAATCCTCAACAAGCAGGATGTGCTGATCAACCTGACCATCCTGTACGCCGCCCAGGATGCAGTGCGTGACAACGATATCGATCACGCGTTGAATTACCGCACCATCACCAAGGCGATCATCGCCCACGTGGAAGGTAATCGCTTTGCCCTGCTCGAGCGCCTGACTCAGGAGTTGCTGGACCTGATCATGGTCAACGAGTCGGTGCTGTACGCCGAAGTCGAAGTCGACAAGCCCCATGCCTTGCGCTTCGCCGAGTCGGTATCGATTACCCTGGCCGCGAGCCGCTGACCGCGTCTGGCGCATCGGTCGCCAGGCTTTTATCATCCGCGCCACGATTTGATTGCACAGAGCCCATCATGAACGATCAACAACGCCTGGAACTTGAAGCCGCCGCCTTTCGCCGGCTGGTTGCCCACCTGGACAGCCGCAAGGACGTGCAGAACATCGACCTGATGAACCTCTCGGGTTTCTGCCGCAACTGCCTGTCCAAGTGGTACAAGGCCGCCGCCGATGAACGCCAGATCGACGTCAGCCTCGACGAAGCCCGCGAAGTGGTTTACGGCATGCCGTACGCCGAGTGGAAAGCCCAATACCAGAAAGAAGCCAGCGCCGACCAACAAGCGGCGTTCGCCAAAGGAAAACCCAATGAGTGATTTGAACACCCTGCGCGCCAGCCTCAAGAGCGGCGAACACGCTTTCGCCGATACCTTGGCGTTCATTGCCGCCGGTTACGACTATCAACCCCAGGCGTTCAATAACGGCGGCGTAGAAAATGCCGCCGGGCAGAACGAAGGTTCATGCAAGACTCTGGGGCTGGCGCTGCTGGAAGGCTTGAGCGATGAAGAAGCGCTGTTGGCATTTGGCGAGCATTACCGCTCGGTGGTGGCCACGCCTGAAGGCAGTGACCATGGCAATATCCGCGCGCTGATCGCCCATGGTTTGGCCGGTGTGAAGTTCACTCAGCAGCCGCTGACTCGCCGCTAAAAGCTTTTTGCAGGAGCACCACATCCCGACTTTTAATATTGACCCGGCAACTTTATTTCGTTTGCCGGGCACCGCCGCTCGCGGCTTAGATAAAAAGAAGAAACCCTTCTTCTGAGTCCGGTATCCATGAGCAGCGAAAACATCAGTCGGTCAATCAACATCGTTCATCCCGTCACGCTCAGCCACGGCAAAAACGCCGAAGTCTGGGACACCGATGGCAAACGCTACATCGATTTTGTCGGTGGTATCGGTGTGCTGAACCTCGGCCATTGCCATCCGCGCATCGTCGAGGCCATTTGCGAACAGGCCACCCGGCTGACCCACTACGCGTTCAACGCCGCCCCGCATGTGCCTTACCTCGAACTCATGGATCGCCTGACGGCGTTTATTCCGGTGGATTACCCGGTCAGCGGCATGCTTACCAACAGCGGCGCGGAAGCGGCGGAAAACGCCCTGAAGATCGTCCGTGGCGCTACCGGTCGCACGGCAGTCATCGCCTTCGACGGCGCCTTTCACGGTCGCACGCTCGCCACCCTCAACCTCAACGGCAAAGTCGCGCCCTACAAGCAGAAAGTCGGTGTGCTACCGGGACCGGTGTTTCACCTGCCCTTCCCCAGTAAAGACAATGACGTGACCTGCGCCGAGGCCTTGAAAGCCATGGAACGGCTGTTCAGCGTCGAGATTGACGTGGATGACGTGGCCTGTTTTATCGTCGAACCGGTGCAGGGAGAAGCGGGCTTCCTGGCGATGGACGTGGAGTTTGCACAGGCGTTGCGACGTTTCTGTGATGACAAAGGCATCCTGCTGATCGCCGATGAAATCCAGTCCGGCTTCGGCCGCACCGGCCAGCGGTTTGCGTTCTCGCGACTGTGCATTGAGCCGGACCTGATCCTGCTCGGCAAAAGCATTGCCGGCGGCGTGCCGCTGGGTGCGGTTGTCGGGCGCAAGTCGCTACTCGATAACTTGCCCAAGGGCGGATTGGGCGGCACCTATTCGGGCAACCCCATCGCCTGCGCCGCCGCGTTGGCGACCCTGGACGAAATGACTGACGCGCACCTGCACGCCTGGGGCGCGCAACAGGAAGAAGCGATTGTCAGCCGCTACGAATCCTGGCGAGCCCGCGAACTGTCACCGTATCTGGGCCGCTTGACCGGCGTCGGTGCCATGCGCGGCATCGAGCTGATCAATGCCGACGGCACACCGGCCTCGGCGCAACTGACACAGCTACTGGCTCTCACGCGCGATTCGGGCTTGCTGCTGATGCCCAGCGGCAAGTCGCGACACATCATTCGGCTGCTGGCGCCGTTGACCACTGAGGACGCGGTGCTGGAGGAAGGGCTGGATATCCTTGAGGCGTGCCTGAAGAAATTGGCTTAAGCATAAAAGTCGACGGACATCCTGTGGGAGCGGGCTTGCCCGCGATAGCGGTGGGTCAGGCGACACTAATGTTGAATGATAAATTGCTATCGCGGGCAAGCCCGCTCCCACAGGTTTACTGCATTTATCTGAAGGCACAAAAAAACCGGCCGAAGCCGGTTTTTTACTTTCTACAGAATCAGAATCAAGCGTTCTGCAGATCGTCCAAGTAGCGCTCGGCATCCAGTGCCGCCATGCAGCCGGCGCCGGCCGAGGTGATGGCTTGACGGTAAACGTGGTCAGCCACGTCACCGGCGGCGAAGATACCTTCGAGGTTGGTCGCAGTGGCGTTGCCGTCACGGCCGCCCTGCACAACCAGGTAGCCGTCTTTCAACGTCAGCTGGCCTTCGAACAACGAAGTGTTCGGGGTGTGGCCGATCGCGATGAACACGCCGTCGACTTTCAGCTCGTCGAAGCTGCCGTCGTTGTTCTTCAGGCGAGCACCGGTCACGCCCATGTTGTCGCCCAACACTTCGTCCAGGGTCGAGTTCAGCTTCAGGACAATCTTGCCTTCGGCAACCCGGGCATTCAGCTTGTCGATCAGGATCTTCTCGGCGCGGAACGTTTCGCGACGGTGGATCAAGGTGACGGTGCTGGCGATGTTGGCCAGGTACAGGGCTTCTTCCACAGCCGTATTACCGCCACCCACCACAGCCACTGGCTTGTTGCGATAGAAGAAACCGTCGCAGGTCGCGCAGGCCGAAACGCCTTTGCCCATGAACGTTTCTTCCGACGGCAGGCCCAGGTAGCGGGCGCTGGCGCCAGTGGCGATGATCAGTGCGTCGCAGGTGTAAGTCGCGCTGTCGCCAATCAGGGTGTAGGGCTTGGCGGCGAAGTCCACGGCATTGATGTGATCGAACACGATCTCGGTTTCAAAGCGCTCGGCGTGCTCTTTCATCCGCTCCATCAGCGCCGGGCCGGTCAGGCCATGGACGTCGCCCGGCCAGTTGTCGACTTCGGTGGTGGTGGTCAGTTGACCGCCAGCCTGCATGCCAGTGATCAGCAGTGGCTTGAGGTTGGCACGGGCGGCATAGACCGCGGCGCTGTAACCGGCAGGGCCGGAACCGAGAATAATCACTCGCGAATGACGAACTTCAGACATGACCTGCTCCTGTTGACCGGGCCCGAAACACTGGGCGCGGAACGCCGGATTGCCGGCGGGAATAAAAAAGGACCGTTGAAAGCACTTGGGGAAGGCTTGGGCTCGACAGTCCTGTAAAAGAATGGGTGCAGCGTATCGAGGGGGCGAAGATTAAGGAAATACGGTTTAACAATCCAGCTCATAGGCGGTCTCTATCCCATCGCGGTGAATATATAGACGCCTTTGTTACAGTTAATGTCGATGCCGCTACCGCGCTTTCGCCCGTCAGGCAAAGCCGGTAAGGTCGGCGCGTTTACCCTTTGCTCGGAGCACGTTATGCCCGCCCCCGTTCTGTCTGGCCCGCAATACCTGCGCGAGGGCCTCAAGCTGGTCCTGAGCCCAAGCCTGCGCTTGTTCGTGTTATTGCCGCTGGCGATCAACCTGGTGCTGTTCGTCGGATTGATCTATCTGGCTGGCCATCAATTCAGTATGTGGGTCGATACGCTGATGCCGTCCCTGCCCGATTGGCTGAACTTCCTCAGCTACATCCTCTGGCCGATATTCGTCGTGTTGGTGGTGTTGATGGTGTTTTTCACCTTCACCATGCTGGCCAACGTCATCGCCGCGCCATTCAATGGCTTCCTGGCGGAAAAAGTCGAAGTAGTAGTGCGCGGCACCGACGACTTCCCGGCCTTCAGCTGGGGCGAACTGATCGCCATGATCCCGCGCACCCTGTCCCGGGAAATGCGCAAACTCGGCTACTTCCTGCCCAGGGCCATCGGGCTGTTCATCCTGTCGTTCATCCCGGTGGTCAACATCATCGCCGCGCCGCTGTGGCTGTTGTTCGGGGTGTGGATGATGGCGATCCAGTACATCGACTACCCGGCGGATAACCACAAACTCGGCTGGAACGAAATGCTCGCCTGGCTGCGGCAGAAGCGCTGGCAGAGCCTCGGCTTCGGCGGGAGCGTGTATCTGGTGTTGCTGATCCCGGTGGTCAACATTCTGATGATGCCGGCGGCCGTGGCTGGGGCAACGCTGTTCTGGGTGCGTGAGCGTGGCGCGGAAAATCTGGTGGCAGAGCGCCGTTAATCGCGTCACAAATCCATCATCCCACCGTCACAATGACGACATGGCCTCAGCCGACACTGAGGTCATGACGACAACTCTGCATATCACCCTGATCACCGAAACCTTCCCTCCGGAAATCAACGGCGTGGCCAATACCCTTGGCCGCTTGTTCGACGGTTTGCGCGCGCGTGGGCATCAGGTCGAGTTGGTGCGACCACGTCAGGGTGGCGACCCGCTCATGGGTAGCAACGATGAGTTGCTGTTGTGTCGAGGATGGCCGCTGCCGGGTTATCCCGGCCTGCAATGGGGTCAGTCGTCGATGCACAAACTGCTGCGGCGCTGGAAACGGCATCGCCCGGACGTGTTGTACATCGCCACCGAAGGACCGCTGGGGTTGTCGGCATTGCGCGCGGCACGGCGCTTGGGGATTTCAGTGGTCAGCGGCTTTCATACCAATTTCCAGCAGTACTCCAGCCAGTACGGCCTCGGGCTGCTGACGCGCTTGCTGACTCACTACCTGCGCTGGTTTCACAATCGCTCGACCCTGACCCTGGTGCCCAGCGCCAGCCAGCGACTGGAACTGGAACGCCGCAGCTTCGAGCGCCTGGCGTTGCTCTCTCGAGGCGTCGACAGCCAGTTGTTTCATCCAGCCAGACGACTGAAATCACTGCGCGAGCAATGGGGACTGGCCCAGGATGATATTGCCTTCATCCACGTAGGACGCTTGGCCCCGGAGAAGAATCTTGGCTTGCTCAAGTGGTGTTTCGACACGCTGAAACTGACTTATCCACAGCGAAACATGAAATTGATTGTGGTCGGTGACGGTCCGCAACGATCGATGCTGGAAAAGGAATTGCCCGAAGCGATTTTCTGCGGCTCACAACGCGGCGAAGCCTTGGCCAGTCACTATGCGTCGGGGGATGTGTTTCTGTTTCCAAGCCTGACCGAAACCTTCGGCAATGTGGTGCTTGAAGCATTGGCCTCAGGATTGGGGGTGGTGGCGTACGATCAGGCCGCGGCGGCTCAGCATATTCGCCATGGCTACAACGGCGTACTGGCAATGCCCGGGGATGAACAAGCGTTCTGCGATGCGGCACGTTGGCTGCTGGAGGAGCGCGAAACCTTGCGCTGCGTGCGCCTTAATGCGCGCCAGCATGCGAGTCGTCAGGGGTGGGCGGCGATTATCGAGCAGTTCGAGGGGCAGTTGCGCGGGGCTTGTGTTGGGGAGTTGGTGGTTCCTGATGCACAGACATTACCCTGAAAAGCTTCGCGGGCAAGCCTCGCGCCTACAGGGTTTGTGTCGGGTCAAAAGAGTGTGACCGACACTAACCTGGAGCGAGGCTTGCCCGCGAAGAGGCCCGCCCGGATGCCGCTTAAACCAGCGTCATCAACGCCTCACGGCTGAACGGCAGAATGTCCTGCTCACGACCGTCCCGCACTTTCTGCGCCCAGTCCGGGTCCACCAGCAATGCACGCCCCACTGCCACCAGATCGAACTCGTCGTTGTTCAAACGCTCCAGCAGTTTTTCCAGGCTGGCCGGTTGGGCGATCTTGTCGGTGTTGACCATGAATTGCAGGAACTCGCCGTCCAGGCCAACGCTACCGACGGTGATAGTCGGCTTGCCGGTGAGCTTGCGGGTCCAGCCGGCCAGGTTCAGCTCGGAGCCGTCGAACTCCGGTTCCCAGAAACGCCGCGTCGAGCAGTGGAAAATGTCCACGCCGGCATCGGACAATGGCTTGAGGAACTCACCCAAGGCTTCCGGGGTTTGCACCAAACGCGCGGTGTAGTCCTGCTGCTTCCACTGGGAGAAACGGAAGATGATCGGGAAATCCTCACCGACTGCTGCACGCACCGCCTGAATCAGTTCGATGGCGAAGCGCGAACGGTTTGCCAGGCTGCCACCGTATTCATCGGTACGCTGGTTGCTGCCTTCCCAGAAAAACTGGTCCACCAGATAACCGTGGGCACCGTGGATTTCCACGCCGTCCATGCCGATGCTCTGAGCGTCTTTGGCAGCTTGGGCGAATGCGGCAATCACCTCCTGAATATCTTCCTTGGTCATGCCGTGAACCACGACCTGACCGTCCTTCAGCTTTTCCGACGGACCGTAACCCGGCACGCTGGCGTCCGGCTCGGTGCCGATGCGGCGCACGCTACCCACATGCCACAGTTGCGGAACGATCTTGCCGCCTTCGGCATGCACCGCATCGACGACTTTTTTCCAGCCGCCCAACGCCGCTTCACCATAGAAGTGCGGCACGTTCGGGTAGCCGTTGGAGGCCTTGTGACCGACGGTGGTGCCTTCGGTGATGATCAGCCCAACCCCGGCGGCGGCGCGACGACGGTAGTACTCGATCACTTTGGAATTGGGCACGCCGCCCGGCGAAAACGAGCGGGTCATCGGCGCCATGACGACGCGGGTCGGCAACTCGAGAGCGCCTAGGTGAAAAGGCTTGAACAGGGCTTTGACAGGCATGGGACGCTCCACGGGATATCGACTTTATGACGGCGATAATATGGAGCACGCAGCGTAATGAACAGCACTATTGATTGCAGTGATTAAGATAAAAAAACAGGAAGTATTGTAGGCGCGAGGCTTGCTCGCGAAGGCGTCAGGCCAGTCAGCGAAGATGTCGACTGACCGACCGCTTTCGCGGGCAGCCTCGTTCCTACAGAGGGGGAACTCAGCTCAGCGCTTTTTTGATCGCCTGGATGACAGAAGAATCATCCGGCGCCGTACGAGGCGAGAAACGCGCCAGCACGCGACCGTCCTTGCCCAACAGGAATTTCTCGAAGTTCCAGGTGATGTCGCCCGGGAACTCCGCGCCCTCGCCCGCCAGCAGGCGATACAACTGATGACGCTCGTGACCGTTGACTTCCAGCTTGCTGGACAACGGAAAGGTCACGCCATAGTTGAGGCTGCAGAATGCCTGGATCTCCTGCTCGGTGCCCGGTTCCTGCCCGGCAAACTGGTTGCACGGCAAGCCCAGCACACTGAAACCCTTGTCCTTGTATTGCTGATAGAGTTTTTCCAGCGCCGCGTACTGTGGGGTCAAACCACATTTGGAGGCGACGTTGACCACCAGCACGACACGCCCCTTGAAGGGCGCCAGAGGTAGCTCCTGACCATCCAGGGCTGTCAGTTTAAGGTCGTGAAAAGCACTCATGACGAACTCCAAATTCCAGTGTTTTTCTCAAAACAGCTACTTGGCGGCGCCATCGAAGACCGCCGCGGACTAAAAAGGCGCCCTCGGGCGCCTCTCTAGCTCTCTGAGCTTAGCGCAGAAAATCAGTGGTGATGGCCACCTTCGCCATGGACGTGACCATGAGCGATTTCTTCCTGGCTGGCGTCACGGATGTCGATGATCTTGACCTGGAAATTCAAGCGCTGACCGGCCAACGGGTGGTTGCCATCAACGGTGACATCGTCGCCGTCCAGATCGCGAATGGTGACGATCTGCATCTGGCCGTCCGGCGCGGAAGCGTGGAACTGCATGCCCACTTCCAGTTCGTCGACGCCTTCGAACATGCTGCGGCTCAGAGTGCTGACCAGTTCGGCAGCGTATTCGCCATAGGCATCTTCAGGTTCTACGGAGACTTTCAGTTCATCACCGACTGCTTTGCCTTCCAGCGCCTTTTCCAGGCCCGGAATGATGTTACCTGCGCCTTGCAGGTAGACCAGCGGCGCGCCGCCGGCGGAGCTGTCGATGACCTCACCAGCGTCGTTGGTCAGGGTATAGTCGATGGAGACAGCCTTATTGGCGGCGATCAGCATGGGGCGAGACCTTTTGCATAAGAAAGATGAATGTCCAAGTTTAGCGAAGCAATCGCCCGAAAGCGAACACAACCCGGACAGACGGGGCGCGACGAAAGCCTCGACCGTCACAGGCTTTCATCAGGACGAGGATGGCCACTGGGTGGCCGAGCTTTCCTGCGGCCATACCCAACACCTGCGGCATCAGCCCCCGTGGCAATCCCGGGCCTGGGTGCTGGACCCTTTGCTGCGTAATGAAAAAATAGGCCAGTCCTTTGATTGCGGATGGTGCGCACAAGGCTCGGTTAGCGATAACCTTGACGACTGATTTAGGCAGATCGTCAGATATAGATGATCGCCACTGCCATGCACCTCCAGAGAATCCGCATGCAAACTTTTTTTATCGCGCCCACCGATTTTGGTGTGGGTCTGACCTCCATCAGCCTCGGGCTGGTGCGTACGCTTGAGCGGGCCGGTCTCAAAGTCGGCTTTTTCAAACCGATTGCCCAGCCGCACCCGGGCGACACGGGCCCTGAACGCTCCACCGAACTGGTGGCCCGCACCCACGGCTTGAAACCGCCTCAGCCGTTGGGCCTGGCCCACGTTGAGCGGATGCTCGGCGACGGCCAGCTGGACGAACTGCTCGAAGAAATCATCACCCTTTATCAGCAAGCCGCTGTCGGCAAGGACGTGCTGATCGTCGAAGGCATGGTCCCGACCCGCAGCGCCAGTTACGCGGCGCGGGTCAACCTGCATTTGGCCAAGAGCCTCGACGCCGAGGTGATTCTGGTCTCGGCACCGGAAAACGAAGTACTGACCGAATTGTCGGGCCGGGTGGAGTTGCAGGCGCAATTGTTCGGCGGACCGAAAGACCCGAAAGTGCTGGGCGTGATCCTCAACAAGGTCAAGACCGACGAAAGCATGGACGCCTTCGCCTCGCGCCTGAAGGAACACTCACCGTTGCTGCGCAGCGGCGATTTCCGTCTGCTCGGTTGCATCCCGTTTCAACCGGAACTGAACGCACCGCGCACCCGCGACGTGGCCGACCTGATGGGGGCTCAGGTGCTCAACGCCGGCGACTACGAAACCCGGCGCATGACCAACATCATCATTTGCGCCCGCACCGTGCGCAACACTGTGGAACTGCTCAAGCCCGGCGTGCTGGTGGTAACCCCCGGCGATCGTGACGACATCATCCTCGCCGTCAGCCTCGCGGCGATGAACGGCGTGCCCCTGGCCGGCCTGTTGCTGACCAGCGACACCCTGCCCGACCCGCGCATCATGGATTTGTGCCGTGGCGCCTTGCAGGCCGGCTTGCCGGTGTTGTCGGTCAGCACGGGTTCTTACGACACCGCCAACCAGTTGAACGGTTTGAACAAGGAAATCCCGATCGACGACCGCGAACGTGCGGAGATCATCACCGATTTTGTCGCCAGCCATCTCGACGCCAACTGGCTGCACCAGCGCTGCGGTACGCCACGGGAAATGCGTCTGTCGCCAGCAGTGTTCCGCTATCAACTGATCCAGCGCGCCCAAGCCGCCAACAAGCGCATCGTGTTGCCCGAAGGCAGCGAACCGTTAACCGTGCAAGCCGCGGCGATCTGTCAGGCGCGCGGCATTGCCCGCTGCGTGTTGCTGGCCAAACCGGCGGACGTCGAAGCGGTCGCCCGCGCCCAAGGCATCGAGTTGCCACCAGGCCTGGAAATCCTCGACCCGGACCTGATCCGTGAGCGTTACGTCGAGCCGATGGTTGCGCTGCGCAAGACTAAAAGCCTCAACGCGCCGATGGCCGAGCAGCAACTGGAAGACACCGTGGTGATCGGCACCATGATGCTGGCGCTGGATGAAGTCGACGGGCTGGTGTCCGGGGTCATTCACTCCACCGCCAACACCATCCGCCCGGCCCTGCAGCTTATTAAAACGGCTCCGGGCTGCACCCTGGTGTCCTCGGTGTTCTTCATGCTGTTTCCGGAAGAAGTGCTGGTTTACGGCGATTGCGTGATGAACCCGCACCCAAGCGCCAGCGAACTGGCCGAGATCGCCTTGCAAAGCGCCGACTCGGCAGCGGCGTTCGGCATCATTCCGCGCGTGGCGATGATCAGCTACTCCAGTGGCGAGTCGGCCAGTGGTGAAGAAGTCGAGAAGGTTCGCGAGGCGACATTGCTTGCCCACGAACAGCAACACTCGCTGTTGATCGACGGCCCATTGCAGTACGACGCCGCCGCCAACGAAACCGTGGCCCGACAACTGGCGCCGAACAGTCAGGTGGCCGGTCGTGCCACGGTGTTCGTGTTCCCCGACCTGAACACCGGCAACACCACCCACAAAGCCGTGCAGCGCAGCGCCGACTGCGTCAGCCTCGGGCCGATGCTGCAAGGCCTGCGCAAACCGGTGAATGACCTGCCGCGCGGCGCGCAGGTCGACGACATCGTCTACACCATCGCGTTGACCGCGATCCAGGCTGCCAACCGACCTATGGATCTTTAAATGCTGGATTTTCTACCTGCCCCCCTGCGCGGCGTGATTGCTTCGCTGTTGTTGGCGCTGAACACGATTGCCTGCTGCACGCCGTTGTTCGTGGTGGCGATCTTCAAACTGCTGCTGCCCTTCCCCGCCGCCCAGCGTTTCACCGACTGGCTGATGGGCCATATCCACGAAACCTGGATCAGCAACAACAAGGCATGGATGGACCTGCTCGGGCACACACGCTGGCAGCTCAGCGGGCTGGAAGGCCTGGACTATCAGCACTCGTACCTGATCACCAGCAACCACCAGAGCTGGGTCGACATCATGGTGTTGCAATACGTGCTCAATCGTCGCATCCGCCCGCTGAAGTTCTTCCTCAAACAGCAACTGATCTGGGTGCCGGTAATTGGTCTGGCGTGGTGGGCACTCGGTTTTCCTTTCATGAAACGTTACTCCAAGGCCTATCTGGAGAAGCATCCAGAGAAGAAAGGCAAAGACCTGGAAACCACCCGCAAGACCTGTGACAAGTTCCGCAATAACCCGGTGGGAATTTTCAACTTCGTCGAAGGCACGCGCTTCACCGAAGGCAAGCACATACAGCAGAGCTCACCGTTCCGCTACCTGCTCAAGCCGAAAGCGGGTGGCATTGCCTTCGTGCTGGATGCCATGGGCGACCAGCTGGAAGCCATCGTCAACGTGACCATCCACTATCCGGCCGGGCGTCCGGGTTATTGGGATTTGCTCTGTGGGAACGTGAAGGACGTGGTGGTGCACTTTCAGGAACTGAAGATTCCACCGCAGTTCGTTGGCAAGAACTACGACCAGGATGGGGTGTATCGCCTGGAGTTTCAGGGCTGGATCAATCAGCTGTGGAATGACAAGGATGCGCTGCTGGGGCAGATGCACCGCGAATACCCGTCTAACTGATCATTCCCACGCTCCGCGTGGGAATGCATCCAGTGACGCTCTGCGTCACGCCAGCGAAGGGACGCGGAGTCGGGCGGCATTCCCACGCAGAGCGTGGGAACGATCACAGAGCACAAAAAAACCCGCAGACGATCACTCATCTGCGGGTTTTTTATTTTCAGCTAACGCTTAGATCGCGCCACGTTTACGCAGCAGATCCAGCACTTGCTTGACGCTTTCTTCCAGCGACAGCGACTGGGTGTCGATCACCAGATCGGCATTCAGCGGCACGTCGTACGGGAAAGATTCGCCCGGGATGTTGTCGCCACCCGCCGCGTACAGACCTTGCGGATCACGCTCGGCACAGACCGTCGGAGAGGCCTGGACGTAGACCGTCAGCAGACGCTCCTTGCCGATCAGTTCCCTGGCCTGCTCACGACCTTCAGCACTCGGCGCAACGAATGCAGCCAAGGTCAACAGACCGGCTTCGTTGAACTGACGCGCAACGTGCGCCGCACGACGCCAGTTTTCAGTACGCCCGGCGCGATCATTTGGCAGACCTTTGTTGAGGTCGTGACGCAGATTCTGGCCATCGAGCACAAACACCGCACGACCCAAGTCGAACAGCTTGCGTTCAACGGCGTAGGCCAGGGTGCTTTTGCCAGCGCCCGACAAGCCGCTGAACAACACGGTGGCCGGTTGCTGACCAAAGCGCTGGGCACGTTCTTCGGTAGCCACGTGAGCCAGTTTGCCGTGGTGGGTGCTGGTGCCATGGCTCAACGGCTGGGCGATGATCATGCCGGCCGCGACCGTACCGTTGGTCAGTCGATCGATGACGATGAACGAACCGGTGGTGCGGTTGCTGTCGTAACCGTCCAGTGCGATGGCCGCGTCGAGGCTGATCTTGACCCGACCGATCTCGTTCAGCTGCAGCGAGCTGGCGGGACCTTCGGCCAAGGTGTTCACGTCCACGCGATTGACGATGCTGGTGATCGACCCCGGCACGTAAGTCGTGGCGCGCTTGATGTCGTATTTCTTGCCCGGCAGCATCGGTTCTTCGGCCATCCACACCAGCATGGCGTCGAAGGCGTCAGTCACTTGCGGCTGGTTGTCGGCATGTACCAGCAAGTCACCGCGGGAGATGTCGATTTCGTCTTCCATGGTCAGCGTCACGGCTTGACCGGGACCTGCATGTTCCAGCTCACCTTCGAAGGTGACGATGGATTTCACGCGGCTGCTCTTGCCCGACGGCAACACAACGACTTCGTCGCCCTTGTGCACGATGCCGCTGGCCAGGGTGCCGGCGAAACCACGGAAGTTCAGGTTCGGACGGTTGACGTACTGCACCGGGAAACGCAGGTCGGTGTAGTTGCGGTCGCTGGCGATTTCGACGGTTTCGAGGATTTCCATCAGCGACTGGCCGGTGTACCACGGCGAGCGCTCCGACTTGTTCACCACGTTGTCGCCCTTGAGCGCGGACATCGGCACGAATGCCATGGTGGTCGGCTTGAACGCGATGCCTTCGGCGAACTTCAGGTAATCGGCCTTGATCGACTCGAACACGCTTTCGTCGAAGCCGTTGAGGTCCATCTTGTTGATGGCGACAACGATGTGCTTGATGCCCAGCAACGAAGCGATAAAGCTGTGGCGACGGGTCTGGGTCTGCACGCCGTAACGGGCGTCCACCAGAATGATCGCCAGGTCACAGGTGGATGCACCGGTGGCCATGTTGCGGGTGTACTGCTCATGGCCGGGGGTGTCGGCGATGATGAATTTGCGTTTGGCGGTGGAGAAATAACGGTAAGCGACATCGATGGTGATGCCCTGCTCACGCTCGGCCTGCAGGCCGTCGACCAGCAACGCCAGGTCGATGTCTTCACCGGTGGTGCCGACTTTTTTCGAGTCGCGGGTAATGGCTTCCAAATGATCTTCGTAGATCATTTTGGAGTCGTGCAGCAGGCGCCCAATCAGGGTGCTCTTGCCGTCGTCGACGTTGCCACAGGTCAGAAAGCGCAGCATTTCCTTGCGTTCGTGCTGGCCCAGGTAGGCGAGGATGTCCTCGCTGATCAAATCAGATGCGTGCGACATGACAACCCCTTAGAAATAACCCTGACGTTTCTTTTCTTCCATCGAGCCGGCGCCATCGTGATCGATGACCCGGCCCTGGCGTTCGGAAGTTCGCGTCAGGAGCATTTCCTGAATGATGTCGGTCAGGCTGGTAGCCTCGGACTCGACCGCACCGGTCAACGGGTAGTCGCCCAGCGTACGGAAACGGACCTTCTTCTTGACGATGCGCGCCTTGTCTTCGTCGCTCAGGTGATTGAGCAGGCGTTCGTCGTCGATCATGATCCAGGTACCATTCATCTCGATGACGTCGCGCTCGGCGGCGAAATAGAGCGGCACGATCGGGATGCCTTCGAGGTAGATGTACTGCCAGATGTCCAGTTCGGTCCAGTTCGACAACGGGAACACACGAATGGATTCGCCCTTGTTGACGTTGCCGTTGTAGACGTTCCACAGTTCCGGGCGCTGGTTTTTCGGGTCCCAGCGGTGCTTGGTGTCGCGGAAGGAATACACGCGCTCTTTGGCACGGGACTTCTCTTCGTCGCGGCGAGCGCCACCGAAAGCGGCGTCGAAACCGTACTTGTCGAGAGCTTGTTTAAGGCCTTCGGTCTTCATGATGTCGGTGTGCTTGGCGCTGCCGTGGGTCAGCGGGTTGATGCCTTGCGCGACGCCATCGGGGTTCACGTGCACCAGCAGGTCCAGGCCGAGCTCTTCGACCATGCGGTCGCGGAACGCGTACATTTCCTTGAACTTCCACCGGGTGTCGACGTGCATCACCGGAAACGGAAGTTTGCCCGGGAAGAATGCCTTGCGTGCCAGGTGCAGCATCACGGCGGAGTCTTTACCGACGGAGTACAGCATCACCGGGTTATCGAACTCGGCGGCGACCTCGCGGATGATGTGGATGCTTTCGGCCTCCAGCTGTTTCAGATGCGTCAGTTTGTCGACCATGGCTACTCACGAAAACGATCTTATGGACGGCCTGCGGGCCGTGTTCGAGCGGGGAATCCTAGCACAGCGCCCTCTTCTAATCAGGACGCTGGCTAGATCGAAAGGGTATATGAATATACCCCCTCGTTTGAGCATTCCAGATTGGAAACCCATCCTACAGATGTGACCGCATTGTCGTCTGAAATCAAATCGGATTCGGGCAATCGATGAAGATGTGCTCCAGCGCAAAGCGTCGTGCCAGGTAATCGCCCAAAGCCTGCACACCGTAACGCTCGGTGGCGTGGTGGCCGGCGGCGATGAAGCTGATGTCGTTTTCCCGGGCGCTGTGGAACGTCTGCTCGGAGGCCTCGCCGCTGAGGTACAGATCGACGCCAGCCAACACCGCCTGATCAATGTACCCCTGGCCGCCACCGGTGCACCAGCCGACCCGACGAATCATCTCGCTGCCTTCGATCAGCAACGGCTCGCGCCCCATGACTTCCTGCACGCGACGGGCGAAATCGCGAGGGGTCATCGGCTCGTTCAACGAGCCGACCAGGCCAACGACTTTCAGATTGTCCGGATCCAGCGGGCCTTCGACGGTGATATCCAGTTGCCGCGCAAGCTGCACGTTGTTACCGACTTCCGGGTGCAGATCCAGCGGCAAGTGATAAGACAGCAGGCTGATATCGTGCTTGAGCAGGGTTTTCAACCGGCGCTGCTTCATGCCGGTGATGCACGGGTTCTCGCCTTTCCAGAAATAGCCGTGATGCACCAGCACCAGATCGGCCTGGGCCTCCACCGCCGCGTCCAGCAACGCCTGGCTTGCGGTAACACCGCTGACGATGCGCATCACTTGCGGCCGGCCTTCGACCTGCAAACCGTTGGGGCAATAATCGGCGATCTTCGCACTTGCCAGGTAGCGGTCGGCTTCTTCGACCAGGGTGCTCAGGGCAACGGCCATAAAAGACTCCTAAATATCCCGTTCAGAGGCGCGCGCGGCCTCGTATAATGCGCGACATTATGGGCGGTCTCACACCGCCTGCAACCTCTGTAGGACGTGTTTAATGCTCAAGGCGCTGCGTTTTTCCGGCTGGCCGCTATTGGCCGGCGTGCTTATCGCTCTATTGATTATGCAGCGTTACCCGGAGTGGGTCGGGCTACCGAGCCTGGACGTCAATCTGCAGCAAGCCCCGCAAACTCTTGGCCTGCAGCAGGGCCCGGTGTCCTATGCCGACGCGGTGACCACGGCCGCGCCGTCGGTGGTCAATCTATACACCACCAAAGTGGTCAACAAGCCCAGCCATCCGCTGTTCGAAGATCCGCAGTTCCGCCGCTTCTTCGGCGACAACTCGCCCAAGCAGAAGCGCATGGAATCGAGCCTCGGTTCGGGCGTGATCATGAGCCCGGAAGGATACCTGCTGACCAACAACCATGTGACCAGCGGTGCCGACCAGATCGTGGTGGCGCTCAAGGATGGCCGTGAAACCCTGGCCCGAGTCATCGGCAGCGACCCGGAAACCGACCTCGCGGTGTTGAAGATCGACCTGAAAAACCTGCCATCGATCACTGTCGGCCGTTCCGACAATATCCGCATCGGCGACGTGGCCCTGGCCATCGGCAACCCATTCGGCGTCGGCCAGACCGTGACCATGGGCATCATCAGCGCCACAGGGCGCAATCAGCTCGGGCTGAACAACTACGAAGACTTCATCCAGACCGACGCCGCGATCAACCCCGGCAACTCCGGCGGTGCGCTGGTGGACGCCAACGGCAACCTGACCGGCATCAACACGGCGATCTTCTCCAAGTCCGGCGGTTCTCAGGGCATCGGCTTCGCGATCCCGGTCAAACTGGCGATGGAAGTGATGAAGTCGATCATCGAACACGGCCAAGTGATTCGCGGTTGGCTCGGCATCGAAGTGCAACCGTTGAGTCAGGAACTGGCGGAATCGTTTGGTCTGTCGGGACGTCCGGGGATTGTGGTCGCGGGGATTTTCCGTGATGGCCCGGCGCAGAAGGCTGGCCTGCAACTGGGCGACGTAATCCTCAGCATCGACGGTGAACCGGCCGGCGACGGTCGTCGTTCGATGAACCAGGTGGCGCGGATCAAGCCGACCGACAAAGTCACCATTCAGGTGATGCGCAACGGTAAAGAGCTCAAGCTCACGGCAGAAATCGGTCTGCGTCCGCCACCCGCGCCGATCAAGGAAAAAGAAGGCGAGTAAGCCGGCAGGAGCTGCGCCCTCAGCAGCTCCATAACTGCGAAGCTGTTAACAGCAGACATTCTCATTAGGCATGTTATATTGTTTCGATACAACTTTTGGAACAACATAACATGTCGTCTCGAACAATGGCTTCCCTCGCAGGCCTGGCCCTCGGTTTGCTGGGGGATCCGGTCTTCGCCGAAGAATCGCAAACCGTTGAACTGGACGCCATCAGCGTCACCTCCGACTACGAATCCCCCACCGGCCCGGTCAAGGGTTACCGCGCCACGCGCTCCTCCAGCGCAACCAAAACCGACACGGCCATTCGCGATATCCCGCAATCGATCAGCGTGATTCCCGTCAGTGTGCTCAAGGATCTGGGCAGCACCAGCGTCGAGCGCGCACTGGAATACGCCGGCGGCGTGTCGAAGCAGAACAACTTCGGCGGCTTGACGCTCTACGAATACAGCGTGCGCGGCTTCACCACTTCGGAGTTCTACAAGGACGGCTTCAGCGCCAACCGCGGCTATCCAAGCACGCCAGACGTGGCCAACATCGAGCGCATCGAAGTGCTCAAAGGCCCGGCCGCCAGCCTCTATGGTCGTGGCGATCCGGGCGGTACGGTGAACATCGTCACCAAGAAACCCCAGCGTGAAGCCTTCAGCACACTGCAAACCAGCGCCGGCAGCTGGGATCGCTATCGCACCGCCGTGGACGTCAACACACCGCTGGATGATGACGGCAATGTTCTGTCCCGGGTGAACCTGGCCGTCGAGGACAACCACAGCTTCCGCGATCACGTCGACAGTCAGCGAGTGTTCGTTGCGCCTTCCTTCAGCTGGCAACTGAACCCGGACACCAGCCTGTTGGTGGAGAGCGAATTCGTGCGCCACAGCTCGACATTCGATCGCGGTATCGTCGCGCCGAACAATAAATGGAGCGACGTTTCCCGCTCGACCTTCCTTGGCGAACCCAACGACGGCAACATCGACAACCACAACAATCTGCTGCAAGCCGCCCTCGAACATCAGCTCAACGACAGCTGGAAACTACGCCTCGCCAGCCATTACAAGGAAGGCAAGCTCTGGGGCTTCGCCTCCGAAAACCGTCCCTTGAACGCCGACGGCCACACCATCAACCGTCGCTATCGAGAACGCGATACCAACTGGCACGACAGCATCACCCAACTCGAACTGCGCGGTTTGTTCGACATCGGTAGCTGGCAACACGAACTGCTGATGGGCAGCGAGTACGAGAATTTCCGCAAGAACGAACGGGTCACGACCATTGCCGGCGGCCCTTACGCCATCGATATCTATCGGCCGATTTACGGCCAGCCGAAACCCAATGGCCCGCGCTCCGGGACCGACTTCTTCGAGCACGTCGAAAGCCAGGCGCTGAACCTTCAGGACCAGATCGTCTTCACCGACAAACTGCGCGGCATGATCGGTGCGCGCTTCGAACATTTCGAACAAAGCATTGACGATCGCAGCCGCAACGCGACCAGCCGCCAGCGCCACGATGCCCTGACCCAACGGGCCGGCCTGCTCTACCAACTGACACCCGAAGTGGGGCTGTTCGCCAACGTCTCCACCTCGTTCAAACCGAACAACGGCCTGGACGCCGCCGGCAAATCCTTCGACCCGGAAGAAGGCGTCGGTTATGAAGTCGGGATCAAGAGCGAGCTGTTCGACGACCGCTTGAGCACCACCCTCGCCGCCTTCCATATCGAAAAGGAAAACGTCCTGGCGCTCGATCCGAGCACCGACTCCAGCCGCGCCATGGGCAAGGCCCGCAGCCAGGGTGTCGACCTGCAAGTCACTGGGCAAGTGACCGATGCCGTGCGAGTGATCGGTGCTTTCGCTTACATCGACGCTGAAGTCACCCAAGGCGACAAAGTGATCCCCACCGGCAGCCGAATTCTTGGCGTGGCCAAACGCAGCGGCAGTGTGCTGGGCGTTTATGAATTTCAGGATGGCCATTTGCGCGGTTCGGACCTTGGTGCAGCGTTCACCTATGTCGGCGATCGCTCGGGTGAAGCCGGCAGCGATTTCGAACTGCCGGCTTACCACACCGTCGACCTGCTGGCCCATTACAAGGCCAGCGAAAACGTCACCGTGGGCCTGAACCTGAACAATCTTTTCGACGAGAAATACTTCGAGCGCTCCTACAGCAACTACTGGGTCAACCCCGGCGAGCCACGCAATTTCACCGTCAGCCTGACACTCAACCTGTAAAAGGAAAGATCACCATGCAACAAGGCAAATCACTGGTTCTGCTGGGTCTGTTCGGCGCGATGTTCGCCACCCACGTTTCGGCCCATGGCCTATGGACCGAACAACGTCGCGGCAATATCGAAGCCATCTACGGTGATGGCGCTGAGGACAATGCTTTCAAGGCGCAGAAAATCAGCGGCGCCTGGGCCTACGACACCGAAGGAAAAATGATCCCGGTTACCGTGGAACGCCTGGCCGACCATGCGCGTCTGCAACCACTCAAACCGCCCGCGGCGCTAGCAGTCGCGCTGGACAATGGCATGTGGTCGCTGACCGCCGACAAAAAGTGGATCAACGAAGGACGCAGTAAGGTGCCAGGATCGATCGAGTCGACCGAGACGTTCAAATACAGCCTGGCCATTTACCAGCCGGGGGCGAAGTTGCCGAAGCTCGATCAGATGAAACTGGTGATTTTGCCGGAAGTCGATCCGCTGACGGTCGGGCCGGGCAAGTCGTTGCCGGTACGGGTGCTGTTGGATGGCAAGCCGGCGGCGGGCGTGAAGTTGGTGGGCGACTATCGCAGCGCGCCGAGTACCATGAGCACCGAAACCGATGCGGACGGCCGGGCGCAGGTTCTGGTGCGCAATGAAGGGTTGAACGTGATTGCGGCGCAGGTGGAAGTGCCAGTGAAAAATAGCCCGGATGTGAGCACTCGCGGACTGTTCACGTCGCTGACCTTCCTTGGCGAACCGCATCACGAGTAAGCCACAAAACCTGATCGTTCCCGTGCTCTGCGTGGGAATGCCGCCATGGACGCTCTGCGTCCACTGTGACGCGGAGCGTCACGGGATGCATTCCCACGCGGAGCACGGGAACGATCAGTCTGGGGGGGTGTTACAGGTCGCCGAGGCCGTCGATCAGTGCCTGGTTCTGCTCCGGCGCGCCGATGGAAATCCGCAGGAACTGGGCAATCCGCTCCTGCTTGAAGTGCCGAACAATCACACCCTGCTCACGCAACTTCGCCGCCAGCCCTGCCGCATCGTGCTTCAGATGACGGGCGAAAATGAAGTTCGCCGCCGACGGCAACACTTCAAAACCCTTGTCTTGCAACTGCGCGATCTCCCATTCACGGTGGTGTTGAAGATCGACCTGAAAAACCTGTCGTCGATCACCGTCGGCCGTTCCGACAACATTCGCATCGACTACGTGGCCCTGGCCATCGGCAACCCGTTCGGTGTCGGCCAGACCGTGACCATGGACATCATCAGCGCCACCGGGCGCAATCAGCTCGGGCTGAACAACTACGAAGACTTCATCCAGACCGACGCCGCGATCAACCCCGGCAACTCCGGCGGTGCGCTGGTGGACGCCAACGGCAACCTGACCGGCATCAACACGGCGATCTTCTCCAAGTCCGGCGGTTCTCAGGGCATCGGCTTCGCGATCCCGGTCAAACTGGCGATGGAAGTGATGAAGTCGATCATCGAACACGGCCAAGTGATTCGCGGCTGGCTCGGTATCGAAGTGCAACCGTTGAGTCAGGAACTGGCGGAATCGTTTGGTCTGTCGGGACGTCCGGGAATTGTGGTCGCGGGGATTTTCCGTGACGGCCCGGCGCAGAAGGCCGGCCTGCAACTGGGCGACGTGATCCTCAGCATCGACGGTGAACCGGCCGGCGACGGTCGCCGTTCGATGAACCAGGTGGCGCGAATCAAGCCGACCGACAAGGTCACGATCCAGGTCATGCGCAATGGCAAGGAACTCAAGCTGACTGCGGAAATCGGTCTGCGCCCACCGCCGGCGCCGATGAAGGAAAAAGAAGAGTAAGCATAAATTGATGTGGGAACGAGCGTACTCGCTCCCACATCAACTTTCTGATGTCCGCCAGCGAACGCCATACCAACCCAATCGCGATTCAGTCTAAGTATTATTCAGAAAGGTTCTTAACACCTGTAACTTCTGACAGTTACGCCTCCTTCCAAACACAAGTAGCCTTTCGAACAAGGCAACTTATTAGAGCTGCCCCGAACTTTTCATTACATCAAGGGGATTGAACATGCAAACCAAGGAAACGAAGACGGGCCAGTATTTCGAAGGAGAGATTCGATTAGTCATCAATGACGAGATACTTACTCTTACAGATGTCAGCAGACATGAGTACATTGATAACTTCGGAGGATACTTTAGTGGATCTGATGGATCTAACAGTATCTGGCTGGGATATCCCGAAACAATTGAAAAGGGAGAAAACAAAGACTTTTCTTATCCAACAGACTTTTCACGCTCGCCTCATATGCCTTGGGTGTATATAGCGAACGGCGAGCAGTACCCTATAAAAATCGGCGACATCACTGTCAGCGCCGAATGGGATTCAAGTTACGAAGGTAGCTTTCGTAACTTAATCGGGGAAAACAACTTAAGTATCAAAGGCACATTCACAATTAAATGGAGAAAGTGAAAAATCCGCTTCTCGCTTGTAGCCCCACAAAGGAGGCAACGCGGAGTTTAACTCCTTCGCGTTGCCATCCATCGCTGAAAGACAAATCAAAGGTCGCCGAGACCGTCGATCAACGCCTGATTCTGCTCCGGCGCGCCAATCGATATCCGCAAAAACTGCGCAATCCGCTCCTGCTTGAAGTGCCGAACAATCACACCCTGCTCACGCAACTTCGCCGCCAGCCCTGCCGCATCGTGCTTCGGGTGACGGGCGAAAATGAAGTTTGCCGCCGATGGCAACACCTCAAACCCCTTCGCCTCCAGCTGCGCGACCACCTTTTCGCGGCTCTCGATGACCAACCGGCAGGTCTTGTCGAAATACTCGCGATCCTCGAACGCTGCCGCAGCCCCCACAATCGCCAGACGATCCAGCGGATAGGAGTTGAAGCTGTTCTTGATCCGCTCCAGCGCCTCGATCAGGTCCGGATGCCCTACCGCCAGACCAACCCGCAGGCCCGCCAGCGAACGGGACTTAGACAGGGTCTGAGTCACCAACAGGTTCGGATAACGGTCCACCAGCGTGATCGCCGTTTCACCGCCGAAATCAATGTAAGCCTCATCCACCACGACCACCGAATCCGGGCTGGCCTTGAGGATTTGTTCGACAGCGTCCAGCGCCAACAGGCAACCGGTCGGCGCGTTCGGGTTAGGGAAAATGATCCCGCCGTTCGGCTTGGCGTAGTCCGCCGGATTGATCTGGAACTGTTCATCCAGCGGCACCGCGTCAAATGCGATGCCATACAACCCGCAGTAAACCGGGTAGAAGCTGTAGCTGATGTCCGGGAATAGCAGCGGCTGATCGTGTTGCAGCAAACCGTGAAAAATGTGCGCCAGGACTTCATCGGAACCGTTACCGAGGAACACCTGATTGCCCTGTACGCCGTAGTACTTGGCAACAGCCTGCTTGAGCAGGTCGCTGTTCGGGTCCGGATACAGACGCAGGTTGTCGTTCAGTTCGGTCTGCATCGCGGCCAACGCTTTGGGCGATGGACCGTACGGGTTTTCGTTGGTGTTGAGCTTCACCAGTTTCGCCAGCTTCGGCTGCTCGCCCGGCACGTAAGGCACCAGGCGCTTGACGAAAGGACTCCAGAATTTACTCATGCTTGGTTGCCCTTCTTGTCGTCAACGATACGGTATTCGGCGCTGCGAGCGTGAGCGGTCAGCGACTCGCCACGGGCCAGCACGGAAGCAGTTTTGCCCAGTTCGGAGGCACCCTGCTCGGAGCAGAAGATGATCGACGAACGTTTCTGGAAGTCGTAAACACCCAGTGGCGAAGAGAAGCGCGCAGTGCCGGACGTCGGCAACACGTGGTTTGGACCTGCGCAATAGTCGCCCAGGGCTTCGGACGTGTGACGGCCCATGAAGATCGCGCCGGCGTGACGAATCTGCGGCAACCAGGCCTGCGGGTCGGCGACCGACAACTCCAAGTGTTCTGGCGCAATGCGGTTGGCCACTTCGATGGCTTGTTCCATGTCGCGAACCTTGATCAGCGCACCACGGCCATTGATCGAGGTTTCGATGATTTCGGCGCGTTCCATGGTCGGCAGCAATTTGGCGATGCTGGCGGCGACCTTGTCGAGGAACTCGGCGTCCGGGCTGACCAGAATCGCTTGGGCGTCTTCATCGTGTTCCGCCTGGGAGAACAGGTCCATGGCAATCCAGTCCGGGTCGGTCTGGCCGTCACACACCACGAGAATCTCGGAGGGGCCGGCGATCATGTCGATGCCGACCTGGCCGAACACGTGACGCTTGGCGGTGGCCACATAGATGTTGCCAGGGCCAACAACCTTATCGACCTTCGGCACGCTTTCGGTGCCGTAGGCCAGCGCCGCAACAGCCTGGGCGCCGCCGATGGTGAACACCCGGTCAACGCCGGCGATGCAGGCTGCGGCCAGCACCAATTCGTTGATTTCACCCCGTGGGGTTGGCACGACCATGACCACTTCGGTCACGCCCGCCACCTTGGCTGGTATTGCGTTCATCAGCACCGAGGACGGGTACGACGCCTTGCCGCCCGGCACGTACAGGCCGGCGCGATCCAGCGGGGTGACCTTCTGGCCCAGCACGGTGCCGTCGGCTTCGGTGTAGCTCCAGGAATCCTGTTTCTGTTTTTCGTGGTAGCTGCGCACGCGGGCCGCGGCTTTTTCCAGGGCTTCGCGCTGAGGCACGGTGATGCGGGTCAACGCCAGTTCCAGGCGTTCGCGCGGCAGGATCAGGTCTGCCATCGAGGCAACTTGCAGGCCGTCAAACTTCTGGGTGAATTCCACCAGTGCTGCATCACCACGCTCACGCACGGCTTTGATGATGTCCAGCACCCGCTGATTGACCGAGTCGTCAGACACACTTTCCCAGCTCAGCAGATGATCCAGATGATGTGCGAAATCCGGGTCAGCAGCGTTGAGTCGGCGAATTGCAGTCGGTGCGGTCATAGCGAGAGCCTCATAGGAATGGCGAAAACTCAGGTACCCGAAGCTACCATCGATCCGCTTGGGCACCTGAGAATTCTGGCTATGAGGCGGATAGACGGCGCGACTCAAGGTCGCGCAGGTAAATCAGCCGCGGTGTCGAGACTCCACTGCCTTGCGCAGGGTGTCGATCAACGCCTGGATACGGGCGTGTTGCATTTTCATCGAAGCTTTGTTGACGATCAGCCGGGAGCTGATGTCGGCAATGAAATCCTGGGGTTCCAGACCGTTGGCACGCAGGGTGTTACCGGTGTCGACCACGTCGATGATCTTGTCCGCCAGACCGATCAGCGGCGCCAGCTCCATCGAGCCGTAGAGCTTGATGATGTCGACCTGACGTCCCTGCTCGGCGTAGTAACGCTTGGCAACGTTGACGAATTTGGTCGCCACCCGCAGGCGGCCCTTGGGCTCGACATCGCCGACACGGCCGGCGGTCATCAGCTTGCAGAGGGCAATTCGCAGATCCAGAGGCTCGTACAGGCCCTGGCCGCCATATTCCATCAGCACATCTTTACCGGCGACGCCGAGGTCCGCGGCACCATGCTCGACATAAGTCGGTACATCGGTGGCGCGCACGATCAGCAGGCGCACATCGGCCTGGGTCGTGGGAATGATCAGCTTGCGGCTCTTGTCCGGATTCTCGGTCGGCACGATGCCCGCTTCAGCCAGAAGCGGCAGGGTGTCGTCAAGGATGCGGCCCTTGGACAGTGCGATGGTCAACATGGGAAACGTCAGTCCTTATCAGGCTACTGATGCCCGGTCGCAAATGGCGCCGGGCACACATCGAGGGCGTCTCTCTAATGAAAAGACTACCCTCGACTTGAAACGAAACCAACGGGCACGTCCCTGTGCCCATGCAGCAGAAACTAGCCCGGTACGCGGCGAATTTTTGCGCCGAGCATCTGCAGTTTCTCTTCGATGCACTCGTAACCACGGTCGATGTGGTAGATGCGGTCGATCAGGGTATCGCCTTCGGCGATCAGCGCCGAAATCACCAGGCTGGCCGAAGCACGCAGGTCGGTGGCCATTACTGGCGCGCCCTTGAGCTTTTCGATGCCGGTGACGATAGCAGTGTTGCCTTCGACCTGGATATGAGCGCCCATGCGGTGCAGTTCGTAAACGTGCATAAAACGGTTTTCGAAGATCGTCTCGATCACCGCACCAGTGCCTTCGGCAATGGCGTTGAGGGAGATGAACTGCGCCTGCATATCGGTCGGGAACGCCGGGTATGGAGCGGTCCGCACGTTAACGGCTTTTGGCCGCTTGCCGTGCATGTTCAGCTCGATCCAGTCTTCGCCGCAGGTGATTTCGGCACCGGATTCGCGGAGTTTTTCCAGAACGGCTTCCAGGATGGTCGGATCGGTGTCCTTGACCTTCACACGCCCGCCGGTTACCGCTGCCGCCACCAGGTAGGTGCCGGTCTCGATACGGTCAGGCATCACCTTGTAAGTGGTCGGGTGCAGACGCTCGACGCCATCGATGGTGATGGTATCGGTGCCGGCACCAGTGATCTTGGCGCCCATGGCGTTCAGGAAGTTCGCCAGGTCGATGACCTCAGGCTCACGAGCGGCGTTTGCCAGCACGCTGCGGCCCTTGGCCAGAGCGGCCGCCATCATGATGTTTTCGGTACCGGTCACGCTGACGGTGTCGAAGAAGAAGTGCGCACCGCGCAGGCCACCCTCAGGGGCCTTGGCCTTGATGTAGCCGCCTTCAACGTCGATGACCGCGCCCATGGCTTCGAGGCCACGGATGTGCAGGTCGACCGGACGCGAACCAATGGCGCAACCGCCAGGCAGCGCGACTTCGGCTTCACCGAAACGGGCAACCATCGGGCCCAGCACCAGGATCGAGGCACGCATGGTTTTCACCAGTTCGTACGGAGCGATCAGAGTCTTGATGGTGCGCGGGTCGATTTCGACACTGAGCTTCTCATCGATCACCGGCTCAATGCCCATGCGACCGAACAGCTCGATCATGGTGGTGATGTCGTGCAGGTGCGGCAGGTTGGCAACGGTAACCGGGCCATCACACAGCAGGGTTGCAGCCAGAATCGGCAGGGCAGAGTTCTTTGCCCCGGAGATGCGGATTTCGCCATCAAGACGAACGCCACCGGTAATAATCAATTTATCCATAAGAATCTCGACGCCCTTGGGCTCAGGTGCGCTCGGCCCAGGCCGCGCTGCTGAAAAATTTCATAGTGACCGCATGGATGCTGCCATCGGTGATCCATGGGTTCAAATGGGCATAGATCTGCTGCTGACGCTTCACCGGGCTCAACGCCGCCAGTTCATCGCTAATCACGTTCAGCTGAAAGTTGCAGCCTTCGCCCTCAACTTCTACCAGCGTTCCGGGCAACTTTCCTTCAAGGAAGCTCTTCACTTCTACGGCCTGCATGCTCAACCTCAATCGGCGCCCTGTGCGCGCGGGTCGGACATCATACAAAAAAGCCCCGCGCCTGCGAACCCCGCGAAGCAGGACTCTGACGGGGGGCTTCTTTATAGATGCGGTTCAGGGTTGCGCCAACAGCTCGGTCAGTTCACTGACCTGAGCGATTTCGCGCATGTCTTCGGGCATCGCACGAACGCTCAAGGCCTTGCCGGCCGCCTGAGCATCGCGCATGAAGCACAGCAGCAGCGACAAGCCGACGCTGCTGGACTTCTCAACCGCGGAACAATCGACCACCAGCGCAGCCGCGTTACTGGACTTGATCAGCGCCTGCCCCTGCTTGCGCAGGTTCGGGCCTGTGCGGTAATCCAGCACGCCACTGAGCAGTAGCTCGCCAGCTTCGCTCATGCGAATGGCCGACTCACTCATTGGGTTTGGTTCTCGGTAGATTTTTCGGTGGTTTCCTTGGCTTTGGCGACTTCCCCGGCCCAACCGTTGATGGTCTTGTCCAGGTCGTTGCCATTGCGCTGCATCGCATCAGCGAACTGATCGCGGAACAGCTTGCCGATGTTGATGCCGTTGATGATCACGTTGCGCAGTTTCCACTCGCCATTGATCTTTTCGAGCGTGTAAGACACAGGATAGATCGCGCCGCTGCTGCCTTTGACCGTCATGCCGACGCTGGTACGGTCTCCCGACTCATCCTTGGCAGGATCGACAACGATGCCCTGGTTGTCGTACTCAAGCAAAGCATTGCCATAGAACTGAAACAGGCCCTTTTTGAAGTTTTCGACAAACTTCTGCATCTGCTCGGGCGTGGCCTTGCGCGAATACTTGACCGTCATGATGCTCTTGGAAATACCTTCGGCATCCACCACCGGCCCGACGATGGTATCCAGCGCCGTATAAAAGTCTTGCGGGTCCTGCTTGTACTTTTCTTTATTGGCCGACAGGTCGGCCAGCAACCGATTGGTGGTGTCCTGTACCAGTTCATGCGCGGAAGGCGCCGCCACGGCGTTAGCCATCAACGGCAAGGCCGTGAGTATTACCAACAGGCCACGTCGCAAGATAGAGATCATTCAAAAGCTCCTCATTTGGCGTCTTTGCTAACGGTATTGAGCAGAAATTTACCGATCAGGTCCTCGAGCACCAGCGACGACTGCGTGTCGTGGATGGTTCCACCCTCCTTGAGCAGGTTTTCTTCCCCGCCCACGCTGATACCGATGTATTTCTCACCCAGCAGGCCAGCGGTCAGGATAGACGCAGTGGAGTCAGTCGGCAGATTATCTACCCGCTTTTCCAGTTGCATGGTCACCCGACCGGTGAAGCTGTCGCGGTCCAGATCGATTGCCGTGACCTTGCCGATGGTTACACCCGCCATGGTCACTTTAGCTCTGACCGTCAAACCGGCGATATTGTCGAAATAGGCATAAAGTTTATAAGTATCGGTGCTCGCCGTCGGAGCCAGGCCACTGACCCGCAGGGCCAACAGCAGCAAAGCCAGGATGCCAGCCAGCAAGAAAAGGCCGACACCGATTTCCAGGGTGCGGTTTTGCATCAGAAATCTCCAAACATCAAGGCGGTCAGAATAAAGTCCAGGCCGAGCACAGCCAAAGAGGCATACACCACGGTCTTGGTAGTGGCACGACTGATCCCCTCGGAAGTGGGCTCGCAGTCATAGCCTTGGAATACGGCGATCCAGGTCACGACGAAGGCAAAAACGATGCTTTTGATAATGCCGTTGAGCACATCGTCGACAAACGTGACGCTGTTTTGCATGTTCGACCAGTAGGAGCCTTCATAGACACCCAGCCAGTCGACGGCCACCCACGACCCACCCCAGATACCCACCACGCTGAAAATCATTGCCAGCACCGGCAGGGAAATGAAGCCGGCCCACAGGCGCGGGGCAATGATGTATTTGAGCGGGTCGACCCCGATCATTTCCAGACTGGACAATTGCTCGGTGGACTTCATGTTGCCGATTTCGGCGGTCAGGGCCGAACCTGCGCGCCCGGCGAACAGCAAGGCCGTGACCACCGGCCCCAGTTCACGCAGCAGCGTCAGCGCAACCATCTGCCCGACTGCCTGCTCAGAACCGTAGCTGGAAAGGATGTTAAAGCCCTGCAACGCCAGCACCATGCCGATGAACACCCCGGAGACCACGATGATCACCAGGGACATCACGCCCACCGAATGCAGCTGCTTGACCAGTAGGCCAAAACCGCCGCCGATGCCGCCACGACCGAGCAAGGCATGAAACAGGAACAGCGCCGAACGCCCGAATACCGCCAGCACATCGATGCCGGCGTAGCCGAAGCGGCGCACTCTTTCTATCAGTGAAATCTTGCGCATCAACGCTTCCCCAGAAGATCTGCGCGGTAATCCGGCGCTGGAAAGTGGTATGCGACCGGGCCGTCGGGTTCGCCAGTCAGGAATTGACGAATACGTGGCTCATCCGACTTCATCAAATCCTTGGGTGCGCCCTGGCCCAGCACTTGCCCGTCACCCACCACAATAAGGTGGTCAGCAATGCTCGCGGTCTCGGCCAGATCGTGGGAGACCACAATGCTGGTGATACCCAGCGCATCGTTGAGCAGGCGGATCAGGCGCACCAGTACGCCCATGGCGATCGGGTCCTGGCCAACAAAGGGCTCGTCGTACATAAGGATTCGCGGATCGAGCGCAATTGCCCGGGCCAGCGCGACGCGACGTTTCATGCCGCCGGACAATTCGTCAGGCATCAGGTCGATGGCGCCACGCAAGCCCACTGCCTGCAACTTGAGCAGGACAATGTCGCGGATCATTTCTTCCGGCAGCGCGGTATGAACACGCAGCGGAAAAGCAACGTTCTCGAACACATCAAGATCGGTAAACAGCGCGCCGCTCTGAAACAACACGCCCATGTGCTTGCGCGCATCGAACAGATCGCTGCGCGACAACGTCGGCAGGTTCTGGCCATTGACCCAGACTTCGCCGCTGGTGGGGCGCAATTGTGCGCCTATCAGACGCAACAGCGTGGTCTTGCCACACCCGGAAGGCCCCATGATGCCGGTGACCTTGCCGCGCGGGATGCAAATATCGACGTTATTGAAAATGCTGCGCGTACCGCGCTTGAAGGTCAGTCCCTTCAGCTCGACCGCGTAGGCGTTATCGGCACTCATCTAAACTCCTTGCGATGCAGCCTCTCACTCGGACGCCTGGCTTTCTGGCGAAAGCACATACCTCCCGGGCAGGCCGAACTGGCGGCGAACTATATCACTGCAAAGCTAAAGCGCCCAAGGCCCAAGCCGGGCATGTTCAGCAACATGACCGCCTGAAATCATCTATTTAGAGAGGATTCGGTAACAAGGAATGACAAACCGCGACGAACTAGCGTGAGGGTTTTGATCATTACCGCTATAATCGCCGCCTTTTCATCAGGCTATTCGATTTCCGACATGAACCAATCCAGCGACCTGATTCAATCTGCACAACGCACCATCCGCCTCGAACTGGAAGCCGTACAAGGCTTATTGCCCCATATCGACGCAGATTTCGTACGCGCTTGCGAGATGATTCTGGCCAGCAAAGGCCGCGTGGTCGTGGTCGGCATGGGCAAATCGGGGCACATCGGCAACAAGATTGCCGCCACCCTGGCCAGCACCGGCACCACGGCTTTCTTCGTGCACCCGGCCGAGGCCAGCCATGGCGACATGGGTATGATCACCCGTGATGACATCATTCTGGCGCTGTCGAACTCCGGCTCCACCAACGAGATCGTCACCTTGCTGCCGCTGATCAAACGCCAGGGCATTCAAATGATCAGCCTGACCGGCAACCCCGAGTCGCCGCTGGCCAAGGCAGCGGAAGTCAACCTCAATGTAAGCGTCGAACACGAAGCCTGTCCGCTGAACCTGGCACCTACTTCGTCGACCACCGCAGCACTGGTCATGGGCGATGCTCTCGCCGTTGCCTTGCTTGAAGCTCGCGGCTTTACCGCTGAAGATTTCGCTTTTTCCCACCCGGGTGGCGCCCTTGGCCGCCGCTTGTTGCTGAAAGTGGAAAATGTCATGCATGCCGGCACCGAGTTGCCGCAAGTAATGTGCGGTACGCTGCTCAAGGATGCCTTGATGGAAATGACCCGTAAGGGCTTGGGCATGACCGTTGTACTGAGTGCAGATGGAAAGCTCGCCGGGATCTTCACCGACGGCGACCTTCGCCGCACCCTGGACCGCACCATTGATATCCACAGCACGACCATTGATGAAGTGATGACCGCCCACGGCAAGACCGCCCGCGCCGAGATGCTCGCCGCCGAGGCACTGAAAATCATGGAAGACCACAAGATCAGCTCGCTGGTAGTGGTCGACAACGAAGATCGCCCGGTCGGCGCCTTGAACATGCACGACTTGCTGCGTGCAGGAGTAATGTAATGAGCACGGACCTGCTGCAACGCGGCAAACAGATCAAACTGGCGGTATTCGACGTCGACGGCGTGCTGACCGACGGGCGCCTGTACTTCCTTGAGGACGGCAGCGAATTCAAGACCTTCAACACCCTCGATGGCCAAGGCATCAAGATGTTGATGGCGGCCGGCGTGCAGACCGCGATCATCAGCGGCCGCAAGACCCCGGTGGTTGAACGACGAGCGAAGAACCTCGGCATTCCACACCTGTACCAGGGTCGCGAAGACAAACTGGTGGTACTCGACGAACTTCTTGGTCAGCTCAACCTGAGTTATGAACAAGTGGCCTACCTCGGCGACGACCTGCCAGACCTGCCGGTGATTCGCCGCGTCGGCCTGGGCATGGCGGTGGCCAGCGCTGCCAGTTTCGTGCGCGAACACGCCCACGGCATCACCCAGGCCCGTGGTGGCGAGGGTGCCGCTCGCGAATTCTGCGAATTGATCCTGCGCGCCCAGGGCCGCCTAGATGCGGCCAACGCCGCATACCTGTGAGCCCATCATGCTGAGCAAAAAAATTCGCAACATCCTGGTGTTCGGTTGCATCGCCGCGATTTTTGCGGCGGTCGGCTACTGGAACATCAGCCCGGAACGCTTCCTCGACAAACCGGTGGTGAAGGTCGATGAAAATGCGATCGACTATTACGCCATCAACGCCCATAGCGTGCAGTACCTGCCCGACGGCAAACTGCAATACGAGATGACGTCGGACAAGGTCGAACACGTGAAAGCGAGCGAGGTGACGTTGCTGACCAATCCTGACCTGAACATGTTCCGCGGCACCGAATTCCCTTGGCACGTCCAGAGCGAGCGCGGCGAAGTCAACCCGGACGGCACTCAGGTCGAGCTGATTGATTCGGTACGTATCACGCGCTTCGACGAAAAAAACCGCAAAACCCTGATTACCACCACCCGTATGACAGTGTTCCCGCAGCAGCAATATGCGCAGACCGATCAACCCGTTAGAATCGACGGCGCTGGCGGTGTATCGACAGGCAACGGAATGAAAGCGTACTTGAAAGAAAGCAGGATACACCTGCTATCGAACGTAAGAGGACAGTATGAGGCTCGTTAAAACTCTCCCTATTTTGCTCAGTCTGGGCGCAGCACTGGGAAGCGTGAGCGCCTGGGCTCTGCCGAACGATCAGGAGCAGCCTATCCGCATTCAGGCCGACGATGCCCAACTGGACGACAAGAATGGCGTTGCTACCTATAAAGGCGACGTGATCATCACCCAGGGCTCGATGAAGGTTACCGGCAACACTGTAACCATCACCCGCACGCCTGCGGGCGACATCGACGTAGTGACTTCGGTGGGCAACCTCGCCTACTTCGAGCAACTGCAGACCGCCGGCGACACCAAGCCTGTTCAGGGCTGGGGCGTAACCATCCAGTACCACGCGGCGCAAAACCGCGTCGTGCTGATCGACAAGGCAAAAGTTGTCGATAAGGACAACAACACCACCCAGGGCGAGAAAATCGTCTACGACACGGTCAAAAAGCTTGCGAGCGCCGGTCGCGCCACGGGTAACAAGGTCACCGAGGCACGCCCTCGCATCGACATGGTGATCCAGCCGAAGAAGAAAACCGACGAGCAAAAGGCCCAGTAATGGCAACTCTGAAAGCTCAGCATCTGGCCAAGAGCTACAAGAGCCGTCAGGTCGTGCGCGACGTCAGCCTGTCCATCGACAGCGGTCAGATCGTCGGCCTGCTTGGCCCTAACGGCGCCGGTAAAACCACTTGCTTCTACATGATTGTCGGCCTGGTACAGGCCGATCAGGGCCGCGTATTGATCGACGATCTGGACGTCAGCCACCAGCCGATGCACGGTCGTGCGAAGGCGGGTATCGGCTATCTTCCGCAAGAAGCGTCGATCTTCCGCAAACTGTCGGTGGCCGACAACATCATGGCCATCCTCGAGACCCGTAAGGAGCTCGACAAGGCCGGTCGTCGCCAGGAGCTGGAAAGCCTGCTGCAGGAATTTCACATCCACCACATCCGCGACAACCTCGGCATGAGCCTGTCCGGTGGTGAACGCCGCCGCGTGGAAATCGCCCGGGCATTGGCTACCAATCCGAAATTCATCCTTCTCGACGAACCTTTCGCCGGTGTAGACCCCATTTCGGTGGGCGACATCAAGCAGATCATCCATCACCTCAAGGCCAAAGGCATTGGCGTGCTGATCACGGACCATAACGTTCGTGAGACCCTGGATATCTGCGAAACCGCCTACATCGTCAACGATGGCCAACTGATCGCTGAAGGTGACTCCGCCACCATCCTGGCCAATGAACTGGTCAAAGAAGTGTATCTAGGCCACGAGTTCCGCCTGTAAGCACCCGAGGTGCCCGGGTCGCCGAGAGAGCGCTCGCGTCAATAAAAAATCAATAAATTTTTATTGTTACAGCGCTCTAGGCAAACACTTCAGTTTCGGGCATATAATTTGCTTATGTTTGGCGCTTCGGCGCCCTGTAGTGGATGGCGCATGTGCGCCGGCGAATAAGGTGTTAAGCCCCTGCCATGAAACCATCGCTAGTCTTGAGAATGGGCCAGCAGCTGACGATGACACCGCAGCTGCAACAGGCCATCCGCCTGCTCCAATTGTCGACCCTGGACCTGCAACAGGAAATCCAGGAGGCCCTGGAGTCCAATCCGATGCTCGAACGCCAGGAAGAAGGCGACGACTTCGATAACGCCGACCCTTTGGCCGATAGCGCCGAACAGAAACCCAACGCCGATGTTCAGGAACCCTCTTACCAGGAAACCGCCCCGACGGTGGATAACCTTGAGGAAGGCGACTGGAACGAGCGAATTCCCAATGAATTGCCCGTCGACACGGCTTGGGAGGACGTCTACCAGACCAGCGCCAGCAGCCTGCCGAGCAACGATGACGACGAGTGGGATTTCACCACCCGCACATCGGTCGGTGAAAGCCTGCAAAGCCATTTGCTTTGGCAACTGAACCTGGCACCGATGTCCGACACCGATCGCCTGATCGCCGTAACCCTGATCGATTGCATCAACAATCAGGGCTACCTGGACGAAACCCTCGAGGAGATCCTCGAAGCGTTCGACCCGGAACTGGACATCGAACTGGACGAAATCGAAGCCGTCCTGCACCGCATCCAGCAATTCGAACCCGCTGGCATCGGCGCTCGCAACCTCGGTGAATGCCTGCTGCTGCAACTGCACCAACTGTCCGCCAAGACCCCTTGGCTGGCCGAGGCCAAGCGTCTGGTCACCGATTACATCGACCTACTCGGCAGCCGCGACTATAGCCAACTGATGCGCCGCATGAAGCTCAAGGAAGATGAGCTGCGTCAGGTCATCGAATTGGTCCAGAGCCTCAATCCACGCCCGGGCTCACAGATCGAGTCCACCGAAGCCGAATACGTCGTTCCCGACGTGATCGTGCGCAAGGACAACGAGCGCTGGCTGGTGGAGCTGAACCAGGAGTCGGTGCCACGCCTGCGGGTCAACGCCCAGTACGCCGGTTTCGTGCGGCGTGCCGATACCAGCGCTGACAACACCTTCATGCGTAATCAGCTGCAGGAGGCTCGCTGGTTCATCAAGAGCCTGCAAAGCCGCAATGAAACCCTGATGAAAGTCGCCACCCAGATCGTCGAGCATCAGCGCGGCTTTCTTGAATACGGTGACGAAGCCATGAAGCCGTTGGTGCTGCATGACATCGCCGAAGCGGTGGGCATGCATGAATCGACGATTTCACGGGTGACCACGCAAAAATTCATGCATACCCCACGGGGCATCTATGAACTGAAATACTTTTTTTCCAGCCACGTCAGTACCTCCGAAGGCGGTGAATGCTCGTCCACAGCGATCCGCGCGATCATCAAAAAACTGGTTGCCGCGGAAAATCAGAAAAAGCCGTTGAGTGACAGCAAGATCGCTGGTTTACTGGAGGCACAAGGCATTCAGGTAGCCCGTCGCACCGTCGCCAAGTACCGCGAATCCCTGGGGATCGCGCCTTCCAGCGAACGGAAGCGGTTGATGTAGCCGTCGGGCTCGCCACAGCGTTCCAGTGGCAGGCATTTCTGCCTGCCGCTTTATGCACTGGCAACGAAGGAGAAGCTGTATGCAAGTCAACATCAGTGGACACCAACTGGAAGTGACCGAACCCCTGCGCACCTACATCGGCGAAAAACTCGACCGATTGGAGAGGCATTTCGACAAGATCACCAATGTGCAAGTCACGATGAATGTCGAAAAACTGCTGCAGAAGATCGAAGCCACGCTGCATATTCCCGGCGGAGAAGTGGTCGCCAATGCCGAGCATACGGACATGTATGCCGCCATCGACCTGCTGACCGACAAGCTGGATCGCCAACTTAAAAAGCATAAGGAAAAGACCCAGAGCCTCCTCCAGGGCGCGACCGGTCGTTAACACCCCCAATCCATGATCCGACTAGAAACCATCCTGACCCCCGGCCGTTCCCAAGTGAACGCGCCGGGTGGCAGTAAAAAGAAAGCCCTCGAGCAAATTGCCAACCTTATCCACCGCGAAGTACCGGATCTGGGAATGCAGGACGTCTTCGAGGCTCTGATTGCCCGTGAGAAACTCGGTTCTACCGGTTTCGGCAACGGCATCGCCATCCCCCACTGTCGGCTCAAAGGCTGCACCTCGCCAATCAGTGCGCTGCTGCACCTGGAAGCCCCTATCGATTTCGACGCCATCGACGGTGCCCCGGTTGACCTGCTGTTTGTGCTGCTGGTCCCGGAAGCCGCCACCGATGCGCACCTGGAGCTACTGCGCCAGATCGCCAGCATGCTCGATCGCAAGGAAGTGCGGGAAAAACTGCGCAGCGCCCCGAGCAACGAAGCCTTGTATCAGGTTGTCCTGGACGAGCAGAGCGGTCACTAATCATGCGCCTGATCATCGTCAGCGGCCGCTCCGGCTCAGGTAAAAGCACTGCCCTCGATGTGCTCGAGGACAACGGCTATTACTGCATCGACAACCTGCCTGCCGGCTTGCTGCCGGAACTGGCCGAGCGCGCGCTGATTCACACCGAACTGGCACAACCGCTGGTGGCCGTGTCCATTGATGCACGCAACCTGCCGAGTCACCTGTCCCGGTTTCCCGAATTGCTGGAAGAAGTCCGCAGCCGGCATATCCAGTGCGACGTGCTGTACCTGGACGCTGACGAAGAAACCTTGCTCAAACGCTTTTCGGAAACTCGCCGTCGTCACCCACTGAGCAGCGCCAACCGCTCATTGGCGGAGGCGATACAGGACGAAACCAATCTGCTGGGGCCTATCGCCGATCTGGCCGACCTCAAGGTCAATACCACCAATCTGAACCTGTATCAGCTGCGCGATACCATCAAGCTGCGCCTGCTGAATCAGCCGGAACCGGGCACTGCGTTCCTGGTGGAGTCTTTCGGGTTCAAGCGTGGCATGCCGGTGGATGCCGATCTGGTGTTTGACGTGCGCTGCCTGCCCAACCCTTACTGGAAGCCGGAGCTACGGGCACAGTCCGGGCTCGATCAACCGGTGGCCGAGTACCTGGCGGCACAGCCGGACGTCGAAGAGATGTTCCAGGACATTTCCTCCTACTTGCTCAAGTGGCTACCCCGCTTTGCTGCCAGCAATCGTGCCTATGTCACCATTGCCATCGGCTGCACCGGCGGGCATCACCGCTCTGTCTACCTGACCGAACGTCTGGGTCAGGTCCTGCAAAAAACCCTGAAGAACGTCCAGGTCCGCCACCGCGACCTCAGCTAAAGGATTCACATCGCGATGCCTGCTCTGGAAATCGAAATCATCAACAAGCTGGGCCTGCATGCCCGCGCGTCTGCAAAATTCGTTGGGGTCGCCGGTCAGTTCAAGGATTGCACGATCAGGGTAGGACGCACGCCAGAAACCGTGGTCGACGGCAAAAGCATCATGGCCATGATGATGCTGGCTGCTGGCAAAGGCACAAAAATCTTCCTGAGTACCGAAGGTGAACAGGAGCAGGAAGCGCTGGATGCATTGGTGAAGTTGATCAACAACTACTTCGACGAAGGCGAGTAATGCTCGCCTTGTAGCAGCTGGCGAAGCCTGCGTTCGGCTGTAGGGCAGTCGTAAATCCGGTATATCCAGTTTGCCTGAAAGACCGCGCTGACTGATTTTACGACTGCTTCGCAGCCGAACGCAGGCTTCGCCAGCTGCTACAAGTCTGCATTCTAGGCGAGCGCCGTATCCATCACCATCATCAGACAAAACCCGATCAGCAGCCCGAGGCTGGCCAGTTTGTCGTGACCATGACGGCGCGATTCGGGGATGACCTCGTGAGTCACCACCAGCAGCATCGCACCGGCCGCCAGTGCCAGCCCCAAAGGCAATAGCAGTTCAGCCAGGCTCACCAGCCAGGCGCACAACAAGGCAAACACCGGCTCGACCAACCCTGACGCAGCACCGACCAGGAACGCCTTGACCCGCGACATTCCTGCTCCGGCCAACACCAACGCAATCACCAGCCCTTCCGGCACATCCTGCAAGGCGATGCCCATGGCCAGGCTGTCGGCGTCAGGCATGCCACCGCCGGCCGAGACGCCAACCGCCATGCCTTCGGGGATGTTGTGGGCAATGATGGCAAATACAAACAACCAGATCCGCGGCGGAATCACCGATTGCTCCAATGTCCCCACGAGCATTTTGGGCGTAGTGCCAGACACCCTGCGATCCACCAGAAACAACCCGAATGCACCCAGCAGAATGCCGAAGCTGATCAGGCCGCTGGCCGCCCAAGGGGTCAGCCCGAGGTTTTCGGCCGCGGCAATGCCCGGCACGATCAGCGAAAACGCCGTCGCGGCGAGCATCACCCCGGCTCCGAAACCGAGCAATATGTCGCTGACTACCTGAGGCATCTGCCGAATCACCAGCACCGGCACCGCGCCCAAAGCCGTACCCAAGGCGCAAATCGCCCCGCCTTGCAGGGCGCGCTGCAGTTTCGGTTCGAGGTCCAGCCAGCTCAGCCCTTGAGCAGCCAATAACGTCATGCCCGCCAGCAGTAACAGCGATCCCAGTGCGTAACGAAACATTCGTCCACTTCCGACCGCCAGTGTTTCAGTACCCATAGTCAGCCCTGGATTGTTTTTATAGAAGATTCAAACCAGCGCAGCCTGATAACGCGCGGCGACTTCGGGCCAATTGATCACGTTGTAGAACGCATTGATGTATTCCGGACGGCGGTTCTGATAGCGCAGGTAATAAGCGTGTTCCCAAACGTCCAGGCCGAGAATCGGCGTATTGCCGTTCATCAATGGGCTGTCCTGGTTGCCGCTGCTTTCAACGATCAAGGTCTTTTGCGGCGTCACACTCAACCAGGCCCAACCGCTACCGAAACGGGTCAGCGCAGCTTTGGTGAAAGCCTCCTTGAAGTTGTCGAGACCACCCAATTGCTCATCGATAGCCTTGGCCAGTGCACCTTCAGGCTGACCACCACCGTTGGGCGCCATGACTTTCCAGAACAACGAATGGTTGGCATGCCCACCGCCCTGATTGATCACCGCCGCACGAAGTTTTTCCGGCAATTGCTGAGCAGCCGCCACCAGTTTTTCCACGGGCCATTCAGCAAATTCAGTGCCTTCGACCGCTGCGTTGAGGTTGTTGATGTAGGTCTGGTGGTGTTTGGTGTAGTGGATTTCCATGGTCTGTGCATCGATGTGCGGTTCCAGGGCGTCGTAGGCGTACGGCAAGGCAGGCAGGGTAAAAGCCATTTCAATGAACTCCATGTTGTAAGGGCGCAGGCTGATGCGAGGGCGAAGCGATGTCGGTGAGCAACAAACGGTGGGTGCGCGGATACTCGCCATGATCGCTGATGAAATTCAGCAGCTCGACATAGGTTTTGCTGCTCTGGCGTAGCGCGGCTTCACGCAAAGCCGGCGCCAGTCGCGGGTCCTGCATGGTCTGCAACAGCCGTTGATGGATCGCGCAAAGGTACTCGGCGCTCTCCTCTGGCTGGTTCAGACGCAAGTGCAGGTCCGCCAGGTTATGGTGGGAAATCACGCAAGCCGCCACCGCTTCGTCGGCATCCGCCCAGCGCTCGAACAACACTTGGGCCAGGGCCAATGCCTGCAAGTAGGCCTCGCGGGCATCGATCAGCTCGCCCAGCATGAAACAGCGATTTGCTCTTTCGATCGTGCGTTTCCAATGCTCCATGGTGAGCCTCCAAAGCGGTAGCAGTGATTACACACCGCCTGCGGTGAGCTTCTCTGGGTTGAGCAATTCTTCCAGTTGGTTGCGCGTCAGGTCAGTGTGTTCCAGGGCGACATCGATTACCGGCCGGCCCTGCTGATAAGCCTTCTTGGCAATCTCAGCGGCTTTTTGGTAACCAATGATCGGGTTGAGTGCAGTGACCAGAATCGGATTGCGCGACAGCGCTTCCTTGAGCCGGGCCTCGTTGACCTTGAAGCTGGCGATAACCTTGTCGCCCAGCAAGCGGCTGACGTTGGCCAGCAACTCGATACTGCTCAGCAGGTTCTGGGCGATGATCGGCAGCATGACGTTCAACTCGAAATTGCCCGACTGGCCGGCGACGGTGATCACCGTGTCGTTGCCGATCACCTGAGCAGCGACCATCGCGGTAGCTTCCGGGATCACCGGGTTAACCTTGCCGGGCATGATCGACGAGCCGGGCTGCAAGGCTTCGAGTTCGATTTCACCGAGCCCGGCCAACGGGCCGGAATTCATCCAGCGCAGGTCGTTGGCGATTTTCATCAAGGAAACCGCCGTGGCCTTGAGCTGCCCTGAAACGCTGACCGCCGTGTCCTGCGAGCCGATCAGCGCAAACAGGTCCTTGCCCGGCGTGAACTGCACCTGGGTCAGTTGGCTGAGCTGTTGGCTGAAACGCGCTGCAAACTGCGGATGGGCATTGATCCCGGTCCCCACCGCCGTGCCGCCCTGGGCCAGGGACTGCAGGCTTGGCAGCAGATCCTGCAGGTGACCGATATTGGCCTTGAGCTGTTGCGCCCAACCATTGAGCACCTGACTCATGCGCACGGGCATGGCGTCCATCAAATGGGTACGCCCGGTTTTGACGAACGGATGAACCTGCTCGGCCTTGTGTTCGATCACCTGCACCAGATGCACCAGCGCCGGCAGCAACTGCTCATGCAAGCTCAGTGCGGCGCTGACATGGATGGTGGTCGGGATGATGTCGTTGCTGCTCTGACCGCAATTGACGTGATCGTTGGGATTGACCGGCTCGCCCAACAAGCGGCTGGCCAAGGTAGCGATCACTTCGTTGGCGTTCATGTTGGAGCTGGTGCCGGAACCGGTCTGGAAGATATCCACCGGGAAGTGCTGCATGAAGTCGCCTTCGAGCAGGCCTTGAGCCGCGTCGACGATCGCCTTGCCCTGGGATTCGCTGATCTGTTTGAGCTCGACGTTGGCTCGGGCGGCAGCAGCCTTGGCCAGAATCAGCGCCCGGATGAACTGCACGGGCATCGGTTTGCCGCTGATCGGGAAGTTATCCACCGCGCGCTGGGTCTGTGCGCCATACAAAGCATCAATCGGGACCTGTAATTCGCCCATGCTGTCGCGTTCGATACGTGTGTTATTCATCAGGAGATCCTTGCACCAGTTCTATGAGAGGAATGGAGGGTTGCAACTCGCAGGTCGCCAGTTGCCAGGCGTAGCTTTGCCAGCGTTTGAGGCGGCAACCGCAGAGTGATTGCCGTTCGAGATCGCGCAACGGCCGCCAGGCTTGGTCGAGACACAGGCTGCGCCAGTGCCAGGGCAGCGCGACGTCGGCGGCAGTGTCGAGCAATAAACGGAAGGAAGTTTCGGCGATGGTCCAGGGAGAGGTGGCCGTGCAACACGCCAGATACCGGCCCTCGGCCAGGTAATGTTCAATCAGGCGCGGCTCGTCAGGGTCCATGGCGCAACGGATCTGGCGACTCATCCAGCGCCAGCTTTCGAGGTAAGGCTGCTCGTGCAAGGCAGAACTCATGATCCGGGCTCATTCGGTAATGAGATTTATTATTAGATGATAATGAGAACCAAAACAAGCACAGCAAAGCACCGGGTACTTTGTGGGTGCGGGCTTGCCCGCGATGACGATTGAAGATTCAACATCGATGTCGACTGAAATGACGCTATCGCGGGCAAGCCCGCTCCCACAGGATCGATGTTGCGGCCAATAAAAAAGGCGCGCCATCCGATAGATGGCGCGCCTTTTTGTGCAGCGACCGGGGTTAGCTACCCGCCACCGTCATCCGCTCGATCAACACCGACCCGGTGCGAATGTTGCTGCGCAACTCCAGGTCATTACCGACCGCAATGATCTGCTTGAACATGTCGCGCATGTTGCCGGCGATGGTCACTTCCTGGACCGCGAACTGGATTTCGCCGTTCTCGACCCAGAAACCCGCCGCGCCACGGGAGTAATCGCCAGTGACCATGTTCAGGCCCTGCCCCATCAGTTCGGTGACCAGCAGGCCACGGCCCATGCGACGCAGCAAGGCTGCCTGATCTTCGTCGCCATGGGTGACGAACAAGTTGTGCACGCCGCCGGCGTTGGCGGTGCTCGGCATGCCTAGCTTGCGACCGGAGTAAGTGCCGAGTATGTAGGACACCAACTCGCCCTTCTCCACGAACGGCTTGGCGTAGGTCGCCAGGCCATCGCCGTCGAAGGCCGAACTGCCCAGGGCGCGCATCAGGTGCGGACGTTCATCGAGGGTCAACCATTCCGGGAACAACTTTTGCCCCAGCGTGCCTTCGAGGAACGATGATTTGCGATACAGATTGCCGCCGGAAATCGCCGACAGGAAACTGCCGAACAAGCCACCGGCCAGTTCCGCGGAAAACAGTACCGGCACTTCGCAGGTCGGTACGGGACGCGCACCCAGACGGCTCGCCGCCCGTTGCGCGGCACGCTGGCCGATGCTCTGCGCAGAGGCCAGCAAATTGCCCTGACGGTTCACGTCATACCAGTAATCGCGCTGCATCTGGCCATCGGCTTCGGCGATCATCACGCAGCTGAGGCTGTGACGAGTCGACGCGTAACCACCGATAAAACCGTGGCTGTTACCGTAAACTCGGCAGCCCTGATGAGTATTGAGTGTGGTGCCGTCGGCATTCGTGATCCGGCTATCGGTGGCAAACGCCGCCGCTTCACAGGCCAAAGCCTGCTCGATGGCTTGCTCCGGGGTAATGTCCCATTGATGGAACAGGTCGAAATCCTGCAGATCCTTGGCCATCAACGCGGCATCCGCCAGGCCCGAGGCTTCGTCTTCGGAGGTGTGCTTGGCAATGGCCAGCGCGGCGGCGACGGTTTCGCGAATCGCTTCCGAACCGCTGGCCGAGGTACTGGCCGAGCCTTTGCGCTGCCCCACATACAAGGTGATGCCAAAGCCCTGATCGCGATTGAACTCAACGGTTTCGACTTCCCGCTGACGCACCGTGGTCGACAGGCCCTGCTCCAGCGACACGGCCACTTCACAGGCACTGGCGCCCTGGCGCTTGGCTTCAGCGATGATCTGCTCGACTTGTTCTTGCAGTGCCGGCAACGCTTGTGGGCCGACGCTTTCAACTGCACTCATGCTGTTCTCCACTCAAATTCTGCTTTCGGCTGGGGCCTTCGAGCGACCGGGCCGGACAAGCGGCCCCCGACTGGTTATCATGGCGGCGTTTCTTTGCGGACGGCCACCATGGTTGATTCTTACGACGACTCCCTCGATACGGGAGAAAAAAGCAAATCCCAGGTTAAACGTGAGCTGCATGCTCTGGTTGACCTTGGCGAGCGCCTTACAACACTCAAGCCTGACTTGCTGGCAAAACTGCCGTTGACCGACGCTATGCGCCGGGCCCTGGCCGATGCGCCCAAGCACACCGCGAATATCGCGCGTAAACGGCACCTTATGTTCATCGGCAAACTGATGCGCGATCAGGACACTGACGCCATTCTGACTCTGCTCGATCAACTGGATGCCTCCACTCGGCAGTACAACGAACGTTTCCATGGCCTGGAACGCTGGCGCGATCGCTTGATCGCGGGCGACGATGCAGTCCTGGAGAAGTTCGTGCTCGACTACCCGGAAGCTGATCGTCAGCAATTGCGCTCCCTGATCCGTCAGGCCCAGCACGAACTGGCGACCAACAAGCCACCGGCTTCGAGCCGTAAAATCTTCAAGTACATCCGTGAGCTGGACGAGACTCAACGCGGTCTGCGTTAAGTCCCGAATCGGGTGAGCCACCTGGCGGCTCACCCGAAGCTCCATTTCTTACGCGCCCGTGCCACCCACGGTAATCGCATCGATTTTCAGCGTTGGCTGGCCGACACCCACCGGCACCGACTGCCCATCCTTGCCACACGTTCCCACACCGCTGTCCAGCGCCAGATCGTTACCGACCATCGACACCTTGCTCATGGCTTCCGGCCCGTTGCCGATCAACGTCGCGCCTTTGACCGGGGCAGTAATCTTGCCGTCTTCGATCAGGTACGCCTCGCTGGTGGAGAACACGAACTTGCCGCTGGTGATGTCCACCTGACCGCCGCCGAGGTTGGCGCAGTAGATGCCTTTTTTCACCGAGGCGATGATTTCCGCCGGGTCGCTTTCGCCACCGAGCATGTAAGTGTTGGTCATGCGCGGCATCGGCAGGTGCGCGTAGGACTCGCGACGACCGTTGCCGGTGCGGGCCACGCCCATCAGGCGCGCGTTGAGCTTGTCCTGCATATAACCTTTGAGCACGCCGTTTTCGATCAGCGTGGTGCACTCGGTCGGGGTGCCTTCGTCGTCGACGCTCAGCGAACCACGACGCCCGGCGAGGGTGCCGTCATCGACGATGGTGCAGAGCTTCGAGGCAACCATCTCGCCCATGCGCCCGCTGTAGGCCGAACTGCCCTTGCGGTTGAAATCGCCTTCCAGGCCATGGCCGACGGCTTCGTGCAGCAACACGCCGGACCAACCCGAACCCAACACCACCGGCAACGTACCGGCCGGGGCCGGAATGGCTTCCAGATTCACCAGCGCCTGACGCAACGCTTCGCGGGCATAGCCCATGGCGCGGTCGTCGCTGAGGAAATAGCGGTAATCGGTACGACCGCCACCGCCATGACCGCCGCGTTCACGACGGCCATTCTGCTCGACGATCACACTGACGTTGAAACGCACCAGCGGTCGCACATCCGCCGCCAGCCCGCCGTCGGTGGAAGCAATCAAAATCCGTTCCCAGACCCCGGCCATGCTCACGGTGACTTGCTGGATACGCGGGTCGAGGGCACGGGTCGCCACGTCGATACGCTTGAGCAGCTCGACTTTCTCGGCACGGGTCATCACTTCCAAGGGGTTGTCCGGCCCATATAACTGGGCGACATCCTGGGTGGTGAACGCCTGCACGGTGCCGTTCTGCCCGGCCCGGGAAATCGAACGGGCCGCACGGGCCGCCGCGCCCAGCGCTTCGAGGGTGATCGCATTGCTGTAGGCGAAACCGGTTTTTTCGCCCGATTGCGCACGCACGCCGACACCTTGGTCGAGGTTGAAGCTGCCTTCCTTGACGATCCCGTCTTCCAGTGCCCAGGATTCGGAAATCTGCCCCTGGAAATACAGGTCGGCGGCATCGATGCCCGGGCCAGCCAGATCGCCGAGCACACCTTGCAGGCTCTCGATCGTTACGCCGCCGGGCGCCAGGAGGTGTTCACTGACGGAGGACAACAACTCGCTCATATGCTTTACGCCTTAAATTCATCGTTCTGATGCAGGTCGCTGGGCGCCCTGCGAGAAAAAGCGCCGGTGAGTGGACACCGGCATCCGCGCCCTGATGGACGCCTGTTCGCTGCTGTCGCGTTGGGCCAGCAGCACGGCCTCGCCTTGATCCTGTTGTGCCAGCACACGCCCCCATGGGTCGACGATGGCGGCATGACCAAAGGTTTCTCGTGGCCCCGGATGCGTCCCACCCTGGGCGGCCGCAAGCATGTAACACTGAGTCTCGATGGCCCGCGCGCGAATCAGCACGTCCCAATGAGCCGCACCGGTCACCGCGGTGAAGGCTGACGGAGCGGTAATCAACTCCGCGCCAGCAGCACGCAATTCACTGTACAGCTCCGGGAAACGCAGGTCGTAACACACCGTCAGCCCGACCCGACCGACCGGAGTATCGGCAATGACCACACCACTGCCATAAGCATAGTCATCGGATTCGCGATAACGCCCGCGATTATCCGCCACGTCTACGTCGAACAGGTGCAGCTTGTCATACCGTGCAACGGTTTCGCCCTGGTCATCGAACAGCAACGAGCAGGCATGCACTTTCGCCGTCGGTTGATCCACCGGCGGCAACGGCAATGTGCCGGCCACTATCCATAACTTGAGGTCGCGGGCGGTCTGTTTCAACCACGGCAGGATCGGGCCTTCGCCCAAAGCTTCGGCGCGGCCGATGTCGGCAATGTCGCGACGGCCCATGGCGGCGAAGTTTTCCGGCAACACGGCAAGCCGCGCGCCACCGGTCGCCGCCTGCTCAAGCAGACGACGGGCCTGGGCCAGATTGGCCAGCACGTCGCTCTGGCTGACCATTTGAATCACCGCTACAGACATGGCCTATTCCTTATGTGAAATCTACGCATACCTGTAGGAGCTGCGGAGTGAAACGAGGCTGCGATTCTTTTGCCCCTGGTAATTAAAGTCAAAAGATCGCAGCCTGCGGCAGCTCCTACAGGGGCAAGCGGCGTCGCATGAAAACATGCTACTCCATAGGCCCAAAGAGTGCTTTTTCAAAAGAATTCAAAAAGGCTTGTCGAAGGTGATTTTCGGTTCTTTCCATGGCCCTTTGACGGTGTATTTGACGCTGGCAAAGCGCGCCACGCGGTCACCGATCAGCTTATCAATCAGGAACAGCGCCCCGCCGACGGCCGGTGCACCGACGATCAGCGCGGCAATCGGCAGATTGTTGGTCACCGGTAAAGTCACCAACAACTTGGCATCGACCTGATCAGCCACCAGGTCCAGCGTGCCGTTAAGCTCCACATTGCTCGACGGACCGGTCAGCAGAATGGGTTCACGGGTCACGTAGACCCCGTTACTGGCGACCAGCAAGCCTTTGACCCGGTCATAGCTCAAGCCTTTGCCGAACAGGTCGGAAAAGTCCAGGCGCAAGCGGCGGCCGATGGAGTTGAAGTTGAGCAGGCCAAATACCCGCAGCGCCTGCGCGCCGCCCTCGACTTCAACGAACTGACCTTTATTGAGAGAGGCATCAAGGCTGCCGGAGAAGCGCTTGGTCGCCAGCCACGCCGGTGAACCAGGCCAGCGACCGTCGACATCCATATGAAATTCCTGGCTGGTAACGCTCGGCGCAAAACCCCAGCCCTTGAGCACGTCGGCAAGGTTCCTGCCACTGACTCGGCCCTTGTACCAACTGCTGGAATTACCCGGTGTGCCTTCCCAGCCACCGCTGCCCCGCAAGAGAATGCCCTTGAGGCCCAGATCAAGGGCATTGAAGGCGATACCCTTGGCGGTCGGTCGAACTTTCAGGTGCCAGGCACCCACCAGATCCGGCCCCTGGAACAGCTGATTGATGGTGACATCCAGCGCCGGGATCTTCGTCGGGTCCACCGTGGCCAGCGGATCCGGCGAATTCTCGTCAGCCAGCGCCGTAGGGTCTCGTGCCGGCAAACGTACGTATTGCAGATTGACCGCAATCGGTGCGGCTTTCGCATCGGGAATTGCGACGCTGCCCTTGGCCTGCTGACTATCGAGTTGCAAGGCCCACGCGGCCGGTTTGCGTGCCAACTGCACCGATGCCTGATCCAGGGTAGTGCCAAAACCGCTGAGCTTGCCAATCTTCAAGTCCGCGCCACTGAGCAACTGCTTGGCACTGCCGCCTGGATCCTGGCCAGCATATTTGGTCACCAGATCCTGCCAGGGGGCGACATCCAGCTCGGACAGTACCCCACGCACACGCAAACCTTTGGCGCCAGGCAACACCGCACTGCCGCCACCGAGAAACAACTCGCCGCGACCGTCGGCGAAATTGCCGGTCGGTGCCGCAAACGTGAAATTTGCCAGTTCACCATAGGTGGCCCAGTAACGCCGCTCGGGCCCTTGCAGGGTCATACGGAATACGGTAACGCGCCCGACATCGGTCGCCATGCCGAACGGTGCCGGCAAATCCACCGCCACACCTTTGAGATTGGAGCTGACCATCAATTGACTGTCGGCACCATCAAGGTTCAGTTGCAACTGATAAGGGATCGTCCCCGTCACCGGCAATGGCTGAGTGACATTCAGCCATTCAGTGAGTTTTTTAACCTCGACCTCACTCGTCGCCTTAACCCGAGTGTTGAGTTTGCCTGGGCTGCCTTCAGCGAATATTTGTGCGGTCACCGGCTTGTCGAACACGCGCGCCGTGATTTTTTGCCCGCTCAGTCCCTTGGTGCTGTCGAAACGGAAATCGCCCTTGAGTTGCGTCAGTTCCAGGGTGGGCTCACTGAGCTTCAAACGGGCCTTGGCGGTCTTGAAGTCGACGAGGATTTTTGGCTGCTCGCCTTTTACCAGCGGAATATCGAGTTTGAGTTTGCCTTGCAGGTCGCCCTCGCCTTCCCACCCGGCGAAGGTGTCGGCGGTGCCGATCGGTGCTTCCTGCAGAATTTTCAGGCCATCGCCCAATCCGCCAGCGAACGCGCCGTCGAGGAACAGATGAGGGCTCTGCCCGGCAGGCGCATGGGGAATATTGACGTAGACGTCACTGACCTGGGTGTCGAGCAATTGGCCCTTGCTCGCGAGAATCCGCACACCGCTGTCTTCGATGAACACATCGCCGCTGACCTTGCTGACATGCGGCCAGCCCGGCTGAAACGCCAGCTCGGCATCGTGAACCTTGAAAAACAGGCTGATGCTGCGAGCCGTTTCGGCGGCGCCGTGGTTCAGCGAACCCTGGTACTGGAAGAAGCCTTCATCCACCGCGCCTTTGACAATCGCGGTGCGCAGCCATTCGTCCAGCCCCGGGCTGAGAACCGTCGGCAGGTACTTGGCGGTGTAGCGACCGTCGCCGTCGACCAGACCGACCCGCAGGTCCATGTAGTCTTCCTGGGTGTGATCGAAATGCAGGCGGATCAGGAAGTCGCCGGCAATTTTGCCCTCTTCGCCCAGTACCTTCAGGTACGGTGCGATCAGGGTGAAACCTTCTTTGTCGAGTTTCCAGGTCAACCGGGCGTTGGCCTGAATGTACTGCCATGGCTTGGCGAAAATCGGGTCCAGGTGCAGGGAGAAATCCTTGCTGTCCATGCGCAGCTCGCCCTGCCCGAGGTCGCCACTGATGCTGCCGCTGACATTTCGCACCGCTGGTGCACCGCGATAGGCGTCGAAGCCGACCTTTTCCAGATTGGCGGCAAAGCTGAATTTACTGTCATCGGTAGCGGCTGGGCGGAAGTCGATCAGCACGTTGCGTAAAACCCCGGTGACCTTGAGTCGCTCGACCGCCGTGGCGATCCCTTCGGGCAGTGGGCCCAGTGCGTTCAGCAGTGGAGTGAGCGGTGTGAGATCGAGACGGTCGGCTTGCAGATGCAAGAGCTCTGGCACCGTATCGGTCGCGGCAGTTTGTTGAAATTGCAGTTTCGATTCCCAGCGGCTGTCCCCCAGGCTCATGGCCAGAGAGTCCAGGGTCACCAGGACGCCTGTGGAACTGCGCTGGAAATACCCGTTCAGCGCCAGATTATTGATCTGGATCGGCTTGCGCTCGGCATAGGCGCCCTTGAGTTGCGGCGCGTTCAAACGAATCGCGGCGCGTTGCACGGTGCCCTTGCTCCAGTTAATCCAGAACTCGCCACCGGCCTTGATCTCGGAGAAATTCCACTGCTGGGTCAGGCGCTCGGGCAACCATTTCGACCAATCGCTTTGCGGCAGGCTCAGGTAGGCCTCAGCCTCACCGTCCTTCCACTGACTGGCGTGGATACGGGTGCGCAGGCTCATCGCAACCGGCTGGCCATCGGGCAGGGTCAAACGGGCATCGAGCCGCTGACGGGATGGACCGGTTTTCAGATTCAGGCCGACATACGTCAGGGTCAGCGGTGACTCCCCCAACGGCTGCAAGGTGATCTGGCTGTCGAGCACCGACAGTTGCTGGACCATCTGCATGCGATTGAGCAGTTGCTCCGGGTTCATCGGCTGGTCCTGCTGCACCGGCAAACCCTCTAGCGCCCAATGACCGTCCTCGCCTTCCTTGAGGCTGATCTTCAGGCCGTTGAGTTCCAGGTGTGCGATGCGCACTTCGCGCGCCAGCAGGCTGCCCCAGAGGTCCGGCACCGCGCGCACCTGATCCAGGCGCAGGGCATTGGAGCCCGCGCCGACCATCACGTCATGGGCCAAAAGAACCGGGGCGAAACCGCTCCAGTTGCCTTCAAGCTTGCCGATCTGCAGGGGCATGCCCAAGGCATCGCTGGCTTTGTCTTCGACGTCGGCACGGTACTCGGCCACCAGCGGCGTCAGCTCCCGGCCGAGGCTGACGAACAGCGCCATCAGCACCAAAACCAACGCACACAGGCCCAGCCCCCAGCGGGTCAGTGCGGCCAAAATGCGTGTCAGACGGTCCATGTCAGTTGGCTCCCATGGCAAAAATACTGCAAAAAGCTGAGGCCAGCCGTTCTAGTGGGGTTGAAACACAACGATTCAGAGCAGCACCACGTCGTATTGTTCCTGGGAATACATGGTTTCCACCTGGAACCGAATCGTGCGTCCGATAAAGCCTTCGAGCTCGGCGACATTGCCCGACTCTTCGTCGAGCAAACGGTCGACCACTTTCTGATTCGCCAGCACCCTATAGCCTTCGGCCTGATAGGCCCGGGCCTCACGCAGGATTTCGCGAAAGATCTCGTAGCACACGGTTTCCGGGGTTTTGAGTTTGCCGCGCCCCTGGCAACTGCTGCACGGTTCGCACAGCACTTGCTCAAGACTTTCACGGGTGCGCTTGCGGGTCATCTGCACCAGGCCCAACTCGGTAATACCGATGATGTTGGTCTTGGCGTGATCGCGCTCCAGTTGCTTCTCGAGCGTGCGTAGCACCTGACGCTGATGCTCTTCATCTTCCATGTCGATGAAGTCGATGATGATGATCCCGCCCAGGTTACGCAGACGCAACTGACGGGCAATGGCGGTGGCGGCTTCGAGGTTGGTCTTGAAGATGGTTTCTTCGAGGTTGCGATGACCGACAAAGGCACCTGTATTGACGTCGATGGTGCTCATGGCTTCCGCCGGATCGACCACCAGATAGCCGCCGGACTTGAGCGGCACCTTGCGTTCCAGGGCTTTCTGGATTTCGTCTTCGACGCCATACAGGTCGAAGATGGGCCGCTCGCCAGGGTAATGCTCCAGGCGGTCGGCGATTTCTGGCATCAGCTCGGCGACGAACTGCGTGGTTTTCTGGAAGGTTTCCCGGGAGTCGATGCGGATCTTCTCGATCTTCGGGCTCACCAGGTCACGCAAGGTGCGCAACGCCAGGCCAAGGTCTTCGTAAATAACACTCGGCGCGCTGATGGTCTTGATCTGTTCGTTGATCTGGTCCCAGAGCCTGCGCAGGTAGCGGATGTCCATGAGGATTTCATCGGCCCCGGCCCCTTCGGCCGCGGTACGCAGAATAAAACCGCCGGCTTCCTTGATGCCTTCTTTGGCCACGCAGTCGGTGACCACTTGCTTGAGGCGTTCACGCTCGGCTTCGTCCTCGATCTTCAGGGAAATGCCGACGTGGGCGGTGCGCGGCATGTACACCAGATAGCGCGACGGAATCGACAGTTGCGTGGTCAGGCGTGCGCCTTTGGAGCCGATCGGGTCCTTGGTGACTTGTACCACCAGGCTCTGACCCTCATGAACCAGCGCGCTGATGCTCTCCACCGCCGGGCCTTCACGCAGGGAAATTTCCGAGGCATGAATGAACGCGGCGCGGTCCAGTCCGATATCGACGAAGGCAGCCTGCATGCCCGGCAATACCCGCACGACCTTGCCTTTATAGATGTTGCCGACGATCCCGCGCTTTTGCGTGCGCTCGACGTGGACCTCTTGCAGGACACCGTTTTCGACCACTGCCACGCGCGATTCCATCGGCGTGATGTTGATCAGGATCTCTTCACTCATGGCAGGGTCTCGTTCAGGCATGTTCACGATAATGGTCGCATCTTGTCAGTACGACGCTCAGCGCGCGTTAAGGGTTTGCCAACAGGGTATGCCGAAATGGCCGAGTAACTCGAAGGTTTCGCACAGCGGCAATCCGACCACCGCCGAATAGCTGCCATTGAGCCCGGCGACGAACACCGCGCCCAACCCTTGAATCCCGTAACCGCCGGCCTTGTCCCGGGGTTCGCCGCTGGCCCAGTAGGCCGCCGCTTCGTCGCGGTCGATGTGGCGAAAACGCACCAGGCTGCGCACCACCAAAGACTCGCAGCGCTCGCCATCGCGCACCGCAATCGCGGTCAGCACTTCATGTTCACATCCGGACAGCAGCATAAGCATGGCGCATGCGTCGGCTTCGTCCACCGGCTTGCCGAGAATTTTCCCGTCCAGCACCACGGCGGTGTCGGCACCCAGCACGCAGAAATCCGCGTCGGACACGACGGTCCTGTGCCCGGCTTCGGCTTTGCCGCGCGCCAGACGCTCGACATAGGCCGATGGGGATTCTTCAGGTAAAGGGGTTTCATCGATGTCCGCGCTGATGACGGAGAACGACACGCCGATCTGCGTGAGCAGTTCACGCCGACGCGGCGAGCCTGAGGCGAGGTACAGCTGCTTCATCAAGACATCTCCCTGCTTGGCGCCCTGTCTCACAAATACTGTTCCTTTTTGGCGAGACAGGGCACCGGTGCGGGCACATGCCTGACCGAATTAATTGATTTTGTAGCGTCGACGCAAACCGCGCAAACCGTAGCTGATCCATGGCCAGAGCAACGCGCTGACCAGTGCCGGCAACACCAGCGCCAAGGTCGGCTGACGATTGCCGGTCAGGGCGCTCAGCCATAACTGAACCAGTTGGGCGAGGCCGAAGATCACCAGGATCACCAGGCTCTGCTGCCACATCGGGAACATGCGCAGGCGCTGTTGCAGCGACAACACCAGAAACGTAATGAGCGTGAGGATCAACGCGTTCTGGCCCAGCAGCGTGCCGTACAGCACGTCTTCGGCCAACCCCAGGCACCAGGCGGTTACCATGCCGACTTTATGCGGCAGGGCCAACGCCCAGAAGGCCAACAGCAAGGCCAGCCACAGAGGACGCAGGATCTCCATGAACTGCGGCAACGGCGAAACGCTGAGCAGCAGGCCGATGGCGAAGGTCAGCCAGACCATCCAGTCGTTTCGGGATGAAGTAGTACCGCCCATTATTCTCTCCCCCCAGTGGTAGCCGGCGCAGAGACAGGCGGTTTGGCAGCCGGTTTCACGGCAGCGGGTTGGGCCGCCGGTGGTTTGGCGGCGGCGGGAGCCGACGCGGGTGGCTTGCTGGCAGCATGGGCAGCGGCAGGTTTTGCCGGGGTTGCGGCAGCAGGCGCAACCGCCGGGGCCGCCGGAGCAGCAACGGCGGTCGGTATCACCGACGCGGCCGGTTTAGGCACAGTCGCCGGAATGATCGGCCCACCGCCGTGCTGGTCCAGCGCTTCCTGAGCCTGGGCGGCGTCGTTGGCACGCTCCTCAGGTGTGCGTCCGTCACTGAATACCAACAACAGATAACGGCTGCGGTTCAACGCAGCGGTCGGCACCGCACGGACGATGGCAAATGGCTGACCGGAATCGTGAATCACTTCCTTGACCGTCGCCACCGGGTAACCCGCCGGGAAACGCTGACCGAGACCGGAGCTGACCAGCAAATCGCCTTCTTTAATGTCGGCGGTATCGGCCACATGACGCAGCTCAAGGCGTTCCGGGTTGCCGGTGCCGCTGGCAATCGCCCGCAGACCGTTACGGTTCACCTGCACCGGAATGCTGTGGGTGGTGTCAGTCAGCAACAGTACGCGGGAGGTGTACGGCATCAACTCCACCACCTGACCCATCAGGCCGCGGGCATCGAGCACCGGCTGACCGAGGACCACACCGTCGCGCTCACCTTTATTGATGATGATGCGATGGGTAAAGGGGTTGGGGTCCATGCCAATCAACTCGGCCACTTCGACCTTTTCGTTGACCAGCGCGGAAGAGTTGAGCAACTCGCGCAGCCGAACGTTCTGCTCGGTGAGGGCGGCCAGCTTTTGCATGCGCCCCTGCAACAGCAGGTTTTCGGTTTTGAGTTTTTCGTTTTCGGCGACCAGTTCGGTCCGGCTGCCGAATTGGCTGGCCACACCTTGCCATAGCCGCTGCGGCAGATCGGTGATCCAGTAAGACTGCATCAGCACCAGCGACATTTGGCTACGCACTGGCTTGAGCAGTGTGAAGCGGGCATCGACCACCATCAGCGCGACCGATAGCACGGCCAGCACCAACAAGCGCACGCCCAGTGAGGGGCCTTTGGTGAAAAGCGGTTTAATAAGCCGCTCCTCCCAGGCAAATGTTCTCTTTATTCATACGGCATCAAACCGGCCTGGATGCAGACTGACAGAAGATAAACGCAACAGGCAGCACTGCAAAGTGCTGCCTGCGCGCTCAACAGCATAGAGGCGATCCGGCGACTTATTCGCTGGAAAGCAGATCCATGGTGTGTTTATCCATCATTTCCAATGCACGGCCACCGCCGCGAGCAACGCAGGTCAGCGGGTCTTCGGCGACGATCACCGGCAGACCGGTTTCCTGGGCCAGCAACTTGTCGAGGTCGCGCAGCAGAGCGCCACCACCGGTCAGTACCAGGCCACGTTCGGCGATATCCGACGCCAGCTCCGGAGGCGATTGCTCCAGCGCACTTTTCACAGCCTGAACGATGGTGGCCAGGGACTCTTGCAGAGCTTCCAGCACTTCATTGGAGTTCAGGGTGAATGCGCGTGGAACGCCTTCGGCCAGGTTACGGCCACGAACGTCGACTTCACGAACTTCGCCGCCCGGGTAGGCCGTACCGATTTCCTGTTTGATGCGCTCGGCGGTGGATTCGCCGATCAGGCTGCCGTAGTTGCGACGCACGTAGGTGATGATCGCTTCGTCGAAGCGATCGCCGCCAACCCGTACGGATTCGGCGTAAACCACACCGTTCAGGGAGATCAGTGCGATTTCAGTGGTACCGCCACCGATATCGACAACCATCGAACCGCGAGCTTCTTCAACCGGCAGGCCAGCACCGATTGCAGCAGCCATCGGCTCTTCGATCAGGAATACTTCGCGGGCACCGGCACCGAGGGCCGATTCACGGATGGCACGACGCTCAACCTGGGTGGATTTGCATGGAACGCAGATCAGCACACGAGGGCTAGGCTGCAGAAAGCTGTTTTCGTGAACCTTGTTGATAAAGTACTGCAGCATTTTTTCGCAGACGCTGAAGTCGGCGATCACACCGTCCTTCATCGGACGAATGGCAGCAATATTGCCCGGCGTACGGCCGAGCATACGCTTGGCCTCGGTGCCGACAGCAACGACACTTTTCTGGTTACCGTGTGTCCGAATAGCCACAACGGAGGGCTCATTCAGGACGATACCGCGCTCGCGCACGTAAATAAGGGTGTTGGCAGTGCCCAGGTCAATGGAAAGATCGCTGGAAAACATGCCACGCAGTTTCTTGAACATGGGAAAGGGACCCTAGGCAACGCGTGGGTAAAAAAGTGCGGCAAACTCTAACAACGACAGGGATTTTGGGCAAGGCGCCAATATGTTAAATTGGCCGCTTTTCTGTGCACCAAGCCCCACAATCGCGGCCTTGAGACCGTAGAAATGCGGTAGTGTTCCGACAATCTAACACACGGACGCCGTCCGTTCTGTTTTCCACTGGAGAATCCCATGGCGCTTGAACGCTCCGACGTGGAAAAAATCGCTCATTTGGCCTGCCTTGGCCTCAATGATGCCGATCTTCCACACATCACTTCGGCCCTGAACAGCATTCTCGGGCTGGTCGACGAAATGCAAGCGGTCAATACCGACGGTATCGAGCCGCTGGCCCACCCATTGGAAGCGAGCCAGCGCCTGCGTGCAGACGTCGTGACCGAAACCAATCATCGCGAGGCCTATCAGTCCATCGCACCAGCGGTCGAAAACGGCCTGTATCTGGTTCCGAAAGTCATCGACTAAAGGGAAAGAGCCTGCAATGCATCAATTGACTCTGGCCGAGATCGCCCGCGGACTCGCCGATAAAAAGTTTTCTTCCGAAGAGCTGACCAAAGTCCTGCTGGCGCGCATCGCCCAGCTCGACCCGCAGCTCAACAGTTTCATCAGCCTCACCGAAGACCTGGCGCTCCAGCAGGCGAAAGCCGCTGACGCTCGTCGGGCCAACGGTGAGAGCGGCGCCCTGCTCGGCGCGCCGATCGCCCACAAAGACCTGTTCTGCACCCAGGGCATCCGCACCAGCTGCGGTTCGAAGATGCTCGACAACTTCAAAGCACCGTACGACGCCACCGTGGTCGCCAAACTGGCTGCTGCCGGGGCCGTGACCCTGGGCAAGACCAACATGGACGAATTCGCCATGGGGTCGGCCAACGAGTCGAGTTACTACGGCCCGGTGAAAAACCCGTGGAACCTGGAATACGTTCCGGGCGGCTCGTCTGGCGGTTCGGCTGCTGCGGTAGCCGCTCGTCTGCTGCCAGCGGCGACTGGCACCGACACCGGCGGCTCGATTCGTCAGCCCGCCGCGCTGACCAACCTCACCGGTCTGAAACCGACGTACGGTCGCGTTTCGCGCTGGGGCATGATCGCCTACGCGTCCAGCCTCGATCAGGGCGGCCCATTGGCCCGCACCGCCGAAGACTGCGCGATCCTGCTGCAAGGCATGGCCGGTTTCGACCCGCAGGACTCCACCAGCATCGACGAGCCCGTGCCTGATTACAGCGCCGGCCTCAACGGTTCGCTGCAAGGCCTGCGCATCGGCGTGCCGAAGGAATACTTCAGCGCAGGTCTGGACCCACGCATCGCCGATCTGGTCATGGCCAGCGTTGAAGAGCTGAAAAAGCTCGGCGCCGTGGTCAAGGAAATCAGTCTGCCGAACATGCAGCACGCAATCCCTGCGTACTACGTGATCGCCCCGGCGGAAGCGTCTTCCAACCTGTCGCGTTTCGACGGCGTGCGTTTCGGCTATCGCTGCGAAGACCCGAAAAACCTGGAAGACCTGTACAAGCGTTCCCGTGGTGAAGGTTTCGGCCCGGAAGTGCAGCGCCGGATCATGGTCGGTGCCTACGCGCTGTCGGCCGGCTACTACGACGCCTACTACCTGAAGGCGCAGAAAATCCGTCGTCTGATCAAGAACGACTTCATGGCTGCCTTTAATGAGGTCGACATCATCCTCGGCCCAACCACGCCGAACCCGGCCTGGAAGCTCGGCGCCAAGAACAGCGACCCGGTCGCTGAGTACCTGGAAGACGTCTACACCATCACCGCCAACCTCGCCGGTCTGCCGGGCTTGTCCATGCCTGCAGGTTTTGTCGATGGCCTGCCGGTCGGCGTGCAATTGCTCGCCCCGTATTTCCAGGAAGGTCGCCTGTTGAACGTTGCCCATCAGTATCAGCAGAACACTGACTGGCACACCCGCACCCCAACCGGCTTCTGAGGAGAAACACATGCAATGGGAAGTCGTGATCGGGCTGGAGATTCATACCCAGCTCACCACCCGGTCGAAAATCTTTTCCGGTAGTTCCACCACCTTCGGTTCCGAGCCGAACACCCAGGCCAGCCTGGTCGACCTGGGCATGCCCGGCGTATTGCCGGTGCTGAACCAGGAAGCGGTGCGCATGGCGGTGATGTTCGGTCTGGCCATCGATGCCGAGATCGGTCAGCACAACGTGTTCGCCCGGAAAAACTATTTCTACCCGGACCTGCCCAAGGGTTATCAGATCAGCCAGATGGAATTGCCGATCGTCGGCAAGGGCCACCTGGACATCGCCCTGGAAGATGGCACGGTCAAACGCGTCGGTATTACCCGCGCGCACCTGGAAGAAGACGCCGGTAAAAGCCTTCACGAAGAGTTCAACGGTGCCACCGGCATCGACCTGAACCGCGCCGGCACGCCGTTGCTGGAAATCGTTTCCGAGCCGGACATGCGCAGCGCCAAGGAAGCCGTGGCTTACGTCAAGGCGATCCACGCGCTGGTGCGCTACCTGGGCATCTGCGACGGCAACATGGCCGAAGGTTCGCTGCGTTGTGACTGCAACGTGTCGATCCGTCCTAAAGGCCAGGTCGAATTCGGCACGCGTTGCGAGATCAAGAACGTCAACTCCTTCCGCTTCATTGAGAAGGCAATCAACAGCGAAGTGCAGCGTCAGATCGAACTGATCGAAGACGGCGGCAAGGTGATCCAGCAGACTCGCCTGTACGACCCGAACAAGGACGAAACCCGTCCGATGCGCAGTAAAGAGGAAGCCAACGACTACCGTTACTTCCCCGATCCGGACCTGCTGCCGGTGGTCATCGAGGACTCGTTCCTCAACGACGTGCGCGCCACCCTGCCGGAATTGCCACCGCAGAAACGCGAGCGTTTCCAGGAGCAGTTCGGCCTGTCGGTCTACGACGCCAGCGTCCTGGCCACCAGCCGCGAGCAAGCCGATTACTTCGAGAAAGTCGCGAGCATTGGCGGCGACGCCAAACTGGCGGCCAACTGGGTGATGGTTGAACTGGGCAGCCTGTTGAACAAGCAAGGCCTGGATATCGACCAGTCGCCGGTTTCGGCCGAGCAACTGGGCGGCATGCTGCTGCGCATCAAGGACAACACCATCTCCGGCAAGATTGCCAAAGTGGTGTTTGAAGCCATGGCCAACGGCGAAGGCAGCGCGGACGAGATCATCGACAAGCGCGGCCTCAAGCAAGTGACCGACACCGGCGCGATCTCGGCGGTGCTGGACGAAATGCTCGCGGCCAACGCCGAGCAGGTCGAACAGTACCGCGCGGCAGACGAAGCCAAACGCGGCAAGATGTTCGGCTTCTTCGTCGGCCAGGCCATGAAAGCCTCCAAAGGCAAGGCCAACCCGCAACAGGTCAACGAACTGCTTAAAAGCAAGCTCGAAGGCTAACCACAGTGATCGTTCCCACGCTCTGCGTGGGAACGCCTCATTGGACGCTCTGCGTCCGCTTTTGTGACGCGGAGCGTCACGGGCTGCATTCCCACGCGGAGCGTGGGAACGATCATGGGGTCACCCTAATGAAACGTCTGCTCAGTGCCTGCGCCCTGCTCTCTCTGCTGGCCGGTTGTGCCAGTACGGATACCATCGATCCACACGGCTACGACAAGACCGGCGTAGCTTCGTATTACGGCGCCAAACACCATGGCAAACGCACCGCCAGCGGCGAGCGTTTCAACCAGCACGGCCTGACCGCCGCCCATCGCCAGTTGCCGTTCGGCACCCGGGTGAAGATTACCAACCTGAATAACGACAGGTCCTGCGTGGTGCGCGTCAACGACCGCGGGCCATACTCCCGTGGGCGCCTGATCGACGTGTCACGTGAAGCGGCCGAACAGTTGGGCATGCTGCGCAGTGGCACCGCGAAAGTTCGCGTGCAAGCCCTCGACGATTGATAGACGGAGCGCTGACTATTTTCGGACTTGCCGATTTACCCCTGATCAGCGTGATTGAATTGTTCAGCGGCCTGTTTTTACTGATCGCCGGCGCCGAACTGATGGTGCGCGCGGCCGTGCGCCTGGCCGCGCGGCTGCATGTGCGGCCGCTGATCATCGGCCTGACCATCGTGGCCCTCGGCAGCAGCGCACCGCAGATGGCGGTCAGCCTGCAAGCCACCCTGGCGCAAAACGCCGACATCGCCGTCGGCAGCGTGATCGGCAGCAGCATCTTCAACATCCTTGTCACCCTCGGGCTTTCGGCGCTGATAATTCCGCTGCGGGTTTCGCGGCAATTGGTGCGCCTGGATATTCCGCTGATGATCGGCGCCAGCCTGCTGGTGTTCGTACTAGCATGGAACGAAGAGCTGAACCGCACAGACGGCATTATTCTGCTGGGCGCGCTGGTGCTGTATCTGGGCTTGATACTGCGTCAGTCGCGGCACTCGGCTCGTCCAGCATCGGGGGCTCATGAGGCACCGCCGGCACCGTGGTTCAGCAGCTTGCTGATGATCGTCGCCGGGCTGGCGATGCTGGTGTTCGCCGGGCATTTGCTGCTCGGCGCCGCGGTGGCTGTCGCGACCGACCTGGGGTTGTCGGAGCGGATCATCGGCCTGACCATCGTCGCCGTCAGCACCTCCCTGCCGGAGCTGGCCACTTCGTTGATCGCTGCGTTGCGCGGTCAGCGGGACATCGCGGTGGGCAACGTGATCGGCAGCAACCTGCTCAACCTCTTGGGCGTGCTCGGTCTTACCGCATTGATCGCGCCGTCGCCGCTGTCGGTCTCGCCGAACGCCCTGGATTTCGACCTGCCGGTGATGCTCGGTGTCGCAGTGCTGTGCCTGCCGGTGTTCTATTCCGGCTACCGGGTCACGCGCGCCGAAGGCCTGCTGTTTTTGGGTTTGTACCTGGCCTATGGGCTGCACGTGGTGTCGTTCACCACCGGCATGCCGCTGGCCGGCAAGCTTGAACACCTGATGCTGCTTTTCGTCCTGCCGGCGCTGGGGGCGTTCTTGCTATTCACATCGCTGCGCGCCTGGCGTCGCCAACACCATAAGAGGGAATTGCCATGAGCACTGACAAAAAGCCTGGGGTTGAAGTCCGCCGCCAAGTGATGGGCGACGCTTTCGTCGACCGCGCCTTGGGCAATGCCACCGAGTTCACCCAACCGTTGCAGGACTTCGTCAATGAACACGCCTGGGGCGGAGTGTGGAATCGTGAAGGCCTGCCGCTGAAAACCCGCAGCCTGATCACCCTTGCCGCGCTGACCGCGTTGAAGTGCCCACAAGAATTGAAAGGCCATGTGCGCGGTGCACTGAACAACGGCTGCACCGTGGAAGAGATTCGCGAGGCGCTGCTGCATTGCGCGGTGTATGCCGGTGTGCCGGCGGCGATCGATGCGTTTCGGGCGGCGCAGGAAGTGATTGATACCTATCAGAAGCCGGAGTAACAGGCTGGTGTTTGTGGTGTTAGAGAGATTGCTATCGCGAGCAGGCCCTGAAGAACACCGCAAAACCTTCGGCTAAATCCACCCACCCCACTGCAACAAAAAGATCCCGACGTTGGTGGTGACCGCCGCCATCAGCGTGGTAATCACAATGATCGCCGCCGCCAGTTCATGGTTGCCATTGGCCGCTCGGGCCATGACAAAACTGGCCGCGGCAGTCGGGCTGCCGAAGTACAGAAACAAAATCCCCAACTCCGCCCCGCGAAACCCCCAGAGCCAGGCACCGAGTGTCGCCAGCACCGGTAGGCCGATCATCTTCACCAAGCTGGAACTCAGCGCCATCGTGCCGCTTTTGCGCATCGCCGCCAGCGACAACGTGCCACCGATGCAGATCAATGCCAATGGCAAAGTGGTTTGTGCCAGGTACTGGCCGGACATCTCCAGCCACCCCGGCAAACCGATCTTGAAATACGCAAACGGCGCCGCCGCAAACACGCTGATGATCAACGGGTTGACCATCACGCTTTTGCAGATACTCCACGGGTCAGACTTGATCACCGGGCTGTAGACCGCCAGCACGATGGTCGAAAGCGTGTTGTAAAACAGGATCACCAACGCTGCGAGAATGGCCCCGAGGGAAATCCCGTAGTCGCCGTACATACTCGCCGCCAGGGCCAGACCGATAACGCCGTTGTTGCCACGGAAAGCGCCTTGGGTATAGATGCCTCGGTCTTCCCGCGGGCATTTCCAGATCGCCCAGCCCCAGGCAATCGCAAAGCACGCCAGCGTCGCGACCGAGAAGTAGATCAGCAGCGCCGGTTGCAGTGCGGCGTGCAGGTCGGCATGCAAGATGCCCAGAAACAGCAACGCCGGCATGGTGACGTTGAACACCAGGGCCGACGCGGTATGAATGAAGTTGTCGTTGATCCAGTCGATGCGCTTGAGCAGCGCCCCCAGAAACAGCATGGCAAACACCGGCGCGGTGATGTTCAGGGTTTCGAGGAATATAGCCAGCATGCCGGGAGAACCTTGGGTGGGCGTCGTTAGGGGGCTAATGATAAGCCACTTTCACCCGGATCGTTCCCACGCTCTGCGTGGGAATGCCTCTTGTGACGCTCTGCGTCACGCTTTTGGGACGCAGAGCGTCCCGGGCTGCATTCCTTTGCTGCGCGTGGGAACGATCATTACGTGATAGGTGCAGGGTTGAACAAGGTAATGTCGTTATGCAGCTTATGCTGCTCCGCCCACGTCTGTTTCTTGCCGCTGGCCACATCAAGGTAGTAGTGGAACAACTCCCAGCCGAGGTCCTCGATCGAAGCTCGCCCGGTAGCAATCCGCCCGGCATCGATATCAATCAAATCCGGCCAGCGTTGCGCCAGTTCTGTGCGGGTCGACACCTTCACCACCGGCGCCATCGCCAACCCATAAGGCGTACCCCGCCCGGTGGTGAACACATGCAGGTTCATCCCCGCTGCCAACTGCAACGTCCCGCAGACAAAATCACTGGCCGGGGTCGCGCAGAAAATCAGCCCTTTGCGCTTGAATCGCTCGCCAGGGCCGAGCACCCCATTGATCGCGCTGCTACCCGATTTGACGATCGAGCCCAGAGACTTCTCGACAATATTCGACAACCCGCCCTTCTTGTTCCCCGGCGTGGTGTTGGCACTGCGATCCGCTTCGCCCTTGGCCAGGTAACGGTCGTACCAGTCCATTTCCCGCACCAGTTCCTGAGCCACTTCCTCGGTTTCGGCGCGGGACGTCAGCAGGTAAATCGCGTCGCGCACCTCGGTGACTTCGGAAAACATCACCGTCGCACCGGCCCGCAGCAACAGGTCCGAGGCATAGCCTAGTGCCGGGTTGGCAGTGATGCCAGAGAACGCATCGCTGCCGCCGCACTGCATGCCGAGGATCAGTTCGGACGCCGGCACGGTTTCCCGACGACGCAGATTGAGCTTCTTCAAACGAGTCTCGGCCAGCACCATGATCTGCTCGATCATCTCGGTAAAACCATGACTGGAATCCTGCAAGCGATACAACCACGGTTCGCTCAAATCCACCGAACTGTCGTTCTCGTGCATCACCTGCCCGGCCTGCAATTTCTCGCAGCCCAGGCTGATCACCAGCGCTTCGCCACCCAGGTTCGGGTTGCGCGCCAGATTGCGCACGGTGCGGATCGGGATGTAGGCGTCGGTGGCGGTGATCGCCACGCCGCAGCCGTAACTGTGGGTCAGCGCCACCACATCGTCGACGTTCGGGTACTTGGGCAGCAATTCGTCCTTGATGCGTTTTACCGCGTGATCCAGCACGCCGGTGACGCACTGCACGGTGGTGGTGATGCCGAGAATGTTGCGCGTGCCGACGGTGCCGTCGGCGTTGCGATAGCCCTCGAAGGTGAAGCCTTCCAGCGGTGCCTGCGCCGCCGGCACTTCGGTGGACAGCGGCAGGCTGTCCAGCGGTGGCGCGGTAGGCATGCGCAGTTGATCTTCCTTGACCCAGCTGCCGCGCGGGATCGGCTGCAACGCGTAGCCGATCGTCTGGCCGTACCGAATCACCTGACCGCCCTCGGGAATGTCCTCGAGAGTGACCTTGTGGCTCTGCGGCACGAAATCCACCGTGACCAGGCCATCGGGGAATTCCGTGCCGGCCGGCACGCCCTGATCGTTGACCACGATCACCACATTGTCCCGCTCGTGCAGGCGGATGTAGCGCGGCGAGTCGGAATGTTCAATCAACTGCATGACGCCGCTCCTCAGGAATGCGCTTCAGATAACTTATTGTTGGTTTCAGGACCGCTGACCGGCGGCTCTTTGAGTACCACTCGTTTGATCGGGCCAACGATCACCAGGTAGCTGAATACCGCCACCAGCGCGTTGCAACCGACGAACACCAGCGCCCATTTGAACGAGCCGGTGGAGCTGATGATGTAACCGATGACAATCGGCGTGGTGATCGACGCGATGTTGCCGAAGGTGTTGAACAGGCCACCGCTGAGACCGGCGATCTGTTTCGGCGAGGTGTCGGACACCACCGCCCAGCCCAACGCACCCACACCTTTGCCGAAGAACGCCAGGGCCATGAAGCCGACGACCATCCATTCCACGTCCACATAGTTGCAAGCCACGATGCTACTGGAAACCAGCAAGCCAGCGATGATCGGCGCCTTGCGGGCGAACGTCAGCGAGTGACCTTTGCGTAGCAGGTAATCGGAAATCACCCCGCCAAGCACACCACCGATAAACCCGCAGATCGCCGGCAGCGAGGCAATGAAACCGGCCTTGAGGATGGTCATGCCGCGCTCCTGCACCAGGTACACCGGGAACCAGGTGAGGAAGAAGTAAGTGATGCCGTTGATGCAATACTGGCCCAGATACACGCCGAGCATCATGCGGTTGGTGAGCAGTTGGCGGATGTAGTCCCACTTCGGACCGTCGCCTTTTTTGCCTTTGCCTTTGTCCTGGTCCATGTCGACCATGCCGCCGTTGTCGGCGATGTGTTTGAACTCGGCGTCGTTGATCATCGGGTGTTGGCGCGGGCTGTAGATCACCTTCAGCCAGATCCCCGAGAAGACAATACCGATCACGCCCATGACGATGAACACGTGCTGCCAGCCAAAGCTATAGACGATCCAGCCCATCAGCGGCGCGAACAACACCGTGGCGAAGTATTGCGCCGAGTTGAAGATCGCAGACGCTGTACCGCGCTCAGCGGTCGGGAACCAGGCCGCCACGATACGTGCGTTGCCGGGGAAGGATGGCGCTTCGGCCAGGCCCACCAAAAAGCGCAGCATGAACAGCGCGACGACGGCGGTGGAAAGCCCGAATTCACCGACATAGCCTTGCAGCACGGTGAACAGCGACCAGGTGAAAATGCTCAGGGCGTAGATTTTTTTCGAACCGAAACGGTCCAGCAGCCAGCCACCGGGAATTTGCCCGGCCACATAGGCCCAACCGAATGCGGAAAAGATATAACCGAGGGTGACCGCGTCGATGCCGAGGTCTTTTTGCAGGCTGGAGCCGGCGATTGCGATGGTGGCCCGATCGGCGTAGTTGATCGTGGTCACCAGAAACAGCATGAGCAGGATCAAATAGCGGACGTGAGTCGGCTTGGTCGATTGCATTGTAGATGTACTCCCACTGATTATTTTTATGCGCGGGTGAAGCAGTTGTGTTGCGGTATCGATGCCGATACCGCGGTGTTTCCTGTCAGGAGCCGATGTAGCTGGTCTTCACGACCGTATAAAACTCTTGCGCATAGCGACCTTGCTCACGTGCCCCATAGGATGAGCCTTTACGCCCACCGAACGGAACGTGGTAATCCACGCCGGCGGTCGGCAGGTTGACCATCACCATCCCGGCCTGGGAGTGGCGTTTGAAGTGGTTGGCGTACTTGAGCGACGTGGTAGCGATGCCCGCCGACAGACCGAACTCGGTGTCATTGGCCATGGCCAGCGCTGCCTCGTAATCGGCCACGCGAACGATATTGGCCACCGGGCCGAAGATCTCTTCGCGGCTGATGCGCATCGCCGCTGTGCTGTCGGCAAACAGCGTCGGGGCGAGGAAGTAGCCTTCCGTGTCGCAGGTCACAAGACCACCGCCACTGACCAGACGTGCACCTTCGGACTGGCCGATGTCGATGTACTTCATGTCCTGTTCAAGCTGAGCCTGCGAGACGACCGGACCGATATCAGTGCCGGTTTTCAGCGCGTGGCCAACCTTGATCGACTTCATGCGCTCGGCCATGGCTTCGACGAACTGGTCGTGAATCCCGGCGGTGACAATGAAGCGGCTCGACGCGGTGCAACGCTGGCCGGTGGAGTAGAACGCGCTCTGTACCGACAGCTCGACCGCTTGCTTGAGGTCGGCGTCATCGAGAATGATCTGCGGGTTCTTGCCGCCCATTTCCAGCTGAACCTTGGCCTGGCGCGAGACGCAGCTGACAGCGATCTGACGACCCACGCCCACGGAACCGGTAAAGCTGATGCCATCAACTTTCGGGCTCTGTACCAGCGCATCGCCAACCACGCGACCGCTGCCCATCACCAGGTTGAACACGCCGGCCGGGAAGCCCGCGCGGGAAATGATTTCGGCCAGCGCCCAGGCACAGCCCGGTACCAGATCAGCAGGCTTCAGCACGACGCAGTTGCCGTAAGCCAGAGCCGGAGCGATTTTCCACGCAGGGATCGCAATCGGGAAGTTCCACGGGGTGATCAGTCCGACCACACCCAACGCTTCGCGAGTGACTTCAACGTTCACACCCGGACGCACCGACGGCAGGTAATCGCCGGACAGGCGCAGGCATTCACCGGCGAAGAACTTGAAGATGTTGCCGGCGCGAGTCACTTCACCGATGGCTTCGGGCAGAGTCTTGCCCTCTTCCCGGGCCAGCAAAGTGCCAAGCTCTTCGCGGCGGGCGAGGATTTCAGTACCGACTTTATCCAGTGAATCGTGACGTGCCTGAATGCCCGAAGTGGACCAGGCCGGGAACGCGGCGCGAGCGGCGTCAATGGCGGCGTGGACCTGAGCCAGATCGGCCTTGGCGTAGTCACCGATGGTATCGGTCAGCTCGGACGGGTTGATGTTGGCGCAATAATCACTGCCCGCCACCCATTCGCCGTTGATGTAGTTATCGAAACGTTTTGAATCAGCCACAGAATCATCTCCTCACGCAAAAAGCCGCTGATTGCTCAGCGGCCTTGGTTTTATCGAGTGTTACTGCGCACCTTGCTTGTCGATCAGCGCGGCGAGCATTTCGTACTCTTCGCCGGTCAGGTCGGTCAGCGGCGCACGCACAGGACCTGCGTCATAGCCGGCAATCTTTGCCCCGGCCTTGACGATGCTCACGGCGTAACCGGCCTTGCGGTTACGGATGTCCAGGTACGGCAGGAAGAAGTCATCGATGATTTTTCCAACCGTAGCGTGATCTTCACGAGCAATGGCGTGGTAGAAATCCATCGCGGTTTTCGGGATGAAGTTGAACACCGCCGAGGAGTAAACCGGTACGCCCAGCGCCTTGTAGGCTGCGGCGTAGACTTCGGCGGTCGGCAGACCACCCAGGTAGCTGAAGCGATCACCGAGACGGCGACGGATCGACACCATCAACTCGATATCGCCCAGGCCATCCTTGTAACCGATCAGGTTCGGGCAGCGCTCGGCCAGACGTTCCAGCAATGGAGCGGTCAGGCGGCAGACGTTGCGGTTGTAAACCACCACGCCGATTTTTACCGATTTGCATACCGCTTCAACGTGGTCGGCAACACCGTCCTGGCTGGCTTCGGTCAGGTAGTGCGGCAGCAGCAACAGGCCTTTGGCGCCCAGACGCTCGGCTTCCTGAGCGTATTCGATGGCTTGACGAGTCGAACCGCCAACACCGGCCAGGATCGGTACGCTCGTGGCGCAGGTATCAACGGCAGTCTTGATGATTTCCGAATATTCGCTGGCCGCCAGAGAGAAGAACTCACCGGTGCCGCCCGCGGCGAACAATGCCGAGGCGCCGTATGGGGCCAGCCATTCGAGACGTTTGATGTAGCCCGCGCGATGGAAATCGCCCTGAGCATTGAAGTCGGTGACCGGGAACGACAGCAGGCCGGAAGAGAGGATGGACTTCAGTTCTTGTGGATTCATTATTCGAACACCCTGGTAGCAACGTTGTGTGAGAAAACCGTTCAGCCTTCGCCGAAGTTGTAGGTCATCGTACAACTTAAAATATAACCGTCAACAGCATTTCATCGCGGACCTCAAAATTTGCGTCGGAAAAAGTAATCCCTTGACGTAGGAAAGTTCTCATCTATGATCCAGATAACTGTATATACATACAGTTGAATTTGATTCTACCTACGACATATCAAGGAGCTAGAAATGTCAGGACTACACGCACAATCGAAGGAAAATACCCGACAGGTCATTGCCGATCTGGATGATCTTTTTACCGAGCACGGCATCGCCTTTTCTGGCAATGGCGACACGCTTAAGCTCACCGCTGGCGGCCATCACGGCCCCAAACATCAGCATCAAGGCCTGCTGCCGACGCCACCGAAAAAGGCGCTGAAAAGCGCGCCCCAGTTGAGGTTTGAAGGTGCAGAACATACCGCGATCGGCGACAGCACCCTGCTGCGTTTCGTCAAGGATGCGCCTGCCATACCGGCCTCGCAGGTGGAGTTGCACCTGCCCAATGGCCTGGCATTGACCTATGGGCAAGTAATTGCGCTGGGGGGTGATTTTTATGGAGTTCCCGATCAACCGATCTGCGAAGGCGCAACAGCGACGGACCGAATCCAGCGTTTTACCAATGCCTTCAACTCCCTGGCGGTACTGCCGGCCTCAAACGCCGAGGCGAAGTTGATCCTCGGCGTCATGCAGAAGGAAATCGCCGCCATCAATCAAGCGATCAGGGAGGGTAAACAGCCGCACGAGGCTTATGACGCCTTGGGTGATACGTTGTCGGAAGAGTGGAACAAAATCACCGGCGGCGGCAGCTTCGTCTCGGCGCTGTTCCCTTTGGGGCGTTATCTGAAACTGGCCGCCAACAATGCCGACCACTTTGCCGAATGGGCGTTGCTGGCTTACATCGCCGGGCACACGGCAGCGCTGCAACATGCGGTGCTGGCCCACAACAGCGGCGATGAAAAGCAGTTGGAGCAGGCCTATGCGATGAACGCTTTTGCCGATCACTACCTGACCGACCTGTATTCCGCCGGTCACCTGCGAGTACCGCGCAAACAGTTGGCGGCGGTGGTCACGCCCAGTGATCTCGGTTCGTTGATTACCCGTTTCATGCACGATGAAGACAGCAAGTTCGGCCTCAACGTGAGCAATGGCAACGGCGATCGCTGGCACGCCTACGGCGACAAGCGCTACTTCGACGCCATCGACAGCGCCAATCGCGCTCAGGTGAATCAAGCGGTTCAGGTGTCGGCGGATGAAGTGTTCGCGGCGTACCTCGGTGGCACCGCTCCATCGGCCGGCAGCTTCGCTGCTTTGAAAAGACTGCCCGACCTGCAAGCGGTACTGAACCCGGCAGGCAATTTCTCACCGCTGTTCAAGGTTGAGGGCGCCAAGGTGCTGCGGCGCAAGGACGTCAACAACCTGAACGATACGGCCACCGTGGATGATTGGTGGGGCTGGAGCACTTACCTCCTGCTCAAGGACTACCAACCAACCGGCGTGCTGAATTCAGCGGCCAATGCCTGATAAGGGGATCACTGATGACTATCAAATTGAAACTGGAACTGGCTTCGGGCCAATCGCTGAAAGGCGCGCCGCTGGAATTGTTGTCGAAAGGCTTGCCAATTGCACGGGCGGTTGTGGATGAGCGCGGGAATGCGGTTTTTGATGCCAAACCTGGGGCTGCTGAGTTGGCAGTGAGGGTGGATCGGGGAATTTTGAAGACAATCTGAAAGATTAATTGAAAGCTACTGACGCAATCGCGGGCAAGCCCGGCTCCCACAGGTTCTGTGTGTGTTCACACTATTGTGATCGACACAAAACCTGTGGGAGCCGGGCTTGCCCGCGATGGCTATCTGTCAGGCAAGAAATCACCTCAATCAGAAAACCTGAGCCCGCTTCATGCACCTGATTCTCCGCATCACATTTGCGACCGCCCAGGCGAGAGTCTTGTTCTGAAATGCCCACGCATACCATTCGTCGAAACTGTTATTTCTAACAGTAGCCCGCCCACTGCAGCCTCAGCCTAAATGGCTCAGGAGCTAACGAACCGGCTCCGTCGGCGCGATGCCGTAATGCGCACCTCCCGAACGGTTCAATTCATCGCTAAAAGGATTTTGATCATGACTGCACAACAACAAGTCTTGCTACCACCAGTGCTTCCCGACGCATTTAATGATGTGCTTTACGTTCATAATCTAACGGACCCAGTGCGGGGTGTCGTGCCCCCACACGCTAACGCTACTGTGGGTGACAGAGTCGAATTGACGGTTAAGACCTCTACCAACAACCAGTGGCATGGGTCGTTCGTACTGACGGCAAGCTCGCTTGGGAAACCAGTCGTATTCGATATTCTGAAAGAAACATTTGCGAAGGGGTTGATCGCAGGTGCCAGCGCCACACTGTATTACACCATTACCAACGCATTCAGTCCTCCGGTTGTCTCCCCGGTTCTGACTGTCCGTCTCGAACTGTAAGCACCCATCAACGCTGCGCCTGCGCCTCTTCATGGGCCTGGCGCAACCGCTCGCGGCTATTCGTCAGATGCAACCGCATCGCGGCCCGCGCCGCATCGGAATCCTGGCGGGCAATTGCGTCGTAAATCTCTTCGTGCTCGCGACTCAGACGACTCATGTAGTGCTGTTGATCATCATGGGCCAGACGCGCGGAATTAAGGCGCGTGCGCGGAATGATGCTGGTGCCCAGATGGGTCATGATGTCGGTAAAGTAGCGGTTGCCGGTGGCCAGGGCAATTTGCAAGTGGAACTGGAAGTCCGAAGCCACCGCATCGCTGGCGTGGGAAGCGCTTTCATTCAGCGCATCCAGCGCTGCACGCATCAACGCCAACTGCTCAGCGCTGCGACGTTGCGCGGCAAGGCCGGCGGATTCCACTTCCAGGCTGATGCGCAATTCCAGAATGGCCAGCACATCACGCAAGGTCACCACGGTGGCCGGATCGATGCGAAAACCGCTCGGGCTCGGCGTGTCGAGCACAAAGGTGCCGATACCGTGGCGGGTTTCCACTTGCCCGGCGGCCTGCAAACGGGAAATCGCTTCGCGCACCACGGTGCGGCTGACGCCATGGGCATCCATGATCGCCGACTCGGTGGGCAACTTGTCGCCACGTTTGAGCTGACCGTCGCGGATCTGCTCGGACAGCACCGTCACCAGTTCCTGAGCGAGGCTGCGGCGCTTGCGAGGGAGGCGAGGTGCGTCGATCGGGTTTTCCATGGTGAACGTCTTTCTCGAAAATTCGGCTGAATCCGCATCATAGCTCAACACGGTTGTACGATCACCACCGCCTCTGTAGGAGCGAGGCGGTGGTGATCAGGCGGTCACGGTTTGGTCCACCAGATGGCCATTCTCGATACGCACATGCCGTGGATGGAAACGTTTCAGGCTACTGCGATGGCCGACGCTGACAATGCTCAAGCCCGGCAATTCATCGATCAACGCCTGATACAACGACGCTTCATCCTCTTCGTCCATCGCCGAAGTCGCTTCGTCCATGTACAGCCATTGCGGCGCATAAAGCAGCGCACGGGCAAAGGCCAGACGTTGCTGCTCACCCGGCGAGAGCATGCGCTGCCAGTGATTGGCCTCATCCAGACGCGAAACCAGGTGCGGCAAACGGCAGGTTTCCAGCACGTGGGCATAACGCTCGTGCGGGTAGGTGTCGCCGGGTTGTGGATAACTCAGCGCTTCGCGCAAGGTGCCAATCGGCAGATAGGGTTTTTGCGGCAGGAACAGATAACGCCCCGTCGGCAGACGGATGCTGCCGTGGCCAGTCGGCCAAAGGTGCCCCATCGCCCGCAGCAACGTCGACTTGCCGCTGCCGGAACGACCGCTGAGCATGACGCGCTCGCCCTCCTCCACGGTCATGTCGGCGTTGGTGAGCAGATGACGACCGTCAGCGAGGTCGAGCCCAAGGTTTTGCACCTTCAGCGCCGAGCCTTGATTCTGCACGTCGATGGCCGGTGCGCGTTCTTCGTTGTCGGTCATGGCCTGACGGAAACTCAGCAGACGATCACACGTGGCACGCCACTCGGCGAGGTCCTGGTACGCGCTGATGAACCAGCTGAAGTTCTCCTGGACGTTGCCGAATGCGGAGTTGATTTGCATCAGCTCACCAAGCTCGATCTTGCCAGCGAAGTAACGCGGCGCCGCGACCATGAACGGAAAGATGATTGCGATCTGCGCATAACCGGAGGTGAAGAAGGTCAGGCGCTTGGACACCTTCATGATGTCCCAGAAGTTGTGCCAGACCAGACCGAAGCGGCTGCTCAAACGACGGTTCTCGTTGGGCTCGCCGTTGTATAGCGCAATGCTTTCGGCATTTTCGCGGACCCGCACCATGGAGAAACGCAAGTCGGCTTCGAAACGTTGCTGGTTATTGTTGAGGCCGATCAAGCGACGACCGATCACGTGCGTCAGCCAGCTGCCGACGGCGGCATAAACCAGCGCGCACCAGAACATGTAGCCGGGGATCGTGAAGCCAAACACTTCGATACTGCCCGACACGCCCCACAAAATGATCGAGAACGACACCAGGCTAACGATGTTACGGATCAAACCCAGGCCCAAGCCCAAGGTATTGGTGGTGAACTTGTTGAGGTCTTCGGAAATCCGCTGGTCCGGGTTATCGGTGTAACCGCCCTGCTCCAGCTGGTAGTAATTTTTGTTGGCGAGCCAGCGGGCGAAGTGCTTTTCGGTGAGCCACGCCCGCCAGCGAATGGTCAGCATCTGAGTCAGATAAAGCCGATACACCGCGCCGAGAATCGCCACGGCGGCGATGCCGCAGAAATACAGGATCAACTGCCAGAACGCCGCTTCGTCCTTCTTCTGCAGGGCGTTGTAGAAATCCTTGTACCAACTGTTGATCCACACCGAAATCGCCACGCTGAACAATGACAGTGCGATCACCGCGATCAGCAATGTCCAGGCCTTGCCCTTCTCTTCGCTGCGCCAGTAAGGCGTGGTCATCGCCCAGACTTTGCGAAAAAACTGCCCGCGCACAGCATCGTTGACCGCGGAATATTCAGCGTTCTGATTCATGGATAAGGCTCGATAAAGAAAAGAACACACACGAGCCGATCATAAATGAACGGCTCGGCTTGTAACGAGGTGTGACAACAATTGTTCAGCGCCGGTTCAGCGACGGACCGGGCGCTTCTGCAGTTTGCGCTGCAGCGTGCGGCGGTGCATGCCCAGGGCGCGGGCGGTGGCGGAAATGTTGCCTTCGTGCTCGGTCAGTACGCGCTGGATGTGCTCCCACTGGAGACGGTCCACCGACATCGGGTTTTCCGGCACCAGGGTGTCAAGGTCGGCGTGCTCGGAGAGCAACGCGGCCAGCACATCATCGGCGTCCGCCGGTTTGCACAGGTAATTGCAGGCACCGCGCTTGATCGCCTCGACGGCGGTGGCAATGCTCGAGTAACCGGTGAGGATTACCACGCGCATTTCCGGGTCGAGTTCGAGCAGTTTTGGCAACAACACCAGGCCCGAATCGCCGTCCATCTTCAGATCAAGGGCGGCGTAATCCGGAATGTCGGCCTGGGCAATGGTCAAGCCTTCTTCGGCGGAACCTGCCGTGCTGACGCGAAAACCGCGACGGGCCATGGCGCGGGCCATTACGCGGGTGAAGGTTGCGTCGTCGTCTACCAGCAGCAAATGCGGCAGTTCTTCGCCTTCAACTTGGATCTCGTCACTCATGTTCGTCTCCTCGGGCGACACGGGGCAGGCGCAGCTCGGTGAGCGTGCCGCCTTCCTCATGACTGTAGAGTTTCACTGAGCCGCCGGCGCGTGTCACGCTGGCCTTGCTCAAAAACAGGCCCAGGCCGAAACCTTTGCCCTTGGTGGTAAAAAACGGTTTGCCGATTTGTTCGGCAATGGCCAATGGCACACCGGCGCCATGGTCGCGAATGCTGATGGTCAAGTCCTCGGCATTCCAGTCCAGGGTTACCTGCAAGCCTTCGGGGCAAGCGTCGGCGGCGTTGTTCAGCAAATTTAGCAGGGCCTGGGTCAGGTCCGGTGGCGGCGCCATGCGCGGCACAGTCCCCTGGCCCAGGCGCTGGAAGCGGTAACTGGCTTCCGGGCGCATCAAATGCCAGCGATTCAGGGCTTCGTCGAGCCAATCGGTGACGTCCTGCATTTCCACCGCCAGACGACGATTGGCCTCGGCGGCGCGCACCAGTTGCTGCAAGGTTTCCTTGCACAACTTGACCTGATCCTGCAAAACCTTCAGATCGTCCTGCAACATCGGGTCAGGGTGATCCTGCTGCATTTCCTTAAGCAGCACGCTCATGGTCGCCAGCGGTGTGCCCAGTTCATGGGCGGCGCCGGCAGCCTGGGTCGCGACTGCCAGCAATTGCTGATCGCGCAGGCCTTCTTCGCGACGAATGGCACGCAGTTCTTCCTGACGACGCAGCTCCTCGGCCATACGGGCGGCGAAGAACGTGATCACCGCTGCTGCCAGGGCGAAGCTCAGCCACATGCCGTAGATCTGCAGGTTCTCCCGGGCGATCGGGAACGTTTCCAACGGGTAGAACCGCGCCAGCAGCAACGTATACAGCGCCAGGGCGATACCCGACAGAATCACCGAATAGCGCCACGGCAAGGTCACGGCAGCGATGGTCAGCGGCACCAGATAATAAGAGACGAACGGGTTGGTCGAACCGCCGGAGAAGTACAACAGCGCACTGTGGATAAACAGATCACAGGCCAGTTGCAGGGCATATTCGAGCTCAGTTACCGGCCACGAGGTGCGTAGACGCACCGCCGTGAACGCGCACAGCAGCGTCGAGCAACCCAGGGTCATTGCCAGTTGCACCCACGGCAACGGCAGCAGGTCGAACCAGTAGGCCAGGCCCACGGAACCGGCCTGAGCGGCCAGCACCAGCGTGCGGATGAAAGTCAGCCGCCAGAGGTTCTGGCGAGTAGCGGAAGTGATTTGAACGGGGGCGAGCATGAGCTCTCCTGATGAGCGCTCCAGGCGGATCGCACGGAGTATAACCAAGCCACGGGCCTGAGAGGCGAAAGTGCGGCAAACGACCACATGACAGGGATGTTTGCTGCGTCTCCATGGACGTCATCGCGGGCAAGCCATTTCATTATTGGAATGCGTTCCCCTGTGGGAGCGTGGCTTGCCCACGATTGGCCGCGAAGCGGCCACCTGCTATTCATCTGTATCGAAGTTGTAACTGTGCGAACCGGCTCATTGAAGCTAGAGTCTGATGGTTTCACGCAGGTTCGGACCTTAACCCCTGCGCACCGTCCAAGGAGCTTTTCATGCACACATTGCGCCGCAGCGCCGCCCTTCTTGCCTTAAGCGTTGGCACCGTCGTCAGCCTCCCGGCCCTGGCCGTCGACGAGCTGCATTACAACCAGATCTCCCTGCGCGCCGAAGTCAGCCAGGAAGTGGCCCGCGACCTGATGATCGTGACCCTCTACACCGAAGAGCAAAACACCGACCCGGCCAAACTCGCCGCTGACGTCAGCACCACCATGAACAAAGCACTGGCCCAGGCTAAAGAAGTCAAAGACATCACCCTGCGCCAGGGCAGCCGCAACAGCTATCCGATCTACGACACCAAAGGCCAGAAAATCACCGGCTGGCGTGAACGCGCCGAACTGCGCCTGGAAAGCTCGGACTTCGCCGCTCTCTCCAAACTCACCGGCGAACTGCTCACCGACCTGAAAATGGGCGGCATGGACTTCGCCATCGCCACCCCAACCCGCAAGGCCAGCGAAGACGCCCTGCTCAAAGAAGCCGTGACCGCCTTCAAGTCCCGCGCCCAACTGGCCACCGACGCCCTGGGCGGCAAGAGCTACAAAATCGTCAACCTGAACCTCAACAGCAATGGTTATCCACAACCGTACATGCGCGGCCCGATGATGATGAAAGCTGCCGGCATGGATTCCGCGCCAGTGACCCCGGAAGTTGAAGCCGGCACCAGCCAGGTCAGCATGACGGCGGATGGGGCGATTGAAGTGTTGATGCAATGATTCGATAACCTGCACACAAAAACGGCGATCACCGATGTGATCGCCGTTTTTTTTGTGCCAGAAAACGCGGTGATTCAGGATTAAGACTGCGGATCAACCCGATCCAACGCCCGATTCACCGCCAACTCCGCCAGCATGATGATCTGTTGAATCGCCAACACCGTATTGCGCTGCGGGCCGATCAGGTTTGTTGCGAAATCGCTGGTCAGGACACTGGCCGAGGCCAATGACTCACAAGCTTGTGCCAGCAGACTTTCAGTGTCGCTGTCTGGGGAAACCAGGAACATCGTGCTGGGGCGACGAGGTTTTGCGGCGTAAGGCTTGGGCGGATCGAGGTAGTAGTCGAGCGCGCGTTTTATGGCTTCGCGGTCTTTGAGTAGCTCTTCGGCGCACAAGGCTTCGGCGATTGGGTTGGTTTTTTTAAAGTTCGAATCAGAATTATCATCGTCCATTTGCAGCTCCTAATCACAATTGGAGCCATCACTTGCCATTATGGTCGTGAGGGCTTTCGCCCTACTGATTTCAGGTTTCCACTCCTGGTCGCTGATTTCGCAGCGACAGCCAAAGACCAGAGAGCCCGCTTCCGACGGACAACCTGAAAAATGCGTGGGAAAGGTCTGAGTTCTGATACATCCGTTAAACATTCAAAAGCGGAACGCGGAGCGTCCCTGGCGGCATTCCCACGCGGGAGCGTGGGAACGATCATTCGGGTACAGAACGAAAGAGATGGGTCGGCTGTCAGGCCGCCACCAAGGGGTATGCCCGAACAGAGGGGGCCCCCTCAAAAAACGATATTTCCGCCCGCCCCGCCAACAACGCTACCCTCAGGAAAACACCGCCGCCACGCCCTCGGGGACTCCATGGAAAGAACCACCGTCAAACCATTCCTGCTCGCACTCGCCCTCGCCACAACCGCATCACTGGCACAAACCGCTCAAGCCACCACCACCCTGGTCTACTGCTCCGAAGCCAGCCCGGCCGGCTTCGACCCCAGCCAATACACCAGCGGCACCGACTTCGACGCCTCCGCCGAAACCGTCTTCAACCGCCTCACCCAATTCAAACGCGGCGGCACCGAAATCGAACCCGGCCTGGCAACAAAATGGGACGTGTCCAAGGACGGCCTCACCTACACCTTCCACCTGCGCGAAGGCGTGAAATTCCATACCACCGACTACTTCACCCCGACCCGCGACTTCAACGCCGACGACGTGTTGTTCACCTTCCAGCGCCTGCTCGACCCGCAGAATGCGTTCCGTAAAGCCTACCCCGCCGAGTCGCCATACTTCACCGACATGGGCCTGAACACCACGATCAAAAGCATCGACAGGATCGACGACCACACCGTGCGCTTCAACCTGAACAACATCGACGCCGCGTTCGTGCAAAACCTCGCCATGAGCTTCGCCTCGGTGCAGTCAGCCGAATACGCCGCCCAACTGTTGAAAGAAGGCAAAGCCGCCGACCTCAACCAGAAACCGGTTGGCACCGGCCCCTTCGTGTTCAAGCGCTATCAAAAAGACTCGCAGATCCGCTACGCCGCCAACAAGGCCTACTGGAAACCCGAGGACGTGAAGCTCGATAACCTGATTTTCTCGATCACCCCGGACGCCGCCGTGCGCTTGCAGAAGCTCAAGGCCGGCGAGTGCCAAGTCGGCGGCTACCCGCGCCCGGCAGACATTGAAGTGATGGAGAAAGATCCAAACCTGCGAGTCCTCAAGCAAGCCGGTTTCAACCTCGGCTTCCTCGCCTACAACGTAACCCATCCGCCGCTGGACCAGCTCAAGGTGCGTCAAGCCCTGGATATGGCCATCGACAAACCGGCGATCATCAAAGCGGTCTACCAGAGTGCCGGGCAACTGGCGCAAAACGCTTTGCCGCCAGCGCAATGGTCCTACGACCCGAGTATCAAAGACGCACCACACGACCCGACCAAAGCCCGAGCGCTACTGAAAGAAGCAGGGGTTGCACCCGGTACCACTATCGATTTGTGGGCCATGACCGTGCAGCGCGCCTCCAACCCCAACGCGCGGATGTCGGCACAGATGATCCAGCAGGATTGGGAGAAAGTCGGCATCAAGGCCAACATCGTCAGCTATGAGTGGGGCGAGTACATCAAGCGCGCCAAGAACGGCGAACACGACGCCATGATTTACGGCTGGACCGGCGACAACGGTGACCCGGACAACTGGCTCGGCGTGCTGTACAGCTGCGCCGCGGTGAAAGGCAGCAACTACGCCAAGTGGTGTGACCCGGCCTACGACAAGCTGGTGCAACAAGCCAAGGTGTCCACCGACAAACAGCAGCGGGTCAACCTGTACCAACAGGCACAGCAAATCCTTAAGCAACAGGTGCCGATTACACCCATTGCGAATTCGACGGTGTTTCAGCCACTGCGCAAGGAAGTCAGCGACTTCAAGATCAGCCCTTTCGGCCTTACTCCCTTCTATGGAGTGGGTATAAATAAGTAACACCAGGCGCCAACCGGGTGCACCAAACGCCCCGGTTGCCCCTTGTCGGTGCGCGATTTGCACCGTAAAAAACCTGCGCAAACGGTCAAATGCGTCAGTATTTATACATATGCGACATTAAGGTACGTTCGTGCCACTGTTTAAGGTTTGTGGCCATTCAGGATCTTGCATTGGGTATGGCCCCTGCATAAGTATCCGCAGGTCGACTCACGAGGTCGTCCTCTAATTCCAAAAATGACAACAATCATGAGGCCACCATGCTTAAACACGCGGTCATTCCGTTTTTAGTCGGCGCAAGCTTATTAGCCAGCGCACCTTTCGCCGTCGCTGCGACTAACCTGGTGTTTTGCTCCGAAGGGAGCCCGGCCGGTTTCGATCCTGGTCAGTACACCACCGGAACCGACTTCGACGCCTCTGCAGAAACCATGTTCAACCGCCTGACCCAGTTCGAACGCGGCGGCACCGCCGTTGTTCCTGGCCTGGCGACCAAGTGGGACATTTCCGATGACGGCCTGACTTACACCTTCCACCTGCGTGAAGGCGTCAAGTTCCACACCACCCCGTACTTCAAGCCAACTCGTGAGTTCAACGCCGACGACGTGCTGTTCACCTTTAATCGCATGATTAACAAGGATGACCCGTTCCGTAAGGCGTACCCGACCGAATTCCCGTACTTCACCGACATGGGGATGGACACCAACATCACCAAGATCGATAAAGTCGACGACCACACCGTCAAGTTCACCCTCAAAGAAGTTGATGCCGCGTTCATTCAGAACATGGCCATGAGTTTCGCCTCGGTCCAGTCCGCCGAGTACGCTGCCCAGTTGCTCAAGGAAGGCAAAGCCGCCGACATCAACCAGAAGCCGGTCGGTACTGGCCCGTTTGTATTCAAGAGCTACCAGAAAGACTCCAACATCCGCTACACCGGGAACAAGGACTACTGGAAGCCTGACGACGTGAAGATCGACAACCTGATCTTCGCCATCACCACCGACCCGTCGGTACGTATTCAGAAACTGAAAAAGAACGAGTGTCAGATCACCCTGTTCCCTCGTCCCGCCGATCTGAAGGCGCTGAAGGAAGACAAAACCCTGAAGGTGCCTGACCAGGCCGGTTTCAACCTGGGTTACATCGCCTATAACGTGATGGACAAGATCAAGGGCAGCGATCAGCCGAACCCGATGGCTCAGTTGAAAGTGCGTCAGGCGCTGGACATGGCCGTCAACAAGCAGCAGATCATCGACTCGGTTTACCAGGGCGCCGGCCAACTGGCCGTCAACGCCATGCCACCGACCCAGTGGTCTTACGACACCACCATCAAGGATGCGCCGTACAACCCTGAGAAAGCCAAAGAGCTGCTCAAGGAAGCGGGCATCAAGGAAGGCACCGAGATCAACCTGTGGGCGATGCCAGTGCAACGTCCTTACAACCCGAACGCCAAGCTGATGGCCGAAATGCTGCAGTCCGACTGGGCCAAGATCGGGATCAAAGCGAAGATCGTGACCTACGAGTGGGGCGAGTACATCAAGCGCTCCAAAGGCGGCGAAAACGGCGCGATGCTGATTGGCTGGAGCGGCGACAACGGTGACCCGGATAACTGGCTCAACGTGCTGTTCGGTTGCGACTCGTTGCAGGGCAACAACTTCTCCAAATGGTGCGACAAGAAGTTCGACGGCATCGTTAAAGAAGCCAAGCGCACGACCGATCAGGCCAAGCGCACTGAACTGTACAAACAGGCGCAACACGTCCTCAAAGACGCCGTTCCAATGACACCTATCGCTCACTCGACGGTGTTCCAACCCATGCGCAACAACGTGCAGGACTTCAAGATCAGCCCATTTGGCTTGAACTCCTTCTACGGCGTCAGCGTCAGCAAATAAGGTTTGGCAACGGCGACGTTATTCACGTCGCCGTTGCTTTATCTACCGAGACAGTAGGAATTAACTGACAGACAAATCCGCTGCGTACCTCAGCAGAGGTTTAGGACGCGTCGCCTTTTCCTACGAGTCTTTCAGACTCTACACATTTACTGCCAGACCCACGGTTCATACCGTCGGGATCTGACCAGTTCATGCGTGGGCTCTCGGTAATCGCTGCACGCGATGGTTTGAGATCAATGAGGCTTCAGTGCCCTGGACGGGACCAGGCTCATTGATAAAACACTAAACAAGAGGGAGCGTCATGCGCCATACCTTGGTTTTATCCGCATTGCTGGGCACCGGCCTGCTGGCCGTCACTTCCATCAGCCAGGCCGCCAATAACAGCCTGGTGTTCTGCTCCGAAGGCAGCCCCGCGGGCTTCGACACCGCGCAATACACCACGGCGACCGATAACGACGCCGCCGAGCCGCTGTACAACCGATTGGCAGAATTTGAAAAAGGTGCCACCAACGTCGTACCGGGCCTGGCAACGAGCTGGGATATTTCCGAGGACGGTCTCAAGTACACCTTTCACCTGCGCGAAGGGGTGAAATTTCACACCACCAAGTACTTCACACCGACCCGCGATTTCAACGCCGATGACGTGCTGTTCACCTTCAATCGCATGCTCGATCCGCAGCAACCCTTCCGAAAGGCTTATCCAACCGAGTTCCCGTATTTCAACGGGATGAGCCTGAACAAGAACATCGCCAAGGTCGAGAAGACCGGGCCGCTCACCGTGGTGATGACGCTCAACAACGTCGACGCCGCATTCATCCAGAACATCGCCATGAGCTTCGCCGCGATCCTTTCCGCCGAATACGCCGACCAGTTGCTGGCCTCCGGCAAGCCGAGCGATATCAACCAGAAGCCGATCGGCACCGGCCCGTTCGTGTTCAAGAGCTACCAGAAAGATTCCAACATCCGTTACAGCGGCAACAAGCAGTACTGGGACCCGAGCCGGGTCAAGCTCGACAACCTGATTTTCGCCATCAACACCGACGCCTCGGTGCGCGTGCAGAAACTCAAGGCCAACGAATGCCAGATCACCCTGCACCCGCGCCCGGCCGACGTAACCGCGCTGAAAAACGATCCGAAACTGCAACTGATCGAGAAGCCCGGCTTCAACCTTGGTTACATCGCCTATAACGTGCGGCACAAACCGTTCGATCAGCTCGAAGTGCGCCAGGCGCTGGACATGGCGGTGAACAAGCAAGGCATTCTCAACGCGGTGTATCAAGGCGCCGGGCAACTGGCACAAAACGCCATGCCACCGACCCAATGGTCCTACGACGACACCATCAAAGACACCGCCTACAACCCGGAAAAAGCCAAGGAACTGCTCAAGGCGGCCGGCGTCAAGGAAGGCACCGAGATCACCCTCTGGGCCATGCCGGTTCAGCGTCCGTACAACCCCAACGCCAAGTTGATGGCCGAAATGCTCCAGGCGGATTGGGCGAAGATCGGTCTCAAGGTCAAGATCGTCAGCTACGAATGGGGCGAGTACATCAAGCGCACCAAGAACGGCGAGCACGACATTAGCCTGATCGGCTGGACCGGTGACAACGGTGACCCGGACAACTGGCTGGGCACGCTTTACAGCTGCGATGCCATTGGCGGCAATAACTACTCCATGTGGTGTGATCCGGCTTACGACAAGCTGATCAAGCAGGCCAAGGTCGTGACCGATCGTGACCAGCGCACCGTGCTCTACAAACAGGCGCAACAGTACCTCAAGCAGCAGGTGCCGATCACGCCAGTCGCCCACTCGACGGTCAACCAGCCGTTGAGCGCCAAAGTCGAAGGATTCAAGGTGAGTCCTTTCGGTCGCAACGTGTTCTCGGGCGTCAGTATCGACCAATAACCGATTAGCCAAAACGCTGGGGGCGGATTCCGCCCTCACGCAAGCGTATTGCCGTAATTCGCCAATCCGGCCTATAGCAAACGTTTGCGATGCCTGCATGAGTTGCAAACCAAATAGCCGGATCACCAAAAAAGACCGGCATTAAAAAAAAGAAAGTAAGGAGCTTCACCCATGAAACTGAGCAGCACCGCGTTATTGGCCTTTGCCATCAGCAGCGTGACCGCCACGGCGTACGCAGAATCCCAGAGTCAGGCTTTCACCCCGGTTACGGTCAACACCAAAAGCGCTCAAGCCGAAGCAACCGGGTTTGTCGAAGGCCAGTCGATCACTGGCAGCACGCGTAACTGGTACGCCAACGAACAACTAAAACGTGGCGCCAAGTTCAGCTACAAGAAAGACGGTGTATCGACCCCGACTGATCGTCGTATCAACTGGGTTCAGGGCACCATCCTCAAGTACAACTCCGGCTTCACTGAAGGCACCGTAGGCTTCAGCACCGAAGTGGCCGCCTACAACGCCATCGCTCTGGATCGTGATCGCAAGGATCTGGCGTCCAACAACGGCGGCGCACCGGGTACCCGTCCAGGCGCGGGCAACAACCGTACCCTGACCGAAGAAGGTGGCGACGCCGTCGACCAGTGGAGCAAACTGGGCCTGGCCAACGTCAAGGCCCGTGTGTCCAACACCACCCTGACCGCTGGCCGCCAGAACTTCAGCAGCCCGATGGTCGATGTCATCGGTAACCGTGCGCTGCCTTCGAGCTTCCAAGGTGTGGCCATCCACAGCGAAGAGCTGAACAACCTGGCTTTCGACCTAGCCACCTTCGATCGCAACTCTCCGCGTACCGAAGAAAGCCAGCGTAAATTCCGTACCGAATACGCCAACGGCATCGTTGAAACCGATCACGTCTACACGGGCGGTATCACCTACACCCCATTCGCCAGCCTGACCACCAGCCTCTGGGCGACCCAGGCCGAAGACATCTGGAACCAGTACTACTTCGGCGCCAGTCATGTGCTGGGCGACAGCCAGGTCCTGAGCCTGACCACCGGCCTGAACTACTACAAAACCCAGGAAGAAGGTAAAGCCCTCATAGGCAAAATCGACAACGACACCTACTCCCTGTCGTTCGGCCTGACCCACCAGGCTCACAGCCTGACCTTCTCCTACCAGGAAGTGAACGGTAACGAGTACTTCGACTACCTGCACGAAACCAACGGCATCTACCTGGCCAACTCCTTGCTCTCGGACTTCAACGGCCCGAACGAGAAGTCCTTCCAGATTGCCTACGGTCTGAACATGGCCGAATACGGCGTGCCTGGCCTGAAATTCAACATCTACCAGGCTCGCGGCTGGGGCATCGACGGCACTCACTACACCGGCAACGGCGGCGTGGCGGACAAGGGTTACGACGGTATCCAGAGTCAGGATGGCGAACACCACTATGAATACGGCATCGGTGCTTCGTACGCCGTGCAGAGCGGTCCACTCAAGGCCACTGCTATCCGCGCAACCTACACCGCTCACCGCGCCAGCGAAAATCAGGCGGATGGCAGCCTCAACGAGTTCCGTCTCGTGACCACCATCCCGTTCAACATTTTGTAAAACGCATGCCTGCGGCTGACTCATGATGAGTCGGCCGTCCGGCTTTTCTGTTCAACCGATTGCAGAGGGCTCTAGATGAAAATGCTTCCCCTACGAGCGGCCATCGCTGCCGCGTTGCTGAGTGTCGCCGTTGGCGTCTCGGCCAAACCCTTGGTGGTCTGTACCGAAGCCAGCCCGGAAGGCTTCGATATGGTCCAGTACACGACTGCAGTCACAGGCGATGCGGTGTCCGAAACCATTTTCAATCGTCTGGTGGGCTTCAAGCCAGGCACCACTGAAGTGATTCCGGCACTGGCCGACTCCTGGGACATCAGCGAGGACGGTCTGACCTACACGTTCCACCTGCGCAAAGGCGTCAAGTTTCACACCACCGACTACTTCAAGCCGACCCGCGACATGAACGCCGACGACGTGGTCTGGAGCTTCCAGCGTCAACTGGACCCGAAACACCCATGGCACAAACTGTCGAGCGTGGGCTTCCCGTACTTTGAAAGCATGGGCTTCAAAGAACTGCTCAAAAGCGTCGAGAAGGTCGACGACAACACGGTCAAATTCACCCTGACCCGCCGTGAAGCGCCGTTCCTGGCCGACATCGCCATGGCCTTCTCATCGATCTACTCCGCCGAGTACGCCGACCAGTTGCTCAAGGCCAACAAGGCCGGCGACCTGAACAACAAGCCAATCGGCACCGGCCCGTTCGTTTTCCAGCGCTACGCCAAGGACGCTCAGGTCCGTTTCAAGGCCAATCCGGATTACTTCGGTGGCAAGCCCCCGGCTGATCCGCTCATATTCGCGATCACCATCGACAACAACGTGCGCCTGCAAAAACTGAAGGCCAACGAATGCCAGATCGCGTTGTACCCCAAACCCGATGATGTCCCTAGCATCAAGGCCGACCAGAACCTGAAGGTCGACGAACTGGCCGCAATGACCACCAGCTACACCGCGATGAATACCAGCCGCAAGTACATGAGCGATGTACGCGTACGCAAGGCGATAAACATTGCATTCGACAAGCCGACTTACGTCACTAGTTTGTACGGCGAGGGCAACGCCGTCATTGGTACCGTTCCCTATCCTCCGACCCTGCTAGGCTTCAACGACAAACTGAAAAACCCACCGCGCGACCTTGGTAAGGCCCGTGAACTTCTCAAGGAAGCGGGTGTACCGGAAGGTACCGTGCTGACTCTGTTTACCCGTAACGGCGGCGGCCCCACCAACCCTAATCCACTGCTGGGCGCACAAATGATGCAGTCGGATCTGGCACAGATCGGGATCAAGCTCGACATTCGTGTCATGGAATGGGGAGAGATGCTCAAACGTGCCAAGAATGGCGAACACGACCTGGTATCGGCAGGCTGGGCCGGCGATAACGGCGACCCGGATAACTTTCTTACGCCGAACCTGAGTTGCGACGCAGCGAAAAACGGCGAAAACTACGCCCGGTGGTGCAATAAGGAATTCCAGGACTTGATCGACAAGGCTCGCGGCGGCACTGACCCGGCTGCCAGGGCGGCGCTCTACGAACAAGCGCAGGAAGTTTTCGACAAGGACCAGCCATGGATCCCCATGGCCTATCCGAAAATGTTCACGGCAATGCGTAAAAACGTCGAGGGTTACCACCAGAGTCCTCTGACAACCAATAACTTCGCCACCACCCAGGTGAAGTAGATAAGAAACGCCCGGCTTCGCTGACCCCAGCGCTGCCGGGCACGCCTAACCGGCTGATGAGGTACCACACAAGATGTTTAGTTTTATTGCCCGCCGATTGGGGTTACTGATCCCCACGTTCTTCGGCATCACCTTGCTGACTTTCGCGTTGATTCGCATGATTCCTGGCGACCCCGTGGAAGTGATGATGGGCGAACGTCGGGTCGACCCCGAAATGCACGCTCAGGCAATGGAACGCCTTGGCCTGAACAAACCGTTGTATGCCCAATACCTGGACTACATCGGCAAGTTGGCCCACGGCGACCTTGGCGAATCCCTGCGTACCCGTGAAAGCGTCTGGACCGAGTTCAGCTCTCTATTCCCCGCGACCCTGGAACTGTCCATGGCCGCCCTGTTGTTCGCCGGCATCCTGGGCCTTCTGGCCGGGGTGATTGCGGCACTCAAGCGAGGATCCCTGTTCGACCATGGGGTGATGGGCATCTCCCTGGCGGGATACTCGATGCCGATCTTCTGGTGGGGCCTGATCCTGATCATGTTCTTCTCGGTGAGCCTGGGCTGGACCCCGGTGTCCGGGCGGATCGACCTGCTCTACGACATCGAGCCACGCACCGGTTTCATGCTGATCGATACGCTGCTGGCCGATGACGTCGGGGCGTTCTTCGATGCCCTGCATCACCTGATCCTGCCGGCCATCGTGCTCGGCACCATCCCGCTGGCGGTGATCGCGCGGATGACCCGTTCGTCGATGCTCGAAGTGCTGCGTGAAGACTACATCCGTACCGCCCGTGCCAAAGGCCTGTCGCCATCGCGCGTGGTGTTCGTTCACGGCCTGCGTAACGCACTGATTCCGGTACTGACCGTGGTCGGCCTGCAAGTCGGCACGCTGCTGGCCGGTGCGGTCCTGACCGAAACCATTTTCTCCTGGCCCGGCATCGGCAAATGGCTGATCGAAGCCATTGGCGCACGGGATTATCCCGTGGTGCAGAACGGCATCCTGTTAATCGCCTGCCTGGTGATTCTGGTCAACTTCGTGGTGGACATCCTCTACGGCTTTGCCAACCCACGCATCCGTCATCAGCGCTGAGATCAAGACCATGACCACTCTCACTACACCGGTAGCAGTCGATCAAAGCCTGCTGTATCCGTCTCCGTACAAAGAATTCTGGCACGCGTTCTCCAGGAACAAAGGCGCCGTCGCCGGCCTGATGTTCATGCTGCTGGTGATCTTCTGCGCGATCTTCGCGCCGTGGGTCGCACCGCATAACCCGAGCGAGCAATACCGTGACTTCCTGCTGACCCCGCCGTCCTGGCTGGAAGGTGGGCAAATCCAGTTCCTGCTCGGCACCGATGAACTGGGTCGCGACCTGCTGTCGCGGCTGATCAACGGTTCGCGCCTGTCCCTGCTGATCGGCTTGTCGTCGGTGGTGATGTCGCTGATTCCGGGCATCCTTTTGGGTCTGTTCGCCGGGTTCTTCCCGCGCGTGCTCGGCCCGACCATCATGCGTCTGATGGACATCATGCTGGCCCTGCCGTCCCTGCTGCTGGCGGTGGCGATTGTCGCCATCCTCGGCCCTGGCCTGATCAACACCATTATTGCCATCGCCGTGGTTTCGTTGCCGTCCTATGTTCGTCTGACCCGCGCCGCGGTGATGGGCGAACTGAACCGCGACTACGTGACCGCCGCGCGCCTGGCCGGTGCCGGTCTGCCGCGCCTGATGTTCGTCACCGTGCTGCCCAACTGCATGGCGCCGCTGATCGTTCAGGCCACCTTGAGTTTCTCCTCGGCGATTCTCGATGCCGCGGCACTGGGCTTCCTCGGCCTTGGCGTACAACCGCCAACGCCTGAGTGGGGCACCATGCTGGCTTCGGCTCGGGACTACATCGAACGCGCCTGGTGGGTGGTAAGTCTGCCTGGTTTGACCATTTTGCTCAGCGTGCTGGCAATCAACTTGATGGGCGACGGCCTGCGCGATGCGCTGGACCCGAAACTCAAGAACGCCGCCTGAGGGGATTCAAATGTCACTGTTAGAAATCAAGAATCTCAACGTTCGCTTCGGCGACAAGAACGCCGTTCCGGTGGTCGACGGTCTCGACATTACCGTGGACAAAGGCGAAGTGCTGGCCATTGTTGGCGAATCGGGTTCCGGCAAGTCCGTGACCATGATGGCGTTGATGGGCCTGATCGAGCATCCGGGGATCGTCACTGCCGACGCCCTGAATTTCGACGGCAAGAACATGCTCAAGCTCAGCAACCGTCAGCGTCGGCAAATCGTCGGCAAAGACCTGGCCATGGTGTTTCAGGACCCGATGACCGCGCTGAACCCGAGCTACACCGTCGGTTTCCAGATTGAAGAAGTGCTGCGTCTGCACCTGAAAATGTCCAGAAAGGACGCCCGCAAGCGTGCCATCGAGCTGCTGGAAAAAGTGGAAATCCCGGGCGCTGCCAGCCGGATGGACGCCTACCCGCATCAACTCTCCGGCGGTATGAGCCAGCGTGTGGCAATCGCCATGGCGATTGCCGGCGAACCGAAACTGCTGATCGCCGACGAACCGACCACCGCGCTGGACGTCACGATTCAGGCGCAGATCATGGACCTGCTGCTGGCCCTGCAAAAAGAGCAGGACATGGGCCTGGTGCTGATCACCCACGACCTCGCGGTGGTGGCCGAAACCGCCCAGCGCGTGTGCGTGATGTACGCCGGTCAAGCGGTTGAAGTCGGTCAGGTGCCACAACTGTTCGACATTCCGGCACACCCGTACAGCGAAGCACTGCTCAAGGCCATTCCGGAACACAGCCTGGGTGCCGCGCGCCTGTCGACGCTGCCGGGCATCGTTCCCGGTCGCTACGACCGCCCGCAAGGCTGCCTGTTGTCGCCGCGCTGCCCCTATGTGCAGGACAACTGCCGCACCCAGCGTCCGGCCCTTGACCCGAAAAGCAACAGCCTCGCCCGCTGCTTCTACCCGCTGAATCAGGAGGTGGCGTAATGGCCGTCGTACTTACCGCCCGCGACCTGACCCGTCACTACGAAGTGTCCCGTGGCCTGTTCAAGGGCCATGCGACCGTGCGCGCCCTCAACGGTGTGTCGTTCGAACTGGAAGCCGGCAAGACCCTCGCCGTCGTGGGCGAATCGGGCTGCGGCAAATCCACCCTGGCCCGTGCCCTGACGCTGATCGAAGAACCGTCCTCCGGTTCCTTGAAAATCGCCGGACAGGAAGTCGCTGGTGCCGACAAGGCCCAACGCAAGCAGCTGCGCAAAGATGTGCAGATGGTGTTCCAGAGCCCCTACGCGTCGCTGAACCCACGGCAGAAGATCGGTGATCAGCTTGCAGAGCCTTTATTGATCAACACCAACCTGAGCGCCTCGGAACGTCGCGAGAAAGTCCAGGCGATGATGAAACAGGTGGGCTTGCGTCCCGAGCACTACCAGCGCTATCCGCACATGTTCTCCGGCGGTCAGCGCCAGCGGATTGCCCTGGCCCGCGCAATGATGCTGCAGCCGAAAGTGTTGGTGGCTGACGAACCGACCTCGGCGCTGGACGTATCGATTCAGGCGCAGGTACTCAACCTGTTCATGGATTTGCAGCAAGAGTTCAACACCGCCTACGTGTTCATCTCCCACAACCTGGCCGTGGTGCGTCACGTCGCCGATCATGTGATGGTGATGTACCTCGGTCGCCCGGTGGAAATGGGTCCGAAAGAGGACATTTACACTCGCCCTCTGCACCCGTACACCCAGGCGCTGTTGTCGGCCACTCCGACCATCCACCCGGATCCGGACAAGCCGAAAATCAAGATCGTCGGCGAACTGCCGAACCCGCTGAACCCGCCGTCCGGCTGCGCCTTCCACAAGCGCTGCCCGTACGCGACCGAGCGCTGCAGCGTTGAAGAGCCGGCCCTGCGCCTGCTCGACACCCGCCAAGTGGCTTGTCACTACGCCGAGCAATTCCTCGACGGCGCGGCATAAAAAAACGCGCCTCGGATTTCGGGGCGCGCTTTTACCGAGTTGACCAGACCCCTTCCGCCAGACTGCGCATCAGTCCGGCAGGAGGGGTTTTCTTTGGTCTGTCATTTACGTTTGCGTCTCTTCCTCTTCCTCGTCCTCATCGGCGTCTGGGTCGTCTTCGTCTGATTCGGTCGCAGCGATCATCAGCTCGCTGTGCACGCCTTGCCCGTTCAAGGCCTGTTTTTCATGGTCCTGACATTCTGCCCACGCCACCGCCGACGTGCCGAGAGACAGCATCACCAAAATCTTAAGCAACAACACAATTCGTTGATAAATACTCATAGCCGATTCCATCCTTTCGTAGACGCTGCATGGGTGCCTGACGGCGGGTAGCCCGATAGCCGTGACGCTGAATGAAATCCAGGTCCGATCAGCCGGACTCTCCAGATAGGACGCCACTGATTGCAGGTAAATGCTATGGCTGGACAGATCGGTTTTGAATAATGGTTATATCTAAAAACAGGATCAAGTATCTGCGGCCGGGCGCATCTGGACCGTCGGACGAACATAGTAGTTGTCGAATTCGCTACTTTCGACGAACTGAAAGCCGTGACGAATATAGAAGCGATTTGACGCGCTCTCTTTGAGAGCACCAACCCGCAATGGCAATGCAGATGCATCCGCCTCCATGAAGACTTGGCGAAGCACAGCCGAACCGATGCCCCGCCCTTGCGCACGCGGCTTGATGTACAAGTGATCAAGCAATAACCCATCGATGAGCGGTTTGACTACGACGAAACCAACCTGCTCGCCGCACACCTCAATGTAGCGTGTGAACTCGGGAGAAAAACCATCGCGAAAGCGCTCTCGTGCACGCATGGGATCAAAGCGACCAATGCGCTCAAGGCTTTCACGCATGGCCTCAATCCGTATGGCCACAAGCGCTTCGAAGTCACTGGATTGAGTCGCGACAAGAGTGACCAAAAGGTTATGCGTGGTAGAAAATGACATCCAGTGTGCTCCAACTTCCATTCTGGGTGAGTCCATGCAAAGAGTCGCATCAACGACGCCTAGCCTACGACACAAAACCTATTCTGTCTCAGTGATCGTTTCAGGACCAGAGACCGGCCAACCTGTTACGCCTAGCTCATTGTATGTACCAAATGCACTTTAAAATAATCAAACTGACATCAACACATGGCGCACAGTAGTTGAAGACCTCCAATTGGAGATAAGGGTACGCTGACTATTCCTTAGCATTTAAACAAAGGGAATACGTTATGCTTTTTTTTGAGGAACTCATTAAATTGAGCGAAATCTCAAACCTGGAGGAGTGGTTTAAAACACTAAAACAGTTATCCGAAAAACTAGGATACTCACAACTTCTGTTCGGATTAAAGCCCGGATTAGATACCCACAACAAAAGCGCTACCATCCTCAGTAATTACCCTGAAAAATGGCGAAAAACGTATGATGATAAAAACTATGCGGACATAGACCCGGTGGTGTCTCACAGTTTCAAGTCTAATCTCCCTCTGATTTGGAAAGAAGAAATCTACACAGGCACTCGAGAGTTAGAGTTCCTTGAAGAAGCCTCGTCATATGACCTCCTCCAAGGAGTTACTCTCCCTATGCATGGTTCACAGGGGCAAGCCGGAATGCTCAGCCTTAAGTGGGACAGCACGCACAAAACGGACTATCAAGAACATGTCCAGGTAACGCTACCCTATGCAATCGCCTTGCGCGACTTTGCTCTGGAAAGCGCAATCGGCATTCTCGCCAAAGAAAATCAAAGTAAAATACATTTAACGAAACGCGAACTGGAAGTCATTAAATGGAGTGCGGCGGGAAAGACAACATGGGAAATATCAATCATCCTCGCATGTTCTTATGCAGCGATAGATTTTCACTTCAGAAACATACGAAAAAAGTTCAAAGTCAACACACGGCGACAGGCCATCATTAAAGCCATTCAACTAAAACTCATCACCCCTTAACATACCCTGCTAGCCCCTCAGAGCGACCCTACCGTTAACTTTTAGGGGCATAGCGCATCAAGTCGGCATCCGTAATAACTTCATCGAGATACAAACCAAGCAAGATAAGGACGGGCGGCGGTAATTTAGTTGAGCACTCGATCCTGCTGGCGCATGCCTGACTGATCCCAAATTTCGACCAAAAAGCCTTTTGGCTTTGCTTACGCGACAGGCGCAAACGGACTGCCGATTTGGTTACGCCCCCTTCGCAATAATTTTTCTTAACAGTCATGAATAGCTCTGAGCCCTTTAAAATCACACGTTACCATTCGACCGGACAGAGGAATACCTCCCAATTCTCGTAGGCATCATTTTATTCAAAATGAATATATCTTTCCCGACAGCTCCCCACTAAGGAATGGTAATGTTTATTTCAATTGACCGTCGTGAAAACCTTGAAGCCCGGCACCTTCAAGAAATGCACAAGCTTCGTGCCAGAATATTCAAGAACAAAAAAGAATGGGACGTAAGTGTCATTGCCGAAATGGAGATTGACGGTTACGACGCCTTGAATCCTTATTACATGATCATCACCAATTCTGTAGAGTCATCCTGTGTTTCAGGATGCTGGCGAATATTACCAACCTCCGGCCCAAACATGCTCGCACATACGTTCCCCATCCTACTGCATGGTTCCAAAGCACCCTGCTCTGAACATATCTGGGAACTGAGTCGTTTTGCCATTGAGGCGCCAGAAAAAAGCACCTTCAGCTTCTCCGATGTATCAACTACAGCGATTCGGACGCTCATAGAATTCGCCATGAACAGAGGCATCACTCAACTTGTGACTGTCACGACCGTCGGTGTGGAAAAAATGCTAATTCGTCTTGGCCTGGACCTGAGTAGGTTCGGCCCTTCAATGAGAATTGGCATTGAGAATGCGGTCGCTTTGAAAATAGAGCTTAGCGAAAAGACGTGGCTTGCACTCAATGACGCCAATTAAAACTCCATGAAACCGTCATCAATCAGCTCACTTAATTACATTGCTCGCGCAGGAGTCAGGGCAATGTCCACGACCAAAAATCCAGATAGCGCTTCGCAATGACATCCAGATAAACGCGGCTGGACTAATAACCCAACCGCGTTTACTTCCGTCTACGCCTTAATAAACTGGATTGACCTGTGACGTCAGCAATTGCAAATGTGCACGCCAACGCGCAACTTCCCCGCGCACCTGCTCTGGCGAGGTGCCTCCCAAGCTGTTACGTGATTTCACTGAACTCTCCACACTCAATACGGTATAAACAGCTTCTGTGATTTGAGAGTGGACCTCCCGCATGGCTTTCAACGGCAAGCCGTCCAAGCTGCAATTCAGCTCATCAGCCAACCGCACCAAGCGCCCAGTCACATGATGAGCCTCACGGAAGGGCATACCCAATTCGCGAGTGAGCCAATCCGCCAAATCGGTCGCTGTAGCGTGCGAGGTGCCCGCAGCCGCCAGCATACGTTCCGGCACCGGGGTCAGGTCGCCAATCATTCCGGTCATCGCTTCAAGGCACAACTCCAGCGTTTCGGCCGCATCAAAGGTATGCTCCTTGTCTTCTTGCATATCTTTGGAAAACGTCAGGGGCAGCGCCTTCATAACGGTTAATAGCCCTAACAACGAACCTGTCACTCTTCCTGTTTTGCCGCGGATCAACTCAGCGGCATCGGGGTTGCGCTTTTGCGGCATGATTGACGACCCCGTAGTCCATGCATCAGACAGTTGCACAAAACGGAATTGCGGCGACATCCACAGAACGATTTCTTCAGCCAGTCGCGACAAATGGGTCATGGCAAGGGACGCTGCCGCAAGATATTCGATCGCGAAATCTCGATCCGATACCGCGTCCATCGAGTTATGCATTGGCTTGGCAAATCCAAGAGCCTTGGCGCTGAAAGCACGGTCGATCGGAAAAGAGGTACCGGCCAACGCAGCTGCCCCGAGTGGGGATTCGTTCATGCGAGCGCGTGAATCTCGCAGCCGTGTATAGTCGCGACCGAACATTTCCACATAGGCCATTAAATGATGGCCAAAGGTAATTGGCTGTGCACTTTGCAAATGGGTGAACCCCGGCATGATGGTGCTTGAATTGCGCTCTGCCAACTCAAGTAGCTCACCAATGAGTTCCTTAATCAATTCCAGTGCTCGATCATGTGCATCCCGCACCCATAAGCGAAAACTGGTAGCCACTTGATCGTTGCGACTGCGCGCAGTATGCAGACGGCCGGCAGGAGCACCAATCAGCTCATTGAGGCGCGACTCGATGTTCATATGAATATCTTCAAGCGCAACGGAGAACTCAAAATGCCCCTCGCTGATTTCTTCGCGAATCTGCTCCAGGCCTCCTCGAATCGCCGCAAAATCCTCTGCTGAAATAATGTGCTGTCCTGCCAGCATTTCCGCATGGGCTAGCGAGCCAGCGATGTCTTGCATCGCCATCTTCTGGTCAAACCCGATAGACGCATTGATTCGCTCCATCACACGGGCCAACCGTTGTGTGAAACGGCCGCGAATCAGCATGCCTTTGTCATTAGTTTCCTGCATGAAGCACTTCCTTATGTCGATCGCCTACCAGACTGGAGTTTTTACTGCCGGATCGTTTAACACCGCACACGGCATTTCGCGGTTTTATTCGATGTCAATGACAATCCCATTGATAACCGTGTCACACAGCTCTAAAGCTTGGCAAGGTGTGGGGGCAGTAGCCAGAACATAACCGCTACGACTGAATGAGTCTCGAGTTTCTCCCACCACCTCGCCTTCCTTAAGCGGTAGATGCAAATTGAGAACACCCGGCGTACCGCGCCAGCGATGTACGCCAGTAATCGCTTTGACTTTACCGGGCTTAGGGGTGAAAAAACGAATTGCAGCAGCACAGTTCGTCGACAGTGCTTCCATCGGCTCTATCAGACCTAATGGCCATTGAACCGCGAGGTCCAGTAAGTCGCAGCCTGTGGCCTGACGCACCAGCGTCGGAATGGAGTCGCCCCCCACACGTGTATGTGTCTCGATAACCTCAGGGCCCGTGGCAGTGAGACGGATTTCAGTGTGGCTGCATCCGTCGCTAATCTGCATCACGGTTAAAAACCGGGTCACATAGTCTTCAATTATGTGCCGTTCTTCGGAGGTAATCGGAGCCGGAACTACATGGCCGATTTCGACAAATGGATTGTGCTGATCGCCTTTATTGGTCAACTTTCCAGTTACCGCAGCTATCATATGGCACCCACCGAAGCTGAATGCCTCGACCGAAAACTCAGGTCCGGCGAGAAAGGATTCCACGATGTAATCCTGTTCGCTTAACGGGCACTCGCCGAGTTGCTCCAAAGAGTCGAAACGCATTATGGACTGGCTCCCCTGACCACTTCGTGGCTTCACAATCACAGGGTAACCATACGCTTGGGCGAACGTCCGGACGTCCTGGGTGGAGCCAGCTCGAGAACAGGGCACCTTTGAGAAACCCTGTTGTTGCAGCCATTCACGCATCACCAGCTTATCGCGCGTACGCTCTACCGCTTCCGGGCTCACACCGGGCAGCCCTAATTCGGCAGCCACCCGCGCCGCTGGTAACAAGCCCAACTCCGTCATGCAAAGCACGGCACTAAAAGGTTGCTGTACGTGCAACGCTTGCAGAGCTGGCAGCAGAGCCGGATCGTCATAACGGGTTAAAAAGGTACGATGAACCGACGCAACCAGCGCCGGATCATAGCCGGAGGGAGTATCCACCAGCGTTATAAGCGCACCGAAATGATGGGCACGGTCGCATAAGCCCGGCCCTCCCCCAAATACAATAACGTGGTTGGCAACATTCATGAGCGGCGATCATTCCCTGTCGAGGCAAGTTGAAGAAGAGGATCAAATATTGGTTTCAAGTCATCGTATTCGCTTCGATCTGCAGTACAGCCTTCCCTGATGTTGGCAAGTAGCAACTCATAGGAACCACGCCGCATCCATACCCAGCCAATGCCTCCAGCCAGAATGGCCAACGCAATGCCCATAGTTGCCCACACAGCACCGACTAAACCTTGATTTGCGTAGCTCGCCGCAAATATCGCCGACGTACCGGAAACAACGACAGTCGAAACCATCCTGCGCAATGCAGCGAAGCGCCCACGTAATGCCGCGGGCACGAGAGCTTGGATAGTCGCGGTGAAATAGACTGTATAGGAGGACACCAAAAAACCTAATCCAAACACAACAACAAAACAGGTGATGCGGTTGAACCATATGGACTGTAGCATTGTGCTCAACAGCACAACCGGCATCAGCAATAACAACGGATGTAATTCTCGTCCCTTCAGTGCAAAACGACCCACCATCCAACCAAGCACCACGGAACCGACGGTGTAAAATGAATCAACAATAGCCAGCGCAAAAGATTGACCGCCGAAGTGAGTTGTCACCAGTACCGGTAACATCAAGTTGAACATACTGATAGCAATCAAATCGCTGGCTCCCAGCGCGAATAGCGCGATCAGCATTTTTTTTTGAAACAAGGCGGGCACCAGCTGAAAAAAACCTGCACGCAAGTTGCGAGTAAAGCCAGGTATATCGCTGGGACGTGCTAGTCCGATCACCGCCTGCCGGTAGCCTAGTGAAGCCATCGCGGTGAATGCGGCAACGATGAGGAATGAGGCACCCAAGCCTATCTGGTCGAACAAAGCACCCGCCAACAGTACTCCACTCAAATTGCCAAGCTGAAACGCGACCTGTTGCCGACCATTGATCTGCATTAGTTCATGCTTTGCTGCAAGTGCAGGAGTCAGGGTAAAGACGCACACACGCACGCAGGCATTCAACATGCCAGTGATCAAGCTTGCTGCCAGTACGCTGGCTGCCGACACCTCGTTGCCCCATGCCAGCCCCCCACATACCAGCAGAACCAGGCTCATGAGCGTGACAGAACGGAACAACAATCCCCCTGGACCTTTGCGATCCACCCAGACACCGGCTAGCAAAGGTGCGACGAATGCAAAGAGAACATCGCTGGTCACATAGACTAAGTTGTTCCATAGGCTGCCGCTGGTGCGGTACAGGAGCAGGGTGAAAACTATCAGTAGATAGCCGCGTCCGACGTTAAGCGCAAACTCCGCCCAAAGAAAAGCTGTAACCGGTACCAGAATACGTGCCCCCCCTTCCTCGATGGAGTCATTCGTACTCATAGTGAATGCTTCCAATAGCGGCGGTAAGAATATCGCACAGCTCAGTACGTGACGGGCTCTTGGCGATCACATAGGCAGTGCGTGGGAAACTTTCGATAAGCGACTTGATCCGTTCACCGGGCTTACGCAATGCATGTGCCTGCACTACACCAGGAAACGCCCGCGCTTGTTCTACTCCATGCACTGACTTGACGATTCGCCCAGGCGCATCCGGCAGCAGATACCTGATTCCGCACCAGCCATCGCTGGCGGGCACCGTATATTGCTCGACAAAATAAGAGGACCAGTGCCCTTCCTGCAGGCGCGCACCAATTTCATAAAGGTCCACCCCCGTAACCTGCCGTACCAGCTGAGGGATGTAGTCCCCCCCTACCCGGGTATGCGTCTCGATCAACCTCGGTCCTTGGGCAGTCAACATAATCTCTGTGTGCGCCACAGTATGTTCAATACCCGTGGCGGCTAGAACTTTGGCGACGTAGGAGGTTATTTCTTCAGTTATCAATGAGTCCAGTTCCGCCGGAAATACATGACCGATTTCGATGAAGCTGGCGGCATCGATAAACTTTTCTGTGATACCCAGCACATAGTGGCGGCCACTAACGCTGAACGATTCAACGCTGAACTCCTTGCCGCACAGGAATTCTTCGACCAGTACCGGGTAACAGGTGACATGTTCATCCAGCCACCCTTCATCGACATTCGCAGGTTCCTCCAGCGCTACGACACCAATACTGCCCGTCCCATCCGATGGTTTTATGATGACTTTGGCTAATTCACACTGTCGCAAAATGCCAAACAACGCTTGTTTATCCGTTGCCTCTGCATACCAGCAACTCGGTACCCCTGCCCCATCCAGCGCCAGCCGAGCAGCAACTTTATTGCGCGTGTTATGCACGGCAGCATGGCTGATGGGAAAGTCACGACCAATGGCATGTGCCAAATGAGCCGCGAGTTGTTGAGAGTCATCGTGAAACGCGAACACTCGCTGAAAATCCAATTGTTGGTGCAATTGTCGTACTTGTTCTGCCAACAGTGTGTACGAGTCTTCCGGCGCATAAACGATAAAGCGCCTCGCGGAGGAATTCCAATCCTCAGGTGTCAAGCTACTGCGATTGAGTAACCAAGTAACCTGATAGCCGGCTTGATATAGATAATCGTGATGGTCTCGGATACCGCCGCATAAAAGCACGTTCATTTCATCGTTCCCCTCAGAGTTTACCTACAAAGCGTGAAATCGATTCAAATGATGCGCTGCGTACTATTGCGTAACCGGTACGTTGATTAACTGAATAGGCCTCCGCTCCTGGCAGTGCTTCTGCAGCATCATGATGCTCAGTCAACACTTCCAAATCGTCTGTTATTTCAAGTGACCGTTGATCCAAGAACGAAAAACGAATACCTACCCAGCCGGGTGCTTTCGTAAAGGGGGTTCCGTCGCGCCATGGCAAACCCGCGCGCAGTCGTACGAATGCCTCTTCTATGGAGTAGCCATGCCGCAATTCCACCAACTCCGGTATATGACAGCCGGGGGCACGGGCAGCGGCCTCAATCACCCACAACTGTTGCGCAGTCATCTTGAACTCAAGATGAATCACCCCGCTCCGCATCCCCCAACATTGCGCGATACGCTCGCAAATCTGGCTAAGGGCGGCGTCATGCTGCGGCGGTACCTCTTCGCCACTGATATGCCCCACTTCATAACATGCTGGTAGCGGTGAAACGAACTTTGTCGTTAAAACTCTATGTACCAGACTCCCCTGTTCAATAACGCCTTCCAGACTGTATTCCTGGCCTTCGGCAAATTCTTCAATCAGCGCTTGGGCAGTGAATGCATAGTTGGTGAGGCGTGAATGTTTAAAGAGAAATATTTTTTCAAGCGTATCCTCTACTTGCTGTCGTGTATCACACTTTCTTACGAAAAGACTCATTGCCATATCGACTGGTTTTACAATCACCGGGAATGAAATTTTTGTCCAATCCAAGTCTCGACTCTCATCCAATGATGCCAGTACCGCAAGCACTCGCGGCTGTGGAATCTGTTTCTCGGCAAAGGCCACTCGCATTAATGCTTTATTGCGCGAAGAACGAATTCTGTCCAATCGGTTGTGATAAAGACCTAATTCCGCGGCCAGTACATCCGCGGCGATCACTGCGAATTCATTGCCAGCCACCACAGCATCGAAACGGCGATCGCCTATTTGCCGTCGTAGTTCGAGAGGGTCATCGGTCAGCGCCGGCACTCGAAGCCATTCGTGCAGACCATTACAATCCTTTCCAACGGTAGAGCTTTCAATAGTTATAATTGTCAAGCGCCAGCAATTGTCCAGACACAATTGCGAGACACGCTGCAATGACCACCCTGAAACCGGATGAAGTAATAGAATATTCATGACGTTATCGCTCTTGATACTAAAATTATTCGGACTGTATTAATACCGTCTCACGAGACAACAAGGCACGTTGAAAACCAGAAAGCTGTGCCAGATAACGTTCAAAACCAATCATGTCTTCACAGCGTCGAATAATTTCGCGGGTATAGTATTTTTCATACAGGCCAGGTTTATCAGTTAAGCAATACGATGGCAGCAGGATGGTGCGTGATCGGTCACTGAGGTTTGGCCCACTGAAATGTGGGGTGAGCGAATGGAAAATAATTACGTCACCGGCTGCCAGAAGAGGGACCTCAGTGACTGAGGTGTCTATGCGCGCTATATCACAATCGCCAGTTTCATTACCCGCCGGCCCTGGAATCAATGCCTGATGTTGCGCGGGATAGAAAGCAATCCCACCAGAATTTTCACCACTATCAAAAAGGTTAATCGCCACTGAACATAATTGATCTGGCTTGATGTCAAGCCACTTCCAATAGAGAAAATCCTGATGAACGGCATAACCTTTTGTGCCTGGGTCTTTGCGGATCAACTTGCACTTTAGCAACTCCGATTCCCCGCCCAACAAGGTATCCACGGCCTCGAGCAGAGGTGAATACATTGCCGCCCCCGCCAATATTGACGACATGTCAATAACCGGATCCAAGCGATCCAAGACGTAGTCATTATCCGGGCCACGACGAAACTCTGTACGTAAGTTCAAATCATCACCAAGACTTGGCAAACGCCATAGTCGGCCACATTCCTGGCGCATGTATTCGATCTGTTTTGCGTCGAACAAACCGGGAAGCACGGTATAGCCTTTTTGCCAATACTCTTGTTTCGACAATGCTAAATCTTTATTTAAATATGACATAGTAGCTCGCTTCTAAATAAAGGCATCACGACTTTTAAACAACCCGTGATGCGTAGATTCGACCCATTAGTTATTGTTTATTTCGTTTAATTTACTTAGTCGAAGCGCAAACTCTTCCGCCGCTTGCCTGACCCGTTCCGGAGCCGTGCCGCCATAGCTACGGCGCGCTTTTACCGATTGTTCAAGACTGAATGATGGCCAATGCTTCACCGCCAGACGGGGATCTATAGCAACACGTAGTTCAAGGGGTAACTCGCCAAGCTCCAGATTATTGTTTTGAGCGCACTGAACCAATCGAGCCACTAGATGATGCGCTTCGCGAAATGGGATATTTAAGTTGATGACCAACCAGTCAGCCAGATCCGACGAAGTGATGAAACCTATAGAGGCAGCGCGAGCCATCGCTTCGGGTTGGGGCTGCATCAAGTTGACAATTGAAATAGCCGCATCCAGTGACAAATGCAATGAATCGGCGCTATCGAACAGCGGTTCTTTGTCTTCTTGTAGATCTCGGAAATAGGTCAGTGGCAGCCCTTTGACGACGACTTGAAGTGCTTGCAAGTTCCCAAGAACTCGACCGCTTTTCGCCCGGATGAGTTCCGCAGCATCCGGGTTGCGTTTGTGTGGCATTGCAGCCGAACCGGATACCAATTCCTTGGGTAGCACAATGAAACCTACCGACTGAGTTGACCAGAACACGACCTCGGCTGCAAAGCGCGACAAATTGAGCGCCAGCGATGAAGCAGCACCAAGAAAGTCGAGTGCAAAACCGCGCTCGCCAATGCTATCTATAGAGTTGGCAGAAGGGCGCTCAAAGCCCAAGCGCTGCGCGGTATATGTCCGATCAATTGAGAAACTGGTACCCGCAAGCGCCGCGCTACCAAGTGGACACTCGCACAAAGCGGCGCGAGCAAATAGTAAACGTTCGCCATCTCGCAGCAGTGTTTCGGCGTACGCCAGATTAAGATGCCCGAACGTAATCGGCTGAGCGACCTGCAAGTGCGAGTACCCTGGCATGACAGTTGCTGCATGGCGCAATGCCTGCTGTCGGAACGCTTCCAGCAGTACTTTTAGCTTGCCGAGCAAAGTATCGATTTGATCGCGCAACCAAAGCTTCAGAGCAGTTACTGCAAGATCGTTACGCGCTCTGGCAGTGCCCAACCAACCGGCGACTGGTCCGATGAGTGCTTCCAGTTGCAGTTCGAGTGCAGTATGAATGTCTTCCGCATCTGGCGGTGCCACGAACTCGCCAACGCGCACCTGCTGGCTCAGTTGCTCTAGCCCGGACTGAAGTTGCGAAGCGTCTGCTTGGCAAATAATATTTTGCCGATAGAGCATTTCGACGTGCGCTTGTGAGCATTGCAAATCATAGCCAGCCAAGCGCCAATCGAAATGTGCGGTAGCGCCAATGGCTGCCATCGCAGACGCAGCGGCTTTGAACTGGACGGCGTTATTCATGCGGCCTTTACTCCAACAGCCACATTAACCAAGTCTGCCAGGTGACTGGCAAGCTCACTTGGCTGCTGCCTGAAGTCTTGCACAGCAATGACCAGTTCATTCCAGTCAGGGCGCAGCATTGCCAGTAGCAGCGCACGTGCGATGTGCAATCGTGCAACAGCTTCGTCATAAATAACTGATTGCGGTCCGTCAATCACTTCAGGTAATACTTCGTCTCCTCGGTAAGCTGGCAAATTGTGCAGAAAGATTGCATTAGCTCGAGCGTGTTTCATCAGCTCTGTTGTTACACGGTACGGGGCTAGCACACCGCGACGAGCGTCTGCCTCGTGACTTTTATTCATTGGAATCCATGAATCTGTTACCACTACGTGAGCATCTGCCACCGCTTCTTTTGGGTCATTGGTGGTTGAATAACCCGACAAGTGTGCTGTCAGCGCCTCAGGCAACTCCCAACCCGGTGGCGTAGCGCAGACAAAACGAGCTCCAAGTTTTGCCGCAGTTTGCGCCAGTGACAGCGCAATATTGGTACTGTCGCCGACGAATGCAATTTTCAAACCGGCAATGTGACCAAAGCGCCGCGCCAGCGTTAGAAAGTCACAGAGCGCCTGGGTTGGATGATGTTCATCGCACATGCCATTAATAAACGGTACCGGTGATAGATCGGCAATTCGCTGCTGTACCTTAAAATCATAGATACGACTTAGAAGTGCATCATTGAAACGACCTGCCACATTCACAAAATCCTCCAGGTGCTCCTGCTTGGTGGCATGAATACCGATACGGGCCTCCTTGCCATTATAGTGAATGGCTTGTCCGCCCAAATCGCCAATGGCCCGTTCAAACGCCGTTCGGGTTCGTAAAGAAGTTTCGTCGAAAATCATGCCCAAACATTTACCACGCAGCAGTGGTGGCAAATACCCATAAACCTGTGCATGTACCTCAAGCGCCTCAGCGACCAATAGAAGGGCTTTTACGTTTTCCGCAGACAGATCTTCAATAGTTAGCAATCGTTGAATAGTCATTGCAATAGATACCTAAGCGAAAATTTAACCATCAATCCGTACATACGCCCATGACTAAAAACTTATAACAGCGGATTCCTGACTTCGCCAAGTAGCCGTAGACGCAAGGCATTAATTTTTATAAAACCGGTGGCGTCTCGCTGATCATAACTACCCCCACCCTCAAATGTGACCAACTCCTGGCGATACAAGCTATTTGAACTTTTCCGCCCCTCGACGATGACATTACCTTTATACAGACGAAGGCGAACACGACCTGTTACACGCTCCTGACTCTTATCAATGAGTGTCTGTAGCATTTCGCGCTCAGGAGAGAACCAGTAACCGTTGTAAATCAACGCGGCATAACGAGGCATCAGTTCATCTTTCAGATGAGCCTCCTCCCGGTCCAGCGTAATTGATTCAATTGCACGGTGCGCTACTTGCCAAATAGTTCCACCTGGGGTTTCAAACAAGCCCCGACATTTGAGTCCGACATATCGAGTGTCAACAATATCGAGTCGTCCAATCCCGTTCTGCGCACCCAGCGCATTCAGCTTTGTCAGCAGCGTAGCCGGGGTCATGCGATCACCGTTCAGCGCTACTGGATCGCCTTTCTCAAAGTCGATTTCAATCCAGCTAGGACTGTCAGGCGCGGCCTCTGGTGACACGACCTTTGACCAAGCGTTTTCTTCAGGCGTAGCCCATGGATCTTCAAGCGATTTACCCTCGCACGACACATGCAACAAGTTCGCATCTGACGAATATGGCGCAGCACCGCGCTTGTCGCGAGCCACCGCAATCCCATGGGTGTCCGCAAACTCAAGCAACTCCGCACGCCCCGCCAGTTCCCATTCGCGCCACGGCGAGATGACGCGGATATCAGGAGCAAGTGCATAGTAGGCAAGCTCAAAGCGCAACTGATCATTGCCTTTGCCCGTGCATCCATGAGCCACTGCGTCGGCTCCCACAGCGCGAGCAATTTCAATTTGGCGCTTGGCTACCAATGGACGGGCGATGGGGGTTCCCATCAAGTAGTACCCTTCGTAGGCAGCGTTGGCACGAAACATTTGCTGAGCATAGGAAGATACAAACTCCTCGCGCAAATCCTCAATGAAGATATTCTGTGGCAACACACCCAATGCGAGCGCCTTATCTCGCGCTTGCTCTACCTCTTCGCCTTGTCCTAAATCCGCGGTAAAAGTGACGATTTCGCAGTCGTAAGTAACTTGAAGCCACTTGAGTATCACGGAAGTGTCAAGCCCACCCGAAAACGCCAACACAATTTTTTTGGGTCGATTAAAATGCATGTTCACAGTCCTTGTTGTGATTGAACGGTTCGATTGCCAAATAGCAGGCTGGAAAAAAATCGGCGATAAAAAGAAAAGTAAGAACTCGACAGATGATTTATCTGAAGTTCGATCTTCTGGTGGACAGACGCCAATTGTTCGACCGGCAGTGAAGCGATCCAGTGATGCTCGACGTGGTAGTTATTTCCGTTGGTAAACCAAGAAGCGAGCGGATGGGTTTTAATGGACCGGGTATTGTCGAAAACGTCAGTTGAGTTTTTGTTGCATGCGTAGTGTTCAGGCAGTTCGATCAGGGCATGAATAGGTGCAGCAAACAAGAAAAGCGGAACCATCCAGCATTTAAAGAGTAGCTCACTGTTTACAAAAAACGCCACCACGACGGCCACGGCCATTAGCAAGTATTCAAATCGAATTCTTTGTGCATTTTGCGGAATCAGTTTTGTCATGAACCGCCGCCCATTCAGCGCGTCGATAACATTCTTCAAAAAATCACAAAAGTGATTAATAAGAAAAAAGTGTTTTATTACAGCCAGGACCTGTCTTTCCGTTTTATCTCCATACTCAAAAAATTCTGCATCCTCTGGCTTACCGAGTGCTTTGTGGTGAAAAAGATGGCTATCCTGATAAGATGAGTAAGAAACAAACATTGGCAAACCTAATAATATGCCAACATATCTGTTTGCACGTCGAGAGCGAAAGCCAGACTGGTGCAATGCCTGATGTTGTAACTCAACACCATGAGCAAAAGCGGCACCGAGTAGCAACTGGAGCATTACGGTAACGCTTGTACTTTGCGCCACCAATATGCCGTACACACAGGCTGCAATCCATGCCCCCCAAATAAAAACCTTGGAGAAATATAGCGCCACCCATTTACCTCGATTATTTTTGAAATCACTCAAAGCCGCTGCAACAATAGTTCTCTTATCCATAATAACTCTCTTGCCAAAGCGTAAAAAATTGGACCAACTTAAAACTATAAGATGGTTTAACGCGGCATGGCCGCCCCCCCCTATATCTTCCAACATCACGACAGACAAACAATCCTCAATGCGGACAGCATCATGCGAAAGTCCATATAACGACGCAACCTACCAAAACTCGCAGGGAAGAAAGCTTTGTAAATTTAGAAACCTACGAAAACAAGTAGCTTGGCGTACAGCTAACTCTTTGAAACGGCTTTAAACGGTACCGTTCTATAAATCCAAAAGGAGTCTGGACACTTGCAATAACAACACTTGGCTGGTTGTACTTGAGCGCTACACGTCATGGCTGGCGCATCCAAAAAAAAACCCCGCAGCTTTCGCAACGGGGCTTTTGATTTTCGCAACTCAGCGCTTAATGATGCTCACGCGTCGCACGGAATTTCACATCCGGCCAGCGCTCTTCCATCAGCGCCAGGTTGACCCGCGTCGGGGCCAGGTAGGTCAGGTGACCGCCGCCGTCGACCGCAAGGTTTTCCACGGCCTTGACCCGGAACTCCTCAAACTTCTTCTTATCGTCGCAATCAATCCAGCGCGCGGAATAAACGGTGATCGGCTCGTAAGAGCACTCAACCTTGTATTCCTCTTTCAAGCGGCTGGCGACCACATCGAACTGCAGCACACCGACGGCGCCGAGGATGATGTCGTTGCTGCGCTCGGGGAAGAACACCTGAGTGGCGCCTTCTTCGGCCAGTTGCTGCAAGCCCTGACGCAGTTGCTTGGATTTCAGCGGATCGCGCAGGCGCACGCGGCGGAACAGTTCCGGGGCGAAGTGCGGGATGCCGGTGAAGCCCAGGACTTCGCCCTCGGTGAAGGTGTCGCCGATCTGGATGGTGCCGTGGTTGTGCAGGCCGATGATGTCGCCTGCGTAGGCCTCTTCCAGTTGCTCACGCTCGGAGGAGAAGAACGTCAGCGCGTCGCCGATCCGCACGTCTTTGCCAGTGCGCACGTGGCGCATTTTCATGCCCTTTTCGTACTTGCCGGAGCAGATTCGCATGAAGGCGATGCGGTCGCGGTGTTTCGGGTCCATGTTCGCCTGGATCTTGAACACGAAGCCGGTGAATTTCTCTTCAACCGGTTCCACGGTGCGCTCGTTGGCGACACGGGCCAGCGGTTTCGGCGCCCAGTTGACCACGGCGTCGAGCACGTGATCGACACCGAAGTTGCCCAGTGCGGTACCGAAGAATACCGGTGTCAGTTGGCCGTCGAGGAATTCCTGTTGATTGAATTCGTGGCAGGCGCCCTGCACCAGTTCCAATTGATCAACGAAGCGATCGTACTCGTCGCCCAAGTGCGCGCGGGCCTCATCGGAGTCGAGCTTCTCGATGATTTTCACATCGGTGCGCTCGTGGCCGTGGCCGGCGGTGTAGACAATGATGTAGTCGTCGGCGAGGTGATAAACACCTTTGAAATCGCGGTAGCAACCGATCGGCCAAGTGATCGGCGCGGCTTTGATCTTCAGGACCGCTTCGATTTCGTCGAGCAGTTCGATCGGGTCGCGGATGTCACGGTCGAGTTTGTTGATGAAGCTGACGATCGGTGTGTCACGCAGCCGGCAGACGTCCATCAGGGCGATGGTCCGTGGCTCTACACCCTTACCGCCGTCGAGGACCATCAATGCCGAGTCCACTGCCGTCAGAGTGCGGTAGGTATCTTCGGAGAAGTCTTCGTGACCCGGGGTGTCGAGCAGGTTGATCATGTGATCGCGATACGGGAACTGCATGACCGACGTGGTAATGGAAATACCCCGTTGTTTTTCCATTTCCATCCAGTCGGAGGTGGCATGGCGGTCGGATTTTCGAGATTTCACCGTACCCGCAATCGCAATCGCCTTGCCCATCAGCAAGAGCTTCTCGGTGATGGTGGTCTTACCGGCATCGGGGTGGGAAATAATGGCGAAAGTGCGGCGTTTCGCGACTTCGGCGGCCTGTTTGGTCATGGGAAATCGCCTGGCAGGTGATTCAAAAAAGGGCCGCGATTATAGCCCAACTTCCTCGAAGAACCGAACCGTTGAGCACATTAGGGGTGGCCAAATGCTGCTTCAGATGGGAACCTTTCAGAGCGTGGAGGCGTCCACTCCCCTGTTACGGCTATTCGTCAGGGTTGAAAAATCAGCAAGTTAGCCTGACGAGGCTGCGCTTATGGCTCGATTTCAGGCCGTTTTACCGGCACTGATAGAGCTGCTTTTCGCGAACACTGACTTCGGCAGCCAGGAATGGCATTGCCACACGAAGCGGTGTCCGCCGACTGAAAAAAGGAGTCCGCCTGTGGCTATTCGCTATGGCAAAGGGCTGATAGGAGGTGCGGTTGTCGTCGCCCTTCTGGCCCTGCTGGTCCACTGGATTGGCATCAACACGATCGAACAGTACCGCGACGATTTGTTGTTTTACCTGCAAGCTCATCTGATTCTCGTCCTCGTTTCCATGCTGGCCGCTCTTGTAGTGGGCATACCCGCCGGCATCTTCCTCAGCCGCCCAACCATGGTTGGACGCGCCGAACGCTTCATGCAGATCTTCAACATCGGCAACACTGTGCCGCCTCTCGCCGTACTGGCCATCGCCCTGGGTATCCTCGGCATCGGCAGTGGCCCGGCGATCTTCGCCTTGTTCCTCGCCTCACTGTTGCCGATTGTGCGCAACACCTACGAAGGGCTGAAAAACGTCCAGGGTTCACTCAAGGAAGCGGCCGTTGGCATCGGCATGACACCGACTCAGGTGCTATGGCGGGTCGAACTGCCGAACGCCGTGCCGATCATTATTGGCGGCGTGCGCGTGGCGCTGGCGATCAATGTCGGCACCGCACCGCTGGCGTTCCTGATTGGCGCCAACAGCCTGGGCAGCCTGATTTTCCCCGGCATCGCCCTGAACAATCAGCCGCAACTGCTGCTCGGCGCGGCCTGCACCGCCCTGTTGGCCTTGCTGCTCGACGGCCTGGTGACACTCGCCAGCCGCCTCTGGCTCGAACGCGGCTTGCGCCCGTCTTAAGCCTCGGCAAAGGAATTTTTATGAAGAAATTAAGCTTTTTACTAGGCTGCGTTCTGCTGTTCGCAGGATTTGCCCAAGCCGCTGAAAAACCGGTGATCCGCATCGGCGCCCGGGTGTTCACCGAACAAACCCTGCTGGCGGAAATCACTTCCCAATACCTGCGCACCAAGGGTTACGACACCCAGGTGACCGGCGGCCTGGGCAGCAACCTGGCCCGCAGCGCCCACGAAAGTGGCCAGCTGGATTTGATGTGGGAATACACCGGTGTCTCGCTGGTGGCTTACAACCACGCCACCGACAAGCTCGACAGCGCTCAGTCCTACGCCCGGGTGAAAGAACTCGACGCGAAAAAAGGTCTGGTCTGGCTCACGCCGTCGAAGTTCAGCAACACCTACGCCCTGGCCCTGCCGGAAAACACCGCGAAGGCTTATCCACAGATCAACACCATGAGCGAGCTGAACACGGTGCTGCAGGCTGAGGCGAAGGCCAATCACCTCGTCGCCCTGGACACCGAGTTCGCCAATCGCTCCGACGGTCTGGACGGCATGGTTGATCTCTACGGCATGAACCTGACCCGCAACAACATCCGCCAGATGGATGCCGGGTTGGTCTACACCGCGCTGCGCAATGGCCAGGTGTTCGCCGGTCTGGTCTACACCACCGACGGTCGCCTGAACGCCTTCAAGCTCAAGTTGCTGGAAGACGACAAGCACTACTTCCCGGACTACACCGCCGCGCCGGTGGTGCGTCAGGTTTACCTCGACGCCCACCCGAAACTCGCCGAAGAGCTCAAGCCGCTGGCCGAACTGTTCGACGACGCCACCATGCGTCAGCTCAACGCGCGGGTCGATGTCGATCACGAAAGTCCTTCATCCGTTGCTGCAGATTTCCTGCGCCAGCACCCCATCAACTGAGGAGGAAAAGCCATGGAATTTTTGAACGCCTTTTCCCATCTCGATTGGCCACAGGTTTTGCACCTGACCTGGCAGCACATCACCCTGGTCGGCATCGCCGTGACCCTGGCGATTCTGGTCGGCGTGCCGCTGGGCATCCTGATGACCCGCTTCCCGACACTGGCCGGCCCGTTGCAAGCCAGCGCTACGGTGTTGCTGACCGTGCCATCGATTGCGCTGTTCGGTCTGCTGCTGCCGTTCTACTCGAAATTCGGCCAGGGCCTCGGCCCGATGCCGGCGATCACCGCAGTGTTTCTGTACTCGTTGCTGCCGATCATGCGTAACACCTACCTGGCGCTGACCGGCGTCGAACCGGGTATTCGCGAAGCGGCGCGCGGCATCGGCATGACCTTCGGCCAGCGCCTGCGCATGGTCGAACTGCCGATTGCCGTGCCGGTGATCCTCGCCGGCGTGCGCACCGCCGTGGTCATGAACATCGGCGTGATGACCATCGCCGCGACCATTGGCGCCGGTGGCCTCGGTGTACTCATTCTCGCTTCCATCAGCCGCAGCGACATGTCGATGCTGATCGTCGGCGCCGTGCTGGTCAGTCTCCTGGCCATCTTCGCCGACCTGCTCCTGCAATGGCTGCAACGCACGCTGACTCCAAAAGGACTGCTCAAATGATCGAACTTCAAAACCTCAGCAAGACCTTCCAAAGCAACGGCAAAGATGTGAAAGCCGTGGACTCGGTAAGCCTGACCGTCAATGAAGGCGAGATCTGCGTGTTCCTGGGGCCATCGGGCTGCGGCAAAAGCACCACGCTGAAGATGATCAACCGCCTGATCAAGCCAACCTCTGGCAAGATCCTGATTAACGGCGAAGACACCACCGACCTCGACGCCGTGACCCTGCGCCGCAACATCGGTTATGTGATCCAGCAGATCGGTCTGTTCCCGAACATGACCATCGAGGAAAACATCACCATCGTTCCGCGCCTGCTCGGCTGGGACAAACAGAAATGCCACGACCGCGCCCGCGAGTTGATGAGCATGATCAAGCTTGAACCCAAGCAGTATCTGACTCGCTATCCGCGTGAATTGTCCGGTGGTCAGCAGCAGCGGATCGGCGTGATTCGCGCGCTGGCGGCGGATGCGCCATTGCTGTTGATGGACGAACCGTTTGGCGCGGTCGACCCGATCAACCGCGAGATGATCCAGAACGAATTCTTCGAGATGCAACGGGCGCTGAACAAGACCGTGATCATGGTCAGCCACGACATCGACGAGGCGATCAAGCTCGGCGACAAGATCGCGATTTTCCGCGCGGGCAAGCTGCTGCAAATCGACCATCCGGATACGCTGCTGGCCCACCCGGCGGACGACTTTGTCAGCAACTTCGTCGGCCAGGACAGCACCCTCAAGCGCCTGTTGCTGGTGAAAGCCGAAGACGCGGCGGACAACGCGCCCTCGGTGAGCCCGGGAACTCCGGTGGCCGAAGCACTGGAATTGATGGACGAACTGGACCGTCGCTACGTGGTGGTGACCTGTGCCGAGAACAAGGCCTTGGGCTACGTGCGCCGTCGCGACCTGCACCGTCAGAGCGGCACCTGCGCGCAATACCTGCGCGAGTTCAACGCCACGGCGGCGTATGACGAGCATTTGCGCATCCTGTTGTCGCGGATGTATGAGTTCAACCGCTCGTGGCTGCCGGTGATGGATGCCGAGCGGGTGTTCCTGGGGGAAGTGACTCAGGAATCGATTGCCGAGTATTTGAGCTCTGGTAAGTCTCGTGGGGGCAAGACCAGCATTGTTTCGCCAGCGGAAGCTGTGTTGGCCTGATCCCTTTCTACTGATTGTTCCAACGCTCCGCGTGGGAATGCATCCAGAGACGCTCTGCGTCTCAACGGCTGGACGCAGAGCGTCCGGGGCGGCATTCCCACGCAGAGCGTGGGAACGATCAGGCAATGCAAATCCCTCCAAAATTCCTCATTCGGGGAACATCACACTGTCATGCAGGTCGGTTACATCAGTACCTGTCAGGGACCGCACGACGGAAGCGTGCAAAAACGCGACATTTTTTGTTGATCTCAAGCTCCTCACGCCCTAAAGTTCGCGCCGAACGTCCATGCTGGAAACGATCCATCCGGCTCAAGTACTGACGACGAGACAGCAAGGCCAAGGGAAAGCACCGCCTCCCATGGCCTTTTTGCTTTCGGCGACATGCCTTGGGAAGTAGGCGAACCAAAGTGGGGATACGGAGGGCGTTCATTTGCACCCATTGATAATTTCAGTTTGCCAGTAGGAGTTCCCAGCATGTCGATCAACGTCGAAGACTATTTCGCGCGCGATACCTTCCAGAAAATGAAGGCTTTCGCCGACAAACAAGAAACCCCGTTCGTGGTGATCGACACCGCGATGATCAGCCAGGCCTATGACGACCTGCGCGCCGGTTTCGAATTCGCCAAGGTCTACTACGCCGTCAAGGCCAACCCGGCCGTTGAAATCATCGACCTGCTCAAAGAGAAAGGCTCGAACTTCGACATCGCCTCGATCTACGAGCTCGATAAAGTGATGAACCAGGGCGTCGGCCCGGATCGCATCAGCTACGGCAACACCATCAAGAAATCCAAAGACATTCGCTACTTCTACGACAAGGGCGTGCGTCTGTATGCCACCGACTCCGAAGCCGACCTGCGCAACATCGCCAAGGCGGCTCCGGGCTCGAAAGTCTACGTGCGCATCCTGACCGAAGGCTCGACCACCGCCGACTGGCCACTGTCGCGTAAATTCGGCTGCCAGACCGACATGGCCATGGACCTGCTGATCCTCGCCCGCGACTTGGGCCTGGTGCCGTACGGCATCTCCTTCCACGTCGGCTCGCAGCAGCGCGACATCAGCGTCTGGGACGCGGCGATCGCCAAGGTCAAAGTGATCTTCGAGCGCCTGAAAGAAGAAGACGGTATCCACCTGAAGCTGATCAACATGGGCGGTGGCTTCCCGGCCAACTACATCACCCGCACCAACAGCCTGGAAACCTACGCTGAAGAAATCATCCGCTTCCTCAAGGAAGACTTCGGCGACGAGCTGCCGGAAATCATCCTGGAGCCGGGCCGTTCGCTGATCGCCAACGCCGGCATTCTGGTCAGTGAAGTGGTGTTGGTTGCACGTAAATCCCGTACCGCCGTCGAGCGATGGGTGTACACCGATGTGGGCAAGTTCTCCGGCCTGATCGAAACCATGGACGAAGCCATCAAGTTCCCGATCTGGACCGAGAAGAAAGGCGAGATGGAAGAAGTGGTCATCGCCGGCCCGACCTGCGACAGCGCCGACATCATGTACGAGAACTACAAGTACGGTCTGCCGCTGAACCTGGCGATCGGTGACCGTTTGTACTGGTTGTCGACTGGTGCTTACACCACTAGCTACAGCGCTGTTGAATTCAATGGCTTCCCGCCGTTGAAGTCGTTCTACGTGTAAGCGCTACTCGTAGATTTTTTTTGTTCAGCTGATCATTCCCACGCTCTGCGTGGGAATGCCTCAATGGACGCTCCGCGTCCGCTTCGGCAGGGACGCGGAGCGTCCAGGCTGCGTTCCCACGCAGAACGTGGGAACGATCTATCTCGGGGTAAGCTCCCGAGCACGCTGTTGATACTCGGTGACCAGCCCATGAATCCTTGGATCAGTCGACGTCGATAACGTCTGACTCGCCACCCGCAAGAAATTCAGATTCCCGCCGTCCAGTGCCTTGTGCAGCCAACCTAGCGCCTCGTCGATCTTGCCTTCATCCGCCAACACCGCTGCATAACTGAACTGCCCACGAAAATCCCCGCCGACCGCCGAGCGTCGATACCAGTCACGGGCTGCTTGCGGATCTGCCGGGCAAACCCGGCCTTCTTCCAGATAACGCCCTAGCAGGTTCATCGACTTCGCGTGGCCCAATTCAGCTGCTTGCCGATACAGACTCAGCGCTTGCACCTGATCCTCGATCACCCCACGACCAGTAGCCAGCAGATTGGCGTAGTTGTACATCGCCCAGTCCAGCCCTGCTTCAGCGGCAACACGATAGTGCCCCGCGGCTATCGAAGCATCGGCGGTGCAACCCCAGCCATGTTCATGGCAACGGCCGAGCATGTTGCGCGCCATCAGATGACCTTGTTCGGCAGCGATCCCGAACCAACGCACGGCCAGCGCTTGATCCTGAGCGATACCCCGGCCGTCCAGCAAGATCTGCCCGAGCAACGCCTGAGCATCCAGCACGCCTTCACGGGCGGCGATCAGGATCGCCTGAGCCGCTCGCGCCGGGCTTTCTTCGAGCATCGATTTGAGGCGGTCGCCGTCGAGGATTTCCTCGCGGAGCAACCGAAAGTCCGTCACTTACACCTCGACCCAGCGACGCAGCAGGTTGTGATAGGTGCCGGTGAGGCGGATCAATGAAGGATGGTCGGGCATGTCCTGGGTCAGCTGCTGAATCGCTCCGTCCATTTCGAACAGCAAGGCGCGTTGGCTGTCTTCACGCACCAGGCTTTGGGTCCAGAAAAACGAGGCGTAACGGGTGCCGCGCGTAACAGCGTTGACCTTGTGCAGGCTGGTGCCGGGATACAGGACCATGTCGCCGGCCGGCAATTTCACGCGCTGAGTGCCAAAGGTGTCCTGGATTTCCAGTTCGCCGCCGTCGTAGTCCTCCGGTTCACTGAAGAACAGCGTCGCCGACAGGTCGGTGCGCACTCGCTCAATGCTGCCCTTGGGCTGACGCACGGCGTTGTCGATGTGAAAGTCGAAACTGCCACCGGCGGTGTAACAGTTCAGTAACGGAGGGAAGACCTTGTGCGGTAATGCCGCCGACATGAACTGTGGATTTTCCCACAACCGTTCGAGCATCGCCGCGCCGATTTCCTTGGCCAACGGATGCCCTTCCGGCAGTTGCAGGTTGTGCTTGGCCTTGGCCGACTGGTAACCGGCGGTGATCTTGCCGTCGGCCCAATCCGTCTGCACCAGGGCCTCGCGAATGCGCTGCACTTCTTCTTTCGCGAACACGCCGGGAATGTGCAGCAACATGGAGAGACACCTGAAGGCAAAGGGGCGCCAATGGTATTGATTCTTATTGCCGATGTAAAACCCGTGTGACGAATGAAACGGCAAAAACCGTAAAGGTAAACTGTAAAGAATGTAAATTAATCGCGAATAGCAACGTTTCGCAATTGATACAAATACGTGTTTACCCTATATTCCGCGGCCTCAAATCCTTGGGGAGGGGAATTCACATGTCACGCCAACAACTACAATTAACGGTCAGTTCAACGCGTTTACTCGCGTCTGCAATTGGCGTGGCGATCACTGCCGGCTCTGCGGGTCACATGGTTTTCGCGGCCGAGAAGACCAACGAAAAAGCACCGAACAATGCGATTTCCCTGGACGCGACCAGCGTTGTGGGTGAGCAGGATGACACCTCCTACAAGACCGATACGTCGGCCTCCAAGAAGTACACCGCGCCACTGCGCGAGACGCCGAAAAGCGTCACCGTGATCCCGCAACAAGTGATTCGCGACACCGGCGCCACCAGCCTGGTCGACGCCCTGCGCACCACTCCGGGCATCACCTTCGGTGCCGGCGAGGGCGGTAACCCGGCCGGCGATCGTCCGATCATTCGCGGCTTCAACGCCGAAAGCGACACGTTCGTCGACGGCATGCGCGACCCTGCGTCCCAGAGCCGCGAGATCTTCAACGTTGAATCGATCGAAGTCAGCAAGGGCCCGGGTTCAGCCTTCACCGGCGCCGGTTCCACCGGTGGCAGCCTGAACCTGGTGAGCAAGACCGCCAAGCTGGGCAATACCTATAACGGCGGTTTCACCTGGGGCTCGGATCAGACCAAGCGCACCACCCTTGATCTGAACCAGCAGATGACCGACACCTCGGCCTTGCGCTTGAACCTGATGAAGCACGAAGCCAACGTCGCCGGCCGGGATACCGTGGACGTCAGTCGCTGGGGTGTGGCGCCGTCCTTCGCCTTCGGCCTGGGCACCGACACCCGCCTGACCGTCGGCTACTACCACGTCGAAACCGACGACATGCCCGACTACGGCATCCCGTTGACCTTGAGCCCCAACCGCAGCAAGCACAACGTCGATAAACCTGTGAATGTCGATCGCGACAACTTCTACGGCCTAACCGGTCGTGACTATCGCGAGACCAGCAACGACAGCGGCACCATCAAGATCGAGCACGACCTGAACGATAACCTGACCGTGTCGAACAGCTTCCGCATGTCCCGTTCGACCCTGGACTACATCGTCAGCAACCCGGACGACAGCAAGGGCAACGTGGTCAATGGCAACGTGTACCGGGGCGCGAAGACCCGTAACTCGACGTCCAGCGGCTGGATCAACCAGACCGACCTGAGCGCCAAGTTCAACACCGGCTCCATCGAGCACAATCTGGTGACCGGCCTGGAGTTTGCCTATCAGGACACCCACAACCGCCCGTACCTCCTGACCTCCACCGCCAGCGGCACTCGATGCAACCGCGCCCTGTTCAACTCCGGCGACTGCACCAGCCTGTACAACCCGACACCTGGGGATAACTGGAACGGCACGATCACCGACAGCAAAGCCTTCACTGACACCAACACCAAGACCGCCGCAGCCTACGTGTTCGACACCCTGAAGTTCAACGAACAATGGTCCCTGAACCTGGGCCTGCGTTATGACAACTACGAGGTCGAATCCAGCGGCTTCGCCAACGCTAGCAGCACAGCTCCAGCGGGCAGTTTCTCCCGTCAGAACACCAGCGACCTGGTGAACTACCAGATCGGTGTGGTCTACAACCCGTTGCCTAACGGCAGCATCTACGCGGCGTACTCGACCTCCAGCAATCCGGCTGGCGAAACCAGCGGCAACGGTGGCCTGGAACTGGCAGCGAACAACAGCCGTCTGGACCCGGAAAAGAATCGCAACTACGAAATCGGCACCAAGTGGGACTTCTTCGGTGACGATCTGTCGCTGACCGCCGCGCTGTTCCGCACCGAGAAAACCAACGCGCGGATCAACGATCCGGACGGCGGCACTACGCAAGTGCTGGACGGCGAACAGCAGGTCAATGGCCTGGAGCTGAGCTACGCCGGCAAGCTGACCCGTAACTGGAGAGTCTTCGGTGGCTACACCTACATGGACAGCGAAGTGGTCAAAACCACCCTCGCCGCCGATGAAGGCAACCACATGCCAAGCACTCCACAGAACAACTTCACGTTCTGGTCGACCTACGATCTGGTGCCGGACAAGTTGACCGTCGGTGCCGGCGCGACCTACGTCGATTCCCAGTTCGGCAACGTCGCCAACTCGGTGGAGATCCCGTCCTACTGGCGTTACGACGCGATGGCCAGCTACCGCCTGAGCAAGAACGTCGACCTGCAACTCAACGTACAGAACCTGACCGACAAGCGTTACTTCGACCAGATACTCCAGAACCACTACGCCCACGTGGCGGCGGGCCGTACCGCCTTACTGAGTGCCAACTTCCACTTCTGATAACAGAAGCGTGAAGGCCAAAGCTCTTAGGCAAAAGCCCCGTTCATCGAAGTGAACGGGGCTTTTGCCTGTAAAAAAGAATGCTTCTCGACAACTCACGGCATAATGCGCGCCGTGATGATGACTTTTGAACGAACAAGGCGAGCGACGTGTTGAAGAAATCCCTGTTCCAGTTGCACTGGTTTTTCGGCATCAGCGCCGGACTGGTCCTGGCCCTGATGGGCATCACCGGGGCGGCAGTATCGTTCCAGGATGAAATCCTGCGGGCGTTGAACCCCTCTGTGCTGCACGTTGAGAAGCAGATTGCCGGCGTACTGCCACCTGCCGAGCTGGTAGAAAAAATCGAAGGTGCTTCAGGCAAGACAGTCTCGATGCTCTGGGTCGAGACCGACAGCGGCAACGCCGCGCGGGTGATCTTCACGGCGCCCCCCGGTGAACGTCGCGGGCCGATGCGTTACTTCGACCCATACACCGGCGAGTTCATGGGCAACGTCACGGGCCAGGATTTCTTTGGCCTGATGCTGCAACTGCACCGGATCCTGGCCATGGGCGACATCGGTCGGCAGATTACCGGCGCCTGTACGCTGATTCTGGTGTTCTTCTGCCTGTCCGGCCTGTACCTGCGCTGGCCCCGTCAGTGGAAAAGCTGGCGCGCCTGGCTGACCCTGGACTGGAATAAAAAGGGCCGCAGTTTCAATTGGGATCTGCATTCGGTGGCCGGTACCTGGTGCCTGGTGTTCTATCTTTTGGCGGCGCTGACCGGGCTGACCTGGTCGTACGAGTGGTACAACAAGGGCCTGACGCGGCTGCTTTCCGATTCGCCGCAAAACGAACGAGTGCGCAATCGCGGCCCTGCGCCAAGCGGCCCGGCCCCCTCCGCCGATTACGCCGCGATATGGAGCAGCATCTACAGCGCCGCCGGCCCTGGGCTTTCGTCCTACAACGTTCGTATGCCACCGGTGGCCGGGCAACCGGCAACGGTGTTCTACCTGCTGAAGAATTCCCCCCACGACCAGGCACGGAACCAGCTCACCCTCGATCCGGCAACCGGCATCGTCAGCCGCCATGACCGCTATAGCGACAAGAGCCTCAAGGCGCAACTGCTAACCAGTGTCTACGCGCTGCACGTCGGCAGTTATTTCGGGATTATCGGGCGGATAATGGTGACGATCGCCGCGCTGGCCATGCCGCTGTTTTTCATCACTGGCTGGTTGCTGTACCTGGACCGTCGACGCAAGAAACGTCAGATCAAGGACGCCCGCAAAGGCCTCGCGCAACCGGGCAGTGACGCGCCGGCATGGCTGATCGGCTTCGCCAGTCAGAGCGGATTCGCGGAACAACTGGCCTGGCAGACCGCCGGGCAATTGCAGGCCGCCGGGTTGCCGGTGAAGGTCCAACCGTTGGCCAATGTCAGCGAACAGGACCTGCAGGATTCCAGCAACGCATTGTTTGTGGTCAGCACCTTCGGCGACGGTGAAGCACCGGACAGCGCCCGAGGATTCGAACGCAAAGTGCTGGGTCGTGCACTGAGTTTCGACAGCCTTAACTATGCCGTGCTCGGCCTCGGTGACCGCCAGTATCAACACTTCTGCGGCTTCGCCCGCCGCTTGCACACCTGGCTGGGCGAGCACGGCGGCAAGACCTTGTTCGCCCCGGTGGAAGTCGACAGCGGCGACCCTTACGCCTTGCGTCACTGGCAACAGCAACTCGGCCTGCTGACGGGTCAGGCGCCGGTGGATACCTGGCAAGCACCAAGCTACGACAACTGGACCCTGACCCGCCGCGAACGGATGAACCCGGACAGCAGCGGTTCGCCCGTGTATTTGCTCGGCCTCAGCGCCCCCACCACCAGCAGCTGGCTGGCCGGTGATCTGGTGGAAGTGCTGCCGCGCAATTGTCCGTGGGCCATCGAGCATTTCCTCGACGGCCTGGGGATCGACGGTCGCGCCACGGTAGCGCTCGATGGCCTGTCGCACACTCTGGACCAAGCCCTGGCCAGCCGCCAATTGCCCGAGAACCGCGCCCATCTGGTCGGCCTGCACGCGCAAGCGCTGGCGGATGCTTTGGTGCCATTGGCCATGCGCGAATACTCCATCGCCTCGATCGCCGCCGACGGTGTGCTGGAGTTGATCGTGCGTCAGGAACTGCATCCCGACGGCAGCCTGGGCGTCGGTTCCGGCTGGTTGACCGAACACGCGCCCGTGGGTAGCAGCATCAGTTTGCGGGTACGACGCAACAGTGGTTTCCATCTACCGAACGAACCGGTGCCGATGATCCTGTTGGGCAACGGCACCGGGCTGGCCGGGCTGCGCAGTTTGCTCAAGGCACGGATTGCCGACGGGCAGCAGCGTCACTGGCTGCTGTTCGGTGAGCGTAATCGCGAGCACGATTATTTGTGCCGCGCGGAACTGGAAGAGTGGTTGATCAATGGTGATCTGGCGCGGCTGGATCTGGCATTCTCCCGGGATCAGGCCGAGAAGATCTATGTGCAGGATCGCCTGCGCGAATCTGCCGGTGAATTGAAGAAATGGTTGGCCGATGGCGCCGTGATTTACATCTGCGGCAGCTTGCAAGGGATGGCTTCAGGCGTGGATCAAGTGCTCAACGATGTGCTCGGCGCAGCTGAAGTCGAGCGCTTGATCGAACAAGGCCGCTACCGCCGCGACGTCTACTAATAGCGCGGTACATTGATTGATCGTTCCCACGCTCCGCGTGGGAATGCCTCAACGGACGCTCCGCGTTCGGCTTGAAAGGGACGCGGAGCGTCCCGGGCTGCATTCCCACGCAGCGTGGGAACGATCATGCAGCCCTCAAACTGGCTGCAACTTGCGCTCGAACACCCCCACCCCATCCAGATCCCGCAGCACCACACTCATCTCCCTCGTCTGCCCATCGATGTTCACCTCGCCAAAAAACTGAAACCCGGCAAACGGCGAGGTGTTCTGCGCCGCCGGTGCCTTCTGGAACACCACTTCGGGGCCGAAGGTTTTATCAAGCGCATTCGGCCCGAAGCTCCCCGCATTTAGCGGCCCGGCGACAAACTCCCAGAACGGTTCGAAGTCCTGAAACGCCGCGCGGTCCGGGTGGTAATGGTGCGCCGCGCAGTAATGCACATCCGCCGTGAGGAATACAAAATTGCGCACCTGCTGCGCCCGCAGAAAACCGAGCAATTCAGCGATTTCCACTTCACGGCCCTGAGCCGGGCCTGGATCACCATTGGCCACCGCTTCCCACCGCGCCACACCAGAGCGGACTTCACCGTCGGGCACGCCGAGGCCAATGGGCATGTCGGCGGCGATGACTTTCCATTGGGCCTGGGAGCCTTTCAATTCGCGTTTGAGCCAGTCCAGTTGTTCTCGACCGAGAAACGGTTTGGCGGCACCAAGGTTGTCGTCATTGGCTTCGCGATAACTGCGCATGTCGAGCACGAACACATCCAGCAGCGGCCCATAACTCAGCTTGCGATAAATCCTCCCGCCGTCATCGGCACTCTGCAAACGCAGAGGTGCATATTCCAGCCAGGCCTGGCGCGCTCGGCCTACCAAGCTGTGGATATCTTTGCTCTTGTAGCGCTCATCCAGTTGCTTGCCCGGCGACCAGTTGTTCACCACTTCGTGGTCGTCCCACTGCCAGATTTGCGGAACCTCGGCGTTGAAGCGACGAATGTTTTCGTCCATCAGGTTGTAGCGGTAATTGCCGCGATAGTCGTCGAGGGTTTCGGCGACTTTGCTCTTGGCTTCGCTGGTGATGTTGCGCCACACCCGACCGCTTTCGGTGGTCAGTTGCGCCGCCACCGGGCCGTCGGCGTAGATCGTATCGCCGCTGTGGATAAAAAAGTCCGGCAGGCGCAGACGCATGGCTTCGTAGATGCGCATGCCGCCGATGTCCGGATTAATGCCGAAGCCCTGGCCGACCGTGTCGCCGCTCCAGACAAAGCGAATATCCCGCCGGGCGGTTGGCACACTGCGCAGATGACCGAACCAGGGTTCACTGGCGACACCGCTCTGGGCGTCTTCGAACGTCACGCGATAGAAAATCGCCTGATCGGCGGGCAGGCCAGTGAGCTCGACCCGGGCGGTGAAGTCGGTGCGGGCATCGGCCAAGGGCGAGACAAATCGACGAGGGTTATTGAACAGGCTGCGCGTGTCCCATTCCACCACCATCCGCGCCGCACGGTCGCTACGGCTCCAGATCATCGCCCGGTCGCCCAGCAAATCGCCAGACTGCACGCCATCGGTGAGTTGCGGCCGATCCTTGACCGAAGCAATCACCGCCGGCGCCAGGCCGGGCAACAACAGCCCGGCGCCAACGGCCTGCATGACACGACGGCGGCCGAGGTCGAATTCGCTCATGGTGTTCTCCCTGAAAAAGGAAAACTTAAGCATGGCTGTATGACTGCGGCATGACACAAAAGTCTGCCGATGCTGCAGATCCCTTGTGGGAGCGGGCTTGCTCGCGAAGACGGTTTAACATTCAACATTAATGCTGGCTGTCAGACCGCTTTCGCGAGCAAGCCCGCTCCCACAGGGTTTGGCTGTCAGGCGTTAGCCGGTTCCAGCGCCAACTCCACCGTTTCCGGCCGCTTGAGCAGCGCATACGCCACCGCCGTCAGCAAACTCCCGGCCACGATCGCCAGCAGATACAACAGCGCATGGTTGATCGCATTCGGAATCAGCATCACGAACAACCCACCGTGGGGCGCCATGAGTTTGCAGCCGAAGTACATCGACAACGCGCCGGTCAGCGCACCGCCGGCGATGCTCGCCGGAATCACCCGTAGCGGGTCCTTCGCCGCAAACGGAATCGCCCCCTCGGAGATAAAGCACAACCCCAGCACCAGCGCCGCTTTACCGGCCTCGCGTTCAGTCTGGGCGAACTTGCGTCGGGCAATGAATGTAGCGATGCCCAGGCCAATCGGCGGCACCATGCCGGCGGCCATGGTCGCGGCCATCGGTGCATAACTCTGCGATGCCAGCAGCCCTACCGAAAACGCATAAGCCGCCTTGTTGATCGGCCCACCGAGGTCGACGCACATCATGCCGCCCAGCAGTACACCGAGCAGAATCGCGTTGGTGGTGCCCATGCTGTCGAGGAAATGCGTGAGCCCCGCGAGCATCCCGGCCACCGGTTTGCCGACCACGTAGATCATCACCAGACCGGTGAACAGGCTCGCCAGCAACGGAATGATCAGAATCGGTTTCAGCGCCTCAAGGCTCTGCGGCAAACGCGCATAACGATTGATCGCCTGGGCCGCATAGCCGGCGATGAAACCGGCAATGATCCCGCCGATGAAACCGGCGCCCAGGGTGCTCGCCAGCAAACCACCGATCATCCCCGGCGCCAGGCCCGGGCGGTCAGCGATCGAGTAGGCGATGTACCCCGCCAGCAACGGCACCATCAGTTTGAACGCGGTGTCGCCGCCGATCTGCATCAGCGCAGCCGCCAACGTGCCTTCCTCCTTGAACGCGGTGATGCCAAACACGAAGGACAAGGCGATCATCAGACCGCCCGCCACCACCATTGGCAGCATGTACGACACACCGGTCAGCAGGTGTTTGTAGATGCCGGTCTTCTCTTGCTTGGCCGGGCCTTTGGCGCCGGTCGAAGCGCTTTCCTGCTTGCCTTCGGCCAGGGCTTTGTTCAGCGTCGCTTCGGCCTGTTTCAGCGCAATGCCGGTGCCGCAACGGTAGATCTTCTTGCCAGCGAAACGCTCGGTGGCGACGTCGATGTCTGCCGCCAGCAGCACCACATCGGCATCGGCAATCGCCTCTGCGCTGAGTGGATTACGCGCGCCGACCGAGCCTTGGGTTTCCACTTGCAGGTCATAGCCCAGGCGCTTGGCTGCTTGCTGCAAGGCTTCGGCGGCCATGAAGGTGTGGGCGACGCCGGTCGGGCACGCGGTGACAGCCACCAGGCGTGGAGCATGTTTAACCACGGCAGCCGGCTCGGCGACGGCTTCGGGCGCAACGTAAACCTCAGCCTCCTCCACCCCGCGACGCAGCACCGCTTCGACATCTTGCAGGGCCTGGGCCGGGGTGCTCTGGAACACGCGTTTACCGACGAACCGCGACATATCCACCGGTGCGCTGGTGACCAGCAACACCCACTCGGCGGCCTCGATGGTCGCGGCCGACAGTTGGCGTTCCGGATGGGCCGCATCAACGACTTCGACACTGGTGCTCCAGCCCTGACGCTGGGCCGCTGCATCGAGCAGACGAGCGCACAGCACACTGGTGACCATGCCGTTCGGGCAGGCCGTAACAATGGCTAATTTCATTGCAAACCCTCTTATTGTTCTGTCAGGGGGCGCAGGCGCACGCCCTGTTCGAGCTGCGCCAGTTGCGCAGCGTCGCCGATGCCAAAACCGATCTGCGTGACGGCCATGGCGGCAATCGCGGTGGCGGTGCGCAAGGTTTGTTCAGGCGTATCGGCACTGAGCAAACCGTGCAGCATGCCCGCCAGCAGCGAATCCCCCGCACCGACGGTGCTGACCACGCTGACCTTGGGCGGCGTGGCGTGCATGGCCGAGCCGACACTGAACCAGTTCACCCCGTCGGCACCGTCGGAAATCACCACGTGTTCGATGCCATGAGCATGTAAACGGCTCGCTGCCTCGGCTTGGGCAGTCACGGAAACCACCTCGCAATCCAGTGCTTCAGCCAGCTCTTCGGTGTTGGGTTTGATCAGCCATGGGCCGGCCGACAGGCCAGCACGCAAGGCTTCACCGCTGGTGTCGAGCGCCACTTTCAAACCGCGTTTTTTCAAGCGCTGGATCAACTCCCGCAACCACTGAGGATTCACGCCACGGGGCAAACTGCCGGCCACCACGACCGCGTCATGCCCTGGGGCGATCTGGTCGAGCCGATCGAGCAAGGCTTGCTGCGCCGCTTCACTGACTCTCGGTCCCGGACCGTTGATGTCGGTGATGCGCCCATCGCTTTCCGCCAGTTTGATGTTGCTGCGGGTCTCGCCAGGGACACGGACAAACGCGTCGGTAAAACCGCGTTTGGCAAACAGGGTTTCGAACGCCTGAAGGTTGTCTTCCCCGAGAAAACCGCTGACGGTCAGCTGATGCCCGAGGTCCGCCAGCACCTGCGCCACGTTCACCCCTTTGCCGGCGGCGTGGGTGTGCATTTCGTCGCTGCGATTGACCTGACCGGGTACAAGCACCGGCAATTGAACGGTGAGGTCCAGCGCCGGGTTAAGGGTCAGGGTTAAGATCTTGGCCATTACAGGGCCTCCACTAATGCACGGACTTCGTTCGCGCTGCCCACGGCCAGGGCCTGTTGGGCAAGGGTTTGAGTCTGGGTCAGGCTGAGTTCACGAATGCGCGCCTTGACCTCGGCAATGCTGCGGCCCGACACGCTCAACTCATCCACACCCAGGCCCACCAGCACCGGTACCGCCAGCGGATCGGCCGCCAGCTCACCGCACACGCCGACCCACTTGCCATGAGCATGAGCCGCACGCACGGTGATGTCGATCAGTTGCAGCACCGCCGGATGCAAGCCGTCAGCCTGGGCCGACAAGGTCGGATGACCACGGTCGATGGCCAGGGTGTATTGCGTCAGGTCGTTGGTGCCAACGCTGAAGAAATCCACTTCCTTTGCCAGCACTGGCGCCAGCAAAGCGGCCGACGGAACTTCGATCATGATCCCCAGTTGCAGGTCCGCAACCGGGATTTCCAGGCGCAGGCGTTCGGTCATGTCCCGAGCCTGACGCCACTCATCGACGCTGCCGACCATCGGGAACATGATTCGCAACGGACGGTTGTCCGCCGCTCGCAGCAAGGCGCGCAATTGCGCTTCCATGACCTGCGGACGTTGCAGGGTCAAGCGAATGCCACGCACGCCGAGGAACGGGTTTTCTTCCTTCGCGATTGGCCAGTACGGCAGCGGTTTGTCGCCACCGACATCGAGGGTGCGCACCACCAGCGGTCGACCGGCCAGGCCATCGAGCACACGACGGTATTCGACTTCCTGAGTCGCCTCGTCCGGCGCTTGCGAGTGGGCCATGAAAATCAGTTCGGTGCGCAGCAGGCCAATGCCTTCGGCGCCCTGCTCCACCGCGCTGGTGACGCCGGCGCTTTCACCGATATTGGCGAACACTTCCACCGCGTAACCGTCGGTGGTCAACGCTGGTTGATGGCGTTGTTCGGCGGCGGCTTTCAAGCGCAGTTCGCGGGTGTCGCGTTCTTCCGTGGCGCGCCGCAGGGTCGCGGCATCGGCGTCCACGTGCAGGCGACCGCGTTGACCATCGATCAACAGCGGCGTGCCTGGTTTCAGCAACAACACGGCGGCACTGGCGCCCACTAGCGCCGGAATACCGAGGGCACGCGCGACGATGGCGCTGTGGGCCGTGGCACCACCGCGAGCGGTGAGGATACCGGCGACGCGCGTTGGATCGAGACGTGCCACGTCGGACGGGCCGACTTCGTCCATCACCAGAATGTACGGCTGCTCCGGTTCGGCTGGTGTTTCGACGCCACTCAATTGCGCCAGCACCCGACGGCCAATGTCGCGCAAGTCGGCGGCGCGTTCGGCGAGCAATGCGTCCTGCAGCGACTCCTGTTGTTTGGCGGCGGCTTCGATCACCGTCATCCATGCCGCTTCCGCGCTTTCGCCTTGTTTAAGGCGAGTTTCGACTTCGTCGGTCAGTTCCGGGTCGTCGAGCATTTCCTGATGGGTAATGAAAATCTCGCGAATCGCCTTGGCCTTGCTGCGCTCGATCAGGCCTTCGATGTCGCGACGCACATCCGCCAGTGCTTGCTTGAGACGGTCACGCTCGATGGCAGCAGACTCGCCGCGCAACGGGTAATCGATGACTTGCAGCACTTGAACATGGGCCGGGCCGATGGCGATCCCCGGGGCAGCAGCAATCGCCTGAATCAGACTACCGGAGACCGGTGCAAGCAGCACTTCGGCAATCTCGGTGATCACTTCGCGCTGTTGGCTGACCACCGGCAGCGGCTCGACTTCTTCACCAAGGCCTTCTTCGATGGCCGCCAGCAAGGCGGGCAAGGCATCGGCGGCGATGGTTGGTTCGGCGATGAATTCCAGCACCTGACCGCGACGGGCGCCAAGGCTGAGCAGTTTGCTCAAACTCTTCACCGACACCGCGCTGTCGTGGCCATCGACGATGCGCACGCGGATTTCGCCTTCAAAACTTTTCGCCAGTTGCGCGAGAATCTTCGCCGGACGCGCATGTAAACCGTGGGCGTTGGCCAAGGCAATGCGTGCGCTCGGCCAATCCGCCGGCACTTCACCGCCGAGGACTTCCAGCACCGCGCGGCTGCTGGTGGCGCGGCCCAATTCATGACCACGGCCTTCGATCAGCAACGCGCAAAGACGTTCGAGCAGCGCCTGATGGGCTTCACCGAGGCTGGCCAGGCAGAACAGACCGCTCAACGGCTGACCGAGGTAGCGCACGGGTTTGTCCGGAGTGACGAAAGCCAGGCCAGGACGCTTCACCGTTTGTTCGCTATGCAGCCACCACAGGCCATCGCCCAGCGGCAGTGCGTCGACTTGCTGCAAGACGCCAGCGAAACCGCCGCTCACGCAATCGGCCTGTCGCAGCAGACGAGCACCGCGCCATACCAGTTCTTCGAAATCATCGGCGGGCACACCGAGGCCGATCATCTGTGCGTCCAGCGCCAATTCTTGTGGCGCGCCTTGCAGCAGTTTCAACAAAGCTTCGGCGGAACTGGCGCGGCGCAGGGCCTGGCCCAGATCGGTTTCACCGAGGGCACGGGTCAACAGTTGCAGCAGGCGCAAGTGTTCATCGGATTTAGCGGCGATACCGATGGCCAGATAAACGATCTGGCCGTCGCCCCAGTCCACGCCGTCCGGGAACTGCATCAGCCGCACGCCCGTGGCGAATACCTGATCACGGGTTTCCGGAGTGCCGTGGGGGATGGCAATACCTTGGCCGAGAAAGGTCGAGCCCTGGGCTTCCCGGGCCTGCAAGCCCGCAAGGTAACCGTCGGCCACCAGGCCATCGGTCACGAGTCGGTCAGCGAGTAATTGCAAGGCGGTGGCTTTATCCACAGCCGTCTGGCCCATGGATATCTGCTCTATGGTGAGCTCGAGCATGCTTTCTCCTTTTTGGCGCCATATGACGCCAGGTATTGTTTTGATTGATTCAGCTTAGGCCCTTGGGAGCGCCTTTTCAGGGGTAGTTTTGGCGGTTTCGCGGCAGAACCGACCAAAGCGACCTATAACGTAGAAAATACGCCTGCTGAAACGTTTAATCTAGAATGTTAGGCACGTTACTCGATAATGTCTCATCCTTGAAGTCCAATTGTCGGACGGGCTGCGACAATGGTCTCCTGCCTGAATCGGGTAGGATTGGCGAAAATGTGGCGACACGCTCGAAAAAACAAGGAATACCGGGTTGAAACTCAGTGATATTGCACAGTTGGCCGGCGTCTCCGTGACCACCGCCAGTTATGTCATCAACGGCAAGGCCGAACAGCAACGCATCAGCAGCGCCACCGTCGAGCGCGTGCGGGCGGTGGTCGAGCAACATGGCTTCACACCTAACCCCCAGGCCGCCGGGCTGCGCAGTCGGCACACTCGCACCCTGGGCTTCATTCTGCCGGACCTGGAAAACCCCAGTTATGCGCGCATCGCCAAACTGCTGGAACAAGGCGCCCGGGCTCGCGGTTATCAGCTACTGATCGCCAGTTCCGACGATGCGCCAGACAGCGAGCGGCAATTGCTGCAACTGTTCCGCGCCCGCCGCTGCGATGCGCTGATCGTCGCCAGTTGCCTGCCGGCCGGCGACGACAGCTATCGCGTGTTGCAAGCCAAAGGCATTCCGATCATCGCCATCGACCGGGTAATGGAGCCTGAGCACTTCTGCTCGGTGATCAGCGACGACCGCGAAGCCAGCCTGCACCTGACCCGCAGCCTGCTGGACCCGTTGCCCAAGCAGATCGCGCTGATCGGCGCACGCCCCGAATTGAGTATCAGCCAGGAACGGGCGGCAGGCTTCAAGGAAGCGCTGAACGGCTTCAAAGGTGAGGCGCTGATCGAGCACGGCGAGTCGTTCAGCCGTGAGTGCGGTAAACAATTGATGGAAGAGTTGCTGCAGCGCCTGGGCCATTTGCCGGATGCGCTGGTGACCACCTCCTACGTGTTGCTTCAGGGCGTGTTCGATGCCTTGCACGACTTCCCGCTGAAAAACCGCCCGCTGCGCCTGGGCACCTTCGGTGATACGCAGCTGCTGGACTTCCTGCCGCTGCCAGTCAACGCCATGTCCCAGCAGCATCAACTGATCGCCGACAAGGCGTTGCAACTGGCGTTGGCGGCCATCGAACAGGCCGATTACCAACCCGGCGTGCAGGCCATCGCGCGGACCTTCAAGCAGCGTATTCATCAGGACTGAGCCGTGGAACTGATCGACACCCACACTCATCTGGATTTCCCGGATTTCGACGCGGATCGTCAGGCGCTGCTGGCCGAAAGCCGCACCCTCGGCGTACGGCGGATGGTGGTGCTGGGGGTTTATCAGGCCAATTGGCAGCGGGTTTGGGACCTGGTGCAAAGCGATCCCGATCTGCATGCGGCATTCGGTTTGCACCCGGTGTATCTGGATGACCATCGCCCTGAGGATTTGTCCGAACTCGGTGACTGGCTGACACGTCTGGCGGGCCACCGACAGCTATGCGCGGTGGGCGAGATCGGTCTGGATTACTTCATCGAGACCCTGGATCGTGAACGCCAGCAAGCGCTGTTCGACGCCCAACTGCAACTGGCGGCGGACTTCAACCTGCCGGCGCTGATTCACGTGCGACGCAGCCATGCGGCGGTGATTGCCACGCTCAAACGGTTTCGCTTGAAACGCGCGGGAATCATTCATGCTTTCGCCGGTAGCCAGGAAGAGGCCCGCGAATACATCAAGCTCGGTTTCAAACTCGGCCTCGGCGGCGCCGCGACCTGGCCTCAGGCCCTGCGCATGCACCGTGTGCTCGCCGGTCTGCCCGTTGAATCGGTGGTGCTGGAAACCGACTCACCGGACATGGCCCCCGCCATGTTCCCCGGTCAACGCAACAGCCCGGCCCATTTGCCGGCGATCTGCGAGGCACTGGCCGCCATCATGGCGATCAGCCCTGAACAATTGGCTGCCGCCAGCACCGCGAATGCCTGTGAGCTGTTCAACTGGTAATCCACTGATTCCCACATTGATCTGCTCTGATCGTTCCCACGCTCCGCGTGGGAACGATCATGCTTAAACCCGGAACGCGCTGATCAATTGTTTGAGCTCCATCACCTGCGCCGACAACGCCCGGCTGGCATTTTCAGTCTGGTGCGCCCCGTCGGCAGTACGCTCACCGGCACGGTTGATCTCGACGATATTCTGGTCGATGTCGTGAGCCACCGCGGTCTGCTGCTCTACCGCAGCGGCGATTTGCTGATTCTGGTCGACGATCATGCCGACGGCGCCGAGGATGTTTTCCAGCGCCTGCTGGACCTTTTCCGACTGCCCGACCGTGCCGTTGGCCATCTGATGGCTGGTGCCCATCGCCTTGACCGCCGCACCGACACCGCTGTGCAGCTTGGCAATCATCTGCTCGATTTCTTCGGTCGATTGCTGGGTGCGCTTGGCCAGGGTCCGGACCTCATCCGCCACCACCGCAAAACCACGGCCCTGTTCGCCTGCGCGCGCGGCTTCGATGGCCGCGTTGAGGGCCAGCAGGTTGGTCTGTTCGGCAATGCTTTTGATCACTTCCAGCACACGGCTGATGGATTGACTGTCGCTGGCCAGTTGATTGATCACCCGCACCGACTGATCGATCTCACTGGCCAGTGCAGCGATGCTGCCCTGCTGGGACTCAACCAGACCGCGCCCGCTAATGGTCTCGTCGTTGACGCTGTGGGCGCTGCTGACGGCCGCCGCGGCACTGCGCGCCACTTCCAGAGACGTGGCTGACATCTGGTTCATCGCGGTGGCGACCTGCTCGATCTGCGTACGCTGCCCCGCCACTGCCTGATTGCTCTGGGCGGACACGTTTTCGACCTGGCCGGCCTGGCGCTCGACTTCACTGACGGTCTGGCCCACGCGCTCGATCAGGTCATGGATTTTCTTCACGGTGGCGGTGAATACCTCGCCCAACTCGCCCAGTTCATCGCGGCTGTTGGCGCTGAAGGTCACGGTCATGTCACCCGCAGCCACCTTGTCCATCACCGCGCCAAGACGCTTGAGGGTGGTGCGGGTCGAGGCGTAGAAACCGCCGTAGAGGTAAAAAATCAACACAAACACCACGCCCAATGCCACCACCTGCAAGATCATGTGGGTGCGATGCTGCTCCAGACGCTGTTGCAACTGGGTACCGAGAAACTTCAGGGTGGCCTCGTTGAGTTGGTAGGTCTGGTCGATCAGGCCCGTGACCTGATCGTAAAAGGCCTGCCACGGTGCATCGAGGGTGTCAGCCATCACCACCTGTTCTTCGAACAGTTCACTGGCTTTTTTCAGGGAGGCCTTGCTGCTTTCGGCCTGAGCGGCCAGGGTTTCGTGCGCCGCTTTACTGGAGCCCAGAGCATCCTGCAATTTCAGACCGTATTCGGCCTGAAGCTTTTCGATCTGCGCCAGCAACTCATCGAAACGGGTGCTCGACGCCGAATTGAGAAAGCCCTGCCCCAATGAGTAAGAACCCATCGCACGGCCTTCACCGAGCGTCTGGGTGACGGCTGGCGTGACGTTGGTAATGAGCTCGCTCAGTTGACGCATGTCGCTCTGGCTGTCGCGGCTCAGGCCGGCCTGACTGGCAATGATCTGGCTGAAAATCTGCGCGTTGCCGAGCAACTTGCCGATCAGCGCACTTTTGCTTTGCAGGGATGTTTCCGCTTGCTGGGCCTTGAACGCGGCAATCATTTCATCGCGTTTGCCATCGAAAAAGGTGATTTGCTCCGGATCAGTGGTCATCGCCGCCAGCCCTTGCAAACGGGTCAGAACGCTTTGCTCCAGGGCGCTGATATTCGACTCGACATGACCCGCCTTGCCGGACTGGCCAAGGGTAACGTTGATCTGCACCAGGTTGTTCAGGGTTTCCAGATCCCGGCGCAGGCTCAGGCCGCTGCCCAGCAGGTCAAGGCTCTGCAGCTCGACCCGGGTGCCCTGGAATTCGCGATAGGAATCGCGCACCAGATAGAAGTTGGTCACCAGCATCGGCACGAGGAACAGCACGCTGATCAGGCTGAACTTCATGCCGAAACTCAGGCGGTTCATCAGCGCGACGGCGGGATAGAGCAAGCTCTTCACTGTGAAGTCTCCCTTTGAATTCTTATTTTTATGGCAGGCGCGCAGAGACAGCAGATAGCCACTATCGGCGCTATCTCTGTATAGCCTAAATCGGCGGGGGGTTTTGTAACTTAAGGTTAACGACAGACACGCAGCCTGCGTTCGGCCGTAGCAGCTGTCGAGCCCCAGCGAGGCTGCGTTCGGCTGCGCAGCAGTCGTCAAATCAGAATTCGCGGTGCATCAGGCAGACCGCGTCAGCCGGATTCACGACTGCTGCGCAGCCGAACGCAGCCTCGCTGGGGCTCGACAGCTGCTACAGGGCTGCGATCTTTTCGATTCAAAGCAGAAATCAGGACAAAACAGTCCACAACGCAAACCCGGCATACCAAAGCACCGCCGCGCGCAGCAGCAGTTCCCAGATCCGGTCGAGGCTGTTGATGCCGTCCGGCCCGACCACCGGTGCCGGAATTTCACCGGCCACCAACCCGACCTTCTCGATCAGTTGGGCGGCGTTGATGTTCCAGTTCAGCAGCTCGTGCAGCATCACCCGGCCGACCGCGACAAAGTTGCCGACCAGCGCAAAACTCGCCGCCAGCAGTCGCACCGGTACCCAATCGAACGCATGACGCAGCTGTGCCGCTCGCTCGACCACGGCCGGGTTCTGCCCGTGTTCCTCGGCCAGCGCCAGCAGTCGATAGCTCAACGCTGCAACCGGGCCCAGCAGGAAGTACCAGAAGATCACCGCAAAAAAGCTCTGATAGGCCTGCCACAACAGATGCCCTTCAACTCGCTCCAGCAGTTGCTCGCCGCTGTCAGCGCAAATATTCAGGTCACGTTTGGCCACATGCGCGGCGGCTTGCAGGTCTTCCCGGCGCCAGGCATCGCGGAACGGCCCGAGGTCGGCCAGCAGATCACCACGGCCCAGACTGTAAATCACCACCAGCAGGTGCACCGGCAACGCCAGCAAGCCGTAGGCCACCGGGTCCAGCACCAGCAACAGCAAACCCAGCAGCGCCACCGGCAACAACACCAGCACCACCAGTATCAGCCACGGACTGTTTGTCATGCGAGGGTTGGCTTCAAGCTTGTGCAGCTCGCGCACCCAACCGCCATCACGTTGAACCCGATGGCGCAAGGCCGAGAACTTCTCGATCCACACCGCCAACAGCAGCACCAGAAAACTCATTGTTACTCCTTTTCTTCCAGAGCAGCGTTTGCCAGAGCTGCGCGATAGCGTGCCCAGTCAAACGCCGGTCCCGGATCAGTCTTGCGCCCGGGTGCAATGTCGCTATGCCCGCAGATGCGTTGTGCGGTGATGCCCGTGAAGGCGCTTTGCAGCTGTCGCGTCAGGATCGTCAACGCTTGATATTGGGCGTCGGTGAACGGCAAATCATCCGTGCCTTCGAGCTCGATGCCCACGGAAAAATCGTTACAGGTTTCCCGTCCTTCGAAACACGAGACGCCAGCGTGCCAGGCGCGCTCTAGACAAGAGACAAACTGAGTGACAGTGCCGTCACGTTCAATCAGAAAATGCGCAGACACCCGCAGGTCGGCGATCCCTGCAAAGTAGGGATGTTCCGTGACATCCAGACGATTCTGGAAAAACTCCTGCACCTTGCCGGTCAGAAACTGCGCTGGCGGCAGGCTGATGTTGTGGATCACCAGCAGGGAAATTTCGCCCTCGGGGCGCGCATTGAAGTTGGGTGAGGGGCATAAACGCACGCCCTGACACCAACCACTCGCGGGGTCCAGCTGCATACAGGTTCCTTCAACGACGACTGTGTTGGCGCCCAGTATGCCGCGATAGACCCTCGGCGCGCGATCACTTGCCGCGATTGAGACGCCGCAGATTGCCCAGCACCGACTCCAGCGCCCGGTCGAACAGCAAGGTGTCGTCCAGCGCTCGCACCGCGCCACGCCGGAATTCCAGGGCCAGGCTGGTACGACTGTGCTCCAGCACTTTCATCCCGGTACGGTTGACGAAGATGTACTTGCCGGTGGCTTCGATGATCGCCGCCAGCTTGCAGCGCGGGGTGTTGTCCTCATCCTCCTGAAACTCGACCCAGCAGCCCAGGCGCAGCTGATCGACCTGAAGCAGAGCGACATCATCCTCCGGCAAACGCATCGATGCCGTCTCGACCGGGCCTTCGTCAGCGGTGCGAAGCACGATTTGCTGCTGCACTTCGATCATCATCGGCCCGTTAACAGGCATGCTTTTCGGGCCCGGGTGTTCGAACAACTGAAGGTGCAAAACTTCCAGCTCGCTGAAAAACTCGCCGGTGGCGAACGGGTCGAATGCCGAGCTGTTCAACCCATCGCGCAACGACTTGAGCAACCCCGGCACCAGCGACAACAAGCGCAGGCTCGCGTCGGTTTCATCATGGCGCTGCACGCTCCAGATCAGTTGCGCCATGGTCTGCACATCGGCATGCCATTCGGCGGACTGATCACCGTGCTTGAGGCAGGTCAGCAACAGCACTTTGCTCCACGCCTCCTGGACAAACGCCACCACGCTGTGCGGCAGCACCTTGCCGACCAACGCCTGATTCAGCGCCTGCTCGACGCGCTGACGAGCCAGATCGGTCCTGGCACGGCCTTCTTCGGCGTCACGGGTGCGTTGCTCGAGTAATTCGCTGCGACGGCGTTCGTCACTGGTGAAGGCGAGAAAATCCGCCAGCAATTCGGAAAAGATCGCCGGGTCATCGACAAAGTCATTCAGCAAACGCTGCACCACTTGCTCGATGCGCAGGTACAGGCTGTCGCGCTCATGGTCATCGCACTCGCCCCAGCCCATGGCCGCAGCGGCGATTTCGTTGAGCAAACGCCGGGCGGGATGGCTGCTGCGGCTGAAAAAGCTCTTGTCGAGCACCGCGACCTTGAGCATCGGAATCTGCAAACGGCCGATCAGCGCCTTGAGGGAGTCCGGCAGGTTGCGGTCATCGAGGATGCATTCGAAGAGCATGGCGATCAGGTTGATCACGTCTTCGTCGGCCACCCCCACCACGCGCGACTTGCCGCTTTTGACACTGACCCGTGTCAGCAGTTGTTCGAGCTGGTTACGCAGATCGAAGTCGTCCTGAGCCGCCAGCGCCGGCACGTATTGCTGCAAGTGCGAGAGCAGGCGCAGCAGGTCGCGGGTTGAAATGGGCTGGGTCTGGGCACTGACTTCCAGGGTCGGCGCGACGCTGCCACGCACATGGAACAGCAACTCCTGCAATGCGGCGAAGACTTCCTGCACGCCATCGTCAATCTGCGTATTAGCAGTCCGCACGCCTGTTTCGGCGGAGTCAGCACGAACGCTCGCAGCCGCCCGATCGGTGGCACGCCGCGCCGGGGCGGGCTTGAGGTCCGGCAGCACGCCGGTGGCGATCAGCAGTTGATTGGCTTCGGCGTAGAGCTGATCAGCATTGCTGAGCACATAGCGTTCGAACAACTTGAGGATGATCAGCTTGACCTTGATCTCCATGCCCAGATTGCGCCCGGCCTGCAAGAAATACTCGCAGAGCAGCGTCGGCCCCAGGGGGTTGTGCTGTTCGACCAGCGTCTTGCTCAGCAGTGTGCTGAGTCGAGCGGTGAGCTGGTCGAGGGCGAAACCGTCACGGTTCAACACTTTGCCGACCATGGCCTCCACCGCCACGTTGCGTTCCATGTCGTCGCTGGGCATCGCCGCCGAAGCATCGAAAACCAATGCCCGGGGCAAGGCAGCCTGGGAAATGTCGCACTGCGCGAGGCTGACGAAGGCCTCGAAAAATTGCTCCATAAAACCACGTTCGATGCTTTTGCGCTTGAGGCGCAAATCGCGCATGGCTTCGAAGAAGATGTTTTGCTCGACGTTGTTTCGGGCCCGGTCAGCCATTTCAAACAGGGTGTCGTCGGCGTTATCGAACAGCTCCTGCAAACCCTGCTTGAGCTGTTGAGCGGCCTTGTCGCGAACCTGAAGCAGAATCACGGGCAGGCGGGCGAGCGGCGAGTGTGTCGCCTGGTCGGTAGCCGCCTTGTGCAAAGGCACTACATTCCCGTCGTTGTGCATCCAAGCCTCCTGAAACGGTGATTCTTCGGTTCACGTCAAAGCCATGACGTCAAATGCAAGGCGGATTATCGACAAAAGACCTTCCTTGTGCCAGCAGACTCTGCGCTTCACCAAGGAATAGACGTTCATGAGTGCTCCTTGCTTAGCGCCGAGCCTCGTGGGAATCGACCAAATGCAGGTTTACGGGTAACCCGATGACCGTTGATGCCTTGGGTTGCCTCGCAGCATGGCCCTATAATCGGGCCACTTTGTTTGTGGAGCCCGTTATGCCGAATCTACGTCTCGCCGATTTGACCGCCGAAATCGAAGCCAACGTGCGCCGTGCGTTGCTCGAGGACATCGGCAGCGGCGACATCACCGCGCAACTGATCCCGGCCGAACGCCTGGCCAAAGCCACCATCATCACCCGCGATGCGGCTGTCATTGCTGGCACCGCGTGGGTGGATGCGGTGTTCCGGCAATTGGACCCGCGGGTTGCCGTTCATTGGCAGGTGCGCGACGGCGAACGGGTGAAACCCAATCAGGTGCTATTCCATCTCGAAGGCCCGGCGCGCTCGCTGCTGACGGGCGAACGCAGCGCACTGAATTTTTTGCAAATGCTGTCCGGCGTGGCCACTCGCGCGCAGTACCTGGCCGATTTCGTCGCCGAGACCCAGGTGAAGTTGCTCGACACCCGCAAAACCCTGCCGGGGCTGCGCCTGGCCCAGAAATACGCCGTGACCTGCGGCGGTTGCCATAACCACCGCATCGGCCTGTATGACGCCTTCCTGATCAAGGAAAACCATATCGCCGCCTGCGGTGGCATCCCTGAGGCTATCGCGGCCGCGCACAAGATCGCCCCGGGCAAACCGGTGGAGATCGAAGTGGAAAACCTGGCGGAACTGAAGGAAGCACTGGCGGCGGGTGCCGACATCATCATGCTCGATGAACTGAGCCTGGATGACATGCGCGAAGCCGTGCGCTTGAACGCCGGCAAGGCAAAACTGGAGGCCAGCGGCGGCATCAACGAAAGCACGCTGCTGCCAATCGCCGAAACCGGGGTGGATTATATTTCGATTGGTGCGATGACCAAGGATGTGAAGGCTGTAGACCTGTCGATGCGACTGAGTCTCTGATCGAGCCTTAGATATAAAAAATGCCAGCCTGATAAAGGCTGGCATTTTTTTCAGACCACCAGATTGTTCATCTCGCAGTACTCTTCCCACTCGACGCCCAATACCTCGGCCGCCTCCTTGTGTAGCGCCAGGCGCGCAGCCTCAAACTCTTCCGGGGTTGAGGTGTACTTGAGCGTCAGCTCCCACGGCTGCAAGCCCTGAGCCTCTGCCTCATCCTCGAACGCCCACTGGATCTGGTCTTTCTGATCGTCGGCTGGCAAGTCCTTGATCTCTTCCAGCAACTGGGGCGCGTCCAGCACGTACTTTTTCAGCGCTTCTTCGTGTCTGGCTTCTTGGGTCAATTCTTTAACGGTCATGGCGTTCTCGCTGATCTGGGGAATGGAAGATGGATCTGGATCATCAAGGATCTCTCTGACGCAAAAAACCGTTTGAAGCCCGGTTTGTCTGGCCTTCAGAACCATTCGGGATCATCTGAAAACTGCTGGGCGATGCTCATGCAGACAACGAATATAGGACGTTTTGTCGATGAATTACACGGGTCTTTACATAAAAAGCCACATGCAAGAAGCCCTGGGAACATAAGTCGAAATCTCAAGTCATAGCGATGTGCCACATCGGCACTTCACAAGGAACTCCAGCGATGCGCAGTTTTTCGCAGCTTTTGTCTACCCAGCTTGCCACCGCTACCCTGCTGCTCGGTAGCCTGACAGTGACCAGCGCTGCTCAAGCGGCTGTCGAAGTCACCTCTGCCCCTGCGTTGTACTCCGACAAAATCTCCGCCCTCCACAATTCATTCGGCAAGGACACACTCGTCAGAACCAGCGTCAGCATCGATGATCTGGAAAGCCTGCAAAAAACCGTGAAGGCCAATGCCACCGAACTGGAAAGCCAGAAGCGCACTATCGGCGAGCAGGCCCGTCAGATCGAAGAACTCAAACGTAACAGCGGTTCCAGCTCAAGCTCCAGCAGCAAGGAGATTGACGATCTCAAGCGCACGGTCAATGAGCAGGAGCGCGATCTGAACGACCTTGGCAAGCAAGTGGAAGAGCTAAAACGCAACAACGGCTCCAGCTCAAGCTCGAACAACAGCGAAATCTCCAGTCTAAAACGGGAGATCAGCGATCAGGATCGCGCGATGGATCAGCTCAAACGCACCGTCGAGGAGCTGAGCAGAAAGGTGAAATGAGGACGAGAATGGTGCCCGAGACAGGAATCGAACCTGCGACCTTCGCGTTACGAGTGCGCTGCTCTACCGGCTGAGCTACACGGGCTGTGGGCTAAACCTAGCACTGGCTTCGGGGTCCGGCAACTTGGTGCACTGCGATTTTTTGATCTTTCTGCACACAAAAAATCTATGGTCACCCCCATTTTTGCAATACTGATTATTGGGTGAAGTGGTTGGCTTGCTTAAATCTATCCGGCGTCGATCCAGGGCATGCCCCGCGCCACGATGAGAGTCGCGCATGACGATCCTGAAAAATGCCGCGGCTTCTGAAGCCGATTTTTATGTCAGGTTCTTCGTCAGGCCGGTGGGCCGTTCACGTCATCCGTTGTTCAGCTATCGCAAAACCTGAAGGGTGATTCGTGGTACTGCAACAACCGCAGGGTCAGGCGTTCAGCGCGTCTGGCCCTGCTTCATATTGCGTATGGTGAGCCGCTAGCGCCCACGCGATCCGCGCCAGCTTGTTAGCCAGGGCGCAGGCCACCACGTTCGAGTGTCGTCGCCCAAGCAATGAGCGCACCCAGTCGGCCAGAGCCCCTTTCTGGTGTTCTAGCCTCTGCATATAGACCCGAGCACATTGAACCAGCAACTGCCTGAGATGCTTGTCGCCGCGCTTGCTGATGCCCAGCAAATTAGCCCTGCCGCCGGTGCTGTACTGCCTGGGCACCAAGCCCACGGAGGCGGCGAAGTCACGGCTGCATTTGTACTGTTGGCCATCGCCCACCTCTACAGCCAGCAGGCTGGCGGTGATCGGCCCGACACACGGCAAGCTCAGCAAGCGGCTGCCGAGATCATCGTCGGCCAGTTGGCTTGCCAGCTCTTTATCCAGCGCCTTGATCTGTTCATCCAGATAACAGAAATGCTCATGCAAGCGCTGTAACAGGACTGTCAACCGAACGGGCAACTCATGCTCAGCCAAAATACTCGCCAACCGCTTCATGATCGCCAGGCCCTTGGGCAGGCTGATGCCGAACTCCAGTAGGAAACCATGCATTTGATTGGCGGTTTTGGTGCGATCGCGTACCAGCGACTCGCGCAGGCGATGCAGAACGGAAAGCGTCTGCTGTGCCTCTGTTTTAGGCGAAACGAAGCGCATCGATGGACGCGAAGCCGCCTCGCAAATGGCTTCGGCATCCACGAAGTCATTTTTGTTGCCTTTGACGAAGGGGCGGACGAATTGCGGGGAAATCAGTTTGGCTTCATGCCCCATGGCCATCAGCTGGCGAGCGACGAAATGCGCGCCGGCACAAGCTTCCATCACCACGGTACAGGCCGGCAGATTGCCGAAAAGCGTCATCATTTGTTGACGCGAGAGCTTCTTGCGAAACACCTCTCGGCCCAATTTGTCTTGGCCGTGCAGGTGGAAACTGTGTTTACCGAGATCGATCCCGATCAGCGCTGACTCGCTCATGATGATGGCCTCCGAAAACAAAACACCCTGCGAAAGCGTAGCCCTCGCAGGGTGTGGGGGTGACCATCTCATTAATGCCCCGCCGTTTTCACGGCGGGGCATTTTTTATAACGTTGAAGCGGTCAGGCGCGGGGTGATTAAACGCCCGAAGCCTTGGCTGCTGCTACGTCTTTGATGGACAGCTTGATACGGCCGCGGTTGTCCACGTCCAGTACCAGTACTTCCACTTCCTGGCCTTCTTTCAGGATGTCGGTCACTTTCTCAACGCGAGCATCGCTCAGCATCGAGATGTGAACCAGACCGTCCTTGCCCGGCAGGATGTTGACGAATGCGCCGAAGTCGACGATGCGCTCAACCTTACCAACGTAGATCTTGCCGATCTCGGCTTCTGCGGTGATGCCCAGAACGCGCTGACGTGCCGCTTCAGCCGCTTCCTTGGTTTCGCCGAAGATCTTGATCGAACCGTCGTCTTCGATGTCGATCGAAGCCTTGGTTTCTTCACAGATCGCACGAATGGTCGCGCCGCCTTTACCGATGACATCACGGATTTTGTCGGTGTCGATTTTCATCGCGATCATGGTCGGAGCGTTTTCCGACAGCTCGGTACGCGACTGGCCAATGATCTGGTTCATCTGACCGAGGATGTTCAGGCGCGCTTCCAGGGCTTGGCCCAGAGCGATTTCCATGATTTCTTCGGTGATGCCCTTGATCTTGATGTCCATCTGCAGCGCGGTAACACCTTTGGCGGTACCGGCTACTTTGAAGTCCATGTCGCCGAGGTGATCTTCGTCGCCCAGGATGTCGGTCAGGACGGCGAATTTCTCGCCTTCTTTAACCAGACCCATGGCGATACCGGCAACCGGTGCCTTCATCGGAACGCCGGCATCCATCAGAGCCAGGGAAGCGCCGCAGACCGAAGCCATGGAGCTCGAACCGTTGGACTCGGTGATTTCCGACACAACACGGATGGTGTACGGGAACACGTCGGCAGCAGGCAGCATGGCCTGAACCGAACGACGGGCCAGACGGCCGTGACCGATTTCGCGACGACCAGCGCCACCCATGCGACCACACTCACCTACCGAGAACGGAGGGAAGTTGTAGTGCAGCATGAACGGGTCTTTTTTCTCGCCTTCCAGGGTGTCCAGCAGCTGTGCGTCACGGGCAGTACCCAGAGTCGCGACTACCAGGGCCTGGGTTTCGCCACGGGTGAACAGTGCCGAACCGTGGGTCTTCGGCAGAACACCGACTTCGATGTTCAGCGGACGTACAGTCTTGGTGTCGCGACCGTCGATACGTGGCTTGCCGTTAACGATGTTCTCGCGAACGGTGCGGTATTCGATTTCGCCGAAAGCCGCTTTGACTTCAGCGGAAGTCGGTTGGCCTTCTTCACCGGACAGCTTGGCAACCACCTGGTCTTTCAGTTCGCCCAGACGAGCGTAACGGTCGGCCTTGATGGTGATGGTGTAAGCCTGGGAGATCGCCTCGCCGAACTCGGCACGGATAGCGCCCAGCAGTGCGGTGGCTTCTGGCTGAGGAGCCCAGGTCCAGGTCGGCTTGGCAGCTTCGGCGGCCAGTTCCTTGACGGCGTTGATCACCACCTGGAACTCGTCGTGAGCAAACAGTACAGCGCCCAGCATCTGGTCTTCGGTCAGCTCTTTGGCTTCCGATTCAACCATCAACACAGCTTCCGAAGTACCGGCAACGACCATGTCCAGGCTCGAAGCTTTCAGTTGTTCGTAAGTCGGGTTCAGCAGGTAGCCGGTGCTTTCATGGAACGCAACGCGGGCAGCGCCGATCGGGCCATCGAAAGGAATGCCGGAGATGGCCAGGGCAGCCGAGGTACCGATCATCGCAGCGATGTCCGGATCGGTCTTTTTGCTGGTGGAAACGACGGTGCAGACAACCTGCACTTCGTTCATGAAGCCTTCTGGGAACAGCGGACGGATCGGACGGTCGATCAGTCGGGAAGTCAGGGTTTCTTTCTCGGAAGGACGGCCTTCACGCTTGAAGAAACCGCCAGGGATCTTACCGGCAGCGTAAGTCTTTTCCTGGTAGTGAACGGACAGAGGGAAGAAGCCCTTGCCTGGATCGGCTTGTTTGGCACCGACGACGGTCACCAATACGCTGACGTCGTCGTCAACAGTGACCAATACTGCGCCGGAGGCCTGACGGGCGATACGGCCAGTCTCGAGGGTAACGGTCGACTGACCGAACTGGAATTTTTTGATTACCGGGTTCACGGTGTCCTACCTTCTTTTGTGGCTCTTGGGGAACTTGTCTTCTTGCGAAATTCTTGGGCAATGTCGGGAATCGGCCCAACGCCTGTCCAGGGTAAAACGTATATCCAGATAAAACTTGAGGCTGGGAGCCTGCCATGCGCCAGCGGGAAACCCACTGACGCACGACAGACAACCAACCTCTAGCGCAATCGCTTATTAGCGACGCAGACCCAGGCGAGCGATCAGAGCGCTGTAACGGCTCACGTCCTTGCCTTTCAGGTAGTCCAGCAGCTTACGACGCTGGTTTACCATACGGATCAGGCCACGACGGGAGTGGTGATCTTTACCGTTGGCCTTGAAGTGACCTTGCAGTTTGTTGATGTTGGCGGTCAGCAGTGCAACTTGCACTTCTGGCGAACCAGTGTCACCAACGGCTTGCTGGTAGTCAGCTACGATTTGAGCTTTTTCTTGAACGTCGAGAGCCATGAGGCAATCCTTTTATCAGGAAACTGTTTCAAAGAAACAGCTTCAACAGGCCAGGGACAAATCCCTGTATCTATAAATGAGTAGTGACCGTGCCTGTTAACAGCCACACTCGCCGGCCTGCTGTTACACAGGCCGGTTCCGGTCATTCTGACCGAATCAGTCGACGTGGCGCGATGCGCCCGTCTTCGCTCACTTCACCGATACCGATGAAGCGACCGTTGTGATCCTGTACCCGTACCATGCCGAACTTCGGTGCATCCGGGGCGCGTACCGGTTGGCCGTTAAGCCAGTAGAACGCGCTGTGCTCCGAGAAATGCAACAGTGGCCAGTCCAGCAGGCCGCTGTCCGATGGCATCAGGAAGCGGTCGACCGCTTCGTTACCGCCTTCGGCATGTACCGCTTCAAGCTCTTCCAGAGTGACGGTCTGTGCAAGCGTGAAAGGCCCGGCCTGGGTACGTCGTAATTCAGCTACGTAAGCGCCACAACCGAGTTGCTCACCGATATCCTCCACCAGGGTACGGATATAGGTGCCTTTGCTGCAATCCACCGCAAGCCGCGCAGTATCACCCTCAAAGGCCAGTAATTCCAAGCGCGCAATAGTAACAGAACGCGGTTCGCGCTCCACTACTTCGCCTGCACGGGCCAGCTTGTACAGCGGCTGGCCATCACGCTTGAGCGCCGAGTACATCGGCGGTATCTGACTGATTTGCCCACGAAATTTTGGCAGCACAGCTTCGATATCGGCGCGACCAACGGTCACTGGACGCTCCAGCAAAACCTCACCTTCGGCATCGGCCGTGGTGGTGGTCTTGCCCAGCTGCGCCAGGGTTTCATAACCCTTGTCGGAATCGAGCAGGTATTGCGAGAACTTGGTGGCCTCGCCGAAGCACAACGGCAGCACGCCGGTGGCCAGCGGGTCAAGACTGCCGGTGTGCCCGGCCTTCTCGGCATTGAGCAACCAGCGGACCTTCTGCAGTGCCGCGTTGGAGGTGAATCCCAGCGGCTTGTCGAGCAGGATGATGCCGCTGACGTTACGACGGATACGTTTGACCTGAGCCACCGATTACTCCTTGGCGTCTTCGGGTTCAGCCGCTACCGGGTGCTGATTGTCTTCAGCCACCGCACGCTCGATCAGGGCCGACAGGTGCGCGCCACGCACGACACTTTCGTCGTAATGGAAGTGCAACTGCGGAACGCTGCGCAACTTCATTTCGCGAGCCAACTGCATACGCAGGAAACCTGCGGCGGAGTTGAGCACCTTGATGCTTTGCGCGATGTCGTCGCGGCTGTCCTGGCCCATCACGGTGATGAAGATCTTGGCGTGACCGACGTCACGGCTGACTTCAACAGCGGTAATGGTGACCAGGCCGACGCGCGGGTCTTTGACTTCACGACGGATCAGCTGTGCCAGCTCACGCTGCATCTGATCGCCGATACGTTGGGTACGGCTGTATTCTTTTGCCATGTCTTGTTACCTGTTACTGCCCCACGGTGAAACCCGAGGGGTCTGAAAGCGGCAAACGCCCGGCCTGACAAAAGCCAGACCGGGCGTTGCGTTTAGAGTCCGGACGTTGCGCCGCGCATCTGCATGCGGCGGCTCATCGTGGCCCTTGAAGTGCGCGAGTCAGAGGCTGCGAGCAACCTGAACCTTCTCGAAGACTTCGATCTTGTCACCGACCTTGACGTCGTTGTAGCTCTTCACGCCGATACCGCATTCCATGCCGGCACGTACTTCGGAAGCGTCATCCTTGAAGCGGCGCAGGGATTCCAGCTCGCCTTCGAAGATAACGATGTCTTCACGCAGTACACGGATTGGACGGTTACGGTGAACAACACCTTCGATAACCATGCAACCGGCGATCGCGCCAAACTTCGGCGAACGGAACACGTCACGCACTTCAGCGGTACCCAGGATGTTCTCGCGAACATCGCTGCCCAGCATACCGGTGAGGGCTTTCTTGACGTCTTCGATGATGTCGTAGATCACGTTGTAGTAACGCATATCCAGACCTTCCTGCTCGACGATCTTGCGAGCGCCAGCATCGGCACGCACGTTGAAGCCGAACAGTACAGCGTTGGAGGCCAGTGCCAGGTTGGCATCGGATTCGGTGATACCACCGACACCGCCACCGACCACACGCACTTGCACTTCGTCGTTACCCAGGCCATTCAAGGCACCGTTCAACGCTTCCAGCGAACCACGGACGTCGGATTTGAGGACGATGTTGAGCGTCTTCTTCTCTTCCTGACCCATGTTCTCGAAGATATTTTCAAGCTTGCCGGCGTGAGCACGGGCCAGTTTGACTTCGCGGAACTTGCCTTGACGGAACAGAGCCACTTCACGGGCTTTCTTCTCGTCGGCAACAACGCTCATCTCGTCGCCAGCGTCCGGGGTACCGTCCAGGCCGAGAATCTCGACAGGGATGGAAGGACCGGCTTCCTTGATTGGCTTGCCGTTCTCGTCGAGCATGGCGCGAACGCGGCCATAGTTCGAACCGACCAGCACCATGTCGCCTTGGCGCAGGGTACCGTCTTGAACCAGAACGGTAGCAACCGGTCCACGACCTTTGTCGAGACGCGATTCAACCACGACGCCACGGCCAGGAGCCGAAGGGGTCGCTTTCAGTTCAAGAACTTCAGCTTGCAGCAGAACAGCTTCGAGCAACTCGTCCACGCCGGTACCGACTTTCGCCGAAACCGATACGAACGGGGTGTCGCCGCCCCACTCTTCCGAAGTCACGCCGTGAACCGACAGTTCGCTACGGATGCGATCGAGATCGGCGCCCGGCTTGTCGATTTTGTTCACTGCAACAACCAGCGGAACACCAGCAGCCTTGGCATGCTGAACGGCTTCAACGGTTTGCGGCATTACGCCGTCGTCCGCTGCAACCACCAGGATCACGATGTCGGTCGCCTTGGCACCACGAGCACGCATGGCGGTAAACGCGGCGTGACCAGGGGTGTCGAGGAAGGTGACCATGCCGCGTTCAGTTTCAACGTGGTACGCACCGATGTGCTGGGTGATACCGCCGGCTTCGCCAGCAGCTACCTTGGCACGACGGATGTAGTCGAGCAGCGAGGTCTTACCGTGGTCAACGTGGCCCATTACGGTCACAACCGGTGCACGGGAGAACGCTTCACCTTCAAACTTCAGGGACTCGGCCAGGGAATCTTCCAGGGCGGTGTCGCTGACCAGGGTCACTTTGTGGCCCAGCTCTTCGGCAACCAGTTGGGCAGTTTCCTGATCCAGTACCTGGTTGATGGTCGCTGGAGTACCCAGTTTGAACATGAACTTGATGATTTCAGCAGCCTTGACCGACATCTGCTGGGCGAGATCGCCAACAGTGATGGTCTCGCCGATCTTCACTTCGCGCACAACAGGGCCGGTTGGGCTCTGGAAACCGTGGGCGTTGCGTTTCTTCAGCTTGGCCTTGCCGCGACCACCACGACGGAAGCCATCGCTTTCTTCGTCGGTAGTACGTGGCGCAACACGTGGAGCAGGCGCTTTTTCCTTGACCGAAGCACGATGCGGAGCGTTTTTGCGCTCGCCATCGCCACTGCCACGACGATTGCTATCGTCGGCACGTGGTTTGTCCGGACGACGCTGCTCGTCGCGTTTGCGAGTGTCGGCCGCAGGTGCTGGTGCAGCTGCAACAACCGGCGCGCTTTCACGCACTGGTTCGGCAACTGCAGCAGGCGCTGCAACGGCGTCGTTAGTAGCGGTTTGCGCAGCAGCAGGCTGGCGACGCGCTTCTTCTTCGGCGCGACGCTTGGCTTCTTCTTCAGCCTTCTGACGTGCAGCATTTTCTACTGCGCGACGTTCTTCCAGTTCGCGTTTGCGCTCGGCTTCGATTTCTTCCGGGCTGCGTTGTACGAAGACTTTCTTCTTGCGTACTTCAACGCTGATGCTCTTGCTACCAGCAACACGCAGGGTGCTGGTGGTTTTGCGCTGCAATGTAATCTTGCGCGGTTCTTCCACTTTCGCCTTGTGGCTGCTCTTCAAGTGAGTCAGCAAAGACTGCTTCTCACTATCGCTCACCCCTTCATCGGCGGCGGTGTGCGGCAGACCTGCCTCACGCATCTGCTGCAACAGGCGCTCTACCGGTGTTTTGACCTCATCGGCCAGTTGTTTCACCGTGACTTGCGTCATGCACTTCTCTCCTCAGGCCGCGCCTAATTACTCGAACCAATGGGCTCGGGCGGCCATGATCAACTTGCCGGCACGATCATCGTCAATGCCGTCGATGTCGAGCAGGTCGTCAATAGACTGCTCGGCCAGGTCTTCGCGGGTAATTACGCCGCGCACCGCCAGTTCCATCGCCAAATCCTTGTCCATACCCTCAAGCGAGAGCAGGTCTTCGGCCGGATGGGCGTCTGCCAGCTTTTCCTCAGTAGCGATGGCTTTAGTCAACAAACGATCCTTGGCGCGAGCGCGAAGCTCGTTGACGGTTTCTTCGTCAAAGCCGTCGATGTTGAGCATTTCTTCCAACGGTACGTAGGCAATCTCTTCCAGGCTGGTGAAGCCTTCATCTACCAGCACCTGTGCCAGGTCTTCGTCGACTTCCAGCTCGTCGATGAAGTTGCGCAGGATGTCGCCGGTTTCTGCTTGCTGCTTAGCCTGGATGTCCGATTCGGTCATCACGTTCAGGGTCCAGCCAGTCAACTGGCTAGCCAGACGCACGTTCTGACCACCGCGACCGATGGCCTGAGCAAGATTGTCTGCGCCAACGGCGATGTCCATTGCATGGGCATCTTCGTCAACGATAATTGCCGCCACTTCAGCCGGCGACATCGCATTGATCACGAACTGCGCCGGGTTATCGTCCCACAGGACGATATCCACACGCTCACCGCCCAATTCGCCGGACACTGCCTGGACGCGCGAACCGCGCATACCGATGCAAGCGCCTTGCGGATCAATGCGTTTGTCCTTGGAGCGGACCGCGATCTTGGCGCGCGAACCCGGGTCGCGGGACGCAGCCATTACTTCGATCAGGCCTTCAGCGATTTCCGGCACTTCGATGCGGAACAACTCGATCAGCATTTCCGGCGCGGTACGCGACAGGATTAGCTGAGGGCCGCGGTTCTCGGTGCGGATTTCCTTGAGCAGCGCACGCAGACGCACGCCAACCCGGAAGGTTTCGCGAGAAATGATGTCTTCACGGGCCAGCAACGCTTCAGCGTTATTGCCCAGATCGACGATCACGTTGTCGCGGGTGACTTTCTTCACGGTGCCGGAGATGATTTCCCCCAGGCGCTCGCGATAGGCGTCAACGACTTGAGCACGCTCGGCTTCGCGAACTTTCTGCACGATGACCTGCTTGGCGGTCTGTGCAGCAATGCGGCCGAACTCGATGGATTCGATCTTTTCTTCGACAACATCGCCGACCTTGGCACCAGGATGCGTTTCTGCAACCTTGCTCGGCCAGGTTTCGATGGCCGGATCGTCCAGGTCTGCTTCTTCGACGACCGTCCAGCGACGGAATGTCTCGTAAGCACCGGTGTGGCGATTGATTTCCACACGCAGATCGACTTCGTCCTCGAAACGCTTTTTGGTAGCAGTGGCCAGAGCCAGCTCCAGCGCTTCAAAAATTACGTTTGCCGGTACGCCCTTTTCATTGGATACCGACTCAACAACCAGCAGTACTTCTTTGCTCATCGTACGCCTCGCCTTTCGCAAGCCATTGGATCCGCGGGATCCGCGTCTCAGTCAAAACTGGGAATAATGTTGGCCTTGTCGATCATATCGATCGGCAACAGGAACTCATGGTCTTCAACCTGCACCACGACGTCCTGCTCTTCTACACCGCGCAGAAGGCCCTGAAAGTTGCGCCGACCTTCAAAAGGCGAGCGCAGCTTGATCTTCACTTGTTCACCGGCAAATTTTGCAAACTGCTCAATAGTGAACAGTGGGCGTTCCATGCCAGGCGAGGAAACTTCAAGGGTGTATTCAACGGCGATCGGATCTTCAACATCCAGTACACCGCTGATCTGACGGCTGACGATGGCACAATCGTCCACCAGCACGCCGCCCTCTTTATCAATATAAACGCGCAACATTGAGTGGCGACCTTGAGCCGAAAACTCAATACCCCAGCATTCATAGCCTAGGGCCACGACCACCGGGGCCAGCAAGGCCTGCAACTCTTCTAGCTTGCTCGACACCTGAACCCCCTCGTGCATGTATGTGCATGCTGTGCAAAATAAAAAAATGGGCGAAACGCCCATCCTTGAAACGCCGTTGAACAGCGGCGTTGAAAGTGTCCAGCTAACAAAAAGCCCCTTAAAAGGGGCTCCTTAAACTGGTTGCGGGGGCCGGATTTGAACCGACGACCTTCGGGTTATGAGCCCGACGAGCTACCAGACTGCTCCACCCCGCGACAAAGCTGGGGCGGAAGTATACGACCGATCCCTGACAGGGTCAATGTAACCTTCCACCTACAAGAAAGCCCGCAACAGCGGGCTCTCCTGATAATTGGTACCGAGAAGGGGACTCGAACCCCTACACCCTATGGGCACAACCACCTCAAGGTTGCGTGTCTACCAATTCCACCACCTCGGCAATACTACGTTTGAAACCCTTCTTACTTCTGCTCTTGAGCTGGAGGTACGTCAGCCGCTGGAGTAGCCGACTTTTGCTCTTGAAGCACCGGAACATCATCAGAAGCCGGTTGTTGCTTTGGAACTTCCAACACTGCCGGGTTTGGCAAACCTACCTGAGTCAGCTGGTGAGCCTTCTCTTTAGCAAAGTAACCTAACCCTAAGCTGGTTATGAAGAAACCGGCGGCAAGTATAGCAGTAAACTTACTAAGAAAGGTAGAGGAACCTTGGCTTCCGAACACAGTATTTGAAGCACCTGCTCCGAAAGACGCGCCAGCATCCGCACCTTTACCCTGCTGCAGTAAAACCAGAGCAACTACGCCCAATGCACCCAGCAGATGAAAAACGACTACGACTGTTTCCAGCATTTTTTCAGTTTCCCGCGGCGCGACAAATCGCACCGAACTCATCTGCATTCAGGGAAGCTCCACCAATGAGCCCCCCATCGATATCCGGCATGCCGAACAGTTCGACCGCATTGGCCGCCTTCACGCTGCCGCCGTATAGAAGCCGCACACCTTGCGCGACTTCAGAATTCTCTGCCGCCAACTGGGCTCGAATGGCTGCATGCACATCCTGCGCCTGTTGCGGCGAAGCAGTCAGCCCGGTACCAATGGCCCAGACCGGCTCGTAAGCGATTACTGCCTTTGCAAAGACACCTACACCCAGCCCCTCAATGATACTGCCAAGCTGACGCCCGACAACCTCAAGAGTTTTTCCAGCTTCGCGTTCTTCAAGGGTTTCCCCTATGCATAACACTGGAATCAAGCCACATGCCTGTGCCGCTGCGAATTTGCGAATGAGTGTTTCATCATTCTCGCCAACGATCTGGCGCCGCTCGGAATGCCCAACGAGCACCAGCGAGCAACCTTCATCAGCCAATTGACTCGGCGCAACTTCACCGGTCAATGCACCTTGCTTGGATTCCACCGCAGCGTTCTGCGCGCCGACCTTGATCGACTTGCCTTCCAGACCATCAATCACTTGATTGATATGTAAGAAAGACGGGAATACCGCAACATCAACACCGCTCGGCAAGGCCTGATGACGAAGGCCATTGATCAGCTCAGCGACGCTGGCGCGGGTACCGTGCATCTTCCAGTTACCAGCTACCATAGGGCGACGCATGCTGTACCTCGTCGGTCAAAGTGGGCGCAGATGTTACCCAACACAATCATGGCTGGCAAGCCGAAATCAGACAGAAACTTCAGTTACCAGTTTTGCCAGCTCTTCGGCATAACCGCGAACCTGCGTTTCGTCCTCGCCTTCGACCATGACCCGCACCAGCGGTTCTGTCCCGGACTTGCGTAACAATACGCGCCCACGACCGGCCATCGCCTGGGTGACACGATCACTGGCTTCCTTGACTGTCGGATGTTCGATCGGATTCGCACCACCGCCAAACCGGACATTGATCAGCACCTGAGGACACTTGCGCAGCGCCTGACGGGACTGAGCCAGGCTTTCTACGCGCCTCTTGAGGGCCATCAATACCTGCAACGCGGCAATGATTGCATCACCGGTGGTGGTATGACTGAAGCAGACAATGTGCCCTGAGTTTTCTCCACCCACCTGCCAATCGCGCTCCAGCAGCTCGGAGATCACGTAACGGTCACCAACGTTGGCGCGCACAAAAGGAATCGCCAGATCAGCCAGGGCCAATTCCAGCCCCAGGTTACTCATCAGCGTACCGACCACACCGCCCTGCAACTTGCCGCGCTCTTGCAGATCGCGAGCAATGATAAATAACAACTCGTCGCCGTCGACGACAGTGCCGGCGTGATCGACCATCTGGACCCGGTCGCCATCACCGTCAAAGGCAATACCCAAATCGGCATGCTCGGCCAATACGGCAGCTTGCAGTGGCTCCATATGGGTCGAACCGCAATTCTCATTGATGTTCAGGCCATTGGGATGAGCAGAAAGCACAACAACATCGGCCCCCAGTTCACGGAACACACTAGGCGCCACTTTATAGGTCGCACCGTGAGCGCAGTCGATCACGATTTTCAGCCCGGCAAAACTGGTACCGGTCGGAACACTGCTCTTGCAGAATTCGATATAACGGCCCGAGGCATCGTTGATTCGAGACACCTTGCCGATCTTGCTCGACTCAACCACGGTCATCGGGGTGTCGAGCAGCTCTTCAATCATCAGCTCGACTTCATCCGGAAGCTTGGTGCCCTTCCCGGAGAAAAACTTGATACCGTTGTCGTCATGAGGGTTGTGCGAAGCGCTGATCACGATACCGGCTTCGGCATGAAAGGTACGCGTCAGATAGGCGATGGCCGGCGTCGGCATCGGGCCGAGGAGCATCACATCAGCACCTGCCGAGGTCAGCCCTGCCTCAAGCGCCGACTCGAACATGTAACCGGAAATCCGGGTGTCCTTGCCCACGAGCACCTTGCAAGCACCCATGCTGCGAAATGCCATGCCTGCCGCCCAGCCAAGCTTGAGCATGAAATCAGGAGTAATCGGGTATTCACCGACCCGACCACGAATGCCGTCGGTGCCAAAGTATTTTTTGCTCATAAGTACTCCATCATTCTTATTTGGCTGATTCTACGGCGGCGATCATCCGCACCACATCGACGGTTTCGGCCACATCATGGACGCGCAATATACGCGCGCCCTTGATCGAAGCCAGTGCCGCGAGCGCCAAACCACCATGCAGGCGCTCTCCCACCGGCCGATTCAAGGCCTGCCCGATCATGCTTTTTCGCGAAACCCCGACCAACAGGGGCCGCCCCAAGGCATGCAAGGCCTCCATATGCTTAAACAAGCTCAGGTTGTGCTGCAAAGTTTTTGCGAAGCCGAAGCCCGGATCGAGAATGATCCGCTCGGCGGGGATACCTACCGACGCGCACTGAATCATGCGCTCGACGAGAAACTCGCCGACCTCTTTCGTCACATCCTGGTACTGCGGATTGTCCTGCATGTCGCCCGGCTCGCCGAGCATATGCATCAGACACACCGGCAAACCAGTGGCCGCCGCTGCATCCAGGGCTCCGTCTCGACGCAACGAACGCACATCATTGATCAAGCCGGCCCCCAACCTTGCGGTTTCGCGCATGATCGCCGGTGTAGAGGTATCGACAGAGATAATCACATCGAGTTCACGGTGAATACGCTCGACGACAGGCGCTACGCGCTCCATCTCTTCAAGGGGTGAAACCGCCCTGGCACCGGGCCGAGTCGATTCACCGCCAATGTCGATCAGTGTCGCGCCAGCCGCCACCATCGCCTCGGCGTGGCGCAGGGCCGCATCGAGCTGACTGTATTGACCACCATCGGAAAAGGAGTCGGGAGTGACATTGAGAATGCCCATGACATGCGTCTGGGCCAAATCAAGAACCCGGTTGCCGCAAGGCAACCGGGTCGAGGACTGAACAGAAGTCATTTCAAACCTTATACGTCAGCAGCCGGGCCACCGATTGGTGTTTCCGGACGCCCATCCTGCACTGCTGGAGGCGTGCCGGAAGTATCGCTGCCGCCAGACCAGTCGCGAGGTTCGCGAGGCGTACGACCCGCCATGATGTCATCGATCTGATCGGCATCGATCGTTTCGTACTTCATCAAGGCATCCGCCATGGCGTCGAGCTTGTCACGGTTATCCGTAAGGATCTGCTTGGCCGTGCCGTAGCACTGGTCAATGATGCTGCGTACTTCGGAGTCGATCAGCTTGGCTGTCTCGCCGGAGAAGCTGGCATGTTGACCACCACCGCCACGACCGAGGAACACTTCGCCCTCTTCTTCGGCGTACATCAACGGACCGAGTTTTTCCGACAACCCCCACTTGGTCACCATGTTCCGTGCGATCTGGCTGGCACGCATGATGTCGTTGGATGCTCCGGTAGTGACACCGTCGAAGCCCAGGGTCATCTCTTCAGCAATACGACCGCCGTACAGCGAACAGATCTGACTGATCAGTGCACGCTTGGACAGACTGTAGCGATCTTCTTCCGGCAGGAACATGGTCACACCGAGCGCGCGACCGCGCGGGATGATCGACACTTTGTAGACCGGATCATGCTCAGGCACGACGCGACCGACGATAGCGTGGCCAGCCTCGTGATAAGCAGTGTTCTGCTTCTCTTTCTCGGACATGACCATGGACTTGCGCTCGGCACCCATCATGATCTTGTCTTTGGCCAGCTCGAACTCTTTCATCTCGACGATGCGTTTGCCGGCACGGGCTGCGAACAACGACGCCTCGTTCACCAGGTTGGCCAGATCGGCACCGGAGAAACCAGGAGTACCACGCGCGATCACGGCCGGAGCGACGTCGTCACCCATTGGCACTTTACGCATGTGGACTTTGAGAATCTGCTCGCGACCACGGATATCCGGCAGACCGACCACGACCTGACGGTCGAAACGACCCGGACGCAGCAATGCAGGGTCCAGTACGTCGGGACGGTTGGTCGCTGCGATGACGATGATGCCGTCATTCATTTCGAAGCCATCCATCTCTACCAGCAACTGGTTGAGTGTCTGTTCGCGCTCGTCGTGACCACCGCCCATGCCGGCACCACGGTGGCGACCGACGGCGTCGATTTCATCGATGAAGATGATGCAGGGCGCGTGTTTCTTCGCCTGCTCGAACATGTCGCGAACACGACTGGCACCGACACCGACGAACATTTCGACGAAATCGGAACCGGAAATGGTAAAGAACGGCACTTTGGCTTCGCCGGCGATCGCCTTGGCGATCAAGGTTTTACCCGTACCAGGAGGACCGACCATCAGAACGCCACGAGGAATGCGACCGCCCAAGCGCTGGAACTTGCCCGGATCACGCAGGAATTCGACCAGTTCGCCAACTTCTTCCTTGGCTTCGTCGCAACCGGCAACGTCAGCCAACGTGGTTTTCACCTGATCTTCGGAGAGCAGGCGCGCCTTGCTCTTGCCGAAGCTCATCGGCCCGCCCTTGCCACCGGCACCGCCCTGCATCTGCCGCATGAAGAACATGAAGACAGCGATGATCACCAGAATCGGAAAGCTTGCGACCAGGAGTTGAGTCCAGATGCTTTGCTGCTCAGGCTGCTTGCCTTCGACTACCACGTGGTTATCCACGAGGTCGCCGATCAGGCCATTGTCCTGGATTGCCGGACGGATGGTCTTGAAGCTGTCGCCATCGTTGCGCTTGCCGGTAATCACGTAGCCATCAACCGCTACGCGCTCGACCTTGCCATCCTTGACCTGCTGGATGAAGTCGGAATAGTTGAGGGTCTGCGGCTCGTTAGGGCTGGAGAAGTTGTTCATCACCGTCACCAGGACAGCCGCGATGATCAACCACAGGATCAGATTCTTTGCCATATCGTTCAATTAACTACCCTCTGAAGCAAGCTCCGCTAATGGCGCGTGCTTCGCATGATATTCACCGGCCTAACTTACTACATTACCTACGGCTCTGGCAGGCGCCGTCTGTAACCCTTTGTGAAACACTTTCTACACAATATTCGCTAATGCTCACGGGACGAAATACGAAAAACCTATCGCCCCGGTCGAAAAACCTTTTATTCCTCACTGCGACCACGGAAACCACGGCCCAGCAGGTACTGCTCACGGGAGCGATCACGCGACGATTTCGGCTTGCGCGTCGTGACCTTCTCGAACTGCTTGCGAACGCTTTTGTGGTATTCGTCGAAGCCTTCACCCTGGAAGACCTTGATCAAAAAATCACCACCCGGCTTCAACACCCGAGTCGCAAGATCCAGTGCCAACTCGCACAGGAACATCGATCGCGGCATATCAACAGACGCCAATCCACTCATATTGGGGGCCATATCGGAAATCACAAGGTCCACCTCGTTTTTTCCGACAGCTTCAAGGATCTGCGCCAGCACGGCGTCCTCGGTGAAGTCACCCTGAATGAAGGTCACATCCGGGATGCTGTCCATTTCCAGGATGTCGGAAGCGATCAGTGTGCCTTGCCCACCAATCAGACGACTGGTCACCTGGGACCAGCCACCCGGGGCGGCACCCAGGTCGATCACGCTCATGCCCGGACGGATCAAACGATCCCTTTCCTGAATCTCCAGCAGCTTGTAGCTGGCACGGGAGCGATACCCGTCTTTTTGCGCCATTTTCACGAATGGGTCGTTGAAATGCTCTTGCAGCCATTTAAGACTTGTCTTGGAACGGGCCACGGGCCACCTCGAAAATAAAACGGGTCGTGATTAACTGGGCGGTCCCGGACTCGCTCGGGTAAACTGGCCGCCGCTTTTTACAAGATCAGACGCAGGGGTCAGATTATGCCGCTCACTCAAGAGCAGAAGAAACAGTACAAATCCATTGGCCACCATCTGAAACCAGTTTTGATTGTGGCTGACAACGGTTTGACTGAAGGTGTGTTAGCCGAACTTGAACGCGCGCTGGCGGATCACGAGCTGATCAAAATCAAGCTCAACATCCTCGATCGCGAATCGCGCCTGGCAGCCATTGCAGAACTCTGCAAGGCCGGCAAAGCCGATCTGGTTCAGGTCATCGGCAAGATGGCACTGATTTACCGCAAGAACTTCAGCGTCAACAAGCAGCTGTCGAACGTCCATCGCTTCAAGTGATGACAAGGGTCAAGGGTGTGCTTCGCGCACCCTCACACCCCATCCCGGCACAGGCTGCATCACTAGCACCAGCCCGGAAAATCCCAGAACAAGATAGCTGAACAGCTGCCAATGCGCCGCCTGCGGCCAGCCGACGTGGACCGCGAAATACATCGCACCTCCACACAGCGCCATCATCAGTAGTTGCCCACGAATATCGCGCCATAGACTGGCAAGGCCCTCGGCCTGAACCAGCACCAAAGCCTGAAAAATCACACACGCTGTGGCAAATCCCACCATCAGCGTATTCAGCATGCCTGCAATTTCGTCGATCAGCAGCGGTGCCAGGCCTATTCGCCCCAGCACCGGTAGCAGACCAATGTGCAACAGCCACAGGCCGCCAACCCAAAGCATCTGGGTCAGCTGCCAAAGCATGGCGCCCGCACGTAGCGGGCACCTTCTTTCAGAGGTGGCGAACTTCGACAATCTCGTACTCGATAACGCCACCTGGCGTTTTCACGGCGACCACATCACCCTCTTCCTTGGCAATCAAGGCACGGGCGATTGGCGAACCGACGGAGATCTTACCCAGTTTGATGTCTGCTTCATCCTCACCAACGATCTGGTAAGTCACGCTTTCATCGGTCTCGACGTTGGCGATTTCGACGGTGGTGCCGAAAATCACCTTGCCGGTGTGCTCGATGGTTGTTACGTCGATGACCACAGCGTTTTGCATGCGGCCTTCAATGTCACGAATCCGCGCCTCGACCATCCCCTGCTGCTCGCGAGCAGCGTGGTATTCGGCGTTTTCCTTCAAGTCACCCAACTCACGGGCCGTACCGATGTCCTGGCTGAGCTTCGGACGGACGACCTTGGTCAGATGAGCGTGTTCTTCTTCCAGGGCCTTGGCGCCCTTGACGGTCATTGGGTATTTGATCATGCCTTCAATCCTGCGTGTAGATCCTGCAAGCGGCGCACGGTCTTCTCGGGACCGAACTTCAGCGCTTCGCAGATAGCTTCGCCAGCAGCAATGGTAGTGGTGCAGTAGATCTTGTGCTGCAAGGCATTACGACGAATGGAGTAGGAATCGGCGATCGACTGGCGACCTTCGGTGGTGTTGATGATCAGGGTGACTTCGTCATTCTTGATCATGTCGACCACGTGCGGACGACCCTCGGTCACCTTGTTCACACGACGCACTTTCAGGCCTGCGGCTTCGATGAGCTTGGCAGTACCGGCAGTGGCGACCACTTCGAAGCCCAAGTTGATCAGATCACGGGCCACGCCTGCAACCAGTGGCTTGTCATCGTCACGCACGCTGATGAACGCAGTACCGCCAGTCGGCAGCACTTCGCTGGCACCCATCTGGGCTTTGGCAAAGGCTTCGCCGAAAGTATCGCCCACACCCATCACTTCACCGGTGGACTTCATCTCAGGGCCCAGGATCGGGTCCACGCCAGGGAATTTGGCGAATGGGAACACCGCCTCCTTCACGCTGTAGAAGTTCGGAATGATTTCTTTGGTGAAGCCGATTTCCTTCAGGGTTTTACCGGCCATCACGCGAGCCGCGATCATTGCCAGGGAAACACCGATGCACTTGGACACGAACGGTACGGTACGGGAAGCGCGCGGGTTGACTTCGATGACGTAGATGTCTTCGCCTTGCAGCGCCAACTGAACATTCATCAGGCCGACAACGCCCAATTCCAGAGCCATTTTCTTGACCTGTTCGCGCATCTCGTCCTGGATGTGAGCAGGCAGCGAGTACGGCGGCAGGGAGCATGCCGAGTCACCGGAGTGAACGCCGGCCTGCTCGATGTGCTGCATGATCGCGCCGATCACCACGTCGGTGCCGTCACAGACCGCATCCACGTCCATTTCAATCGCGCAATTGAGGAAGTGATCGAGCAGCACCGGGCTGTCGTTGGATACTTTCACCGCATCACGCAGGTAGCGCTTGAGCTCTTCTTCTTCGTAGACGATTTCCATCGCGCGACCGCCCAGTACGTAGGACGGACGAACCACCAGCGGGTAACCGATCTTGGCCGCAGCACGAATCGCTTCGTCTTCGCTGCGCACGGTGGCGTTTGGCGGCTGACGCAGGTTCAGACGCTCAACCATTTGCTGGAAGCGCTCACGGTCTTCGGCACGGTCGATGGCGTCAGGGCTGGTGCCGATGATAGGCACGCCGGCCTCTTCCAGGGCACGCGCCAATTTCAACGGGGTTTGGCCGCCGTACTGGACGATCACGCCTTTAGGCTTCTCGACGCGGACGATTTCCAGTACGTCTTCCAGGGTCACTGGCTCGAAATACAGACGATCGGAAGTGTCGTAGTCGGTGGAAACGGTTTCCGGGTTACAGTTGACCATGATGGTCTCGTAACCGTCTTCGCGCAGGGCCAGTGCCGCGTGTACGCAGCAGTAGTCGAACTCGATGCCCTGGCCGATACGGTTAGGACCGCCGCCGAGGATCATGATTTTGTCGCGGCCCGACGGCGCGGCTTCGCACTCTTCCTCGTACGTCGAGTAGAGGTAAGCGGTGTCGGTGGCGAACTCGGCCGCGCAGGTGTCAACGCGCTTGTAGACCGGGAAGATTTCCAGCTTGTGACGGTGGCGACGCAGAGCCTTCTCGGTCACGCCCAGCAGCTTGGCCAGACGCATGTCGGAGAAGCCTTTGCGCTTGAGGCGGAACATCAAGTCGTGGTCGATGCTGGCCAGACCCAGGGTCTTGACCTTCTCTTCTTCCTTGATCAGATCTTCGATCTGCACCAGGAACCACGGGTCGATCATGTTCATGCCGAAAATGTCTTCGACCGACAGGCCGGCGCGGAACGCGTCAGCGACGTACCAGATACGCTCGGCGCCTGGCACGGTCAGTTCGCGCTTGAGGATGCTCATGCTTTCCGGGTTGCTCAGGTCGAGCTTCTCGTCCAGGCCGCAAACGCCCACTTCCAGACCGCGCAGGGCTTTCTGCAAGGATTCCTGGAAGGTCCGGCCGATGGCCATGACTTCACCGACCGACTTCATTTGAGTGGTCAGGCGCGCGTCGGCTTTCGGGAATTTCTCGAAGGCGAAGCGTGGCAGCTTGGTGACGACGTAGTCGATGGACGGCTCGAAGGACGCCGGGGTCTTGCCACCGGTGATGTCGTTCGACAACTCATCGAGGGTGTAACCGACGGCCAGTTTCGCCGCGACCTTGGCGATCGGGAAACCGGTGGCTTTCGAGGCCAGGGCCGAGGAACGGGATACCCGCGGGTTCATCTCGATCACGACCATGCGACCGGTGTTCGGGCAAATGCCGAACTGGACGTTGGAACCACCGGTCTCGACGCCGATCTCGCGCAATACCGCCAAGGAGGCGTTACGCAGGATCTGGTATTCCTTGTCGGTCAGGGTCTGTGCTGGCGCAACAGTGATCGAGTCACCGGTATGCACGCCCATCGGGTCGAAGTTTTCGATGGAGCAGACGATGATGCAGTTGTCCTTCTTATCGCGGACAACCTCCATCTCGTACTCTTTCCAGCCAATCAGCGATTCGTCGATCAGCAGCTCTTTGGTCGGCGACAGGTCCAGACCGCGGGCGCAGATTTCTTCGAACTCTTCACGGTTGTAAGCGATACCGCCACCGGTGCCACCCATGGTGAAGGACGGACGAATGATGCACGGAAAGCCCAGGCGATCGAGAACCGCGTTGGCCTCTTCCATGCTGTGGGCGATACCCGAACGCGGGCAGTCCAGACCGATGGATTTCATCGCCTTGTCGAAGCGCGAACGGTCTTCGGCCTTGTCGATGGTGTCAGCGTTGGCACCGATCATTTCTACGCCGAACTTCTCCAGAACGCCTTCGCGCTCCAGGTCCAGGGCGCAGTTCAGGGCAGTCTGGCCACCCATGGTCGGCAGCAGTGCGTCCGGACGCTCTTTCTCGATGATCTTGGCAACGGTCTGCCACTTGATCGGCTCGATGTAGGTGGCGTCGGCCATGGCCGGGTCGGTCATGATGGTCGCCGGGTTGGAGTTCACCAGGATGACGCGGTAACCCTCCTCGCGCAGGGCTTTACAGGCCTGGGCGCCGGAGTAGTCGAATTCGCAGGCCTGGCCGATCACGATCGGGCCAGCGCCGAGAATCAGGATGCTTTTAATGTCTGTACGTTTTGGCATGGGTTGTCACTCAAATCCGCAGGTCAGTCGGCAAGCCGTCTTGTTCAATCTCTGAAGCCTTGAGGGGGCCGCCGGTTTCGGGACCGCCCCCAGGCTTCGCTACATCAGGGCGAGCGATTAGCGTCGCTTGGCCATCTCGTTGATGAAGCGATCGAACAATGGCGCTACGTCGTTCGGGCCAGGGCTGGCTTCAGGGTGACCCTGGAAGCTGAAGGCGCTCTTGTCGGTACGCTCGATGCCTTGCAGGGTGCCGTCGAACAGCGATTTGTGGATCGCCCGAACGTTGCCTGGCAGGGTCGCTTCGTCTACCGCAAAACCGTGGTTCTGGCTGGTGATCATCACCACACCGCTGTCCAGATCCTGGACCGGGTGGTTGGCACCGTGGTGACCATGGCCCATTTTCAGGGTCTTGGCGCCGGAGGCCAGAGCCAGCAGCTGGTGGCCGAGGCAGATGCCGAATACCGGAATCTCGGTTTCCAGCACGTCTTTAATCGCCTGGATCGCGTAGTCGCATGGCTCAGGGTCACCCGGGCCGTTGGACAGGAACACGCCGTCCGGCTTCAGCGCCAGCGCTTCGGCGGCTGGAGTCTGTGCAGGCACCACGGTCACGCGGCAACCGCGCTCGACCAGCATGCGCAGGATGTTCAGCTTGACGCCGTAGTCGTAGGCCACCACGTGGTATGGCAGCTCGGAGGCTTCAATGGTCGCATGGCTGTCGGTTTTCAGATCCCAGACAGTCGAGCGCCACTCGTACTTCTCCTTGGTGCTGACGACTTTTGCCAGGTCCATGCCTTTGAGGCCAGGGAAGCCCTGAGCGGCGGCGATGGCGGCTTCTTCGGAAATGTTGTCACCGGCCATGATGCAGCCGTTCTGCGCGCCTTTTTCACGCAGGATGCGCGTCAGGCGGCGGGTGTCGATACCGGCGATTGCCACCACATTGTTGGCTTTCAGGTAGTCGGACAGTGACATCGTGTTGCGCCAGTTGCTCGCAACCAGTGGCAGGTCACGGATGACCAGGCCAGCGGCCCAGACACGGTCGGACTCGGCGTCTTCCGGCGTGGTGCCGGTGTTGCCGATGTGCGGGTAAGTCAGGGTAACGATCTGTTGGGCGTAGGAAGGATCGGTAAGGATTTCCTGATAGCCGGTCATTGCGGTGTTGAACACCACCTCACCAACGGTTTGACCGTCGGCTCCAATGGCTTCGCCGCGAAAAATGCTGCCATCAGCAAGGGCGAGTATGGCTGGCTTAGTCAAGAAGACCTCCCGTAAATAAAGCCTGAAAGGGCGATCGCAGGTTGTAAAAAAGCGGAGTGACGTATGGACACGTCACCCCGCTTCTTCATCGAATTATTCTGCGCGCTTTTAGTGGACACACTAAAGCTGTAGCTTACAGAAAAAGGCTTTTTTGGTCTACCGCCAATGAGCCCTAAAGGCCGGAGAATGCGACAGGACGTCGCTTGGCGGTTTAAAACCGGGCCCAAACGCTATGTTTGAACCCGATTTCGGGCACATCTTACCGCAGGTCGAGCACGTCTTGCATGTCGTAAAGGCCTGGCTCACGACCGTCCAGCCACAAAGCTGCACGTACCGCGCCCTTCGCGAAGGTCATGCGACTGGATGCCTTGTGCGTAATCTCCAGTCGCTCGCCCTCACAGGCGAACAACACCGTATGATCACCGACCACATCACCACCGCGCACAGTCGCGAAGCCGATCGTTTCACGCTCACGCACACCGGTGTGACCTTCACGACCATAGACCGCAACCTTCTGCAGATCACGATCCAGCGCACCGGCAATCACCTCTCCCATGCGCAGAGCCGTACCTGAAGGCGCATCGATCTTGTGCCTATGATGGGCTTCGATGATTTCGATATCAGCGTCATCGCCCAGCACACGAGCCGCCATGTCGAGCAGCTTCAGCGACAGGTTTACACCGACACTGAAATTGGCCGCAAATACAATCGCAATATCTTCGCTCGCCTCGACCAGCAACTGCTTCTGCGCGGCATCCAATCCAGTCGTGCCGATCACCATGGCCTTGCCCGCCTTGCGGCAGAACTCCAGGTTTTTCAGCATGACTTCAGGCAGAGTGAAGTCGATCAACACATCAAACTCATCGGCCACCGCATCCAGCCTGCCGGACAGCGGCACACCGATTCGCCCAAGCGATGCCAACTCACCGGCATCCACGCCAATCAGCGTGCTGCCAGGGCGCACAATGGCGGCCGTCAGGCCGGTCAGCGGTGCGCGTTGCTGCACCGCCTCGACCAGAATCTTGCCCATGCGCCCGGCAGCGCCCATCACAGCTATACGTCGCATGCCGACTCCTTACAAATCGCCGAAGAAGCGCTTCACGCCTTCGAACCAACCGGTGGTTTTCGGCGAATGACTGTTGTCGCCCGCCAGGGAGCTGCGCAACTCCTCCAGCAATTCGCGCTGACGACGACCCAGGTTGACCGGGGTTTCGACCGCCACACGGCACATCAGGTCACCAGCACCGCCACCACGAACCGGCGCGACGCCTTTGCCGCGAACACGGAACTGTTTACCGGTCTGAGTCCCTTCAGGGATCTTCAGCTTGACCCGACCATCGAGGGTCGGAATCTCCAGCTCGCCACCCAGCGCTGCGTCGACGAAGCTGATTGGCACTTCGCAGAACAGGTGCTTGCCGTCACGCTGGAAGATCGCGTGCTCGCGCACATTGATCACCACGTACAGGTCGCCGGTCGGGCCGCCCTGCGCACCCGCCTCGCCTTCGCCAGACAGGCGAATACGGTCACCGGTATCGACACCGGCCGGCACTTTCACCGACAGGGTCTTGTACTCTTCGACACGACCTTCGCCGTGGCAGGAATCGCACGGGTCGGAAATAATCTTGCCCTGGCCATGGCAGCGTGGGCAGGTCTGCTGCACCGAGAAGAAGCCCTGCTGCATGCGCACCTGACCGATACCGCCGCACGTCGGGCAAGTGATCGGCGAGGAGCCTTTCTTGGCACCCGAGCCATCGCACGGTTTGCAGTTGACCAGTGTCGGAACGCGGATATTCACGGTCGTGCCGCGCACCGCCTCTTCCAGGTTCAGCTCCAGGGTGTAACGCAGGTCGCTGCCGCGCTGAGCGCCGCCACGAGCACCGCCGCGACCGCCACCGAAGAAGTCACTGAAGACATCGCCAAAGATGTCGGAAAAGTTCTGACCGCCAAACCCGGCACCGCCGCCACCCATGCTCGGGTCGACACCGGCATGACCGTATTGGTCATAGGCCGCGCGCTTGCTGGAATCGGACAGTACTTCATAGGCCTCGTTGGCCTCTTTGAACATATCTTCCGACGCTTTGTCATCGGGATTACGGTCCGGGTGGTGCTTCATCGCCAGGCGACGGTAGGCCTTTTTCAGATCCGCTTCGCTTGAACCACGTTCAACACCCAATACTTCGTAATAGTCACGCTTTGCCATAAGTCTTTGCACTCTTAAGGACGTTCGGCAAAGCTCTCCTGAGCCTCGCCAAACTCGTTGAGCCCCAATACAGGCCCGGACCCAACTCACGTCAATTCAACGATCCTGGTCTTTGATTCGATGCAGTACTTTCGACTCGAAAAGCAGGAGCATTTCCGGTCATACCGCCAACATCCGAGCGTTGTCGCATGCTGTAAAAATTCGCTTACTCCAGACACGCCAACGCGGGAGCAAGCTCCCGCGCGGCGACATCCTACCAGTCACCGCCTGAAGGCAGTCAACCGGGCGACCAACAACTTACTTGTGGTCTTTGACTTCTTCGAACTCGGCATCGACAACGTCGTCAGTCTTTTCAGCCGATTCGTCTTTCGGCGCCGCGCCTTCAGCTGGCTGAGCCTGGTCGGCATACATTTTCTGAGCCACTGGCGCGGAAACCTTGGACAGCTCTTCAACCTTGGCTTCGATAGCGGCCTTGTCGTCGCCTTTGATGGCGGTTTCCAGGGCAACCACAGCTGCTTCGATTGCAGTCTTCTCTTCAGGGCTCACTTTATCGCCAGCGTCAGCGATCATTTTGCGCGTCGAGTGAACCAGGGCATCGCCCTGGTTACGGGCACTGGCCAGCTCTTCGAACTTGCGGTCTTCTTCAGCGTTCACTTCAGCATCGCGAACCATCTGCTGAATTTCTTCCTCGGACAGACCGGAGTTGGCCTTGATCACGATCGACTGAGTCTTGCCGGTAGCCTTGTCTTTCGCGCCGACGTGCAGGATGCCGTTGGCGTCGATGTCGAAGGTCACTTCGATTTGTGGCACGCCACGTGGTGCTGGTGGAATCTCGGCCAGGTCGAACTTGCCCAGGGACTTGTTCTGTGCAGCCTGCTTACGCTCACCTTGCAGCACGTGAATAGTCACTGCACCCTGGTTGTCGTCGGCAGTCGAGAACACTTGCGATTTCTTGGTAGGAATCGTGGTGTTTTTCTCGATCAGCGCGGTCATCACGCCGCCCATGGTTTCGATACCCAGGGTCAGCGGGCTGACGTCGAGCAGCAGAACGTCTTTCACATCACCAGCCAATACCGCACCCTGAATAGCAGCACCCATGGCAACGGCTTCGTCCGGGTTAACGTCTTTACGAGCTTCTTTACCGAAGAAGTCGGAAACGGCTTTCTGCACCATTGGCATACGGGTCTGACCGCCGACCAGAATCACGTCGTCGATCTTGGCCACGTCGATGCCGGCGTCTTTCATCGCGATGCGGCAAGGTTCGATGGTGCGCTGAACCAGGTCTTCCACCAGCGCTTCAAGCTTGGCGCGGGAGATTTTCACGTTCAAGTGCTTAGGACCGGTAGCGTCTGCGGTGATGTAAGGCAGGTTCACGTCGGTCGACTGGCTCGAGGACAGTTCGATCTTGGCTTTTTCAGCGGCTTCTTTCAGGCGCTGCATGGCCAGCGGGTCACCCTTGAGGTTCATGCCGCTTTCTTTCTTGAATTCGTCGACGAGGTAGTCGATCAGACGAATGTCAAAGTCTTCACCACCCAGGAAGGTGTCGCCATTGGTGGCCAACACTTCGAACTGGTGCTCGCCATCGACTTCAGCGATTTCGATCACGGAAACGTCGAAAGTACCGCCACCCAGGTCGTAAACGATCACGGTGTGATCGCCCTTGGCCTTGTCCATGCCGTAGGCCAGTGCGGCTGCGGTCGGTTCGTTGATGATGCGTTTAACGTCCAGGCCCGCGATGCGGCCGGCGTCTTTGGTGGCTTGACGCTGGCTGTCGTTGAAGTAGGCCGGAACAGTGATCACCGCTTCGGTCACAGGCTCGCCGAGGTAGTCTTCGGCGGTCTTCTTCATTTTCTTCAGAATTTCGGCCGAGATCTGTGGCGGTGCCATTTTCTGGCCATTGACTTCAACCCAGGCGTCGTTGTTGTCAGCCTTGACGATCTTGTAAGGGACCATCTGGATGTCTTTCTGTACGACTTCTTCGTCGAAACGACGACCGATCAGACGCTTCACCGCGTACAGGGTGTTATGCGGATTGGTCACTGCCTGACGCTTGGCCGACTGGCCAACCAGGATTTCGCCATCGTTGGCATAAGCGATGATCGACGGCGTGGTACGCGCGCCTTCAGCGTTTTCAATAACCTTGGCCTTGCCGTTTTCCAGCACGGAGACGCAGGAGTTGGTAGTCCCCAGGTCGATACCGATAATTTTGCCCATGTTCACTCTCCCGAAACTTTGGATTTGGATGCCGCAACAGTGGTGGCTGACTGCGGTAGCACTTAAACGCTTGACTTCTAAATGGGGGCCTTGCGGCTAATTTCAAGCCTGCTCGTCAATCGAAGGCGAAACCGGCGCAGGCGCCTTGCTGACCACGACCATGGCCGGGCGCAACAGACGACCGTGGAGCTGGTAGCCCTTCTGAAACACTTTGAGCACGCTGTTTGGCTCGACGTCGGCGCTTTCCTGCATGGCCATTGCCTGATGATGCAAGGCATTGAAGGGTTCGCCTTCAGGATCGATCGCTTCCAGGTGATAGCGTTTCAGGGTGTCCTGGAACATTTTCAGGGTCAGCTCGATCCCTTCGCGCATCGAACGAATGTTTTCGTCATCAGGGCTGGACAGCTCCAGGCCACGCTCCAGGCTGTCGATGATCGGCAGCAGGTCGCCTGCGAATTTTTCCAAGGCGAACTTGTGCGCCTTTTCAACGTCCTGATCGGCACGACGGCGGACGTTCTGCAGATCGGCGGCTACACGCAAAGCCTGATCTTGCGCACCAGCCAATTGCTCTTCGAGCACTTGCACACGAGCCGCCAGGTCTTCACCCGAAGCCTCGGGCCCCTGGTTGGCGTCTAGATTTTGCGTATCCACTGTCTGTTCGTCAGCCATAGTTTTCTCCTTCCAATATCGTCCGCGAGCTCAACTCACGCTTCTGCCCCGGTATATGGGGCCGCAAAATTCAGCTTCAAGGGCTATCCGATGATTAACCCTACAAAAAACAGCTGCATTGTCATTCCCAGGCGCACTAAGGATTTCTTTAATGCAAGCAAATCGACCTAAGAAAGGGCATTGTCAGCCGGAAACAAAACACTGTATAAATAACCAGACCTAAAGCCTGGGAGCGGCCTTCATGCTGGTGCACCTGTCCGTACACAACTACGCCATCGTTGAACATCTCGATCTCGAACTCGATCGCGGGATGAGCGTCATCACAGGGGAAACCGGCGCCGGCAAGTCGATCATGCTCGACGCCCTGGGCCTGACCCTGGGCGATCGCGCCGACAGCGGCGTGGTCCGCCCGGGCGCCGACAAGGCCGATATCCTGGCCACCTTCGACCTGATCGACATTCCGGAGGCCAGTGCCTGGCTGGCCGAGCGCGACCTCGAGAACGACGGCCCATGCATTCTGCGTCGAGTAATCACCGCCGAAGGGCGCTCCCGCGGCTATATCAACGGCACCCCCTGCCCCCTCGGCGACCTGAAGGCCCTGGGCGAGTTGCTGATCGATATCCATAGCCAGCACGAACACCAATCCCTGCTCAAAACCGATACTCACCGCCGTCTGCTCGACGAATACGCCGGCGCCACGGACCTGGCCCGCCAGGTGCAACTGGCCGCCCAACGCTGGCGCCAGACCCGCCAGGAACTGGAACGCCTTTCCAACTCCGGCGACGAACAACGCGCCCGTCATCAGTTGCTCAGTTACCAACTCGAAGAACTGGAAAACCTCGGCCTCGGCGAAAACGAGCTGGAGCAGCTGGAACAGGAACACAAGAACCTGACCAACGCCGAAACCTTGCTAGGCATTTGTCGGCAAGTGGTCGAACAATGCAGCGAAAGTGATTCCGGCAACGTACTGAACGCGCTAACCGCCAGCCTTAACCGCCTATCGAGCGTGAACAATTCAATCGGAGCCCTGGGCGAAGCCAGCAGCCTGCTGACCAGCGCGCAGATTCAGGTTGAAGAAGCCGTAGGCGAGCTGAACCGCTTTCTCGACAACTTCGATGCCGATCCGGCCCGCCTTCAATACCTGGAGGAGCGCCTCGATGCCATTTACACCTTGGCACGCAAACACCGCATCCAGCCAACCGAAGTCGCCGAGATGCAGCAGAAGCTACTTGATGAAATCGAAACCCTGAATGCCAATGACGAATCCATCGAACGACTGAGCGATGAGTTGGCCTCCTATGCCCGCCATTATCAGGAGAAGGCTCGGGAGCTGAGCGATCTGCGGTATCAAGCCTCTAGCAGCCTGGCCAGTGCCGTGGAACAGGAGATCCAGCGCCTGGGTATGCCCGGCGGCCGCTTTACCATCGAACTGCGCCCCAACAGCAGCGACGAACTGTTGCCTAATGGGCTCGAACAGGTAGAACTACTGGTGAGTGCCAACCCAGGGCAACCCTTGAAAGCCCTGGCAAAAGTGGCTTCGGGTGGCGAACTGTCGCGTATCAGCCTGGCGATTCAGGTGATCACCGCACAGACCTCGCGCGTACCGACCCTGGTGTTCGACGAAGTGGACGTGGGTATCGGCGGCCCGACCGCCGAGATTGTCGGCCAGTTGCTGCGACGCCTAGGGGAGCGTGGGCAGGTTCTGACAGTGACTCACTTGCCGCAAGTGGCGGCGCAGGGGCATCAACATCTATTTGTACACAAGGTCCGCCGTGAAGACGCCACGCATACAGCCGTCTCCAAACTAAGCAAGACCGATCGTGTCGAAGAAGTGGCACGGATGCTCGGCGGCATCGATCTCACCAAAGAATCATTGGCTCACGCGAAAAAGATGGTCGTTACCGCGAAAATTTAAGAACGGCAGAAAGCACGAAGGCGACCCTGGGGTCGCCTTCGCTCGTTTCGCGAACCTGAGGTTCGCGCGACATGCTTACTTTTTCTTGCGCACGTACAGTACAAGATTGTGATCAACCATCTCGAAGCCATACTTGTCGACGATTGCTTTCTGCAACCGCTCGATTTCTTCGTCGAAGAATTCGATCACTTCGCTGGTCTCGACGTTGACCATATGGTCGTGATGCTTGCCGTCGTCCAGCTCGAAGACCGCATGGCCTCCGTCGAAGTTGTGCCGCACCACCAGGCCAGCTGCCTCGAACTGGGTCAGAACACGGTAAACCGTGGCCAGACCGACATCCTCACCAGCCTCCATCAGCGCCTTGTAGACATCCTCGGCACTCATGTGGCGTTGCTCGGCGGAATCGAGCATTTGCAGAATTTTGACCCGTGGAAGGGTCACTTTGAGGCCGGCTTTGCGTAGTTCGCTATTTTCAACCATGGTCAGCTTTCTCGCGATGCTGCTTCGCAGCTTCTCTTAATGCGGGTATGATCGGCGTTTACGTTGTCCCAGCCAAGATAGTGGAAGTCGCCCACCGATGCAAAACACCAAGCTCTTGCTAACCAGTTTCACCTTTGTGGGACTGCTCGCACTCGCCGGTTGTTCATTCCCCGGGGTTTACAAAATCGACATCCAGCAGGGCAATGTCGTCACGCAGGACATGATAGACCAGTTACGCCCGGGAATGACCCGCCGGCAAGTACGGTTTATCATGGGTAACCCTCTGCTGACCGACACGTTCCATGCCGATCGCTGGGATTATCTGTACAGCCTGCAACCGGGTGGCGGTGAACGCCAACAGGAACGCATTAGCGTTATCTTCAACCCAAATGATCAACTTGTCAGCCTCTCTGGCGATTTCATGCCAGGCGTGAGTCGCGACGAAGCCATTCTCGGCAAGGACAGTGACACTACCGTGACCACGTCTGCCGAAAACGCCGAGAAGCCGAAGCCGGAAAAACCGGTCAAGCCAGGGTCGTTGCTGGACCAGATCCAGAAGGACGTGGACAACGTGGAAACCGTTCCAGTCCCGACGCCAGAACCGCTGGAAACCTCGCCGCAATAATTTGCAGCGCAATAAAAAACCCGGCATGTCCGGGTTTTTTATCGTCTGGCGTTTAACCGGATCACTGATTCCGGGCTTTGGCTTCGGCCGCTTTGGCTGCACGCAACCGGCGAACCTCTTTCGGATCGGCAAGCAACGGCCGGTAAACCTCGATGCGATCCCCCGCCTGAACCAAACGAATGGCCGGCTCAGCAACCACTTTGCCAAAAACTCCAACCGGACAACTGGCCAGATCCAGCTCAGGGAATTCGCTGCTCAAGCCGGATTTGAACAACGCATCCCGTACCGTTGCACCCATCGGCACGATTACGGTCAACAACACCTGACGATCAACGGCGGCATACACCACCTCGACCTCGATCACAGCCTCAACCATGCTTCTGTTTCGCACGCTGGCAAAACGCGTCCATCAGCGTATTCGCCGCCTGATTGAACAAAGGCCCCAACGTCGCACGAACCAGCGGTCCCGAGTAGTCGAACGACAAGTCCAGACTGATCTTGCAGGCCTTCTCGCCCAATGGCTTGAACACCCAGATGCCGTGCAACTGGCTGAACGGACCTTCCTCGAGGTTCATTTCGATCGAATGCCCGGGCACCAAGGTGTTACGCGTCACGAAATGCTGACTCAGCCCCCCCTTGGCCACACCGACGCTGGCACGCATAAGCCCAGGAGTGCTTTCCAGGACTTCTGCCGACGAGCACCACGGCAGAAATTCCGGATAGCGGGCCACGTCGTTGACCAAGTCATAAAGCGCTTGTGCCGGATACGGCAGCAGGGCTGAACGTTGAATGTGTGTCGTCATGTCAGCGTTACTTCCACAGCTGGGCGGCAAACACTACAAGAATGCCGATGGGCGCCACATAGCGCATCAAGAACAGGGACAGGGCGAACAGCACCGGACGGCGGATCGACAATTCGTCGCGCACCGCTTCACGCCCCATCACCCAGCCCGCAAACACCACGAAACACAAACCACCGAGTGGCAACATGATCCGCGAGGTGAAGAAATCGATCACACCAAAGAAGTCCAGACCACCGGCGGCTCCCCATTGATAGAGGTGGAACATCCCGCCTTCGTTCACGAAAAACTTGGCTTGCTTCCAGATATTGAAGGAAAACACGGTGCCCAAACCGACGAACCAGCAAATGAATGCCAACCAGAAGGTGACCCAGGCGCGGCTGATCTTCGTGCGCTCAACCAGGTAAGCCACCATCGGCTCGAGCAGGGAAATCGCCGAACTCCAGGCTGCAATTGCGACCAGCACGAAGAACACTACGCCCATCAACTGACCGAACACTACGTTGCCAAAGGCAAATGGCAGGCTGACGAACATCAGGCCAGGGCCTTCGCTCGGGTTCAGGCCGGCAGCGAACACAATCGGAAACAATGCCAGACCGGCCACCAGCGAAACGAACGTATCGAGCAGTGCCACGCCCACGACGGTGCCAGAAATCGATGAGTTTTTCGGCATGTAGGCACCGTAGATCATGATCGAACCGACGCCCACGCTCAGCGAGAAGAACGCGTGGCCCATGGCGGGCAGCAAGCCGTCGAGGACTTTTTCCGGGTGGAAGTCGAACATGAAATGCACGCCTTCCATGAAGTGGCCGGTGGTCATGCTGTAGCCCAGCAGGACAATCACCATCACGAACAGCAGTGGCATCATGATCCGCAGGCTGCGCTCCAGCCCGGCGACCACGCCCTTGGCGATCACCACTGCAGACAGCAGCATGAAAATCGTATGCCAAAGTGTCAGGCGCCACGGGTCGGCGATCACATTGCCGAAATAAGCCCCGACCTGATCAGGCGTCACACCCTGGAAGTCACCACGGCCCATGTCGATGATGTAATCCAGCGACCAGCCGCCGACCACACTATAGAAAGACAGAATCAGCAACGCCGTGATCATCCCGGCAAATGCGCCCCAGGACCATTTCGCCGAATGCCCCGCTTCCAGCGCCAAGACCTTCAAGGCATTGGCCGGGCTCTGCCGTGCGCGGCGGCCGATCAGTGTTTCGGCCAGCATGACGGGCATACCGATCAGCGCGATACAGGCCAGGAACATCAGCACGAAGGCTCCGCCACCGTAGACGCCGACCATGTAAGGGAATTTCCAGATACTACCCAGCCCCACGGCCGAACCGGTCGCGGCGAGTATGAAGACCCAGCGGCTAGCCCAACTGCCGTGGACAGAAACCTTGTCTGTCGACATCGTTATCACGCCCAAGCGTTCAAAAAGAGGCCGCATTGTCCGGGATTCAATCAACCTGCTCAAGCACGTAGCGATACCGTAGCCGACTCGCTTGCAACTCCCTATAATGCCGCCCCTATGGCTAAACAGAAGAAACACCCAACAGGGACCATCGCGCAGAACAAAAAGGCGCGACACGATTACTTCATCGAGCATAAGTTCGAGGCTGGTCTGGTCCTGGCCGGCTGGGAAGTAAAAAGTTTGCGGGCAAGCAAGCTACAACTGGTTGACAGTTACGTGCTGCTCAAGGATGGCGAAGCCTGGCTGCTCGGCAGCCACATTACGCCGCTGATGACTGCCAGCACCCACGTCATCGCCGATCCGACCCGCACCCGAAAATTGCTGCTCAACCGGCGCGAGCTGGAAAAGCTGGCCGCTGCCGTACAGCAAAAAGGTTACGCCTGCGTATGCCTGTCCTGGTACTGGAGCAAGCACATGGTCAAGTGCGAGATCGCTCTGGGCAAGGGCAAGAAGGAATACGACAAGCGCGATACCGAACGCGAACGCGACGCCGGTCGCGAGTTGCAGCGTGCGGTGCGAAACAAGGGTAAGGAAGATTAATTTTCCACCCTGATCGTTCCCACGCAGAGCGTGGGAACGATCGTTTACAGAACTACATCCCCTTGCGCCGCTCCGCCCGAGCCACGCGTTGCACTTCCTGACGCACCTCTTCCAGCACTTCCTGCACATACAAAATGTGCCGACTGGAAACCTCCCGCGCCTGCTCTGCCCGGCCTTCGATAATCGCCAGATACAATTCTCTGTGCTGCGCAATCAACATGTCGCGGGTTTCGGAGCGCTGTTTGTACATACCGCCGATGTTGGTCACCACGTTGCGCTTGAGCAGGTCGAACAGTCCGCGAATGGTGTGCAGCAATACCGCGTTATGACTGGCCTCGGCGATCGCCAAATGAAATTTCGCATCCGCCGCGCCTTCTTCTGCCCGACTCACTTCATCATGGCGCGAGTAGCAGTCCTGCAATTCATCGAAAGCTGCAGTCAGCCGCTCGCGGTCCACGTCGGTGGCGCGCACTGCCGCGTAGTAAGCACAAGATGCTTCCAGCGTATGGCGAAACTCCAGCAAATCGCGCTGGGCTTCGGGGTTGCTTTCCAGTAGATGCAACAGTGGATCACTGAATGTCGAACCCAGAGATTCCACTACGTAGTTACCACCGCCCTGACGGCTGACCAGCAGACCTTTGGCCGCCAGTTTTTGGATCGCTTCGCGCAACGAAGGGCGTGACACGCCGAACTGCTCGGCCAGCGCACGCTCCGCCGGCAGGCGCTCGCCGGCCTTCAATGTGCCCTCGAGAATCATCCCTTCGAGTTGCTCGACAATATCGTCAGACAAACGGCGCTGCCGAATCTGATCAAACCCCATCACTCAATTCTCCACGATCCCGGCGGCTCGCCGGGCTCTCTATTCTGGCCTATCGGCGCTGCGCCAGCACCTACCAGGCGACGTTTGATCGAACAGATCAGATGCGTTCTGCACCGCTCATTCGACAAAAGTTTTAGGGCGGCAAATTGACACACCGCATACAAGGCTTTTACCCTAGCCAACAGCGATTGTAAATTGGTATTACCAATTATCCAAGAACGCTGACCAGTGCCTGACCAACAACAATTAGGGGCCACCCCATATGCAAACCTGGCAACAGCTCTACAGCCCGCTCGGCAGTCTCGGCGTGTCCGCACTCGCGGCCGTCATCCCCATCGTATTTTTCTTCCTGGCTTTGGCCGTGTTCCGCCTCAAAGGCCACGTGGCCGGCAGCATTACCCTCGCGCTGTCGATTGCCGTCGCAATCTTCGCGTTCCAGATGCCGGTCGATATGGCCTTCGCGGCAGCCGGATATGGCTTCGCCTACGGCTTGTGGCCGATTGCCTGGATCATCGTGGCAGCGGTGTTCCTCTACAAACTGACGGTTAAAAGTGGCCAGTTCGAAGTGATCCGCAGCTCAGTGCTGTCGATCACCGATGACCAACGCCTGCAAGTGCTGCTGATTGGCTTCTGCTTCGGCGCGTTCCTGGAAGGTGCAGCCGGTTTCGGCGCACCGGTAGCGATTACCGCTGCACTGCTGGTGGGACTGGGCTTCAACCCGTTGTACGCCGCCGGCCTGTGCCTGATCGCCAACACCGCGCCGGTAGCCTTCGGTGCCTTGGGGATTCCGATCATCGTCGCCGGGCAAGTCACCGGCATCGACGCGTTCAAGATCGGCGCCATGACCGGTCGCCAACTGCCATTGCTGTCGCTGTTCGTGCCGTTCTGGCTGGTGTTCATGATGGATGGCCTGCGCGGCGTTCGGGAAACCTGGCCAGCGGCACTGGTGGCCGGTTTGAGCTTCGCCGTCACTCAGTACTTCACCTCGAACTTCATCGGCCCGGAACTGCCGGACATCACCTCGGCGCTGGCCAGCCTGGTTTCCCTGACGCTATTCCTGAAAATCTGGCAGCCGAAACGCGCCGCTGGTGCACACATCGTCGGCGCGGTCTCGGCTTCCGTGGTGGCCAGCGCCGGTGGTTTCGGCCAACCGCGCACCACCGTGGCTTCGCCCTACAGCCTGGGGGAAATTTTCAAAGCCTGGTCGCCGTTCCTGATCCTCACCGTATTGGTCACCATTTGGACGCTGAAGCCGTTCAAGGCGATGTTTGCCGCTGGCGGCTCGATGTATGGCTGGGTGTTCAACTTCGCGATTCCGCATCTGGATCAAATGGTGATCAAGGTCGCGCCGATCGTGACTGCCCCGACGGCGATTCCGGCGGTGTTCAAACTCGATCCGGTTTCCGCGACCGGCACGGCGATTTTCTTCTCCGCGCTGATCTCGATGCTGGTGCTGAAGATCAATATCAAAACTGGTCTTACCACTTTTAAAGAGACCGTCTACGAACTGCGCTGGCCGATTCTGTCCATCGGCATGGTGCTGGCCTTTGCCTTCGTCACCAACTACTCGGGCATGTCGTCGACCATGGCTCTGGTACTGGCAGGTACGGGTGCGGCATTCCCGTTCTTCTCGCCGTTCCTCGGCTGGCTCGGTGTGTTCCTGACCGGTTCCGATACTTCCTCCAACGCACTGTTCAGTTCGCTGCAAGCAACCACCGCGCACCAGATCGGCGTCAACGACACCTTACTGGTAGCGGCGAATACCAGCGGCGGTGTGACCGGCAAGATGATTTCGCCGCAATCGATCGCCGTGGCCTGCGCCGCGACCGGGTTGGTGGGCAAGGAATCGGATCTGTTCCGCTTCACCCTCAAGCACAGCCTATTCTTTGCAACAATCGTCGGCCTGATCACTTTGGCTCAAGCCTACTGGTTCACCGGCATGCTGGTGCACTAAGAACTACACGCCACACGGAAAAAACCGACGCCGGGTTACGCCCCCGGCGTCAGCTATTCACAACCGGGTCTGCAAGGCTGCTGAAAGCTTCCCTCTCTATATTCAGCAGCCTCAGCGGACGGATAACCGGGACCACCCGGAGACACGCCTGATGAGCGAGCTTTTTTACAATGCAGTGCCGAACGCGACCCGTGTCGCCCCGCCACTGCCCGAGCCTCGGCAATACCCCAGCGAGAAACCGTCACGGGTCTATCTGTTCGGGACCTGCGTGGTGGATTTGTTCTACCCCGAAGCCGGGATGGACGCGATTCATCTGCTGGAACGCGAAGGCATTCGTGTCGAATACCCGCAAGGGCAAAGTTGCTGCGGGCAACCGGCCTACACCTCGGGTTACACCGAACAGGCCCGGACCGTGGCGCGCTCGCAGCTGGCGCTGTTTGCCGGTGATTATCCGGTGGTGGTGCCGTCGGGATCCTGCGCGGGCATGTTGCGCGAGCACTACGCCGACTTGTTCAAGGACGAGCCGCAAACGCTGAAGCAGGTCCAGGCCCTCGCGGCACGGACTTATGAGTTGGCCGAGTTTCTGCTGTTTGTCTGCAAGGTCCAGCTCAAGGACAGCGGCGAACCGGTCAAAGTGGCGCTCCACACGTCGTGCTCGGCACGCCGAGAAATGAACACCCACCTGCACGGCCGTGAGTTGTTGGCGCAGCTGAGCAACGTGGAGCGAGTCGACCACAGCCACGAAAGTGAATGCTGTGGCTTTGGTGGGACTTTCAGCGTCCGTATGCCAGATATTTCCGGCGCGATGGTGGCTGACAAGACCCGAGCGTTGAAGGAGTCCGGCGCGCACAAGGTACTCAGTGCCGACTGCGGTTGCCTGATGAACATCAACGGCTCGCTGGAGAAACAGCAGGAAGCGTTGCGCGGTCAGCATCTGGCCAGTTTCCTGTGGCAGCGTACCGGAGGTGCCCGATGAGCACTTCCACGATTATTCCTACGGTTGCCGTAGAAGAGGATTTTCGCGCCCGGGCTCACGAGGCTTTGGCTGACACGCAACTGCGAAACAACTTTCGCAGCGCGATGGATTCACTGATGAGCAAACGGGCAGCGTCCTTCAGCGATGCCCATGAAAGAGAACATCTGCGAGTGCTGGGCAATGCTGTCCGCGCCCGTGCTTTATCCAAGTTGCCCGACCTGCTCGAGCAGCTTGAACAGAACCTGACCCGCAACGGTGTGACAGTGCACTGGGCGGAAACGGTGGACGAGGCCAATGGCATCGTCTTGTCGATCATCCGCGCTCACGAGGCGCGGCAAGTGATCAAGGGCAAATCGATGGTCAGCGAAGAGATGGAGATGAACCATGTCCTCGCGGCTCAAGGCATTGAATGCCTGGAGTCGGACATGGGCGAATTCATCGTCCAGCTCGATCACGAGAAGCCTTCACACATTATTATGCCGGCGATCCACAAGAATGCCGGTCAGGTCGCGTCCTTGTTCCACGACAAACTTGGCGTGGAGTACACCAAGGACGTTGACCAACTCATTCAGATCGGTCGCAAAGTCTTGCGACAGAAATTCTTCGAAGCAGACATCGGCGTCTCCGGCGTGAACTTCGCCGTGGCCGAAACCGGCACCTTGCTGTTGGTGGAAAACGAAGGCAACGGGCGCATGTCGACCACCGTGCCGCCCGTACACATTGCCGTCACGGGCATCGAGAAAGTCGTCGAAAACCTGCGGGACGTTGTACCGCTGTTGTCGCTGCTGACCCGTTCGGCCCTCGGCCAACCGATCACCACCTACGTCAACATGATCTCCGGCCCGCGCAAGGAACATGAACTCGACGGCCCGCAGGAAGTGCACTTGGTATTGCTCGACAACGGTCGCAGCCAGGCATTTGCCGACAGCGAATTGCGCCAGACCCTGAACTGCATCCGCTGCGGCGCCTGTATGAATCATTGCCCGGTCTACACCCGAATCGGCGGCCATGCCTATGGGGAGGTTTACCCTGGGCCTATCGGAAAAATCATCACCCCGCACATGGTCGGCCTGGCAAAAGTCCCCGACCACCCAAGTGCGTCTTCGTTATGTGGTGCTTGCGGTGAAGTCTGCCCGGTAAAAATTCCGATCCCCGCCTTGCTGCGTCGCCTACGGGAAGAGAACGTCAAAGCCCCGGACAGCCCGCATCAAGTCATGCGCGGCCAAGGCAGCAAGTACTCGCGCAAAGAGCGGTTTATCTGGAATGCCTGGGCGAAGCTCAACAGCTCGCCAACGCTCTATCGCCTGTTCGGCTTCTTCGCCACTCGCCTGCGCGCGCTGACGCCGAACAATGTCGGCCCATGGACCCAGAACCACAGCGCACCGAAACCCGCCGCCCGCTCACTGCATGACATGGCCCGCGAGCATTTGGCCAAACAGGGAGACCGCTGATGAGCGCCAAGCAAAATATCCTCGCCAAATTGCGCAACAGTCTGACGGGCACCACGCCGGTGGCTGACAACTTCGATGTCGAACTGCTGACCGAGCCCTACACCTACACGCCTGAGCAACGCATCCCGCAACTGCGCAAACTGATGGAAGCGGTGCACACCGAAATTCATCTGACGTCCGGCGAAGGATGGCCCGAATTGCTGGCGCAACTGCTGCAGGATCGCCAGTTGCCGAGCCTGTTGATTGCGCCGACGACACCCCACGGTCAACGCATCACTCAGCATTGGGCGAAAAATCCTGGCCTGCCAGCGCTCAAAGCCTACGACCGTCCGGTCGAGGAATGGAAAGCCGAGTTGTTCAACGACACCCCGGCCAGCCTGACCACCACCCTCGGCGCGATCGCCGCGACAGGCAGCCTGATTATCTGGCCGACGCGGGAAGAACCGCGGCTGATGAGCCTGGTGCCGCCAGTGCATTTCGCCCTGCTCAAGGCCAGTGAAATCCGCGACAACTTTTATCAGGTGCAGCAGGAATTCGAATGGGCCCAAGGTATGCCAACCAACGCCTTGCTGGTGTCCGGTCCGTCGAAGACTGCCGACATCGAGCAGGTACTGGCTTACGGCGCTCACGGCCCGAAAGACCTGGTGGTTCTGATTTTGGAGGACGAATGAGTCTACCGGCGGCTTTCCTGCGAGATACACAGCAACTGATTCCTGAAACGCGACGGTTCGACGATCCGTTGTCGACCTTGGCGTTCGGCACCGATGCCAGTTTCTACCGGCTGATTCCGAAACTGGTGATCCGCGTCGAGTCCGAAGATGAAGTGGTGGCGCTGCTCAAACTGGCGCAACGGGATAAAGTCCCGGTGACCTTCCGCGCCGCCGGCACCAGCCTGTCTGGCCAGGCCATCAGCGATTCGGTGCTGATCGTGCTGGGAGATAACTGGAACGGTCACGAGATCCGTGGTCGGGGGATGCAAATCCGCCTGCAACCAGGCGTGATCGGCGCCCAGGCCAACGCCTGGCTGACACCGTTCGGCCGCAAGATCGGTCCGGACCCGGCGTCGATCAACGCCTGCAAAATCGGCGGCATCGTCGCCAACAATGCCAGTGGCATGTGCTGCGGCACGGCGCAGAACACCTATCACACACTGGCCGGGATTCGTCTGGTGCTGGCCGATGGCAGCCGTCTCGATACCGAAGACGCCACCAGTGTCGCGGCCTTCCGTGAGAGCCATGCCGAGCTGCTGGAACGTCTGGCGACATTGGGCCGCGAGACCCGCGCCAATGTCGAATTGGCTGCGAAAATTCGCCACAAATACCGTCTGAAAAATACCACCGGGCTGTCACTCAATGCCCTGGTGGATTTCGACGAGCCTGTGGATATCTTGAGCCACTTGCTGGTGGGCTCCGAAGGCACGCTCGGGTTCATCAGCGCGGTGACCTACGACACAGTGATTGATCATCCGAACAAGGCGTCGGCGCTGATCGTGTTCCCGGATGTGGAAACCTGCTGCAACGCCGTCACCGTACTGAAAAGCCAACCGGTGTCGGCCGTCGAACTGCTGGACCGTCGCAGCCTGCGCTCGGTGCAGGACAAGCCCGGCATGCCGGCTTTCGTACAACAACTGTCGGCCAATGCCTGCGCCCTGCTGATCGAATCCCGCGCCGCATCGATCACTTTGCTGCAGGAACAACTGGCGCAAATCATGGCGTCACTGACTGGGTTCCCGGTAGAGAAACAAGTCGACTTTACCGAAGACCCGGTGGAAAACGCCCGGCTCTGGGCGATCCGCAAGGACACCTTCCCCGCCGTCGGCGCGGTGCGCAAAACCGGCACCACGGTGATTATCGAAGACGTGACCTTCCCGGTGGAACAACTGGCCATCGGTGTGAATCGCCTGATCGAGCTGTTCGACAAACATCACTACGACGAAGCGATCCTTTTCGGACACGCCCTGGAAGGCAATCTGCACTTTGTCTTCACCCAAGGCTTCAACAGCGCGGAAGAAGTCGCACGCTACCAGGCGTTCATGGACGACGTGGCGCAGTTGGTGGCCGTTGAATTCGGCGGCTCGCTGAAGGCTGAACACGGCACCGGTCGCAACATGGCGCCCTTCGTCGAGCTGGAATGGGGCAGCGATGCTTATCAGTTGATGTGGCAGCTCAAACGTCTGCTTGACCCTAACGGCATTCTCAACCCGGACGTCGTACTCAGCGACGACCCACAGATCCACCTCAAACATCTGAAGCCGCTGCCCGCCGCCGACGAGATTGTGGATAAGTGCATCGAATGCGGTTTCTGCGAACCGGTGTGCCCATCGAAAGGCCTGACGTTGAGCCCACGCCAGCGCATCGTGATCTGGCGTGATATCCAGGCGAAGAAACGCGCTGGCACAGACACCGCCGAACTGGAACAGGCCTACGAATACCAAGGCATCGAAACGTGCGCCGCCACAGGCCTGTGTGCACAACGTTGCCCTGTAGGAATCAACACCGGCGAGCTGGTGAAAAAGCTCCGAGGCCATAAGGCAACACATACGAAAACCGCCAACTGGATTGAAGGAAATTTCGCCACCGCATTGCAAGGCGCGCGCTTCACCCTGCATGTGGCCAACGGTGCGCGGATGCTGTTGGGAGCGCCGCGTCTGGCGAAGCTTTCGGCATCGCTGACGCGCTTGTCCAAGGGTCAGGTTCCGCAATGGACCAACGCCATGCCGCAGCCGGAAAGAGCCATTCGCTTCAGCCCGACGGTGTCGGACGAGCGGCCTCGGGTGGTGTACCTGGCGGCCTGCGTGTCGCGGGTGATGGGCCCGGCTGCCGGGGATAAAGAGCAAATGTCGCTGTACGACAAAACCCGTGGCCTGCTGGAAAAGGCCGGCTACCAAGTAGTTTTTCCGGACAATCAGGACAACCTCTGCTGCGGTCAGCCATTCGCCTCCAAGGGTTACGCTGAACAGGCCGAACATAAGCGCCAAGAACTGATCGGCGCACTGCTGCACGCCAGCCGCGGCGGGCTCGACCCGATCTATTGCGACACCAGCCCCTGCACCTTGCGGCTGGTTCAGGACTTGGGCGATGTGCGACTGGACCTGTACGACCCGGTGCGTTTCATTCGCACTCACTTGATGGATCGTCTCGATTTCACCCCCCAGGAAGCGCCGATCGCGGTACACGTCACGTGCAGCACTCAGCATCTCGGTGAGAGCCAGGCGCTGATCGATCTTGCGCGCAAATGCAGTAAAAACGTGGTCATTCCGGAAGGCATTCACTGCTGCGGTTTTGCCGGTGACAAGGGCTTCACCACCCCGGAATTGAACGCCCATTCGTTACGCACGCTCAAGGACGCGGTACAGCAATGCAGCGAGGGGATTTCCACCAGCCGCACCTGTGAGATTGGTCTGTCACAACATGGTGGAATTGACTACCACGGGCTGGTTTATCTGGTGGATCGAGTGACGCAAGCCAGGGCGACCTGAAGAAAAATAGAACCCTGTCGCACCGTCGCAGTCCACTGATCAAGTCCCGCAAACGCGGGACCTTTCCCAAAATTGGCAGCCCGTCCTGATGGCCAGCGATGCCTGGACCCTCAGTTCAAGGAGATACCCATGAAACGCTCTGTACTGCTAGGTCTGTTCGTTACTGCCTCAATGCTGGCCTCCCCCTCGTTTGCCGCCGAAGACCTCTGTGCGGTCAACTTGAAAACCATCGAAAATGCCAAGGCACAGACTCCTCCAGAGATGGCTGATCAGGTAATGGAAAGCGTCGCGAAAGCCAAAGCCGATCAGGCAAAAGGCACCAAGGAAGGAACTGCTGATTGCATAGCCGAGACTGAACAAACTATCCAGCAACTCAAGAACGCGAACAAAGGCGGGAAGTAATTCAGCACAAGGCCAACCTTCGGGTTGTAAGAAGCAAACCAAAACCCGCCAAATGCGGGTTTTGTTGCATCTGGAGTTTGGTCATGCGTGCATCGCCCGCGTCGCGGTGAAAAAACTCGACACCCTGCCCAAATCCGTGGGAGGCGCGAAGTCCATAGGAGCGAGGCCTTGCAAGAGGCCACCAGTGAAAAGAGGCAAGTGTGCTCCTTTGCTTCTATCAAACAGTTTTTTCATAGCCTTTCTGCCAAAACCGAATTACTGCGCCGCGCCGTAGTCTTTTAAGTAGGCCCCATCAATCGTGGCTTATTTTCCGACCTCGGCCGAGCCGCACCGAGATCATCAGTTCAAGGAGATATCCATGAAAAGCACCGCACTCGCTGGTCTGTTCATTTCTGCTGCAATGTTGGCCTCTCCCGTATTTGCTGCGGACAACAACCTGTGTACGAGCAAGCTGCAAGAGCTCAAAAACAAAGTGACTTCACTGCCGGCGACCTCCACAAACACCGCAATGGAGATCAAAAGGCTGCTATCCAGCGCCGAAGCTTCACAAGCCTCTGGGGACGACAAAAAATGCGTCACCGAGGCCACACAGGGATTGTCACTCGCTAACCAGGCCAACCCATAACCTGCGATGGACAACCTTCGGGTTGGCCTTCTGAGCCGTGTTGGCGTACACTGCACGTGCTTGTTGCTCACTTTGATTCACAGAGCACCAGGCTCGGGGCCGTTTAGGATTCGACGCCGGTTGCGAAACTTTAGGTGCATGCCGAGTTGGTAACAGAACTCGTAAATCCACTGTTGCAACTTTCTATAGTTGCCAATGACGAAACCTACGGGGAATACGCTCTCGCTGCGTAAGCAGCCTTAGCCCTTCCCTCCTGGTACCTTCGGGTCCAGCAATCATCAGGGGATGTCTGTAAACCCAAAGTGATTGTCATATAGAACAGAATCGCCGTGCAGTACGTTGTGGACGAAGCGGCTAAAACTTACACAACTCGCCCAAAGCACCCTGCCCGTCGGGTCGCTGAGGGTTAACTTAATAGACACGGCTACGCATGTAGTACCGACAGCGGAGTACTGGCGGACGGGGGTTCAAATCCCCCCGGCTCCACCACTTCAACATCTAAAGACGTCCACGGACGTCTTTTTTTGTGCCTGAAATCCAGTGAATTCAAGGGTTTAAGCGCTGCCGGGCTCCGCAGAGGTTTTTGAGTTCCAGCCGTTTCGGACAATAACGCCTCCGTGACTCCCCTCCTCACCATGACCTTAGGTTTATAGGTCGTGGGTTTTGCGCGATGATACTGGGTCGTCCATTTTGCATCCAAGTCGCGTGGCGTTGACTATTCGACTCCGCAGGATGGCAATTTCATAGCATTGTTTACACAGTCAAGCATTTGTCCTATCGCCCAAGGTTTACGTATGAACGAGACCGGGTGCGTCACACCGGAGCTTTCGGGCGTTTCCAAACCCGACATTATCAATATAGGAATGCTCGGCCATCGGCTGCCTGACAGGTTGGCCAAGGCTGCACCGTTCAAGCTCCCCGGCATGGTGATATCTGTCAGTAGAAGACACACTTTCTCTGCATAGCGATCGAGAAATTCCAGCGCCTCGTCTGCGCTATTCTTTGCTTCAGTCGCGAACCCTTCTTGTTGCAATATCTCACATAAGAATTCGAGAATTACCGGCTCGTCCTCTACGACAAGAATTAATGCGCAATGAGTGCTTTCGCTCCCCGCTGAAACTGGACTCATGTGAACTCCTGACTACGTGAGCGAACTGGTGGGAACTCCCCATCACCTAAAATTGTGAAAGGTCATGGGCCTAAAAATTCATTCTTTCGGCGATAGGCCATCAATATGCGCCGGAGATTACGAAGACACTCCCAGCAGTGCCGTTTTTTGTTCTAGTGTGTTGCTTCTTCTTTGCAAAAAAACAACTGCGCTCTCAGAGCAGGACGATGAAAAAAGAATCATCACCCAACTTTTATCTGTGGTTTGCAAAGAGACTTCTGCGTCGACACAACTAGCTTCGCGTTCAGAATCGCAGTTACTCATGCTGACGAAATAGGAACTCAGACCTGACCTTCCCATCGAGCAGACGCTTCCAACTGGCTTGCCCGCCATTACTGACAGGGTTTCCAAGCCCATGGCCTTGCGAGGCTAGCAGACTGTCAATCTGAGTTGATTGCAGTCAGAGCCCACATTGGCGACCTCATGCGCAACAATCAATTGTTGCGTGGTATCGACCGCTGTTTGCACGTTGTAGTCGACGACTCGAGTGCTGCGCGTCAGGTCAGCAACTCACATTAGCTTTTTCAGATAAAGTTGAGCGTAAGCTTTGGGTGAAGAAAATGTTCGATCTTGACGAACATGCAATGCTACGAATCCGTATTCCACTCCTAGCGTTTCAGCTTCGCTTCCGTTCTTGCCTCGATTACGGCCCCATCACCAGGATTACCGACATGCGCCTGTCAGACTTTATCCTTAAGAACCTCGAACCGATTCTGCAGGCTTGGGAAGATTTTGCGAGAACCATTGAGACGCCTGGCACGGCACTGGATAGCGAGGCTCTCCGGGATCATGCCGAACAAATGCTGCGAGCAATCGTGCTTGACCTGCGGACAACGCAGACCGTGCAAGAGCAAAACGCCAAGGCCCAAGGCAACGCGCCGCCGGACGAGAAAGAAACCCCCGCCGAAACCCATGCGGTGACACGGCTAATGGCAGGTTTCACCATAGATCAAATGGTATCGGAGTATCGCGCTCTGAGAACGAGTGTTCTCAGTCAATGGCTGAAGCAAATCAAGGCTGGTACGGCGTTAGATGTAGACGATATGACCCGCTTTCATGAAGCCATTGATCAAGCACTCGCCGAATCTATCGCTAGCTACTCACGCGCCGTCGAGGCATCGCGCAGTGTTTTTCTAGGTATCCTTGGCCATGACTTGCGTACCCCACTTGGCGCCATTTTGCTTGGCGCCGACATGCTGAGGCGTGCGGACGGTATGGGGGCACGCGCTACCAGAATTGCTACTCAGATTTACACCAGCGTGAGGCGAGCGAGCCAGATTGTTGGAGACCTGCTGGATTTAACGCGCTGTCAAATGGGCCCAGGGATTCCTGTCAAAAAGGAGAACATAGACCTAACGCCCTTATGCGAACGCATCGTAGAAGAAATTCGAGCTTTTCATCCGGGCGCCAATGTTTTGCTCGAAATGAATACACCGGCTCACGGGGAGTTTGATGGCCCTCGAATGGAACAGGTATTTTCCAACATCATTAGCAATGCGGTGCAACATGGTGATCTCCAGTTCCCGATAAAGGTGGCATTAGAGGTAACAGAAGACAGTGTTGTCTTCACTGTCCACAACAGTGGTGAACCGATCCCAGAGGATGTATTGCCCTTCATTTTTAATCCTATGGGGCGCTTTTCCAAGCGGTCGGTTATCGATCACGGGCCGAGTGACGGACTGGGCTTGGGCCTCTTCATTGCCTCTGAAATCGTTGCCTCACACGCAGGCTCAATCGACGTGATCTCGGATGCAGAACGCGGCACAATTTTCCTTGTGAAGGTTCCCAGGAGTGGATTGGAGGATTGAGACTCCAACGACAATCCAAGATCTGCGCCTCGAAGCGAAAGCGCTCATGACGGCGCTGTCTGAGTATGTATATCGATCGCTCGATGGTTGTTCTGGATCCAATGATGGCAAAGGAGGCTGACATGGGAGATCTTGTTTCGCGCGTCGGGGAGTCCTGGGCGCACGCTTCATTGACCTGATGAAGGAAAGGGGGTGAGCTCTAATACTGCAATCAACATATAAGCTTCCAAAATAAAACATCCCCAGAAAGATGTCCTACAGTTTCGCATTCAATCAAAGCTGACAACATACAGGCGCCAGTTTTGTGACAACATACCCCTCACCCAGACAAACAAGATTTGCCAATAAAAGCGCGACAGTTAATATTTAAGAATAATTCATCTGTACTGACGAATGGACCGAAGATAAAAAATTGCTTATAAATCAACAACAAATAACGATAACGACAACTCATCAACTTCCATCACAAAACAAATAAACTAGGAAAGACCGACCAAAAATATAAAAGTTTCAAACATTGACCGCACAAATAAATAAGTACACATAACGCTTTAAAGTCTTCTCCATCGATGCTAATAATCTGCCCGGCTCCGGGTATCCAGGCAATGCGCCATCTCACATGGAGTGAATATTCAGTCTCACGCTGATTATCCCGGCCTTCACCAAACTCAAAAACCGCTAGTTTGCTTAAGTTCAATAAAACTTTGGCCAGCTGTTGTGCTGCGCACTAAAACTGCGCGAGGAAGGCATCATCATTCGCCCTCATTCAAGGATTAAAATCCTTTCAATCTTTGGTACCCGTCCAGAAGCCATCAAGATGGCGCCCTTGGTCAAAGCCCTCGCTGCGGAACCTGGCATTCATTCGCAGATCTGCATCACTGGCCAACATCAAAGCATGCTTAAACAGGTGCTGGATCTGTTCAACCTCAAGGCCGATTACACCCTCGATGTAATGACGCCGCACCAGACGCTCAACTCGTTGACCGCGGCGCTTTACGGGGCGATTGACCCCGTGCTGGAAATGACCTGTCCGGACCGGGTGCTGGTACATGGTGACACCACCTCGGCCATGGTGGCTTCGATGGCTGCATTCCATCGACGCATCCCGGTCGGCCATGTGGAAGCCGGCCTGCGTACCGGTGATATCTACAGCCCCTGGCCGGAAGAAATGAACCGCCGCTGCATCGATCTGGGTGCAGACATGCTGTTTGCGCCGACCCACGATTCGCAAAAAAACCTGCTCGACGAACGCCTGCAGGGTCGCTCTTTCGTGACCGGCAATACGGTGATCGACGCTTTGCAAATGACCGCGCGGCGCATTGAGCAGGACGCTGATCTGCGTGCGAGCCTGGATGAGCAATTCTCGTTCCTGCAAGCCAGCCGCAAGGTGTTGCTGGTCACCGGGCATCGTCGGGAAAACTTCGGCGAAGGCTTCCTGGATATCTGCAAGGCCCTGAGCCATCTGGCCCGGCGTGCCGATATGCAGATCGTCTATCCGGTGCATTTGAACCCCAACGTCATGGGCCCCGTCACCGAGCACCTGGGCAATCTGCCCAACGTGCACTTGATCAAGCCGCTGGACTACCTGGCCTTCGTGCGTCTGATGCAACGTGCGCACGTGATCCTCACCGACTCCGGTGGCGTGCAGGAAGAAGCGCCGTCCCTGGGCAAACCCGTGCTGGTCATGCGAGACGTTACCGAGCGCCCCGAAGCTGTCGCGGCGGGCACTGTGCGCCTGGTCGGCACCTCGCCGGACTCGATCATCGCTGGCGTCAACGCGTTGTTCGATGACGAATTGCTATGGCGTCGATGCTCCCAGGCGGCCAATCCTTACGGCGATGGCAAGGCCAGTGCGCGCATCGTCGATGCCCTGATGGGGCGTCCGGTCGAAGATTTCGTCGTGGCTCGGCAGCCATTGCCCAAGTTCCTGCACTACCCGTCGGCGGTGCCCGTGCCCGAGAATAATTACTCCGCTTTCACCTCTCTATAAATCAAACCGCTGCTCCTCTAATCAGCTCGAGATCTACCTGAATGAAGCCTTCCGTTGCCATCCATAGGGGTGCGTTCAGCGCCCTTGCCTGTGGCGTGAGCCTGCTCGCGCTCATGCCGACCTTTGCCTTGGCCGCGGACAGCCCGCTCACCCAAGCGATCAATCGGCTCAACGCCGACACTCGGCAGGAGCGTGAGATCCGCTTGAGCGATCTGGGGATCGACACCCCTATCATCCTTGGCTCCACCGATGCCCGACGCGAATTGTATCTGCCAGTGCCGGCGGGAGTACCACTGACAGATGCCACACTGAATTTCGACGCCAGCTACCTCAATGGCGAAGGCGGCCGTAACACGTTGCTGCTGTCGCTGGACGGTTATCCGGTGCGCGCCGAAAGTCTCAGCGAAGTCCAAGGCAACGCCAGCGCCACACTGGGCGTGGACAAGAAACCGCGTGAAAGCGGCTCGGTTCGCCTGGGCATTGCCTGGTCGTCGATCGTGTCCCGCGTGTTGTGCGAGGACGAACGCGCCATCGGCAACGTATTGCGTATCGAACCGGACACCCGCCTCAACTACAGCTACGACGCCAGCCTGTTACAGGACGTCGGTGCTGCCTGGACGGCATTGCCTGGCAAACCGGGCATCATGGTCGCGCCGGGCACCTTATCCGCCGAAAGCTATGATGCAGCCTGGCGCCTGGGCGTGGCACTGGAGCGGATTGGTAAGCACAGCCGCATCCAGCCTTTCCCTGCCGTACAGGACAGCGTTGACCTCACTGGCCTGCGCATCCCGGTCGAACTGCACGCTATTCCAGCGTTCGCCAGCCTCAACGGCAAAGGCCCACACGTTCTGGAGAACCCGGCGCAAATCGGCGCATTGCTGATGTTGGGCCAGACGCCGAACGTCCAGTCGGATCTGGCCATCAACGATCCGCAACTGCTCAAGGCCGTCAATGAGTCTCTGGACGCGCTGCAGAGTCAGATTCAAGGCCTCGATGCAACGGCAGCCAACGCCTTCATGCAATGGCGTGAGCGGCATATCAATGCAGGCCTGGCCGCCACCGGCACTGACAACGTGCGCCTGGCATTGCTGGGGACACGCCCGGTGCTGATGATCGCGCCGCAAGCAACCGGCAAGGCGCTGGCACTGTTCAGCACCGCCTGGAACACACTGGCACGCAGCCGCCAATTGACGATCAGCGAAGCACAGATGCCATTGAGCGCCGACGGCCGTGTGGCCTTGTCGCGACTGGGCGGTAACCCCGGCGCCATCGACGTGCTGGCCAAATCCGACTGGAGCACTTCGTTCCCTCTGGGCAGCGTGGCCTACGACGGTCGTCTGCCGGTGAAGGCGGTAGTCGATGTGTCTGCCGCACCCGGTGCCTCGGACACCGCGCCAGTGGCCTCGCTGTTTCTCAACGATTACCTGATTGGCGCGCAGCAGCTCGTGGCCAACGGTGAACAGCAACGCATCGAAGCACGTATCCCGCGTTACGCCCTGGGTTCGAAGAACGTTTTGCGCGTGTCGTTCCAGCGTCAGCCGGTCAGCGATCGTTGCCTGGAAACGCCACAGGCGTTCCCGGTCTCGGTGCTGCCGACCAGCCATATCGTGCTGGATAAAACTGCCTTGGGGGATGATTTCTCCGGCATGGCCGCGCGTTTTGCCATGGACGCGCAAATCCTCGTGCCACAGGCCTACCTCGAGCACCCGGCGAGCAGTTTGCCGCAGGTGATTTCGGTGGCTGACGCCGCCGGTGTTTCGCCGCTGCGGGCGCAACTGAACGTCAGTGCCGACCCGAAAGCCTCGGTCACACCGGACAAAGCCTTCCTCGCCTTCGAGCTGCCGATCAAGGACAGCAAAGAGTCGGTGCAGGTTGATGAGCAGGGTCGCCTGCGTATCAATCACAAGGATCAGGTGTTACTGGACGTGCATCCCCTCAACCATCTGGCCTCGTTGCAAGTGGTGGATGCCGGCGGCCAACACGGTCTGGTCTATCGCGCCTTGGGCAATGACGCACCACGTTTTGCCAGGCAGATTCTGCTGACCCGCGGCGACGTGGCCATCCTCGGAGACAACGGTGCACTGACCACCTTCGACACCCAGGACCCAAGTGGCAGCCAATTGATCGACAACGAAGAACCCAAGGGCCTGGACGCCTGGCGCAAGCCGTCGCTGTTGTGGCTGATTCCGGGTGGCATCCTGTTGGTCCTCATCCTGTTGCTGGCCGGCCGTAACGCCCGTCGCAATCGCCAGTAACGGAAACTTTCGATGACGTCGCTTTATTGGCCCTATTGGCTGGCCCACTACTACAGCTTCCTGGAAATCTCGACCATCGTGATCGCGGTGCTGATCCTGATCTCCAGCCTGGACGATCTGTTCATTGACCTGTGGTACTGGTCTCGCCGCCTGTTTCGCAAGTTCACCGTGGGTCGCAAATACCGGCCGCTGACCGCCGAGCAACTGATGGCCCGGGATGAACAGCCGTTGGCGATCATGGTCCCGGCCTGGCTGGAATATGACGTCATCGCACCGATGATCGAGAACATGGTGTCGACCCTGGATTACCAGAACTATGTCGTCTTCGTCGGCACCTACATCAATGACCAGCGCACCATCGATGAAGTGGAACGCATGCGTCGGCGCTACAAGCAGCTGCATCGCGTGGAAGTCCCGCATGCCGGGCCGACCTGCAAGGCCGACTGCCTGAACTGGGTGATCCAGGCGATTTTCCTGCACGAGAAAACCCACGGCATGACCTTCGCCGGCGTCGTGCTGCACGACAGCGAAGACGTACTGCACCCGTTGGAACTCCGCCTGTTCAACTACTTGCTGCCGCGCAAGGACATGATCCAGTTGCCCGTGGTTTCCCTGGAGCGCAACTGGTACGAATGGGTGGCTGGCACCTACATGGACGAATTCGCCGAATGGCATGGCAAGGATTTGGTCGTGCGTGAAAGCATGACCGACACGGTGCCGTCTGCCGGGGTCGGCACCTGTTTCTCCCACCGTGCCCTGCGAGTGCTGGCCGGGGAAACCCAAAACCAGCCGTTCAACACGGACAGCCTCACCGAGGACTACGACGTCGGCGCACGCCTGGCCAAGGTCGGCATGAACGCGATCTTCGTGCGCTTCCCGGTGCAGTTTCGCGTGTTGCGCAAATCATGGTTTCGCAAGCCTTACGAATCGACCCTGAAGATGCCGTTGTGCGTGCGCGAATTCTTTCCCGATACCTTCCGTACCGCATTCCGCCAGAAAGCCCGCTGGACGCTGGGCATCGGGCTGCAAGGCTGGGAGCAAATGGGCTGGAGCGGCTCGCTGGCCAACCGTTATCTGCTGTTCCGTGACCGCAAGGGCGTGGTGACGGCGTTCGTCAGCATCATCGCCTACGTGATTCTGGTGCAACTGCTGGGCCTGGTCATCCTGCGCCAGAGTGGCCTGTGGGATGTGAGCTTCCCGACGCCGTTTGAAACCAACGACTTCATCAAATACCTGCTACTGGCCAACGGTATCGCGCTGGCCTGGCGTATCGCGCACCGCTGCTATTTCACCACCGTGTTGTACGGCTGGCAGCATGGATTGCTGTCCATCCCGCGCATGGTGGTGGGCAACTTTGTCAACTTCATGGCCGCATCACGCGCCTGGCGCATGTTCATTGTCGGCAAGGTAATGAACCGCAAACTGGTGTGGGACAAGACCATGCACGACTTCCCGTCCACCGACCTGGTTGCCTTCGCACCGCGCAAATTGGGCAGCGTATTGCTGTCCTGGCAGGCGATCAACGAAACCGACCTGCAAAGCGCCCTCGACGAACAGAAAACCCGGCACATGCCCTTGGGGCGGATTTTGCTCAGCAACGGCTGGCTGGACGACGAGACACTGGCGGAAGCCATCGCCTTCCAGAACGATCTGCCGCGGGTGTTCGATGTGGCCAACAAGGCGCAGGCGTCGACCCTTACCCTGGACGATGAATTCGCTCTGCGCTGGCGCGTGGTGCCGGTTGGCTTGAATGCCGACGGCCGAGCACAACTTGCCGTGGCCAGCCCGTTGCCGGCCGAAGGCCTGCAACAGGTCAGCGAGGTACTGGGCAGCGAACCGGTGCAGCTGATTGCCCGGGAAAGCGAAATCGTCGCGCAGTTGCGTCAACTGAACGTGCGCGAAGGCCAGTCCGTGCCGGATGCCCGCGCGCCACTGCTGGGTGACTTGTTGATCGAAATGGGCCTGCTGGATCGCGACGTATTCAATCGCACCATGTTGCAGTACCGCCCGCAGCGTCACGGACGCATCGGCGACTATCTGGTCGACAGCGGCGTGCTGCCCCGCTCCACCATTGAAAAGGCCGTGGCGCGTCAGCACAGCCACTACCCTGCGGAGCTTCCGGCATGAACCGCCCCTTCCTGACCCTCATGGCCACGGGGCTAAGCCTCTTACCCGGGCTTGCTCACGCCGAGACGCTGCCGCTGCCGTTGACCGGGCCGGCCTATGTCACTGCCAACGAGGCCTACAGCGCCTACGAACGCAAAGACTACGATCTGGCCATCGCCAAGGCCCGCGAAGCGTTGCGTCAGCGCGCCGACATCACCCGTTTGAACACGCTGATTGTGCTGGCCCAGCGCGACAAGGACCTGCGTGATCATCCCAAACGCTACCCCCAATCGCGTCAGGCCCCAGGCTTCGGCGCCGCGGCCCAGGCATTCAAGGCCTACGATCGCGATGACTTCGGCACGGCAGCCCAGGCGTCACGCAATGCCATCGCCCAAGCGCCCAAACGCATGGATTATCGATTGCTGCTGATCGAGTCGTTGCAGCGCCAACAGCGCTTGCAGGAAGCGGATCAAGCCACCACCCAGGCGCTTGCCGTGTTCCCGGACGACGATACCTTGCTGATGCGTCGCGAAGCGATTCGTCGTCAACTGGCGGCGCCGTTGGCGGTTGAGGGTTATCGCGCCCTGGAGCAAGGCCATGTGCCGCTGGCCGTGGACCAGGCCAGAAAAGCCGTCGCCTGGGCTCCGGAAATCGGCGCCAATCAGCAACTGCTGATCAGCGCCCTCCTCGCGGCCAAGGATTACCCTGCTGCAGAACAGGCAGCGTCAGGCGCATTGGCTCAGGACGACGGTGAAATCGCACCGTGGATTCTGCGCAGCTACGCCCTTGATCGTCAGGGCAAAACCCAAGCGGCACAGGCTGACCTGAAGCACGCCCTGGCCATCGATGGCCTGCTGGAAGCGGAAACCCGTGACATCCATTTCTTTGCCGCGGACGCCGCACTGGCCCATGGCGAGCCTCAGCAAGCGCTCGATCATCTGCAGCCATTGGCCGACGATGAAGGCGGAGAGGTGACCCGCCGCCGCACCGCCGCCCGAATGGCGTTGCGGCAGAAAAACAACGGCGCGAACGTTATTGCCCACTTCCCTGCTCCGGCCTTGAACTGTCAGGAAACGGCCTTCGGTCTGGTCTGTGATATCTGGCCGGGCAACCAGCGCGACGGGGGAACCGACATGGCCGCCCAGGCCTACGCGGCCCTGGCCCGCAAAGACCCTGCGACGGCGGCGGTCCTGGCGAACCAGGCCATTGGCCGAGCACCGCAAAATCCGGCGTACCGCCGACTGCTGGTCAGCGCCCTGAGCGATCAGAAACGTGTGCCCGAAGCCATCGCGGCAGCCAGCGAAGGTCTCAAGCTCACGGGCGATGACGCTCGTCTGCTCGCCCAGCGCGGCCGTCTGCGTCAACAATCGGGGGACGATGCCGGGGCGCGCAAGGATTTTACCCAGGCTCTGGCGCTGGCCAGCCTTCCCGCTTACGAAGAAGCCAGTCTGTATGCCGCCATCGGCCAGCGCCGAACTGCGCGCGAACGGCTGCAACAAGCGCGGGCCATGGGCGAGTTGGAATCGATGAGCGACCTGCAGATCGCTTATTTGTCGGTCCAGGCCGGCGACGATGACGGTGCTCACACTTCGTTCCGCAAGGCCGATGCCGACACCCGGCTCACACCGACAGCAACGCAGGACGCGGCGTACAACGCCATGCGGGTCAATGACGACGAGCAAGCCGTCACCTACTTCAAGCGAGTCATCGACGCAAAAAATGCCGGTGAACTCGATATGTCCCCGCAGCAGTTGTTCGACACCCGTCGCGCGGTGGCCGATGTGTCGCGCACCTGGGGATTGATCAGCACCACCAGTTATCGCGGCAACAGTTCGAGCAGTGGTCTGAGCTCAGCGCCGAGTAGCGGCAGCAACAGCAATGACAGCCTGCAAAACAGCACCGAGCTTTCCTGGCGTCCCTTGGGCTATCGCAACGCACGTTTTGTCGAACTCTACGGACGCGTCACCGACACGCTGTGGAGCAAGAACAGCGATTCGGATACCGGTTTCGATGCGCTGCAAGGCGCGGTGGGTGTACGGGTCAAACCCTTCACATCGCTGAACGTGATGGCCGCCGTCGAGCGTACATTCCCCTTGGGATCGTCGGACGTCGACGGTGACTGGCTGGTGCGTCTGGGCTACGGCTCAAGCATCGGAACCGATCTGCGGGTGGATGCCTCCAGCTGGTGGACCTCGCAGTTGTTCGCTGAAGCCGGTCATTACGTCAACGACTCGCGCGACTACTTCAACAGCGAATGGCAGGTGGGCCGCAGCTACGCCATCGGCGGTGCAGGCTCGCGCTGGGTGAGTTTCCCCCATGTCGTGGCCGCGTTCGACTACGACTCCAAGATGAACAGCAAGACGGACACCGACGGCAGCACGGACTCATCATCAGGCAAGGCCGGCGGCGTTGGTATCGGTAACAACGTCCGGTACTGGTTCCGCGAAGATGTGTACAACGCCCCCCGCTCGTATGTGGATTTTTCTCTGCAGTACCGCGTGAAGGTGCTGGGCGATGACCGCGCTGAAGGCGTGTTCGCTCGCCTGACTTATTCCTATTGAGGACTTGCATGAACGTTCGAATGTGTTTGTGGCTGGGTCTTGGCCTGGTCCCGACGTGGGCGCACGCCGCCCCTGAAATCGCCCAGCTGTATGCGCCAGAACTGCCGGAGGGTTCCGCCTGGGTGCGGGTGGTCAATCCCAGTGATACCGCCATGCAAGTCCAGGTGGGCCAAGGCCCGAGTTTTGCCCTTGCTGCCCAGACCGCAGTGGCCAGCCCCTTTCAGGTCGTAGACTCGCGACAAGCGTTGCACGTGACCGTCAATGGTCGCGAGATAAAAGGCCTCAGCGCACCAAAAAGTGCGTGGGTCACGCTGATTCTCGACAGCGACCCGGCACGGGCGCCACGCTTGGTCATCGACCCGCCGCTGCGCGGTAAAGACCTGCGCGCCGAACTCAATGTCTACAACCTGGCCAACGGTTGCGAAAAGGCCGAGGTCAAACTCGCCAACGGTGCTCCTGTGTTCAATCAGCTGCCGTTCAACGGACAAGCCCAGCGCACGATCAACCCGGTGCAGGCGACGTTGGTTGCCAGCTGCAATGAGAACGCGAGCCTGCCGTTGAAGCTGGCGCCCTTCAAGGCCGGCGATCGTTATAGCCTGTTCCTGATCGGCTCCCGCCAGGCTCCACGGCTGATTGGCCTTGTCGACCAGACCGCCCCATGAACCTTCAATCCAAACCCGAACGTCTTATCCGTCGATTGTCGATGCCTGCCATGATCGCTGGCCTGCTGTCGAGCCTGTCAGGCACCGGCGTTCAAGCGGCCTCGGCGGTGATCACCGGCAACGGCGGCTGGTTATTCCCTGCCTGGGAAAGTCTGAGCAAGGTCGACAACACGGGCACTGCTCGCAACATTGCACTGGTCAGGGAACTCCAACAGCAACTTCAACGCGAACACATTGGACTGGTCGTGCTGGTGGTGCCGATGAAAGCGCCGTTTTATGCTCAGCGCCTACCCGCTGATCACCCCTTGAGTGTGGCCGTGATGCAGCGTTATGACCACCTGCAAAACGACTTGGCCCAAGCAGGTCTGACCACGCTGAACATCAAGCCGATCCTGCAACGGACCGAGCAAGGCAAACAGACCGCGTTTTACCGCGCCGACTACCACTGGACAGCCTGGAGCGCCGAAAACACTGCGGACGCCACGGCGCAACTGATTACCGAGCACTACCGCCTGCGAAGTGACCCTGGTGGTGGCGCGGTGCTGGGCCAATGGTTCGACAGACGCGCGTTCGGCGACCTGGCCAGTAATTTTTTGCCCGCGATCAAGCGCAAGGCGATTGGTCGCGACATCTACACTGTTCGCCATCAGGCCGAAAACGACTTGCTGATCGACGATGCACCGGCACCGGTCCAAGTGATCGGCAACAGCTTTGTCCAGCCTTACCTGGGCTTTACGCAGAAGCTCTCAAATGCCCTGGACCGTCCCGTCGCACTGACCTGGAACCCCGGCGACGTCGGTCCGTGGGCTACGCTGTTGCAATACCTGGAGTCGGCGGATTTTGCCGAACACAAGCCGCAAGTAATTGTCTGGCAATTCAATGAGGGCCAGTTCCACCTTGGCCCTGATGCGACAGCCAACTGGAACGCCAAAGGCGTCACCTCACTGAGCCAATGGCATCAACGCATCAAAAAGGCACTTCCGTGAACATCTTCGGCTACACCGCCACTCGCGTGACCGTCGCGGCCCTGTTGTTTGCCGTCACCGTCGGCGCAGGGACCTGCATGCTCTACGTGGCGAAGACCAAGGCTCTGGACCCGGGGATTGTCGGCATTGTCTGGCAGCCGGACAACAAGACCGTCGGTATCAGCGGACACTGGGAAAAACTGGGAGCGCGAGAGTTGCTGGTGCAATGGACAGTCGTCGACGATCAGGCTTTCGTTCCCGGCACTGGCCTGCCCGCCGTTCCGGTGCTGCCCGATTGGGCGCGCATCGCCAAGGCCCCCTGGGCGCAGGATGTGATCCTTGGGCTGGCGGGTTATTTCAGCGAGAACCGCTCACGGGACAACATCGAACAACTGGCCGCTGTCTCTGAACGCATCGCCAAATTGCCTACGCCGTTACACGTCACCGGCTGGTATTTCCCGGCTGAAGTCGACCCCAGTTGGACCCGTGCCAAAGAACTGCCCGCGCTGCTGGCCAAACTGCCGCGACCGTTGTGGATCAGCGTTTATGACGGTGCCAATATCGGCCCCGTCGCCACCGCCGAATGGCTCAAGCAATGGCTACCAGATGACATCGGCGTGTTCTTCCAGGACGGTGTTGGCGTCTACGCCCGCACTGCACCGATCGCCCGAACCTACGCCGACGCCCTAAGCCAGCGCCTGGGCAAAGACCGTGTGCGGATCATCGTCGAAGCCTTCCGCCCCAACTTCGGCGGCGGATTTCGCTCCGCGACCGCTGCCGAGCTCAAACCGCAACTCGCGGCCTATGACGGTTATCCACTCTACCTGTTTGACGGGCCGCACTACGTGACTCCTGAATTGGTGGAGCAACTGGTGCGATAACGCTCATGGGCAACCGAGTCCTGGATTTCAGCGAGAAGCGTTAACCCAGTGGATGAAAGCCTACGTACAGGCGAGGCAGAACCGACCATGCGTCAAGCGCCTCGTGTTGAGGAACGATCACAGCATCCCACTCAGGACCTCGTGCGATGCTCACGCTGATCAGCCTTAGGGGCAGGTAGCCAGAGGCCAACCGACGCGCGCTGCACGGAGGAGGCTGGCCTTAACAACCAAGCGGTGAAATGGGGCAATAACGAAGATGTAGGCCCGGCCTAGACGGTTGTGGCACTGGACCACGGTAGAAAAAACGAGTTGGCGACTGCCTTCTGGCTCTGCCTCTCCAGAACATAGGATCGATATCCGGAAGTCGAGGTGCTTGTCGTCCTCTCCCAACACGATTTCAGTCTGGTTCGTGCTGTAGACCTTGAAGACTCCAATCCGATTAGCAAGTGATGCCAAATATTTGGCTGTCTTCAGACCAAAACAGGCAACGATAGTGTCTCGGACTTTCATGAGCCATCCGATCCAGGATGGCTGGTGGGAAAAGATGAATCGAGCTAGCAAATCCGGATTGCCAGATGTGCCCGCAGGGAGCCGAATCGCAAAAGCGTCCGCCAGGTGCATCGACTTATAAAGGTGGGTGATGCCGGACCTCGAGGGGACTGGCACGGACATGATGAGCTCAAATTCCCGGGGCATTGGGGATCTCTCCTGAGTTCTAACTACCAATTGGACGACATGCCATGTCGCGTTTCTTGTTGCGATGGTTTGTCGTATAACGCTCCTTGTCGCCCTGTAAGTGCTTGTCGGATACTGAACCCGATCAAGGCATCATAGAGCTCTTGCTGCCCAGCTGGCAGAACAGGGAGCAACGTCGCACGGCGCTTGTCGACACCGAACCAGGATTCAACCAACCATCCCACCAGATAGAGCGCCGAAAGGCATCCGCCAGCGGTTGCAACGTTCCCTTGGCATACAAGAGGCTGGTCCATGGGCTCAAGTCCCAGAGCTTGCAAGCTCGATCGTGCATCCGGGTGTGTAGTTGCCTGGCCGCTGAGCAGCCCAAGCCGTTCGAGAATGAAAGTTCCGGCGCATATGGAGCCGATTCGCTGGCGTCTGGAGTCAAGTTCAAACGACGGCAGGAAATCTGGGGCGGCAAGTGCAGCGGGTATGCCTTCCTTGCCGCTGACGAACAATACCGCGTCGGCACTATTGGCCTCACAAAGCGGACCGTGCACCGAAACAGGCAGGCCGTGCGCCGATAGCACGATAGCGCTGGAACCCAATATTCGGACGTGCCAGTCCTCAGTGTTGCGGCCTAAGATGTCCCACATCAGGAATAGGTCGATATCAGTGAATTGGTCGAAAGCAACCAGAACGATTTTCTTCAAGGCGAGCTCCATGAAAAGTGCTGGCGTGCAAAACGCAACGGCCATCTTTGCTGGTGTTCGCAGCGTATCAATCGGTTGCGCACCATACACAGTCTGTATGGTGCTAAATATGGAGCGAAATAACGGGTGAGAAAACTAACTCGTAGCCATTGGATCGCGGCTGGTTTTGAGGCCCTCGACCAAATAGGACATATTGGCGTTTCGGCCGAGAGTCTATCGCGCCGATTGAATGTGACCCGCGGATCGTTCTATCACCATTTCCGCAATCGCGAAGACTTTGTCCGCACCTTGCTGGCCGCTTGGGAAGAAGACTACACGGAGCGCATGCTCGCTTATGCGGCGCAGGGTCGTAGCGCGGGCGAAACCTTGAAACGCTACTTGAGTATTGCCGCTGAGAAACAACCTGGGCGGGAAATTTCCATCCGAGCCTGGTCGCTGCACGATCCGTTGGTAGGCGAGTTTCAGCAGCGTGTTGACACAAGACGACTGGACTTCGCGATACGGACGTGCCGCCGCTTGGTCCATATGCCAGGCCAAGCAGAGGTGATTGGCCAGGTGGCCCATCTGTGCCTGATTGGTGGTCAACAGGCAGGGCTGCGGCGTGATGCCGCTCGCTTCAACAGTTTCCTGCATCGAGCCTTTTCACTTTTCGAAGGGACTCTTCCACCGTGGCGGGCCTAAGTCATGAGCTAAATTGGGTGATAAATAGAGTTCGCGTGCCACTGCAAATGTGTTTGGGGTAGGGACGTCGCTACCTTCCCGGGGACGGTCGAGTCTGCCCACAACGCTCGACCGCGGGCCAATACGGCAGCTAAGCCTCAAGTGGGATGGTCGCTTCGGGTTATGCGAGCTGAATGTAATGGAAAGAGTTTCTCTGACAGATTGGAGCCACGTCATCCTGGGAAATTTCCCGCAACCCGTAGCGACTTCCATGAACTGGCGAACAACGTTTCGGGAAGATAGTCTTCACGCTTCGCTGCAAACCCTGCGGACGGTTTTGACCAGCCGAAACAGCGTAAGGATCCCTAACCCCATGGAACGCCCTTATGAAAAAGATCACCCTGAAATTAGTTAAAAATCCGGCCACTTCTGAGTCTGAAACCCGCGACCCTACCCAACTTCCCCAAGCCACCGAACGTGCCGTCAGCACCCGCCGGCGCAACCTGAACAGGAACATCTTCAGCGTCCGCCCCGACGTCGATACAACTACCCTGCTCGCTCATGCCAGCGAAACCCTGGCCTCCCTCAACGTCATGACTTTGGACTTTGCCAATCAACTCGAAGGCTCGCAGCACAATGTGGCGCTGGCTCTTCATCAGTTGACGGTGTTAACCGAACTTTTGGTCAACCGAGCGCGGGATAACCTCGATCCGAACGGGTCGGTGGCCGTAGACAAACCTCCCGTCGTTCACTGAGTGATCGCGCTCGTTGATCGAAGGGAGGTTTTGTCATGAATCGATGCATGCGACGCTCACAGACACAGGTTTCGGCGTAGAAAAGCAAAATGAAGAAGCCTTCCATCAACATGAATTTTTCTTCACCCCACCGCCTCTCTCCAACCTGTACATTCCTCTCGCTCATTCAAGAAACTACAGTTTGCCCGCCTCCCGCGGGCTTTTTTTTGCCTACAGTTTTGTTAGCGATGATCTCAAGTGACCGGCGCCGGGTCACATGAACCCGCCGCCCCCTTGAAGGTGATCAAGACCATGAAGGTGGGGCGTCAGACTTACTACTTTGTAACCCTGTAAACGGCTCAACAGGTGACGCAGCCTTCTGCAGTACAGGCAGCTCCAGCCGCGCCCTACCATAGAACACCAACGCCGTCAGCAAACATGCCAGCCATACGAAGATTCCGGCCCAGAAGGTGTGGGACATGTAGTGCCAACCCTGTAGAACCCGCGTCGTGCCGTAGACGAAACCGAGCAGCAGCGAGCCGTGCATCAGCGCTTTGGAATACCGCCAGCGATAGCGGCGTGCCACGAAGTACAACGCGAGCATGGTAAAGCCGCCCGACGCATGTCCACCCGGCCAGCAGCGACCGTCGCCAGCGACTTTCAGCAGGTCGAAATTCTGGTACCACTCCTTGTGTTCGATTTTCCCGGCGTACTGAGTCGTTTCGACCGGGCAATACACACTGGTGTGGCCCTTGAGGTAATGGATAACGCCAGTGCTGATGGAAAACGCGAACACCACATAGAGGAAGTCCCGACGGTGTTTACTGGCAAACCGAAGCACCGGTGCGATTTTGATTTTTTCCAGGAATGCGATGATCTTCGAATGTTTTTCAGCCTTCAGCCGCGGCCAGAGAAACGACAGCAAAGCGCCAATCATCGCAACCTCACCAGTGCAGTTCGGGATGATCCGCGCCCATTTATGGGTGATCTTCTCGAACAAATGGACATGGTCCAACGGAAACACGCGAGTGGCCGGATCATAAAAAAGATCGCTGAAGGCGATATCGATTTTGGTCAGGTCAAACAGTAGGAACACCACTATCGCGCAAACCAGTGGGATACCGAAGTTCGCCCAGTAAAAGCGGTAACGGGAAGAGGTCAGCATCGTACGTCCTGATCCAGAGGAATGATGGTGAAGCTCATTCGGTGGTTACCGAACGCCAGTCGGAGGCCTCGATGAAACCGAGCATGCGTGGTGGCTGAGACTTTTTGGCGGAGACAAACAGAGAAGCGCCGTAACCAAGGGTCGCGGTCGGTAACTTGAGATCTTTTTCGAGTTGCGCCATGCATTCGCTGTGGGTCACCAGAATCAGGTTGCGCCCGGCCACTTTGTGCGCCAGGGCATCGCGCAACATGCTGCCCCTGCAGCGGATCAACCAGTCTTCACCGACGCCAACCTTGTTGAACATGTAACCGGCGGTTTGCACCGTACGCATCATCGGGCTGTTATAGATGTCGGCCCGATCCAGCCCCAGACGCTCGAACTGCGCGCCGACACTCACCGCCACGCTGCGGGAGCGGTCGGTGATGCCATCATCGCCGCTCAGGCAGGCAGCCGTGGAGTGATCGCAGCGCTCGACGTGGCGCACCAGCACGATCATGTCGCCTTTGGCCCAACCAGTCGCTAACGCGCGGGCGCCCGCCACGTTGCCATGGGCCAGGTCCGGCACGGCAGCGGGCCGCAACAGCCAAACCGTCAGCGGAATCACCAACAAGGCAGATGCCAGCACAACCGCGGCGTTTCGATAACGGACCAAACGGCTCAGATCGATCGAGCGTTTTATCCCGAACAGACTCAGTCTCAATTCCACATCAAGCCGCCTCGCCAGCATGCACCACTGTCATTCGTTGCCGCGAGGGTAAAGAGGCACGCGTCGGCAGCCGGTGAAACCCATGTGAAAAAAAGCTTAAGACTTGCCCAAAAATCTTGTTACAGAATCCATCCAACAAAATCCTTTCAGCTCTCGCGATTACTGCCGATACAGACCTGCTAACCCTTTGCTGGCTCTTAAAACAACAATCTTCCAGCCAACCGACGATCAAGAAGCACAACGTTCCTGGAGGAATATTGATGAATAGCTGGTTCGGTAATATCAGCGTGAACCTGAAACTGGGCCTGGGATTCGGCCTGGTCCTGGCACTGACCTGCGTTCTCGCCCTGACCGGCTGGACAAGCCTGGGCGGGTTGATTGACCGCAGCAACTGGATGAGCGACATCACTCAGCTCAACGCCGGCCTGACCAAACTGCGCGTGGTCCGTCTGCAATACATGCTGACCAATGGCGACGAAACCGCCGCACAGAATGTGCAGACCACCCTCGACGGTTTCATCGCTCAGCAACAAGCGTTGCTGTCGAGTTTCAAGAGCCCGGAAAACGTCAAGCTGCTCAAAGAGCAGAGCGCGACCATCAGCGCTTACCAGATATCCCTGAACAAAATGCGCAGCGCCTACCGCACCGGTAACAGCGCCCGCGACGCCATGGGCGCCAATGCTGAAACCGCCAGCAAGTTGATCGAAGCGATCAGCGCCCGCGTGCAGCAAATGCCCCTGAGCGACCAACGCTTCGAACAGTTCCAGGCCATCACCGCGGCCAAGGAAGCGTTCATCCTGGCTCGCTACGAAGTGCGCGGCTACACCGCCAGCACCAATGCCGAGACTGAGCAAAAAGCCGTCGCCCAACTGGACACGGCTATCGCCAGTCTGAAACAGCTCAACGTGCATTTCGCCGAGACCCAGCAAGATGCCCTGCGTCAACTGGAAACCGCGCTGAGCAACTACCGCAGCGCCTTGCAAGCGTATAAAACCGCCAACACCGATGCGGTGCAGGCACGCAAGGAAATGACTGAGCAAGGCGCCACTATCGTGACACTGAGCGATCAGCTATATCAGATCCAGCTCGACCGCCGCGATGCCGAAAGCGCCCAGGCCCGCACGCTGCAACTGATCAGCACGTTGCTGGCGTTGCTGGTGGGCATCATTGCCGCCGTGATCATCACCCGTCAGATCACCGGCCCGTTGCGCGATACCCTGGCCGTGGTCGAGCGCATCGCCGGCGGTGATCTGTCCCAGGACGTCAAAGTGACTCGCCGCGACGAACTCGGCGTGTTGCAGCAGGGCATCGCGCGCATGGGCGTGACCCTGCGCGATTTGATCAGTGGTATCCGCGATGGTGTCACCCAGATCGCCAGCGCCGCCGAAGAACTGTCCGCTGTGACCGAGCAAACCAGCGCCGGGGTCAACAGCCAGAAGATCGAGACCGATCAGGTGGCCACCGCCATGCACGAGATGACGGCCACGGTGCAGGAAGTCGCGCGCAACGCTGAAGAAGCGTCCCAGGCCGCAGCCGCCGCTGACGGCGAAGCGCGCGAAGGCGACAAAGTGGTCAACGAAGCCATCGCCCAGATCGAGCGCCTGGCCAGCGAAGTGGCGCGCTCCACCGAAGCCATGAGCGTGCTGCAGAAGGAAAGCGACAAGATCGGCAGCGTCATGGACGTGATCAAAGCAGTGGCCGAGCAGACGAACTTGCTGGCCCTCAACGCCGCCATCGAAGCGGCCCGCGCCGGTGAAGCCGGTCGTGGTTTTGCTGTCGTGGCCGATGAAGTTCGTGGCCTGGCTCAACGCACGCAGAAATCCACCGAAGAAATCGAAGGCCTGGTGGCCGGCCTGCAGAATGGCACCCAACAAGTGTCGGCCGTGATGAACAACAGCCGCGCCCTGACCGACAGCAGTGTGGCGCTGACCCGCAAGGCCGGCGTATCACTGGAAAACATCACCCGCACCGTGTCGAACATCCAGTCGATGAACCAGCAAATCGCTGCCGCCGCCGAGCAACAAAGTGCCGTGGCCGAAGAGATCAGCCGCAGCATCATCAACGTACGCGACGTGTCCGAACAGACCGCCGCCGCCAGCGACGAAACCGCTGCGTCCAGTGTTGAACTGGCGCGGTTGGGTAATCAGTTGCAGATGATGGTGAGTCACTTCCGGGTGTAAAGCCTGCGACCCTGCCCCGTCAGTGCCGGTACTGCGGGGATCCTGGGGACGTTCAGCCATGCAGCGTTTCAAAATCCTACAGCTTCCCCTTCCCCTTCCCCAGCCAAACGGCGAAAGTTCCAGCTCCCACTAAACGGTGTGGCTGACAGCGCCACCCCCTGCCACGTCGTAGTGTCGTCAGCTCCCCCAAAGGAGATGCATCGACATGGACGATAACCCGTTGCTCAAGACGCTGATCGAGGCCTACGGCACCGAGGAAACAAAAACAGCACTTGAAGAGTTTTTTAAAGACACGCTGAAACTCACCTCGGTGTTCGATATCACTCGGCTAACCGAAGCTCAATTCAAGCATCACTTTAATACTGCAATCCAAAATGAGAACGCACTCAAGGGGCACACGCCCAACCCTGGAGCGCTCTACGACAACGTCAAATGCATCGCCGCCCAGATCAGCCACCTGTATCGAGAACATCAAACTTCAGATGGCAGCGCACAGCACCAGTGGCACCCTCCAGGCATCCGGGCTGTAGAAAAACAAGGCCCCACCTACACTAATCTATTCCGGGAAAACTGGGACGACGCCTGCAAAATCGATTCGATCGCCGCCATCGATTCACCTGTCGCCTATCTCCGGGCGTTGTCTCTGTTCGCCAAACAACTGGAAACCAGCACCTCGCAATCAGCAGGTGAAAGAACCGACCGAATCCTGCTGGAAAGGCGCCGACCGGATCTCGCCAGTTTATTGATCGACCAGCAAAACACATTCGCAGCACAGCCCATGCTCGATATCGTCAATGAGATCCTCAACAAGAACATTCAGGCAGCGCTGCAGAACACCTCAGACCGAGGCAAATCCACCTATGAGATATTGGCTCAAAGGCGTTATCCCTTCACACTTCCCTACGAGATTTTCCATCATCAATGCCTGTTGGGCCTCGGTGAAAAAAAGCCAGTGCTGGGTGAACTGAACTACCTCATCAGCACCCGCCTTCCGACCTCACAAACAGTCGATAAACCATACGGCCAGGTACTGACATCCTCCACGCTTGAGGCTCAGCTACTGTTGTCCGGACTGGGACCGAAACAGCAGGCACTGTTGACACAAGCCCCTTTCACGACTGAGGGCGATCTTACAAATAGTGCCTATTGGAAAAGTATCTATGGCGTCGATACGCCCTCCACCCTGAACAACGTGAACACCTTTCTGGAGCACACCGGGCTCAAGGCAGAGCAATTGGAAGAACTGCTTTCACAAGGCAGACATACCCCCCGAAGATCGCCGTCGTACCCAACGACCACGCCACATTTCGCCCCCTATGGCGCCCGCTATGTAAACGGTCCTTTCTCTGCTGGCACTGGCATGGAGCTCGACAAAAACGGTACAAAAAAAGAAATCGCCGGAGCAACAGACGACAGACTCGAACGTCTGCACCGGATGATCCGCTTGCAACGATGGCTCGATATTCCGTTCGCCGATCTGGACACTCTGATCGTCAGCACTTTGGAATCCCGGGTTCCACGCAACATGCGCATGCAACTCGACACTTATACCGTGCGCTGCCTGGGGGTTTATCGCCATTTGAACCGCCGATACTCGATAGAAGCCGAAGAGTTCGGGGCGTTGCTTTATCAGTTGGTCCCTTATGCTTGCGGTGATAACACCCCCTTGTTCGATCGGGCATTCAATCGAGTCCGGCTGTTCGAGACACCGCTTGTACTCGATGAACGAGCATTCTCTGCAGATGACTCGGACCCGGTTTCGCACACAATTCTTCAGCACCTGAGCGTCGGCCTTGGCCTGCCTCTGACACAGGATTCGCTGTTGCTGATCGTCCAGAACACTGAGAGATATGTCGGCGCGCTGAAATGTGATTTACACACGCTGTCTTCAATCTACAGGCAAGCGCGAGTAGCCCGCCTGTTCGGTCTTTCGATCGCCGACAATGCAACGCTGGCGCAGTTGCTGGGGGGAGAAAGCGTATCCAGGTGTCTGGCAAGTGGAAAGACCGACATTCGCACCCTCCGAATAACAGCCCATCGGGGAGCGGAAAAAACCGAGGTCGTTGCACGCTTTCATCTACCCGAGCCATTCAACCCAGCGAATCCTCCCCTGCTTTTGCCGGGGTCAACATTGAAAACCAATACTTCATGGTTCGCCGCCCCAGGTGCCAGCAATGAGCTTTTAATCAGATTCGCCAGCGCCACCGATAATTTGCCCAGCATCACAATCAGCCAGATATCTACCGCTGGCGCCGAGACAGAGATTTCTCTGGAAGGTGCTCCAATAACACTAATCAACGGCGCACTTGATGAATCGGGACGCGGCACACCCGCCATGACGAGTCTGATACGTTATCCGAGCCATACAACCACATCGCAATCTACCCTCTACACCGAGACCACGGTGACGCAAGATGAGCCCGTCAACCTGCTCGATGTGCTGATGCAAATGGACTGGCTCACTCAATGGATCAATGAGTCCGTCTACACCATCCCCCAATTGGGACGTCTTCTCGGTCCCTCGAGCAACGACGCTCACAGGTTTCGGGACTTGCAGCAGCACCTCGACAAACTGCATCGCGATGTGATTGACAACGCGGTCACGCCACAAGAGCTGGCAAAACTGTCGCTGCTGCCAAACATCAACTGGCGACATGCGCTGGCTGAAACGCTGCTCGACGACAAAGGGCTGGTAAAAAACTTTGCACCGGACATTGAGGAGGATGTGCCGAAAAAACTGGACGCAGCCCTGGACCGGCTCATCAATCCACAGAAAATGGATGCCGATGTCAGTAAAAACGAACAGCTCAAACAGGACAGCAAAAGGAAGCTCAAAGACCTTCTACTGCTTGCCCATGACCGGCAGCTGCATCTGGTAGAGAAGTTTCTGCAAGAAACCTCCCAATTACCGATGAACTGCACAAAAGGCGTGTTGTTATGGGCCAGAACTTCGGTTTACCAGATCCTGACCACGGCGTTGCATGACACCCACCAGGTCGAACTTCCCAAAACGCTACACCCGGTCCTGCGCCATGCCGAAGCAACCGTTCAACTGAGTCTCGGCAACAGGGCTCTACGCCTGTTCCTGAAACACCCGCAGTGGCTGGAAACCCCATCCTCACGCCTGGAACTGACGCTGAGCAGCTTGTACCTGCTGGATCGATTCAACCATTGCCAGAGCACCCACCAGCATTCCGAAGAAAGTCTCCTGAACTATCTGGAAACTGCCCATTCGGACGCTCCCAAGGAGGTCATCAACAACTTTCTGGCCCAGTTGCTGAACTGGACTTCGGCTGAAGTTACGACACTGACCGCGAAGCTGGATCACCAGACAGCACGGACGATGAAGGACGTGGATTGGGTCATGCGCAGCCAAACAGCCTGCAAAGCTACGGGGCTGAGTGCCGCCTCCCTGCTCAATGCTGCCGCCCTGAATAACCAAAGCCCAGCCGATGCCTGGAAAAAAGTCGGCGAAGCCGCCATGGCTTCCAGCCACTGATCCCCTTACATGCTCAAGGAATGAACATGTCTGCCTCTATTGAAAAACAACTCAATGAAAGCCTGCGTGACGCTCAGCTCGCGCTTTATCTATGCGCCATCGTGCCGCAAGACCAGACACTGAAGTCACTGAAGATCGCGGAGCATCTGAAAACCGCCAATGACCTCTACCACTATTGGCTACTCGACATGCTCGTCAGCCAGGATGTGCCTACCAGCCCGGTCGCCTGCGCCACTGCAAGCCTGCAGCAATACATCAACAGTATTCTGGCCAACATGGAACCGGGGTATCACACCGCTGACATCCCCAAAGATCAGGTCGAGACCTGGCGTGGCGCGATGCATCACTATTCGAGCTGGGCAACCAACCAGCGGCTACATTACTTCCCTGCGGTCTATCTTGACCCAACCCTTCGCAAGATCAAAACCGACAACTTCCAGCAACTGGAAAACGACATCAATCAGAGCCAACTCACCGGTGAGTCGGTTCAAACGGCGGTACTGGCCTATCTGACAAGACTCGAAGAAGTGGCCAATCTGACCACACTCAATGGTTACATCGACGGCACCGACTTCGCCAACAGCACCTATTACTTCATCGCCAAATCCCGCAACGCCAATTCCTATTACTGGCGTTCGCTGGATATGGCTCAACGCCCATCACTGCCGGGCTCCACCCCGAAAAAATATGACACCCCGGAGCCTCTGGCCTGGTCGGACTGGAAACGCGCCAACCTGCCGATCTCCGAAAGTGCCGTCGAACAGACGATTCGACCGGTCATGTTCAACAAGCGCCTGTATGTGATTTGGGCCGAATGCATCTTCCAGAACAAGACGGCGATAAACCGACCTTCAGGGCAAGAGGTTGCAAGGACCAATCCACTGTTTCGTTTGAACCTTTGCTATAAAAAATACGATGGGAGCTGGAGCACGCCGCAGACTTGCCTACAGGGTTACGGGTCCAATGTTACCCTGCACAATCAGGGCCTTGCCCAGCTCAAGAAAAACCTACACACCATTGCCGTCCATGATGCGTCGCACGCTCCCGAGTCCCTACTCATTTCGCTCTATGTCGACGGGGCTGGAGAGGGGCCCGAGGACCTACAGAACCTGTTTTGGATGTCAGCTCATATCGACAAAGATACTGATATCAAACCAACGGTTTTTCTCAACGGGCTACCCAGCAAACAAGACAAGCAGCATGACGCTTCAAAGTTCTTCGAGCGACTCAGTACAGAATTCGTAAAATGGACAGCACTCTTCCTGCCTGCCCCCGAGAGGAAAGTGAGCCTCCAGTTCAAACAGTCCTCTTCCAGCGACAAACTGAGACCTCCCAGTATCAACTGCCGACGCGACAGTGCTTCAGGCACTGTCGAGTTCATTGATTTTTCAGATTCATCCATCACGCTGAGCGACATCGATACAAAGCAACCGCGCCTGCCCATCCGAATGAACATCACCTTCGCCAGGCATCTGATCCAGCGTGCCGAAACGAGTATGGACGAGTTGCTGAGCTGGGATTCCCAGCACTTGCAAGAGCCTTCTTCAAGAGAAGGAGGGGCGACAGAACCAATGAATTTCTACGGCGCCTATGGTCGCTACTTTGTCGAGTTGTTCTTGTACCTTCCATGGCTGATAGCGCACCGTCTCAATACTGAGCGCCAATATGGCGAAGCCGAACGCTGGCTGCATTACCTGTTCAATCCCGGCCGCAAAGAGGTCGCAAACAAGAACCCCGACTACTGGAATGCGGTGCCGTTGATCAGCGCCAAAACTCCCGCACCCGGTCAAACCACCTACGCCATCCAGGGTCCGCAAGACCCGCATCAAATCGCACTCAGTCACCCGGTGCACTTTCGCAAAGCCTTGTACATGCTCTATATCGATATTCTGCTCAACCGCGGTGACACTGCGTACCGCACGTTGACCGCCGACGGGTTGACGCAAGCGAAGCATTTTTATATCCGTGCGCTGGACCTGATGGGACCTCGCCCGGATCTCAAACAGACCGACCTCTGGACCGCCATCACGCTGAAAAACTTCAGTGAAGAGACCAACCAGAAACTGCGTACTTTTGAAAAAGAACTCGGCACAAAAAAAACACACGTATACACCTCCTCAAGCAAAGTCCCCCAATTGTGCGTGCGTCCTTATGCATCGCCCCCCTCGGTGCATACGATTGATACACCTCATTTGCGTTTGCCGTTCAATCCGGGGCTGATCGCACGCTGGGAGAAACTGGAGGGCCGTCTGCATAATCTCAGACACAATCTGGACATGGCCGGCAGACCCTTGAGGCTCCCTCTGTTCGTGGCGCCCGCACCATCAGGCAGCCTGCCCGCCTCCACGCTTCTGCGCGCGGCAGAGCCCGGAATTGACCAGCGCCTGAGTGCCCAAATCCCGCCTTACCGCTTCAGCACGCTGCATGCCCATGCCATGGCTGCGGTAGATACGGTGATTCAGTTCAGTGCAACGCTGTTGTCATTCATCGAACGCAGTGAGCAGGCCAGCTTTCAAGAGCTTCAACAGCATCACATCTGGGATTTGGCGAACATTGCCGTGGACCTGCAGACCCAGGCGTTGAAGGTCGACCAAAAAAACAAGGAAGCCCTGCTTGCCAGTAAAGCGATTATCGAAGCGCGGATGGCTTACTACAGCCGGCTGGTCAACGAGGTCGTCAATCCGGAGGAAGTCGCCGCTGCCGCCGCGCATCTGGCCGGACGTATTGCCGAAGCGGGCGCTCACGCCGCTCAATTGGTGGGTCAGGGCCTGAAGGTCGCCCCCAACATTTTTGGTCTGGCGGATGGCGGCCATCGTCTGGAAGGGGTGCCCTTGGCGGTGATGGCCGGGGCTCAAGGCGCAGCAGCCGCCGCCCATGGCACCGGCGAGGCCCTCGAACGGGCGGCGCAGTACCGCCGGCGCCATCAGGAGTGGACCGAGGCTCGCGATCAGGCAAAGCTTGAAATCGCGCAGCTCGATGCTCAACTGGCGCTTGAAGCGGAGCGGGAGACGGCCACCCTGTTGCTGCTACGCCAGACTCAAACGTCACTCTCGCAAGCCAGAGCCTCTTACGACTTCCTCAGCAAGCGTTTTACCCACTCCCAACTTTACCAATGGTTCACCTACCAGCTCTCCAGCTTCTATCACCAGGTGTATGACGCAACGTTGTCGCTGTGCCAACTCACTGAACTGTGCTGGCGCTACGAAATGGTCGACCATTCCACACAGCCATTCTTTCAACCCCAGGCCTGGAACAGTACTTATCGCGGGCTCGGACCTGGAGAGGGGATGAAGGTGAGCTTGCTGAAGATGAAAAGTGCCTATCTTTTGGGCAATGAACGCGAGCTGGAGATTCGCAAGACCGTGTCATTGCGACAGCTGAAGGAAAAGGCAGAGAAGGACAAGAGCAGCACCGGGGTCGTACCCTCTATCAATAAGCACTGGGAGGACATACCCGGCGTCGAAGGTACACCGACCGTCAAAGGTTTGAAGTCAACCCTGATGGACAGTGGCACATGCGAATTCGAATTTACCCAGGCATTGTTTGATAACGACTACCCGGGACACTGCCTGCGCCGAATCAAAAGTATCAGCCTTTCCCTGCCGGCAGTTCTGGGTCCGTATGAAGACATCCGCGCCATTTTGACCCAGACCAGTAGCTACGTTGTCATGTCAGGCTCAGGCAAGCAGGTCATGGCCAGTCAATGGGCCAACCAGCAGATCGCGCTCTCCACCGGTATCGTCGACAACGGCCTTTTTACGTTGAACTTTCAGGACGAACGCTACCTGCCCTTTGAATACACCGGTGCGATTTCAAAATGGCACCTGTCGTTTCCGCATCACACAGCACAAAAGTCCATGCTCGAATCACTGACCGACATCATCGTGCACGTGAGCTACACGGCCAGAGCAGGCGGAGGCTCACAATGAGTGAACAAACGGCATTGCCTGTTATCGCGCCATCACTGCCCAAGGGTGGCGGTGCCATCCAGAGCATTGGTAAAGGCTGGAGCGCCATCGGCGCCCACGGTGCGGCTTCTTATGAGATTGCCTTGCCGATTTCACCGGGTCGCGGTTTTGCACCCTCTTTGTCACTCAGGTACAGCAGTTCGGTCGGCAACAGTGTGTTCGGCATCGGCTGGGGGATGTCATTGCCCACCGTTGCACGACGCACCAGCAAGGGTGTACCGGCCTATAGCGAGGATGACGAGATCATCGGCCCCAGCGGGATTACGTGGCTGCCCGAGCGCGACACTCAGGGCGTCACCACCTCAACCCGCATCGATCATTACAACGAGCTGGAACTGGATACAACCTATACCGTCGTGCGTCACTTCCCGAGAATCGAAAGCAGCTTCGACCGCATCGAACATTGGTCCTCGCAGAGCGACAAACCGGGTTTTTGGCTGGTGCACGGTGCCGACGGCAGCCTTCACGTGTTCGGAAAAAATCCGGCATCGCGTCGAGCGGATCTCCAGGATACGAGCCGTGTAGGCGAATGGCTGCTGGAGGAGAGCCTGAACGCACATGGCGAGCACATTCTCTACCAATACAAATCGGATATAACCGCCCAGCGGTACTTGAGCCGTGTGTGTTATGGCAATTTCGAGGCTGATGCACACCTTTACTCATGGCAAGCCGATCGATTGAAGCCTGCGCAATGGCACTTCGAATTGGTGTTCGACTATGGCGAACGGCGTACGGAATACGAACAGAAACCGTTATATGAGGGCCAAGAGTGGCAAGCCCGTAGCGACGCGTTTTACAGCTTCGCTTACGGTTTTGAACTACGCACCGAACGCCTGTGCCGGCAGGTTCTGATGTTCCACCGCTTTCCCGATGAACTGGGCGCCGACCCCGTTCTGGTGCGGCGCCTGCTGCTCGATTACCGCCAGGCACCTCTGGGTTATAACCACCTGAGCGCCGCCCATGACCAGGCGTTTGGCAACTCGGCAAACGCCGATAACCGTCCGCCGGTTGAATTCAGCTACAGCGAGTTCACGCTCCTCCCTGATACCCAAACCTGGCAGCGCTTTCAGAACATGCCGGGGCTCAACGACGGCCAGGATTATCAACTGGTGGACCTGTACGGCGAAGGCCTGCCGGGCGTGCTCTATCGAGGTGACACAGGCTGGTATTACCGCGAACCCATGCGAGCCAAAGCCAAAAGCAATGAAGTGGCTTACGATCAGTGGCGAGCATTACCCAATATTCCCATTGCCGACACCGCAAAACCTGTTCGCCAGTCACTGAACGACTTCACGGGCGATGGTCGGCTGGACTGGGTCATGGCTCAGCCGGGGCTGAGTGGTTTTTTCTCCCTCGGTCCTGACCGAACCTGGTCGAACTTCACCACGTTCAATGCCTTCCCTTTGGAGTTTTTCAATCCACAAGGGCAATTGGCCGATCTGATGAGTGAAGGACTCAGCGACCTGACATTGATAGGTTCGCGCAGTATTCGCCTGTACGCCAATCAACGGCAAAACGGTTTTGCAGCTGCCCGCGAAGTAACTCGTAACGAGGATGAAGATGCCCTTCCTGTACTCACCTCTTCGCCCACCGAACTGGTGGCATTCAGCGATATCCTGGGCAGTGGCCAGCAGCATCTGGTGCGCATTCGCCACAACGAAGTGAAGTGCTGGCCAAACCTGGGGCGTGGACGTTTCGGCAAAGGCATTGTGCTGGGCTCTCCAGCTCTCGCCTACGAAACATTCGACGCCTCGCGTATCCGTCTGGCGGACCTGGATGGCTCCGGCGCCGCCGACCTTATCTATCTGGAAACAGATCAGGCGCTGGTCTTCATGAACCGCTGCGGCAATGGCTTCGATGCTTGCGTTCAGCTGCCCTGGCCGGAAGGCGTACGCTACGACGGTTTATGTCAGGTGAGCATTGCCGATCTGCAAGGGCTTGGCTGCTCGAGCCTGATTCTGAGTGTGCCGCACATGACATCCCGTCATTGGCGCTACGACTTCGTCCGGGCAAAACCGTATTTACTCACTGGCACCAATAACAATATGGGCACCGCCGGCAGCATCAGCTACCGCAGCTCAGCGCAGGAATGGCTGGATGAAAAAGCGGAGAAAATCAAAACCGACAAGCCCCGCACCTGCCATTTGCCAATAGCGCTGCACCTGGTATCGAAACAGACCCAGCTCGACGAGATTACCGGCAATCGACTGACCCAGAGCTTTTCCTACCGCCAAGGCTACTACGACGGCATCGAGCGGGAATTTCGCGGCTTCGGCCTATTGCTGCAAACCGACAGCGAAACCAACCCAGGTGATGCCGACTCGCAAAGTTTCACCACGCCATGCCTGACGAAGAGCTGGTTCCACACCGGGCGAGCGATTGACCTGCCCCGCACCGGTTATCACAACGCTGATAAAGAAGCCCTGGCGCTGGGCAAGGCATTGCTTTGCCAATACCAGCCCGAGCTCGAGAACGACACATGCATCACATCCCCAGATGCGGCAACAACCCTGGAAGTGGCTCGGGCCCTGAGTGGCCATTTATTGCGCAGCGAGATCCTCGGAATCGATAAGCGCCTGAAAACCAGGACACTTTATTCAGTTCAGGAAAACCGCTACCGGGTACGTTTGCTACAGACGCCTGAGGGCCATCGAGGCTATGCCCGAATGTTGCCGCTGCTGCTGGAGACCATCAATTATCAGTACGAAGGCATTACCGATGATCCGCAATGCCAGCACACCTTCAATCTGCAGCACGACCTGTACGGCGCTCTGACCCACAACGTGAAGGTGCATTACCCGCGACGCAAAACCGACAGCGATACCCCGCCATTCAGCGATGCCGACCAGCAACAATGGTGGCGCGATGCTCATGATCCGGCGCAACAGTTCTACTACCTGAACGAAACCCGCACCGAGTTCATTCATTTGCAAAAACCTCAAGGATGGCGATTGGGTCTGCCTTATCGCCAGCGTGCCAATGCGTTGAAACGTCCCAAGACACCCGAGGCTGGAGGGCTGTCCACAAAGGACATGACTTACGAAAAGCTCATCGAGCTCGTCAAGGAAACAGCCTGGACAATCCAAAGCATCCTGACGGGCCTGTCCGTGCAACGCTACAAGAACACCTTGACCGCGCAAACGCTGAAGGAGGGTGACGCTCACTTCGAAGCGCTGGCCGATCACCTGGAAACGGCCGAACTGGACGAGACAGCGTTGAGAGCCTTCGACGTATTGTTGCAAGCGTCTCGCCCCAAAGGAAAACTGCTCGAGCGAAGTGGCTACCACCGTATGACCGATTTCCTTCCCGTGACCACTGTTCCCAGAAAACTCTGGTCAGTCAAAAGTGGCTTCGCGACCTACGCCACACTGAAAGGTTTTTACAAAACACAGACTCAGCAGCCGAGCAAAAGCCATGGCGTGACCGAGATCTCCTACGACAAGTACCGCTGTTTCATTACCCAACTCAAACTTCCCGATGGTTGTATCACCAACGCCACCTACGATTATCGCTCGCTTGTCCCCCTACGCATCACCGACCCGAACGGGAACATCGAGGAAGGTCTCCATGACAGTTTTGGCCAGATATTGGCCAGCAGTTTTTATGGCGGTGAGGGCGACAAGCCCACAGGTTTCAAACCTATCAATGATTACAAGCGCCCGGAACTCGCCACCCCATACGATGCAACTAAAAACGGGCAGAAAGCGCTGCAGGATGCCGCTACAGCAACCTTTTACACACTTTTCAGCTGGATGGGACGCATCTCGGACGCAGCGTTGAAGGACGCTGACTGGCTGACACGTTGCGTAGGCAAAAGAGACTTATTGCCCGATGGTTTTATTTGCGCCAAAGCCCGAAAACGGCTGCAAGCCCTTGGTGCACTCTCTGCCGATGAGGTGAAGTTGAAGGCCGAAATCGACACCGCATCCCGTGAACCGGTACACATCGTTACCTTGATTGCAGATCGCTACCCCGATGACAACCAGAAACAGATCCGCATCACCATCACCTGCTGCGATGGTTTCGGACGAACGCTGCAAAGTAAAAAACAAGTCGAATCGGGTACGGCTTACGTCGTCAACGCCAAGGGAGAGCTGACCCTCGAGGACGGAAAACCGAAGGAGCTGACCGTAGCAAAGCGCTGGCGTATCAGCGAGCGGGTGGAATACAACAACAAGGGGTTGGCGATCCGGACCTACCGTCCTTACTTCGCCGATCGGCATGACTACATTAACGATGTGTCGTTGCGACAGTTCGGCCATTGCGATCTGCAGTTTTACGATGCGTTGGGACGCCCTACGCGTACACGTATGGCAAAACAAGATGGTCTTTCCTATATGCGGCGGCATACCCGCCACCCCTGGTACACCCTGAACGAGGACGAGAACGATACGCTGGAAGAGGTCATGCCAGAACCATCCACGACCAGTGGAGGTGAGGTATGAACGCACGCCTTCACCGCAAAACACCCACGATCAGCGCCATCGACAGCCGCGGCCTGCTCGTGCGGCAAATCGCTTACTGTCGCAGCAGCGCCGACGACAGCCCTCAAACGCGGATCAGCCGTCAGCACCATGACATTGCCGGACGCCAGGTTGAACAGCGGGACCCACGTCTGTTTGCCAAAACACCTAACGCCAATCTGACGACCGTCTACAGCCTGTCCGGCAAGGTGCTGTTGGTGGACAGTGTCGACGCCGGGTGGCGTTTGAGTCTGCCTGGCGACGCCGGACAGACACTGCGTAGCTGGGATCAGCGGGGCAACCATTGGCAAACGACTTACGATAATCAGCTAAGGCCGACCGAAATCCAGGAGCAGGCGGCAGGTCAGGTTCTGCGCGTGGTCGAACGCTTCAGCTATGGCGATAGTTCATCTGAATCCGCCAGACATAACCGATGTGGCGCGCTGACTCGACACGATGACGGTGTCGGTACTTTGCTCATCAATGAATACGCCCTCTGTGCCAAACCCCTTGGCCAGACACGGCGCTTCCTCTTCGATCCCCGACAGCCACATTGGCCAACAGACGAAAAAGAACGCGACTTGCTGCTTGAAGAGGGGGATGGCCATAAAACGATCTGGCGCTACGACGCACAGGGAGAAACGATCCAACAGATCGATGCCGGTCAGCACCAACAGCGCTTCTCGTTTGATGTCGCCGGCCAACTCAAGGCCATTAAACTTCTAATCAACGGTGCGACTACAGAACAGGTCATTTTGAAGGACCTCCACTACAACGCGTTTGGCCAGATCGAATCCCAGACCGCCGGAAACGGTGTTGTCAGCCGCGCCATGTTCGATCCGGCCAGCGGTCGCTTGACCTCACTCAGCGCGTCCGTGTCTGGCAGCACCCTGCAGGATTTGCACTACACCTATGACCCGGTGGGCAATGTGATGCGCATCGCGGACAAGGCCCAACCGGTGCAATTCGGCAGTAACCAACGGGTCGAAGCGGTCAGCACGTTTACCTACGACAGCCTCTACCAACTCATCAGCGCAACGGGTCGTGAAGCGGCGGGACCGAACAGCCAACCTCACCTTCCCGCCTCCAGTAGAACACCGATTGACGCCCAGCTATTGTTCAACTTCATCGAGCACTACCAATACGACACCGGCGGCAACCTGACCGAACTGCGCCATGTTCGCGACCGCAACAACTATACCCGGACCTTGAACGTTGCCACTTCAAGCAATCGGCTCCTGTCCTGGAACAAGGGGGACACAGCACCCAATGCAACTGCGCACTTCGATGCCAACGGTAATCAGCAGGCGCTATACCCAGGCCAAGCGCTGGAATGGAATGCCCGCAATCAACTCGCCAGCGTAATGCTGATCCGGCGTGAAGAAGGACGCGATGATATTGAGCGCTATTGCTACGACAGCAGCGGTCAACGTGTACGCAAGATCCAAACGACTTATGCAGCATCGGTGACTCACACCCGAGAAGTCCGTTATCTGCCGGGACTCGAAATCCGCACCCGCACTAACGAGCGACTGGAAGTCATCACCCTGCAAGCCGGCCGCTGTAGCGTACGTTATCTGCACTGGACCCAAGGTCGGCCGTCCGGTATCGCGGCAAACCAACTGCGCTATAGCCTTGACGACGATCTGGGCTCCAGCTCACTGGAACTCGACGACCAAGCTTGGCTGATCAGCCAGGAAAGCTATTTGCCTTATGGTGGAACTGCATGGATAGCTTCCCGCTCGCAGGTGGAAGCGGATTACAAAACCATTCGATATTCCGGCAAGGAACGCGATGCCAGTGGCCTCTATTACTATGGCTACAGGTATTACGCACCGTGGTTACAGCGGTGGATCAGTCCGGATCCGATAGGGATCGCAGACGGAATGAATCTTTATTGTATGGTCGGTAATAACCCGGTTCGTTACGTCGATAAACTCGGCACGACAAGAGAACAGGAAAACATAAAGGAAGAGATTGCCACCTTCCCCAAAATACTCTCGGAAGTACAAAGCCGGGTCAGCACCGTCAACTACCAGCTCTACAACAGTTTCAGCGATAACGAGATCTATAAAAGATACGCGCAGAGCCTGGGTTACAACTTGTCCCGCAGTGCCATCGCAACGGCTGCTGGCGTTGGTGCGTTGGCCTTGGGCCCGGCGGCGGCGATCGCGGCCTCATCCGCCACCTCGCTGGGGCTGGATACTGCGGCGGAGAAATTGGATTCGACTCGCCACCTGCCTCTTTCATTGCTTCCCCAAGCCTCTCGGCTGGATCCCGAAAAAATAGAAAAAGCCGGAAGAACGGCTTTTTACAATATCCATGCAAAATCACAGGACGCCGTCAGAGAGCATGACGTCAGGGTTGCGCAAGGGCAGAAGAAACCCTCATTGATAGCAACGCGATATCTGTTGGGAAAAGTGGCGGCATTGCCAGGTGCCTGGGTTGCGAATTTCGAAGCTTCTGTTCAAGTAGATACTGCGCTCAGAGGTTTGCAACCCAGAAAAATTGAAAAGCTGAACAACGCGCTCTACTTGCTGGATGAATACCTGAAGCACGACTCCCAAGAGATAAACAAAGCCTTCGATATCCTGGGAATAGACGAGTTTTACTCCAACGACCCATTGGGTACGTTGAAGCTTTCCTTTGATATCGCAACCAACAAGATAGTGACCTCGGGCTCACACGCGATAAAGCGTTCAGATATTCAGCACGACATCGATGTCACAAGAGCCACCGTCCAGAGAGGCAGGGAGTTACTCTTCAGACATTCCGAATACAACCGATCACGGACCAGCTAAAAAGTGAAATCACCGATTCGCTCAGACGCTGATCGCATTGGTGAACACCAACCGATTCCCGAACGGATCAGTCACAGTCATGTCCTGGCTCCCCCAGGGCATGGCCTGAATCTGTGGGCGAGCGAAAGAATATTCCTTGGCCAGTAATTGCTGCTGGAACACTTCCAGCTCATCGGTCTCGATGCGCAGGGCTGAGCCCGGTGTCGCGTCGCCGTAGTGTTCGGACAGATGCAGTACGCATTCACCACGCGACACTTGCAGGTACAACGGGAAGTTCACTTCGAAGCGGTGCTGCCAGTCGATCTTGAACCCCAGGAACTCAACGTAGAACTCCAACGCCTTGGTTTCATCGAAAATCCGCAGGATCGGGGTGGTTTTGCCGAAGCTCATGGGGTAACTCCCTGACTGAATGAGCCCAGTGTAGCTGGGCTGGATGTCAGCGCTTCGGCTTGGTAACGGCTTTCTTTAATCGCGATGTGCCACCATTAAACGCAGATCAAAAGATCGCAGCCTTCGGCAGCTCCTACAGGGGCTGCGCTCTTTCGGCATCACCGAATCAATGAAACCCTTTACGCAAGTCCCCTTCCCGTGCCAGAAACCGCCCCTCTCTCCTCCCGTTCGCCTGACCTTCGCTGTAACTCAAGACACCATTGACCCAAACCCCATCAACCCCTTCTGCCGCCCGTTGCGGATCGTTGAAGTCCGCCACATCGCGAATCGTCGCAGGATCGAACAACACCAGATCTGCCCAATACCCTTCGCGAATTTCGCCACGTTGTTTCAAGCCAAACCGTGCCGCCGACAGTCCGGTCATTTTGTGTACGGCGGTGTGCAGCGCAAACAGACCGACGTCGCGACTGAAATGTCCGAGCACCCGTGGGAACGCGCCCCACAGCCGTGGATGAGGAAACGGGTCTTCCGGCAAACCGTCGGAGCCAACCATCGACAGCGGATGCGCGAGGATTCTTCGTACGTCGGCTTCGTCCATGCCGTAATACACCGCCCCCGCCGGTTGCAGTCGGCGCGCGGCCTCGAGTAACGGCACGTCCCACTCAGCGGCAATGTCGATCAAATCCCGGCCGCCCATTTCCGGGTGAGGCGTGGACCAAGTGATGGTGATGCGATGGGCGTCGGTGACTTGCTTGAGGTCCAGGGTCGAAGAGCTCGCCGCATAGGGATAACAATCACAAGCCACCGGATGGGTTTTCGCGGCGTTTTCAAGGGAGGCCAGCAGTTGCGGGCTGCGCCCCCAGTTACCGGCGCCGGCACATTTGAGATGGGAAATGATCACCGGCGCTTTCGCGTGGCGACCGATCTGGAACGCTTCGTCCATGGCCTCCAGCACCGGTTCGAATTCACTGCGCAAATGGGTGGTGTAAACCGCCCCGAATGCAGTCAGCTCTTCAGTCAGTTGCATCACCTCTTCGGTAGAAGCCGAGAAGGCGTTGGCATACGCCAGGCCTGTGGATAACCCCAAGGCACCGGCCTCAAGGCTTTCGCGCAGTTGCTCGCGCATTGCGCTGATTTCATCGGCGGTGGCCGTGCGAAACAGGTCGTCCAAGTGATTGCTGCGCAGCGCGGTATGGCCCACCAATGCGGCCACGTTCAGGGTGGTATTTGCCGCTTCGACGGCGGCGCGATAGTCGCGAAAGCGCGGATAAACGAACGCAGCCGCCGTGCCGAGCAGGTTCATCGGGTCCGGCGGCTCGCCACGCAAACTCACTGGCGAGGCGCTGATCCCGCAGTTACCGACGATCACCGTGGTCACGCCCTGGCTGAGCTTGGGCAGCATCTGCGGCTGACGGATCACCACCGTATCATCGTGGGTATGCACGTCGATGAAACCGGGGGCCAACACCCTCCCGGCCGCGTCGATTTCTTCGATGGCGCGAGCGTCGTGCAGGTCGCCGATTCGCTCGATGCGACCATTCAGAATCGCCACATCAGCGGGGTAACCGGGGGTGTTGCTGCCATCGATAATCAGCGCATTGCGGATCAGTGTGTCGTACGTCATGTCAGTCTCCCAGCGGCAGGTGATCGTCGCCGCCGCGGTAGTCGTCCAGGGCCAGTTTGATCCGCCGCAGACGTTCTTGATTGTCTTCAGGACTGGCCAGCGCCAGCTCGGTAGCGAGCACGTCGATGGCCAGAAGCATGCCGTAGCGCGCCGCCGTGGGTTTGTAGATGAAGGATGTCTCGGCGCTTTGCAGCGGCAACAACACATCGGCCAGTTGCGCCAGCGGCGAGTCAGCCCGGGTGATCGCGAGAATTCGGGCACCGTAGCTGCGAGCCAGGTCCACTGCTTCGAGCAGCTCGGGCGTGATGCCGGTCAGCGAGCAGGCGATGACCGCGTGTTCGGCACCCAGGCTGGCGGCGGTGACGCGCATCATCACCGGGTCGTGACACACCGCAATCGGGTAGCCAAGGCGCACCAGTCGCACTTGCAGTTCATCGCTGCACAAGGTTGAGCAGCCGCCCATGCCGAAGGCGTGAATCATCCGCGCCTTGCCCAGCAGTTTCACCGCATCGGCGAAACGCGACTCATCGAACGCCGACAGATGCTGACGCAAGGTCGACTCGATATCGCCAACGATCTGCCCGTAGAACGCCGACTGCTCAGGCGTGCCCGCCGGGTCGAGAAAGCGGCTGCCGACGCCGCTCGCCTGGGCCAGTTGCAGGCGCAAATCCCGCAGGTCGCGGCAACCGACCGTGCGCGCAAAACGCGAGAGTGTGGCGGTGCTGACTTCCGCCCGTAGCGCCAATTCGTCGAGGCTGGCGGAGGCGGCAAATCCTACGTCGTCGAGCATCAGCCGAGCGATGCGTCCTTCACCGGCGCTGAAGGAATCCTGACGGGCGCGAATCTGGTAGAGGATGTCCATGGCGGATGACTCCGACTAAAGCAGGTAAGAAAGACCTACGGTCAAACCAAAGGCGACCACCGAGATGATGGTCTCGAGCACCGTCCAGGTCTTGAAGGTCTGGGTGACGGTCATGTTGAAGTATTCCTTGATCAACCAGAAGCCGCCGTCGTTGACGTGGGAAAAGATAACCGACCCCGCCCCCGTCGCCAGCACCAACAACTCCGGGTGGGGATAACCCAGACCAACGGCCACCGGCGCAACAATCCCTGAAGCGGTGGTCATGGCCACCGTGGCGGAACCGGTGGCGATGCGCATCAACGCGGCGAACAGCCAGCCCATCAACAGCGGCGACAGCTGGAATTCATCGGCCAGGCTGACGATCTGATCGGTGACACCCGCGTCCACCAGAATCCGGTTCAAGCCACCGCCGGCGCCTACCAGCAAGGTGATGCTGGCGGTCGGCGCCAGGCATTCATTGGTGAACTTGAGGATCGATTCACGATTGAAGCCTTGGGCCAAGCCGAGGGTCCAGAAACTCAGCAACGTCGCCAACAGCAAGGCGATGACCGAGTTGCCGATGAACAACAAAAACTGGTTGAAGCCGCTGCCCGGGGTGGAAATCAGATTGGCCCAGCCGCCGATCAACATCAGCACCACCGGCAACAGAATGGTCGCCATGGTGACGCCGAAACCCGGCAGGCTATCGCGCGGTTCACGCTCCAGGAACTGGCGCTCCAATGGGTTATCCGCCGGCAGCTGAATGCGCGGCACGATGAACTTTGCGTACAGGGGACCGGCGATGATCGCGGTCGGAATGCCGATCAGAATCGCGTAGAGCAACGTCTGCCCCACCGACGCCTGATAGACCTGCACTGCCAGCATCGCTGCCGGGTGTGGCGGTACCAGCGCATGGACCACCGAGAGCCCCGCGACCATCGGCAAGCCGACCATCAGAATCGACACGCCCACCCGCCGCGCCACGGTGAACGCGATGGGCACCAGCAAGACGAAACCGACCTCGAAGAACAGCGGCAGCCCTACAAGAAAGGCAATACACACCATCGCCCAATGCGCGTTTTTTTCTCCGAAACGGTCGATCAACGTGCGCGCCACCTGCTCGGCGCCGCCAGACTCGGCCATCATCTTGCCGAGCATCGTGCCCAGCGCCACCACCAGCGCAATGTGCCCCAGCGTCTTGCCAACCCCGGCCTCATACGCGCCCACCACACCCGACGGCGGCATCCCGGCCATCAGTGCCAAACCGATGGACACCAGCGTGATGACGATGAAGGGATTAAGCCGGTAACGGGCGATCAGAACGATCAGCGCAATGATGGCGATGGCGGCGTAAACCAGCAGCCAATAGCCGAAGGTAAGCGTCATGCGGTACTCCTCGAAAGGGTCACGTCGAATGGGTTGTGAAACTCATAAATCATTTCGACGAGCTACTTTCAAACGAAGTGAAAGTAATTTTCGTGGAGGGATAAGGGATGTCGTGCAGAGGTATGAGAGGTCGTGAGTTATGAAAATCGGATAGTAGAACTTTCATCCCCCTACCCTGATCGTCCCCACGCTCTGCGTGGGAACGATCACCCATTGATTTCAGTCGTGATGCTCGCTGGCGCGTTTGAGCAGTTTCTTGCAGCGTTCGGACAAATGCAGCACGCGTAGCTGCTTGCCAGCCTTGGCGTAGCGCTCGCGCAATGTCTTCAGGGCAGCAATGGCCGAGTAGTCGACGAAGCTCAGGTGGCGACAATCAAGGGTCACCTGGGCCGGGTCATTGGCAGGGTCGAACTGATTGAGGAATGGCGTGGTAGAGGCGAAAAACAGTGTGCCGTGCAGGCGGTAGAGTTTGCTGCCGTCGCTTTCCTGATAGCTGTCGGCATACAGCTCGCGGGCCTGTTGCCAGGCAAAGTTGAGCGCCGCAATGATGATCCCGCACATCACGGCGACGGCCAGATCGGTGAACACCGTAATCACCGTAACAGCAAGGATCACCAAGACATCGTTGAGCGGCACCTTGTTCAACACCCGCAGCGAAGCCCAAGCAAAGGTCTGCTGCGACACCACGAACATCACCCCCACCAGGGCCGCCAGCGGGATACGCTCGATCAGCGGCGAAAGAAACAGAATGAACAGCAGAATCATCCCCCCGGCCACGGCACCGGACAGCCGACCGCGACCGCCAGAGCTGAGGTTGATCATGGTTTGCCCGATCATGGCGCAACCGCCCATGCCACCGAACACGCCAGAAACTATGTTGGCGGCTCCGAGCGCCACGCACTCGCGGTCCGGATAGCCACGACTCTCTGTGATCTCGTCGGTGAGGTTCAGGGTCAACAGGGTTTCCAGCAAGCCGACCATCGCCATCAATATCGCGTAGGGGACGATGATGCGCAGGGTTTCCAGACTCCAGGGGATGTCTGGCAGCGCGAAGCTCGGCAAACCACCGGCAATATGCGCCATGTCGCCCAGGGTTCGTGTCGGCAAGCCGAGCAGGTAAACCGCCAGCCCAACGCCCAGAATCGCCACCAGCGCCGGCGGCACGGCACGTGTCAGGCGCGGCATCAGGTAGACGATGGCCATCGTCAGCGCCACCAGCCCGATCATCATGTACAGCGGATCGCCACTGAGCCAGGTTTCACCGCTTTTGAAGTGCTCCAACTGGGCCAAGGCGATGACGATCGCCAGGCCATTGACGAAGCCGAGCATCACCGGATGCGGCACCATGCGCACCAACTTGCCCAGCCTCAACAGACCGAACGCCAGCATGATCAACCCACCCAGCAGCACAGTCGCCAGCAAGTACTGCACGCCGTGCTGCACCACCAGCGCGACAATCACCACGGCCATCGATCCGGCGGCACCAGAGACCATCCCCGGCCGCCCACCGAACAGCGCAGTCAGGGTGCAGATGACGAAAGCGCCGTAAAGCCCCATCAATGGATTGAGGTGGGCCACCAGCGCGAAGGCGATGCATTCGGGCAGCAGGGCGAAAGAGGTCGTGAGCCCGGCCAGGACATCGGCGCGCAGACGTTTGGATTTCATGGTTTACCTAAAAATACAGGCGGGAGAAGAGAGGCGGATGTTACGGAATTGAAGGTGAGCCGGCCAGTTAATGGGTTGCCAAAAACGCTTTCGCGAGCAAGCCCGCTGCCACATTGGTCCTGTGTCGTTCTCATCATCGTGAATCGACGCAAGTCCACTGTGGGAGCGGGTTTGCTCGCGAAGAACGATGACGCGGTCTACGCATCAGCCCTTGAAATCGGCAATCGCATAAGCCGCCAATTTGCCCTGGATGAAGTCCAGGAAGCACTGAATCCGTAGGGCAAGTTGCGAGTTGCGGTAGTACACCGCGTTGATCGGTTGGCGATATCCGCTGTTGAACTCCGCCAGCAGCACCTGCAAGCGACCGGCGCGAATGTCGTCGATGGTCATGAAGTGCGACAAACAGGCGATGCCCTGCCCTGCCAGCGCCAAATGCCTGATCGTCTCGCCACTGGACGCACTGATCGACGCCTGGATCGGCCAGCGATCACCGTGGACATAGCGCAACGGCCATTGGTTGAGGCCTTCGTTCTGGGTGAAACCCAGCAGCGTATGTTCGGCCAGATCGGCAACGGCGGCCGGTATGCCGTGTTGCTCCAGATACGCCGGGCTGGCGACGATGTGCAGCGGGCTGCAACCCAGGGAGCGGGCGTGCAGGGTCGAGTCGGCCAGTGTGCCAATGCGGATGGCGATGTCGGTGCTTTGTTCGAGCAGGTCGATGATCAGGTCGTTGCTGTTGAGTTCGAGCTGGATGTCCGGGTAGAGACGGCGGAACTCATCGATGTACGGCACGATGGCGTGCAGCATGAATGGCGAGGCGGCGTTGATTCGCAAACGCCCGGAGGGGGTTTGCTGGCGTGAGGACAGGCGCTCTTCAAGTTCGTCCATCTGATCGAGAATCAGCTTGGCGTGCTCGAAGAAGTATTTGCCCTCTTCGGTCAGGTCCATGCGCCGCGTGGTGCGGTTGATCAGCGTGGTGTCGAGCTTGGCCTCCAGTCGCGACAACGTGCGGCTGACCGCCGACGGCGTTTGCCCGACCTGTTCGGCCGCAGCTGAAATCGACCCGCATTCAATCACGCAGACGAAAATCTGCAACTCATCGGATCTGGCTTTCACGTGTGTCCTCGTTCGCTAATCGGCGTGGCATCAATCGCCAAGATCGCAGCCTGCGGCCGCTCCTACAGATGGCGTACACCCGAAGGTTCGGCGCGACGCGCAATCGTTGTAGGAGCTGCCGCAGGCTGCGATCTTTCCCGCCGTTGCGACGGATACTAGCCGGAAAACTCAGGCCGGTAAGCCAAACACCTCGCTCAAGTGCTGCTCATAACGCGCCACATCGGCTTCGACGTTCGGGCGTTTCATCACATCGACGCACAGGAAGGTCGGCAAACCGGTCATGCCGAGGAAGGTGTTGGCCTTGTGGAACGGGAAGTACACCGCATCCACGCCTTTGGCTTCGAAGAAGTCGGTCGGGTCGTCGAAAGCTTGCTGCGGCGCGTTCCAGGTCAGCGACAGCATGTATTTCTTACCGTGCAGCAAACCGCCGCTGCCGTACTTCTGCGACGCATCGGAGCGCGTGCGGCCATCGCTGGCGTAGAGGCTGCCATGGCCTTCGGTGAAGACCTCATCGACGTACTTCTTGACGGTCCAGGGCGCGCCCATCCACCAGCCGGGCATCTGATAAATGATCACATCGGCCCAGAGGAATTTGGCGACTTCCTCCGCGACGTCGTACCCCTCGTCGATGAACGTGGCTTTCACATCCACACCGCCGCGATCCAGCACGCTCAACGCGGCTTCGTGCAGCGTCGTGTTGTAGCGACCATCGGAGTGGGCAAATTTTTTGCCGCCATTGAGCAATAGGACTTTTTTCATGAGAAGTCTCGCAAGGTTGAAATTCGATGGCGGCAGAGTAGCGAGTCGACTCGCGCGGAATAAGCGCTCAACCAGCAAAATTCATTTGACCAATACGCACGAATCGACAGTGGATTGTTGCCATAAACTTGCGCCGATTCTGACTTTCAAGGACAACCTGATGAGCGAACTGCAAGGCTTCATCCTGCACGCCAAGACCCGCCCGGAAAAAGCCGAGGCCTTCGAAGCGTTCTTCCGTGCCTATGTCGAACCGAGTCGCGCCGAACCCGGTTGCATCGAGTACCACATGCTGCGAGACAAACAGGATCCGACGCTGTTTATCTTCTACGAGATCTGGCAATCCCAGGCGCATCTGGACGTGCACTCGAACCTGCCGCACATGAAGCAGTTCCTCGACATGCGCATGGAGTATCTGGAGCGGGACTTTGATATCCGCCCAATCGAGATGCTCAGCACTTCGTCCGCTACCCGCTGATCAGCAAGTGGCCGCCGAGCACGCCGAGGCCGATGAAGAACACGCGCTTGAACAACACGGCGCTGATCCGCTGGCGCAGCCATTGCCCCAGCAGCATGCCGAGCACTGCCGGAATCAGCGCCAGCAGTGACGCGCTCAACTCGCCACCGCCGAGGGCGCCGCGCCATAACAGGCCGGCGGCCAATGCGAGGGTCGAGACGGTGAACGACAGGCCCAGCGCCTGCACCAGTTCATCCTTGCTCAAGCCCAGCGCTTGCAGATAAGGCACCGCCGGAATCACGAAGACGCCGGTGGCCGAGGTGATGATGCCCGTCAGCACACCGCACAGCGGACCGAACCAACGCTCGGTATGACTGCCGATGTGCAAGGTCGGCAGCAACAACCCGCTCAAGGCGTAAATCAACAACGCCGCCCCCAGCCCACGCACGACCCAATGCCCACCGGCCATGCCGATCCACAACGTACCGGCGCCCGTGCCGATGAAAATCGCCAGCAGCATCGGCCACAAGCGGTTCAACAGCCCGCGCAAATGACCGCCGAATGCCAGTTGCCAGACGTTGGTCAGGGTAGCGGGAATGATCAACAGCGCCGCAGCCTGCGACGGAGCCATAGCCAGGCCTAGCAAGCCCATGGCGATGGTTGGCAGTCCGAGACCGATCACGCCTTTGATCATTCCTGCTAGCAGGAAGGTGGCGATGACCAATAAGGACAGGGCAAAGCCCAGATGTTGGTAGAACGCGGCGAGTGTATTCATGGGGCTATGGTGAGCCCTGAAGGTTGCCTTGAAAATCTGCCATATACTGAGGCTGCCTCTTGCTCAGCAAGAGGCATGATCGTTCCCATGCTCTGCGTGGGAATGGCTCAATGGACGCTCTGCGTCCGCTTCTGCATGTGACGCGGAGCGTCACGGGCTGCATTCCCACGCAGAGCGTGGGAACGATCCGGGATACTGTATGAACTTCGACCTGACCGACCTGCACCTCTACCTGAACATCCTCGACACCGGCAACATCACCGCCGGCGCCGCTCGCAGTCATCTGTCTCTGGCAGCGGCGAGCGCACGAATCCGCGCGATGGAATTTTCACTCGGCACTGATTTTCTGGAACGCGGCCGTCGCGGCATAACGCCGACGCCCGCCGGCAAAGCCCTGGCGCAGCACGCCCGAGTCCTTTTGCAACAGACCGAGCGCATGCAGCAGGACCTGGCCGAATACGCCAAAGGGGTCAAAGGTCAGGTGCGGTTGTTGTGCAATACCACAGCGATCACCGAGTACCTGCCGGAGCTGCTGGCAGACTTTCTGCGCGACCATCCGAACCTCGACATCGATCTGCAAGAACTGCCCAGCGCGCGCATTACTCATGCCTTGCGCCAAGGTGCGGCAGACTTGGGCATTGTGTCCGACGCCGTCGATACCGAGGGCCTTCAGACCCGCTATTTCTGTGACGACCCACTGGTACTGATCCTGCCGCACGATCATCCCTTGGCCGACACCGGAACGTTAAATTTCAGCGCCACCTTGCACCACGATTACGTCGGCCTGAACGCCCACAGCGCCTTGGCCGTGTACCTGGAAGAACAAGCCCTGCACAGCGGCTTACGGATGCAGATTCGCATCCGTGCCGATAGCTTCGATGGCGTGATGCGCATGGTCGCCCGGGGTGCCGGGCTGGCGATCGTGCCCTTGGCGGCGGTCGAACGCTGGCCGACTGAAACACCGTTCAAAAGCATCGCACTGAAAGAGCCGTGGGCCCGACGCAAACTCTTGCTGTGCGCCCGGGACTTCGCCGTGCTGCCCGGTTATGCCCAGGCCTTGCTGTACGCCTTGACTCTCCCCTGAGGGGCAGACTTTACCCTTGAGGTTTCATCTTCAGGGACCGTTACGATGAGCAAGCGAATTCTGGTGATCCTCGGTCATCCTTCGAGCAACAGTTTCTGCGGCGCACTTGCCGAACGCTACGCACAATCGGCGTTGCGTGCCGGGCATGAGGTGCGCCAGTTGTTTCTAGGAAAAATGGACTTCGACCCGGTGCTGCGCGAAGGCTATCAGCATGTGCAGCCGCTGGAAGCCGACTTGCGCCGCGCTCAGGCGGACATTCTGTGGGCCGAACACCTGACCCTGGTCTACCCGATCTGGTGGGGCGGCGTACCGGCCTTGCTCAAGGGTTTTCTTGATCGGGTGTTGCTTCCGGGCTTCGCCTTCAAGTATCGCGAAGGCAAGGCCTTTCCCGACAAATTGCTGCATGGCCGCAGCGCGCATCTGCTCGTTACCATGGACACGCCCCCCTGGTATTACCGCTGGATCTACCGCATGCCCGGGCTGCATCAGATGCGCAAAACCACCCTGGCGTTTTGCGGCATCCTACCTCAGCGCACGCTCACCTTCGGGCCGGTCCTGGGGTCCAGCGCCGGTCAGCGCGAAACCTGGCTGCTGCAAGCCCAGGCTATCGCCAGCCGATGAGTCTGCCGATAATGGGGCTGGCTTACCCTCGAAAAAAAAGGACTTTTCATGTACATCGGCCAAGCTGCGCATCGCTCGGGCACGACGATCAAGAGTATCCGTCACTATGAGGCCATCGGTCTGTTGCCTCCCGCCCGGCGCAGGGGCAACTACCGCGTCTATGACCAACACAGCGTCGACCTGCTGAGCTTCATCAAATGCGCCCAGCAATTGGGCTTCAAGCTCAAAGAGTTGCAGGCGATTTTTACTGGACATCAAGGCCTGGCGATGCCTTGGTCATTGGCGCAGCAAGCCATCGATGCCAAGAAGTGCGAAATCAGCGAGAGGATTGCCGCACTCAGGCATCAACACGATCAATTGGTCGAGTTCGAAGCCAGCCTCACACAGGCCAAAGCCGATTGCCCGCTGGAAAGTCTTTGAGGTCTGCGCGTTTCTGGACAGCTCGATGTCGAATACAGACAACTGAACGGTGTATGGGCGCTATAGGGTGCGACTTCAGTTCTTGAACCCACTGCCCGGAGTCATCATGACCGCACCGATTACCGTCCTTCGCGACACTCACCCGCTGCCCGTACTCGACGCCTGCAAATGGGAAAAACTCGAAGGCGACCCGCACACCGTCAACCTCAACGCGTACACCAGCGAAGATGGCAGCAAGATCATGGGCACCTGGATCTGCACGCCGGGCAAGTGGTACGTGGAATACGTGAAGTGGGAATACTGCCATTTCCAGGAAGGCTACTGCATCATCACCCCGGAAGGCATGGCGCCTATCCATCTGCGCGCCGGTGACATTTTCGTCATCGAGCCAGGCATGAAAGGCACGTGGGAAGTGGTTGAGACCGTGCGCAAGTATTTCGTGTTTGCCTGATGCAAAAAACCGAGAGACCACCCGACGTGGTCTCTCGGCAAAAAAAATCGGCATGCACAAACCCTGTGGCGAGGGAGCATACTCCCTCGCCACAAAAACCCGTTATTGGGGTTTGCGATAGCTGTTGATGATCGCCGAGAAGTCCTTACCCCCTTCCCCACGCTGACTCATCGCCTGATACAACTGCTGCGCCACCGCGCCGAGCACCACCGGTTGGTGCGCCTGACGTGCCGCCTCAGTGGCCAGCCCCAGATCCTTGAGCATCAGTTCGGCACCGAAACCGCCGGTATAGCCACGCGAGGCCGGCGCCGTTTCGACGATACCCGGCCACGGGTTGTACATCTCCGAACTCCAGCAACGCCCGGTGGAACTGTTGATGATTCCCGCCAGCACCGTCGTGTCGATTCCCAGAGCATCACCCAAGGCCATGGCCTCGCTGACGCCGATCATGGAAATCGCCAGCAGCAGGTTATTGCAGATTTTGGCGATTTGCCCGGTGCCGACTTCGCCACAATGGACGATGTTACGGCCCATTTGCGCCAGCACCGGTTGCAGTGTCGCGAACAGCTCAGGCGTGGCGCCAACCATGAAAGTCAGCGTCCCGGCCGCGGCACCACCGGTACCGCCAGAAACCGGGGCATCGGCCATGGCCACGCCTTGTTTGGCAGCCGCTGCGGCAACATCGCGCGCCGTCTGCGGATCGATGGTGCTGCAATCCACTGCGGGCACGCCTTTGGCGATCCCCGCCAGCACGCCGTCTTCGCCCAGCCAGACGCTGCGCACATGCACAGCGGCTGGCAGCATGGTGATGACCAATTCTGCATCTTGAGCCGCTTCACGTGCCGAAGCGCTGATGCTGCCGCCCAATTGCTCGAGTTCTGCCAGCACAGTTTTGTTCAGGTCGACCAGCCGCAGCGAATGGCCGGCCTTGATCAGGTTGCGCGCCATCGGCGCGCCCATGTTGCCGAGACCGATAAAAGCGATTTTCATGTCCGGCTCCTTAACGCAAGTGGATGGTGGTGTTCACACCGTCGTTGACGCTGTCATCGTCGAACCAGCGCGCAGTGACGGTCTTGGTTTGAGTGTAGAACTGCACCACTTGCTTGCCATACGGACCGAGGTCACCGAGCTTCGAACCACGGGAACCGGTGAAGCTGAAGAACGGCACCGGCACCGGAATCGGGATGTTGATGCCGACCTGGCCAACGTCGATTTCCGACTGGAATTTACGCGCCGCCGCACCACTCTGGGTGAACAAACCCGTGCCGTTGCCGAATGGGTTGGCGTTGACCAGGGCGATGGCCTCATCGAGCGTATTGACTTCCAGCACCACCAGCACAGGGCCGAAGATTTCCTGTGTATAAATCTGCATCTCAGGGGTTACGCCGGAGAACAGGGTCGGGCCGACAAAGTTGCCCTGCTCGTAGCCTGGAACAGTGATGTCGCGACCGTCCAGTTCCAACTTGGCGCCTTCCTTGATGCCGCTTTCGATCAACTCGAGAATCCGCGCCTTGGCCCGCTTGGAAATCACCGGGCCAACATCAGTGCCCGGCTCGCTGCCGGCATTGACCTTGAGTTTCTGCGCCAGCGCTTTCAGGTCTGGCAGCCATTGTTTGGCCGCGCCCACCAGCACCACCACCGAGGTGGCCATGCAGCGTTGCCCGGCCGCACCGAAACCGGCGCCGACCAGAGCATTGAGGGCTTGCTCGCGATTCGCATCGGGCAGCACAACGGCGTGGTTCTTGGCGCCCATCATCGATTGCACGCGCTTGCCGTGTTTGCCGGCCAGATCGTAGACATGCGTACCGACCGCGGTCGAACCGACGAACGAAACAGCCTTGATGTCCTTGTGGGTGCAAAGCGCATCCACCACATCCTTGCCACCATGAACGACGTTGAGCACACCCGGCGGAATACCGGCTTCAATCGCCAGTTCCACCAACAGCATGGTCGACATCGGATCCTGCTCGGAAGGCTTGAGCACGAAGGTGTTGCCGCAGGCGATGGCCATCGGGAACATCCACAGCGGAATCATCGCCGGGAAGTTGAACGGGGTAATGCCGGCGCAGACGCCGATTGGCTGACGCAGGGTGTAGGTATCGACACCGCCAGCGACGTTCTCGGCGAACTCGCCCATTTGCAGGCTGCCAATGGAACAGGCGTGTTCGACCACTTCCAGGCCACGGAAGATATCGCCCTCAGCGTCGGCGATGGTTTTACCCTGCTCATTGCTGAGCACCACGGCAATACGCTTGGAGTGCTCGCGAATCAGCGCCTGAAGCTTGAGCATGATGCGCATCCGTGCGCCGATCGGCGTCAGCTTCCAGGTCTGGAAGGCGCGGTGGGCCGCGCTGATGGCGGCATCGACTTCAGCGGCGGTCGCGAAGGGGACTTTGGCCAGCACTTGCTGGGTCGCCGGATTGACGATGTCGTGCCATTCGGTGGTCTTGGACTCGACCCACTCGCCATCGATCAACAACTTGACCTTTTGCACGGTGGTTTCTAGCGATGCGTTCATGTTGGTCTCCGGGACGTTGTTCTTATCAAGAGAGCTATCTTTGGAGCCAAGGCGAGAAAGTCGCCTTGAGATGAGGCGTGTGCCGCGAATTGGTTATCGGACTGTTTTTGGAGTATAGATGTGCAAACTTCTAATAAGAACGCACATAAAAGCCGGTCCATCATGCAAAAAAACATCACGTCCTTAGGCTCGTTGAACTGGGATGACCTCAAGTTTTTCCTCGAGGTTGCCCGCACTCGCAAGGCCAGCACCGCGGCCAAGCGCCTGGCGGTGGACTACACCACCGTGTCGCGACGCATCAGTTCGCTGGAAGCCTCGTTGGGCACGTTGCTGTTCGAAAAATCCCGGACCAGCGGTTTCGTCCTGACTGCTGAAGGCCAGCGTCTGCTGGGTTACGCCGAGTCGATCGAAAGCACTCTGCACATGGCCTGCGAGCAGGTTTCAGGCTCCGGCGTGGCCTTGTCCGGGCATGTGCGCATGGGCTGCACCGAAGGGTTCGGCAGCTTTTTCATCACCCCGCAGCTGAGCCATTTCGTCGACGCCTACCCGGCGATCTCGGTGGACATCCTGCCGCTGCCGCACTTCATCAGCCTGTCCAAGCGCGAGGCAGACATCGTCATCGCGCTGGAGCGGCCGGAGCACGGCCCGTATGTGTGCTGCAAACTCTGCGACTACCGATTGCAGTTGTATGCGACCCAGGATTATCTGGACAAGCACCCACCGATCCGCCGCCCGGCAGACTTGGGTAAACATCAATTCATCAGTTACGTGGACGATTTGGCATTCAGCTCGGAGCTGCTGTACCTGGCAAATGTGTTGCCCGGTGCCAGTGCCAATCTGCGCAGCACCAGTGTGATCGCGCAGTTCGTGGCCGCTCAGCAGGGACGGTCACTGGCGATTCTGCCGTGCTTCCTGGCAGCTCAGGACCCGCGACTGCTGCCGGTGTTGCCGCAAGAGATCACCATTACCCGGCAGTTCTGGATGTACTGCCGGGAAGACCTGCGCAAGCTCAAGCGGATCACGTTGTTGTGGGATTACATCCGTGCCGTTACCGAGCAGAATCAAGCGCTATTGATGGGGGAAAGTCGGGAGATGTTGTTCGCCGATTAATCCGCGCTCACCACGATCGATACACGACGGTTCTCGGTGCGTCCAATCGCGGTGTCATTGGAAGCGACGGGCTTACTGCTGCCCAAGCCGCGCAGTTGGATGTTTTCTTCTTTTATACCGGCAGCGGCCAACACCTTGCCGACGCTTTTCGCGCGACGCAGGGAAAGCTGTTCGTTATAGGACTCTGTGCCCGAAGCATCGGTGTGGCCGTCGATTCTCACGCGCTCGATTTCCACACTTAATAACGCCTTGCCAATACGCTCGACGATCTCGGTACTGGCGGGGTTGAGACTCTCGACATCGCTGCCGAACAAAACTTTGCCTGACAGGCCAAAGGCCCAGCCATCATCCGTCATTTCGAAACCTTGCTGCTTGAGCACTGCGATCTGCGCCGGGGTCAGGCCCTTTTGCGGTGCCGTCTGGCAACCGGTCAATGCCAGCAAGGCCAGGAACAGGGTGATCGTGAAAAGTCGCAGCGAACGGTGATTGAAGGTGAACACAAAAATTAGCTCCTGGTTTGAACATGGGCGACAGGGAGTTCCGCCCCTGCCGTTTGCTGTGCGCCTCGGGAAAGGCGTTTGGCCTGGTACATCGCGGCGTCGGCAGCATCGAGCAACTCACCTGGTGTAACCCCATGATCGGGGTACACGGCGATGCCGATACTGAGTGAAGTCAACACCTGGATACTGCCCGGCAATTGGATCGGCGCTTCCATGCTGGCGATAATTTTGTCAGCAATCCGTTCGGCGTCTTCGGCCTTGTGCAGCGGTGTCAGCAGGATTGCAAACTCGTCGCCGCCCAGACGCGCGACCAAGTCCTCTTCACGCAACTGCGCACGAACCCGGGTTGCCACGGCGACCAGCACCGCATCGCCGGCAGCATGGCCAAAGTTATCGTTGATTTCCTTGAACCGGTCGCTGTCAAGAAACAGCACGGCCACTCGCTCATCCAACTTGCTGGCATTGCGCAAGGCACGCATCAGGCGGCCTTCGAAAAATGCTCGATTCGGCAGTCCGGTAAGGCTGTCATGACTGGCCTGGTGGGCCAGGGTTTCGTTTTCGCTTTGCAGGTGGGTCTGCCAGGATTCGAGTTCATCGAGCAAGGCATTGAAGTCGTTACCCAGGTTGTCGAGTTCGGCAATATCGGCGGGCGGCACGCGCTGGTCGAAGGCTCGCTCGCTGCGGGCGGCGTGAGCTACAGTAGCTAGACTGCGCAAGGGACCGATGATCTCCCGCAATTGTCGACGCGCCAGATAGAGCGCAACCCAGGCACTGACGGCGGTACACAAGACAATCCCCATCAGACCACTGAGTAAAAAGCGCATCAGGCTGCCGCCGTGACCGATAAGCAGAATGCTGCCGATTTCCTGACCTTGATGGACGATCGGCATGCTGATGGGTTTTTCCAGAATCGCCCGGGCGACCTGCATTTCAAGATCGGAGAGCAACCCCGTTTCCGGTCGTTGCCAACGTGCGAGCAACTCGCCTTGCTCGTCCATAACCTGTGCGTCGGCCACTTCTTCGGTGGACGCGATCAATGCCAGCGCTTCGGTGGCGGCGAACTTATCGTTGAACACCACCGCGGCTTCCACGGTGTAATTGATCGAACGGGCGATCAGATGCAGGTTGTGATCAGCATAAACCCGCAAGGCCAGAACCCCCAGCAGGGTCAACGAAACACTGGCCATGGCCACACCCACCAAAGCGACGATCAAATGTCCACGGCCGATTACCGCCCCCAGGGTCGGACGTATACGAGATTTGAATAGGCTCATGGTGCCGCCGGCTTGCGGCGCGACAGTTGCAGCACGCTGGGATGAATGCGCACACCGCTGCGGGCGACCGAGTCGAGGTTGACCTCGAAGGACACTTGTTCATCACCGACCCGCAAACAGAACAGACTGCCGACGGTACACTGATCGCCGCCTTCGCTGATGCTCACCACCGGGCGCCCTGTGAGCGAGGCGAATAGCCGACTGCGTTCGTCGCTGGTCAGCTTGCCGATGTACACCGCGTCGCATTCACCGGCAATCGCCGGGTTGTCGGCCAATAGTCGTTGCACGGTGACGGGCCGACCAGTGGCCTGGGTAGTGCCTTTGACCAGGTCGTCGGTGTACTCGGTAGGACCGACCACGCACAGTCGCAACTGTTGAGGCTCAACAGGCCACCGGGCATAACTGAGGATCCCGAGCACCACTTGAGTCACCGATCTGGCGCGCTGGTCGGCCTTGCTTACGTCGGTTTCCGGCTGAGCGAAGGCAACGCCCGTCAACAAACAGAGAAGGCCGGCAAGCAACACTTGCTTGCAGCCAACAACGCGCTCTGTCGCCCGGACAGCCACCTTCATGCAGGGATTCTCTTCGATCGCAACAAAATGATGCCGCAACGATAGCACAGCACCGAAACACCAGCGAGGCCACTTACCACGGCACTTCGGACAGATTCCGTCGTCTGGCGTTGCCCGCTCAGTGACCGGGCTCGATCCCCTCTTCCAGCTCCAGCATCAACCCGCTCAAGCGCTTGACCTTGCGCCGCACGGCCTCTTCGAATACGCCGGCGCGAGGCTCAATCAGGGTGAACCAGTGTTTGGCCCGGGTTATTCCGGTATAGATCAGCTCCTTAGTGAGCACAGGGTTCAGGGCGTCCGGCAGAATCAACGCTGTATGGGCAAATTCCGAGCCCTGGGATTTGTGTACGGTCATGGCGTACACGGTATCGACATCGTTGAGCCGACTTGGCAGGACAAAGCGCACACCGCCCTGACCATCGTTGCGCGGGAAGGCCACACGCAACACTTGTCGTCCAGCCTCGGGCCCCTCACGTTCCGGCAGCTTGAGAGCAATGCCAATATCGCCGTTCATCAAACCCAAGCCATAGTCGTTGCGAGTCATTAGCACGGGCCGACCTTCGTACCACTGGTGGTCGCTGTCGATCAGCCGAGCATTGAGCAGCGCGTCGGTCACACGCTGATTCAAGCCTTCCACACCCCAAGGCCCTTTGCGTACCGCGCACAATAGCTGGAAGGCGTCGAAAGCTTGCAGCACCAGTCGAGCCCAATCGGCCCAGCGTGGATCATCGAGCGGGCAGTCGAGCGGTGGCCGCTGACTGCGCAAAAGACTCAGGTAATGCCGATAACCTTGCGGCCCCTCGCCATGGCCTTCTAGCAGCAACCGTTCCAGCGCCCGGTCATGCTCACCCTTGAGCGGAAGGGAAAATACGTCGTTGTGACTTCCTGCCGCCAACAAACGGCGAGCTTCCTCGGGTTGCTGGCGGTTGACCCAACGGGCCAACTGGCCAATGCCGCTGCCCTCGCCGAAGCGCCGTGAGTGACGCAGCATCACGACTTGTTGAGCCAGGGGATGCGTTCCGTTGACGTCTTCGTGCAAGCCGCTGGTACGCAGGCTTTCACCGCTGACCGCCTCCAGCCAGTGGCGTGTCTGCGGGCTGTACCACCCCGCTTCGGCATCGCGGCACAGATCGCCCAGCACGGCACCGGCCTCTACCGACGCCAGTTGATCCTTGTCACCGAGTAGCACCAGACGGGCATGGGCCGGCAATGCGTCGAGCAGATTGGCCATCATTTCCAGGTCGATCATCGAAGCTTCGTCCACCACCAATACATCCAGCGGCAAGCGATTGCCGGCATGGTGCCGGAAATGCCGGGTACCGGGACGACTGCCGAGTAAACGGTGTACGGTGGTCACATCCGACGGGATCTTCTCCCGTACTGTTTCAGCAACTTCCAGGGTTTGAACCTGCTGGCTGATGGACTCGGTCAATCGCGCGGCAGCTTTGCCAGTGGGTGCAGCGAGACGAATGCGCAGCGGTTTACCAGCCTCAATCGCGGGCGCCTGGAGCAATGCGAGCAAGCGCACGACTGTGGTGGTTTTACCGGTTCCCGGGCCGCCGGTGACGATGCTGAATGCGCTACGGGTGGCCAGGGCGCAAGCGAGCTTCTGCCAGTCGATCACTTCATCAGGCCTGGCTGGACCGAACAGGCCGATCAGGCGTTGGGGCAAATCACTCGGTGTTGTTTCGTGTGCCGCCAGGCGCTGACGCAGGGCGTTGTCGATGCGCCGCTCATAAGCCCAGTAGCGGCGCAGGTACAGGCGTTTACCCGACAGCACCAATGGTCGGTGCTGCGCGGCTTCACGACCGTCGACGGCCAGAGCCACCAGGGTGCTGGACGCCAGGACCTTGCACCAATGAGCACCGTCCAGCGCCTCAAGCAATTGCGACGGCAGTAACATCGCGCCACTTTGCAGGTCACCTTCCGGCGGCAGCGACAGAGCGAAGTCCGGCTCTTTCAGCGTTTCGAACAGATCCAGGCAAACATGGCCGTGACCCAACTGGTGACTGGTCAACGCCGCAGCCAGCAGCACCAGTGGGTCATCGTCGGGGGCGAGTTCGTGGAGAAAGGCTACGAAGGCCTTGTCCAGCGCCCGCAACCAACCGCGTTCGACCCAGCGCGTGAGCAGTAGCAACAAGTCATCTGCGCGACTCAGGGGCGCCAGATCCGCCAGACTTTCAGCCGCCAACGGCGTGGGCAGCAAATCGGCGAAGGTGCGAGTCATAGCAGTACTCCCTGTTCCCAGGCGGGTTCGGTCTTGGGCTCTGGCTTGCCCTGGAACAAACGGTCCAGACGCTCGATCAGCTCCCGTGGCGGACGGGCGAAATACACGCCCTGGCTGGCCGCGCGAGTACCGCGAAGGAACAGGTACAACGCCCCACCGACATGCCGATCGTAATCGTAATCGACCAGCCGCGCCTTCAGCTGGCGATGCAGGGCGAGCAGGTACAACACATATTGCAGGTCGTAACGGTTATCGAGAATCGACTGCTCCATGGCCTGCTCGGTATAGGCTGCGTCATCGACGCCCAGCCAGTTGGATTTGTAGTCGGCGACGTAATAACGACCGTTGTGTTCGAACGTCAGGTCGATGAAGCCTTTGAACATGCCATTGAGCAGCACCGGTTCGGCGGCCACCCTGGCCACGCCGTTGTGGGTGTGTTGGCGCACCAGTTCATCGAGTTTGAGCACATCGACTTTGTGGCTGGCGAACCAGAACTCCATCTCGACCCGGTATTGGGTCAGTTGCTCGAACACCACCGGTGCCTGCCCGCCGCCGATGTGCAGCGGGGATTTGAGCAAGTGCTGCAGCCAGTCACTCAACGTCGTGATCCAGCCTTCCCAGCCACGGCGATTGCAGCGACGGGCGATGGCGTCTTCCACCGTCTGTGGTGCAGCGGTAAAACCTTCGTCCCCGGCCCATTCGAGCAATCCATGGAGAAAAGTGCCGGGGTTCGGTCCGCGAGGGAATCGATGGATATCAGCCCCGCCAGCAATCACTTCTCGCGGCGCTTGCGGATCGAGACGTTCGTCGTCAAAAAGCTTTTGTGCTTGCGGGCTCTCCGGCGCTTCGTCGCTGCCCACGCTTAGACTGTCGCCAATGCGCAAGGCACTGTAGGAGGCGATCCACCAGTTTTCGCTGGCCTTGCGCTTGGGTATCAACGGCGCAAGCAAGGTCGCTTCATTGCGCGGTGGATGGTAATGCTCGGCGCTCGCTTCAGGCATTTCACCGTAGTTCAGCGCCGGGCAGTCCTGCTGCAAATCTTCCAGCCATCGCCGCAACCCGGCCGACTCGGCCAATGGCGCACCACCACCCAGCAGATAACCCAAGGCTGAAAGGTGCAACGTCGAACCGTTGTTATTGCCGCGCTTGAGGTCAGTCACACCGAGCCATAAAGCATGTTGTGCCCGGGTCAGGGCGACATAGAGCAAGCGAAGGTCTTCGGCCAAACGTTCATCGTCGGCTTGGGCAATCAACTCGACCGTCGGCTTCAAGCTCACTTGTGCCTTGCCCTCGGCGTCATGGTAATGCAGCGGCAAACGGCTGCCATCCACCGGTTTTGCCGAGCAAATGAACGGAAGAAACACCAACGGATATTCAAGCCCTTTGGATTTGTGGATGGTCACGACCTTGACCAGTTGCTCATCGCTTTCCAGGCGCAGGATCTGTTCTTCGCCTGCCTGACCGGACAACGCCAGATGCTCGGACAAATGACGGATCAGCGCTTGTTCGCCATCGAGTTCAGCGGCAGCCTGCTGCAGCAACTCGGACAGGTGCAGCAGGTTGGTCAGCACACGCTCGCCATCATTGCGCGCGATCAACGCCTGGGGCAGTTGGAAGTCGTGCAGCAAACGCCGCAGCATTGGCAGCACACCCTGCTTACGCCAGAGCTCGCGATAACCGCGAAACTGCATGACACGGGCTTCCCAGGCCAGTTCGTCCTGATTCAGTCGTTCCAGTTCCGCCAGTGAAAGATTCAGGGTGATGCAGGCCAGCGCAGCACGTAGGGGACGCTCGACATCCGGCTCGGCACACGCCTTGAGCCAGGTCAGCAGGTCATGGGCTTCCTGCGCGGCGAATACCGAGTCCTTGTCTGACAGGTAAACACTACGCACGCCACGGGCGGAAAGTTCGCCGCGCACGGCCTGGGCCTCTTTGCCATCGCGCACCAGAATTGCGATATCCGCCGGCAGCAGACCTCTGAAATCCTTACCGTCCTGGATAAAACCCGCACGGCCTTGCTGGCCGCCATTGAGCAACGCGGTGATTTCACTGGCGCAGGCGGCAGCCAATTGTTGTCGATACACCACGCTGGACAGTGGCTGATCAGAGGACAAATGCCAGATGTTCAGGGCAGGTACAACCTGACCATCAACGTGCAGGACTTCTTTGCGCCCCTGAGATTCGACGGGCAGAAACGGTACTGGATTCTCGCCATTCTTCTCACGGAACAGGAATGCTCCGCGCCCCAACTCACGGGATTCGGCGCGCTCGAACACATGGTTCACCGCGTTGACCATGCCATGACTGGAACGGAAATTTGTCCCCAGAGTATGCAGACGACCGGTGGTGGCTTGCCGCGCGCGCAAATAGGTATAGATATCGGCCCCGCGGAAGGCATAGATCGCCTGCTTCGGATCGCCGATCAGAAACAGACCGGTTTCAGGATTGCTTTCTTCGATGCGATAAATGCTCTCGAAAATTCGATACTGCACCGGGTCGGTGTCCTGGAATTCGTCAATCAACGCGACCGGGAACTGCTCGCGGATCAGGGTTGCCAGGCGCTCACCGCCTTCGGACTGCAAAGCCGCATCAAGACGCAGCAGCATGTCATCGAAGCCCATTTCCGCGCGGCGACGCTTTTCTTCCTCGAACCGTGCTCCGACCCAATGCGCAGCGTGTTGCAGCACGGCGGCGTCAGGAGTCGGCAAACCATCGAGACTGGTCTTGAGACCGGGCATCGCATCGAGACCGGGATGACGAGGAGCTTCACCCTTCCAGGCTTCAGCCATGCCATCGGGAGTCAGGCGAGTGAAGCCGGTGCCAATGTCCAGTTGCTCGAGAGACTCATCTTCGGCCCAGGCCCGAAGTTTCTCGAACCAGGGTTCAAAGTAGCGCGGCTGCATCTTGCGGCCATCGACGCTTTTGCTCGCGACGCCCTGGTGACAGATGGCAAGCAACTCATCCGCCCATTGTCGCCAAGGCATCTTGAGTTCGAGCAAAGCGGTCCGTCGCTCCTGCAGGCATTCGGCGATCAACTCGGCAGGTTCTTTACCTGCAACGCTGTCACGCTCGCTGGCGAACAACCCACGCACTCGCGGCAATAACGCCGCCGGACCACCCCAGTTGCCGCGAACCCAGCTCAACGCATCGCCTTGCATCGGATAGCAGAACAGTCGCCAGTAGTCGCGCAGGACTTCGCCGAGCAAATCGCTGTGATCGGTTTCCAGGGTCTGGGTGAACAGGCTGCCACTGTCGAACGCATGTTCGCGCAACATGCGCTGGCACCAACTGTGGATGGTCGAAACGGCTGCTTCGTCCATCCACTGAGCGGCGATGTCCAGGCGGTTTGCACAGCCGGACCACTGTTCGGGGAGGTACTGCTCGCGCAATTCGGCAATGAGGCCATCCGGAGCCGGTGTCTCATCGCGGAAAAACCGTGCGGCTTCAGCCAGCCGTGTGCGAATACGTTCGCGCAGCTCTTTGGTCGCGGCATCGGTGAAGGTCACCACGAGGATTTGCGGCGGCAGCAATTCACGGCCAAAACCACTCGACTCACCGCCGTGACCAAGAACCAGACGCAAGTACAGCGCAGAAATGGTAAAGGTCTTGCCGGTCCCGGCGCTGGCTTCGATCAGTTGGCTACCACGCAGGGGGAATGCCAGGGCCAGCGGTGTTTTCGTGGTCATGAGCGCGCCTCCTCGCTGGTCAATGAACGCCAAGGGGCTTCAAGCAGAGGCCGATACAAAGCATCGCACCAATCGGGGAAGGTTTCGTCGGCAATCAGTGCATCGTAATCGGCGAATTGCCGAGCGAGTGCAGGGCTTTCGCGGCGCTCGCCGTCGGTGGTCTGGCCGTCGCCTTCATAGGCCTTGCGGGCAGCGGCGTCAGCTTTGGCCCGGTCGGTTTGGGCGAGCCAGGCGAACGCTGTTTTTACTGCAATCGGCAGCGGTTGGCGCATGCCCGTTTGCCAGGCCAACAACAGATCGCCCAGAACCCGGGATGCTGCAGCCTCCTCCATTGGACCGAGCAACAAACTGTCGTCGCTGGCCACCAACGCAGTTGTCATCGGCATGCCGCTGGCACAGGCCACCAGGTGATTGACCCAAGGTCGCGTCAGGCGATGCCATTTGCGGGCCTTGATCGAACCAATGCTGTTGGGAATTGTAGTAACCGACAACAATCCGCCATCTGCGCGTTGATGCAGGCCACTGAGCCAACCCTCCAGACGCAGCCCGTGCAGTTCCAGACTCACCGGCAACGCGCTGGTGAGCGGGGTTGGCCATAACGCCAGAAGTTGCTGATAGCGCTGCAGCAGATCCGGCAGCGGCTCGATCAACTCTCGCTGAAGGCATTCACCAAAACCGGCCATGGGCAAGAGCCCGCTGTTTTGCAGGCGTTTTGCCTGCGCCGCCAGTACCTGATCGGTTTGCTCCAGTTGCCCCAGCGCCGCTTCGAGCAAGCTGTCGCTGAGGCTATAGCGTTGCAGCGCGTCGAGAACAAATGGCTCTTCATCTGCCAAAGGCACTTCTGCAGCCTCGAAGAACACTTTGAGCCGCTGACTGAAGAAATGTCGTACCGGGTTGCGCAGAAAATCCTGCAGCTGACCCAGGCTCAGCGGTTCGTCCTGGACGTAGGGTTCAAGCACTTCGATATCAGTTGCCCGATCACTGGCTTGATGAAGAACCTGCCACTCGCTGGCGTAGCTGAATAAATCATCGCCCTCATGAAAGTAGCGATGGCTGAAAGGTTGCAGCGGGTGTTCCTGAGTCATGGATTCAAGCAGGTCATCATTGTCATCGTGCAGTCGCCAGCCGCTGCCGAGATGGTCACGCAACTGCCCTATCAACACCGAAGCAGGGCGCTCGCTGTTGTCCCGAATACTGCGGCCGACCCAGCTGATATAGAGTTGGTCGCGTGCGGACAACAATGCTTCCAGCAACAGATAGCGATCATCCTCGCGCCGGGAACGATCGCCGGGGCGGTAGTCGCTGCCCATCAGGTCGAAGTCCAGCGGCGGCTGCGCGCGAGGGTAATCGCCGTCATTCATGCCAAGCAGGCAAACCAGTTTGAACGGGATCGCTCGCATGGGCATCAAGGTACAGAAGTTAACGGCCCCGGCGAGGAAACGCTGAGACAGGCGACCTTGGTCGAGACCCGCCAGCCAGGCTTCCCGGACTACGGTCAGAGGTAACTCGTCCTGCAAACCTACGGACTCGCAGGTTTCAAGCCAGCTCTCGCGCAGCTCTTCGAGTTGGGCCAGCAAGTAGTCGTCATGCTCGTTACTGGCCAGGAAGAACAACTGCACCAGCGCTTGCAAGCGCGCGCCCCATTGTTTGGGCGCTGCAGGTTGAGTGAGTTCCTGGTGGGCAATTTCCAGAGCATCCAATAGTGCCACCAAAGGACCTATGAGCGCGGCATCCAGACCACCAATCTCGTCGTAGGGTTCGATCCCCGCGCAGGCACTGGCGCTGCCCACGGCATAACCCAGCAGCATCCGTCGCAGACCGAAACGCCAACTGTTTTGCTCCAGCTCTTCCGGCAGGCCCAGACCCGCGCGCTGCTCGGCGTTCATCCCCCACCGGATACCTGCGCCTTCAATCCAGCGATGCAAGGTCGGCAGGTCACGTTCCTCTACGCCAAACCGAGCGCGTAATGCCGGAACGTCAAGCAGATCAAGGATCTCGCTGACAGGGAAGCGACTGTCGGGCAGCTTGAGCAGGTGTTCGACAGCGATCAGTAGCGGATCCCGGCCGCGCTGGCCTTGATCCGCAAGTGTGAAAGGAATGAAGCGCGGATCAAAGCGATCAAGCTGACCAAAGACAGCACGGATGTGCGGGGCATAACTGTCGATATCCGGGACCATCACGATTACGTCGCGAGGCCTCAGGTCTGGATCAGCACTGAATCGTGCGAGCAACTGATCGTGGAGGATCTCTACTTCGCGCTGAGCGCTATGGGCAATGTGAAAACGGATCGATTCGTCCTTTTTCAGATCGACAGCAGGCCAACGCTCGCGAGTCTCCTTCAAGGGACGCAATTCCAGGATGTCGTCCTGCAACTGATTGAGCATGTTCAGTGGCTGGTTTTCGCTGAAAAGGTCGATGCGCCCGTCGCGAAACGCCGAGCGATAGCTATTGGGATCGTCGTAGCTGTCGAGCAGATTAATGTAATCCCGCCCCTGCTTACCCCACGCAGCCAGTAGCGGGTGGGCATGCTGATGGAGCGTTTGCGAGTCGAACACAATCGGCATGCCGCTCTTGCGAGCCTGACGCTTGTACTGATGTCGCAACAGATCTTTATCGGCGACGATGTCCGCCCAATGGTGACGACATGGGTTGTGTACGCACAGCAAGACCTGGCTGAATCGAGCCAGCCCGGCAAGCGCTTCCAGGGCTTGAGCAGGCAGTGAAGAAATCCCGAAAACGATCACCCGTGAAGGTAAACCACTGGGCGCTACGTCGAGGCTATTGATGCGCTCGATAAAGCGTTGGTGGACGCCTGCACGGCTTTGCGCCATGCCTTGCTCACCAACATCCAGCAACAGCGCACGCCACAGCTCCGCCTGCCAGCAGTTGGCCGGGGTCAGGGCTTTGGCTTCGCCTCTGCCATTTCGTAGCTGATGACGACCTTCTGCCCAGTCTTCAAGCCAGTCGGCACGGTAGACCTGATATTGGTCAAACAGGTCTGCCAGTCGCTCCGCCAATTGATAGCGTTTACGTAAGTCGGTGTCATTGGTAAGGAAACGCTGCAGGGGTTCGAAGTGCGGTTGGTTAATCAACTGTGGTAGCAGACGCATCAGACGCCAGGTCAGCGGGGCTTTATCGAGAAGGGATTTGATCGGGATTTCGTCACGTCCCAGCACCATACGATAGAGCTGCCACATGAAGCTGCCCGGTAACTGCACATCGATGGCTGCGGCGATTCCGCAGCCGCCCATGTCGTCATCTTCAGGGTCTTCGGCCAATGCCAGCTTCAGCCATTGGGCGATGCCGTTGCTCTGTACCAGGGCGATTTCATTTTCCAAGGGAGCCAGCGGGTAGCGCCGCATCCAGCTGACCACCAGGCTGCGCAACTCGTCCAGGCGGTTGCCGTGAACCACCATAAAACCAGCACTGAGGGACGTAGCGTCCGGCATAAAGGCTTCCTTGGGAAAATACAAAAGCTAGGGCCGAACCTTAGCACTGTCGGCAGACTGTGACAGCCGGGAGCGATCCGATGATGCTGTACGAACTTTCCTGCGGGCAAAACAAAACCCCTACCTGCATACGCAGATAGGGGTTTCGGAATTTAATCTTGACGATGACCTACTCTCACATGGGGAAACCCCACACTACCATCGGCGATGCATCGTTTCACTGCTGAGTTCGGGATGGGATCAGGTGGTTCCAATGCTCTATGGTCGTCAAGAAATTCGGTAGCCAGCTCGTTTGCCTTACGGCTCACGCTCCAGCGAATGGGTATGCGATAGTTTGTGTGTTTTGTGAGTATCTCGAACTTTCGGTTCGTTTCGTCTTCACACACCGCAATCTGGCGCCTCTTCAGGTCAGCAAATTGCTTGGGTGTTATATGGTCAAGCCTCACGGGCAATTAGTATTGGTTAGCTCAACGCCTCACAGCGCTTACACACCCAACCTATCAACGTCGTAGTCTTCGACGGCCCTTCAGGGGACTCAAGGTCCCAGTGAGATCTCATCTTGAGGCTAGTTTCCCGCTTAGATGCTTTCAGCGGTTATCTATTCCGAACATAGCTACCCGGCAATGCCACTGGCGTGACAACCGGAACACCAGAGGTTCGTCCACTCCGGTCCTCTCGTACTAGGAGCAGCCCCTCTCAAATCTCAAACGTCCACGGCAGATAGGGACCGAACTGTCTCACGACGTTCTAAACCCAGCTCGCGTACCACTTTAAATGGCGAACAGCCATACCCTTGGGACCGGCTTCAGCCCCAGGATGTGATGAGCCGACATCGAGGTGCCAAACACCGCCGTCGATATGAACTCTTGGGCGGTATCAGCCTGTTATCCCCGGAGTACCTTTTATCCGTTGAGCGATGGCCCTTCCATACAGAACCACCGGATCACTAAGACCTACTTTCGTACCTGCTCGACGTGTCTGTCTCGCAGTCAAGCGCGCTTTTGCCTTTATACTCTACGACCGATTTCCGACCGGTCTGAGCGCACCTTCGTACTCCTCCGTTACTCTTTAGGAGGAGACCGCCCCAGTCAAACTACCCACCATACACTGTCCTCGATCCGGATAACGGACCTGAGTTAGAACCTCAAAGTTGCCAGGGTGGTATTTCAAGGTTGGCTCCACGCGAACTGGCGTCCACGCTTCAAAGCCTCCCACCTATCCTACACAAGCAAATTCAAAGTCCAGTGCAAAGCTATAGTAAAGGTTCACGGGGTCTTTCCGTCTAGCCGCGGATACACTGCATCTTCACAGCGATTTCAATTTCACTGAGTCTCGGGTGGAGACAGCGCCGCCATCGTTACGCCATTCGTGCAGGTCGGAACTTACCCGACAAGGAATTTCGCTACCTTAGGACCGTTATAGTTACGGCCGCCGTTTACCGGGGCTTCGATCAAGAGCTTCGCGTTAGCTAACCCCATCAATTAACCTTCCGGCACCGGGCAGGCGTCACACCCTATACGTCCACTTTCGTGTTTGCAGAGTGCTGTGTTTTTAATAAACAGTCGCAGCGGCCTGGTATCTTCGACCGGCGTGGGCTTATGCAGTAAATGCTTCACCCTCACCGGCGCACCTTCTCCCGAAGTTACGGTGCCATTTTGCCTAGTTCCTTCACCCGAGTTCTCTCAAGCGCCTTGGTATTCTCTACCCAACCACCTGTGTCGGTTTGGGGTACGGTTCCTGGTTACCTGAAGCTTAGAAGCTTTTCTTGGAAGCATGGCATCAACCACTTCGTGTTCTAAAAGAACACTCGTCATCAGCTCTCGGCCTTAAGATCCCGGATTTACCTAAGATCTCAGCCTACCACCTTAACTTGGACAACCACGCCCCCCCCCCTTAAAGGCCCGGCCTGAGCCTTTTCCTTCCGTCCCTCCATCGCAATAACCAGAAGTACAGGAATATTAACCTGTTTTTCCATCGACTACGCTTTTCAGCCTCGCCTTAGGGACCGACTAACCCTGCGTCGATTAACGTTGCGCAGGAAACCTTGGTCTTTCGGCGTGGGTGTTTTTCACACCCATTGTCGTTACTCATGTCAGCATTCGCACTTCTGATACCTCCAGCAAGCTTCTCAACTCACCTTCACAGGCTTACAGAACGCTCCTCTACCGCATCACCTAAGTGATCCCGTAGCTTCGGTGTATGGTTTGAGCCCCGTTACATCTTCCGCGCAGGCCGACTCGACTAGTGAGCTATTACGCTTTCTTTAAAGGGTGGCTGCTTTCTAAGCCAACCTCCTAGCTGTCTAAGCCTTCCCACATCGTTTCCCCACTTAACCATAACTTTGGGACCTTAGCTGACGGTCTGGGTTGTTTCCCTTTTCACGACGGACGTGCACCCGCCGTGTGTCTCCCATGCTCGGCACTTGTAGGTATTCGGAGTTTGCATCGGTTTGGTAAGTCGGGATGACCCCCTAGCCGAAACAGTGCTCTACCCCCTACAGTGATACATGAGGCGCTACCTAAATAGCTTTCGAGGAGAACCAGCTATCTCCGAGCTTGATTAGCCTTTCACTCCGATCCACAGGTCATCCGCTAACTTTTCAACGGTAGTCGGTTCGGTCCTCCAGTTAGTGTTACCCAACCTTCAACCTGCCCATGGATAGATCGCCCGGTTTCGGGTCTATTCCCAGCGACTAGACGCCCTATTAAGACTCGCTTTCGCTACGCCTCCCCTATTCGGTTAAGCTCGCCACTGAAAATAAGTCGCTGACCCATTATACAAAAGGTACGCAGTCACCCAACAAAGTGGGCTCCCACTGCTTGTACGCATACGGTTTCAGGATCTATTTCACTCCCCTCTCCGGGGTTCTTTTCGCCTTTCCCTCACGGTACTAGTTCACTATCGGTCAGTCAGTAGTATTTAGCCTTGGAGGATGGTCCCCCCATATTCAGACAAAGTTTCTCGTGCTCCGTCCTACTCGATTTCATGACCAAGAGATTTTCGCGTACAGGGCTATCACCCACTATGGCCGCACTTTCCAGAGCGTTCCGCTAATCTCAAAGCCACTTAAGGGCTAGTCCCCGTTCGCTCGCCACTACTAAGGGAATCTCGGTTGATTTCTTTTCCTCAGGGTACTTAGATGTTTCAGTTCCCCTGGTTCGCCTCTTAAGCCTATGTATTCAGCTTAAGATAACCATCTTATGATGGCTGGGTTCCCCCATTCAGACATCTCCGGATCAAAGTCTGTTTGCCGACTCCCCGAAGCTTTTCGCAGGCTACCACGTCTTTCATCGCCTCTGACTGCCAAGGCATCCACCGTATGCGCTTCTTCACTTGACCATATAACCCCAAGCAATCTGGTTATACTGTGAAGACGACATTCGCCGAAAATTCGCGATTAAACTCACAAATTTTACCTTAGCCTGATCACCACCAGTGAAAGTGGCCATCAGTCTATCTTTCTATCACATACCCAAATTTTTAAAGAACGATCTAATCAAAGACTAGAAATCAACATTCACCATCACCAGGATGGAATGCTCATTTCTAAGCTTTCAACAAACAGAAGCAGTAGTGGTGGAGCCAAACGGGATCGAACCGTTGACCTCCTGCGTGCAAGGCAGGCGCTCTCCCAGCTGAGCTATGGCCCCGTATTTCTACAGGCGTTTCCCACACAAAATTGGTGGGTCTGGGCAGATTCGAACTGCCGACCTCACCCTTATCAGGGGTGCGCTCTAACCAACTGAGCTACAGACCCAATTTCGGGCTGCTTCTTATCGTCTTCTTCAATGAATCAAGCAATTCGTGTGGGAACTTATGGAGCAGCTGATGTCGTCGATTAAGGAGGTGATCCAGCCGCAGGTTCCCCTACGGCTACCTTGTTACGACTTCACCCCAGTCATGAATCACACCGTGGTAACCGTCCTCCCGAAGGTTAGACTAGCTACTTCTGGTGCAACCCACTCCCATGGTGTGACGGGCGGTGTGTACAAGGCCCGGGAACGTATTCACCGCGACATTCTGATTCGCGATTACTAGCGATTCCGACTTCACGCAGTCGAGTTGCAGACTGCGATCCGGACTACGATCGGTTTTCTGGGATTAGCTCCACCTCGCGGCTTGGCAACCCTCTGTACCGACCATTGTAGCACGTGTGTAGCCCAGGCCGTAAGGGCCATGATGACTTGACGTCATCCCCACCTTCCTCCGGTTTGTCACCGGCAGTCTCCTTAGAGTGCCCACCATTACGTGCTGGTAACTAAGGACAAGGGTTGCGCTCGTTACGGGACTTAACCCAACATCTCACGACACGAGCTGACGACAGCCATGCAGCACCTGTCTCAATGTTCCCGAAGGCACCAATCCATCTCTGGAAAGTTCATTGGATGTCAAGGCCTGGTAAGGTTCTTCGCGTTGCTTCGAATTAAACCACATGCTCCACCGCTTGTGCGGGCCCCCGTCAATTCATTTGAGTTTTAACCTTGCGGCCGTACTCCCCAGGCGGTCAACTTAATGCGTTAGCTGCGCCACTAAGAGCTCAAGGCTCCCAACGGCTAGTTGACATCGTTTACGGCGTGGACTACCAGGGTATCTAATCCTGTTTGCTCCCCACGCTTTCGCACCTCAGTGTCAGTATCAGTCCAGGTGGTCGCCTTCGCCACTGGTGTTCCTTCCTATATCTACGCATTTCACCGCTACACAGGAAATTCCACCACCCTCTACCATACTCTAGCTCGTCAGTTTTGAATGCAGTTCCCAGGTTGAGCCCGGGGATTTCACATCCAACTTAACGAACCACCTACGCGCGCTTTACGCCCAGTAATTCCGATTAACGCTTGCACCCTCTGTATTACCGCGGCTGCTGGCACAGAGTTAGCCGGTGCTTATTCTGTCGGTAACGTCAAAACAATTACGTATTAGGTAACTGCCCTTCCTCCCAACTTAAAGTGCTTTACAATCCGAAGACCTTCTTCACACACGCGGCATGGCTGGATCAGGCTTTCGCCCATTGTCCAATATTCCCCACTGCTGCCTCCCGTAGGAGTCTGGACCGTGTCTCAGTTCCAGTGTGACTGATCATCCTCTCAGACCAGTTACGGATCGTCGCCTTGGTGAGCCATTACCTCACCAACTAGCTAATCCGACCTAGGCTCATCTGATAGCGCAAGGCCCGAAGGTCCCCTGCTTTCTCCCGTAGGACGTATGCGGTATTAGCGTCCGTTTCCGAGCGTTATCCCCCACTATCAGGCAGATTCCTAGGCATTACTCACCCGTCCGCCGCTCGCCACCAGGTACAAGTACCCGTGCTGCCGCTCGACTTGCATGTGTTAGGCCTGCCGCCAGCGTTCAATCTGAGCCATGATCAAACTCTTCAGTTCAAACATCTTTGGGTTTTTAAGAAACCCTAAACTTGGCTCAGCAATCGTTGGTTACATCTTTGATTTCTCGCGGAGTAACTTGTGATGCTGATAATCTTGTTGACTATCAGTCTGACTCCACAAGCACCCACACGAATTGCTTGATTCAGTTGTTAAAGAGCGGTTGGTTAAGATCTTTCGTCTCAACCGAGGCGCGCATTCTACAGCAGCCTCTGTTACTGTCAAGCGGTTATTTTCAGAAGTTTTCAAAGTTTCGCTTGGAAATCCTTAACAACTTCAACCACTTGCGCTTCCGATCTCTCGTTAGCGGGAGGCGAATTCTACAGCGTTACTCGCTGCTGTCAACACCTCTTTTTCTCCGCTTTCGACCGAGAAGATCGAACCGTCAAAAGAGCCAAACAACACCGCTCTTTCAACTCCTTCTGGCTTCGATGAACTGAAGCGTAACCGCTGCCGAAAACCGCATAACTCGTTGTTTACCAAGGAGTTTTCCGTTTCGACTGCGCCGGAAGTGGGGCGAATTATAGACCTCCAGAATCTGCCGTCAACTCCAATTTTCACATTTCTGCCATATAAGTCCAAAAAGCCCGAAAACACGAAGGCCGACCTCAAGAGGTCGGCCTTCTGCCCTAATACTTACAAGCTAGGGAATGCGAATTGCGAAGCTTCATGGCTCGCTCGTTGCGGCCAGCGCTGGGTAATAGCCTTGCGACGAGTGTAGAAACGCACGCCATCCGGACCATACGCATGTAGATCGCCGAACAGCGAACGCTTCCAGCCGCCAAAGCTGTGATAAGCCACTGGCACCGGCAATGGTACGTTGACGCCGACCATGCCCACTTCAATCTCATCGCAGAACAACCGTGCCGCTTCCCCATCACGCGTGAAGATACAGGTGCCGTTGCCATACTCGTGATCGTTGATCAGTTGCATCGCCTCTTCCAGGCTATTGACCCGAACAACACACAGCACCGGCCCGAAGATCTCTTCTTTATAGATGCGCATTTCTGGCGTGACGTTATCGAACAGGCAACCGCCCAGGAAGAAACCTTCCTCATGACCGGCCACGCTCAGACCACGACCATCCACCACCAAGGTCGCACCTGCTGAAATGCCATCTTCTATATAGCCACTGACTTTATCGCGAGCCTGACCGGAAACCAGCGGCCCCATGTCCAGACCACAGGTCGTACCCGCACCGATTTTCAGCGCCTTGACCTGCGGAACCAGTTTGGCCACCAACGCATCCGCCACCTGATCGCCGACGCACACAGCCACCGAGATCGCCATGCAGCGCTCACCGCACGAACCGTACGCCGCGCCCATCAGTGCGCTGACTGCGTTATCCAGATCCGCATCCGGCATTAATACCGCATGGTTCTTCGCCCCGCCCAACGCCTGGACGCGTTTGCCGCGCTTGGTGCCTTCGGCGTAAATGTATTCGGCAATCGGTGTCGAACCGACAAAGCTCAGCGCTTTGACTTCCGGCGCTTCAATCAAAGCATCCACCGCGGCCTTGTCGCCATGCACCACACTCAGCACGCCTTTCGGCAGGCCAGCTTCCAACAGCAGCTGAGCAATCAGCAGCGTCGAGCTTGGATCACGCTCGGACGGTTTCAGAATAAAGCAGTTACCGCAGACGATCGCCAGCGGATACATCCACAGCGGCACCATGGCCGGGAAGTTGAATGGGGTAATACCGGCCACCACGCCCAATGGCTGGAAATCCGACCAGGCATCAATGTTCGGCCCGACGTTGCGGCTGTACTCGCCTTTGAGAATTTCCGGCGCAGCACAGGCGAACTCGACGTTCTCGATCCCACGCTTCAATTCACCAGCTGCATCTTCCAGGGTCTTGCCGTGTTCTTCGCTGATCAGTTGTGCGATACGGGCTTCGTTCTGTTCCAGCAGTTGCTTGAAGCGGAACATCACCTGAGCGCGTTTGGCCGCTGGCGTATTGCGCCAGGCCGGGAACGCAGCCTTGGCCGAGTCGATGGCTTTCTGAACGGTTTCGCGGCTGGCCAACGGCAGCTTGTGGATAACCTGACCGGTGGACGGGTTGAACACATCGGCCGTGCGACCGTCTTCGGTCACCAGTTCGCCATTGATCAAATGCGGGATGAGGCTCATGCGGGGCTCCTGAAAAGTTGTTCATGGGCGCCCTTCAAAGGGCGCCTTTCTTTCTATTAGGGTGAATAGAAGGAAAAATCAGTCGATCTTGTTCAGCACTTCGCCGACCGCGTCGAACAGACGATCGAGGTCTTGCGGCTTGCTGTTGAAGGTTGGGCCGAATTGCAGGGTGTCGCCGCCGAAGCGCACGTAGAACCCGGCTTTCCACAGAGCCATGCCGGCTTCGAATGGACGCACGATGGCATCGCCGTCGCGAGGTGCAATCTGGATCGCACCGGCCAACCCGTAGTTACGAATGTCGATGACGTTTTTCGAGCCCTTCAAACCATGCAATGCATTTTCGAAATGCGGCGCCACTTCCGCCACGCTCTGCACCAGGTTTTCCTTTTGCAGCAGGTCGAGTGCTGCCAGGCCAGCAGCACAAGCCACCGGGTGCGCGGAATAGGTGTAGCCGTGCGGGAACTCCACAGCGTATTCAGGCGTCGCCTGGTTCATGAAGGTCTGGTAGATCTCAGAGCTGGCAACCACGGCACCCATCGGGATCGCGCCGTTGGTGACTTGCTTGGCAATACACATCAGGTCCGGCGTCACGCCGAAGCTGTCGGCGCCGAACATCGAACCGGTACGACCAAAACCGGTGATCACTTCGTCAAACACCAGCAGGATATTGTGCTGATCGCAGATCTCGCGCAGACGCTTGAGGTAACCCTGCGGCGGAACCAGTACGCCAGCGGAACCGGCCATTGGTTCGACGAATACCGCAGCAATGTTCGAGGCATCGTGCAACTCGATCAGCTTGAGCAATTCATCCGCCAGGGCGATACCGCCCTCCTTCGGCATGCCACGGGAATAAGCGTTGCTCGCCAGCAATGTGTGCGGCAGGTGATCGACGTCCATCATCGCCTGACCGAACAGTTTGCGGTTGCCGTTCACGCCGCCGAGGCTGGTGCCGGCGATGTTCACGCCGTGATAACCACGAGCACGACCGATCATTTTGGTTTTGGTGGCCTGGCCTTTCAGGCGCCAGTAAGCACGCACCATTTTCACCGCCGTGTCTGCACACTCGGAACCCGAGTCGGTGAAGAACACGTGATTCAGATTGCCCGGCGTCAGGTCGGTGATTTTCTCGGCCAACTGGAACGACAGCGGGTGACCGTACTGGAAGCCCGGCGAGTAATCGAGGGTGCCCAATTGCTTGGCCACCGCTTCCTGAATTTCCTTGCGGGTGTGCCCGGCGCCGCAGGTCCATAGACCCGAGAGCGAATCGTAGACCTTGCGGCCCTTGTCGTCTGTCAACCAACTGCCCTCGGCAGCCACGATCAGTCGCGGGTCGCGCTGGAAATTGCGGTTCGCGGTGTAGGGCATCCAGTGAGCATCGAGCTTGAGCTGGCTGGCCAGGGAAGTCGGGGCGTTTTCAGGCACGTTCATGGGCAAAACCTCGCAGGGCAATAAGCGGCGTGGAGATGAAAAGCGTTCTTGCAGCTAAATTGCCACGGAGATAAAGTCGGTGAAATCCAACTTTTGTAACCTTCAGTCAGGCCACCACTAAACATTGAGCAAATAAAGCATGAGCAGCCGTCGTCCCGATCCTTTAGCGCAAGTCAGTGACTTTGATATTCGCCTGTTGCGGATTTTCCGCAGCGTGGTGGAGTGCGGTGGCTTCTCCGCGGCAGAATCGGTGCTGGGGATCGGTCGCTCGGCGATCAGCCAGCAGATGAGCGATCTGGAGCAACGCCTCGGCCTGCGTCTGTGCCAACGCGGTCGCGCCGGTTTTTCCCTGACCGAAGAAGGCCGCGAGGTCTATCAATCAGCGCTGCAGCTATTAAGTGCGCTGGAAAGTTTCCGCACCGAGGTCAACGGCCTCCACCAGCACTTGCGCGGTGAGTTGACCATCGGCCTGACCGACAACCTGGTCACCCTGCCCCACATGCGCATCACCCACGCGCTGGCGCAATTGAAGGAGCGCGGCCCCGACGTGCAAATCCAGATCCGCATGATCGCGCCCAATGAAGTCGAACAAGGCGTGCTCGACGGTCGCTTGCATGTCGGCGTAGTACCGCAAGCCAGTGCGCTGTCGGGGCTGGAATATCAGCCGCTCTACAGCGAACGTTCGTTGCTGTATTGCGCGGTCGGCCATCCGTTGTTTTATGTCGACGACAAACAACTGGACGATGAGCGTCTCAACAGCCAGGACGCCATCGCCCCGACCTTCCGCTTGCCCGCCGAGATCCAGGCTCACTATCAGGCGCTCAACTGCACCGCCAGTGCATCGGATCGCGAAGGCATGGCATTTCTGATTCTGACCGGGCGCTACATTGGTTATCTGCCGGATCATTACGCCAGCCTCTGGGTGCAGCAGGGCCGATTGCGTGCATTGAAACCCAAGGCGCGTTTTTATGACCTGAGTCTGGCATCGGTCACCCGCAAGGGGCGTCGTCCCCACTTGGTGCTGGAGAGTTTTCTGGAGAGCCTGGCGGCGACGCGCTAAATAAGAAAATCCCACAGCGATTGCGGTGGTCAAGGTTTTATCGCAACAGGACTTGTCTGCGGCCTGCGGGTGCGCTATCAACGCATCTGGTTGCACCCATTTATCTGTTCGGAAGTGCCTATGACCTTTGAAGTCCCAGCCCACGGCGGCAAGCCCGCCAGCCGCATTCGTCAGAAGAACGAAGAGACCATCATCAAAGCCGCCGAAGACGAGTTCGCCCGTCACGGGTTCAAAGGCACCAGCATGAACACCATCGCGCAGAATGCCGGATTGCCCAAAGCGAATCTGCATTACTACTTCACCAACAAACTTGGTTTGTACGTGGCTGTGCTGAGCAACATTCTTGAATTGTGGGACAGCACTTTCAATACCCTGACCGTCGAGGATGATCCGGCGGAGGCGCTCACCCGATACATCCGCGCAAAAATGGAGTTTTCCCGGCGCCGGCCCCAGGCTTCGCGGCTCTTCGCCATGGAGGTCATCAGCGGCGGCGAATGCCTGAGCGAGCATTTCAATCAGGACTACCGCACCTGGTTTCAGGGCCGGGCCGCAGTGTTTCAAGCGTGGATCGACGCCGGCAAAATGGACCCGGTCGACCCGGTACACCTGATCTTCCTGCTGTGGGGCAGCACCCAGCATTACGCCGATTTTGCCACGCAGATTTGCCGTGTCACCGGGCGCACCAAACTGACCAAGCAAGACATGGAAGACGCCGGCAACAACCTGATCCGCATCATTCTCAAAGGCTGCGGCCTGACGCCTGCCATCTAAGACACTTATGCCTTTTACCCTCAGCGGTTTTTGCGAATACCGCGAAGAGATTCGCAAAAGCCGCTTCATCGCCCTCGCCGGGCCAATCACTAGCGCAGCTGATGCCCAAGCGTTCATCGAGCAGCACAGTGATTTGAACGCCTCGCACAATTGCTGGGCCTGGAAACTCGGCGATCAATACCGCAGCAATGACGATGGCGAACCCGGTGGCACCGCTGGCCGGCCGATTCTGGCAGCGATCGAAGCGCAGGATTGCGATCAGGTCGTGGTGCTGGTGATCCGCTGGTATGGCGGCATTCAACTGGGCACCGGCGGCCTCGCCCGTGCCTATGGCGGCGGTGCCAACAAATGCCTGCAAGGGGCGCCGAAGGTCGAACTGATCAGCCGGGTGCCGGTCAGTTGTGCCTGTGCGTTTGGCGAGTTGGCGCTGGTGAAGCTGCGGGTAGCGGAACTGGGCGGTTTGGTCGTGGAAGAAACCTTCACGGCCAATGGCGTGGAACTGCAATTGGCGATCGGCGAGGGGCAGATAGATACCTTGCAGATGCAGCTGGCGGATTTGAGTCGCGGGCGTATTTTGTTGCAGCGATAAAAGAAAGATCAAAAGATCGCAGCCTTCGGCAACTCCTACGCCGACCGTGTACATCCGTAAGAAACCCAATCCCATAGGAGCTGCCGCAGGCTGCGATCTTTTGGGGCACCCCGGTTTTCCTTACTCTCGATACTTGCCCACATCTGCTGTGCACCCGGCTGTGGATAACCTGAGCACATTCCGCTGTAACCCTTCTGTCATGCGGCTTTGCGGGCTTTGTTCATTTTTCATACAAATCCCCAACAACAACATTTATTCCACGTAAAAACAATCAGTTAGAGCGGTTTATCGCCATTAGAAGAAAGGCCCTCAGTGCTTATGCCCCTCCGGCCGGCTTGCGCACAAATACTGTGGAACAACCTGTGGATAACCCGTTCATGGCTGGCGCAGCCCCATGTCCGACATAGCTTGCAGGGTATTGCTCGTTTTTTGATCAATTCACCGCGCGCAAAACCAGGGCCTGATCAAAGAACGTGCCCTCAAGTGGTGCCCGATTCGGAATTGGAATATGACGGGGCATCCTCCACAACCCCTATTCCAGCAAGGCCTTGTCGATTTCCTGACTCAATGGCCAGGAAATTGCTTTATCCCCAGGTATAACTTCTGTCGACCTGAGCCTGTCATGTCCAACCCCGTGCCGATCCCCGATCAAATACCTCGCCTGCAACTGCGCAGAATCAGCAAGCGTTACCCCGGTTGCCTGGCCAACGATGCCATCGACTTGAGCATCGCGCCCGGTGAAATCCACGCCTTGCTCGGCGAAAACGGTGCGGGCAAAAGTACTCTGATGAAGATCATCTACGGCGTCGCTCACTCCGACTCAGGGGAGATGATCTGGCAGGGCCAGCGCGTGACCATGCGCAATCCGGCCCAAGCGCGCGGCCTCGGGATTGGCATGGTATTCCAGCATTTTTCGCTGTTCGAAACCCTCAGCGTGGCGCAGAACATCGCGCTGGCAATGGGCGCTGCGGCAGGAACACCGAAGCAGCTTGAGCCGAAGATTCGTGAAGTATCCCAGCGCTACGGCATGGCGCTGGAACCGGAGCGACTTGTCCACAGCCTGTCCATCGGCGAGCGTCAACGGGTGGAAATCATTCGCTGCCTGATGCAGGACATTCGCCTGCTGATTCTCGATGAACCGACGTCGGTACTGACTCCACAAGAGGCCGATGAGTTGTTCGTCACTTTGCGCCGACTGGCCGCCGAGGGCTGCAGCATTCTGTTTATCAGCCACAAGCTCGGCGAAGTGCGCGCGTTGTGCCACAGCGCTACGGTGTTGCGCGGAGGTCGGGTGGCCGGGCATTGCGTGCCGGCGGAGTGCTCAGACCGGCAACTGGCGCAATTGATGGTCGGTGAAGCCGCCGAGCTGATCACCGACTATCCAAAGGTCATGGGCGCTGATGCTTTTTTGAATGTGATGGGGTTGTCCTGGCACAACCCGGACCCGTTTGGCTGCTCTCTGAAGAATATTGATCTCGACGTGCGCAGCGGCGAAATCGTGGGAGTCGCCGGGGTGGCCGGCAATGGTCAGGATGAGTTGCTGGCCTTGCTCAGTGGCGAAGAACGCTTGCCCCGCGATGACAGCGCAACGATCAGTTTCGGCGGGCAACCGGTGGCCCATTTGCGGCCAGATGCTCGACGTAAACTTGGCCTGGCATTCGTCCCCGCCGAGCGACTGGGCCATGGCGCGGTGCCTGAACTGAGCCTGGCGGATAACGCACTGCTCACCGCGTTTCAACAAGGGCTGGTCAGCAACGGGCTGATCCAGCGCGGCAAGGTCGAAGCGCTGGCCGAAGACATCATTCGCCGCTTCGGGGTCAAGACACCCGATGCCCAGGCGCCGGCTCGCAGTCTGTCCGGCGGCAACCTGCAAAAATTCATCCTCGGCCGGGAGATCCTTCAACAGCCTAAATTGCTGGTGGCCGCGCACCCGACCTGGGGCGTGGACGTCGGCGCCGCCGCGACCATTCACCGGGCGTTGATTGCCTTGCGCGATGCTGGCGCGGCGATTCTGGTGATCTCTGAAGACCTCGACGAATTGTTCCAGATCAGCGACCGCCTCGGCGCCCTGTGCAGCGGTCGACTGTCGCCATTGCAGGCCACCGTCGACACCCATCTGAGCGACGTCGGCGGCTGGATGGCCGGCCAGTTCGACGCGCCTCAATCACCTGCCCCCGTAGCGCTTTAACGGAGTTTCACATGCTGCTTTCTCTCGAACCCCGTGGCCAACAATCACGCCTGATGTTGTGGTGCTCGCCCTTGCTGGCGGCCGTATTGACGCTGGTCTGTGGCTCATTGCTGTTTATCGCGCTGGGCCACGATCCGTTGCTGACCTTGCACACGTTGCTGATTGCACCGATCAGCGACTTGTACGGCGTCTCCGAATTGTTGGTCAAAGCGCTGCCGATTCTGCTCTGCGCATTGGGCCTGGCGGTGGCGTATCAGGCGCGGATCTGGAACATCGGCGCCGAAGGTCAGTTGCTGCTCGGCGCGCTGGCCGGCAGTGCGTTGGCGGTGAACATCATCGATATGCAAAGTCGCTGGGCGCTGGTGTTGATTCTGCTCACCGGCACCCTGGCCGGTGCCGCATGGGCCGGGCTGACGGCGTGGTTGCGCACGCGCTTCAACGCCAATGAAATCCTCACCAGCATCATGCTCAATTACATCGCCTTGAACCTGCTGCTGTTCTGCGTCCACGGCCCGCTGAAGGATCCGGCCGGGTTCAACTTTCCAGAGTCGGCGATGTTCGGCGATGCCAGTCGACTGCCGCTATTGATGGAGGACGGTCGGGTTCACGCGGGGGTGTATTTCGCCTTGCTCGCGCTGGTGGCGGTGTGGGTGTTGCTGCAGAAAAGCTTTGTCGGCTTCCAGATTAAAGTGCTTGGGCTGGACAAGCGCGCGGCCGGTTTCGTCGGCTTTCGCGAGAAGCGGCTGATCTGGCTGGCGTTGTTGATCAGCGGCGGTTTGGCGGGGTTGGCCGGGGTCTGCGAAGTCACTGGGCCGATCGGTCAATTGGTGCCGCAGGTCTCGCCGGGTTACGGCTATGCGGCGATCACCGTGGCGTTTCTCGGGCGACTGAATCCCATCGGCATTCTGTTTTCCAGCTTGTTGATGGCGCTGCTGTACATCGGCGGCGAGAGCGCGCAGATGAGCATGAACCTGCCACAAGCCATCACTCAATTGTTCCAGGGGATGATGCTGTTTTTCCTGCTGGCCAGTGACGTGCTGATTCTCTACCGACCGCGTTTGAACCTGCGCTGGGCACGGCGTACTTCGACCACCGCCGAACACGCAGGAGCCTTGTGATGGATATCGATCTGCTGAGCAATATTTTCTACGCCATGGTTCGCTGCGGTACGCCGTTGTTGCTGGTGGCGCTGGGCGAGCTGATTTGCGAGAAGAGTGGCGTCCTCAATCTGGGTCAGGAAGGCATGATGCTGTTTGGCGCGGTGATCGGTTTTATCGTCGCGCTGAACAGCGGCAACCTCTGGCTTGGCGTGTTGCTGGCGATGCTCGCCGGGACGCTGTTGTCGTCGCTGTTTACCCTGGTGGCACTGGTGTTCAACGCCAATCAGGTAGCGACCGGGTTGGCGTTGACGATCTTCGGCGTGGGCCTGTCGACCTTTGTCGGCGCAGCGTGGGTTGGCAAACCGTTGGCGGGTTTCGAGCCGGTGGCGATTCCGTTGTTGAGTGAAATCCCGCTGATCGGGCGGATGCTGTTTGCCCAGGACTTGTTGGTGTACCTGTCGTTCGCACTGTTCGCCCTGGTGGCCTGGGTGATTCTGAAAAGTCGTGTCGGGTTGATCATTCAGGCGGTCGGCGAAAGCCCGGACGCGGCCAGTGCCATGGGTTTGCCGGTGTTGCGCGTGCGCACGCTGGCGGTGCTGTTCGGCGGGGCAATGGCGGGGTTGGCCGGGGGTTATTTGTCCCTGGCCTACACGCCGATGTGGGCGGAAAACATGAGCGCCGGTCGCGGCTGGATTGCCCTGGCGCTGGTGGTGTTTGCCAGTTGGCGGGTGTGGCGATTGCTGCTCGGTGCGTATCTGTTCGGTCTCGCCAGCATCCTGCATTTGGTGGCGCAGGGGTTGGGGCTGGCGATTCCATCGAGCCTGCTGGCGATGCTGCCATATGTCGCGACCATTGTGGTGTTGGTGCTGCTGTCCCGGGATGCCGTGCGCACACGGTTGTATGCGCCGGTTTCGTTGGGGCAGCCGTGGCAGGCCGGGCATTAGCGGAGGCTTCAAGGGCCTCATCGCGGGCAAGTCGGATCGCAGCACCGCCGCTCCCACAGGTTTGTGTCGGTCGAAAATTCCGTGTTCGCCAAAATCACTGTGGGAGCGGGCTTGCCCGCGAAGGCGCCCGAACAGGCAACACTTGAACAACGCCCCACGCCAATTCAAAGATCAAGAAAACAACCAGCAATGAGCTGGCGCCGTGGAGCAAGGCATACAGCTGCCAAGCCGAAAATAGAAACCTCCCCACCGCGTCATACCGCCCAAACACCTGCTGCGGATCACGAATCCGCAACACCGCCCACACGCACACAATCGAACCCAACAGATTAGCCATCAACATGTGCATCGGCTCGAACGGCGGTAGCTCGCCAGAGAGATTGAAAGTCTCACTCAGGCTCAACAACACGCCATGCAACGCCGCAAAACTCCACGGCGTTACAAAAGCAGCGGTCACGATCAGGTCGTACCACGCACTGCCCCGCACCACTTGACGATATTGGGTTGAAGTCCACATCGGCATTGCTCCATAAATTCAGGGAGCAACAAGGCTAAAGCCTGGAGTATGCTCCAGGGTCAAGCCCTCTCGAGACATCAAGATGCGCATCGGTGAATTAGCCCAGGCCAGCGCCGTCAGCCGCGACACGTTGCGCTTTTACGAGCAGCGCGGATTGATCGCCGCGCAACGCAGCGCCAATGGTTATCGCGACTATCCGACGGAAATGGTGCAACTGGTGCTGTACATCAAGACCGCTCAGCGACTGGGCTTTACCCTCGGCGAGATCGGCAGCAGCGTCGCCGCGTTGTGGCAGGCGCCCGACCCAGCCAATGCCGTTACCCAACTGCTGCAAGACAAACTGAACCTGATCGAAACCCGCATCGCCGAACTCGATGTCTTGCGTCAGGAACTGCAACATCGGCTCAGCCAACGTTGTCCTTTGAATCCGTGATTCTCATCTATCAAGGAAGCCATTCATGTCCAAGGCAAAAACCGCACTCATCATCGGTGCCTCCCGAGGCTTGGGCCTCGGTCTGGTGAAAACCCTGCTGGCCGACGGTTGGCAAGTAACCGCCACTGTGCGCAACCCGCAGGGCGCCGAAGCCTTGCAAGCGTTGGGCAAGGTGCGGATCGAAAAACTCGACATGGACGATCAGCAAGCGGTCATCGCCCTGAGCCAACAACTCAAGGGTGAAGTGTTCGACTTGTTGTTCGTGAATGCCGGGGTCAAGGGCCCGGAGGTCCAGACGCCGGGCGGCGCGACGTTGGCCGAGGTCGGTCAATTGTTCTTCACCAACGCCGTGGCGCCGATCAATCTGGCCCAGCGTTTTGTCGGGCAGATTCGTGAAGACAGCGGCGTGCTGGCGTTCATGAGTTCTGTGCTGGGCAGCGTGACCATGCCCGACGCGCCGGAGCTGGCGCTGTACAAGGCCAGCAAAGCGGCGCTGAACTCCATGACCAATAGCTTCGTCACGCAACTGGGCGAACAGAAACTCACCGTACTGTCGCTGCATCCGGGTTGGGTGAAGACTGATATGGGCGGTGAAGGGGCGGACATTGATGTGGAAACCAGCACCCGCGGGTTGATCGATCAGGTGAATGCGTATGCCGGCAAGGGCGGGCATCATTTTGTGAACTACAGGGGCGAGACCATTCCCTGGTAACACCACTGTTCCCTGTGGGAGCTGGCTTGTCGGATCGCCGCACCGCTGCGATAGCATCACCTCGGTATCGCTGAAAGACCGAGGTGCCTGCATCGCGGGCAAGCCCGGCTCCCACAGGGTTCTGCATCGTCTGGCCGGGGGAGGCTTGCCCGCGAAGCTTTTTTGTTCGAAACTCCGCAGCTCGCCCCCGCGGCGACCCTGGATCAGCAGACAGGGCAACACTGAGCTGGCAACCCTGAACCCAACTTTCAGAGGAGCCGGCCCCCATGCCTGCGACCCGTACCTGGTTAAAAAATCCCCTCGCCATTTTCACGGCCAACGCGCTCGATGCCCGTGGCGGTCTGGTGCTGCAAGACGGTTTGATCGTCGAAGTGCTCAGCGCCGGCCAGCAACCGGCCGTGCCCTGTGACCACGTTTTCGATGCTCGCGAACACGTGATCCTGCCAGGGCTGATCAACACCCATCACCACTTCTATCAAACCCTGACCCGTGCCTGGGCACCGGTGGTTAATCAGCCATTGTTCCCGTGGCTGAAAACCCTCTATCCGGTCTGGGCTCGTCTCACCCCTGAAAAACTTGCCCTCGCCACCAAAGTCGCGTTGGCCGAGTTGCTGCTGTCCGGTTGCACCACAGCCGCCGACCACCATTACCTGTTTCCGGAAGGCCTGGAAAACGCAATCGATGTGCAGGTCGAGAGTGTTCGCGAACTGGGCATGCGCGCCATGCTCACTCGCGGTTCCATGAGCCTTGGCGAAAAAGACGGCGGCCTGCCACCGCAGCAAACCGTCCAGCAAGGTGAAGTGATCCTCGACGACAGCCAACGTTTGATTGCCGCGTACCACGAGCGTGGTGATGGTGCGCAGATTCAAATCGCCCTGGCACCGTGCTCGCCGTTCTCGGTAACCCCGGAGATCATGTCCGCCAGCGCCGAACTGGCGAACTCCCTCGACGTGCGCCTGCACACGCACCTGGCGGAAACCCTCGACGAAGAAGACTTCTGCCTGCAGCGTTTCGGCCTACGCACCGTCGATTATCTGGACAGCGTCGGCTGGCTCGGCCCACGCACGTGGCTGGCTCATGGCATTCATTTCAACCCCGACGAAATCGCCCGACTCGGCGCGGCCGGCACGGGTATTTGCCATTGCCCGAGTTCGAACATGCGCCTGGCTTCCGGCATTTGCCCGACGCTGGACCTGACCGCTGCGGGTGCGCTGTTGGGTCTGGGCGTGGACGGCTCAGCGTCCAACGATGCGTCGAACATGATCCTCGAAACCCGTCAGGCGCTGTACATCCAGCGGCTGCGTTATGGCGCGGAAAAGATTACGCCGGAATTGGTACTGGGCTGGGCGACCAAAGGCTCGGCGAGTTTGCTCGGGCGCACCGATATCGGTGAACTGGCGGTGGGCAAGCAGGCGGATCTGGCGCTGTTCAAACTGGATGAACTGCGCTTCTCCGGCAGCCATGATCCGGTGTCGGCGCTGCTGCTCTGCGGCGCAGATCGGGCGGACCGGGTGATGGTCGGTGGCAAGTGGCGGGTGATCGACGGGCAGGTTGAAGAACTGGATCTGAAAGGGTTGATTGCCGATCACAGCCAGGCAGCTCGGCAGTTGATCGCCGGCGTCTAAATCGACGTAGACCTATTGTGGGAGCCGCCCGCACCAGTGAATGGCGTGGATTGGTGAGGGCGCACCGGGATGGTTCTGTGGTGATCGTCAGGGCCTCTTCGCGGGCAAGCCCGCTCCCACAGGATTTGCGCAGGTCATGTGGGAGCGGGCTTGCCCGCGATGGCCGTTACGCGATTTCGATCCATTTGTTGTCCTGTTGGTCAGCAATTTGCATTGCCCTCCTCCATCTCACAACAAAATGGAGTTCCAGTTCATGCATAAACGTCCGTTGAAGCAGCTGCTCTGCGCTGTCGCCGCAGCCATCGGTCTGAGCGCCAGCCTGACCGCCAGTGCTGCCGACCCGCTGAAAGTCGGCTTCGTCTATATCGGCCCGATCGGTGACCACGGCTGGACGTATCAGCATGAACAGGGACGAAAGGCGCTGGCAGAGAAGTTCGGCGAGCAGATCACCACCAACTACGTGGAGAACGTCGCCGAGGGCGCCGATGCCGAGCGGGTGATCCGCAACATGGCCAAGGACAAGTACGACCTGATTTTCACCACCTCTTTCGGCTACATGAATCCGACCCTGAAAGTCGCCAAACAATTTCCCAAAGTGACCTTCGAACACGCCACTGGCTACAAGCAGGACAAAAACCTCGGCACTTACCTGGCGCGCACTTATGAAGGCCGCTATGTCGGCGGTTTCCTCGCGGCGAAGATGACCAAGACCAAGAAAGTTGGCTACGTCGCCTCGTTCCCGATCCCGGAAGTCATCCGCGACATCAACGCCATTCAACTGGCCCTGAACAAGTACAACCCGGGCACCGAGATCAAAGTGGTGTGGGTCAACTCCTGGTTCGACCCGGGCAAGGAAGCCGACGCCGCCAATGCGCTGATCGACCAGGGCGTGGACGTGGTGTTCCAGCACACCGACAGCCCGGCACCGATCCAGGCGGCCGAACGGCGCGGCGTATATGCCGTCGGTTATGCGTCGGACATGGCGCACTTCGGGCCGAAAGCGGTGCTGACGTCTATCGTCAATGACTGGGGGCCGCATTACATTCAGGCGACTCAAAGCGTGCTCGACCACACGTGGAAATCCCAGGATTACTGGGGTGGTCTGAAGGAAGGCACGGTTGAGCTACCGATCAGCGACCTGGTGCCGGCTGCGGTGAAAACCGAAGCTGAGCAGATCATTGCCGACATCAAGAGCGGTGCCCTGCATCCGTTCACCGGGCCGATCAAGGATCAGGCCGGTGTCGAGAAAATCCCGGCGGGCGCGACGGCAACCAATGCGGAATTGGCGTCGATGAACTACTACGTCGAAGGCATGAAGGCCGAGATACCGAAGTGACTTAGCCAGACATGAAACCCTGTGGGAGCGGGCTAGCCCGCGATGAGGCCATCACCTTCAACATCATTGTTGACGGTCAGTTCGCTATCGCGGGCAAGCCCGCTCCCACAGGGCTCTGCAGTGCTTTTTTAATCTGCGTACTCTTCAGGACAATCGCATGAACAGCCTCCCAATCATCGACATCAGCCCGCTCTACAACGCTGATCAAAACGCCTGGCAATCGGTCGCCACTCAAATCGACCGCGCCTGCCAGGAATGGGGCTTTTTCTATATCAAGGGCCACCCGATTGCCCCATCGCGTATCGACGCCGTACTCGACCATGCCCAACGTTTCTTCGCCCTGCCCACCGCTGAAAAACTCAAGATCGACATCACCCAGACCCGCCACCACCGCGGCTATGGCGCCATCGCCACCGAGCAACTCGACCCGAGCAAACCCAGCGATTTGAAAGAAACCTTCGACATGGGCCTGCACCTGCCGGCCGATCATCCCGAGGTTATTGCGGAAAAACCTTTGCGCGGTCCCAACCGTCATCCGTCGATGCCCGGTTGGGAATCGCTGATGGAACAACACTACGTCGACATGCAGGCGCTCGCCCAAACCCTGCTGCGGGCCATGACCCTGGCGCTGGGCATCGAGCGTGACTTCTTCGATACACGTTTCAAAGAACCGGTCAGCGTGCTGCGGATGATTCATTACCCACCGCGCCATACTGCCAGCACCAAAGATCAGCAAGGTGCCGGCGCTCACACCGATTACGGTTGCATCACCCTGCTCTATCAGGATGCCGCTGGCGGACTGCAAGTGCGCAACGTGCAGGGCGAATGGATCGATGCGCCGCCGATCGAAGGCACATTCGTGGTCAATCTCGGCGACATGATGGCGCGCTGGAGCAACGACCGTTACCTGTCGACGCCGCACCGGGTGATCAGCCCGCTGGGGGTGGATCGGTACTCGATGCCGTTCTTTGCCGAACCGCATCCCGACACTGCCATAGAATGCCTGCCCGGTTGCCAGGACGATCAACATCCGGCGAAGTATCCGGCCACCACCTGCGCCGAGTTCCTGCTGTCGCGCTTTGCCGATACCTACGCCTATCGACGACAACAGGAAGCCGTGTAATGAACCGGCTGGTCAGGTTTTGCTCATTGTTTCGGCGGGCATCTGTAGAATGCCCCCATTGCACCTGATGAGATTTCAAAAATGTACGACTGGCTGAACGCTCTGCCCAAGGCAGAATTGCACTTGCACCTGGAAGGTTCGCTGGAGCCTGAGCTGCTGTTCGCCCTGGCCGAACGCAACAAGATCGCCCTGCCGTGGAGCGATGTCGACACCCTGCGCAAGGCTTACGCCTTCAATAACCTGCAAGAGTTTCTCGACCTGTATTACCAGGGCGCCGACGTATTGCGCACCTCTCAGGATTTCTACGACCTGACTTGGGCCTACCTGTTGCGCTGCAAGGCGCAGAACGTGATTCACACCGAACCGTTCTTTGACCCGCAAACCCACACCGACCGTGGCATCCCGTTCGAAGTAGTGCTCAACGGCATCGCCGCCGCATTGAAGGATGGCGAGCAGCAACTGGGCATCACCAGCGGTTTGATCCTCAGTTTCCTGCGTCACTTGAGTGAAGACGAAGCGCAGAAAACCCTCGACCAAGCGCTGCCGTTCCGCGATGCGTTTGTCGCCGTGGGCCTGGACAGTTCGGAAATGGGCCATCCGCCGAGCAAGTTCCAGCGGGTGTTCGATCGTGCGCGCCACGAAGGCTTCCTGACCGTCGCGCACGCCGGTGAAGAAGGCCCGCCCGAGTACATCTGGGAAGCCCTCGACCTGCTGAAGATCCAGCGCATCGACCATGGCGTGCGCGCCATCGAAGACGAGCGCTTGATGCAGCGGATCATCGACGAGCAGATCCCGCTGACCGTGTGCCCGTTGTCGAACACCAAACTCTGCGTGTTCGATCACATGTCCCAGCACAACATCCTCGACATGCTTGAGCGCGGAGTGAAGGTCACGGTGAACTCCGATGACCCGGCTTACTTCGGCGGGTATGTCACCGAGAACTTCCACGCGCTGTACACCGATCTGGGCATGACCCAGGATCAGGCCAAGCGCTTGGCGCAGAACAGCCTGGATGCGCGGTTGGTGAAACCTTAAGGTTCACCGCAGAACCCAATGTGGGAGCGGGCTTGCTCGCGAAGACGGCGTGTCAGTCAACGATGATGTCGACTGGCCTACCGCTTTCGCGAGCAAGCCCGCTCCCACATTTAATCGGTGTTAATTGATAATCACCGGCTCACTCAACTCTTCCAACGTCTTGCCCCGGGTCTCCATCCCGAACATCCACACCACCCCCGCCGCAATCGCAAAACACATCGCCCCCAGCGCAAAAACCCCGCCCTGCCCGGTCATCGGGAACACCAGCCCGGTCACCAACGGCCCGAGCAACGACCCCACGCGGCCGATGGCTGAGGCGAACCCCGAACCCGTGGCCCGTGCCGACGTCGGGTACAACTCAGGGGTGTAGGTGTAGAGCACCGCCCACATGCCGAACAGAAAGAACTGCATCAGCAGCCCCGAGGTAATCAACAGACTGACGTTGCCGCCGAACACTGCACTCTGGCCATAAAGAAACGCCATGACGCCGCCGCCGAGCAATGTCACGACGCACACCGGTTTACGCCCCCAACGCTCCACCAACCAGGCGGCCATGAGGAAACCGGGGATCCCGCCAAGAGAAATCAGCACCGTGTAATACACCGACTGGGTCACGGCGAAACCCGACTGTTGCAACAACGCACTGAGCCAGGACGTCAGGCCATAGAAACCCAGCAAAGCGAAGAACCACACGCTCCAGATCATCATCGTGCGCTGACGATACTGCGGCGACCAGATCTCCCCTAGCGCAGAGAAGAAAGTACCCGGTTGACTCGCCATCCGTGGCAGGCGAATGGGTTCAGGCAAATCCGCACGGCCCAGTGAAGCCCGAACCCGGTCTTCGATGCCGAGCAAGACCTTATCCGCCGCGTCATGATGCCCGGCCTGCTCCAGCCAGCGCGGTGACTCGGGAATGAAAAACCGAATCGCCAGGACGAACACCGCCGGCACAGCCAACACCAGAAAGATGTCGCGCCAGCCAATCACCGGCAACAGGAAGTACGACAGCACCCCGGCCGCGACGAAACCGAGCGGCCAAAAACCATCCATCAACGCGATGTAACGCCCACGTCTCTTTGCCGGAATCAGCTCGGACAGCATCGACTGCGCAATCGGAAACTCCATGCCCATGCCGATCCCCAACAGGACTCGGAACAACGTCAGCGTTTCGACGTTCTGCGCCGTGGAGCACAGGTAGCTGGCGATACCCCACAGCACAATGCTCCACTGGAACACCGGTTTGCGTCCGAAGCGGTCGGCCAACATGCCGGACAGCGATGCGCCCAGAACCATGCCGAAGAAACTCGAACTGGCCAGCAACCCGGCCTGCGCTGTGCTCAGGCCGAACTCGGTTTTGATCGAGCCGAGGAGGAAGGTCATCATCGCCAGGTCCATGGAGTCGAAGAAAAACGCCAAGGCAATGATGATGAAAATGATGCGGTGATAACCGCTGATGGGCAGCCGCTCCAATCGTTCTGCCGCGCTGAAGCTTCGTGTTTCCATGCCACATTCCCCCAATCCTGAAAGTCCCCGGATCGAGTGTGCGCGATAGCGGCTGGGGATTATTGCTAAATGCGACCTCTCCACAGCTCTGAACGACGCCTGAAACAAAGATCCCGGACGTCGCACCTCGATGGCTCTAAAACGCCATTTCCAGTTCGGTTTCCTTGGCGAAGCGATGAATCTCCCGTTGCCCCGCAGCGGTGATCTGCAACGCTCGCGAATCGTTGGGCAGGCTCAACCAGCCCGATTGCATGAACAGCTGCAACAACGCCGCGCCCAATGATCCGCCCATGTGCGGGCGTCTTTCGCTCCAGTCCGGGCAAGCGCAAGCGACTCTGCTGTTGCGATGAGCCAGCGCCTGGATGAACACACCGCGTGTTGCCAATTGTGTGGCGCCCTTGTGAGTGATCATGACCCGCTGATCGAATTGCTCGATCCATCCCGCATCCAGCAGGCGCTGGTAGAGGTCGGCGGCCAGGGTACCGCCCAGATGGTCGTCGCAGAGTCTGGCCCGCAGCAGTGACGAAGGCGCCGCCTGAGGTTTGGCGATAGGGCTGGTGCGTTTGAAAACCTCTGGAATGTCCCGAGGAGCGCTGGCCAGGGTTGCGCTGGCCAAGGCCTCTATCGCGGCGCCGACTTCGGGCGCGGCAAGCCGGAAAAACCGTTTGCGTCCACGGGTTTCGACTTTCAACAGACCTCCGGCGGACAAACGCCCTAAATGCGCACTGGCCGAAGACGGCGACAGGCCGGCCAGCAGCGCCAGCTCTTCGGTTTGCCGCGCCGAGCCGTCCATCAAAGCCCACATCATTGCGCTGCGCTTTGGGTCAGCCAGCAATGTGGCGATCTGGCTGATGCAAGGTGCATGTTCCATGTATTCACTCCCTGTTGAATCGTTTCGTCTACTGCTCAGAGACATCTTGACCAGTAATGTGTCGTCGGCCAAGACGCGAAAACCGCCATAAACCGGGCAAAGTCACCCACTCACCCAGGCCATTGCTTCGCGGGTGCAACGAAGGTCGGTAATGACCATTGGGTCTGACCGAATCGAACCTGAACTCGCCATTGCGAGGTCGACGGTGCGTACATGAGGCGGGCGCTAGTATAAGCGGGTTAACCGCCGGTTCCTGCTTTCGGGGATCTTTTGGTGGTGATAGTTCCTGACAGAAATTTCGCTATTTGCCTGCGACTAATGATCGACATCCGATTTCGTCGGAAATTGACTGCTTATGCGAGCGCATCGGCTGGCAAGCATTTCCCGCAAAAGGTTCACCGGCTTACTCAATTGTGCGCGATGGGCGCACAGCAAATTCAGCGGTGCGCGCTCACAGAGCAACTCCGGCATCAACACGTTCAATCGACCGGCCAGCACATCGGCAGCGACATCGAGCCAGGACTTAGACGCAATCCCCGCCCCCGCCATGGCCCACAGACGCACAACATCGGCGTCATCACTGAAGCGATCGCCACTGACCGTCAGGCTTACTTCGCGTTTGCCATCGTGGAAACTCCAGTGATCGTGAACCCGGCTACCGAGCATGAACAACAGGCAATTGTGCTGAGCCAGTTGCTCCAGATGCCGAGGTTCGCCATGCCGGGCCAGATAACTCGGCGCTGCACAGAGCACGCGACGGTTCTGCGGGGCGATGGGCAACGCCACCAGGCTCGAGTCTTCCGGCTCGCCATAACGCAGGGCAATGTCCACCGGTTGGCGGAACAGGTCGGCGATGCGGTCGCCCAGCAGCAACCGTACCGTGAGTTTCGGATGCTCGCGCTGAAACTCGTCAAGCCACGGCAACAGCAGGTTGCGACCGAAATCCGAAGGCGCCGACAGCTGCAAAATCCCGCTGACCTGATCCTGCCCACTGGCCAGCAAGCGGCGGCCCTCATCTAGATTGCTCAAGGCTGCCCGGGCGTATTCCAGAAAGCCCTCGCCTTCAGCGGTCAGGCGCAGACTGCGGGTAGAACGGGCGAGCAAGCGCGCGCCGAGTTGCTGTTCGATGCGCTTTAACGCCGCACTGGCCACCGCCGCCGACATATCCATCACCCGCGCAGCCGCCGACAGACTGCCCAAATCCGCGGCCCGGACGAACAACTGCAAGTCATCGAAACGCAACATCGTCAGCCTCGATTATCAAAAAAATATTGAAAGAGACTGCTCTTTTAGCGGGTTTTATCTTGCCGGGAAATAACCAATCATCTGTCCCATCGAAATCATTCCCTCTGAGGAACCCACCATGAAAGCCATTGCCTACTACGCCTCCCTGCCCATCAGCGACGAAAAATCCCTGCAAGACATCGAACTGCCAGAACCGGTCGCCGGTCCGCGCGACCTGTTGGTGGAGGTCAAAGCCATCTCGGTCAACCCGGTGGACACCAAGGTCCGCCAGAACGTCCAGCCTGAAGGTGGCGCGGCAAAGGTGCTGGGCTGGGACGTGGCCGGTGTGGTCAAGGCTGTCGGCAGCGAAGTGACCTTGTTCAAGGCTGGCGACAAGGTGTTCTACGCTGGCTCCATCGCCCGTGCCGGCGGCAATAGCGAGTTGCATGTGGTGGACGAGCGAATCGTCGGCCATATGCCGAAAACCCTCGGTTTCGCCGAAGCCGCCGCCCTGCCGCTGACCGCCATCACCGCGTGGGAGCTGTTGTTCGAACGCCTGCAAGTGCGCGAAGGCAAAATCGATGAGGGCCAGAGCCTGCTGATCGTCGGTGCCGCTGGCGGTGTGGGTTCGATCCTCACGCAATTGGCCAGCCAGCTCACCGGGCTGAGGGTCATCGGCACCGCTTCCCGGCCGCAAACCCAGAGCTGGGTGCGTGACCTGGGCGCCGATCAGGTGATCGATCATAGCCAGCCGCTGAGTGAAGAACTCAAACGTGCCGGGTTCGAGCATGTGACCCACGTCGCCAGCCTGACCCAGACCGATCAACACCTGGATCAACTGGTAGAGGCGTTGGCGCCGCAAGGCAAACTGGCGTTGATCGATGATCCGAAGTCCCTGGACGTGACCAAGCTCAAGCGCAAGAGCCTGTCGCTGCACTGGGAGTTCATGTACACCCGCTCGCTGTTCGAAACCGCAGACATGATCGAGCAGCACAAACTGCTCAACCGCGTCGCCGGGCTGATCGATGCGGGCACGTTGAAAACCACGGTCGGCGAACACTTCGGGACCATCAACGCGGCCAACCTGCGGCGTGCCCATGAGCTGCTGGAGAGCGGCAAGTCCAAGGGCAAGATTGTGCTTGAAGGATTCTGACCTGAAGATCAAAAGATCGCTGCCTTTGTGGGAGCCGGCGATCTTTTGCCGTCAGTCAGAGAATTGACCGTTGTCACAATTGCGATCGTATTCAGGTCTACAATCGAAATCTCTGCAAACAATCATTTACGTGATGTCTTTTACGAGACGTCTTTTACGATAGGAGCTCAGCAATGAAGATCCTGATAAAAGAAGTGGCAAAATCCCGCTGGCAGGTCCGCCTGGATCAACACGCTGTGATGTTCCGCAGTGAGGCCGAAGCCTTGGCCTTCACTAAAACGCTTGAAGCGCGCTTGCACGCGCCCCATCAGATTCCCGACCGTCAGCAGCGCGCTGCTGGCTGAGTCCGTCCTCAGACCTGGGCCTGCGCCAGCGCCCGGGTATTTTGCAAACGTCGGGTGAGCATCGCTGCGCTCACCACCAGAATCCCGCACAGGCTGATGACCATGGCCATCGGCATGGCGCTGCCATCGTGCAAAACACCCACCAATGCTGCGGCCCCGGCGGCGACGCTGAACTGCAGGCAACCGAGCATCGCCGATGCACTGCCCGCCCGCGCGCCCTGCCCGTTCATGGCGCAGGCCGAGGCGTTGGGCACAATACAACCCAGGCTGGCGATGCAGAGGAAAAGCGGAATCAGCAACGGCCACAACTGCGCGGTGTGCAACGCGCTGACCGCCAACAGAGCCAGACCGCCCGCCAGATAGAGCCAGACAGTACGCGCCAGTAAAAACGCCGGACCGCGCTTGGCCAGCATCCGGGCATTGACCTGGGCCACCAGAATGAAACCCGCCGCATTAATGCCGAACAGCCAGCCGAAATGCTCGGCCGGCACGCCATAGAGTTTGATGAAGACGAACGGTGAACCGGCGATGTAGGCAAACATCCCGGCGATGGCGACACCACCGGTCAGGGCATGGCCGAGGAAGATGGGGTCCGCCAACAACCGACCGTACTGACGCAGCGCGCCCGACAACGGTTGGCGCGGCACATGGGCCGGCAGACTTTCCGGCAGCCCGACGGCCACTGCCAATCCTGCCAGTGCACTGAAACCGGTCAGCACCAGAAAGATCGATTGCCAGCCAGTCGTGTTAACCAGCAACCCGCCCAGCATCGGCGCAAGAATCGGCGCCAGGCCCATCACCAGCATCAACTGCGAAAAGACCTTCGCCGAACCCACCGCATCGCATTTATCGCTGACCACCGCCCGCGAAATCACCATGCCCGCGCAACCGCCCAGCGCCTGGATGAAACGTGCGCCGATCAACCACTCCAGCGTCGGCGCATAGGCACAGGCCAATGAAGCGGCGGTGAACAAGCCGAGCCCTGTCAGCAAGGGAATCCGTCGCCCGAAGCGATCAGCCACCGGGCCATACGCCAGTTGGCCGATGGACAAGCCGAGGAAATAGGCCGCCAAGGTCAGTTGAACGTGTTTTTCGTCGGTGCCGAAAGTGAGCGCCATCGCCGGGAATGCCGGCAGGTAGAAATCGATCGCCAACGGACCGAAAGCGCTCAAGGCGCCGAGAATCAGGATTGTACGGAGGTTCATCAGGCGTCCAGGTTAGGCATGCAGGTTGGCCATGGATCGGCAGGCCAACAGTCTAGCCGGACGTGGACGCCTTGAACATTCCGTTAGGTCGCTAACTATTAAAAAACTCAGGCCAATTTGACGCCATAACCTTCTTCGCTGATCGCGGCGATCACTTGATCGGCCGTCAGCGCACTTTCAACGCCGACTTCTTTTGCCGCCAGATCAATGCGCACGCTGGCCGCGGGATCCTTGGCTTGCAGCGCCTGAGTGATGGCCTTGACGCAATGACCGCAGGACATGCCTTCAACATTGAACACTTGCATGGGACGTCTCCTTAATGGGGCCCTTTAATACGGGTTAAGGGCAGTCTCGAGCTTGCCACCATGGCAAGGTCAAGTTCTGAAGCAAGCTGCCGGGCTGGCAATCGGCGTCGTGCTCGGCCAAGCTGCGTCCATCTATGACTCGACATCAGGAGATTCAGCCATGCGCTGGTCAGCTCTCAGCCTGTTTGGCTTCCTCAGCCTATTTGCCGCGACACCTTCGATTCAAGCCGCCGGGGAGGATTATGGCGTGCTGATCATTTCCCGCGAGCGCCTGGAAGTGTCGACTTCCTGCGAAATCGGTGTGTACATCCAGGATCAGCTATCGGCGCGACTGTTCCAGGAACAGAGCACCTCGTTCAACCTGCCGCCGGGCAATGTGTCCCTGCGCCTCAAACTGCTGCCGGGCCAGGCCCCGGGTTGCAACCCGGGCATGCTCGCACCGGGTTCGCAGAACATCACGCTCAAGGCCGGGGATGTGTTGAAGTTCCGGATTGCGATGACGCAGGAAGGGATGTACCTCAAGCCTGCGGCTTTGGAATACTGAGTCGGCTGCGATCTTTTGATCTGAGACATGGCACTTGACCTTGCCAGCATGGCAAGGTTGATCCTGTAGGCAATCTCTACAGGGAGCGTGACCGATGTCCGAATCCACCACCTTCGATCTGCCGATTGCCGGCATGACCTGCGCCAGTTGCGCCGGGCGTGTCGAGCGTGCCTTGAGCAAAGTCATCGGCGCCACAGCCGTCAGCGTCAACCTGGCCACCGAACTGGCCCGGGTTCAAGCACCCAGCGACAGCCTGCCGGCGTTGATGGAGGCGGTGCAGCAGGCCGGTTACAGCGTGCCACAGCAGACCCTGGAATTGAGCATCGAAGGCATGACCTGCGCGTCCTGCGTCGGTCGCGTCGAACGGGCGCTGACCAAGGTGCCGGGGGTCAAAAGTGTCAGCGTCAACCTGGCCAACGAGCGTGCCCACCTCGAACTGCTCGGCCAGGTCGACCCGCAAACCCTGATCGGCGCAGTGACCAAGGCCGGTTACTCCGCCAGCGTCTGGGAAGTCGAGCACCCGCAAATCGACAATCAACAACAACGACTGCGCCGTGAACGCTGGGCTTTGCTGGCGGCTATCGCCCTCGCCTTGCCGCTGGTGCTGCCAATGGTGCTGCAACCTTTCGGCGTGCACTGGATGCTCCCGGCGTGGGTGCAGTTCGCGTTGGCGACGCCGGTGCAGTTCATCTTCGGCGCGCGCTTCTATGTCGCTGCGTGGAAAGCCGTGCGTGCTGGTGCCGGCAACATGGATTTGCTGGTCGCCCTGGGCACCAGCGCCGGCTACGGCTTGAGCGTTTACGAGTGGGCCACCGCCGCCGGCCGCCTGCCGCACCTGTATTTCGAAGCCTCGGCGGTGGTGATCGCCTTGGTATTGCTAGGCAAATACCTGGAAAGCCGCGCCAAGCGCCAGACCGCCAGCGCCATTCGCGCCCTTGAAGCCTTGCGTCCGGAGCGAGCCATTCAGGTGATCGACGGCCGCGAACAGGAGGTTGCGATCAGCGCTTTGCGCCTCAACGATCTGGTCATGGTCAAACCCGGCGAACGCTTCCCGGTGGATGGCGAAGTGGTGGAGGGCCAGAGCCACGCCGATGAAGCACTGATCAGCGGCGAGAGCCTGCCAGTACCGAAACAACCAGGCGACAAGGTCACCGGCGGCGCGATCAATGGCGAAGGTCGGCTGCTGGTTCGGACCTTGGCGCTCGGCGCAGAAACCGTGCTGGCGCGGATCATCCGCCTGGTGGAAGACGCGCAAGCGGCAAAAGCACCGATCCAGAAACTGGTGGATAAAGTCAGCCAGGTGTTCGTGCCGGCGGTGCTGCTGATCGCGCTAGCGACCTTGATCGGTTGGTGGCTGTACGGCGCGCCACTGGAAACTGCGTTGATCAATGCGGTCGCGGTATTGGTAATCGCCTGCCCTTGTGCACTCGGGCTGGCCACGCCGACGGCAATCATGGCCGGCACCGGTGTGGCGGCGCGCTACGGGATTTTGATCAAGGACGCCGAAGCTTTGGAGCGTGCGCATGAAGTCAGCTCCGTGGTGTTCGACAAGACCGGCACGCTGACTTCGGGGACGCCGCGCATCGCGCATCTGAGTGCCATCGAGGGTGATGAAGCTGCCCTGCTGCAAATGGCTGGTGCGCTGCAACGCGGCAGTGAACACCCGCTGGCCAAGGCTGTGCTGGATGCCTGCACCGAGCGCGGCCTGACCGTGGCGGATGTCAGCGACAGTCAATCGCTGACCGGGCGCGGTATTGCCGGCAATCTCGATGGTCGGCGATTGGCTTTGGGCAATCGGCGTCTGCTGGAAGAAAGCGGACTGAGCGCCGAACCATTGGCCGACTCCGCAACCGCTTGGGAAACCGAAGGCCGGACCCTGTCCTGGCTGATCGAACAAAGCCCTGAACCACGGGTGCTCGGCCTGTTCGCCTTCGGTGACACGCTCAAACCCGGCGCCTTGCAAGCAGTGCAACAGCTGAATGCACGGAACATCAGCAGCCACCTGCTGACCGGCGATAACCGCGGCAGCGCCAAGGTGGTCGCCGAGGCACTGGGCATCAGCGATGTCCACGCCGAAGTATTACCGGCGGACAAAGCCGCCACCGTCGCCGCACTGAAAAAAACCGGCGTGGTGGCAATGGTCGGCGATGGCATCAACGACGCACCGGCCCTTGCCGCGGCAGACATTGGCATCGCCATGGGCGGCGGCACCGACGTCGCCATGCACGCTGCCGGGATCACCTTGATGCGCGGCGATCCACGGCTGGTGCCGGCGGCGCTGGAAATCAGCCGCAAGACCTACGCGAAGATTCGCCAAAACCTGTTCTGGGCCTTCGTTTATAACCTGATCGGCCTGCCACTGGCGGCGTTCGGCTTCCTCAACCCGGTGCTGGCCGGCGCGGCCATGGCGCTGTCGAGCGTCAGCGTGGTGAGCAATGCGTTACTGTTGAAAACCTGGAAACCCAAAGACCTGGAGGACAACCGATGAACATTGGCCAAGCGGCCCGCCAGAGCGGCCTGAGCGCGAAGATGATTCGTTACTACGAGTCCATCGGACTGCTCAAGGCGGCCCATCGCACCGACAGCGGCTACCGGGTCTATGGCGATGACGATCTGCATACTCTGGCGTTCATCAAGCGCTCTCGGGATCTGGGTTTCTCGCTGGAAGAGGTCGGCAAACTGCTGACCCTCTGGCAAGACCATCAGCGAGCCAGTGCCGATGTGAAGGCGCTGGCCCGTCAGCACATCGACGAGCTGAACCAGAAGATTCGCGAACTCGGGCAACTGCGCGACACCCTGCAAGACCTGGTAGAACATTGCCACGGTGACCACCGCCCGGACTGCCCGATCCTCAAGGAGCTGGCGTCGGGCTGCTGCGCCGAACCCGCCCATTCCTGAACGCCAACCCCTTCGCCACCAGCAACGTGGTGAGGGGAATGCCGTGGAACAACAACACCACCGCGCCAGGCGTCCACCAGGAATAGAACGGCGCGGCGATCAACATGCCGATACCGAACCCGGTCATTTGCAGCAGCGTCAGGAAACTGAAAATCGGCAGGCGCAGGTTGTCCGGTTCACGTTGCAGGCGCGACATCAGACCGACTTCCGAGAAGCCGTCACCCAAGCCTGCGGGCAATGAAAACAGCAGCAAGCCGTAAAGGGTTTGCTGTTGGAACATCAGGATGAAGCCGCAAGACATCAGCAGTACGCCGAAGAAGAATCGCCGTTCCAGATGAACGTTGTCCGTACCTTTCAGACGACTGGCGATTCGCGCGCCGATGAATTTCCCGCTGGCCCAGACCGCCAGCATCAGGCCCAGGGTGGTGCTGGCCGACTCGGGTGTCAGCAGTTTTGAGATGATCGGGAAACCGACGTTGTGCGCGGCACTGCCAAGCGTATCGGCCATGGCAACGGCGAGCATCGCCGTCAGCACCGGCGCCGTGCGCAAGCCCTGACGCAGGGCCGGCCATTCGCCTTGTTGCTGAAGGGGCTCATCACTGGGTGCAGGTCTGGAAAACCGCAGCGGCACAATCAACAACGCCGCCAGCAGGTAAGTGGCCACGTTCAGGGCAAACACCGTTTCAAAGCCAAACCCCGCCACCAACAACCCCGCCACCAGACTCCCGCCGACCATCGCCGCAGACGACGCCGAGCTAATCCAAGCGTTGGTCTTGAGCAGCTGCGCCTGATCGATCATGTGCGGTAATTGGCTGTTGAGGCCAATGGCGAACATCGAATTGCCGAAGCCCAGGCCGAACGCGATCAGCGGTAGCAGCAGCGCTTGCTGGGTGACCGGCAGCAATAACAGCAAGCTCAGCAAACCGGCGCGCAGCAGGTCGAAGGCAATCAGCGGCAGGCGCCCGGCCCAGCGGCGATAGAACCGAGTGCCGATCAGGCTGGCAAAGATCCCTCCGGCTACGCGACTGGCGAGGAAGATGCCGACGCTCATGGCGCTGTTGCTGAGCAGGTAGACGTAAGTGGCCAAAGCGACCATGTTGAGGAAAGCGCCGAAGTCCGAAATCAGTCGGGCAGCGATGATCAGTTGGGCGTTGCGGGTGGAGGTGTTCACATTCAGTCCTTGAGTGTGGTGAGTATCGCCGTTGTGGATTGTCTGGTCTGACGCCATCGCGGGCTTGCCCGCGATGCAGACGACGCGGTCCCAAAAAAAGCATCTACAAAAAACCCGGCCGAAGCCGGGTTTTGGGTCAACCGATTACTGCATCCAAGGTGGAGGCGGCTCTTCGGTCTTGCTCGGCGGCGCGTCGTCCGCAGTGCGGATCGCTTGCTTGCGCTCTTCATCGAGACGGGCCGCCTCGATCTCGCGCATGATCCCGCCAACGTCCGCCAGTTCTTCCGGTTCGTCGAACTCGCCGGTCAACACACTCGCCGGGTGCAAAGTGCCGGCTTCGTACAACGCCCACATTTCCTTGGCGTACTTGGTGCGCTTCAACTCCGGTGCAAAGCGACCAAAGTACGATGCCATGTTGCCCACGTCCCGCTCCAGCATGTTGAATGCGTGGTTGTTGCCCGCCGCATCCACCGCTTGCGGCAGGTCGATGATGACCGGGCCGGTCGGCGTCAGCAGTACGTTGAACTCGGACAGGTCACCGTGCACCAAACCGGTACACAACATCAGCACGATTTGCGAAATCAGAAACGCGTGATATTCGCGCGCCTGGTCCGGCTCCAGCACCACATCGTTCAGACGCGGTGCGGCATCGCCGTACTCGTCGGCCACCAGCTCCATCAGCAGCACGCCTTCGAGGAAGTCATACGGCTTGGGTACCCGCACACCGGCACCGGCCAGCCGGAACAACGCCGCCACTTCGGCATTCTGCCAGGCGTCCTCGGTTTCTTTCTTGCCGAACTTGGAGCCCTTGGCCATCGCTCGAGCCTGCCGGCTGTTGCGCACCTTACGGCCTTCCTGATACTCGGCCGCCTGACGAAAACTGCGTTTATTCGCCTCCTTGTAGACCTTGGCACAACGCAGCTCGTTGCCGCAGCGCACCACATAAACAGCTGCTTCTTTACCACTCATGAGTGGGCGCAGCACCTCGTCGACCAGACCGTCCTCGATCAGGGGTTCAATGCGTTTTGGAGTCTTCATCAGCTTTTATTGTGGGTCCTTTATTACCAAACACGCGAAAGTCATTCGTTATACGGCAATCCTCTCATTCGCGGGAGGGGTTGCCGACCTATGAACGTTCCCATGAACATCAAGAAGCACACAATGTGCCGGATTAATCGGGCACAACCCATTGACCGCTCAGGATCATAGCTGAGCCTGCGCCACTTGTTGACGAAGGGCTACAAGGGCATTTGCGACAGAATCTGACACGTAGATCCCTACCCTTCGCCGGATTTCTCTCAACAGACCTCAATTTCCTCGCTCATCAGCCGAAGGCATTAGAGGGAACAGAAATTGTCCGACGATCGTAAACGTTTACAGCTGCCAATAATCCGCGAGTCATCTGCACTGCGTGGGCCTACAAGAAAAAACTGGAGCGCGGATGAACATCAAACAGAAGTTGACCTGGGCGTTTGCAATCATCGCCTGCTTGCCCGTGGTGCTGGTCGCCACCCTCGTGGTGCTGAACTTGCGCAGCGATGCCAAGGATAATTTTGTCGACGGCAGCGGCCGCGAGATTCGTCAGGTCAGCAATGCCATGCAGCTGTTCTTTGACGGCATCAGCCAGAACGTCGATTACCTGGCCACCCAACCGCTGATCAAGAACTCCGACGACAGCCTCAAGACCTACATGAGCGCCAACGCCGAGAGTATTCCCCAAGGCGAGTCGGACAAAAAAATCTTCGCCCTCCTCCAGGACCTGGGCAACAGCCACCCAGCCTACGCCTATGCCATCCTTGGCACCGCAGCGGGCGGTTACGTGTCCTGGCCAGACGATGCGAAGCTGAGCAATTACGACCCGCGCCAGCGCCCTTGGTATAAAGCCGCGCAAGCCAAACCCGGCAAGCCATTTCGCACCGAAGCCTATTACTGGGCTCAGGATGATGCGACTTACGTCAGCACTGTGCGCACCATCGACAACAAGCTGGGCACCAACGGCGGCGTGGTCAGCATCGACGTAACGCTCAAGCAGCTCACCGAAATCGTCAAACAGATCAAACTCGGCGAAACCGGCTACCTGATGTTGGTGGAAAACACCGGCACAATACTGGTCGATCCGAAGCAACCAGCACACAACTTCAAGGCCCTCAACAGTCTCGGCGATGGCTACGCGCAACTGGCCAAGGCCGGCAAAGGGCTGGTGGAAATCGAGCTCAATGGCGAGCGCTACATGGCCAACGTCTGGCCGTCGGAACAACTGGGCTGGACCTTTATCGGCCTGATCAAGCAGACCGACGTGATGAGCTCGGCCACTCAACTGACCTGGCTGATCGCGATCATCGCCGCCGTGCTGGCGGTGTTCTTCGCCATCGTCGGCGCCAGTTTCGCCAGCCTGATCGTGCGGCCGATCCGCAGCGTGGCCAGTGGTCTGGAAGGCATCGCCCAAGGTGAAGGCGACCTGACCAAGAACCTGCAAATCCGTGGCAGCGATGAAACTGCGCAACTGGCCAACTGGTTCAACCAGTTTCTGGCGGCGATTCGCAACCTGATCCAAAGCATCGGCGGCGCCGCGACCAAGATCCTCGCCACCTCCCAGAGCTCGACCCAAGTGTCCAGCGACATGGCCGAAGCCGCCGGGCGCCAGCGCGAAGCGGTGGACATGGTGTCCACGGCATTCCACGAAATGGTCGCCACCGCCAACGAAGTCGCGCGCTCCTGCAGCCAGGCTGCCGAGTCGGCCGACAGCGGCCAGCGCCAGGCGCGCGAAGGTCAGCAGCAGATCGATGCCGCCGTGAGCAGTGTTGATCGCTTGAGCCTGGAAATCGAACAGTCGGCGCAATCGATGCAACAGCTTGAGCGCGATAGCAACGACATACAGTCGATCCTCGGGACCATTCGCTCGATCGCTGAACAGACCAACCTGCTGGCGCTGAACGCCGCCATCGAAGCGGCCCGGGCGGGTGAACAGGGTCGTGGTTTTGCGGTGGTGGCGGATGAAGTTCGCGCCCTGGCCAAACGCACTGCCGACTCTACGGCGGAAATCGACGGGCTGCTGGGCAACCTGGCCAAGCGCACCAGCCAGGTGACGCAGCAGATGCATGCGAGCCTGGAAGTGTCGCAGCAATCGGTGACGCGGATCGGTGAAGCGCGCAGCAGCTTCGGGCAGATTCGTGAATCGGTGGATGTGATTCGCGACATGAACACTCAGATCGCCACGGCGGCGGAGGAACAGCATCAAGTGGCCGAAGACATCAACCGCCACATCAGCCAGATTCATGGCGATGCGCAGTTGGTGGCGGAATTGGCAAACTCGGCGCGGCTGGATTCTCAGAGCCTGGCGGGGTTGTCGAATGAGCTGGATGGGTTGGTCCGGCGGTTCAGGACCTGAGTAGGCATGATCGTTCCCACGCTCTGCGTGGGAATGCCTCAATGGACGCTCCGCGTCCGCTTCGGCAGGGACGCGGAGCGTCCCGGGCTGCATTCCTTTGCTGCGCTTGGGAACGATCATTCAACTACTGTTTGAACAACTCCCCGGGGGTAAACCCGAACAACCCCTTGAACGCCGCAATAAACGCCGACGTCGAGTCATACCCGCAAGACAGCGCGGCATGGGTCACGCTGTTCCCCTCCTCCAGCAAACTCAACGATGACAGCAGTCGCATGCGCTGACGCCAGCCGCGGAAGCTCAAGCCGGTTTCACGCTGAAACAAGCGCATCAAGGTTTTCTCCGACGAGCCCAAACGCTCGGCCCACTCCTGCAAGGTCGCATTGCGCTCAGGGCTGTCGATCAGCTCGTTGCACAAGCCCAGCAAACGTTCATGCCTGGGTAGCGGCAAGGAAAACCCCACCTCCGGCAGACTCGCCAACTGATCCAGCAACACGCCCACCAATCGCGCCTCCTGGCTGTCACCCTGTGGATATTCCACCGGCAACAGGCAAAAACGCTTGATCAGCTCTCGCGCCAATGGCGTGACTTCCAGCACCCGGCAACGCCCGTCCGCCCATGGGCAATCCTCGCGGCGCACGTACAGGCTGCGCATCTCGGCACGCATCGAGGTCACGACTTGATGCTCGAGATCCGCCGGAATCCAGATGCCCCATTGCGGCGGCGCAAAGAAACTGCCCTCGGCGGTATGCACACCGAGAACGCCGCTGATGGCGTAGGAAAACTGCACCCAATCGTGACGATGGGGCGGTGTCCACGAACCGGCGTTCAGACTTTCCGCCCGCGCATACAACGGTCGCGGCAACACGGTGAGCGTAGGAATGATTCGTTCGAGGGAAAGTTGTCCGTTAGTCGGCATTGATTGGCCTTATGTCGCAAGACGGCTGGTAGAGCCGACGTTAGGCTAAGTCATCAATTCTTACAAATGGATTCGGTGCCGGTCATGCATGCCTTCAAACACCTCAAACGCGCGGTCACCGACTGGTTCTTGTGCGGCATGCTGATCGCCACGCTGCTGGCGTATGTCTTCCCGACCTTCGGCGCCACCGGCGGCGGGATGCACGCGGAGTACGTGATCAACATCGGCGTGTTTCTGGTGTTCTTCCTCCATGGGGTCAACCTCTCCAGCGAGCAGATCAGCCACGGGCTGAAAAACTGGAAGCTGCATCTGATGGTTCAAACCTTCACCTTTGCGGTGTTTCCGTTGATCTGGCTGCTGAGCGACAAACTGCTGGGTTCGCACATTCCCTCACTGCTGATGCTCGGTTTCCTCTACCTCTGCGCCCTGCCCTCGACCATTTCCTCGTCCGTGGCCCTGACCGGCAGCGCGGGCGGCAACGTACCGGCAGCGATTCTCAACGCGAGCCTGTCCAGCGTGCTGGGGATTTTTCTGACACCGTTGCTGGTGAGTTTCGTGGTCGGTAGCGGCGCGGGGGGTATCGAACTCGGTGCAACCCTGCTCGACTTGTGCGCCATGCTGCTGTTGCCGCTGGTGCTTGGGCAATTGCTGCGGCCGTTCCTGGGCAAGTTTTTCGCTCGGCACAAGCGCTACACCAACATCGCCGACAAACTGGTGATTCTGCTGCTGGTGTACTCGGCGTTCTGCAACTCGATGGTGTCGGGGATGTGGCGGCAACAAGGCAACAGCGTGATTCTCACCGCGTTGATTGGCAGCGCGATGCTGCTGGCAGTCATTCTGTGGACGACCACCCGCACCGCTCGCGCGCTCAAGTTCAGCCCTGCCGATGAGATTGCCGCGGTGTTCTGCGCCAGCAAGAAATCCCTGGCGGCCGGTGCACCGATGGCGGCACTGATCTTCGGTGCCAACCCCGGCCTTGGCTTGATCCTGCTGCCGATCATGATCTATCACCCGTTGCAGCTGATCGTCTGCTCGGTGATGGCCGAGGGGTACGCCAACCGCAACCGGGAACTGGCCGCGCAGCAACGCGCGACACTACTCAACCCCCAGTAATCAGGAATCAGTAATCAGCGCTCGATAATCGCCGTCACGCCCTGACCGCCCGCTGCGCAGATCGAAATCAAACCTCGCCCCTTGCCCGCCGCACTCAGCAGCTTCGCCAGGTTAGCGACGATACGTGCACCGGTGGCCGCAAATGGATGCCCGGCGGCCAGTGAACTGCCCTTGACGTTCAAGCGGCTGCGGTCGATGGAGCCCAGCGGCGCGTCGAGGCCGAGACGGGTTTTGCAGAACTGCGGATCTTCCCAGGCCTTGAGTGTGCAGAGCACCTGCGCGGCGAACGCTTCGTGGATTTCGTAGTAATCGAAGTCCTGCAAGGTCAGGCCATTGCGCGCCAGTAAACGCGGCACCGCATAAGCCGGCGCCATCAGCAGGCCTTCGGCACCGTTGACGAAATCCACCGCCGCCGCTTCGCCGTCACGCCAATAGGCGAGGATCGGCAGGCCGCGCTCTTTCGCCCAGTCCTCACTCCCCAGCAACACCACCGACGCGCCATCGGTGAGTGGCGTGGAATTGCCCGCGGTCAGGGTGCCCTTGGCGCTTTTCTCGAAGGCCGGTTTTAGTGAGGCGAGTTTTTCCAGGGTCAGATCCGGGCGCAGGTTGTTGTCCCGGGTCAGGCCGAGGAACGGCGTCATCAAATCGTTGTGCCAGCCTTCGGCATAGGACGCGGCCAGTTTCTGATGGCTTTGCTGGGTCAGCTGATCCTGCTCGTCACGCGGGATGCTCCAAGTCTGGGCCATCATTTCACAGTGTTCGCCCATCGACCGGCCGGTGCGCGGCTCGCCGATGCTTGGAAAGTCGGGCATCAAGTGGCGGGGACGCAGTTGCAGGAAGGTTTTCAGTTTGTCGGCGGTGCTTCGGGCGCGGTTGGCTTGCAAGAGGATCTTGCGCAGGCTTTCGTTGACCCCGATCGGCACGTCCGAGGCGGTGTCGACGCCACCGGCGATGCCACACTCGATCTGACCCAGGGCGATTTTGTTCGCCACCAACAACGTCGCCTCCAGACCCGTACCGCAGGCTTGCTGGATGTCGTAGGCCGGCGTCATCGGCGACAACCGCGAGCCCAGCACGCATTCGCGGGTCAGGCCGTAATCGCGCAAATACTTGAGCAGTGCACCTGCCGCCACTTCACCCATGCGCACACCGTGCAGGTTATAGCGCTCGATCAGGCCTTCCAGCGCTGCGGTGAACATCGCCTGGTTACTGGCAGTGGCGTACGGCCCGTTGGACCGGGCAAAGGGGATACGGTTACCACCGATAATCGCGACGCGACGCAGCTGAGTCATGAAAAGCTCCCTATTCTGTGAAGACTACAATCCTCAAGCGTAGGCCGTATCTCGTGGGTCGAACGACTAATTGCCATTCCTGGTCCACACTTTTAACCCCAGCTGCTGGAGCGTGATCCATGTCTGACCGCTATATCGACTTCGCCAATTCGTCCATCGGCCATCGTGTGGTCGGTGCCCTGGGTCTGCCGTCGCCGGTACGACTGGAACGCTGGCAAGCAGGCCGGCTACGGCCAATCGAGGGGGCGCTGTTGATTGGCGGCGGCCCGCTGACAGAAAAAGTCGGCAGCCTCGCCAACCGCCTGACCGACACGATTTACAGCTACGGCACCGATCCGACCCTGGCCACCGCGTGGATTCCCGGCCATGGTCAGAAACTCAAAGCCGTGGTGTACGACGCCAGTGATCTGGTGCAGGTCGATCAGCTGAAACAGCTGCGCGAGTTCTTCCAGCCGCTGATGAAAAACCTCGATCACCATGCGCATCTGGTGATTCTTGGCCGGGCGCCAGAGACTTTGAGCGACCCGTTCGCCGCCAGCGCCCAACGCGCCCTGGAGGGTTTCAGCCGTTCGCTGGCCAAGGAACTGCGTAGCGGCGGTACTTTGCAGCTGATCTATGTCGGCGAAGGTGCCGAAGATCAACTGGAAGGCCCATTGCGGTTTTTCCTCTCGCCCAAAAGCGCGTTCATTTCCGGACAAGTCATTCGCTTGAAGGCGTGTGAGGCGCAGGTGATGGACTGGAGTCGCCCCTTGTCGGGACGCAAGGCATTGGTGACGGGCGCAGCTCGCGGTATCGGCGCCTCGATCGCCGAAACCCTGGCCCGCGACGGCGCCGAGGTGATCCTGCTCGACGTGCCACCGGCCAAGAGCGATCTCGAGGCCCTGGCCGCACGCCTCGGCGGGCGCGGCATCACCCTGGACATCTGCGCCGAAGACGCCGCCGCACAATTGATCGAGCACTTGCCGGACGGTGTCGACATCGTGGTCCACAACGCAGGCATCACCCGGGACAAAACCCTGGCCAACATGACCCCGGAATTCTGGGACGCGGTGCTGGCGGTCAACCTCAACGCGCCGCAAGTGCTGACCAAGGCTTTGCTCGACAGCGGCACTTTGCACGACAACGGCCGAGTGATCCTGCTGGCGTCCATCAGCGGCATCGCCGGCAATCGCGGGCAAACCAATTACGCGGCGAGCAAGGCCGGGTTGATCGGCCTGGCTCAGGCTTGGGCGCCGCTGCTGAGTGAGCGCGGCATCAGCATCAACGCGGTGGCGCCAGGGTTCATCGAAACCCAAATGACCGCGCACCTGCCCTTCGGCCTGCGGGAAGCCGGGCGGCGTATGAGTTCGTTGGGCCAGGGCGGCCTGCCGCAAGACGTCGCCGAAGCCGTGGCCTGGCTGGCACAACCGGGCACCGGAGCGTTTACCGGGCAGGCGTTGCGCGTGTGTGGGCAAAGCGTTTTGGGAGCCTGACCATGACCACCGACTGGCAAACACTCAATAGCGAACCGGGCCTGCAAACGCTGTATGTGAAGGCGGCAACGCGACGCAAAATCACCGGCACCACCCTGCCTGACCTGGGTTATCACTGCTGGGTCAATGTCGATCCGAAACGCCTGGAGGCGTATCGCAAGGTCTGTGGTTTCGCCGACAACGGGCTGCTACCACCGACGTATCCACACATCCTGGCGTTTGCCTTGCAGATGCAATTGCTCACGGCCAAAGCGTTTCCATTCCCGCTCCTGGGGCTGATTCACTTGAGCAATCGCATCCGCATCTTGCGCCCCATGGGTGGTGTGCACCGGGTGCGGGTCAGCGTGAAAGTGCAGAACCTGCAACCCCATGCCAAGGGTGCGACGTTCGAGTTGGTGACGACGCTCGACGATCAGTTGGGGCCGCTGTGGGAGGCGGAAAGCCAGATGCTTTGTCGCGGCGTCAAACTGGAAGGCGAGCCCGTCGAAGAAGCTTTTGCGTCGACGCTGTCGCTGGCCGAAGTCGCCCACTGGAAAGCGCCGGCGGACATTGGCCGCCGATACGCCAAGGTGTCTGGAGACTACAACCCGATCCACCTGAGTGCGATCAGCGCGAAGCTCTTCGGTTTTCCCAGCGCCATCGCCCATGGTCTATGGAACAAGGCCCGTACGCTGGCAGCCCTGACCGATCATTTACCAACGGCCAACGTCGAGATTGCGGTGCAGTTCAGGAAACCGGTGCGCCTTCCCAGTGAAGTGACGCTGATGTCCAGCGCGGCGGGGTCCAGCGGGGATTTTCAGTTGATGGGCGCGGGGGATCTGGAACACATGGTTGGGCAGTGGCGGCCGGTTGCCTGATGGTTCGGTCTGATCGTTCCCACGCTCTGCGTGGGAATGCAGCCCGGGACGCTCCGCGTCCCAAGAGCCGAACGCAGAGCGTCCGTAGAGGCGTTCCCACGCAGAGCGTGGGAACGATCAAAACAGTGGGGCAGCGTACATCCGGGAGAGACTGGTTGGCTGTCAGGCCGCCAAGATCAGGAACTAACCACCCCAGGAAACAAATTATTCAACGTCTCCAACAACCGCACGTGATAAATCGGCTTGCGAAACAAATCCAGCACCTGCAACCGCAACATATCACTCACATCCTCCATATCCGCATGCCCCGACGTCACAATCACCGGCAAATGCTGACGAGCCGTATGCTCACGCAACCGCTTGATCAACGACATGCCACTCTCCTCCGGCATCCGCAAATCAGTAATCACCAGCGCAATATCAGGATGACAAGTCAAATGGTGAAGGGCGAGTTTGACCGACGTTGCGGTAAAACAAGTAAAGCCCTCGCCCTCCAGCAACTCGGCCAATTCCAGCAACGCATCCTCCTCATCATCGACCAGAAGAAGCTGTTGGCGAGGAAACGCTGGAGCGTTCATGGGTAACACCTGCAATGGACTAAGCCTTGACGTTAGAAGCCCTTTGCGGGATTGGCAAATGAATGCCTGTTGCCAACCTTCAAATCAAAGCGCGGCGGAAATTGTGGTGAACATGTCGGTGACACTGGTGGCGATGGGGCCCGCAAATGCTGCCAGCGCAACGGCCACCATACCCGCAATAATCGCGTACTCGATACCCGAAGCACCTTCAGTATCTTTGGCCAGACCTCTGTAAAAAACGAATTCGGATTTGATCTTCTGAACAACTTTAATAAAGGACATGACGTGTCTCCTATGACAGCGGATGTTGCACGGCCGCAACATGATTCCCCTATGCCAGCATCAGCATTGTCGGCAAACCCAAGACCAACAACTGTAAGAACCTATTAATACTTAAGTAGTAACCGGTTCATTGACGTCATAAAACAGCGTTTTTGGCTTCGAGCCGTTACTTTTGTCAGATATTTACCGCCCTGTAATGGCGTTTTGCTCTACCTGCGCTACCGTCAAATAGCGAAATAGTTCCATGTTCATAGCTGCCTGATTGCGAAGTCATCTCATTGAAGCTCCTGGGGGGCGTTAACGCAGCAGGAAAGGGAGAGCCTTCATGAACAGTCGCGTCACCATGGGCCTGGCCGGGCTGTTTCTGGTAGGCGCCATCATTGCCGGTTACTGGGGGCTGGCGTTGAGTCGCCAACCGGCACCCGAATCCGTCGCGCAACCCGGCACATCATCGGCCCCAATACTGGCGCCGGCGGACGACCCGACCCGCCAGCCGGTGGTTGTGCTGCTGCGTGACATCGCGCCGTTCGAGCAAATCACCGCCGCCGACGTGACCGTGGAAAAACTCCGTACCGCCCCGGCCGGCAGCCTGTCCCGTCTCGATCAAGCCATTGGCCGTATGCCTTGGCGCACGCTGACTGCCGGCAGTTGGCTCAATGATGAAAGTTTCGAAACCGGCGGGGCGCTGGCGCGAATGATCCGCCCCGATGAGCGTGCCCTCGCCGTGGCGGCGGATGACGTGGTCAATGTCGGCGGTCAACTGAGCCCCGGCGACTATGTCGACGTCCTGCTGTTTCTGCGCATGGACACCAACAACCTCCAGCAATCGGCCCAGGTCGTAGTCCCGGCATTGCGGGTGCTGGGTGTCGGCGACCAGTTGGGGCTGATGAACGATGGGCAGCCTGCCAACCCGGCACGCAGTCACGAAGAGCGACTCAAGCAGGAACAACTGCGCGCCAACGCCCGCACCGTTTTGCTCGCGGTCCCCGAAGCCCTCTTGAGTCGCCTGATGCTCGCGGCTCAGGTCGGGGTTTTACGCCTGGCCGTGCGCAGTGCCGAAGAAAAACGTCTGAACCAATACTGGGCCGGCAACCGTGATTCAAAGGCGAGCCTGGCCAGTGCCAACCGCGAACTGGTGCAGTTCAGTCAACTGGCCCTGGCCGGCACACCCAAACCCGCCACCGGCGGCGCAGCACCGCGCAAGACGAGCGTGGAAGTCATCCGCGGCAATGAAGTCACCCAACAAACGCCCTGAATCGAGCGAGGACGCTTCTCCATGCGCAGACGTTTCACGCAGTACTTGCTCGACAACGGCTGCTTCGATAAATGCAGCGGATTATCGCTATGAGCCAACCCCAGAACCTGAGTCAGACGTTCCTCGCGATCACGCGCAACAGCACCGACTTCGAGTGGCTGCAAGGTGCCCTTGCCCCTTTGGGCCGAGTGATCAGCGCCGGTGGCGGCAACCTCGATGAACTCTTGACGCTGGTGGACGTGACCTTTGCCAGCCTGGTGTTCGTGGGTCTGGACCGTGAGCATGTGGTGGCCCAGAGCGCGTTGATCGAGGGTGCCCTGGAAGCCAAACCGATGCTGGCGATCGTTGCCTTGGGCGACGGCATGGACAACCAACTCGTGCTCAATGCCATGCGTGCCGGCGCGCGGGATTTCGTCTCTTACGGCTCGCGCTCCAGTGAAGTTGCCGGGCTGGTGCGACGCCTGAGCAAACGCCTGCCGACCGTGGCGCCGAACCTGCAACAGAGTCAACAGGGTGGCCTGACCGTGCTTTACGGTGCGCAGAACAATGCCGACGGAGCGTTGCTCGCCAACCACCTGGCGCACGTGGTGCAAAAGAGCGGCCAGCAGACACTGTTGCTGGATCTGGGCCTGCCGCGTGGCGACAGCCTTGCGTTGCTGGGGCTGGAGAGCTCGTTTCATTTCGGCGATGCGTTGCGCCATCTGAGGCGCCTCGACGCGACGCTGATCGACAGCGCCTTCACCACCTGTGACGCCGGGCTGCGGATTCTTGCCTATGCCAGCAACGACGAACCGCTGGAACAGACCAGTGCCGCCGAGCTGTACATGTTGCTCAGCGCCTTGCGTCAACATTTCCAGCACATCGTGGTGAACCTCACCGGCCAGTCGGACAGCGAAGCGTTGCGCACCTTCGTCAGCCATTGCGACAAGTTGCTGTGGTACACCGATCAGAATGTGCTCGACTGCCGACGCAACCTTGAGGTGCTCGGCCGCTGGCGCGAAAAAGGCCTCAAGCTCGATCACGCCAGGTTGCTGGTAGACCGCTATCTGCGCAACGTCGCGCCAGACTCCGACACCTTGAGCAAAAGCTTCGGCATGGAGGTTATGGCGGTCCTGGCCTACAGCCCTGAAGTACGGCTCAACGCAAAAAATCAGGGGGTGAGCCTGTTCGAACTGGCTCCGCGCGAAGGCCTGACCCAAAGCCTGCGCGCCCTCGGCGAACGTCTGGCTAAACGCTCCGAAGATCTGGATAAACCCAAGGCTGGCTGGTTTGACCGATTGAGGGGCGCGCAATGAGCGGGGAAAGACTCTTCGGCGCACCCTCCCACGGGCCGGCCGGCAATACCGACCACGAAGGCCTGAAACTGGTGCTGCACCGCTACATCATCGACGCCATCGAAGAGTCCGGGAAAAACCTGCTGGAAGGTTCGCGGCCAATGCTGTCGCAGTTCGTCATCGACAAAGTCGCCGAGTACATCGCCCGTCTGCACCTGGCGATTTCCCGTTATGAGATGGAGCGGCTGGCTGAGGAAATCGTCGACGAGCTCACCGGCTTCGGTCCTCTAGAGGTGTTGCTGCGTGACTCGACGGTGACCGAAATCCTGGTCAACGGCCCGCACCGGGTGTTCGTCGAACGCGACGGTGTGTTGCACCTGAGTGACCTGCGATTCATCGACGACCACCACGTCGAGCGGGTGATGCAACGAATTCTCGCGCCCTTGGGCCGACGGCTCGACGAGTCTTCACCGATGGTCGATGCGCGCCTGCCCGATGGCAGCCGGGTCAACGCGATCATCCCGCCCATTGCCCTCGATGGCCCGTGCCTGTCGATTCGAAAATTCCGCAAGGACATGCTCAAAAGCTCCGACCTGATGGCGATGCAAACCATCGATCAGGCGATCTTTGAATTTATTCAGGAGGCCGTGGGCAAGCGTTGCAACATCCTTGTCAGCGGCGGTACCGGCACCGGCAAGACCACGCTGCTGAACATTCTCAGCCAGTTGATCGCCCCTCACGAACGCCTGGTCACCATCGAAGACGTCGCCGAATTGCAACTGGGCCATCCTCATGTGGTGCGCCTGGAAACCCGACCGCCGAATGCCGAAGGCCACGGCGAAGTGAAGGCCAGCGATCTGATTCGCAACGCACTGCGGATGCGCCCGGACCGGATCATCCTCGGCGAGATTCGCGGCGTCGAAGTGGTTGACGTGCTTACCGCGATGAACACCGGGCACGACGGTTCCATGAGCACCGTACACGCCAACAATGCCCAGGATGCGCTGTTGCGCCTCGAGACTCTGGTGGGCCTGACCGGACGCGCCATCGCCGAACGCACCCTGCGGCAAATGATCTGTGCGGCGCTGGACGTGGTGATCCAACTGACGCGCCTGCCCGATGGTCGCCGCTGCGTCAGCGAAGTGGTGGAGGTCGTCGGTATTCGTGACGACATCTATGTGACCAATACGCTGTTCCGCTTCGACCGACGCACCGGTTTCGGTTTTCTGCGCGAGGCGGTCAACCCCGCCGGCGATAAACTGCGTCGTGAGTCGGCGCTCTCTCCCTTATCGCACTGAAGGGTCACGGCATGCTCAAACCGACGCTGCTCATCCTGATTTGCCTGACGTTGCTGGGCCTGTCGATCCGTTTGTTCTACAACGGTCTGCGCCAGAGCGGCATCGATCGAACCCTTGGTCGCTTGATGCAGGGGCAACCGCAACTGGCGGTGGCGAAATCATCCTGGGCTGGCCTGGAGCGAGCCTTTCTACGCGCCGGCCTCGGTCGGCCCACCGAGCGCCTGGGGTTGTGGCTGTTGCTCTGGGCCTTGGGCATCTTGCTGGGCGTTGCCCTCGCGGGCTGGATCGGTTTGCTGGCGTTGTTGCTGATGCCGCCGCTGGCTTTGCGGCTGTACATCAGTTGGTGCTATCAGCGCCGGCTCAAGCGCATGATCGAACAACTACCACCGTTGCTCGATCACACGGTGCGCAGCCTGAAATCCGGACGCACCCTGGCCGATGCGGTACTGGTCGCCATCGACGCCGCCGAAGACCCACTGAAAAACGCCATGGGCCGGGTTCAGCGCAACGTGCAACTGGGCGTCAGCCTGCCTGATGCTGTCACGGACTTCGCCGAACTGTACGAGAAAGACGAGTTTCGCTTGTTCGCGCTGGGCCTGAAGGTCAATCACCGCTACGGCGGTAATGCCAGTGAGCTGTTTGAGAACCTGATCAAAATGATCCGCGAACGAGACCAGGCTGCGCGCCAATTGCGCGCCATGACGGGCGAAACCCGCATCACCGCGGTGGTGCTGGCCCTGATGCCGGTGGGGCTCGCCGCTTATTTCTTGCTGTCCAATCCGAAATACCTGCTCGCCATGTGGAACAGCAGCTCGGGGCAAATGATGCTCGCGACCGCGTTCGGCCTGCAGGTCGTGGGTTGCCTGGCGCTGTGGCGCATGTTGCGTAGCGTATGAAAATAGCCCTGCTGATCAGCGCATTGTTGTTTCTGGCGGCCACGCTGTTGCTGCTCAGTGGGCTGCTGGAGCAACATCGGCGTGCTCGCCAAGTGGCTCAACGACTGGACGGCAAACCACTGAGCGACCATCGCGTCCGTCACTGGTTGCAAGTGCTGGGCGACAGCCGCATCGGTCAGCGCTCGGTCAAACTGGACAACGAAACCCAAATGCTGCTCAACCGCCTCGGCTGGCGCAGCGCCCGACAACGCTCGCTGTTCGCTGCCTGCCAGATCGGCATACCGGTGCTTGCGTTGGTCCTGAGTCTATTGATCCAGAGTGTGTTCTTTGCGCAGGTTAACAACCCTTGGATCACCCCGGCCTTCGCCACTGCCCTCGGTTACTTACTGCCCAAACGCTTGCTGGCCGCTGCCGCACACCGTCGACAAAAACAACTGGCGATCGAGATATCTACCTTCATTCCGCTGCTGCGCATCCTGTTCGAATCCGGCATGGCGGTGGAGCAGTCGCTGCGCGTGCTGAGCATCGAAGGCAAACAATTACTGCCAGTCCTGACCCATGAACTGCGCCTGATACTGACGCGGGTCGACTCCGGTCTGGAACTGGGCGAAGAGCTGAACAAGGCCACCCAGTTACTGGCGGTGGACGAATTCACCGACACCTGCGTGATTCTTCAGCAATTGATCCACCAGGGCGGCGGCGCCATGAAATCACTGCTGGGGCTCAAACTACTGCTCGATGACCGACGCCTGACACGCTTGCAGGAATACATCTCCAAAATGTCCGCGAAAATGTCCGTCGTGATGATGTTGTTTCTCTTCCCGGCATTGCTGATCGTACTGGCCGGCCCCAGCTTCACCGCTTTGGCCCGGGCCTTTGTTCGTTGAAAGGCCAACGGCGATCCCGTAGAAGCGAGGCTTGCCCGCCAAGGCGACCTGACAGCCAACCAATCCCTCGCAGATGCACACGATTCAATTGCGGGAGCGAGCCTGCTCGCGATGGCGGCGTGTCAGACGACATCCATGTTGAATGTGAAATCGCCTTCGCGGGCAAGCCTCGCTCCTACAGGGGGTCAGCTGTGTGGCGCGGTTTTTGGTATGGCAACGTTATCCAGCATCCGGTTCACCGCCAGTTCTGCCAGCATGACGATCTGTTGAATCGCCATCGCCGTGTGCCGGTGCGGCCCTTCCAGATACCCTGCAAAATCACTCGCCATCACACTGGCCTGGGCCAACGATTCACAGGTGTGGGCCAACAGGTCTTCGTCTTTGATATCCGGCGCAACCATATACATCGTGCTCGGCTTGCGGGCCACGGGGGATTTGAGGGCGGATGGGTTGAGATAGTGATCGAGCGCGCGGTTAGCGGCGTCGTGGAATTTTTTTGAATCAGTAGATTCGTAAGGGGAAACGTTGTCGGTTTCAGGGGGATTCGGTGTGGCTTTGAACATGGTGACTCCTCAGATTTGAAATGGAGCCACTTCCAATTGCCGCGACGCAATTTTAGGTGGCAACTGTACGCGGGTTCGCGGACCGAGATCTGAGTAACTCGACATACCCGAAGGTATCCCGCGCACAGTCGCCATAACACGAAACGACAGACACAAAAGTGCTGTTGCTAGGTGGAGCGATTATGCATCAGATCAAAGGGCCGCGACGCCCGGTCGCTGAATTGTCAGCGACGGACAAAGGCTAGAGACGCAGCGTCCGACGGGCAACCTGAAAAACATGTGGGAAGGTTCTGATGTTTTTACTGATCAATAAACATCGTTACCTGTAAGGCCATCTTCGCGAGCAAGCCTCGCGCCTACAAGTGGGTCGGCGTATGTCTAAGAGAGATTGGTCGGCTGTCAGGCCGCCAGGATCAAAAGATCGCCGCCTTCGGCAGCTCCACAGGGGAAACGCATATTCCGCGTAGGAGCTGCCGAAGGCGGCGATCTTTTGATCTGACTTGATATCCCACAGCTGAACGGTGTACGTCTGCAATAAGGGGTGTCGACATACGCGGCAATGTCGCTGGTCATGACGCTGGCCGAGGCCAGTGATTCGCAGACATGGGCCAAGGGCGACCAGAAACATCTTGCTTGGCTTACGGCTTTCGGGTTGTTTGAGCGGTGGCTTGAGGTAGTGGTCGAGCGCGCGGTCAGGCAGCGGGGTGGCAGCTGTACGCGGGTTCGCGGACCGATCCCCGAGGCAGCTCGGCATACCCGAAGGTATCCCGCGCACAGTCGCCATGACACGAACGACAGACACCCAAAAGTGTTGTTGTTCGGTGGAGCGATTATGCCTCAAGAATCGAGCCGCGACGCCCGGTCGCTGAATTGTCAGCGACGGACAAAGGCTAGAGACGCAGCGTCCGACGGGCAACCTGAAAAACATGTGGGAAGGTTCTGATGATTTTACTGATCGATAAACATCATTGTCTGTAAGGCCGCCATCGCGAGATCAGGCTCGCTCCCACAGTGGATTGGCGTATGTCTGGGGGAGATTGGTTGGTTGTGAGGGCGCCTTCGCGGGCAAGCCTCGCTCCTACAAGTGGGGCGGCGTATGTCTGAGAGAGCTTGGGCGGCTGTCGGGCCGCCATCGCGGGCAAGCCCGCTCCCACAGTGGAGCGGCGTGCACCCGCCCTTCACCACTCAACAGGCCGAGCGTTAGCTCGCCAGCCGCTTTTGATCTGGCTTTTGATTTTGATCCACCCGCCCCTTCGGGAGGCTGAGTGGAGGTGTTCATCTGGGGATTGGCGCGCAGCGCCGTTCGACGCAGTCGAACCCATCGCATGTAGGTCGTAGCGAAGCAGACCGTAGGGCGATGCCCCCAGATGGATACCGGAGCGAAGGAACGCCGAGCCTTAGCGAGGGGCCGTACGCTTGGGGCGAGACCTTTTGGTTCCTTTTGGGGCGTTTGCCAAAAGGGACTCGCCGTAAGGGCGAAACCATAAGCCGCCGTTACCGCAGAAATGGATATGTACACCATGAAACAGCGTACACCCGAAAAACTCAGTGCGCAGTAAGCCGCCGCCCCCCAGCATTACCAGGCGACAACGCCAACGCCACTTGCGTGCGATTATGCATATGCGTCAACCGCAACACCTGCGACACATAAAGCTTCACCGTGTTCTCGGTAATCCCCAACTCACAGGCAATCTGATAATTGGTCTGCCCCTTGCCCACCAACCGCGCCACTTCCAACTGCCGCGGCGACAGCTGATTGAAAACCGCCGGCATCTCCACCCGCTCCGCCTCACTGAATGCACCGTCAGCCGAATCAGACGAAGACACCGAAGACGGTCCCCGACGAACCTTGTCCAGATCCTGATACAACTCGTCGATCGACTCACAAAGGTACTGCAACTTCTGACTCAAATGCCCCAACTGCAGGTTTTTTTGCCGCTCCTGCAAGAGCACTTCCTGGCGCTGCAAACCTTCGAGCAACTCCGCCAGATCTATCGGTTTCTGATAGTAGTCGGCGAACCCGGCGCGCAACGCCTTGATCACATCCTGCTTGTCTGCGCGGCCGGTGAGCATGATCGCCTCGAACGCCCGGTGCTTGCCGGACAATTGTTGCAGCGTCTGAACGAGTTGAATGCCATCCATGTCGGGCATCTGCAAATCACAGAGCACCAGACCGATATCCTCATATTCATTGAAACGCTCGATCGCCTGCTTGCCGGACTGACAAGGAACACAGCGATAACCATTGCGCTCGATGAACTCGCAAAGCTCTTCGACAATCAATGGTTCGTCATCGACCACAAGGACTTTTATTGCCGAGATACGCTTGTTCACGTGTCACTCCATGCCAAGTCTGGCTTGACCGTTCCTGTACCCACTGCCCATAGGCTGTACAACAACTGTTGTTGAAAGTAGACGCACTTTCCAACTATGTACATAGAACGAGTAGCGCCCGGCGACTAATGCATCCAGACCAGAGTGAGCAACATGCCCACCAATACGAACGGCGCAAAGGGCTGCTTTTTTGACGTTCCTGGTCCCAGGTAACGAAGATGATCCCTAAGCCCCTGCCCCATATACAGCCAGAGTCTTGGCGCCAACAGCAGCCAGAACGCACTGGCCAATCCGGCGCCGATGAAGCCGCCGAGCAGGTGCATACCGTCCGTCGCAAGACCCAGCGTCGCCATCAGTTTCACGTCGCCCGCCCCCAGACGTTTCAATGCATAACCGGGCAAGGTGAAAGCCAGAGCCAACAACAAAGCCCAGCCGCCCTGCGCAGCCTCGGCCCCCAACCATGTGGTGCCCGTCCACAACAGATACGTCAGCGCCAATACGCCCACGCCAAGGGTCAGGCCATTGGCGATGTGCCGCTCTCGGACATCCTGAGCTGCGCAAAGCGTCAGCCAGATCAGTAGGACAAAGTTCTGCATCCGGTAAAAAACGTCCGTTTTGGCTGAATGATTCTATGCTGATACTACGTCGTGATGGTCAGGGTAGACGCACTCATGAAAACAGGCCTCCCCCGCAAACAAAAAGGTGCCGTGGCGATTGAATTCGCTTTGGTGTTCATCATCTTTTTCGCCGTGTTTTATGGGCTGGTCAGTTACAGCCTGCCGCTGTTGCTGATGCAATCATTCAATCAATCGACAGCCGAAGCGGTGCGCCGCAGTGTGGCGCTGGACCCGAGCACCGCCAATTACGACACCGCCGTCAGAAACATAGCGACCACCGAACTGACTCGACAGTTGGCCTGGATTCCCGCCGCGCTGAACTTCAATGTGGCCACCGACGCCAGTGCCACCTACACCGGTGGCGTACTGACGGTCACCATCAATTACCCCACCAGCAAACTGAATCAAGTCCTGCCGTTTTTGGTGCTACCGGGGATCGGCTCGGTGCCCAATCTGCCGGCAACCCTTACCGCCCAATCGAGCCTGCAATTTTGAGTTCCGGAGACAAGCTCTTCGGGCGCCTGCTCAATCGCCAACCGCCACAGCCCTCCAACAGTGCGGACACTGCGAGCGTGCAACGTGTGGGTTTGCAGTTGCATCTGAATGACGAGGGTCGGGTGATTCAGCTGAGCGGCCCGCTGCGGCATCTGCTGGCGCAACAAATGCCCGGCGCACAGACACCGCATCTGCTCGATTACCTCATGCCCCACAGCAGCCTGTCAGTCGAAGGTACGCCTGCCGAGTGGCAGGGACAGAGTCTGGACCTGGATTTTTTCAGCCTCGGCGAACAACCGCTGCATCTGCGTGGCTGGGTGCAGCCGTTGGGCGAAAACTGGCTGTTGCAGTTGATCGACATCGGCGACCTGTTGCTCGAACGACGACAAGCGCGCAGCCGCGAACAATGCCAATTACTCTCCGCGCAGATCAGCGAACAGTTGCGCCTGTGCAGTTTGACGCGCTTGCCCGAGGTGCTGGCGGAGCAACTGCAAGGCTTGGCTCAGCGTTTTCAGATCCCGTGCATCGCCATGGCCTTGCTCGATGAACAGGCCGAGGGTTGGCTGATCCACCAGCATTACGCGGCCTTCGATGCACCCGGGTTGTGGAAAATCGATCAACGCCTGGGTACCGGCCTTGACAGTTTGAATGGCTCCGTCCCCCAGCAACTGAGCCCCAGCGAACACCCGCGCCTGCAAGGCATCTTCGGCAATGCCGAAGGGTTCGCGGTGCCGTACCACAATGCCCAAGGCGTGGTGGCCTGGTTACTTTGTGGTTTCTACCCGGTGCAAGAACGTGCCCCCGACCTGAGCGAGCGCGACTGGTTACAACTCACCGCCGCGCTAGCCGGCCCGCTGCTGGAGCGCTTGCGCGAGCATCAGCACCATCTGCAACTGGAGCGGCTGGAGTCTCTGCAAGCCTTGCTCGGCACCGGCTGGTGGGAGGTCTTCAGCGATAGTGCCGAGGTGCAATTGGCGCCATCGCTGGCCGGTATGCTCAACCTTGCGAGCACTCGTTTACCGCTGCACAACTGGCTCGAACAGATCCATCCCGCCGACCGTGAAGAGCTGACGATGCGCCTGCAAACCTTGCAGGACGAAGGTGCGCCATTGCTGCTGTGCGTACGCCTGCATCGCCCCGAAGTGGCGCAAACGCCGATCTGGTATCGACTGCAAGGCCAAGCCCTGGGCATCGGCAGAAACCGGCGGCTGGTGGGCTTCATGCTCGACATCAGTGACATCAAAAATCAGGAGCAGAACGCCGCTGCCGCCCATGCCCGGCTGGACAATCTGATTGCCAGTTCACCGGCGGTGATCTACGTGCAGCGCTATGTCGAAGGTGCGCTGCAACCGACATTTTTCAGCGACAGCCTGTTGCCGCTGCTCGGTTGGTCGCTCGCCGATTGTGCCGCCGGCGCGCTGGTGGAACGGGTCCACCCCGAGGACCGCGACTGCTATTTCGAGCGCACCCGGCAACTGCTGCGCGAAGGCTCCGTGCGTGCCCGTTATCGGCTGCGCGACAGTCGCGGCGATTATCACTGGCTGCTCGACGAAGCCAAACTGCTGCGCGACGACCTTGGGCTGCCGGTGGAAGCCGTGGGGCTGTGGCTGGATGTCACCGAAGCGACCCTGGCCGCCGAGCAAGTAAAACAGAGTGAAGAGCGCTATCGAATCCTGGTGGAAGATTCCCCGGCGATGATATGCCGCTACCTTCCAGACCTGACACTGACCTTCGGCAACCGCCCGCTGGCGACCTACCTGGAATGCCAGCCCGAGAAGCTGCCGGGAGTGAACCTGGGCAGCTGGATGTCGCCGGAGCAGCGCGAAGCGTTCCTCCAGCGGCTCAGTCACCTGAGCCCGGAGTTTCCGGTCAGCACCGCGGAAATCAACCTGCAACTGCCAGGACGGGAACACGCCTGGTGGGTCTGGTCGGATCGCGGGGTGTTCGACGAACAGGGGCAGTTGCTTGAAATACAGGCTGTGGGCCGCGACAACACCGAAGTCCGGCGCGCCCAACAGCAGCTCACCCAGAGCGCGAAAATGGCCACCCTTGGCGAAATGGCCACCGGGCTGGCCCATGAAATCAATCAGCCGCTGAACGTGATGCGCATGGCCATCGTCAATGTGCTCAAGCGCCTGAGCAATGGCGATGCGCAAATCGATTACCTGACAGACAAGCTCAACCGCATCGACGCGCAAGTCCAGCGCGCCGCGCGGGTGGTGGATCACATGCGGGTATTCGGTCGGCGTTCGGAGATCGAGCAGCACCCGTTCAATCCGGCTCAAGCCATTGAAGGCACGCTGTCACTGCTGTCCGAAGGCATGCGCGGCAAAGGCGTCGAACTGCGGGTCAGCGAGACCGGATTCGAAGTGCAAGTGCGCGGTTACGTCGATCAGCTGGAACAGGTGCTGATCAATCTGATGGTCAATGCGCGGGATGCGCTGCTGAGCAAACGCGAGGCCGACCGGGAGTTCAAACCGTGGATTTCGGTGTACGCCGAACGCGATGAACACTGGGTGCGACTGTGGGTCGAGGACAACGGTGGCGGTATCGATCCACGGCTGCTGGAGCGGATTTTCGAACCCTTCTTCACCACCAAACCGGTGGGCATCGGCACCGGGCTCGGGTTGTCGGTGAGTTACGGCATCGTCGCAAATATGGGCGGACGCTTAAGTGTAAGAAATTCGACCGAGGGCGCGCGGTTTTGTATCGAGTTGCCGATTGCCACGGGCGATCAGATCACCAGCGTCGCCCGCCCCGAGTGACAGCTGAGGTTGGCGCCGACGTCGACCTTGTTCAAATCAATCCCAAGGCTTAACAGCAAGGTGTTGATCAAGCTGTCGAGCAACGGGCTGAGCACGCTGTTGATCGCGCTGATCAGCAAGGTGGTGACGTTGCTCAGGATGGCTCCCAGACCGCTGACAAGACTGCCCGACGGGCCATACATGTCCACATGAATATTAACCGGCGTGTTGAGCAAGTTGCTGACAATGCTGCTGGTAGTGAACGAGTAGTAGAACGGCGGCTGGTTGATTTCCGGCAGGCTGGTGGCGGGTGGTGCGGAATAGACATGGGAAATGTTGGTGTTCGCCGCCACGCTGGTGTCGGCAACGATATCGATGCCGCCACCGACACCGGGTACACGCGGATCGCAGGTGATGGGCAGAAAGAGAAGCCGGCGGCAGGTTTTAATTCCGATATCGATCACCTTCAACGGTTGTACCGTGACCGCTGGCGGCGTGGTGTTGCTGCCGAACATGCTGGCCGAATCTATCCGGCCGATTTTCAGGTTCACCAGCGACGTACTGGTGCTGGTGGTCAGGGTTTTATTGGTGTTACTGACGCAGCTATAAGCCGTGACGTAACTGCTGGCACTGGCGACGTCCAGAGCTACATCGAGCCGTATCGGCCCCGGCAACACCATAATGTCAGGCGTCTGGCAGGGCACGCCGATGGCACAGGTCAGTGAATTGAGCACCGCCACCAAGTTGAGATTGAGCAACGCGTTGAGGATGTTGGTCAGCGGTCCTGCCAGATCCGCCGCCGCATTGACCAGCGCCGCGATGGCGTCCAGCGCTGGCAAGTCGATCGACAGCAATGTGCGAACCTGCGCGGTTCTCACATAGATCCGATTGGGTCCCAATGGATCCAGCGCCGCGTTTTTCGGATTGCCGATCGCCGAGAGTTGCGGCGGTTCCAGCACCTGCACCCGAGCCGTGATTTGCGCCAGCCCCGCCAGATTGATCGGCAGTGTCGCCACCAGGCCGTTCTTCTTGTTGGCCAGTTGCACGATGCCTTCGATCAGGTCGAACACGCTCACGTTAGTCGTCGACGCCGACAAGTTGCTGCCATTCTCGACGTGCAACAAATTGCCCAGCACCACGGTCGTCGAGCCAGCGGCAACCTTGAGTGCTTGCAGGCCGACAATGGTCGCCGTCGCGCCGAGTGTGCCACCGGGGTCCAGCACATTGACGGCGGTCTGGATCAACTGGCTGACGGCTACCGAAGTGCCCAACACCTGGCTATACCCGGCGGCGTTGACGCCAAGGTCGACCTTCAGTCGATCGAGGTAACCGAGCAGGCTGATGTTGGTGTTCAGCAACCCTTCCCAACCTGCCACGGAGAGGTTCAGATTGCCGCCCAACAAACCACCGAACAGCGCATTGAGGGTGGCCGACTTGCTGGTATCGACACTCAACACCGTAGTGCGAATGGTCAGCGATGCCAGCGGTGGCGGCAACGTGGCGACGGCGGTTGCGGTCAGGTTGAGGGTCTCACCGGCCGGAGCACCGCCGAACACGGCACCAATACCACCGGCGACACTCTGCAGAATCGAATGGCTGACGGTCACCCGAATGGCTTCGCTGCTGCTCGGATCAGCCGTAAAAACCCGAAGATTGTTGGCGTCCAGGGTCAAGGCGCCACAGGCCACCGTCAGGTTGCGCGTGGGGTCAGGCAGGGTGAAATTGTTGCGGTTTGCGCTGGCGGTGGCATAGGCCGTAGCGGTGGCACCTGCGGCGCAATCACCGTTGCGCGTGGCAGCCTCCAGCGCGGCCATATCCGCCACCCGTTGCAAGCTGCGTTTTTCCAGGTACAGGCGACCGCTGTCGACCACCAGCAGCAGGAACACCAAGGCCATGCCCAGAGCCAGCACCGCCATCAATCCGATCGCTCCCCGTTGCCGGGCCGGGCTACGAAACTGCAAGCAGGGAGACATGGCTCACTCCTTTGCCGGCGCACTGCCGAGGGCTACCTCCAACGATGTGAAGCAGTGTAGACAAGGGTCCGCCAGATTGCTGGCAACATGCTACTGCCGATGACAAAGAAACCATGAGGAGCGAGCCTGCTCGCGATGACGGCGGCACATCTGAAGTTGATGTGACTGACAGACCGCTATCGCGAGCAGGCTCGCTCCCACAGTGGATCGGTGGTGTTGGTTTAGTGTGGTGGATAGTTAGCCAATATCCGCGCGACCGTCTCGCGGATCGTATTGCTGCGGTCCTGTGGATTCGGTGTACGGCTGAGCGTCTGCTCGTCGCTACCGCGCCACACCAGCTTGCCGTCCTTGCCATCGAGCAGGTCGACCTGGATGGTCGCCACCTTGTAGCTGATGTTGCGGGTTTCGTTGTACATCGGCCCGCCCCAGTAGCCGTACCATGGGCCACCATAACCGCCGCCATAGTAGGTGGTCACTTGTTGCTGGCGATCTTCGACGATCAAATAGGCCTGTACCTTCAGGTCCGAGCTGGCACCGGCGGCGGCCGGGCGCAAGCCGCGTTGATCCAGCTGATCGGCAATGGACTGGCGGATGCGTTGTTCGGTCAGGTCACTTTTGATCCGTGGATCATCGGGACGGTATTGCACGGCGGGCTCTTTCCAGCTCCAGCTACGATAGGCGGCAAAGTCGCGGCTGGCATCGAAATCATGATTGACCTGGTTGGCGGCGCAGGCAGAGAGCAGCGCGGCCATGGTCAGTAAAGCGAGATGGCGGAACATGATTTTTCTCCGGTAGAAGACATGCACCTGCGGGAGACTTCCTGTAAAGGAAGCTAACTAGGAGGATACGCCGACATGGCCTTTTCGACAGCTTCGCGTATGGCATCGGTACGCTCGCTCTGGCTGCCCTGACTGCTGGTTTCGGCACTGGCACTCCATACCGGCTCGCCAGTGCTCGCGTCGAACAGATCGACGCGCACCACCACGACTTGTACCTGATAGGTACGGATGACCGGCACCGTGTTGTACATGCCGTAACCGCTACCGTAGCGGTTGTAACCGCCATAACCACCGCCGTAGTAGCCCCCGCCATAACCATAGTCATCCCGAACTTGACGCAAGCGGGTTTCCAGACGCAGGTCGGCGCTGACCAACAGGTCCGCCGGGCGGTTGTCGTGCAGTGGGCGCAAGCCGCGTTGATCAAGGGCATTACTGACCGCTTCGGCCACCTGCTCCGAGTCGGCCCAGGCCGTGCCCGGTGGCAGGCGCCCGTTGAGCCAGGCCCAGCTGCGATAGCGGCCGTAGTCGCGTGGCGGTGCCGGGTAGGCGCTGCGGTCAAAGGTGGTGGCGGCCTGAGGCGGTGCCGGCGGCAGGGGATTGGAGGTCGCGACATAAGGGTTGCTGCCCTGACAGGCCGCCAACCCGAGACAGATCACCAGTAACCCTGAACGACTTTTCATTTCGCGCTCCGGTCAGATCGGCCGACAGATCCAGTGCAGGTAGCGCCCAAGCCCGGCGAAGCTTGGGTGACGGCGGTGGGCCAGTTCCATTTCGAGCAAGTCCGGCAGTTCGACGCGAGCCTGAAATTCCACCGGCATGTAGTCGTAAAAAACCCGCACCCCACTCTGGGTTTCGACCTGCCACATGCTCTCAAGTTGCGCCGCCAGTTCCCGTGGATCCAGTGGCTGCTGTGGGGTCAGGCTCTGCTTTTCACCGGCCATGTCGTTCTTGCGCATCTTGCGGAAATGGCCCTTGAGCAGGTTGCGGTAGATCAACGCATCGCGGTTGTAGAACGCCAGGGACAACCAGCCGTCCGGCTTCGTCAACTGATGCAGCACCGGCAGAATCGCATGGGGTTCTGCCAGCCATTCCAGCACGGCGTGGCACAGCACCAGGTCATAAGGTTCGGTGAGCTGTCCAAGCAGGTCCTGCCATGGCGCCTGGATGAATGTCGCCGTTTGCCCCGCTTCGGCGAAGCGCTGACGGGCGCCTTCAAGCATTGGTTCGGCGGGCTCGGCGAGGGTCACCTGATGACCGCGCTCGGCCAGCCACAACGACATGTGGCCCAGGCCGGCGCCGATATCCAGCACGCGCAACGGGCGGTCTGGCAGGGTTTCGGCCAGATCGGCCTGCAGCACCGCGAGCCGGATCGCACCTTTGGCGCCACCGTAGATTTTTTCGGCGAAGCGAGTCGCCAGTTGATCGAAATGACGGTCGCTCATCAGCTGAACCGCCGTTCGCTGTCCGCGAGTTTGCTGCGCACCACTTCATTCATGTCCAACCCCAACTCGCTGCACAGCAGCAGTAGATACAGCACGATGTCGCCCACTTCCTGCCCGACATGGGCGAGCTTGTCCGCCGGCAACTGGCGCGACTGGTCTTCGGTCAGCCACTGAAAAATCTCCACCAGTTCGGACATTTCCACGCTCGCGGCCATGGCCAGGTTTTTCGGGCTGTGAAATTGCCGCCAGTCGTTACGGTCGCGAATGGCGTGCAGGCGTTCGGTCAGTTCAACAAGGTTCATCGGGCTCTCCTGAAGGCGTATAGCTTCGGGGGGATGGAGGGTGAAGGCAAGGTCTATGTAGCAGCTGCCGAAGGCTGCGTTCGGCTGCGCAGCAGTCGCAAAACCGAGCACCTGGGTCTTTCAGTTTTAACGCGGGCTGCAGGACTGTCGACTGCTTCGCAGCCGAACGCAGCCTTCGGCAGCTGCTACAGAGATGTTTGCGCCATACTTGAGCGGTCGGGAACTACGCAGCACGATCAATAGCCCAAGGCTCGGATCCGGCAACCACGCCACCACTCCATCAGGACGTACACATGCAGGTAGAAAGCTTTTTCGAATGGCTCGGCCAGATAATCGGTTCGGCCATCCGGTTCATCATCGATGCCCTCAGTGGTCTGTTCAACCTGTTGAGCAACGCCGGCAGCAATTTTGTCGAAGGGTTGGCCCAGGCGCTGGGCATGGACACTTCGATCGTCAGCATCATCACGCTGATCATCGGGTTGATGCTGCTGTGGGCGGCGATCCGCGCCTTCATGAACGCCTCGATCATCATGGGGATTATCTGGTTGTTGCTGGGGTTGTGGTTGCTGAGCTGGATTATTCACTAACACCCTGCCCTGATCGTTCCCACGCAGAGGCATGAGAACGATCATGCAAAACAATCTGCCGCTACAATGCAGGCGCCCCCAAGGAGCCTGCATGCCCAACCTGATTGCCGACTGGCGCGACCGTCCGACCCATCGTCGAGTCTGGGCGCTCGCCGCCCCGATGATTCTCTCGAACATTTCCGTACCGCTGGTGGCGCTGGTCGACAGTACCGTCGTCGGCCACCTGCCCCATGCTCACCAGCTCGGTGCTGTCGCGGTGGGCGCCAGTCTGTATACCTTTCTTGCCTGGGCCATGGGCTTTCTGCGCATGGGCTCCACCGGGTTCGCCGCCCAGGCTGCCGGGCGCGGGGATGGCGCAGCGTTGCGGCAGATTTTGCTTCAAGGTCTGTTGTTGGCCATGGGTCTGGCCATTTTGTTGGGCGCATTGGGCGTGCCGTTGAGCGGGGTCGCGTTGCACTTCATGCAACCGTCGGCGGAGCTGGATCAGCTGACCCGCGAGTTCTTCCACACGCGGCTGTTCGGCTTGCCGGCAGCGCTGGCCAGCTACGCGCTGGTGGGCTGGTTTCTCGGCACTCAGAATGCCCGGGCGCCGCTGGCAATTTTGCTGAGCACCAACCTGGTCAATATCGCACTGAATCTGTGGTTCGTGCTCGGCCTGGAGTGGGGTGTGGTCGGCGCGGCCCGGGCCTCGGTGATCGCCGAGTGGACCGGCGCACTGATCGGCCTGTTCATGACCCGCCACGCCCTGCGCGCCTATCCCGGCCATATCGCCTGGGCAGCGCTGGCGTTGTGGCAGAGCTGGCGCCCATTGCTGGCGGTCAATCGCGACATTTTCATTCGCAGCCTGGCGTTGCAGTCCGTGTTTTTCCTGATCACCGTGCAGGGCGCGCGGCTGGGCGATGCCACGGTCGCCGCCAATGCGTTGCTGCTCAACGGCCTGCTGCTGACCGCCCACGCGCTGGACGGTTTGGCCCACGCGGTCGAAGCACTGTGCGGACACGCCATCGGTGCTCGCGACCGAGAGGCCCTGCGCCGCTCATTGGTGGTGGCGTGCGGTTGGTCGTTGCTGGCGAGTGTGGGGTTTGCCTTGCTGTTTCTGTTCGCCGGGCACCTGTTCATCGAGATGCAGACCGACATCCAGAGCGTGCGCGACACCGCATTCGTCTATCTGCCTTACCTCGCCACGCTGCCGCTGATTGCCGTCTGGAGTTACCTGCTCGACGGCCTGTTCATCGGCGCCACCCGCGCCCGGGAAATGCGCAACGGCATGCTGCTGACGGTGATCCTGTTGTTGCCCTTCGCCTGGGCGCTGCAAGGTTTGGGCAACCATGGACTGTGGATAACCTTCCTGTTGTTCATGTTGCTGCGCAGCCTGACCCTCGGCGCGTTCGCCTGGTACTTGCGCCAACACGACAGTTGGTTCAAAGGATGACGAGGGTTAGCTTCAGGGTTGATCGTTCTGCCACAGGTTGCGCAGGCTATCGAGACGCTCCTGCTGGGTGATTCCCGACAACGACTGCCCAGGCACTGCGTCGGGGTGCTGCAAGCGCAACCATAACCAGCCATCGAGCACCGGACGTTCGCTGAAACCCAGCGCCAGCCCTTCCTGCAAGTAAGCCCACACGTTGTTGTAGTCGGTGCCTGTGGATCGGCTCCAGCGCCAGGCGTGTTGTTCCAGCAGGCAGGTTTGCAAGGTGTCTCGTTGACGCGGGCTGAGGTTTTCTTCGATGGCCAGCGGCCGGACCGCAAGCCGCGGATTGAACAACTGCTGCCAGCCCTGACAGCCTATGGCCCGGTCGGCCCAAGTGCCGCCGAACCAGCGCAACTGATCGATTGGACCGAGCCAGCGACTCAGCTCCTGCGCATCGCAGGCATCGAAAAAATAACTCGCCGTGTGTGGGTTGTAGTAATTCAGCAAGGCCCGGTGATGCAGACCCAAAGTGACCGTGAGCATGCGTCGCAAATGCTCCAGCAACTGCGATGGCGATGCTTCACTGGCCAGCAGCAACCCGCTCCAGGTATCTGGCGCACTTTGGCACAACTCGGCCAGCGCCGGGCATTCGCGAAGGTTGACCAATACCGGCCCATACTCACGCAATGGGTGAAACTCGGTGCCTTCGAAAAGCCGGAACCATCGGACATGAGCAAACTGTTGTCGCAAACCCGCGTCGGCCTGAAGCACGTCCGGCACATCGAACAACAGCCATTGCGGGGTCGAGTCAGCCGCCTGAACGGCGATCATGCCGCACCGCTCTGGCCGAGCTGCGTCGCCGCCCGGCAGGTGCAAAAGGATTGGGCGCAATGACTGAAACTGCCGCCGCCGGGTAACAGGCACAGGAGCACCAAGGGTTCGCTGGATTGCAGCAAGCCCTGCAAGCCCTCGAGCACCGGGCTGACATCGGTCGTCAAGGTGGGTTGCAGGTCGGGTATGACTGGCTCTGCACTGGAGGCTGCGCCGGGAAGAAATCCGCTGATCAAGGGTTGATCCGGATCGCCTTCGATAAAGCTCACCAGCACCTGCGCCCCTTCACTCAACGGCAGGGTGCCCGCGCCTTCCAGCTCGGGAGCCAACGGCAACCAGCAGTGGCTGGGCGCTGCGCCCTCTCCCTGGTAAAGCCAGTCAAACTGCACGGCAACCGGTCTGGACAAATCCGGTTGAGATTCATCGACCTCGACCACCCACGCCCGCTGCAGGCTGTGCATCCTGGGTTTCACGCCCGAATGAGGTGCCACGAAAGGCATTTCCTGCACAACGGCCCGTAGTTGGTTGCTATAAGGAAGCTCTGGTTGCTGCCCTCCCTGATGCTCGACATGGGTCAGTAGCCAGAGACGATTCCAGTCCACACACGGATGGCCGGACAGCGGCATCAGTTGGCCGCTGCGCAGGGTCGCCAGATTGGTCTGGCCTTCGGCGATTTGCCCGCAGCCGTGCAGCTTGAACTGACGCACACCTGGTTGTTCGTTCTCACCCTTGAAGACGCTCTCTTCGCCACGGCTAAACTGCCCCAGGCCATCTCCGAAAACCAGACAGTGTCCGCGTGAGCGGTGTTCGAAGTAGTAATGAAGCCGTTCCTGGGCGCACAGACGCTGGAGAAATTGCAGGTCTGATTCCCGGTACTGCGTGCAGAAATCACGGGACGGGTAGTCGCCGCTCAGGTCGAAGCGCCGATCCTTGCCGGCAATGCCGTGCTCCTTGAGTACTTGAGCGAGAATATCCGGCACCGAGCGCTGGCTGAAGATTCGCTGATTGAAGCGCTGGGCCAGACACGCCAGCCTGGGCCCCAGACGCACACGGCAAAGCCCGGGTTCGCCACCATGGCCGAGCTGAACGAGGCCAAGCAACTGCCCGTGAATACCCTGCCCCCGGGGCCCGAAGTGTAAAAAGGCCGAGCGGTACAGCAGGTTCGCAAGGTCCAGCGTCGGGTCATCGTTCAGCAGATCCACCTCGAACACAAAAGGCTCGCTGATGGCTTCACTACCGGTAAAGGCCAAAACCTCAAAGGGATCGGGAAGACCCGCTATATCCAGACGAAATGACGGCTCGTTGACTGGATCGAACATCGGCGATTCTCTACAGGAGGGGCGGCTGGGGATTCTCGCTGAGAGACATGGCCGAGTAGAGTGCCGAAGTACAACTTAGGAAATGACCTACGTGAAAAGAAGACCACATCCCTTGGATAGCCCGGTGCGTGGGTCATTTCGCTTGAAAAAAGAGAAGTCCCGCACCAGGCCATCTGAAATTTCCCTCAACGAATGGAGAATTTTCAGACAACCCGATGAGAACGGAGCGTTACCTCAAGAAGACAGGTAAGACGAACGGGTCAGGCCCAGACGCAAGGCATCGAGGAACTGGGTGCGCTCGGCGGCGCTAATGCGGGCACTGGCGCACTTGTCGCGGTAGTGGGTCATCAGCTCTTCCGGCGACAAGTGCACGTAACGCAGCATGTCTTCGATGGTGTCGTGGGTTTCGATACCGGCGTGGTACACGCTGCCGTCGGCATTCTGATAGATGTTCACCGAGTCGGTGTCACCGAACAGGTTGTGCATGTCACCGAGAATTTCCTGATAGGCACCCACGAGGAAGATCCCCAGCAGATAGTCTTCACCTTCGTTCAGACCGTGTACCGGCAAGCTGGTCTCGATGCTCTGCTCGTCGACGTATTGCTTGATCTTGCCGTCGGAGTCGCAGGTCAGGTCTTGCAGCACCGCACGGCGCAGTGGCTCTTCGTCGAGACGGTGCAGCGGCAAAATCGGCAGGACCTGGCCGATGGCCCAGGTGTCCGGCAGGCTCTGGAATACCGAGAAGTTGCAGATGTACTTGTCGGCCAGCTTGTCGTTGAGTTCGTCGAGCACCTGACGGTGGGAACGCTGACGGGCCTTCAACGAGTTGTGCAAGCGGCGGCAAACGGCGAAGTAGCATTGCTCGGCCAAGGCTTTTTGCGCCAGGGTCAGTTTGCCATCGGCGTATTGAGTGGCCACGTCGCTCATGTAGTGCGTGGCGCGCCAGTAGGTCTCGGTGACCATTTCGATGTCGGTCGGGCCGAGCAGGTCAACCAGCCACTGCACGGTTTCCGGCAGCTCTTCCTTGTTGTCGATCTTCGGCACGTCGTCGTTGTGTTTCTCGACGTCGGTCACCTGCACCACCAGCATCGCGTGGTGGGCGGTCAGGGAGCGACCGCTTTCAGAGAAGATGTTCGGGTGCGGCAGGCTCTGCGCGTCGCAGAACTCCTTGAGCATCCCGACCACGACACCGGCGTAATCGTCCATGTCGTAGTTGATCGAACTGGCGTTACGCGAGTGAGTACCGTCGTAGTCCACGCCCAAGCCGCCGCCGACGTCGATGTGATCCACCGGCAGGCCAAGGTTGCGCAACTCGCCGTAGTAACGGATCGCTTCCTTGAAGCCGTGCTGGTAGTCCGCCAGGTTGGCGATCTGCGAGCCCATGTGGAAGTGCAGCAGGCGAATGCCCTGATCCAGACCGGCAGCGCGGAAACGCTCGACCACCGACAGCAGTTGCGCCGCCGACAGGCCGAACTTGGATTTTTCACCGCCGGTGTCTGCCCACTTGCTCGACGCCAGGGACGACAGACGCACGCGCAGGCCGACCTGCGGCTTGACCTTGAGCGACGCCGCTTCTTCGATCACCAGACCGACTTCGGACTCTTTCTCGATCACGATGAACACGTTGTGACCGAGCTTCTGGCCCATCAGCGCCAGACGGATGAACTCGCGGTCCTTGTAACCGTTGCAGACGATGGTGCCGCCCTTCGGCGCCAGCGCCAGTACCGCCAGCAGCTCAGGCTTGGAGCCGGCTTCCAGACCGATCGATACGTTCTGGGTGGCGATGATGTTTTCAATCACCGCTTCCTGCTGGTTGACCTTGATCGGGTACAGAGCGGTGTACTTGCTCTGGTATTCCAGGCGCTCGATGTTGGCGTCGAACGCACCGGTCAGCTGACGTACACGGTCTTGCAGGATGTCAGGGAAACGCACCAGCAACGGCAAGGACAAACCGCTTTTGCGCAGTTGATCGACTTGCTCGAAGAGGTCGATAGGCGAACTGGTCGGACCGTTCGGACGAACTTCGACGCGACCGGCGTCATTGATCGCGAAATACCCGGCCCCCCAATGGCGAATCCCGTAAACACTGCGGCTGTCCGCAACTGTCCATTGGCTGCCATCGTCTTTGCGTGTGCGTCGTACGGACATTGAAGTCCCCTATAAAGAAGTCATAGAGCGTCGCCTGGGTTCAGGCCGGCGCAGTCTAAAGAATGAAAATGACGGTTCGTCAACGAGGGGGTAGACCTCGCTGACCGCAGTGAGTTTAGAAACCGGTCATGAACAGGCTCTGTGAAAACCATGGAGACGACGCCAGGCCGAAATGAAATCAGGGCCGGATCAAGCCGCGGGTGGTTTTCACAGAGGCTGCTAGCCGCCGGACTTCTTCGCCTTGAAACCGTGTTTGATCAGCTCGGCCAAGAGTAGCTCGACATGATCGCCCTGGATTTCGATGATCCCGTCTTTCAACGCCCCACCGGTCCCACAACGTTTCTTCAACGTCGTGGCCAGATCCTTGAGCGCGTCTTCGGCCAGCGGCACGCCGGTGATGGTCGTCACCGTCTTGCCGCCACGGCCCTTGCTTTCGCGACGCACGCGAGCGATGCCGTCGCCGGCCGGGATAACGGTTTGTTTGCAGATGCAGGCATCCACCGGTTGACTGCAATCCGGGCAATGACGACCTGCGTCGGTGGAAAATACCAGGCCACCAAGGGCGGCGAAGGATGCGGCTTTTTTGGCCACCGGCAATCCTCTTGGGAGGACAAAGACTGGTCGTGGCAGGGCCATCGACCGCGAAGCCCCACTCAGGCAGGGGCAGCGCTACTGACCGGACGCCCTTACAAAAGGAGTACCGGTTCAGCTTGAAAAGGTCGCGCAGTGTAACGGCAAAAAGCCGACTTGCTAAGAGCCAATCGGCGCCAATTTATAGCTCTTTTGCGACGCCATCCCCTTGGGCGCGAAGATAGCGCTGCAAGGCCGCCAGAGAGTCCGGGCAATAAGGCTTCTGCGTGATTTCCAGCAGGACCTGATCGATCGGGATGAAGCGCGCTTCTAGCACTTCTTCCGGTTGCAGGATCAACGGGCCGTCCCACACCGCCGAAAACGCCGAACACCAGAGTCGGTTGCCGGTGTCCTCGAAGAAAAAGTGATCATGGGCAGTCAGTTCCACACCACTCACGCCCAGCTCTTCTTCCAGCTCACGAGCCGCCGATTCGGCGTAAGTCTCGGTGGCCAACACCATGCCGCCGGCCGCCACGTCCCAGTAACCGGGGTATATCGCTTTGCTCAGGGTGCGCCGGTGCACGCACAGCTCACCGGCAGAATTGAACAGCATGATGTAGGTGCCGCGGCCGATCAGCTCGCGTTCGCGCAGCTCGGAACGGACCAGAGCGCCGAGCAGGTTGTCCTGCTCGTCGACCCAGGCGATCTGTTCGGCATCGGAGGCCGCGCGATGGGCGGCCTCCCGCATGCTATCGACCAAGCTATCGGCCATGACTCAGCCCTGATTGAGCAGTTGACGCAAATCGATCACCGCGGCGTTGGCCCGGGAGATGTAGTTGGCCATGACCAGCGAGTGGTTGGCCAGCACACCGAAGCCGCTGCCGTTGAGGATCATCGGGCTCCAGACCGGCTCTTGCGAGGCTTCCAGTTCACGAATGATCTGGCGCACGCTGACCGTGGCGTTCTTCTTCGCCAGCACATCGGCGAAATCGACTTCGATGGCACGCAGCAGGTGAGACAACGCCCAGGCCTGACCGCGGGCCTCGTAGAACACGTTATCGATCTGCAGCCACGGGGTTTCGACGACTTCTTCGTCAACCTGCGGCACCTGCCCCAGCGCCGGGACTTCGGTTTTCAGCGCGGTGTTGAGCTTGACCCGGCCAACACTGGCCGACAGCCGTTGTGACAGCGAACCCAGACGGGTTCCGACATCACCCAGCCAGTTGTTCAGGTTGTCGGCGCGGGCATAGAACAGCGCACTTTTCTGGTCAGGCCCCGACAGACGTGCCTGATAGCGGCTCAGGGAATTGATGCCTTCCAGGTACTCGGATTCACTGGATGGCAGCACCCAGCTTTTGTTGTCAAAGTTGAAACGCGGCTCGGCCTTGGCCAAGTCGGCGTCTTCGGCGGACTGCGACTGGGAACGGGCGAAGTCTTTACGCAGCGCACGACTCAGGTCGCGGACCTGGACCAGCACGCCATATTCCCAGCTCGGCATGTTGTCCATCCACAGGCCCGGCGGGAAACGGTCGTTGGAAATATAGCCGCCCGGTTTGGTCAGCAAAGTGCCGGCAACGGTCTTGAGGGTTTCCACCGTGGTGTATCCGACAACCATTTGCTTGCCATCTTTCTCGGCCGCCACCTGAGCATTCTGCTGAACCGGAAACAGCGCCGGCTCCTGGCTCCAGTACCAGCCCAGCGCGATCGCCACCAACAGGTAAAGAACAATCAGAGTAGCCAGCGCCCGGCTGAACAACAGGCCGCCAAAATAACTGCGGGTGGCCGATTTCGGTTCAGCGGCACGTTCAGGCGCGCTGCCTGTGCGGTTCTTCCAGTCCAGCATGGCGGTATCCTTTCAATCACTTGAGTTCATCGGTTCGACCACAACCCTACGCCATCGTGCGTCATTTGCCCGCATTAAATCCGGCGGGACACAGCGAACCACACAATGACTGCAGCCGAGTCGCCACTATAAATGAAGCACAGCGTTGAGCCTATGCGACCAGTCGGTCAGAAACTGAATGAAGTCGCTTTGCAGATTATTGACCTACGACACTCATGCAATCGAAAAGAGGTGCTAGCATAGAGCCACCAGTCGATCTCAGCATGCACCCTAACTAGTAGTCAGGATATGACCGAGCCAGAAGACCCCAGCCGTGAGCGCCTCAAGCACCACTTTGCCCAGCGGGTAATTCATCAGGCACGTCAGATTCTTGAGATATGGCAACGCCTGCAACGCAACGAATGGTCCACCACCGACTTGTCGGAGCTGAGTGAGGCCAATCTGCGCTTGCTGCGCTTTGCCGAACGTTTCGAACAACCGGAACACACCCAGCTGGCGCGCCACATCGGCCAGTCGCTGGAAGCGGTCGATGCCAATCGCGGACGCCTGAGCAGCGGACTGATCACTGACCTCAATCGCCTGATGCAGCGCCTGTCCCGCACCGGCCTGCGCCATGGCGACCAGCTCGAACAAACCTTCCTGCCGCCGCTGCGCAAACCGATCTACGTGATGTTGCAGGATCACGACCGGGCTGAGCGGCTGGCCAAGCAACTTGAATTCTTCGGGCTCAGCGCTCAATCCCTCGACAGTGTCGCCGCGTTCCGCTCCTCGATGGTCGAGCGGTTGCCGGCGGCGATTGTCATGGACGTCGACTTCAGTGGCACCGGCATCGGCCTGAAACTGGCGGCCGAAGCCCAGGAAGGCCTCGATCAGCCCCTGCCGCTGTTGTTTTTCAGCCTGCACGAAACCGATACCCCGACCCGCCTCGCCGCCGTGCGCGCCGGTGGCCAGGAGTTCCTCACCGGCACCCTCGAAGCCTCGAGCCTGCTGGAAAAGATCGAAGTCCTGACCTGCGTCGCCCAGTACGAACCTTATAAAGTGCTGATCATCGACGACTCCCGCGCCCAAGCCTTGCACACCGAACGCCTGCTCAATAGCGCAGGGATTGTCACGCGGACCTTGATCGAACCGATCCAGGCCATGGCCGAACTGGCGGACTTCCAGCCGGACCTGATCATCCTCGACATGTACATGCCGGCCTGCACCGGTACTGAACTGGCCAAGGTGATCCGGCATAACGACCGCTATGTCAGCGTGCCGATCATTTATTTGTCGGCCGAAGACGACCTGGACAAGCAGCTCGACGCCATGAGCGAAGGCGGCGACGATTTCCTGACCAAACCGATCAAGCCACGGCACCTGATCACCACCGTGCGCAACCGCGCGGCGCGGGCGCGCAATCTGAAAGCGCGGATGGTGCGCGACAGCCTGACCGGCTTGTACAACCACACCCATATTCTGCAATTGCTCGAAGACTGTTCATTCCGCGCCCGGCGCGAAAACAAGCCGCTGAGCTTTGCGATGCTCGATATCGACCACTTCAAACGGGTCAACGACAGCCACGGCCATCCCATGGGCGACCGGGTGATCAAGAGCCTGGCGCTGTTCCTCAAGCAACGGTTGCGCAAGACCGACTTCATTGGCCGTTACGGCGGTGAAGAGTTCGCCATCGTCATGCCGGACACGGATATCGAATCGGCCTACAAGGTGCTCGATGAAATCCGCCAGCGCTTTGCCGAAATTCATTACCCGGCTCAGCCGCAGGATCTCTGGTGCACCTTCAGCGCCGGCGTCGTTGAACTGCGCGAAGACTCTGACAGCCTTCTGATGGCCAGTCAGGCAGACGAGGCGCTGTACCGCGCCAAAGACGCCGGACGCAACCGCATACAAGCCGCGCGAGAGTCAAAGCAAAGTGCCACTTTTTCATCGGAATCGACCCATTCGGTCATAACTTTGTAATAGAAACGCAATAACTTCAGGCACTTACCATTCTGCCGTTGGTAGACCATGATGCGCCTGAAGCTGTTGACCAATCTCAATACCCTCCTTCTGGTCGCCGTGTGCGTGGCCCTTGGCGCCACGCTCTGGTGGTCGCAAAAAGCCCTGGAACGCCCTTATCTGTTGATGGAGCGTTACTTGGGTCTGTCTCAGCAGTTTCAAAATGAAGTGGCGCGCAACGTCGAGGATTACCTGGCCAGCGGCGATGCCCTGCGCCTGAGCAGCGCCAGCCAGGCCATCGGTAGCCTGCAAAAGGAACTCGGTGAGTTGCCACCGGTATTGGCTGACACCTTGCGTCCGAGCCTGACGAATCTGGATGAATTCAGCAAAACTGATCTGTTGGCCGCTGGCAAACTCGCTGGCGACCCGCAAGCACTGCTGCTGCAAGCCGAACGCGAACTCGGTGCCAGTCTTGATCAGATCAGCCAATACGCCAGCGGCAACGCGGCGTACCTGACGCCCTTGCTGATTGCCTCCCAGCACTTGGGCAAATTGTCCTTGGCTCGGGACAAACTGGTCAGCAGTGGTCGCAGCGAACTGGCCGCTGATGTCGAACGCGAAGTCGCTAACATCCACACTCAAGCCGAGCAACTGGACGCTTTACCGCTGCTGGGTGTGACCGCCAGCACCGAATCGAACACCGATGATTTCGCCGCGATGATGGGTTTGGATAACACCGAGAAAACCGTCGCCGAAGATGCCGGCGTCGGCCTCAAGCGAGAACTCAACAGCCTGCTCACCCGCTACCCTTCGGAACTGGCGCGCACTCGCGAACAGATCCAGAAACGTACCGACCTCAGCACCGCGACGCACTTGAAAATCGCCGCCGTGCAGCAGTCCATCGCCGGGCTGGAACCGGTGGTGCGCGCCCAGCACGGGCAGATCCAGAGCGAAGTGCGGTTGATGCAAGGAGTGATGATCGGGCTGATCCTGCTGATCGCATTGCTCATCGATACCTTGCAGCGACGCCTGGCCAGAACCCTGACCAACCTCGCCCCGGCGCTGTCGACCTGGGCCGAAGGTGACTTCAGCCGCGACATTCAACTGGGCGCGACCAACCGCGAACTGCATGACATTCAAGCCTCGCTCAATCGCTTGCGCGCTTATCTGGTCGACCTGGTGGGCACCATTCGCCTCAACGCCGAGCAGGTCGCCGGCAGCAGCCGAACGTTGGCCGAATTAAGCAATGACCTGCACAGCGGCGCCGAGCATCAGGCCGGCGACACTGCGTTGATCCGCGATTCTCTCGGTGAACTCGAGGCGACAATTCAACAAGTCGCCGGTGACGCCAGCCAGGCTGCCGATGCCAGTCGTCATGCGGGACTGGCGGTGGAACACGGTCAGAAAGTGATAGGCCTGAGCCTCAATGGGCTGCATGCGCTGGTGGGCGAAGTGCAAGGCAACGCGCAGATGATCGAACATCTGGCTGAAGAGTCGGCGACCATCGGCGGCGTGCTGACAGTGATCCGCTCGATTGCCGACCAGACCAACCTGCTGGCCCTGAACGCCGCCATCGAAGCGGCCCGCGCCGGAGAAATGGGCCGAGGGTTTGCGGTGGTGGCCGAAGAAGTTCGCTCACTGGCACAACGCACCGCCGGGGCCACCGCCGAGATCCAGACCCTGATCGCCGGCCTGCAAACCGCCGCGCGGCAATCGGTCGAAGGCATGCGCGCCCAGGTCGAACACGCCGAAGCCACGGCCAATCAGGCCCAGGCGGCTGACGGTGCGCTGGATAAAATCGTCGGGGCGATCCAGACCATTTCCGACACCGCCGTGCGCATTGCCGATGTCACCGCCCAGCAGAGCGGCGCTGTCAGCGAAATCCGCGATCACAGTGAGCGGATTCATCAATTGGGTGGGGATAACCTGCTGCGCATCGGCGAGGGGCGTGAGCAAGGGGAGAATTTGTTGGTGCTGGGCGGGCGGTTGCATACAGCCGTTCAGGCCTTTCGGGTCTGACAGTTTCTCTTCCCAATGATCGTTCCCACGCTCTGCGTGGGAATGCCTCAATAGATGCTCTGCGTCCGCTGTTGGGACGCAGAGCGTCCCGGGCTGCATTCCCACGCAGAGCGTGGGAACGATCATGCCTCCTGCATACCCTTCCGACGTCCGCTATCATGCCCACACTTTCGATACGCGAGATTGTCATGCGCCGTTTGCTCTGCCTGTTGTTTTTAGTGCTCGCCCTGCCGGCCTTTGCCGCCGGGTTGCTGGACAGTCGGCCCAGTTCCACGCTGGGTTCGATCAACAACAGCGCCGACTTCCTGCCGGTGCGCGAAGCCTTTAAGTTGAGCCTGGTAGAAAGCACGCCGCAATCAATCAAGCTGCGCTTCGTCGCCACCGAAGGTTATTACCTCTATCGCCATCGCTTCCAGTTTCGCGCCGACCCGGCCGACATTGGCCTCGGTGCGGCGCAACTGCCCAAGGGCGAACAAAAACACGATGAGTACTTCGGCGATGTCGAGGTTTATCACGGCATTCTCGACATAGAACTGCCGCGCACGGATTCCCGCGCCTTTACGCTGGCCGTGAGCTATCAGGGCTGCGCCGACAAAGGCCTCTGTTACCCACCCGAGACCGAGCGCCTGGCTATTGATGGCAGCGGCGCCGCGACCACAACCTGGGACTGGCGCGAACTGGCGCTGTTTTTCCTCGCCGGTGTTGGCCTGACCTTCACCCCCTGCGTGCTGCCGATGCTGCCAATCCTCTCCGGGGTGGTCCTGCGCGGGCAGGTCGGCGGTTTACGCGGCTTCAACCTGTCGCTGGCTTATGTGCTGCCGATGGCCGTGTGTTTCGCCCTGCTCGGTGCCTTGATGGGAATGTTCGGCGCACAGCTCAATCTTCAGGCGCGCTTACAGTCGGCCTGGGTGCTGGTGCCATTCGCGATGTTTTTCGCGGTGTTTGCATTGGCCATGTTTGGCGTCTTCGAACTGAAACTCCCCCACGCCATCAGTAGCCGCCTGGACCGGATTGCCGGGCGTACCGAAGGCGGCTCACTGTGGGGCGCGGCGGTGCTGGGCGTGGTGTCGAGCCTGCTGGTTTCGCCTTGTGTATCGGCACCGTTGGCCGGCGCGCTGCTGTACATCAGCGCCAGTGGCGACGCTCTGGGCGGCGGCTTGAAATTGTTCATGCTCGGCCTGGGCATGGGCGCGCCGCTGTTGCTGGTGGCGACCGGTGGCGCGGCCTGGTTGCCGAAAAGCGGCCCGTGGCTGATCTACGTGAAAAACGCGATTGGGGTGCTACTGCTGGGGCTGGCGATTGCTTTGCTCAGTCGGGTATTGCCGGGCCAGATCACCTTGCTGTTGATCGGCTTGCTCGCCGGCGGCGTCGGGTTATTTATGGGCGCGCTGGAATTTGTCTATAAACCGCCGAGAAAACGCCTGGGACAATTGCTCGGGATGCTCCTGCTGTTTTATGCCCTGGCCTGTTGGTACGGCGCGTTCAGTGGCCAGACCGACCCGCTCAACCCCATCGGCCAACCGCGCATTGTCGTGGACAACGGTCAACCGCAAATCGTCGGCAACTGGCAAACCATCACCACTCCAGCGGAACTGGACCGCGTCCTCGCCGAAGCCAAATCCTCCGGCACGCCGCTGCTGCTCGACTGGTACGCCGACTGGTGCATCAGTTGCAAAGTCATCGAACACGAAGTTCTCAACGATGCCAAGGTCATCGAAAGCCTCAAAGGCTATCGATTGATCCGTTTCGACATCACCGCCAGCAATGTCGAACAACGCGCCCTACTCGACCGCTACACGCTATTCGGCCCTCCGGCGCTGATGTTTTTTGGTAAAGATGGCGTCGAACGTGCCGATGTGCGGGTGATCGGTGAGATCAGCGCGAAGAACTTCGCCGAACGTGTTGCGAAAGCAAATGACCGGAATTAATTACCTGGTCACATATTTCGCGTAAACATCGGCCATCGTGCCGGCTATTGCATAGAACTGGACAGTCACAAAGGCTTTGCGGCATAGTCGCCTGGTTCTGACAATTGCACACAGATGACAAAGGAGCAGCAGATGGCGACCCTATTGGTTTTACACGGCCCCAACCTGAACTTGCTCGGCACCCGGGAACCGGGCGTCTACGGTGCAACAACGCTGGCGCAGATCAATCAGGATCTGGAACAGCGGGCACGCAATGCCGGCCACCATTTGCTCTACCTGCAAAGCAACGCCGAGTACGAATTGATCGATCGCATCCACGCTGCTCGCGGCGAAGGTGTGGACTTCATTCTGATCAATCCAGCAGCTTTTACGCATACAAGTGTCGCATTACGTGACGCGCTGCTGGCCGTGAGCATCCCATTCATCGAAGTGCATTTGTCTAACGTGCACAAACGCGAACCTTTCCGCCATCACTCTTACTTCTCCGACGTTGCGGTGGGAGTGATCTGCGGCCTTGGCGCCAGCGGTTATCGACTGGCCCTGGAGGCCGCACTAGAGCAGCTTGAAAGACAGGCAACGGCTTGAACAACAAGCGTTAAACGCCCCTGACCGACCCTTGGGAGTTGATGATTCATGGATATCCGTAAAGTTAAGAAACTGATCGAATTGCTGGAAGAGTCCGGTATCGACGAACTCGAGATCAAGGAAGGCGAAGAGTCCGTACGCATCAGCCGTCACAGCAAGACGCCGGCTCAGCAGTACTACGCTCCCGCTCCTATGCATGCTCCGGCGCCTGCGCCTGTTGCTGCTGCTCCGGTTGCCGCCGCGGCTCCTGCTGCTCCGGCTGCCCCAACGCTGAACGGCAACGTTGCCCGTTCGCCGATGGTCGGCACTTTCTATCGCAAATCTTCGCCGTCCTCGCCGTCCTTCGTTGAAGTCGGCCAGACCGTGAAGAAAGGCGACACCCTGTGCATCGTCGAAGCCATGAAGATGATGAACCACATCGAAGCTGAAGCCAGCGGTGTGATCGAATCCATCCTCGTCGAAGACGGCCAGCCGGTTGAGTACGACCAACCGCTGTTCACCATCGTTTGAACCGCGGAGAAACTTTGATGACTGCGAAGTTGGAAAAAGTTCTGATCGCCAACCGCGGTGAGATTGCCCTGCGGATTCTGCGTGCCTGCAAAGAGATGGGCATCAAGACTGTCGCCGTTTATTCCAAGGCCGACAAAGAGCTGATGCACCTGGGACTGGCAGACGAATCCGTCTGCATCGGTCCGGCCTCGGCCGCGCACTCTTACCTGCACATTCCGGCCATCATCGCCGCTGCTGAAGTGACTGGCGCTACCGCCATCCACCCAGGCTACGGCTTCCTTGCGGAAAACGCCGACTTTGCCGAACAGGTCGAGAACTCCGGGTTCGCGTTCATTGGCCCGAAAGCCGAGACCATCCGCCTGATGGGCGACAAGGTATCGGCCAAGCACGCCATGATCGCTGCCGGCGTGCCGACCGTTCCGGGTTCCGACGGCCCACTGCCTGAAGACGAAGAAACCGCTCTGCGCATCGGTCGCGAAGTCGGTTACCCAGTGATCATCAAAGCCGCTGGCGGCGGTGGTGGTCGCGGGATGCGCGTAGTTCACAAGGAAGAAGACCTGATCTCCTCGGCGAAACTGACCCGCTCCGAAGCGGGCGCAGCGTTCGGCAACCCGATGGTCTATCTGGAAAAATTCCTGACCAACCCACGCCACGTGGAAGTTCAGGTGCTTTCCGATGGCCAGGGCCATGCGATTCATCTGGGTGACCGCGATTGCTCGCTGCAACGTCGCCACCAGAAGGTTCTCGAAGAAGCGCCGGCACCGGGCATCGACGAGAACGCGCGCGAAGAAGTCCTCGCACGCTGCGTCAGGGCTTGTATCGACATTGGCTATCGTGGCGCTGGCACCTTCGAGTTCCTGTACGAAAACGGCCACTTCTACTTCATCGAGATGAATACTCGTGTCCAGGTAGAGCACCCGGTTTCGGAAATGGTCACCGGCATCGACATCGTCAAGGAGATGCTCAGCATCGCCGCTGGCAACAAGTTGTCGTACACCCAGAATGACGTCGTTATCCGCGGTCATGCGCTGGAATGCCGGATCAACGCCGAAGACCCGAAAACGTTCATGCCTAGCCCAGGCACGGTCAAGCATTTCCACGCTCCAGGCGGCAACGGCGTTCGCGTCGATTCGCACCTGTACAGTGGCTATGCCGTTCCGCCGAACTACGATTCGTTGATCGGCAAGCTGATCACCTACGGCGCAACCCGTGATGAAGCCATGGCGCGCATGCGCAATGCGCTGGACGAAATCGTTGTCGACGGGATCAAGACCAACATCCCGCTGCACCGCGATCTGGTCCGTGATGCTGGCTTCTGCGAGGGCGGAGTCAACATCCACTACCTGGAACACAAGCTGGCTGGCGAAAAGCATTAAGCAGTGATCCATACCAACAAAGCCGCTTTCGAGCGGCTTTGTTGTTTCTGGACATTGCCCCGGCCCTACAAAAAAGCATGCACGTATCGGCCTTGTCGTCTTCTGCCTCGCGCTCGCGTAAACTTGCGCGCTTCTCGCAGCCCGCTAGGCTGCAATCTATATTTTTCAAAGGTGCCCGCCATGCCTTGGCTGCAAGTCCGTCTCGCCATCAGCCCAGAACAAGCCGAAACCTACGAAGACGCTTTCCTGGAAGTGGGCGCCGTATCGGTGACTTTCATGGACGCCGAAGATCAGCCGATTTTCGAGCCGGAACTCAATACCACCCCGCTGTGGTCGCACACGCACCTGCTGGCGCTGTTCGAAGGTGGTACCGAAGCCTCCAGCGTGCTGGCCCATCTCGAGTTGCTGACCGGCAGCCCGTTGCCGGAGCATCACAGCGAAGTGATCGAAGACCAGGACTGGGAACGCAGCTGGATGGACGGTTTCCAGCCGATGCGTTTCGGCCAGCGCCTGTGGATCGTGCCGAGCTGGCACGCCGCGCCGGAGCCTGACGCGGTGAACCTGTTGCTAGACCCAGGCTTGGCGTTCGGCACTGGCACTCACCCGACCACTGCGCTGTGCCTGGAATGGCTCGACGGTCAGGACCTGAAAGGTTGCAACGTGCTCGATTTCGGTTGCGGTTCGGGGATTCTGGCGATTGCCGCGCTGTTGCTGGGCGCCAAGCAAGCCGTCGGCACCGACATCGACGTACAGGCGCTGGAAGCCTCCCGCGACAATGCCGGTCGCAACAATATTGCTGACGAACTCTTCCCGCTGTATTTGCCGCAAGACCTGCCACAGGTTCAGGCCGACGTGCTGGTGGCCAACATTCTTGCCGGCCCGCTGGTTTCGCTGGCGCCGCAACTGTCTAGCCTGGTCAAGCCGGGCGGTCGCTTGGCGCTGTCGGGCATCCTCGCCGAACAAGGTGAAGAAGTCGCCGCCGCCTACGCTCAGGACTTTGATCTGGACCCGATTGCCAATCGCGACGGCTGGGTACGCATTACTGGCCGTCGGCGCTAGAATGAGCGCCTGCATAAACCGGATTGCCGCATGACCGACAGCTTCGTCACTCAGTGCCCGCATTGCCAAACCAGCTTCCGCGTCAGCCATGCTCAGTTGAGCGTGGCCCGTGGAGTGGTTCGTTGCGGCTCGTGCTTGCAGGTGTTCAACGCCGCCAAGCAGTTGCTCGAGCAGCGGGCCGGCAAGGAGACGGTCAAACCGGTTGCACCGGCGCCCGTCGAACCGCCCGTGCAGCGAGCCATCAGCCAAAAGCAATGGACCGCTGCGGAAATGGATCTGGACAGCCTGGATCTCGACGAAGAGCTCGCCCGGCTTGAACAGCGGGAAATCCAGCCAACAACGGAATTCACTCGGCCCCGCGAAGACAGCCTCAGCGCTCGCCGCGATACCACCGAGCACGACCAGGCCCCCTGGTCCGACAGTCTCTTCAGTGAATCGGCCGCCGATCGTGCAAAAACCGCCGACGCGCCCACGCCAGAACCGACGATCGAGCCGAGCAAACACTCGCGCACCGAGCCTTCGCTGTCGCTGGAGCCCGCGGATCTGGACGACGAACCCGAGATCCAACAGCTGCGCCTGCACGACCCGCTCGACGCCCCGATCCCCTTTGGCAGCCTGTCGGCGACTCCCGATGAAGTCGACGACGACCTGCCCTCGGTCGAGCCCCTGCGCAAGCGACGCGAACGCAGCGGGCCGGCTCTGCGCGCGGAAGAGCTGGAGGATCTGACCGACGACCCGTTGCAACTGGACTGGCAAAAACGTCGCTCACCCTGGGGCCGGCGCTTTTTCTGGCTGTTGCTGATCCTGCTCGGCGCCGCCGGCCTCGCCGGTCAATACGTCGCCTACCACTTCGACGAACTGGCGCGCCAGGACCAGTACCGTCCGTGGTTCCAGCAACTGTGCCCGCAGATCGGCTGCACCGTGCCATCCAAAGTCGACATCGCGAAGGTCAAAAGCAGCAATCTGGTGGTCCGCAGCCACCCGGACTTCAACGGCGCCCTGGTGGTCGATGCCATCATCTACAACCGTGCGCCCTTCTCCCAGCCCTTCCCGCTGCTGGAGCTGCGTTTTGCAGACCTCAACGGCCACCTGATCGCCAGCCGTCGCTTCAAGCCCGGCGAGTACCTCAACGGCGACCTCGAAGGCCAGGCGGAAATGCCGCCGCAAACGCCGATCCACATCGCGCTGGACATTCTCGACCCAGGCCCCAAAGCGGTGAACTACAGCCTGAGCTTCCATTCGCCCGAGTGAAACACTCAAGCGTTGCAGGCTTGACGGCGGTTTCCTGACTTTGGCCGTTCAAACCAAACCGCTGGCGATAACGAATTAGTTGTTCAGATTTTGTTCAATTCAGCCTTTATCCAGTCATCGAGAGCGGGTATCATGCCAACCCTTTTTCGAACTCTCATGATCCGGCCCCACAACAGGGAAGTCCTATGTCGGCGGTACGCATCGGTCCATATACATTGCACAACGGCTTGATCCTCGCCCCCATGGCGGGCGTCACCGACCAGCCCTTTCGTCAGCTGTGCAAACGACTGGGCGCGGGCCTTGTAGTCTCGGAAATGGTCACCAGCGACATGAGCTTGTGGAACACCCGCAAATCGCGGATGCGCATGATCCACGAAGGCGATCCCGAGCCCCGCTCGGTACAGATCGCTGGCGGAGATGCGCAGATGCTGGCGGATGCAGCCCGGGCCAACGTTGAACTGGGCGCACAGATTATTGATATCAACATGGGCTGTCCGGCGAAGAAGGTCTGCAACAAGGCCGCCGGCTCCGCCCTGTTGAAAGATGAAGCGTTGGTGACCGAGATCCTGCAGGCCGTGGTGGCCGCAGTCGATGTGCCGGTCACCCTGAAGATCCGCACCGGCTGGGACCGGGCGAACAAGAACGGCCTGACCGTGGCGAAGATCGCCGAACAGGCAGGCATTACGGCGTTGGCGGTGCATGGCCGCACCCGTGCAGATCTGTACACCGGTGAAGCCGAGTACGACACCATTGCCGCGATCAAGCAGGCGGTGTCGATCCCGGTCTTCGCCAATGGCGATATCGATTCGCCCGAGAAGGCCCGGCACGTCCTCGACGCGACCGGTGCCGATGGCCTGTTGGTAGGTCGGGCTGCCCAGGGGCAGCCATGGATTTTTCGTGAAATCGACCATTATCTGCGTACCGGCGAAAAACTCCCGGCACCGGAACTGATCGAGGTGGAACGTATTCTGCTTGAGCATCTGGCTGCGCTGCATGCCTTCTATGGCGACGTCATGGGCGTGCGCATAGCTCGCAAGCATGTGGGCTGGTATCTCGCAACCTTGCCGGGCGCCAGGGAGTTCCGCGCCCACTTCAATCGTTTGGAAGATACGGAAGCACAATGCGCCTACGTTCGGGCCTTCTTCGCCGAACGCTACAAGAGCCTGACAGGGGACGGAGAAGGGGTGGCTGCATGACGATGATGACCGAGACTTTAGTGAGTGGAACAACACCCGTGAGCGACAACGTGAATTTGAAACAGCACCTCAACACGCCGAGCGAAGAAGGTCAGACCCTTCGCGGGAGTGTCGAGAAGGCGCTGCACAATTATTTCGCCCACCTTGAGGGCGCTGCCGTCACGGATGTGTACAACCTGGTGCTTTCCGAAGTCGAGGCTCCCCTGCTCGAATGCGTGATGAACTACGTCAAGGGCAACCAGACCAAGGCCAGTGAGCTGCTCGGGCTGAACCGGGGCACCCTGCGCAAGAAACTCAAGCAGTACGATTTGCTGTAAGCATTCAATCAAACCAGAAAGGCGCCCGCGTAAAACCGGTCGCCTTTTTTGCTGACTCCTTTGCTTTTGATGGAAATTGAAATGACCGACCAGACTACCCGCCTGCCGATCCGCCGCGCCTTGATCAGCGTTTCCGACAAGACCGGGATCCTTGAATTCGCCAAGGAGCTCGAAGCCCTGGGCGTCGAGATCCTTTCCACCGGCGGGACGTTCAAGCTGCTACGTGACAACGGTGTTGCCGCAGTGGAAGTCGCGGATTACACCGGTTTCGCAGAAATGATGGACGGTCGGGTGAAAACCCTGCACCCGAAAATCCACGGCGGGATCCTCGGTCGTCGCGGTATCGACGACGCCATCATGAACGAGCACGGCATCAAGCCGATCGATCTGGTTGCGGTCAACCTGTACCCGTTCGAAGCCACCATCAACAAGCCAGGCTGCGACCTGCCGACCGCCATCGAAAACATCGACATCGGCGGCCCGACCATGGTCCGTTCGGCAGCCAAGAACCACAAAGACGTAGCTATCGTGGTTAATGCCAGCGATTACGCCAACGTCCTGGAAAGCCTCAAGGCCGGCGGCCTGACCTACGCTCAGCGTTTCGACCTGATGCTCAAGGCCTTCGAACACACCGCCGCCTATGACGGCATGATCGCCAACTACATGGGCACCGTGAACCAGGCGGCTGAAACCCTCAGCACAGAAGGTCGCAGCGAATTCCCGCGCACCTTCAACAGCCAGTTCATCAAGGCCCAGGAAATGCGCTACGGCGAGAACCCGCACCAGAGCGCGGCGTTCTACGTTGAAGCCAAGCCTGCGGAAGTCGGCATCGCCACCGCGACCCAACTGCAAGGCAAAGAGCTGTCGTTCAACAACGTGGCCGACACCGACGCGGCGCTGGAATGTGTGAAGAGCTTCGTCAAGCCGGCCTGCGTGATCGTCAAGCACGCCAACCCGTGCGGCGTGGCCGTTAGCCCGGACGCTGAAGGCGGCATCCGTCAGGCTTACGAACTGGCCTACGCCACCGACACCGAATCGGCGTTTGGCGGCATCATCGCGTTCAACCGCGAGCTGGATGCTGAAACCGCCAAGGCCATCGTCGAGCGTCAGTTCGTCGAAGTGATCATCGCCCCTAGCGTCAGCGAAGAAGCTCGCGCCATCGTTGCTGCCAAAGCCAACGTACGCCTGCTGGCCTGCGGCGAGTGGTCAGCTGATCGCGCTCCGGCCTGGGACTACAAACGCGTCAATGGCGGTTTGCTGGTGCAGAGCCGCGACATCGGCATGATCAGCAGCGAAGACCTGAAAGTGGTGACCAAGCGCGCACCAACCGAACAGGAAATCAACGACCTGATCTTCGCCTGGAAAGTCGCCAAGTACGTTAAATCCAACGCCATCGTCTACGCCAAGAACCGTCAGACCATCGGTGTCGGCGCCGGCCAGATGAGCCGCGTGAACTCCGCGCGTATTGCCGCGATCAAGGCTGAACACGCCGGGTTGCAGGTAGCAGGCTCGGTGATGGCCTCCGACGCCTTTTTCCCGTTCCGTGATGGTCTGGACAACGCGGCCAAGGTCGGCATCACTGCGGTGATCCAGCCGGGCGGCTCGATGCGTGATAACGAAGTGATTGCTGCTGCCGATGAAGCCGGTATCGCCATGGTATTCACCGGCATGCGCCACTTCCGTCACTAACTAGACGACGGCCGCACTGAAGCCGGCATCTGCTGCGTTGGAGCCGACCTCGATGATGCTCATTGCCAAAAGGCAACTCCGCTCATCGAGGTCGACTCCGCCTTGCATCTACCGACGTCATTGCGACCTCCTACAGCGTGAAGCGCTTTAGGTTCTAAAAACAGAATTAGCGTCATCCGAGGTTTTTGAAATGAATGTTTTGATCATTGGCAGCGGTGGCCGTGAACACGCCCTGGCCTGGAAAGTGGCTCAGGATCCGCGCGTGCAGAAAGTTTTCGTTGCCCCGGGCAACGCCGGCACCGCCATTGAAGCCAAGTGCGAGAACGTCTCTATCGACGTGCTGGCCCTCGAGCAGCTTGCAGATTTCGCGGAGAAAAACGTTTCCCTCACCATCGTCGGCCCGGAAGTGCCGCTGGTCGCCGGTGTCGTCGATCTGTTCCGCTCCCGTGGCCTGGATTGCTTCGGCCCGACCGCTGGCGCTGCTCAGCTGGAAGGTTCGAAAGCCTTCACCAAAGACTTCCTGGCACGCCACAAGATTCCGACTGCCGATTACCAGAACTTCACCGAGATCGAGCCGGCCCTGGCTTATCTGCGTGAAAAAGGCGCACCGATCGTGATCAAGGCCGATGGCCTGGCCGCCGGTAAAGGCGTGATCGTGGCCATGACCCTGGGCGAAGCCGAAGACGCGGTGCGCGACATGCTCGCCGGCAACGCGTTTGGCGACGCCGGCTCCCGCGTGGTGATCGAAGAGTTCCTGGACGGCGAAGAAGCCAGCTTCATCGTCATGGTCGACGGCAAGAACGTATTGCCGATGGCCACCAGCCAGGACCACAAACGCGTCGGCGACGGCGATACCGGCCCGAACACCGGCGGCATGGGCGCTTACTCCCCGGCACCGGTCGTCACGGCCGAAGTCCATCAGCGGGTCATGGACCTTGTGATCTGGCCGACCGTGCGTGGCATGGCCGAGGAAGGTAACGTTTATACCGGCTTCCTCTATGCTGGCTTGATGATCGACAAGGCTGGTAATCCAAAAGTTATCGAGTTCAACTGCCGTTTCGGCGATCCTGAAACCCAACCGGTGATGCTGCGCTTGCAGTCGAGCCTGGTGTTGCTGGTCGAGGCGGCTCTGGCGCAAGCGCTGGACAAGGTCGAAGCGCAATGGGATCCACGTCCGAGCGTCGGCATTGTATTGGCCGCGGGCGGGTATCCGGGTGACTACGCCAAAGGCGCTGCCATCAACGGCCTGGACGCAGCCGCGACACTGGAAGGCAAAGTCTTTCATGCCGGCACTGCGCTCAAGAACGGTCAAGTGGTGACCGCCGGTGGTCGAGTGCTGTGCGCTACCGCCATGGGCACCAGCGTCGATGCAGCCCAGCAGCAGGCTTACAAACTGGCGGCTAAAATCGACTGGGAAGGCTGCTTCTACCGCAAGGACATTGGCTACCGCGCCATTGCCCGCGAGCGTGGCGAAAATCAGGAATAAGCCATCCATCCGGCCAGGCAAGGGCTTGCGGCCCTTGCCTGACTATTCCGGCGCCGCGCATAGTTATACTCTGGCATCAACCTATGAAGGGATTTCGCCGTGCGCTGGCTCAGGATTGCCATAGGCTTCACCGTCACTCTGCTGACCTTGCTCTGCATGCTCCCGGCCCAGGCTGCGCAAGGCAGTGGCTGGGCGGTATTGCTCGACGAACAGGGCGACCTGCAGCTGAGCGACATCCGCTCCAGCCGCTACACCAATCAATTCAGCCCCATTGAACTCGAGCGCCTCACCGCGGCCGCGCCCGAGGGTGCGCTATGGCTGCGTTTCAGGCTCGCGCCCGGCAAGCATGAACAGTTGCTGCGAGTGTTCGCGCCGGACCTGTCGCACCTCAATCTGTATGTGCTCGACGGCGACCAGTTGATCGATCAACTGAATACCGGTGCCGGGCAGCTCCAGGCTACCCGCCCCCTCCCCAGCAGCGACTTCATGTTGCCACTGCCACAAAGCGACAAAACCCTCGATGTCTACCTGCGGTTGGTCTCCGAACACCAGTTGCGGCCTTACATCACCCTGCAATCGGCGGTCATGAGCGCAGCCACTCAGAACCTGACGCTGATCTACGGCCTGCTCTTTGGCTGCCTCGGGATGCTGATCCTGCATAACCTGACCCGTTACATCTACACCCGCTCGCGCAGCAGCCTTTGGCTGGCAGCGTGCGAAGGGCTGCTGATGCTCAGCCTGGTGTTACTGCTGAACCTGGCCCGGCCATGGTTGCCGAACTGGTCCGCCGTGCAAACACCCGGTGCCTACCTCGCCTTGCTGATGACCGCACCTTGCGGCCTGATGTTCGCCTACCGTTTCTTCGCTCCGCTCGGCCCCCACCCGCTGAACAAGCTGCTGCTGGGGGACATCCTGTTCATCGTGGTCTGCGGTTTGCTATTGCTGTTCGTCAACACACTGCCACTGAACCTGATCACCTACGGGCTGGTTGCTCTGGCGGGCCTGAGTATGTTGTTCGCCGGTGCCCATCACTGGCAAAAAGGTTATCGCCCGGCGCGCCTGTTCGTGGCGGCCATGGTGGTATTCAACCTCGGCACATTGATTATCCTGCCCGCGCTGCGGGGGCTGACCCTGGTCGCTCCGCAAGGCCTGATCATCATTCTGCTGGTGTTTATCTGTATCAGTGGCCTGTTGATGAGTATTGCCTTGGGCGAGCGACAGCGCAGCATCACCGAAGACCGTTTCAGCGTCAGTCGCGATCTGGCCGCGAGCAACGCCGAAATCAACGCAAAAGCCGAATTTCTGGCGAAGATCAGCCACGAAATCCGCACCCCGATGAATGGCGTGCTGGGCATGACCGAACTTCTGCTGGGCACACCGTTGTCGGTCAAGCAGCGTGATTACGTGCAGACCATCCACAGCGCCGGCAACGAACTGCTGACCCTGATCAACGAGATTCTCGACATTTCCAAACTCGAGTCCGGGCAGATCGAACTGGACGACGTGCAGTTCGACCTCAACGCGCTGATCGAAGACTGCCTGAGCATCTTCCGCGCCAAGGCCGAGCAACAGAACGTCGAGCTGATCAGCTTTATCCAGCCACAGGTGCCACGTGTCATCAGCGGAGATCCGACGCGCCTGCGCCAGACCCTGCTGAGCCTGCTGGAAAACGCTCTGAAGAAGACCGACGAAGGCGAGATCCTGATCGTCGTCGCTCTGGATGAACGCAACGCCAAACCGCGACTGCGCATCGCCGTGCAGGACAGCGGCCAGCCCATGGAGGCGGAAGAACGCGACGCGCTGATGCATGCCGAACTGCACAGCAAACACTTTCTCTCGGCCACCAGCCTGGGGGGCAATCTTGGACTGGTCATCGCCCGTCAGCTGATCCGTTTGATGCAGGGTGAATTCGGTATCAAGAGCGGCGCCAACCAGGGCAGCACTTTGTGGCTGACCCTGCCACTGGACCCGGACCGTCTCGAACATCCGACGTCGGACCTGGACAGCCCGCTGCAAGGCGCACGCGTACTGGTCGTGGACGACAACGACACCTGCCGCAAGGTGCTGGTGCAGCAGTGCAGCGCCTGGGGTCTGAATGTCAGCGCGGTGCCGTCCGGCAAGGAAGCCCTGGCGCTGCTGCGCACCAAGGCCCACCTGCGCGATTACTTCGACGTGGTCCTGCTGGACCAGAACATGCCCGGCATGACCGGCATGCAACTGGCTGCCAAGATCAAGGAAGACCCGAGCCTGAATCACGACATTCTGCTGATCATGCTCACCGGCATCAGCAACGCCCCGAGCAAGATCATCGCGCGCAATTCCGGGATCAAGCGAATTCTCGCCAAACCGGTGGCCGGCTACACCCTCAAGACCACGCTGGCGGACGAACTGAACCAGCGCAACAAAGGCCTGTCCGTCTCCCAGCAACTGCCCACCGGCCCTACCCTTCCGGTCAAGGTGCCTAGCGATTTCCGCATTCTGGTGGCCGAAGACAACAGCATCTCGACCAAGGTCATACGCGGCATGCTGGGCAAACTCAATCTGCAACCGGACACCGCCTGCAATGGCGAAGAAGCCCTGGCGGCGATGAAAGCCCAGCGCTACGACCTGGTGCTGATGGACTGTGAAATGCCGATCCTCGACGGTTTCTCCGCCACCCAGCAACTGCGTGCCTGGGAAGTCGGCAACCAACGGATACGCACCCCCGTGGTGGCGTTGACCGCACACATCCTCGCCGAACACAAAGAGCGCGCGCGCCAGGCGGGCATGGACGGGCACATGGCCAAACCGGTCGAGCTGTCGCAACTGCGCGACCTGATCGAGCATTGGGTTGCCCAGCGCGATCATCAGAGTCGGGCGACGGCTCAAACCTCCTGAGCAGCCTTTTGCGATTCGATCAGATCCGGAGCGTCGTCAGTCAGGCGTAACATCATAACCTGGCCCTCACGCTTTTCCCTGATCTTGAAGGCAACAGCCTCACGTGCAGGACCGTAGAGGACTTCTGAAAGATTGGCCCGGGCGTAACGCATGCTGACAACGCCAGGCACATCCTCGGCCCGATACAGTTGGGTCAAAGGGTTGGGGTTTATCTCCAGAGACGTCTTGAACTCAAGGTACATGCTTGTGATTGCGGTCGGTGCTCTCGCCAGAATCACCAGCAGACGCACAGCCTTGGTAGGCGCAGTCACTTCGGTCGATTCATCGACGGACACCTTTTGCATGTGGCTGCGCAGCAAGCTCATACCAGGGTCTGCGCCCGACACACTCGCCACCCGTGCCAATGTTGCGGCAGTAGCTTGCCCTTCGCCTGAATCACCTTTGGACATTGCCGCGATCACCCATTCGATCGCAGACTCGACGCTGTTCTCGGTGATTAGCCTTTCCTCTCGCGCCTTTGTTTGCCGCAACCAGAAATCATCTAAAACCTCCACATAAGCGTTATACCAATCAGCCTTTGGATCTTTTTCAACCTTTTTATTGGCAACCAATTGCGCCAGAAGCACCGAATTGACTAAATCATCATGAGCTGCCAACCCATCAGATCCAGGAACAATCACGATAGCCCTACCAACGACCGACACAGAATAATCGCAACTCATATCAGCTCCTCGTTCATAAAGAAGGGCAGCCGATACTCGACTGCCTTTCCCAGATCAATTAGATGTCATAGTCAACAATTTTGCCGGCATGGGCGATAAGTTTGTTTTCAATAGTTGCACGAGTGCCTTTGGCGACCGTATCATTCTTTTCAAACATTGTCTCACCGCGATACAGTTTCACACTGCGAGTATCCACATCCACAAACAGCACTTTGGTCGACGTGTTCCTGCGGAGAAAGCGCACCGCACCGACGGCCATAATGGCTACGCCATTATGTTCAGTGCATGCACCGGCCGATATTCCGCCGACACCATGCGCCAACAGATTTCGCTCATAAACTGTCAGTGCCGTATCGCGTTTTTGCAGGGCTGCAATCGCATCCCCCGCCACTTTCAGCATCAATGCAGTCGTCGGACCAGGCAGCGCGAGGCCAGCGACCACAGAGCCAAGAATTTCCAATACCAGTTTGTCCATGCGGACACTGGTTCCGCTGATGTGCAAGTCGTTGTAGTACTTGGCCGTAGGCGTCCAGCCCGAGTCTTGCATGACTTTCCGAAACAGCTGATACCACTCTACACCCTGGGATTCCTCTGGATATTTTTTGTTCGCTACAAGGCTCGCAAAGAGGAAAGCATTCTGCGCATCCGACCGGTTCTCAGCACTGAGGCCACTACTGAAAGACAATACACCTTCGCCGACGATAGAGGCTTTCGACGGTTCTTCAACGGTATCACCCACTGTAAACATACTACGAGGGCGAATAGCCATCCCATCATCCAGCTCATACTCCTGCAGACTTTTAACACAAGCGGCAATATATTGCTCACTAACTACTTTGCTATTCATAATAAATTCCTTATTTATATTCAAGCAAGCTCCTCATGAACTTGCCAGAGAACAATAACCAAACAAGCGAACACCAACAAACCAAAATATGTAACTTCATATCCCGCCACCACATAACAACCAACACCATATACTTAGTTCAGAACACGCAAACAAAGATAAATAACAATCAGGTCGTTGAAACCCGATCCCCACACGCCACTGATCGACTGATAGACTTCGCCTCACCACTCTCTTGCTGCGAGCCGAAACCATGCTCCACGTGTTATTCAGCGTTTACCTGAAGATGCTGGTGCTCTACAGCCCGTTCTTCGTGTTGTCCTGTTTCATCAGTCTGAGCCGCGGTTATTCGCGCAAGGAACAACGTCGCCTGGCCTGGAAAGTGGCGATTGCCACACTGGTTTCCAGTGTCTTGCTTTACCTGTTCGGGAGGGTGATATTTGACGTGTTCGGCATTACCGTGGATGCATTTCGCATCGGCGCCGGCAGCGTACTGTTCATCTCGGCGCTGGGCATGGCTCAGGGCAAGTCGGTGGTGCAGACCGACAATGTGCAGCAGGACGTGACCATCGTTCCGCTGACCATCCCCCTGACCGTCGGCCCGGGCACCATCGGTGCGCTGTTGGTGATGGGTGTCAGCCAACCGCACTGGGACGACAAACTCACCGCGATCCTCAGTATTGCCCTGGCCAGTTTCACGGTGGGGGTGGTGCTTTACTTGTCGAACCGCATCGAGCGGCTTCTTGGTGACCAAGGCTTGCAGATCGTCAGCCGATTGATGGGACTGTTTGTTTGCGCATTGGCAGCGCAGATTATTTTTACCGGGGTTAAAGGATACCTGGTTCCCTGATCCCGGAATGCTCTGGGCCGCGAGTTCGAAAACCCGCGGCCCCCTTCGTCGTAACGCAAGGCCGCATCATACTCCGGCATGGCTTTGAAACCATTCAACCCCCACTCCAAATCGCGGCGCCCTAACAACGTCGAAAAGAAATCAGTCCGCTTTAGCGTTACAGAAGTTTTACTGTTCATTATCATTTCCTTATGAACACAAACCGACAGCCATTCACACACTGAACAGATCCAATGTGTGAATGGCTTACAGAATTAACTTTCTACTGCTTCAACTTTTTCGACCGATACAAGCTTATTGAGCAATACGTTATTGGAGGTGTCCTTTCTGGCGAGCAGGGCACTCACCAGTGTCGATACCGCAAAGGATTGATAGTCGTCCAATGCCAGAAACACATCTCCGCGCAAGGCTGGGTCCACCGCAAATACCTGACGAAAGATCAAACTGTGTCCGCTGTCGGAATCAACAATCACCAAGTGCTCATCGACCCGGTTCACCCACAACTGATCAACAGCTACGCTTTCCCAGATCAGCTTTCCTGGAACCGTAGGCGGGTGATCGAGTGAATAGCGGCAATCGACGATGACCGATTCAAGTTTCAACCACGCCGCTCTGGTAAGCCGGCTGGTTATCGAACCTTGACCCATTTTCAGAACCAGGATGCTGACATCATCGGCAATCAACGGGAGTAGGTTCTTGCCCATCTTCGCCCCTTCAACCGTTAGTACTTCGTCATTGCGCTGAATATAGACAAAAGGCCCGACCTTGTTTTCTTGCGGATAGGTGTGCACGAAACCATCCGCTTGTTCGTGCAGCATCACATTGGTTTGCTTCTGAGTGCCCACCAGCGAGTATTGCGCGTCGGTGGCAATTGTCGGAATCCGGATCAACCGTCCGGTCCGAACCACGTACCATTGCAAGTAGTCGGCGTCTTTGACGCAAAGAAAGTCAGCGCATCGATGTTCGTTCGCCAGCGCCGCCAATCCGTCACGTAATTCACCTTCCAGTGCAGCGACCCAACGGCTGTCAACGCCCGTAATCCGTGCCGGTTCGTTGTGCTGTAAATCCAGTTCCACGCCTTCACGAGTCGTTGCCCTCAGGCCAGCGCCTTCCACCGTCACGTCGACAAAGGTCCAGGACGCCCACTCCTGCTGGGGGGCCGGCAATGCTTCAGCCTGTAACAGCTTCGTTCCCTGGGCAAATGCCGCGTCCAAGCGGTCCGGATCGATAAAACCCTGGCGGACAATCTTGCCGGTTGAAAGATCGAACAGCCAAACGGTCTGGTTGTCCGGAGTAATACTCAGCAACCGTACTTCTTTCCCCTGCCCCAGCTCCGCGAGTAGCAGTCGATCGTCAAGGTACCAGGCACACAAACCGGCATCGCCCTGTAAGCCTGTCAAACCCAGGATGGCAAAGCTGGACACCGGGTACTGTGTCGCCACCGTGGCGAGTGCGGACCACCATTGGGGTCGATCTTTGAGCCAGGCCTCAGTCACCCCGCCCAATCGCAGATGCCCGTCCGGCATCACATTAAAGAACAGGCCGGAGTCGGTCAGCGCAAGATAGCCCTGCTCAACGGCGACAACATTTTTCACCTCCAGAGGGCCAAATCCGCTGGAGGTCCATTGCGCGCGACCATCCACTATCGACCTTTGCTGTCGCACGAGTCTTCGGTCAGTTTTGTCGAAGGTGACAAACACTTCACCCTGGACCCCAGCAGGAGCGATGAGCAGAAGGTCGGCCAAAGCCTTGATCGAGTCGTTCCATCCCCGCGAATGGTGACGCCTGGCGGGTGCACGGATGATCAAGCCGTCGCTGTCCCGGACCCAGATCAGATCTCGAAACTTGTCATCCAGTTGCCAACAAATCGATACCAGCGCACCGGGGCGCCAGTTCACGGTATTCGTTGACTCTCTCGGCAACACATAGTCGCCCAGCACCTGCTTCCAGTCAGTCAGCATGTCCGCGTCCAGAGCTGGCTGGAGTGCGGGAACCAGACCCAGGGTGATCGAACTTAGCCACACCAAACGGTCATGGATCATGTAGGTCAGTTCATCATGCTGACCGTCCTTTCGAAGGACCTGTTGCACGACCTGAACGGCACCATGAGCCGTCACCTCGCATTGGATAATGGTCGCTTTGCCCTGCGGTATGAGCAGACGATAGCGCTGAACCAGCGTGCCAGTGGTCGCGTCGACCTGCCAGACATCAAAACTCTCGGGGTGATAGAAGTAGGCAAAATCCTCCACCACTGCTCCCAATACGGACTCATCGGCCAATATCACTTCCGGATCGCGTACATACAGAAAGCGATCCCGAGCCGAGTCGTAATACGCGGCCACCGTCCTGGGCTCATCCGGCTTTTCGAATGGAACGACAAACCCATGAACGGGGGTATATGGCATGGCCAGTCGATGTTCACGGGCCAGTGATTTGAAATGATCCAGCAACGCTTGCTCCCCGAGCGCCGGATCCGCATCTTCTTCGACCACCTCCAACCGCAGGGCAACAAGATCAACGCGCATGATCTTGTTGCCAGCCAGCTTGAGCAATACGTCGTGAGCGCCATTGCCACTGAATTTCACACCCAAGGTGTTTAAAACAAGTCGACCGGCGGCTTCTATCCGGATGTCTGCCTCCGCCAGCCACGGAGCCAGCAGCACCCAGCGCATTGCAATGTGGCTCGGTGCGTCGAGTTCGAGGCTCACGCCTGGGTTGAGCAACACGGAACATTGAGCGCCTGCCCCTTCTATCCGGTAGGAAACCATGCCGTGCCACGCCTTCGGCAGCGCAGGCACTACCAGAGAGCGTTCGATGTTGTCGAGACGAACGTTGAAAACCGTTGGCTTGTATACGGGGTGCAACCGGTTGACCACGTACTCACCGGGAAACGAGTAGAACGAAAACAGAAACTGCCATTGCCCCTGTTCGTTCTTTTTCTCCAGCCGGCGTGCCGTGTCGAATCCACCGGCATGACGAAACGTGACAAACGGCATCAACTTGTATTCGTAGCCGAACCACGTCTTGGGTGTGCAAGGCAGAACGATCGTTTGCCCTGCCTGCGGTGAGAAAGGTGCCGAACCGGGCAATTCAAGTCCCTGCCGAATATCGGTGGCACGAGCGTAATCCACATCGTAATCCGGGACCCCAAAATGGTCCCGAAGCGGAAACAGCTTCGGGCTGTCGAAATGGACAGTGGATTCGTGCAAATCCAGATCGGCGAATACCAGCGATGGATGTGCAATCCAGGCATTCGACGCCTTATCCAGGTGATAGCCGCCTTGCAAATAAGCCTTTTGCAGCCCATCAAAAAACAGCGCGACCTCCTTGGCCTCCTCCGCAATGGTGGCAAAACCTTCGGCCAGCGCAGCAACGCCCACCGTCAGCCCCCCCAGAATCACCCCGCCGCCTCCCAATACCGCAGCCACCGTACTCGCACCTGCCAGTGCGGCGCCCAGGCCGGCAGCGGCCAATGCCACGCTGGCGGAGTCGAACGCTAACTGCGTCCCGAACTGCGCCTTTTCAATGTCATTGGTTGCGTGGCTCAATTGGTAAATATCAAAGCCGACATTCACCAGTCCCAACACCGTACCCACCCCTTCGTTGGCAATATGCCCCAAGGCTCGTTGCACGAGCGGCGCGCTGGTTCGGGCGATCAGTTTTTCATCATCCAGTGCCTGGCGAACCAGTTTTACAATGCCAATGACATCCACGACATTGCCATGGGCAAGCTGGGCATAGTTCACATAAGCATGCAGGCGAATAGCGGTGGTCAGCGCATTGTCACCACCGCTTGCCGCGCCTTCATGATGTCGCAGCGCGTTCATTAAAGCCTGTATGGTGAAACCGGCAGTGAGCGTATGGACACTGCCTGCGTCAGTCGGATCGAACTCGGAGACTGGCGACTGTTGTTTGCTGACCAACGTCTCGAAAAGCCCGGAGAGAAACTCCTTTATCCTCAGAATCCGGTGATCATCAGTCGTGACATGCGCCATGGTCTGCCCAGCCTTGGGATCGACCAGACTGATCTTGTATTCCCCGCCTGGAGTAACCTCCAACGTCTCGAACAACGGAACGGCATCCGCCGATAATTGGTGTTGGGTCTGCAATTGCCTTGTCGCCTGGGCGATCTGCTCTCCCCACCAATGACTGTCCAGCCCCAACAGGCTCCTGCCCAAATGTGAATTGTTGACCAGTGATCGTCCATGGGCGCTATTCAGGCGCTGGCGAAGCGATCGCGCGGGTTTTCCCGACAATGGATCCGGCGTCAGTATTCTCGCTACATCAAACCCGGCGGACAGTGGCAAGGCAGACACCCGCTCACCCTGCAGTTCGATCAGATCGAACATGGGCCGGACTTCGGCACCGTAAGCGGCATAAAATCTGGCCATGCCCATTTTGAGGAAAAAGTGCTCCATCGCCCGCCTGAACATGGCCGCATTCTCGAATTCGAACAGACCGAAGTTGGGATCATAAAAATGATAGAGGACGTGTTCACCAAAGACCGTTTTCGCCACCAGCATCGAGTGATTGTCAGAGTTCAGCATCAGCGTACGGGTGTTGCCATGGTTCTCCAGTGCAGCAGTGACCTGCTCCAGATCGGCGCGGCTCAGCAGCGTCCCCACTTCACTCAATTGAGTACCCCGCAGTTCCTCCAGCGCCTGCACAAAGGCTACCGACTCACTTTGCCCCGGTTCGATGGCGGTCAGGTAGAAGCGTTCGCGCAGACGATGGGAGGCCATCTCACCCTGTGCAAGGGCCGCACTCATCATCAGCGCCAACGGGTAGCAGCGCCCACCGATCGTCTCTCCGTCGCCGTTGAGCAACAGATCCTGGGGAACCAGTTTTACGCTGCTGGCTTCGAATTGGCCGAGCACTTGATCCAGCCGTTCACTTATCTGCAGGCGATGCTCAAGGGTGGCCACCTGCTGGATCCGCGCCACATAGCGACCCCATTGATGCAGGGTCTGCGCCTTCATCAATGCTGCTTTTTTCAGATCCAGTGCACTACCGGAGAATGCCGACGGCTCATCGTCATCGCTGGCCAGGCCGCCCATGAATGCCGGGGCCTTGCGCTTGTACAGATACCGTTCAATGACAGCGTAACGACTGGAGGTGCCCAATTCACGAACGCTGTTGGCCAGATTGTCCAATTCGTCGGTGAAATTCGCGAAGTTCTGGCTATGCAGTGAGTCCATCCCCAACAACATGCCCAACGACAGCCTTTGCAGCGGGCTTGTCTCAACGAGATGAAGTTCGCCATGGGCCATCCCGCTCAGCACCTCATCCAGTCCCAGGGTCTGGATCCGTGCATTGCTGAGGAAGGCCGAAGGCCGCGCGCCAGCAGCCTGATTCTTGATGGCCTGACGGTCAGCAAAGCTCAGCGGTAACGACTCCTCGAAGACAATCGCGCCATCATGCCCCTGTCTCATCGCCTGGATGAACGGCTCGCCAAGCCCGTCGACCAGACGCTGCAAAACGTCGGTCAATAGCACCGCTCGCCCTTCGATCAATGGCCAGCCTTGTTCGAACTCTATCGTCGAGCCCTTGAGCAGTTGTGCGATATCGCCTTGATAGCGGGTTTTGTATTGGCCCTCTTGCCAACGCTTCTGCTCATCTTTGACCCAGTCCACAGGATCGGTTGCGTTGTCTTTCCAGGAATGATCCAGCTCCTCTTCGGTGGCGCGGTTAACCGATGCATAGCGCGCAATGGCCGCCTCCTCGCGTACGGTCTCAGCCACCGAGGGGGTCAAGTGCGCTTTGGCGTAATCGGCCATGCCATCACGCATGGCACCTGGACCGGTCAGGTAGATGGTTCCTTCGCTTTGAAGGCGGATGCCGTCGCTGAAGTAGCTCGCGGCAGCACTTGCCAGAAATCCCGCGAAGATCTCTTCTTGATTTGGCAGCTCGATCAGCGGCCCATACGTTCTTTCCAGCACTTCCTGAGCTAGCGGCAACATCTCTGCAAAGTCGTTCAATGCAACACTGCGCTGCGCAGCCAGGCGAGTCGTGGCATCGATCAAGTCATAGTTGAACCGCATACGTTCAATCACGGTTTGCAGCGTCGCCGAACGGGAATGTGCCATCAGGAACGCATTCGTAATCGAATTGCCTTCAGCCACGGCACGCAGCATAAAAGGTCGAGCCAGCCGATCCGTCGGCGGCTGGAAAACCTGGCTCAGGGCCGGCCGGCTTTTGGCAAAGGCCTCCAGTGCCGGCAGGTGTTCTGAAGGAATGAAGGTGGAATAGTCGGTGGATGCTGCCTGACGCCCCGGCATCCATTCTGGATTGTGATTGAGCAACAACTGCAAAATCCCCAGGCGGGCATCGCTGGCCAAAACACTGACGTCGACGCCGCCCAGGGTTTTCAGCAATGGCGGCAGGTTATCGACATCGGCATAACTGCCGCCTTCGTCATACAGGACTTCGGCGCGCACAACATCGGACGCCGCTGCCAGATTGCCGCGCAAACGGGTTTCCCGTTCGTAGATGTCCTGCAGTTGCAACGGCACTGCGGCACCGTCAAGGTCGCGCAACTGCAAGTCACCCTCAGCCATCTCGAGCACACTGCGACGATTTCGTTGCAGCAGCGCTTCCAGTTCCGCCGCATCCTGACCATAGGCGCGGGTCAGCAAATCCATTCGGGCCTCATCGGCCGACTCGCCTTTTGCCACCGCGGCATTGATGTGCGCATGCATCTGTTGCTTCAGAACAATGGCGCGTTCCTCGTACAGTCTGGCCAGTTCATCTTCAGAGATAACCTTGTCACCCACCTGCGACAGGGCATCGGCCTTGGCGGCCTCAACAATCAGCTTGTTGGTTTGATAGGCCAGCAGCGCATCGCTGTCGTACCAGAGATTGAGTGTGTAGCCATGCCCGGCCAGCACTTGTTTCCACACGTTGAGGTAATCACGCTGAATGGCGCCGACACCACCGCCCAGCCAGACAAAGTGCAACGTCTTTGAAACTTCCGTAGCCGCTATTTTCATCTGCTCGACGCCGAACTGAACACGCGACTCGAACCCTTCGACCTTGTCGTATATCTGCGACAGATTCGGGGGATGCTTTTCACTCGCCGCAGCAGGCGTTTGCACTTCCAGATCACGCCTCACTCGAGGGTTGCCCAGCAATGGCTCCAGTGTCTGTTTGAATAGTCGCAACGGCTCGAGCAACCTTGGCGAATCCATTACCCCCACGCAGGCAAAGTAATAACGCAACAGCGCCTCGTAAAACTCGCCGTCCTTATGCGGCAACAATACCTGTTCAAGATCCGCCAGTTTGAAAAGCTCGACAAAATTAACGTAAGTGTCTGTATTTCCGACTTCCCAATCTTTCATAAAATATAACCCAGTACATTTCCATCATTGAATGAATAAGCAGCATTACTCGGCAGGCGTGCACAACTATCTGCACGCCTGCAAATCGAGGTGCGCCCTGTTACAAGTTAAAATCAGTCAGTGGCACGTTAAGTCCCGGGCAAACTATTGTGTAAAGACGGTGAATTCAAACTTCAATAAATTCAAACAATGTCAAAAGAAACATCGAAAAACACTCAATCCGGCCAGCCGAATTCATCAGCGACAAAGTCGCTTACTGGAATAAGCGACCTATAACGCACAAGGCCGCGAACCCAATGGTTCGCGGCCTTGTCTTTAAACCTGATATTTAAAATCGTCAGAGCTTACTAAAATTCACAAACAATCGAAGCTGCTTACAACTCCCCTTTTGTGGCGAAAAGAAGCGATGTCAGGAAACAGGCTTTTCTCCGTACCAGCGTGGCGTGTATACCCATTCGCCGCCCCCGGCGCGGGGAAAGGTGCAGGTGGTGGAGGAACCGATCAGCACCATGGTGCGCATGTCCACTTGTTCCGGCGTGAGCGTACCGAGTGTGGTGACTCGTAGCGTCTGGCCGGGCCGGCCGATATCACGCCCCAGAACCACCGGCGTTTCAGGCGTACGGTGCTGTGCGACGATTTCCAGAGCCCGGCCCAACTGCCACGGTCGCGAACGGGAAATCGGGTTGTAGAAGGCCAGCGCCAGATCGGCTTCGGCGGCCAGGTCCAGACGCTTCTCGATGATCGACCACGGCTTGAGGTTATCCGACAGCGACATCACGCAGAAGTCATGCCCCAGCGGCGCACCGGCCTGAGCGGCCGTCGCCAGCGAAGCAGAAACCCCCGGCAGAATCTCCAGATCGACGCTGTGCCAGGCCGGCTCACTCGACTCGTGCAATGCTTCGAGCACCGCGGCGGCCATGGCGAACACGCCGGGATCACCGGACGAGACCACAATCACCGACCGCCCTTGGGCCGCCAGTTCGAAGGCGTGACGGGCACGCTGCATCTCCTCGCGGTTGTCGGTGCAATGCAGCACTTGATCCGCTCGAAACGGCCCGGCCATGCGCACATAGGTTTCATAACCGAGCACATCGGTGGCTCTGGCCAGTTCAGCCTTCACCGCAGGCACCATCAATTCGGCAGCACCCGGGCCCAGGCCGATCACGGCCAGCCGACCACGAGGGCGGCCAATCTGCGCGATGTCCAGCGGTTGTTCAGCGATCGCCAGCGCCAGGTTCGCGTCGATCGGGATAATCGTGGCACCCGGAACAGCCCCGCGAGCCAACTCGCTGGCATCGCTGGCAGCCGACGCAAAACGCAGCGGCACACCCAGCTCAAGCGCCGCTTCGCGCAACGTCGGGTTGGCCATCTCCGTGACCGGTGCCAGCAGGCACGCCAGCGATTGCCCGGCGACTTGGGCCTGACGCAGCGCCGCGCGAATCGCCTGGGGCAAATCCGCCACACTGGCGCTGACCGCCAACAACACACTGCGCGGGTAGATCAACAATTCATTGGCCGCCGGCGTCCGTTCGGCGCTGCCGACATGGATCGACAAATGAGCCTCGGGATCCTGCGGTAATTGTACTTGCGCCAACCAGGGGGCAGCGCCTTCGATACGCACGTGTTCGCCGGCCAGCAAGTCCGAGACGAAGCGCTTGCCCAGCTCCAGATCGCCCAAGGCATAGCCGCTGGGTGGATTGAGCAGGCAAGTGCCGAAACGCAATTCGCCGCTGGTGGTGATCGCCGCCGCGACATCAAGGCCGGCGGCAATCTCGCGCGCCATGACATTCACTCCGCCGAGACCGCCGAGCAGTGGCACCACCGCGCTACCGTCTTCGGCCACGGCCAGCACCGGTGGCTCGGCGCCCTTTTCCAGCAGCAACGGCGCCAGGGTGCGGATCACAATCCCGGCGGCGCATAGCGCGATGATCGGCGTGTCCTGTTGATAAAGTTCGCGCAGGGTTGCGCCGAACTCGTGATAAACACGGTCCGCGCCCTCGACCCGTTCGGCCAGTCCATGGATCAGTGCGCCGGGGTATAGCTGCGCAATCTTGCGCGCGGTCGCGAGGCTGCCATTGCCGAGAATGACAATCGCCGGAGCGGAATGGGCCATCAGCCTTGCCACCTTTCACCGGGGACGATGATCAGCGAAAAATAAGGCGAGGACATCGGCTCGACCTGATCCAGCGGCACGATTTTCTGATTGGCCATGGTCGCGCGCTCCACGTACAGCGCACGCTTCGCCAGACCGAGTTCTTCGAGCACCTGACGGACCTTGGGAAAGTTGCGCCCCAGTTTCATGATCACCGCCGCATCGGCATCGGCCAGGCGACGCTTGAGGTCTTCGTGGGGCAGTACACCCGACAACACCGACAGGCTCTGATTGCGATACACCAACGGTGCGCCGAGTACCGAGGCACCGCCGAGCATCGAGCAGACACCCGGCACGACTTCGGCTTCATAACGTTCGGCCAGTCGATCGTGCAGGTACATGTAGGAGCCGTAGAAGAACGGATCGCCTTCGCAGATCACCGCCACGTCACGGCCAGCGTCCAGATGCGCGGCGAGTTGTTCGCCGGCCGTATCGTAGAAATCGCTGATCACTTGTTCGTACGACAACGGCGCCGGCAGCGCTTCGGTGGTCACTGGGTAAACCAGTGGCAGCAGGGTTTGTGCGTCCTGCAGATGCGCTTCGATGATGCCGAAGGCGTTGCCTTTCTTGCCCTTGGCGACGAAGTACGCCACCACCGGCGATTCGCGCAGCAGGCGCAAGGCTTTGACGGTAATCAGTTCCGGATCACCGGGGCCGACGCCCAGGCCAATCAAACGTCCAGGTTGCTGCATCATTCGATCTCCGTGGCGAGGGCGTTGACGGCGGCGGCGGCCATGGCACTACCGCCCAGCCGGCCTTGCATGATGACGAAAGGCACGCCACGGCTGTCCGCCGCGAGCATCGCCTTGGATTCGGCGGCGCCGACGAAGCCCACCGGGAAGCCGAGGATCAGCGCCGGTTTCGGCGCGCCGGCGTCGAGCATTTCCAGCAGATAAAACAGCGCGGTCGGCGCATTGCCGATCACCACCACACTGCCTTCCAGGTGCGGGCGCCACAACTCCAGCGCGGCAGCGGAACGAGTGTTGCCCAACTCGCGGGCAAGCTCCGGAACGCTCTCGTCGCGCAGGGTGCAGATCACTGGGTTATTGGCTGGCAAACGCGCACGGGTCACGCCTTCGCTGACCATCCGCGCGTCGCACAGAATCGGCGCACCAGCGGCCAGCGCATCGCGCCCGGCTTTGCCGGCGCCTTCGGAAAACTGCAGCCCGTCGATGGCCTCGACCATGCCGCAGGCGTGGATCACCCGCACCGCGAGTTTCTCCAGATCGGCCGGAATGCGCGCAAGGTTGGCCTCGGCGCGAATGATCGCGAAGGAGTTGCGATAGATCTCCTGACCGTCGCGGATGTAATCAAGCATCAAGGGGGCTCCGTGAGCGGGCGTCGAGCAAGGCTGCGACCGCTTCAATAGTAAGGTTGTGTGCGTGCAGGACACCGAAACCCGGCTGCGCTGCGTCGCGAAAATAGAGGTTGTAGTGACCGGGAGAAACCGCCAGCAAGGTCACTGGAGCAACGTGCGCGGCCGCGCAGGAACGCGGGCAACCGGACAGGTGCACGTTCGGTGTCTGGCCGTGACGTTGCAACAGCACCGCCAGTTGTCTGGCATCGCCCTTGGTGTCGGCCAGGCCCTTTGCGCAGCCGTTCGAGCCGGTGCAGGCGATGAGATGCGCCAGAGCATCATCGGCTGAGCAGCGCAGGCCGAGGTGTTCGAGGTTGTGGATAACGTGAGGCGCGTCGTCGCCATGGACGCCGGGCAATATCAGGCTTTGCCAAGGCGTGAAACGCAAAGAGCCGTCACCCTGCTCGCGCGCCAGTCGTGCGGCGCCTTTGAGCATCGCCGGATTCAGGCGACCCAGCAGCGGCACCGCGCCGATGTACACACGCCCGGCTTCACGCTGTGGATGAGCGCCGATGTGCAAGGCACTTGGACTGACCTCGCGCTGCGAACCCTCAATGGACATCAACGGCACACGTTCGGAGAGGCGCGCGACAAACCCGTCGAGCGTGCATTCGGCGAGCAGATGTCGCATACGGGTCTGCTCGGGGCGCGCCCATTCCAGGAACAACTCCAGCACCGCGACCACCAACGCATGACCCCGCTCCAGCGACACCGCGCCTACGGGCGGGTCGACAAGGCAGCCCGCCAGGCCGAACACAAACACTCGCTCACCGTCTCGTTCAGCAGCGGACAGCCATACATCATGAGGGTGTTCGAGCATTGCCAGACCTTCGCCGCCATCCAGCTGCACCGCGAACTTGGCGCTGAGGTCGTGAAAGCGTTCATCGCTTTGCAGCGTGGCGAGGATCTGCTCGGCCAATGGGCGCGTATCGATCAGCATCTGCCGATCAATGCCGGCGCCGGGGCTGAGCATCAGATTGCGCACGTCATCGCCCGCCGCGCTGGTCGGGCCGAGCCCGGCTGCCATCAGGCTGGCGATCAAGGCGCCGTGTTCGCTGCCGATCCCGCGAATTTGCAGGTTGGCGCGGTTGGTTGCCTCGATCACCCCGCCAGCGAAACGCTCGGCAGCATCGGCCACGGCTTCGGCCTGATCGGCCGAGATCGCCCCCCCATTGAGTTTGATCCGGCAGATGCCGCCGTCCAGCGCCTGGACGATACGCAGCAACCCCGGGCAAGCCGAGGGGCGTAAAGCGGTGGACATCGGACGTTCGTTCAATGAGTGACCGGCTGACTGGAGGCACGTGAAGGGTGAAGGGCTGCCATTATGCCTGCTTTGCCCGAGCGCATGAAAAGTCTGCCGGTCGGAAACGCTGCCGAAGTATCAATCAAGCAAAAGAAGGCTTCGGCCTGCGTGGAATCAGAGTTCGTACTCGCTGAACTTGAGTGCAAGGGCTCGAGTGGCTTCTTCCACGCGCTGTCGAATAGCGTCCATGTCTCGCCGCTTGATCTCCAACCGCCGAATCCGGATATCCAGTTGAGACCGACTCTGATCTATCGTCCAGAACAGGTAGGGTGTAGTGATACCCAGCTTGATCAACCTGATATGGCTGACCACCATTTCCAGATCTCCGTTAGGCTTATAACTGACCGGGACGATGTTGAATCCGAATACTTTCCCGCTCAAGCCCGCGATCTTCGCCAGCAATTCGGCGTCATTCTCTAGCTTTCCAAGTACTGACTCAATCTGTGCTATTTGTGCGCTCGTGAGGTAGGGACGCGCCACTTTCAACCAGGCCTGTTTCAAACTCCCTGAGAACTGCGGCTTGATGTACTCGACCGGTTCGGCAAGCGTCCAGTCCATTGACCAGAACATACCGGCGTAATGGTCGAACCAGGGCCCCGGCTGCGTCTCGCTCCTTGCGACTTTATCCGCGCCATGCTGGGCCAGAAAAATGCAGTTTTTGACAAAGCCATTGTCGGCGACGGCCTGGCCAGCCGTGCCGGTCAGCAGCACATTATTTATCATCAGCGCATCATGTTCGATGACGCCTTCAGCTAACACGTTATCCATATAAGTTTCTTTTCATCCTTGATAGTGTCGCGACCAACATCAACTACTGGCAGCTATTTAATACATATAAGGTTGCGCAACCTGAACAAAAACAAAACTACCAAAACCATCATTACAACAGGCATTTTTTCGTCAACATTAAGTGTCTGAAAACTGAAGTACGCTTTCCCCGCCATAGACCCGCGTCAGATGACAGAAGCCGCGCTATCATGTCGCCTTTGACGATGAACATTGGATTAAGGAACAACATGGCCTCCTGGCTGACAGTAGTGGGCATTGGCGAAGACGGCTTCAAGGGCTTGGGGAAAAATGCCCGACACGCCCTGTTGCGCGCTACGCGGATCTTTGGCGGCCAGCGACAACTGGATTTGCTGCCGGCCTGCATCCGTGGCGAGCGGCAGTTGTGGCCCAGTCCTTTCTCCCTTGAACCCGTTCTGGCGCAGCGTGGCGAACCGATCTGTGTACTGGCCAGCGGTGATCCGATGTTCTTTGGCGTCGGCGCCAGCCTTGCCCGGCAAGTGCCCAACGCTGAAATGCTGATCCTGCCAGCGCCCTCCTCCTGCTCGATTGCTGCCGCGCGAATGGGCTGGCCGTTGCAGGAGGTGGTGACACTTTCAGTGGTTGCCCGGCCCCTCGCCGCACTCAACGCGCAGTTGTTCAGCGGCGTGCGTTTGCTGGTGTTGAGCAACGACGGCCAGAGTCCGACGGCCATCGCGGCGTTGCTGCGCGAGCGCGGTTTCGGGCCGAGTCGCCTCACCGTGCTGGAACATCTGGGCGGCGAAGCAGAACGACGCATCGAGGGTGTCGCCAACGACTGGAGCGACCCGCAGATCGCCGACCTGAATCTGATCGCCATCGAATGCATCGCTGAACCGAACACGCCACGCCTGTCACGCCTGGCCGGCCTGCCGGACTCAGCCTTCCAGCACGACGGCCAACTGACCAAACGCGACGTGCGCGCCATCACCCTTGCACGCCTCGCCCCGGTCCCCGGCGAACTGCTGTGGGACGTCGGCGCTGGCAGTGGTTCGATCGGCATCGAATGGATGCGTGCTCACCCGAGTTGCCGGGCGCTGGCCATCGAAGCGGATGAAGGGCGGCAGTTGTTGATCGAACACAACCGCGATGCCCTCGGCGTCCCCGGTCTGCAATTGATTCGCGGCAAGGCACCACAAGCCTTGGCCGGACTCGAACGCCCGGACGCGATTTTCATCGGCGGCGGCGTCACCCGCGAAGGCGTGCTCGACACGTGCTGGGCGCAACTCAAACCCGGTGGCCGGCTGATTGCCAATGCCGTCACCCTGCAAAGCGAAGTGACCTTGATGGCCTGGCGCGAACGCCACGGCGGTGAGCTGACCCGCATTCACGTCGCCCAGGCGCAACCGCTGGGCGAGTTCGACACTTGGCGTCAGGCGCTGCCGATTACCTTGCTGGACGTGACGAAACCCCTCGATGCGTGACGAAACCGCCGAACAACCCGCACCGCTGCGCAGCGGCCTGACCACCGGCAGTTGCGCCACCGCCACCAGCCTCGCGGCGGCACGCCTGCTGCTCAGTGGCGTCGAAGCGGACGCCGTCGAGATCATTCTGCCCAAAGGCAAACGGGTGCAGATGCGCCTGGAATTCTGTCGGCTGATGAACGACGGCGCCGAAGCCGGAACCATCAAGGACGCCGGCGACGACCCGGACGTGACCCACGGCGCCCTGCTCTTTTCCCAAGTGCGCCTGCACAGTGAGCCAGGCATCCGCTTCAGCGCCGGCCGTGGCGTGGGCACCGTCACCCGGCCCGGGCTGGTGCTGAACGTCGGCGAGCCGGCGATCAACCCGGTGCCGCGCAAGATGATCACTGATCACCTGACGTTGCTGGCCGAGGAACTGAATTACCAGGGCGGCTTCGAGGTCACGGTGAACGTCGAGGACGGTGAAGCCCTGGCGCTGAAAACCATGAACCCGCGGCTGGGGATTCTCGGCGGCTTGTCGATTCTCGGCACCAGCGGCATCGTCCGGCCGTTCTCCTGCGCGGCCTACATCGCCTCGATCCATCAAGGCATCGACGTCGCCAAAACCAACGGATACCTGCACATCGCCGCATGCACCGGCAACGCCAGCGAAGACACCATGCGCCGGGTCTACGACTTGCCGGAAATCGCCCTGATCGAAATGGGCGACTTCGTCGGCGCGGTGCTCAAGCACTTGCGCAAAGTGCCTGTGGATAAACTCAGCCTGTGCGGTGGCTTCGGCAAGATCAGCAAACTGGCGGCCGGGCACATGGATTTGCACAGTCGGCATTCCAGCATCGACCTGCCGCAACTGGCCGAATGGGCTGCGGCGGTCGGCGCGGATGAAGCGTTGCAACAGGCGATCCGCGATGCCAATACCAGTCAACAAGCCTTAGCGATGGCCAGCGCGGCCGGGATCGCCCTTGGCGACGCGGTGTGCCAGCACGCCCTGGACTTTGCCCGCAGCGTGGTGCCGGCGCAGGTTCAAGTCGAAGTGTTCGCCATCGATCGCCAGGGTGGGATTGTCGGCCATGCGGGAGTTCTTCAATGAAGCGCGTGTTGTTGCTCGGCGGCGTGACTGAAGCGTTGGCCATTGCTCGAACCCTGGGGCCGGAACACATCTACAGCCTGGCCGGCGTCGGTCGTGTGCCGACGGATCTGAACTGCCAGGTCCGCGTTGGCGGCTATGGCGGCGCTGAAGGTCTGGCGCAGTTCATTCGTGACGAAGGCATTGACTTGCTGCTGGATGCGACCCACCCCTACGCCGCTCGCATCAGCCACAATGCCGCGACAGCTGCGCGGTTGAGTGGCATTGCGTGCTGGGCTTTGCGACGTCCGGCCTGGCAACCACACGCCGGAGATGACTGGCGTGAAGTCAGCGACTGGGCCGAGCTGATCGAAGCGCTTAAAACGTTCCGCCGACCGCTGTTCACCCTCGGTCGCGAGCCATTGCAGCACCTGCACGAAATCCCGCCGGAGCAATTCTGGACGTTACGTGCGCTGGACGTTTATCCCGGGAATGAGCGCTGCGAAGTGATCGGCGCGCGTGGGCCGTTTCTGATCGAGGATGAACGCGAGCTGTTCGAACGTCGGCAGATCGATGTGCTGATCAGCAAGAACAGCGGCAGCACCGCCACGGAACCGAAACTGGAAGTGGCGCGGGAGCGTGAAGTGCCGGTGCTAGTGTTGAAGCGGCCGATGTTGCCGGGGGTTGATAGGGAATTTGGGTCTGTGACTGAGGTTTTAGCGGCCCTCACACAAAACCTGTAGCAGCTGCCGAAGGCTGCGTTCGGCTGCGCAGCAGTCGTAAACTCAAACACCACGGTCCGCCAGGTTGACTGCGGCGCATGGGATCACGACTGCTACGCAGCCGAACGCAGCCTTCGGCAGCTGCTACAGAGAATGTGCAACGCCCTACATATCCGTCGGACCTCACGCACAACATTATCCAAATCGGCTGACTTGTGGGCTCATAACCCCATCCCTATATTTCAGAGCTCCACGAATGTAGCGAGAAGTGCCGAATGCCCGAGAAATTCACACGCTTCGATATCACTGAGTTTCTCCTGGCACCTGCCGACTTGCGGAACTACATCAAGGCCTGCGAAGAGGAAGACCTGGGTGATGGGAGCTTCAATCGTGTAGCGCTCAGAGATGTCAAACACACAATCCGGGCAAGAATCCAAATCGACCCTCAATTCGCTCAGGCATTAAGAATCGAAGTCGCTACACTCTTTCAAAACGGCGAGGCTGAGCTTGCACGTCGGCTGCTCGACATGTTGACTGACGCACTGCGACACCAAACCGCACGCAGCCTTTTTACTTATCATCCCTGATCAGGCTAAATAGCCGCGCCTGATCGCCCACTCAACCGGATCTGCCCTCATGTCCCGACAACGGCTTGCATTTGCCTGGATCGCCTGCTTTGCAGTGCTGTTCAACATGCTCGCCATGCCGATGTCCGGAGCGATGGCGCAAACGGCGAAATCGCCGGCCGAACAGTTGCTGTGGGGCAGCTTCTGCTCTTCCAACGGCACCAAGCTGATGGCGATTTCCCTGGGCGATATCGAGCAGAAAGCCCCGCAGAACGACGATCATTCCAACATGCAGCATTGCTGGTGTTGCTCGGGCTCCGCGCCGTTGGTGGCGTTGCCGGGGCATGCTCCGCAGTTGTATTTCGCTCGTTTCGAGGCCAATCGAAGCCTGCCGCCTGCCACGCTCGACATACCGACACCGCGCGAGCAATGGCCGAGTCTCAACCCCCGCGCGTCCCCTCTGGTGTGATTCCTTCTCGCAATTGACCTGCGTTTTGAATCGTTCTGGAGAACTGCCATGTTGAACAAACTCATCGTTCTGGCTGTATTGCTGCTGCCTGCCTGTTTTGCCAATGCTCACGAATACAAGTCTGGCGAACTTGAGATCGCCCATCCGTGGTCGCAAGAATTGCCGCCCAACGCGCCCACCGTCGCGGCATATTTCGTGATTCACAACAGCGGCAAAACCGCCGACCGATTGCTGAGCGTCGAATCGCCAATCGCAGGCGTTGCCCAGTTGCACGAGCATGTGATGCAAAACGGTCTGATGAAAATGCAGCAAGTGCCCAGCGTCGAGATTCCGGCGGGCGGCGAAACCACCTTCGCACCGATGGCGTATCACGTGATGCTGCTGGAGCTGAAAGACCGCAGCCTGTTGAGCGACGGCAAGCGCTTCCCGCTGACGATGCACTTCGAAAAATCCGGCGATGTGACGGTCGAAGTCGCGGTGCAGAAAAAGGCGCCGGACAGCATGCAAGCGCACATGCACGCCCAGTAATCGCCCCTGTTGAAAACGCCTATGCGCCCGTATAGCGCCAGGCCATCCGTGCACCGCCGTCAGCCAATGAGCCTGACGCGCGGCAGCTGGATCAGCCTGTTCGCCATGCTGATGATCTTTATCGGCCCGCTGATTTCTCAGTCGATGCCGATGGATCAACGCGCCTCGATGTCCATGAGCATGAACATGTCGATGGACATGCCCATGGACATGTCGGCCATGGCGCATGGCGCGCAACCCGCCGCCGAGCATTGCCCACCCAAAGCCGACCATCACGCACTCTGGGAAAAATGCGGCTATTGCAGCCTGCTGTTCAATTGCCCGGCGCTCACCGGTGGCGCTTCATTCGCCGCTTTCGACGCCCCGCCCGCCACCACCTTCACCACACCCGCTACCCGCCTGGGCCACGCCCGGCAAACCTTCTTCCCCGGTGCCCGCACTCGTGCACCGCCCATCGTCGCGTAAACACCCACCTCCGATCTCACACGGTTTAGAAGACAGCCGCAGGCTGCCGGCCGTGTCGTTTACGACTGTTCGATGGAAATTGTCATGTCCAGGTTTTCTGCTGACACACGTTTGGGCGCTGCCCAGGCTTCTTTTGCCCTGAACGAATCTCGCGTTCGTTTCAGGCATGCCACCGCCGTTCTTTGCGGCTTGCTGCTGACACCGATGGTGTTGGCCGATGAACACGCCGACCACAGCGAAGAACTGAGCCCGACGGTGATTACCGCCATCGCGCCGAGTTCGCCGCTGACCATCGTCACTAACCCCAAGGACCCGCGCCAACCGGTGCCGGCCAGCGACGGTGGCGATTATCTGAAGACCATCCCTGGCTTCGCGCTGGTGCGCAACGGTGGCACCAACGGCGATCCGGTGCTGCGCGGCATGTTCGGCTCACGACTGAATATCCTCACCAACGGCAGCATGATGCTGGGTGCCTGCCCTGGCCGCATGGACGCGCCGACTTCGTACATTTCACCGGAAACCTACGACAAACTCACCGTCATCAAAGGCCCGCAAACCGTACTTTGGGGCCCCGGTGCATCGGCCGGCACCGTCCTGTTCGACCGGGAGCCGGAAAGCTTCGGCGAACTCGGCACCCGGGTGAATGCCAGCGTGCTGGCCGGCTCCAACGGGCGTTTCGACAAGGTGGTGGACGCTGCTGCCGGCGGACCACTGGGTTACGTGCGAGTGATCGGCAACACCGCACATTCCGACGATTACAAGGACGGCAACAACGACACCGTGCCCTCGCGCTATGACAAGTGGAACGGCGACGTCGCGGTCGGCTGGACCCCGAACGCCGACACCCTGCTGGAACTGACCGCCGGCAAGGGTGACGGCGAAGCCCGTTACGCCGGGCGCGGCATGGACGGTTCGCAGTTCTTGCGCGAAAGCCTGGGCCTGCGCTTCGAACAGTCAAACATCGGTGAGGTGCTGGATAAAATCGAGGCGCAGGTCTACTACAACTACGCCGACCACGTGATGGACAACTACACCCTGCGCACACCGTCCGGTACCGGGATGATGGCCGGCCCCATGGCCTCCAACGTCGACCGTCGAACCCTCGGCGCGCGAATCAAAGCCACCTGGCGCTGGGCCGATGTGCAACTGATCAGTGGCCTGGATGCGCAAACCAACGAACACCGCCAACGCAGCGCCATGGGCGTCGACGCCTACAAGGACGTGCCGCGCAACAAGGACGCCGACTTCCACAACTACGGTGTGTTCAGCGAACTGACCTGGTACGCCGCCGACCGTGATCGGCTGATCACCGGTGCGAGACTGGATCGTGCGTCGGCCAAGGATTATCGGCAAACCATCGGCTCCGGGATGATGGCCCGCCCCAATCCGACCGCCGACGACACCCGCGCCGACACCCTGCCCAGCGGTTTCGTGCGTTACGAGCATGACCTGGCCGACAGCCCCACCACGCTGTATGCGGGCCTCGGTCACGCCCAGCGTTTCCCGGATTACTGGGAGCTGTTTTCGCCTAAATCCGGTCCCGCCGGTTCGGTGAATGCCTTCGACTCGATCAAGCCGGAAAAAACCACCCAGCTCGACTTCGGCCTGCAATACAAGACCGAAGACCTCGAAGCCTGGGCCTCGGGTTACGTCGGCCAAGTACGTGACTACATCCTGTTCAACTACACGCCGGGGATGATGGGCATGACCTCGCAAGCCGAGAACATCGACGCGCGAATCATGGGCGGCGAATTCGGCGCGGCCTACAAGCTGACGGCCAACTGGAAAGCCGACGCGACCCTGGCTTACGCCTGGGGCAAGAACAGCAGCGACGGCAGCGCGCTACCGCAGATGCCACCGCTGGATGCGCGTTTCGGCCTGACCTACAGCGAAGACAACTGGAGCGCCGGCGCCTTGTGGCGGGTGGTTGCGGCGCAGAACCGCATCGACCAGAACAAGGGCAACGTGGTCGGCAAAGACTTCGACACGAGTTCGGGCTTTGGGGTGTTCTCGCTCAACGGCGCGTACCGGATCAACAAGAACTGGAAGGTCAGCAGCGGCGTCGACAACTTGTTTGGCAAGGCCTACGCCGAACACTTGAACCTGGCGGGCAACGCCGGTTTCGGCTTCCCGGCCAATGATCCGCAAGCCATCAACGAACCGGGGCGCACGCTCTGGACCAAGGTGGATATGAGCTTCTAAGAGCATCGCGGGCAAGCCCGCTCCCACATGGGCGACGTTGATCCTGTGGGAGCGGGCTTGCCCGCGATCGGTTGCGCAGCAACCGCACTAAACAATAAAGATCCACGTCTGGCGGAGCACACGAATGAAACAACCCAAACCGAATTTCTACAACCTGGCCTGGCGCTGGCATTTCTATGCCGGCCTGTTCGTCGCGCCATTCATGGTGATGCTGGCCCTGACCGGCATCATCTACCTGTTCAAACCGCAACTCGATCCGTTGATGTACGGCAGCCTGCTGAACGTCCCTGCGGCCCATCACAAAGTCTCCGCCGACGACCTGCTCAAGCGCGTAAAAGAGGCATACCCACAAGGCCAGATCAAACAGTACCTGCCGCCAATCAACGCCGAACGCAGTGCGCAGTTTGTGGTGATCAACGAAGGTCATGAACTGAACGTGTTCATCGATCCGTACCACGGCGACATCCTTGGCGAGCAAGACGCGAAGCAGAATCTGCAAGCGATTGCGCGCTCGATTCACGGCGAGTTGATGATCGGCACCGTCGGTGATCGGCTGGTAGAACTGGCCGCCGGTTGGGGCGTCGTGCTGGTGGTTTCCGGGGTATTTCTGTGGTGGCCGCGCGGCCAGTCCGCCGGGATTCTCTGGCCACGCTTGAACAGTCGTGGCCGAGTGCTCTGGCGTGACCTGCACGCCGTAACCGGGTTCTGGGGCGCGGCATTGCTGCTGGTGATGCTGCTCAGCGGCATGACCTGGACCGGGTTCTGGGGCAAGCAATACGCCGACCTCTGGAACCGCTTCCCGGTCGCCATGTGGAATGACGTGCCGAAGTCCGATGTCGAGGCCCGCAGCCTCAACAGCGCCACGCGCCAGACCGTACCGTGGGCCATGGAAAACACGCCGATGCCAATGTCCGGCGACCACGCCGAACACATGGCTCACACCAGCACCCAGGCCGGTCCGGCGGCGCCGACCATCAGCCTGCAAGACGTGCAAAACATTGCCGTGCAGCGCAAGGTCGAGCCCGGCTACAGCATCACCTTCCCCACCACCGCCACCGGCGTGTTCACCCTCGCGGTGTTCGCCGACGACCCGCGCAACGACGCCACCCTGCATGTCGACCAGTACACCGGCGACGTCCTCGCCGACGTGCGCTGGCAGCACTACAGCAACGTCGCCCGGGCCACCGAAGTCGGCGTGATGCTGCACGAAGGCAAGATGTTCGGCCCGTTCAATCAGATCATCGTGCTGCTGATCTGCCTGATGATTTTGCTCAGCGCCGTCAGCGGTGTGGTGATCTGGTGGAAGCGCCGGCCACAGGGCAAGTTCGGTGTGCCGCCGTTGCGTCACGATCTGCCGAAATGGAAAACCGCGATGGTCATTATGTTCGGGTTGGCGGTGATGTTTCCGTTGGTGGGGGCTTCGTTGATTGTCGTGTGGCTATTGGATTGGGGGCTGCTGTCGCGCTTGGGCCGGCAAACTGAATCCACCTCACCTTCATTATGAAAACAGGCGAGATACGCGTACGCGCAAAGCCAATACAATGCGGGCCGCGATCTTTCTTCGTCACCGCCGATTGATCGTTCCCACGCGCAGCAAAGGAATGCAGCCCGGGACGCTCCGCGTCCTCTCCAGAGCCGAACGCGGAGCGTCCGTTGAGGCATTCCCACGCAGAGCGTGGGAACGATCGTTAACGCCAAGAGAAATGCATGACCTCGCTGAACCTCTCGAACCTCGCCTGGACACCCCTGGGCCACGGCCACTGTCATCACCAGTTCCAGCTGCGTGACGCATCCTTGCACGTGGCCGCCGGTGAGTTCGTCGGGTTGATCGGCCCCAACGGCAGCGGCAAAACCAGCCTGTTGCGTTGCACCTATCGCTTCAGCAAACCGGAAAGCGGTGAGGTAAAGCTCGACCATCACAACGTCTGGAAGCAATCCTCACGCTGGTGCGCGCAACGCATTGCCGTGGTGTTGCAGGAATTCCCCGACGCCTTCGGCCTGACCGTCGAGGAAGTGGTCGCCATGGGACGCACGCCGCACAAAGGTCTGTTCGATGGCGACACGCTTGAAGACCGAAACCTCGCTACCCAAGCCCTCGAATCGGTCGGCCTCAAAGGCTTCGAAGATCACGCCTTCGCCACCCTGTCCGGCGGTGAAAAACAGCGCGTGATCCTCGCCCGCGCCCTGGCTCAACAGCCGCAATTGCTGATCCTCGACGAGCCGACCAATCACCTCGATCCGCGCTATCAGTTGGAGCTGTTACAACTGGTCAAACGCCTGCAGATCGGCACGCTGGCGAGTATTCATGACCTCAATCTGGCAGCGGCTTTTTGCGATCGGCTATACGTGATCAATCACGGTCGCATTGTGGCCAGCGGCCCTCCCAAAGAAGTCCTGACCGCACAACTTTTGCACAACGTGTTCGGTGTCGACGCACTGATCGATGACCATCCCTTGCACGGCTACCCACGAATCACCTGGATAACCCAACCATGACTTTGCGTTCCCTGCTTTGCATCGCGCTGTTGCTGGGCAATGCCCAAGCCTTCGCCGAGGCCACGAAATATCCGCTGACCGTCCAGAGTTGCAACCGCGCGGTGACCTTCAAGCAAGCGCCGAAACACGCGGTCAGCCACGATATCAACATGACCCAGATGATGCTCGCCCTCGGTCTCAAACCCAGGATGGTCGGCTACAGCGGCGTGTCCGGCTGGAAATCGGTGACGCCCCAGATGCAGACCATCCTCGATGGCTTGCCGGAACTGGCGGCCAAGTACCCGTCAGTGGAAACCCTGCTCAACGCCAACGTCGATTTCTTCTTTGCCGGTTGGGACTACGGCATGCGCGTCGGCGGTGATCTCACGCCGCAAACCCTGCAACCGTTGGGCATCAACGTCTACGAACTCACCGAGTCCTGCGCCTTCGTGATGAAGCGCCCACCGGCCAGCCTGGAAGACACCTACAACGACCTGCGCAACCTCGGGAAAATTTTCGACGTGCAGGACCGCGCCAACGCCGTGATCACCCGGATGCAGGCGCAAGTCGCCGAGGTGCGCAAGGACCTGCCGACGGACAAGCCTCGGGTGTTTCTCTACGACAGCGGTGAGGACCGGGCCATGACCTCCGGGCGCCTGGGCATGCCGCAGGCGCTGATCGACGCGGCCGGCGGGCGCAACATTCTCGACGACGTCGAGGCGAGCTGGACCCGGGTGAATTGGGAGAACGTGGTCGAGCGCAATCCGCAGGTGATCGTGATCGTTGATTACGGCGAAGTCACCGCCGAGCAGAAGGAGCAATTCCTGCTCAAAAACCAGGCTCTGCAATCGGTGGACGCGATCAAGAACCAGCGCTTCATCGTCATTCCGTACGTGCAGGCCACGCCCGGGATCGACAACGTGCTGGCGGTCGAAACCCTGGCCAAAGGTTTCCACGGCGAATGATCGATCGTCGCTATGCCTTGTTGCTGATGGCCCTCGGCGCGCTGTTGCTGGTGTCGTGCGTGGTGTCGCTGGGCTTCGGCCCGGCGCGGGTGCCGGTGGAGGTGGTCTGGCGAATATTGCTGCACAAGATTTTTGGTTTCGGTGCTGCGGACTGGACTGCCGGCCAGGAACACATCGTCTGGCTGATCCGCGTGCCGCGCATGTTGCTCGGCGCGCTGGTGGGCGCCGGTCTGGCGTTGATCGGTGCGGTGTTGCAAGCGGTGACGCGCAATCCATTGGCTGATCCGCACTTGTTGGGTGTGACCTCCGGCGCGACCCTCGGCGCGGTGATTGTGGTGCTGCATATCGGTGAAATCGTAGGCCTGCTGACCTTGCCGATTGCCGCGTTCATCGGTGCGTTGTTGAGCATGTTGATCGTGCTGATGATCGCCAATCGCAATGGGCGGCTGGACAGTGATCGGCTGCTGTTGTGCGGCGTGGCGGTGTCGTTCGTGATGATGGCGGTTGCCAATTTGCTGTTGTTTCTCGGTGATCACCGCGCCAGTTCTGCGGTGATGTTCTGGATGCTTGGCGGGCTCGGACTGGCGCGCTGGGAATTGCTGGCGGTGCCGGCGGCGAGTGTGTTGCTCGGGTTGGTGTTGTTGCTGGGGATGGCTCGGCCGTTGAACGCGTTGATGGCGGGTGAGCAGACGGCGGTAACCCTCGGCCTGAATGCCCGCACCGTGCGGCTGCGGGTGTTTTTGATTGCTTCGTTGATGACTGGGGTGTTGGTGTCGATCAGTGGGTCCATCGGGTTTGTCGGGTTGATGGTGCCGCACATTGCGCGGCGGTTGGTCGGGGCTGAACACCGGCGATTGCTGCCGGCATGCGTCCTGCTGGGCAGCCTGTTCCTCGTCTGGGTCGACGTGGCCGCACGAACCCTGATCGCCCCGGAAGACCTGCCCATCGGCGTCGCCACCGCCGCCATCGGCGGGCTGTTCTTCATCGGCCTGATGCGCCGGCGCTAATTTCCAAAAGAACCACTGCATCTGTGGGAGCTGGCTTGCCTGCGATGACGGCGGCACATTCAACATCACCGTGACTGACCCTCCGCTATCGCGGGCAAGCCCGCTCCCACAGGATTTGTGTCGTACACAAATTTGGGGATTGATCGTTCCCACGCTCCCGCGTGGGAATGCCGCCAGGGACGCTCCGCGTTCCGCTGTTGAATGTTTAACGGATGTGTCAAAACACGGAACTTTCCCACGCCTTTTTCAGGTTGTTCGTCGGAAGCGGGCTCTCTAGTCTTTGGCTGTCGCTGACAACTCAGTGATCGGGTGTGAGAAGCCCGGCAACTTATGGTCATCCAGTGTCTGTACACGCATAATCGCCGCCAGCTTATTAGCTGCCTGCAAATGTGTTATGGCGGCTGTGTGCGGGCGGACTTCGGTCCGGCCGGGTGTCCATAACCGGTCTTCTCACCTCGCACATAGCTGCCACCTCTTCCCGTGTGAGAAGCGGCAAGTGGAGGCTCCAACGCTGGAGAAATTTTTCAATGGACAAATTAATTCCCGACCCACCCTTCAATACCACCACACCCAACGCCGAAGCCTCGCGCACTGAAGAATTACTCAAAGACCGCGAAGCCATAAAACGCGCCCTCGACTACTACCTCGATCCCCCGGCGCAATACACCGAAAAACCCCGTCGCCCCAGCACGATGTTCATGGTCGCCCCGGACATGGATACCGAAAGCCTCCTGGCCCACGCCTGTGAATCGTTGGGCACAGCAAGTGTCCTGGCCAGCGACTTTGCCAACGACCTGACCGGCCCACAGCGCTACACGGTGTTGGCGATTCAACAGAGCATCATGCTGGCGGAACTGGCGGTGAACCGGGCGCTGGATAACGTCGACCCGGCGTAGACCGCGTTATCGACCATCGCGGGCTTGCCCGCGATGGCTGCGTCGCCCCAATGTGGCGCACCTTCTCGCACCAACGCGCCAGCCCCGTCCCTTCATGGTGCGTCACCCAAACCCCGCAACCGCTCTAATACGACATTTCCTTGCCCTTCCCCGACCGGGCACAGCCCTTGCTAAAGACCCTTCAGTCGTCCGCATCTGCCAACCATAAAAAACTTTAACGTTCATGGAGATCGCACAATGAAGCGTCGCAGTTTGATCAAGGCTTTCACACTATCGGCAAGCATTGCCGCGATGGGCATGGCCTGGACGGTCCAGGCCGCCGAGACCATCAAGGTCGGTATTCTGCATTCGTTGTCCGGCACCATGGCGATCTCCGAAACCTCGCTCAAAGACATGGCGTTGATGACCATCGACGAAATCAACGCCAAGGGCGGTGTGAACGGCAAAATGCTGGAGCCTGTGGTCGTGGACCCGGCATCGAACTGGCCGCTGTTCGCCGAAAAGGGCCGGCAGTTGCTGACCCAGGACAAGGTGGCGGTGGTGTTCGGTTGCTGGACCTCGGTGTCGCGTAAATCGGTGCTGCCGGTGTTCGAAGAGCTCAACGGCCTGCTGTTCTACCCGGTGCAATACGAAGGCGAAGAGATGTCGCCGAACGTGTTCTATACCGGCGCGGCACCGAACCAGCAAGCGATCCCAGCGGTGGAATATTTGATGAGCGAAGAAGGCGGAGGCGCCAAGCGTTACTTCCTGCTCGGCACCGACTACGTTTACCCGCGCACCACCAACAAGATTCTGCGCTCGTTCCTGCACTCCAAAGGTGTGGCGGACAAGGACATCGAAGAGGTCTACACCCCATTCGGCCACAGCGACTATCAAACCATCGTGGCCAACATCAAAAAATTCTCCGCCGGTGGCAAGACAGCGGTCATCTCCACGGTCAACGGCGACTCCAACGTGCCGTTCTATAAAGAGCTGGCCAACCAGGGCCTGAAAGCCACCGACGTTCCGGTCGTGGCGTTCTCCGTGGGCGAAGAAGAACTGCGCGGCATCGACACCAAACCGCTGGTGGGCAACCTCGCGGCGTGGAACTACTTTGAGTCGGTCGAGAACCCGCAGAACAAGAAATTCGTCGCCGACTGGAAAGCCTACGCCAAGAAACACAACCTGCCGGGCGCCGACAAAGCGGTGACCAACGACCCGATGGAAGCCACTTACGTCGGCATCCACATGTGGGCGCAAGCGGCCGAGAAAGCCAAGTCCACCGACGTCGACAAAGTCCGCGAAGCCCTGGCTGGCCAGACCTTCGCCGCGCCGTCCGGCTACACCTTGACCATGGACAAGACCAACCATCACCTGCACAAGCCAGTGATGATCGGCGAGATTCAGGCCGACGGTCAGTTCAACGTGGTGTGGCAGACCGAAGGGCCGATCCGCGCCCAGCCGTGGAGCCCGTTCATTCAGGGTAACGACAAGAAGCCGGATTATGCGGTGAAGAGCAACTGATTCACCCCGCTTAGCCTGATCGTTCCCACGCTCTGCGTGGGAATGCCTCAACGGACGCTCTGCGTCCGCTTTGGGACGCGGAGCGTCCCGGGCTGCATTCCCACGCGGAGCGTGGGAACGATCATCATAGGACACCTGCTATGCCCACCGCCCTTTACCGTCTCATCCTCGCCATCGCGCTGTTATTGCCGATGGTCGCCCACGCCGGCGACGCCGAAGACTTCGTCGCAGCCAATCCCGTGCAACAAGCAAAACTTCTGGAAGCCTGGGCCGCGCAGCCCGATCCGGCCCGTATCGAACTGATCAACGCCCTGCAACAAGGTGAATTGACCGTCGACGGCCAACCGAAAACCCTGCGCCTGAACAACCGTCTGCGCGGTCTGATCGACACTGCGCTGGCCAGCCACCAATTACTCGCCGCCGACGCCAAAACCCGTCTGACCGCCGCGCAGCAATTACAGAAAAGCGCCAAACCCGCGCAGCTGAAATTCCTCGACCAGCAATTGGCTGGCGAAAAAGACGAAAGCGTTCACGCCGCCCTGAGCCTGGCACTGGCTAACCTGCAACTGGTCGACAGCGACCCGGCCGTGCGCCTCGCCGCCGTGCGTTTGCTCGGTGAAACCGGCGACCCACTGGCCCGCACTCGCCTCGAAGGTTTGCTCGAACCCGGCGTCGAAGCCGATGCCAATGTGCGCACTGCCGCCGAAACCAGCCTCGCCCAGGTCAAACGCAAACTGCTGATCGGCGAGATGCTTGGGCAGGCCTTCAGCGGCATGTCCCTGGGTTCGATTCTGCTGCTGGCGGCGTTGGGGCTGGCGATCACTTTCGGCCTGCTCGGCGTGATCAACATGGCCCACGGCGAGATGCTGATGCTCGGCGCTTACTCGACGTACGTGGTGCAGTTGATGTTTCAGCGCTTCGCCCCGCAGGCCATTGAGTTCTACCCGCTGATTGCCCTGCCGGTAGCGTTTTTCGTCACCGCCGGGATCGGTATGGCGCTGGAGCGCACGGTGATTCGTCACCTCTACGGTCGCCCATTGGAAACCCTGCTCGCCACCTGGGGCATCAGCCTGATGCTGATTCAGTTGGTGCGGCTGGTGTTCGGCGCGCAGAACGTCGAAGTGGCCAACCCGGCCTGGTTGTCGGGCGGGATTCAGGTGTTGCCGAACCTGGTGCTGCCGTACAACCGCATCGTGATCATCGCGTTCGCCTTGTTTGTGGTGGTGCTGACCTGGCTGCTGCTGAACAAGACGCGCCTGGGCCTTAACGTGCGCGCCGTCACCCAGAACCGCAACATGGCCGCGTGCTGCGGCGTACCGACCGGGCGCGTCGACATGCTCGCCTTCGGCCTAGGCTCGGGCATCGCCGGGCTCGGTGGCGTGGCGCTCAGCCAGATCGGCAACGTCGGCCCGGACCTCGGCCAGAGCTACATCATCGACTCATTCCTGGTGGTGGTGCTCGGCGGTGTTGGTCAATTGGCCGGCAGCGTGCTGGCCGCCTTCGGCCTGGGCATCGCCAACAAGATTCTCGAACCGCAGATCGGTGCGGTGCTGGGCAAGATCCTGATCCTCGCGCTGATCATTCTGTTCATCCAGAAGCGTCCGCAAGGCCTCTTCGCACTGAAAGGACGGGTGATCGACTGATGAATCAGCCCCTGATGCTCACGGCCACACAAAAGGCCGGCCCCAAGGTCACGATTGCCGTTGGCGCAGTGATCCTTGTTTTACTGCTGGCGCTGCCATTGCTGTCGTTGTTGTCGCCGGACAGTGCGTTTCATATCTCAGCCTACACACTGACACTGGTGGGCAAAATCCTGTGCTACGCCATCGTCGCCCTAGCGTTGGACCTGGTCTGGGGTTACGCCGGCCTGCTGTCCTTGGGCCACGGTCTGTTCTTCGCCCTCGGCGGTTACGCGATGGGCATGTACCTGATGCGCCAGGCCTCGGGCGATGGCCTGCCAGCGTTCATGACCTTCCTGTCGTGGACCGAATTGCCCTGGTACTGGACCGGCACCAGCAGCTTCCTCTGGGCCCTGTGCCTGGTGGTATTGGCGCCGGGATTACTGGCGCTGGTGTTCGGTTTTTTCGCCTTCCGCTCGCGGATCAAGGGCGTGTATTTCTCGATCATGACCCAGGCCCTGACCTTCGCCGGGATGCTGCTGTTTTTCCGCAACGAAACCGGGTTTGGTGGCAACAACGGCTTCACCAACTTCCGCACCATTCTCGGGTTTGGCATCACTGAACCGGGGACTCGTGCGGTGCTGTTTTTCGCCACGGTGCTGTTGCTGGTGGCGAGCCTGTTCATTGGCTGGCGTCTGGCGCAGAGCAAGTTCGGCCGGGTGCTGACTGCGTTGCGGGATGCGGAAAACCGCTTGATGTTCTGCGGCTACGACCCGCGCGGTTTCAAACTGTTTGTCTGGGTGTTGAGCGCGGTGTTGTGTGGCTTGGCGGGCGCGTTGTATGTGCCGCAAGTCGGGATTATCAACCCGAGTGAAATGTCGCCGACCAACTCCATTGAAGCCGCCGTTTGGGTGGCGCTGGGTGGTCGCGGCACGCTGATCGGCCCGCTGCTCGGCGCGGGTGTGGTCAACGGCATGAAGAGCTGGTTCACCGTGGCGTTCCCGGAATACTGGCTGTTCTTCCTTGGTGCGCTGTTTATCGTCGTGACGTTGTATCTGCCTAAAGGTGTGATCGGTCTGCTGAAGAAAAGGGGCGAACAATGAGGATCACTGCAACGGCTGAATTCATGCTCGAACCGGCCTTTTTCCCCGTGGAGCCCAACAAGGACGCCGGCAGCAGCCGCGACGCCATTGGCCTCGGGCAACGCGTAGGCCCCGGCTTGAATACGCGCCACGGCACCATCCTGACCCTGGAAGACATCAGCGTCAGCTTCGATGGTTTCAAGGCGCTGAACGATCTGAACCTGTACATCGGCGTCGGCGAATTGCGCTGCATCATCGGCCCCAACGGCGCGGGCAAGACCACGCTGATGGACGTGATCACCGGCAAGACCCGTCCCAGTCACGGCAAGGCCTGGTTCGGTGAAACCCTGGACCTGACGCAGATGAGCGAAGTGCAAATCGCCCAGGCCGGCATCGGCCGCAAGTTCCAGAAACCGACGGTGTTCGAAGCCCTGAGCGTGTTCGAGAACCTGGAACTGGCGCAGAAGACCGACAAGTCGGTATGGGCCAGCCTGCGGGCTCGTCTCAGTGGCGAGCAGAAAGATCGCATCAGCGAGGTGCTGGAAACCATTCGCCTGACCGCCTCGGTCAATCGCCCGGCGGGTTTGTTGTCCCACGGTCAGAAACAGTTTCTGGAAATCGGCATGCTGCTGATGCAAGACCCGCAACTGCTGCTGCTCGATGAGCCGGTGGCGGGGATGACCGACGCCGAAACCGAATTCACCGCCGAGCTGTTCAAGCGCCTGGCGGGCAAGCATTCACTGATGGTGGTGGAACACGACATGGGCTTCGTCGGCTCGATTGCCGACCACGTCACCGTGTTGCACCAGGGCAGTGTGCTGGCAGAAGGGTCGCTGGAACAGGTGCAGGACAATGAGCGGGTGATCGAGGTCTACCTCGGTCGCTGATGAGCAATTGATCGTTCCCACGCTCTGCGTGGGAACGCCGCCTGGGACGCTCCGCGTCCCGCTGACAACGCAGGGCTCAAGTCCTGTGCATAGGTGACGCGGAGCGTCACGAGATGCATTTCCACGCAGAGCGTGGGAACGATCACAGGGGGAAATTTGAACATGCTGCAAGTCGACAAGCTGCACCAGTACTACGGCGGTAGTCACATCCTGCGGGGCCTGACGTTTGAGGTGAAGGTCGGCGAGGTCACCTGCCTGCTCGGACGCAATGGCGTGGGCAAGACCACCCTGCTCAAATGCCTGATGGGTTTGCTGCCGGCCAAAGAAGGTGCGGTGAATTGGGAAGGCCAACCGATCACCACGTTCAAGCCGCACCAACGGGTGCATGCCGGCATCGCTTACGTGCCCCAGGGCCGGGAAATCTTTGGCCGACTGACCGTGGAAGAAAACCTGCTGATGGGCCTGTCACGGTTTCCCGGCTCTGAAGCGAAGGAAGTCCCGGGGTTCATTTACGAACTGTTCCCGGTGCTGCTGCAAATGAAGCAACGGCGTGGCGGTGACTTGTCCGGCGGCCAGCAACAGCAACTGGCAATTGGCAGAGCACTGGCCAGTCGTCCACGGCTGCTGATTCTCGACGAACCCACCGAAGGTATTCAGCCGTCGGTGATCAAGGAAATCGGCGCGGTGATCAAGCAGCTTGCAGCGCGCGGCGACATGGCGATTTTGCTGGTGGAGCAGTTCTACGATTTCGCCGCCGAACTGGCCGATCAGTACCTGGTAATGTCCCGGGGCGAGATCGTGCAACAGGGCCGCGGCGAAAATATGGAAGCCGAGGGTGTCCGTGGACTGGTTACGATCTAACCTGCAGCCTCCTGACGATAATCAGAAATCATGAATTTACCTGCCCCTATCACGCTGTTCACCCCCTGCTGGCATGCCGAGCTGGAACTCGGCTACGCCCGTTTTGGCGAGAGCACACGCCCGGTACAGCGCCGCCACAAAGGTCCGCTGCGGGTGCAGAAGCATTTGTATGCAGAAGGCCCCGAGGTGTGTCAGCACATCATCGTCCACCCGCCCGGCGGGATTGCTGGTGGTGATCGGCTGGACATCTCGGCCAGCGTCGGTACGGGCGCCTGGGCACAAATCACCAGCCCCGGCGCCGCCAAGTGGTATCGCGCGGCGGGGCCGGCTTATCAGAAACTCGACCTGCGCGTGGCCGCTGGTGCTACGTTGGAGTGGCTGCCGCAAGAGACGATCATCTTCAGCGACGCTCAGGCGGAACTCAGCACCAGCATCGACCTTGAGGGCGATGCCCGGCTGTTCTACTGGGACGTGGTGGCGCTGGGTCGCCCGGCCAGTGGCGAGCGCTTTGACCTCGGGCATTTTCAGGCGCATCTGGATATCCGCCGTGACGGCCAGTTGCTCTGGCACGAACGTCAGCGCATTGTCGGGGGTGATGGTTTGCTGGATTCGCCGATCGGGCTGGATGGCCAACCGGTGTTTGCGACGTTGCTGGTGACGGGTGAAATCGATAGCGAACTGCTGGAGAAGTGCCGCTCGCTGGCCAATGACGTGCGCGGAGATTTGACGCAGTTGCCGGGGCTTTTGGTCGCCCGGTGTCTGGCCAGTGAAGCGCTGTTGGCACGTGGTTGGCTGATTGATTTGTGGCGATTGCTCAGGCCTGCGTTGCTGGGCCGAGAAGCTATCCCCCCAAGAATATGGAACACCTGAAATGCTTTTCTGTGGGAGCGGGCTTGCCCGCGATGGCGGTCTTACAGCCAACATCTCTATTGGATGTGATGGCCCCATCGCGGGCAAGCCCGCTCCCACAGGGGATCTGTGCAAGCAGATCCAACTCTTTTTAATCTGCCCAGATGGATTTTTACGATGGACCTGACCCCACGCGAAAAAGACAAGCTGCTGATCTTCACCGCCGGCCTCGTAGCCGAGCGGCGTTTGGCTCGCGGCGTGAAGCTCAATTACCCGGAGGCCATGGCCTATATTTCCGCGGCGCTGCTCGAAGGTGCGCGTGACGGCCAGACCGTGGCCGAACTGATGCACTACGGCACCACTCTGCTCAGCCGCGAACAAGTGATGGAAGGCATCCCGGAAATGATCCCGGAGATCCAGGTAGAGGCGACGTTTCCCGACGGCACCAAACTGGTCACCGTTCACCAACCGATCGCCTGAGGCCGCGCCATGATTTACCACATCCGCGATGCCCTGCTCGCCGATCTGCCGGCGATCCGCGACATCTACAACGACGCCGTACTCAACACCACGGCGATCTGGAACGATAAGACCGTGGACCTGGACAACCGCCAGGCCTGGTTCAGCGCCCGGCAGGCCCTGGGTTATCCGGTGCTGGTGATTGTCGACGGTGACAACAGCGTACTCGGCTACGCTTCATTCGGTGACTGGCGCCCGTTCGGCGGGTTCCGCCACACGGTCGAGCACTCGGTGTACGTGCGCAACGACCAACGTGGCAATGGCCTCGGGCCGCAACTGATGGAAGCGCTGATCGAACGCGCCAAAGGCTGTAACAAGCACGTGATGGTCGCCGCCATCGAAAGCGGTAATGGCGCCTCGATCCGGCTGCACGACCGGGCCGGTTTCGTCGTCACCGGCCAAATGCCGCAGGTGGGTACCAAGTTCGGCCGCTGGCTGGACCTGACCTTCATGCAACTGATCCTCGACCCGGGCGTTATGCCGCCCGGTTCCCACAAGGAGTGATACCCCATGAACGCCGCCCAACTGCGCCGCGTCAATGTTGAAAGCTTTGCGCACTATCGTCAGGGCTTGATTGATTTGCTGCTCGATGCCGTCGGCTATGGCGCCAGTGTCGGGTTCATGGCGGATCTGGATGCGACCCAGGCCCGAGCCTATTTCGATGAAGTCCAGGAGAACCTGAACAAAGGCAACGTGCTGCTCTGGGTGGTGGTCAAGGACGAACAGGTACAGGCCAGCGTGCAGCTGACGTTGTGTCAGAAAGCCAATGGGTTGAACCGCGCCGAAGTGCAGAAATTGCTGGTGCGTGAACATGCCCGTCGTCGCGGTCTGGGCCAACAAATGATGCATGCAGTTGAACTCGCCGCCCGCCAGCACAAACGCGGCATGCTCTACCTCGACACCGAGGCCGGCTCCCCCGCCGAAGACTTCTACAAAGCGATGGGCTACACCCGCGCCGGCGAAATTCCCGACTACGCCTGCGACCCGAACGGCCAGTACAAACCGACTGCCCTTTACTACAAGATTCTCCAAGGAGCCCATTGATGATTCCCGGTGAATACCAGATCCAGCCCGGCGACATCGAACTCAACGTTGGCCGCCGCACCCTCAGTTTGAAGGTAGCCAACAGCGGTGACCGGCCGATCCAGGTCGGCTCGCATTATCACTTCTTCGAAACCAACGACGCCCTGACCTTCGACCGCGCCGCCAGCCGCGGCATGCGCCTGAACATCCCCGCCGGCACCGCCGTGCGCTTCGAACCGGGGCAGAGCCGCGAGGTCGAGCTGGTGGACCTGGCCGGGCATCGCCGGGTGTTCGGGTTTGCCGGGCGGATCATGGGCGACCTCGACTGACTGATCGTTCCCACGCTCTGCGTGGGAATGCATCCCGTGACGCTCCGCGTCACATAACGACGGACGCAGAGCGTCCATGGCGGCATTCCCACGCAGCGCGTGGGAACGATCAATGAAGGAACTGCAATGAAGATTTCCCGTCAGGCCTACGCCGACATGTTCGGCCCCACCGTCGGTGACAAGGTCCGTCTGGCCGACACCGAACTGTGGATCGAAGTGGAAAAGGACTTCACCACCTATGGCGAAGAAGTGAAATTCGGCGGTGGCAAAGTCATTCGCGACGGTCAGGGCCAAAGTCAATTGCTGGCCGCGGAAGTGGTCGACACGTTGATCACCAACGCCCTGATCATCGACCACTGGGGCATCGTCAAAGCCGACGTTGGCCTCAAGGACGGACGCATCGCAGCCATCGGCAAGGCCGGCAACCCGGACATCCAGCCCAACGTCACCATCGCGGTCGGCGCCAGCACTGAAGTGATCGCCGGTGAGGGCATGATCCTCACCGCCGGCGGCATCGACACCCATATCCACTTTATCTGCCCGCAGCAGATCGAAGAAGCGCTGATGAGCGGCGTCACCACCATGATCGGCGGCGGCACCGGGCCGGCCACCGGTACCAACGCCACTACGTGTACCTCCGGGCCATGGCACCTGGCGCGCATGCTCCAGGCCGCCGATGCCTTCCCGATGAACATCGGCTTCACCGGCAAGGGCAACGCCAGCTTGCCGGAGCCGTTGATCGAACAGGTCAAGGCCGGCGCCATCGGCCTCAAGTTGCACGAAGACTGGGGCACTACCCCGGCGAGCATCGACAACTGCCTGAACGTCGCCGATCAATACGACGTGCAGGTGGCGATCCATACCGACACCCTCAACGAGTCGGGCTTCGTCGAAACCACCCTCGCCGCCTTCAAGGGCCGCACCATCCACACCTACCACACCGAAGGCGCGGGCGGCGGCCATGCCCCGGACATCATCAAGGCCTGCGGTTTCGCCAACGTGCTGCCGAGCTCCACCAACCCGACCCGGCCGTTCACCCGCAATACCATCGATGAACACCTCGACATGCTGATGGTCTGCCACCACCTGGACCCGAGCATTGCCGAAGACGTGGCCTTCGCCGAAAGCCGCATCCGCCGCGAAACCATCGCCGCCGAAGACATCCTTCACGACCTCGGCGCGTTCTCGATGATCAGCTCCGACAGCCAGGCCATGGGCCGCGTCGGTGAAGTCATCACGCGCACCTGGCAGACCGCCGACAAAATGAAAAAGCAGCGCGGCCCGCTGCCCGGTGATGGCGAAGGCAACGACAACTTCCGCGCCAAACGCTACATCGCCAAGTACACCATCAACCCGGCGATCACCCACGGCATCAGCCATGAAGTGGGCTCGGTGGAAGTGGGTAAATGGGCCGATCTGGTGCTCTGGCGCCCGGCGTTTTTCGGAGTCAAACCGACGTTGATTCTAAAAGGCGGTGCCATTGCGGCCAGCCTGATGGGCGACGCCAACGCTTCGATCCCGACCCCGCAACCGGTGCACTATCGCCCGATGTTTGCCAGTTACGGCGGTTCGTTGCACGCCACCAGCCTGACGTTTATCAGCCAGGCGGCGCAGGAGGCCGGCTTGCCCGAAGCGTTGGGCCTGAAAAAGAAAATCGCCGTGGTCAAAGGCTGCCGCGACGTGCAGAAAACCGACCTGATCCACAACGATTACCTGCCAGTGATTGACGTCGATCCACAAACCTATCAAGTGAAGGCGGACGGCGTGTTGCTGTGGTGTGAGCCAGCGGAAACCTTGCCGATGACCCAGCGCTATTTCTTGTTCTGAACAATGTAAGAAGCCCCGAACGCCAGACGTTCGGGGCTTGCGGGTTAACTTCCGATTTTAGTGTTCACCTTGTCCAGTCTGGCTCGGTTCAGAGCCTGTTGGGTCAAGGTTTTTTCAAGATCCTTGATGGCCTGGAACACCTCTTCATCCTCAGCGTTTTCCAGCCTCAGCTTGAGGGCATCGAATTCCTGACGATAGGTTTTTTCCATGAAGGTTTGCCAGATCGGTTGCTCAAGGATCCGCTCGGTCAGCAAGTCCCCTTCTTCCAGGGCCAGCACGCGTTGATAGGCCGCCTCGATCATCTCTTTGCTCACCTTGGAAATAGTCCGAAACTGCATGCCTCGCGCCTGCCATGGCAGATCCAGACGTTCCGCCAGATCCGTCATGTAAGCCAGATGCACCTCGACTTCATCGATGGTTCCACCTTCAGTGCCGGGGCGATAAAAGGTTTCTCCCGCCCGCAAGCGTTCAGCGACACGCTCGCGGGCAATCCTGCCCAGTTCGTCCAGACGCGCCTTGCCCCTCGCCAGTTGCAGCAACTCGGCTTCCACCAGCCCCGGATTGGCTAATCCATGGGCCTCGTGCACTAATACTTCGACGCCCATGGCGTTGAACAACTGAGTACCGCCATCAACACAATTAGTGGTGCTGGTCGCCTCGGCAAAAAGCTTTTCACGCAGTTCAGTGTTCTCGGCCATGGCCTCGAGCATGCGCCACACTTTGGCGGTGAGTTCGGTACGATAACTTTTGTCGCCGGCCCTGAAATCATAGGACTCGGTCAATCGCCGGATTTCATTGAAAAACCGCAACGAGCCATGCTCGTCTTCCACGTAGTCCCAGATTTCCTGCTTCGCATTCCACTGGGCGTTGCTCATCCCTTCTCCCCATTCGGAGCTGTCGAGTACGCCACGTGAGGGATAGGCGCGATCAGGGTCCAGACCGAGCGATTCGATGTACGTGCGCACCTGATCAAGGTTCTCGGGCGAAATCCAGCCCTCCTCCCGAGTAAAGAATGTGCGCGCCAGCAACTCCGCACGGAAGGAGCCAGGCGCCACGTCAGGAATTTGCGTGAGCCTGTTGAACTCAAGGTTCAGATAAATGTTGCGCGGGCGATTCTGGCCAAGATAACCCGTGGGCCAGGTATTAAGCTGGCAATTGTCAAGGGTAATCGCCTGCAAACCGGGCATACGACTGACATCAGGCGGCAAGCGCAACGGGTTGTTATTCAGACGCAACAGGCGCAAGCGAGTCAGTCCTCTGAGGTGGGCGATCCCCTCGCTGTCCAGGGAGATGTTGTTATCGCTGAGCACCAGATGAGTCAGCCAGCGCATGCTGCCGATCTCTTGAGGAAACGAGGTCAAACCGTTGTGCGTCATGCTCAACTGCCGCAATTGCCGGAATGGTCGCAGGAATCCAACCCGCTGATTACGCAGGCCTGCATTGTTCAGGCTTAATTCGGTGACGTGATCAAAATTGGCCGCCAGTTCAGGCATCGACGCCAAATGCCTGTCCAGAGGAAAACCATCCAGATTCAGTACCTGCGGTGCCACGATGCCTGGCGCCTCAGCGCCCGCCGGGCCGGTGCGCTGCCAGCAGCGGCGGAGCTTTGCGTAGATGTCGTTCCTGGCGCACCATTCCGAGACGCCTTCGGGTGTAAGACGCCAAGCCTGGGTAGGCTGGTTGACCCATTGGCGCATGGAGTCATTGAAGCGGTCGAACTCGGTTTCCAGCGCAGTCAGTCGCTGGTCGGCCCGCTCACCAAAATCGTTCAGCAGCGCCTGTATCTGGCTGTCGTCCAGGCCTGGATAGAGTGTTCTTGTACGAATCCGCAAAATATCCGGATCTTGCGAGCGCGCCCTGTAGGAGCGCATTCCGCCACGCAAACGCATGATCTGCGGATCGTAAGCGGGTTTACGTATCGGGTGATCCAGCAGAGTTTTCGAGAACGCGTCGTGTGACATCGGCATTTGTTTAACGGCCTGACGCAGCTGTGCCCCCTGATTGATCTCATACCCCAGCGTTTCGCGGTCGGCATCGGGCAAGGCATGCAGCAATGCTCCGTACAGATCGTCCGCTCCATGCAGATGGCCACCCTCATTGTCATAAGTGTCAAAGCGCCCGTCCTCGCGCAAAGCCAACACCTTGCGCACAGAGGCATCGAGCGGACCAACGCTGTCGCGCAGCGTACCTGTGAAAGAGAACCGGCGGACGTCAATGCGCATATCCTTTGGCCATTTCGGCCAGTTTCCCAGGGTATGGAGCGCCAGCCGGTCGGTATCAGCATTGCTCAACTCGTCTAGATAAAGGCCTTCATAGGCTCGACTCAAACGCAAGCCGAACACAGACGATCGCGCCATTTCGCGCAAGCGCAACGGGATCCGTCGGTCTCGGGTCAATTTCAACAACTCGGCTTCAGTGGCATCGTCCAGCAGGGCTTGCGCCGCGGCGTTCGACAGGTCCGGAAAATCCCGCTGCAGGAGGTTAATCCGCGCATCGCTAGTGACTTCCCGGGCCTTGTATAGCGTATCGAACAGCATTTTTTTGCTGTCTTGCGCCTTGTGGGCGAGGCGTTTTTTCAGCTCGACGATACGTGCCGAGCGTTGTTTCGGAACTTCGCTGCCGAACCAGTCCTGCAACTGCGCCTCGTTAAGGGCGTCAACCACCCGTGTCGGCAGGCGACCTTCGCAAACATCAGCCCGGGACAGGTTGAGGGTATTTTCAGGCGTAGCCATGGCCGCACCGAAACTCAGTGACGGCTGGCCCGAAGCGGCATCGGCTTCCAGCGCCAGGGCCCTGGATTCAGGCCAGCCGGGTAACTCGGCAACAAACCCGGTCACTTTCTCCGACAGTTCCTGCGGCACCTGGCCGTTCAGGATCTGCGCACTCAGCTTGTCGGCGTCCGCGTAGGCCTTGAAGCGCTTCAGCGTGTCCATGAGCAAGGGGGCCGGTGGATCATTTTCGACATGCATACGACGCAGCACGCCTTCGTCGACACCGCTGACATGTCGGACCTGATCCAGTACTTCGTCACTGATCCCATCCACTGACGGACCGAGACGCCGCAACAGCTTGCCCTTGTCCCATGCCATCGGTTCTTCGAACTCCGTGTGCCAGGCGCCGGCACCGTTGTGTTCGACGTTCAGTTGATAGGCATTCGGGCGCCTGGAATGTTGCAGTCGAGGCTGTCCGGTGAGCGGATCCTCCTTGAGCACGAATTGCTTATCCTCGAGCAACAGCATTTTGCGCCCGTCATGCTCAATGACGCCGAGATCATCGGGCGTTGCGGTTTCGGGCAGCGTCAGACGGTGCTCGTAAGGCCCATGATCGGGTTTGATCAGACGCGTTTTTCCGCTGGGCAGTTCCACCGGTTTAAGGCTGTCTATCAGGGGCGATGGTCTGATCGGTGTAGGGCCGCCGGGCAGCACATGGCCCATGAACATCAGGGCCAATTGCGCACTGTTGATCAAGAAACTGTTGATGTGCGCCGCGCCCTCTTCGACGTCCCCCTTGCTCCAGTCTTCGATACCCTCGACCAGCTCCCCCAACAATTGCGCGGCCATCAGGCCCAGCATGGCCGGCCCCAGCACGGGCACCAACATTGCGCCAACGTTGAATACGTTCCAGGCGATGTCCAGATAACCGCTCAGGCGTTTCCAGCGTGCGTTGGCGTCTTCGTCATCGGTCGGCACTGCGATCAATCGGGCATCGGCAATGGCTTTGTCACGACGCTCACGAAACAGACGGTCCCACAGTTCGTCGCTGATCAGATGAGTAACAGGGTTCGCATTAGGGTTTTCGACCGGCGTTTCTCGCCACCATGGCCCCATGTCGAGCGGTTCGCGCTGTTGCCAGGTGATGGTCTTGAGCCGTTCATTGACCCGGCTGAAAAAAATTGCCTTGTCTTTCTGTGCGACAAAACGACTGAAAAAACGCTGATAGTCACTTTCACGCAGTTGGCCGATCAGCGTTTTCATGAAGTCGGTGAGCGAGGCATATTCCTTCAGGGGATGATCCGGGTCATCCGGTACCCAGGCGATCAAATGCCCACTCAGCCGATCCTGACTGTAGATTTCGTCCTTGCGCAGCATCTCTTCCACCACGCCTTTCGGGCCGTTGGCGAAAAAGGCCTTGAGCATGCCAAAGGTATCGAAGCGATTGGGTAGCGATGCAGTTACCCGTTGTGAGAACTCAAGCCAAGGCTTGAGTGCTTCGGGCGCCAGGCCATCAACGGCCTTTTTGACAGCCGCTGGTTCGGCCACCGCGCTGAACAACACAACGCCGGTCATCCGGCATCCCATTATCGACAAACGATGACTTTGCAGCGGACGGTCATTCCATTGGATGTCAGGCTTGCCGTCGATCAGTGCGCCGATCGTTGTGTAACCGTGCAGGCCGATATCGCCCTTGAGATACGCCATCATCGACGCCAGTCTGAGGGCCGCTTTGTCACTGGCGATCGAACGCTCCTTGAGCAGGCGAGCGGCGTTGGCATTTGCGGGAGCGAGCAATGACTTGATGTGGGTCTGGTATTGCCCGCCAATGTCGAGGCGGCGGCACAACGCCGCAATTTTTTGCGGGGTGATGACCTTGATCTCATGCAGGCCGCCACGAAAGTCCTTGCGCAACACCGCGGAGCCGCTGCGAAACGCACCCTCGCGGGTTTCATCCTCTTCGAAGTTGTGCAGCGCCGCTTCGAGCAGCGTGGAGGAACGGATGATGCTGGCCTGGTTATCGATGACACCGGCGATTTTTTTCGGCACATACAAGCGTAATTGCAGGTCATTCGGATCGCCATGCTCGTTGAAGTTCGAGAGCAGCAGGGTTTTGAGCAATGGCTCGGCAAAGGCCTTGATATCGTGTTGCAAATCGCCGAGCAATTCGTCCAGCGGCCCTTGCAGGCGCCAGCGCTCGTCGACGAGCTGCTTGAGATGGTCACGATCCACCGGTCGGGCTTTCAGATACCAATCAGGAAATACCGGCTGCATCTGCGCCACAGATAGAAGTCTGGTCTGTGGCGCCTCGGTGATTGCCTTGGGGATCAACGGTTTTATTCGCGGGTAGTGCACCCCTTTTTCGTCCTTTTGGGCCGGACTTGATGGCACGTTTGGATTGCTTCCTTGCAATTCAGGCATGTCTTGAACACCTTCAAACCAATGGATGGAGTCCTATGGTTACGCGCTGACCCAGTGAACAAAAGCGCAAAAAGTTGTTGATTTACCACGCAAAAAAGGCGCCACGCAGTCGAAATCCAGAAGCTGAAAATAACTATCTACCGCACCCCACAATCCAGAATCTGCGTGCACCATCGAAGTGGTGTTCCATCCCAAAGGAGCTACTATGCTTAACGCTGTTTTGCATTTATCGCGCAGGAAAAACGGGTAATGGGACTTTCTGAATTTATCGTGGCAAACGTCGGCCGCGTGGTCGACGAGTGGGAGTCTTTCGCCCGAACCATTGCTCCGGAGCCGGTTGCCATGGATAGAACGCTGCTGCGCGACCATGCCAGGGCGATTCTGCTGGCCGCCGCCCGCGACATGACACTGCCCCAGACCAGCCGTGAGCAGGCCGCCAAGGCCAAGGGCGATGGTCCGGACAAAAATCCGGCGCTGGATCAGGCCAGCGCCAGCCATGGCGAATTGCGCCACAATACCGGCTTCGATCTGGTGCAGATGACCGCCGAATTCCGCCATTTGCGTGCCTGTGTGATTCGTTTGTGGGTCGACAGCCTGACGACACCGGATCTGGCCCAGTTGCAGGAAATGATCCGTTTCAACGAAGCCATCGACGAAGCGCTGGCCGAATCCACGGCGGCCTACGCCGAACAGGTCAATCGCTCGCGGGATATCTTTCTCGCGATCCTCGGCCATGACCTGCGAGCACCGCTGCAAGCGGTGAGCATGTCCACCGAAATACTGATGCGCAAAACGAACCTTGAGGGTGACGCATTGACCTGTGCACTTCACATCAAGCGTGGCACTCGCCACATGGCGGTGATGGTCGGCGATTTGCTGGAGCTGGTCCGCAGTCGCCTGGGCAAGAGCCTGCCGATCGAACCGACGCCCATGGATCTGGCCGATGCGGTGCGTGAAGCGATTGAGCAGGCCTGTGCCGCTCATCCGCTATGCGATCCGACATTGAGCGTCGAAGGCGACACCCAAGGTGTGTGGGATGGCCGAAGGCTCGATCAGATGCTGCAGAACCTGATCGGCAATGCCTTGCAACACGGCTCGAACAACAGCGCGGTCAAACTGGCCCTCAAGGGCGAAGCTGACAGTGTTCGGCTTACGGTACACAACGACGGTGCGCCGATTCCAGCCGAGGCGATCGGCGCGATCTTCGACCCACTGGTACGCAGTGCCGACGAAGAACTCGGCGGGCCGACCACCAGCCTTGGCCTGGGACTGTTCATCGTCAAGGAAGTGGTCAAGGCCCATCAAGGGACGATTGAAGTCAGCTCCAATGAGACCGACGGCACGTTGTTTACCGTGGTGTTGCCCAGGAAGGTGTGACCCCCCCTCGCCACAGGTAGTGTTTACAGCTACTCGACCACCAACCGCCCCAACCGCTGCTTGAGCATGCGGTTCTCGGCCCGCAGTTGCTGGACCTCTTCGAGCAGATCCAGCGCCAGGGCGACGCCTTCCCATTCCAGCTCCAGGTCGCGCCGCAGCTTGGCGGCGCGCTTGGCCAATGTCAGTTCATAGTCGGTGAAACGCCAATCCTTGGGCTGTGCTCCCTGAGGTTCGAGGATGCCGTGTTCGACGATCTCGATCACGTGCACGTCCGACAGTTCGGTCGCCTCGCAGAATTCTGCCAGGTCCAATAGAACGATCACGGGGTCGCTCATGATTGGCTACTCCTTATCTCAAAATCAAAAGTTCTCTCGCGGATCGAAAGCGGCTTTTTTCGCCAGCTCCTCCCACAATTCTTTGACGTCATGGTCGAGTTTTTTCGGCATCACCGCCTTGAGCTGCACGAACAGGTAGCCTCGGTGACCCGCCTTGTGCATCAGGCCGTGGCCCTTGGCGCGCATGCGCTGGCCGTTCTGGCTGCCGGCCGGAATCTTGAGGTTGATCTTGCCGGTCAGGGTCGGTACCGCGACTTCGGTCCCCAGCGCCAGTTCCCACGGTGCCAGCGGCAAGGTGATGATCAGGTTCTCGCCTTCGACGTCGAATTTGGGGTGCGGCGCAAAACGGATGGTCAGGTACAGGTCGCCATTGGCCCCGCCACCGATGCCCGGAGCACCCTGGCCCTTGAGGCGGATGCGCTCGCCGTCGGTCACGCCGGCAGGAATCTTCACGTTCAGGCTTTTGCTGGTGTTGCTGACATGCTGGCCGGCAGCGTTGTAATGCGGCACCTGGAAGCTGACTTTCTTCGATTCGGTCGAGAGGGTTTCTTCCAGAAAAACCGGTAATTCCATTTCCACGTCTTGCCCTCGACGCCCGGCGCTATGGCTCGACCGTCCACCACCACCGAAACCCGGACCACGGTTGCCGAAGATCGAACTGAAAAAGTCAGAGAAATCGCCCGTGTCCTGGCCACCACCACCGAAACCACCGCGGCTCTGCCAACCCGGTGGGCCCTGAAAGGGCTGACCGTGGTGGCCGTATTTACGCAAGTCGTCATATTCGGCGCGCTTGTCGGCGCTTTTCAGCGCTTCATAGGCTTCCGACGCGTCCTTGAACTTGGCCTCGGCGTCCTTTTCCTTGCTGACATCGGGGTGGTATTTGCGTGCCAGCTTTCGATAGGCGGCCTTGATCGCCTTATCGTCCGCGGTCGGCTCCACACCGAGAATCTTGTAATAGTCTTTGAAGTCCATCGAGGGAATCACCATCCATTATCGAAATCGCGCAGCCAGGCACAGCATGCTCTTGTTTGCAGCATTTGGATTGACCAATCTCAACTTTGTGACCGGGCAGCGCATCAGAAGTTTATCGGCAGCAGGCGTGGTTCTTGCAGACGCCCTGAGGGCTGCCAAGCCTATGCAGGCAAGTTTGGGGGTAATTGGCCATCTTTCAAGCGCTGATCACTGCGATTTAACGGATAGTCGGCCTTCGAATCTTCGCCGCACTGACATACACTGCGCGGCCGTTTTTTAACCGGAACTTGAAAGACATGAAAAACGCATCTCCAGCCCGTGCCTGTGGTATCGACTTCGGCACGTCCAACTCCACCGTCGGCTGGCTGCGCCCCGGCATGGAAACGCTGATCGCGCTGGAGGACGACAAGATCACCCTGCCCTCGGTGGTCTTCTTCAATATGGAAGAACGCCGCCCGGTGTACGGCCGGCTGGCGCTGCACGAGTATCTGGAAGGCTACGAAGGCCGGCTGATGCGCTCGCTCAAGAGCCTGCTGGGCTCCAAACTGATCAAGCACGACACCAGCGTCCTCGGCACGGCGATGCCGTTCAAGGACCTGCTCGGGCTGTTCATCGGCCAGTTGAAAAAGCGTGCCGAAACCGCCGCCGGTCGGGAGTTCGAAGAAGTGGTGCTGGGCCGTCCGGTGTTTTTCGTCGATGACGATGAAATGGCCGACCAAGAAGCGGAAAACACCCTGGTGGATGTAGCCCGCGCCATCGGCTTCAAGGACGTCTCGTTCCAGTACGAGCCGATTGCGGCGGCGTTCGACTACGAGTCGACCATTGAAAAAGAAGAGCTGGTACTGATTGTGGACATCGGCGGCGGTACGTCCGACTTCTCCCTGGTGCGCCTGTCCCCTGAGCGCCGCAATCACGATAACCGTCACGACGATATTCTCGCCACCGGTGGCGTGCACATCGGCGGGACCGATTTCGACAAGCAGCTGAGCCTGCAAGGCTTGATGCCGCTGTTTGGCTACGGCAGCCGGATGAAGAGCGGCGCCTATATGCCGACCAGCCACCACATGAACCTGGCGACCTGGCACACCATCAACTCGGTGTACTCGCAGAAGTCGACCCTGGCCCTGGGCAGCATGCGTTACGACATCGAGGACACCGGCGGCATCGATCGCCTGTTCAAGCTGATCGACCAGCGCGCCGGGCATTGGCTGGCCATGGAAGTGGAAGAAACCAAGATCCAGCTGACCCACGCCGACAGCCGCCATGTGCCGCTGGATCGGATCGAACCGGGTTTGAGCGTGGAACTGAGCCGGGCACTGTTCGAATCGGCCATCGACAACCTGCTGGAGCGGGTGCGCAACAGCGTGACCCAGTTGCTGAACGACGCCAACGTGCGGGTCGATCAGGTGGACACCGTGTTCTTCACCGGCGGTTCGAGCGGGATTCCGGCACTGCGCAATAGCGTCTCGGCGATGCTGCCGAATGCGCAGCACGTGGAAGGCAACATCTTTGGCAGTATCGGCAGCGGGTTGGCGATCGAGGCGATGAAACGCTACGGCACCCTCGCCTGATCCAAAACCGAGGCGCCCCCATCGCGGGCAAGCCCGCTCCCACAGGTCATGCGCTATCCTTGTGGGAGCGGGCTTGCCCGCGATAGCGTCAGATCAGGCAATGCATATCGGCCTGATCAAACCATCCCCACCTGCTTCAACTCACTCTTCAGATACGCGTAATAAATCGGCCCCGCCACCACCCCCGGCAGGCCGAACGCGGCTTCGAACACCAGCATTGCCAGCAGCAACTCCCACGATTTGGCACTGATCTGCCCGCCGACGATGCGCGCGTTGAGGAAGTATTCGAGCTTGTGGATAACAATCAGGTAACCCAGCGCCGCCACCGCCACCCAGATCGACAGCGACAAGCCGACGATGGTGATCAAGGTGTTCGACATCAGGTTGCCGATCACCGGCAATAAGCCGAGCAGGAAGGTCAGCACGATCAGGGTTTTGGTCAGCGGCAGCTTGATCCCGAACATCGGCAGGACCACCGCGAGGAAGATTCCGGTGAAGAAGGTGTTGAGCAGGGAAATCTTGATCTGGGCGAAAACGATGTTGCGAAACGCCTGGACCAACAGGTGCAAACGGTCGAACAGTGCCGCGGCCAAAGGCTTGCGCTTGGTCACATCCGGCACTCGCTGCAAGGCGATGATCGCCCCCAGCACCATGCCGATCAGCAGCGTCACGAACATGTGCGCTGCGTCCTTGCCCACCAGTTGCAAGTCACTGAGGTGCTTGCTCATCCACTGGCCGATGGCCACGCGAAACTCGGCGGCACTGGCCGGCAAGTAAGCGTCGATGAACGGCGGCAACTGCCCGCGCGCGCGGTCGACCACGACCATGAATTTATCGAGAGAAGCGCCGGGGTTTTCCGCCTCGTGCAGCAGAAAACTGATCGCACCGGCAAAGATCAGCGCCAGCACGCTGACCACTAATGTCCCCAGCAACGCCACCGCCAGCCAGCGCGCACGACGGCCTTCGATCAGCCGCTGCAATTGCGGCGTGAGCATGTTGACCAGTTCGAACACCAACAACCCGGCCAGCAAGCTGGGCAACAATCGCAGAGGGAGCACCAGCAGCAAACCACCAAAAATGATGACCCAGCTGATAAGCAACAAAACCTGACGTTGAGAAAACGCTGACATACAGCCTCAAAACGAACGACGTAAAAGGATTGGCAGTCTGCCAGCGTTCCGGCGCCGAAGCGAGCGAACACGAACCTGTGGGAGCGAGCCTGCTCGCGATAGCGTCACCGCGGTCGTTCGTGATACTGAGTCGCCTGCATCGCGAGCAGGCTCGCTCCCACAATGCTTATTTTTTCTTCAGGCATTCGCTCATGAAGGCTTTGCGCGCATCGCCCTTGAGCGCCTGGGTCGTGGCGTCGGCATTACAGGTTTTCATCTTTTCTTGTTGAGGGGTCATGGGCTTGGCGGCATCGGCGGCCGGCGCGGCTTTGAGGCAGGTGCTCATGAAGGCTTTGCGCTCGTCGCCCTTGAGGCTTTTGGCGGTAGCGTCGGCATTGCAGGTGGTCATTTTGTTCTGTTGGGCAGTGGCGGCGAAACCCTGGGAGCAGAGCAGCAAACCGATCATCAACAACGGGGCACGCAACATCTTCATGGAGTCTTCTCCTTGTTACCGCACCGATGGATGCGGCCTTGTTTCGGAGTGTAGACAAAGCCTGTTACACGTTCACCTGCTATCGAGGTGGCTGCGTCGATATTGCTCAGGCGTGCACCCGGCCTGACGCTGAAACATCGCGATAAAGGCCGAGCCAGTGCTGTAGCCCATGTCGAAGGCGATTTCCTGAATGCTGCGCTGGCTGTCCAGGGCCTCGATCGCCGCCAGAAACCGCAACCGTTGCCGCCACTCACCGAAACTCATGCCCAACTCGCGGACAAACTGCCGGGCCAACGTGCGCTCACTGACGTGAATGTGCGCGGCCCAGTGCGCCAATGGCCGGTTATCCCCAGGTTCGGCCTGCAAGGCTTCCAGGATTGCGAGCAGCCCGGGACTGCTGGCGTAGGGCAAGTAACACTCATGCATCGGCGCCTGTTGCAGTTGGTCCACCAGCACTTGAGCCAGACGCTTGTCTGCATCGTGCTCGGGAATTTTCACATCGCGGGCGGCGAAGTCTTTCAGGATCGCCTTGAGAATGTCGCTGATCGCCAGGGTGCAGGCCTGCTGCGGCAGATCACGACACAGCGTCGGCGCGAGGCAGACCGCGCGATAGTTGATCGGCTGATTGCTATAGAAACTGTGCTCGGTCCCGGGCGGCACCCACACCGCGTATTGCGGCGGCGACATGAAGCGGCGGCTGCCGATTTCCATGTGCAGGACCCCATTGGCCGAATACTCGAGGGTGCCCCAAGGATGATGGTGGGCCGAGGCGTATTCATGGGTGTTGAAGTCGGCATAACGGAAATAGACCGGGGCCGGCAGCTCGCTGAAATCCAGCAGATCAATGTGTTTGCTATTCATGCTGTCCGGAATCAGAGGCAGGTTGTCTGGATCGAAGTATAGGCGTTGATCCAGACAAGCGGATAATCACCCTTCATTAACGTTCTGGTTTTCCCCGATGCAATACGCTTATCCCCTGCTGGCCATCTTCATTTGGGCCGGCAACACCGTGATCAACAAACTCGCGGTGGGTGCGATCTTTCCCGCCGAAATCGGTTTCTACCGCTGGCTGCTGGCCGCACTGCTGTTCACACCTTTCATGCTTAAACCGGTGATCGCCCACTGGCCGTTGATCCGCCCGAATCTGGGCAGGATTTTCATCCTCGGGGTGCTTGGCATGGCGGTTTATCAAAGCCTGGCTTACTTCGCTGCGACGCTGACTTCGGCCACCAACATGGGGATCATTTTGTCGCTGATGCCCTTGATGTCGCTGGCCATGGCGATTGTCAGCCTCGGCCAACGCCTGACCGCTGGCGCACTGGCTGGCGCGGTGTTGTCGTTTGCGGGTGTCTTGGTGGTGGTGTCGTCCGGCAGCCTTGGTGCGTTGCTGGAGCACGGGGTTAACCTGGGTGACGCGATGATGCTGATCGCCACGCTGGCGTATGCGATTTACAGCACCCTGCTGAAAAAATGGCAGCTGCGTTTGCCGCCGCTGGTGTTGCTGTATTTGCAGGTGTTGGTCGCGGTGGTGGTGCTGTTTCCGCTGTTCCTCGCCTCACCGAAAATCGGCCCGACCCTGCAGAACATTCCGCTGGTGCTCTACGCCTGCCTGCTGGCCTCGATGCTTGCGCCGCTGGCGTGGATGCAGGCCGTGGTGCGCCTGGGGCCAAGCCGGACCACGCTGTTTTTCAATTTGCTGCCGTTGATTACGGCGCTGATTGCGGCGGTGGTGCTGCATGAGCAGTTGGCGCTGTATCACCTGGTGGGTGGGGTATTGACGTTGGGTGGGGTGATTTTGTCGGAGCGCTGGACCACCGTGCTGGGCCGTAAGATCAGCGCTGCCTGATATGACGCTTTCGCGGGCAAGCCACGCTCCCACAGGTTTGGTGTCGTGCTCATTGCCGACGTCCGACACAAAACCTGTGGGAGCGAGGCTTGCCCGCGAAGAACGATAACGCGGTCTCACTGCCGTTCACACACCGACGGCCTTCAACCTCGCTGCATGCTCGACAAACAACCGCACCGGCTCTGCGCCCTTGCCCACCAACCCCAGCGATTGGTTGACGATATCAAAGTGATCCATCGGGTATTCATCACCGATCACCGTCCCCAAATGCGAGCTGTAACGCCCGACCATCCCGTCGCAATGCCCCGCCTCACGCACGAAAGTCCTGGCAAACAACCGGCAACTGCGATTGGTCCCGTCGAACAGGTTGCACCCGCGATCGGTCTTGCCCGGCTGTAACGTCCCGGACCAGGAGTAATAACGCACGCCATTGACCACTTCCGGACCATGCCCGCCCCAAGTGTCAGGCAGCCCCTGGGGGTAACGCTGATTGAACAGCGCCACGCCCGCCGTGGTCAGGGATTGGTGCGAAGCCGGGATATCCACCGGCAGTCTCGGCCCGCGATAGCCGGTTTCCAGCAGGCACATCAACGCGCTGATCAGCCACAGTAAAAAGCTCAGCAGCCGGCCCTTGGCGCTGTCAGCCGGATAATGGGTGTGCAGATGGTCTGCCAGCTCCGAGCCGTGATTCGGCCCGGCCACCGAGGTCACCGAAGCCACCTGGTCCGGGCGTTTAGCCGCGGCGTAACGGGCGGTTAGCGAGCCCTGGCTGTGGCCGATCAGATTGACTTTCTCGGCCCCCGTTTCGCGCAAAATTTCCTCAATCCGCGCCAGCAATTGCTCGCCGCGCACCTCGGTGGAATTAAGCGGCGAGACCTGCACCGCAATCACGGTCGCCCCATCCCGGCGCAATGCCGAAATGATTCCGAACCAATAGGGATAAAGCAGCAGACGGATAAACCCGAGCATCCCCGGGACCAGCACCAACGGGTAACGCGTGGCGGAGCCTTGCGACATGGATGAACATCCTTGTGATCGGTGAGATGAAGCAAGGCAGGATGCAAGGTATCAGCCAAGCATCGCCACCCAAGATGACAACTCAACGACCAGTCTATGACATCGCTTACTTCAACCCCACCACACCCGCCACAATCAGCCCGACCGACACCAGCTTGAGCGCAGTCAGGCTTTCGCCGAGCAGCGCAAAACCGAGAAACACTGTGCCCAGTGAACCGATGGCGGTCCAGATCGGGTACGCAATACTCACCGGTAATTCGCGCATGGCCAGGGTCAAGAAGTAAATCCCGCCCACTGCGGCCACCACCGTCATCACCGAAGGCCAGAGCCGGGTGAAGCCTTCGGCATACTTCATGCCCATGGCGAAGGTGACCTCGAACCCGGCGGCGATCAGCAAGAACAGCCAGGCCACCTAGAACTCCCTGGCCAGTGCCAGCAAACGCTGCTCGGCCTCAGCCACGGACACCTGGAAGGTGCGCTCGGCGGACTCTTCGCCCTCGGCGGCGACCACGGTGACGTCGGTGATGCCGATAAACCCCAGTGCCGTACGCAGCAATGGATCGGCATGGTTCATCGCCTCAAGTTCACCGCCGGGGCCGAAACCGAACCCGCCGCGACTGGTGACGATCAATGCCTTCTTGCCCTGCACCAGCGGTTCATACTGAGCGATGCCGTTGTCCAGGGTGTGATTGAACGTCAGCCCGAGCCGCACAATCTGGTCGATCCAGGCCTTCAGGCCGCTGGGCACGCTGAAGTTGTACATTGGCGTGGAAATCACCAACAGATCATGACCGAGCAACTCCCCCACCAATTCATCGCTGAGTGCCAGGTCGGCCTGCATCGACAGCGGTCGCGCTTCAGGTTCTGGATGGAAAGCGGCCGCCACAAACGCTTCGTTAACGGCCGGAATCAATGCCCGACCGACTTCTCGACGGGTCAATTGCGACTGCGGGTTGCGGACCTGCCAGGCGCTAAGAAACACCTCGGCCAAACGCCGCGAATGTGAACGGTCGCCACGGGGGCTGGCGTGAATGGCAAGAATTCTGCTCATCTTAATCTCCTTTGAGAGCTAAACTGAAACGGCTTGTGCGTGCAGCTTGAAGCGCGTGACTGCCTCTCTTCAAATGAACAAAAATCAGTCTGGATGAATCCATTTCATCCATGGAGTTCTAAAATGTTTGCCTCGTTGCCGCTGACCGCCCTGCGCGCCTTCGAATCCGCCTCACGCCTGTTGAGTTTCAAGGCCGCCGCCGAAGAGCTCTCCGTGACGCCGACGGCGGTCTCGCACCAGATCCGCTCCCTGGAAAACTGGCTCGGCGTGCCGTTGTTCGAACGACTGCCACGCCAGGTGCGCCTCACCGAGTGCGGCGAACGGTTGTTTCGCAGTCTGCATGGCGCCCTGCTCGAAGTGGCGCAAAGCGTCGATACCTTACGCCCGCAACGTAGCGGCACGAACCTGACGATTTCCACCACCGCCGCGTTCGCAGCCCTTTGGCTGGTGCCACGGCTGGGACGGTTTTACGCCCGCCATCCGAACATCAGCCTGCGGCTGGACACTCACTGCGAAGTCATCGACCTGCATCAGGACGCCAGCGTCGATCTGGTGGTGCGTTACAGCCTCGACGATTACCCGAACCTTTATGGTTTGTGCCTGTTCGACGAATTCTTCGGGGTCTATGGCTCGCCTGAACAAGTGGCCCTGGCGGCCAGTCGGGTACCGACCCTGATCAGCGTGCGCTGGCACAACTCCAAGCTGTACGCCCATGGCTGGGAGGCCTGGTGCGCGCAGTCCGGCGAAACCTGGCTGGCTGCGCAACCGGTGGTGCGTGAATACGACGAGGAGCATTACGCCCTGCAAGCCGCCATCGCCGGGCAAGGCCTGGTGCTGGCGAGCAATATTCTGGTGTCGGAGAGTGTGGCCAGCGGCTTGCTGTTGCCTTATCGGGGTGACATTCAAGTCGATGGGGCCGGATACAGCGCGCTGTGCGTACCGGGCCGTGAACGGCATCCGCCGGTGCGGGCGTTTTTTGCGTGGTTGCAAGAGGAGGCGTTGCTGTCAGGGCATGCGCTGATACCAGTCAGTTAAGCGCAATCCCTGTGGTAGCGGGCTTGCTCGCGAAGGCGTCATCGCAGACACCCTATTACTTTGTAGGCTTAACCGTCACCGGCGCCTTGCCCGCCTTCATCTGCTCCAGCAACGGCGCACACTGATTCGGCTCACCACCGCTCGGCGCTATCAGCGCCAGCAAGCCCGCCGCCGGCGCGGCGATCACACCCAGTGCAACCATCCCGGCCCCACGCAGCATCAGCGGCACCGGTTTCACGCCCGCATCCGGCTTGATGAACTTGCCCCGCACATACAGCGGCGAACGCAGCGAAATCAAACGCCAGCCCTTGGATTCCGGAGAGATGGTCAGGTCCAGTTGCTCGGTCGCCATGTTCGCCGTGCCGTCGACGTAGACGATCGCGTTCTCGGTATCGAAAACGAACAGCCGCGTGGTCGCCAGACCGGCCTTGACCTCAAAATCGGCGGCCGCGCAATTGATCTTCACTTCTCGATCACCAAAGATCTTGCCCACCACATAGTTGCCGACGTTGAGCCCCGCCAACTCCATCAACTCACGACTGATAGCGCCGTCATTGATCAGCATCTTCAAATTGCCGTCGGCAGTGCCCAGCAGCTTGGCTACCGAGTTGCCCCGACCGACAAGATCGGCGTCGCCATTAAGCTCACCGAAACTGGTTTTCATCCGCTCCAGGGTGGGGAACAACTGCTTGAGCTTGAACTTGCGCGCGGTCAGTTTGGCCCGACCTTCCAAGGGCTCGGTGCGTCCGTCCAGACGAATCTGCGCATCCAGATTGCCACCGGCCACACCGAAACGCAGGGGTTCGAGGCTGAGCACACCATCAGTCAACACCACATGGGTGTAGAGATCGTTGAACGGCAGTTTTGCGCTGTGGACGATGCGTTTGCCGGTGAACTCCACATCAGCGTCCATGTCGCGCCAACGTTCAGTCCTGAACTCCTCGACCGGTAGCAGCTTGTCCGCCGGCTGCTTGCTTTCACCGCCACGGGCCTCTTGCTTGGCGTTGGAATCGGCACCGATCAGCGGTGCCAGGTCGGTAAACAGCAGTTGATCGGACTCCAGCGCCCCGCTGAGTTTGGGCCTTGGCTGGCTCGCCACGTAGGTCAGGTTGCCATGGATGTCACTCTGACCGATGGTGCCGTTGAACGCCTCATAACGGTACACCGCCCCGCCCGGCTCTTGCAGCTTGGCAATCAAGTGCCCGTCGGTGGCGTAAGGCGGGGTATCCGGCAGCGTCACGCCGATCAGCGGATAAAGATTACCCAGGCTGGCACCGGCCAGTTTCAGGCGCAAATCCAGGGCGCCGAGGTTCAATGGATCGGTGAGCGTGCCGGCCAGTTCGACGCTGGTGTCGGCGATCTTCATTTGCGCCTGAAGCGGGAACGGCTTGGTGGTGTCCTGTAAAGCCAGCAAGCCGCCGGTCTTGCCCTGGCCCGCGAGATTCTGACCGTGGTATTGGCCATTGACCTTCAATGCGAAGGCGTAATCCTGTGGCGAGCCACCCTTTTCAAGCGCTTTTTTTGCCGCTTTGTCTCCGACAATGTCGCTGAACGGAATCGGTTTGCCCAACGGATCGATGAGCAGATCAAGCTGAGTCTTCAGCTTCTGGTCGTCGAGCGTGACGTGGCCCTTGTCGAAGCCGATGGCACCGATGTCCAGCGCCCAGTTCGAAGGCTCGGCGTCGGGATCTTTGGGGTCGAACTTGAACGTCCAGTTGGCGCGGCCGTCCGCCAGACGTTGCAGGTCGGCATTGGGTTCGGTCAGGTCGATGCGCGGGATCACTACCCGCTGCGCCAGCAAGGCCAGCGGCGAAATGCGCAGCTCCACGCGTTTGAGGGTGGCCATCTGCGGTTGCTTCGACCAGTCCGGGTTGCCCAGGCTCAAATCCTCGGCCACCACATGCGGCCACGGCACCCAGGCCCGCCAGCCGCCCTCATCAGGCTCGCGCCGCCAGATCACCGCAAGGTTGCCATTGATGGTGAACGGACGATGCAGTTCTTCGGACACTTTGGCGTTCAGGGGCGGTTTGATCCGGTTCCAATCGAAGAACGCGATGATCAGCACCAGGACGGCCAGCAGGACAACGAGGCTGGCGAAGGTCCAGGCAAGAATTTTACGAGTGCGTGTCATTGCACAGGGCTCCTGAATACGACTGAGCGCCCCGACAGCGACGCACTGATGAAACGTTAGGCCAGAACCGGCCTGCCATGACATTTAGGACTGGGAAATGGCACGCAGGTTTAACCGAATAGGCGCTTAACACTCAAATAATCGGTTGGGGACACCCTGCTCCCTCATCCGGCGTTACCGCACCCGCACTTTTGCGAGGCGAGAGTGGGTCGAAAATACCCACCCCAGTGCAAAAAAACTCGCCGGAAACACCTGTTCTAGAGCGCCGCGGCCGAACAATCAATTCTGTTGATTATTACCATTGCGTTTATGAACTTTTATATCGACTTATCGAGAGTAGCATTGACCTCGTACCCACTTTATCGCCCTCCCAAGGAGCAACTCATCATGAAACGCGAATTACTGCTTAGCCTGACCCTCTCGATGTTAGCCAGCACCGCTTTTGCTTTGCCGGCCGCTGATCAGGCCACTCCACAAGCCAAAGACAGCCACTCGGTGTTCAGCCAGACCGTCGCCGCTGATGGTTCCGACCGCACCCCACAAGGTCAGACCCTGGCCGAAGGTGGCAATGATCGCCTGAAAGAAAAAGGCCTGATTACTCAGGACGGCTCGGACCGTACTCCACAAGGCCAGACCCTGGCGGCTGACGGTTCCGATCGCACTCCACAAGGCCAGACCCTGGCGGCTGACGGTTCCGATCGCACTCCACAAGGCCAGACCCTGGCGGCTGACGGTTCCGATCGCACTCCACAAGGCCAGACCCTGGCGGCTGACGGTTCCGATCGCACTCCACAAGGCCAGACCCTGGCGGCTGACGGTTCCGACCGCACCCCACAAGGCCAGACCCTGGCTGCTGACGGTTCCGATCGCACTCCACAAGGTCAAACCCTGGCTGAAGGCGGTGGTGACCGTGTAATCGAACGCAACAGCGCTGTGAGCTGAGCCCATGGCGGCCCCGAAAAAAAGCCCAATCCCCGGATTGGGCTTTTGATTTTATAGAAGCTGCATCTCCCCGCGTGATCTCCCGATAGTCGTTCGACGCCAGCGATGCCGATTTGCTAGAGTGCGCCGCTGTCCCTGTCCAGAAAACACCCTTGCGATGCTGCCCCGCGCCGAACAGAAACAACAGACCCGCAACGCCCTGATGGACGCTGCTCGCCACTTGATGGAAAGCGGCCGAGGATTCGGCAGCCTGAGCCTGCGCGAAGTGACCAGAACCGCCGGAATTGTACCCACCGGTTTCTACCGGCATTTCGCCGACATGGATGAACTGGGTCTGGTGCTGGTGAGCGAAGTCGGTCAGACCTTCCGTGAAACCATCCGCCTGGTGCGCCATAACGAGTTAGTCATGGGCGGCATCATCGACGCCTCGGTACGAATCTTTCTCGATGTGGTCACGGCCAATCGCTCGCAGTTCCTGTTTCTTGCCCGCGAACAGTACGGCGGTTCACTGCCGGTGCGTCAGGCCATTGGCCGCTTGCGCGAAGACATCAGCTCGGATTTGGCGGCTGACTTGGCGCTGATGCCGAAACTGCAGCATCTGGACATCGCAGGTTTGAGTGTCATGGCTGATCTGATCGTCAAAAGCGTGTTCGCGACACTGCCCGACATTATTGATCCCCCGGCCGAGGCGCTACCCGAGCATTTGACGCCGCAGGCGAAGATCACGCAGCAATTGCGCTTCATCTTCATCGGCCTAAAACACTGGCAAGGCCTCGGCAGCACCGAGTAACGCACTTCACCCTGCGGGAGCGGGCACTCGCTGCAATTTGGTGCGCAAAAAATCCTCTCGCACCAACTTCAATCAAAACCCTGCAACATCCTGAACCACCCTTCACGCTCCGACAGGCATTTCCTACCTATCACCCGATTGGCAAGCCCCTTGCTCTATCCCTGAGCATTGTCCATTGCTGGAAGCCTTCCGATGCTGGTGATTCATCGCAGAATCGACCCTCAACCCGTCTGGGCCGCCGAGTTGCACCTGACCTTCGAAGCCCGGAGCAAAAGCCGGTTGCGCTGTTTCAGTGCCGAGGGTGAAGACGTCGGGTTGTTTTTGGAGCGCGGTCAGCCGCCGCTGTATGACGGCGAATGCCTGCAAGCCGAAGACGGGCGCGTCGTTCGCGTCTGCGCTCGCCCCGAACAACTGCTACACGTCACCTGCGCCAACGCCTTCGAACTGACCCGCGCCGCCTATCACCTGGGCAACCGCCATGTGGCCTTGCAAGTCGGTGATGGCTGGTTGCGCCTGCTCGACGATTACGTGCTCAAGGCCATGCTCGAGCAACTGGGCGCCAACGCCGAGAACATCGAAGCGCCGTTCCAGCCGGAACACGGTGCCTATGGTGGCGGCCATCACCATTCGCGGCACGGTGACGAGGATTTCAACTACCCGCCGAAACTGCACCAGTTCGGCGTGCGTTTATGAACCCAGCCTGGGCGCTGCTGCGTCTGGCCAGCCCGCAGCTGCCGATTGGCGGCTACAGCTATTCCCAGGGTCTGGAGATGGCTGTGGATAACGGCCGCGTGGACGATCCCGACAGCGCGCGGCGCTGGATCAGCGATCAGTTGCTGCTGAACCTGGCGCGTTTCGAAGCGCCGCTACTGCTCGCCCATTGCACTGCTGCGGCCGAAGAAAACTGGGCCGAACTGCTGCAACGCTGCGAAGAACATCGCGCCAGCCGGGAAACCCGCGAGCTGCATCAGGAAAGTCGGCAGATGGGGTATTCGTTGAAGCAATTGCTCAACGGTTTACCGGAACTGGATGCGCCGGCCCGGGCCTTTCTCGACCAATGCCCTGAACCGCATCTGGCCCTTGGCTGGGCGCTGGCGGCCCGCGCCTGGCAGATCAGCCCGCAAGATGCGCTGGCCGCCTGGCTCTGGAGCTGGCTGGAAAACCAATTGGCGGTGCTGATGAAGACCTTGCCTCTGGGCCAGCAAGCCGCCCAGCGCCTGACCAGCGAACTGCTGCCGTTGTTGCAACAGGCGCAGCAAGACGCCACCCGAATCAACCCCGAACACACTGGCAGCGCCGCTTTCGGCCTGTCCCTGGCGTGCATGGCACATGAGCGCCAGTACAGCCGTCTGTTCCGTTCCTAGGGCCTTTTATTTTGGAGAATCACATGAACACACAACCTCTGCGCGTCGGCATCGGCGGGCCGGTCGGTTCCGGCAAAACCGCCCTGACCTTGGCCCTGTGCCTGGCCCTGCGCGACCGCTACAACCTGGCCGTCGTGACCAACGACATCTACACCCGCGAAGACGCCGACTTTCTTGTGCGCAACGAAGCCCTGGCGCCCGAGCGGATCATCGGCGTGGAAACCGGCGGCTGCCCCCACACCGCGATCCGCGAAGACGCCTCGATCAACCTTGAAGCGGTGGATCAACTGAACCGGCGTTTTCCCGGGCTGGATCTGATTCTGGTGGAGTCAGGCGGCGACAACCTCTCCGCGACCTTCAGCCCGGAACTGTCCGACCTGACTATCTACGTGATCGACGTTTCGGCCGGCGACAAACTGCCGCGCAAGGGCGGGCCGGGGATCTGCAAATCCGATTTGCTGGTGATCAACAAGATCGACCTCGCGCCGCTGGTAGGCGCCTCGCTAGAGATGATGGACAGCGACACCCAGCGCATGCGCAACGGCAAACCGTTCGTCTTCAGCAACCAGAAAACCGGCCAGGGCCTGGAAGCAATCATCGCCTTCATCGAACGCCAGGGCTTGCTGACTGCGGCCTGATCACACTTATCAACAAGGAAGCTTATCCATGACACTGAAACGCATTCTGGGCACCATGGCCCTGCTGTTGACCCCGGCCATCGCGTTCGCTCACCCGGGCCACGGCGACAATGGTTTGATGGCCGGCCTCAGCCACCCGATCGGCGGCCTCGATCACTTGCTGGCAATGGTTGCCGTGGGGTTGTGGGCCGCGCAGCAGAAAGGCGCCGCGCGTTGGGCGCTGCCGTGCTCGTTCGTGGGCACTATGCTGATCGGCGGCCTGCTGGGGTTTGAAGGGCTGAACCTGCCGGCACTGGAAAGCGGGATTGCCGCATCGGTATTGGCATTGGGCCTGGCGGTGGCTTTGGCGGTGCGTCCGCCGTTGAGCCTGGCGGTGACTGCGACCGCATTGTTCGCGCTGTTTCATGGCGTGGCGCATGGTCTGGAGTTGCCGGAGATGTCGAGCCCATGGGCGTATGCCGCGGGGTTTGTGGCAGCGACAGCGGCTTTGCATGCCGCAGGTTATGCGGTGGTTCGCGTCTTGCCTCAGGCCGCGGCACCGTTGATTCGACTGGCGGGTGCGGCTTCAGCCATGACCGGCGCCTGGTTGCTGGCGGGTTGATTGATCGTTCCCACGCTCTGCGTGGGAATGCAGCCCGGGACGCTCCGCGTCCCTTTCGAAGCGGACGCGGAGCGTCCAATGAGGCATTCCCACGCGGAGCGTGGGAACGATCGACGCGCTCACTCTGCTACCATGTCGCGCAATCGCCCCTGCCGTGACGACGCCAGCCAATGCCCTCTGTTTCCCGCTCTGCTTCCCAGCCTGAATTGACCGCCCTGTTCGCCTCGGTGCAACAGCACTTCCAGGACGTGATCGTGCCGCTCTGGCAAGGCCCCGGCTGGAACGCCGACATGGCATTGCCGTATGAAGCGCTGGACGCCGAGCATCGACCATTGCCACCTCAGCGCTATCGGGCCATGGCTTGCGCGCGGCAGCTGTACCTGTTTGCCAGCCTGATCGGCCAAGTGCCGCAAGCCGAAGAACGTGCGGCGGCACTGTTCCGATCCTTGCAACAGCATTTCCACGATGCCGAGCATGGCGGCTGGTTCTACAGCATCGACCCGCAAGGTGCGCCGCAGGATCAGCGCAAAGACCTCTACACCCACGCCTTCATCCTGTTCGCCTGCGCCCATTACTGGGACAAGGTGCGCGAACCGCTGGTGGAGTCGGTGCTCAACGCCACTCTGGAAGTATTGGCGCAACGCTTCGCCACAGGCGACGGCCTGTACGAAGCCAGCCTGGACCGTGATTGGTCCTCGCTCAACTCCGGGCCGCTGCAGAATCCATTGATGCATTTGGCCGAAGCCTTCCTCGCCATCCTTTCAGTGCGCGAGGACGCTGCTGTGCAGGGCGCGCTTATCGAGTTATGCACAGCCATGCAGAAGCGCTTCATCGACCCGCAACACGCGGTATTGATGGAAAAGCCGCTGGGCGCTGTGGATAACTGGTTCGAGCCAGGCCATCAGTTCGAATGGTATTTCCTGCTGGAGTCCTCACCCTTGCTGCGCGTCTCCAAACTGCATGCGTCGCTGGACTGCGCCTTTACGTTTACCGAGCAACTGGGCGTGGATCAACAGACCGGAGCTGTGTGCGCGATGCTGGAGCTGGACGACCATCCTCGTGATGCGACCCAACGCATCTGGGCCCAGGCTGAATACCTGCGTGCCCTGACCTTGCGCCCAAACAGCGAAGCGTCCGTGCAGCGCCAATTGCAGGCGCTGCAACAGCGCTTTTTACATGCGGGTGGCTGGTATGAGTGTCGCGATGAGCAGGGCGAAGTAAGCCGCAAGGACATGCCTTCGACCACGCCTTATCACTTGGCGACCTGTTATCGCGGGTTGGCTGACTACCTCGGTTGAGTTTTTTGTGGCGAAGGGGCTTGACCCCCTCGCCACAGGTCACCAGCCCATCAGGCAATCCACTTCCTGTCCCCGGTAAAACTGATGGTCAACCATCTCGCCGCATCCGGCTTGCCGAGCTTCGCGGAAATCTCCTCCCGCAGCGCATCCAGCTGTTTCACGCTCTGCAGCCGGTAATCCGCCGGCAACACCACGTGAATCTCGATAAACCGCGCCCGTCCGTGCTTCTGCACGTAGGAGATGTAGTCGTCGAAACCATGTTCGACTTTGGCCACGTCCATAACCTGGCGCACGGTGTCATTCAATTGATCGGGAGCAATCCCCAGCACATCTTGCAACGCTGGGCCGAGAATCTTGAAGGCCGGTGGCAGCATGCTCAGCGCCAGCAGAATCAGGATCAATGGGTCGACATACACCGCCCACTCGTCATAGCCCTGGCTCTTGAGCAGCAGCGCGGCGAGAAAACTGACCAGCAGGCCCACCGAAAGCATCGCGTCCACCAGCCAACTGATGTTGTCGAACTGGATCAGCGTTGATTTGAGCTTTCGATTGCGATGGCGGACGTAGAAGAAATAAGCGAACTCGACGACGGTGAACACCGCCGCGTAGATGATCACCAACCCAAGCTCGATCTCACGACCGCCATTGATAATGCCGAACACACCGTTGAGAAAGGCGTAGATCGCAATCAACAACAGAAAACTGCCTTCGATCAGCAGCACCATGGGCTCCAGGTGCCAGAAGCCGAACTGGAAGCGATGGTTGCTTTCTTTGGCGATCAGTTTGGCGGTGATCAACATAAGGACCTTGATGAAGGTCGCGATCAACGAGAAAAAACCATCGAACAGGATGGATTGGGCACCAGAAATAAAACCGGTGACGATCCCGGCGATCGCCACGGCGAACATCAGGATGGTCGATTGTTTGAGCAGCGACTGCTCACCTCGGTTACTCACGTAGACTCCTCTGAAAACCTTGAAACCGCGGGGTGCGGCGGGGTTATTGGGAAGGAGTCTACCTTATGTCCTGCTTTGTCTATCCCGGCCTTACGCCTTGGCATTACGCTCAATGGCAAACCCGCTCCAGGTCTGGCTCACCGGCATCAGTTCGAGGCTGTTGATGTTGATGTGGGCCGGTGCGTTGAGCACCCAGAAAATGGTCTCGGCGATGTCTTGCGGCTGGATCGGCTCGGCGCCGGCGTACGTGGCGTTGTAACGCTCCTGGTCACCGGCGAAACGCACCAGCGAGAACTCGCTCTCGCACAGGCCCGGTTCGATGTTGCTGACCCGCACGCCCGTACCTTGCAGGTCGCAACGCAAGTTCAGGGAGAACTGTTTGACGAACGCCTTGCTCGCGCCGTACACGTGGCTGCCCGGGTACGGGTAGTTGCCGGCGATCGAACCGAGGTTGACGATGCTGGCGCCACGACCATGAGCGATCAAACGCGGCAACAACAGGCGAGTGCTGTACATCAAGCCTTTGATGTTGGTGTCGACCATGGTGTCCCAATCATCAAGATCGCACTTGGGGGCCGGGTCCACGCCCAAGGCCAGGCCGGCGTTGTTGATCAGCCCGCGCAGCTTGGCGAAGGACGGCGGCAGGTTGGCAATCGCCTCCTCCATGGCCTTGCGATCCCGTACGTCGAGCACCAGGCCATGGACCTCGGTCTGCTTCGACAACTCAGCGCACAGGGCATTGAGGCGCTCTTCACGACGACCTGTCAGCACCAGTTTCCAGCCGGCTTCGGCAAAACGACGGGCACAGGCTTCACCAAAACCGGAGGTTGCGCCGGTAATAAAGAGGGTGTTGGACATCGTGTTCTCCTTGCTTCGGCTGATCGACAGCCCTTGGAATAGAAAATCAGTTGCCAGCATGCCCGGCCTTGTCCACAGCGGCAACCATCGTAAAAACCGTACAAAAAACAATCAACACCGGCAACGCCATATGGGCCGTGGCTTGCAGCCATGTACGCGCACCTTATCCACAGGCCGGTCCACAGTTTCCGGGGGCAAGTGCAAAAGCTGCAAGCCGCTGTCCACAAGGCTTTGCGGGCAGATTAGAAAGTTTTTTGCTTGACCCTCGGGTGCCTGCTGTGTAGCCCCGGGCAATTTGCACGACCGGGCGGTCAAACCGACGATGGCGCCAAGCCAGTAACTACGGCCCTCAGCGGACTCTTTCCAGAGTTTAACCACAGACTTATCCACAGGCTTGTCCACCTCGATTCATAACCTGTTTGCCCCTAACAAAAAGGTTGACAAAGCCGGCTCGAGGTCCAGCAAAAACACCTGATCAAAAAACAACCACATCTCTGTAAGCCACGGATTCAAAGGCTTTCAGCCAGCTACTCCCACGTTATTCACAGCCAGCTCCACAGCAAACGGGGACAAGTCAAAACCGTGACAAAACAGCAATTTGCAGCGGCTTTATGTCGCGCTTTGAGAGGTCATGAATATTGTTTTCCACAATTTCCCTTTACCTCAAAGCACCATCCTGTGCAGGAGCTTCTGCGAGCATAAAAAAACGCCCTGACGTGGAGTTCGTCAGGGCGTTTTTTTGGGCTTTTCGGTTAGTGGCCGCCGAGGTAGGCGTTACGCACCTCATCGTTCACCAGCAGCTCCTTGCCGGTGCCGCTGAGGCGAATCTCGCCGTTGACCATCACGTACGCCCGGTCCGACAACTTGAGGGCGTGGTTGGCGTTCTGCTCCACCAGGAAGATGGTCATACCGGTGCTGGCCAGTTCCCGCAGGGTCGCGAAGATCTGTTTCACCACAATCGGCGCCAGCCCCAGGCTCGGCTCATCGAGCAGCAACAGCTTCGGCCGACTCATAAGGGCCCGGGCGATGGCGAGCATTTGCTGTTCGCCGCCCGACATGGTCATGGCGCGTTGGGTACGCCGCTCTTCGAGCCGTGGAAACAACTCGAACATGCGCTGCATGTCTTCCTTGGCGTACTTGTCACCGATAGGAATGGTGCCCATCAACAGGTTTTCCTCGACGGTCATGTCAGGGAACACCCGCCGGCCTTCCGGCGATTGAGCGATGCCGTTTGACGCAATGTAGTGGGACGACTTGTGCGTGATATCCACACCCTGATAGATGATTTGCCCGTCAGCGGCCCGCGGCTGGCCGAAGATCGACATCAACAGGGTCGATTTGCCGGCGCCGTTGGAGCCGATCAGGCTGACGGTTTCACCTTCATTGATGTGCAACGAAACTTTCTTCAGGGCCTGAATCGGCCCGTAGAACACGTCCAGATCCTTGAGTTCGAGGATGGGTGCACTCATACCACTTCCTCTTCTTCGGCGCCCAGGTAGGCGGCAATCACTTTCGGATCGTGTCGAATCGCTTCAGGCCCGCCCTCGGCGATGACAACGCCGTGGTCCAGTACAACGATGTGGTCGGAAATACTCATTACCATGCCCATGTCGTGTTCGATCAGCACCACAGTCAGATCGTGCTCGTCGCGCAGCAGCCGGATCATCGCGCTCAGCGCTTCGGTTTCCTGAGGGTTAAGGCCGGCGGCCGGTTCGTCGAGGCAGATGATCTGTGGCCGGGTGCACATGGCCCGGGCGATTTCCAGACGGCGTTGTTGACCGTAGGACAGTTCACCGGCCAGGCGGTTGGCGCAGTCCACCAGGTCCACCACTTCCAGCCAATAGAACGCATGGTCCAGCGCATCGCTTTCGGCTTTGCGGTAACCCTTGGTGTTGAAAATCCCCGAAAGCAGGTTGCGGTTGACCCACATATGCTGGGCCACCAGCAGGTTTTCCAGCACCGACATTTCCTTGAACAGGCGAATGTTCTGGAAAGTCCGCGCCAGACCGGCACGGTTGATCAGGTGCGTGCCACCGAACATCTTGTAGTGGAGCCGGCTGACGAAGCTTTTCGGCGAAACGAAATCAACGGCCTTGAACGGTTCCCCGAGCATTTTGATGACGTCGGTTTTCACCCCACGGGCATTGAGTTCGATATGCCCGCCGGACGCTTTATAGAACCCGGTCAGGCAGTTGAACACCGTGGTCTTGCCCGCACCGTTGGGGCCGATCAACGCAAAAATCGAGTTGCGTTTGACTTGCAGGCTTACGTTACTAAGGGCCTTGATGCCGCCAAAGTGCATCATCAGATTTTCGACCGAGAGAACGATTTCTTCGCTCATGGCGCCACTCCTTTACGTGGGGTCACACCGGTACGGCTGATCCGGATCAGGCCGCGCGGTCGCCAGATCATCATCAACACCATCAGGATGCCGAACAGCAGCACGCGATATTCAGCGAAGCCGCGCAGCAGTTCCGGGGCGACCGTCAGCACGAACGCCGCGATCACCACGCCGATGGTCGAACCCATGCCGCCGAGCACCACGATGGCGAGGATCAGTGCCGACTCGAAGAAGGTAAATGAAGTCGGGTTGACGAAACCCTGATAGGTGGCGAAGAACACACCCGCCAGACCGGCAGTCGATGCACCGATGGTGAACGCCGACAGCTTGACCAGTACGTGATTCAGGCCCATGGAACGGCAGGCGATTTCGTCTTCGCGCAAGGCTTCCCACGCGCGACCGACCGGCATGCGGGTCAAGCGGTGCTTGATGTACAGCACGGCCAGAACCACCAGAAACAATACCGCGTATATGAAGTAGTACTTCACGTCCGGGTTATAGGCGATGCCGAAGAACTCATGGAACGGGACGCCGCCCTCCTTCGCTCTTTTACCGAACTCGAGGCCGAAGAAGGTCGGCAACGGAGCCGCCATGCCGTTCGGACCTCCAGTCAGGGACAGCCAGTTATTGAGGATCAACCGGATGATTTCACCAAACCCCAGGGTCACGATCGCCAGGTAATCACCGTGCAAGCGCAGCACCGGGAAACCCAGGATGCAACCGGCCAACCCGGCAGTGATTGCCGCCAGCGGCAGCACCGTCCAGAAACCCAGCCCCAGGTATTGATAACCGAGCGCCAGCCCGTAGGCACCGATGGCGTAGAACGCCACGTAACCCAGGTCGAGCAGGCCGGCCAGGCCGACCACGATGTTCAGCCCCAGGCCCAGCAATACGTAGATCAGCCCGAGGATGACCACGCCCAGCAGGTAGGAGTTGGAGAAAAACGGAAACACCACGGCAATAACGATCATCACCGGGATGATCCAGCGCAAGCGGGATTTGTAATCAGGTGGCAGTACATGAACCCCGGAGCCGGTGCTTTCAAAGCCTTCAAGAATTCTCAGGCCCTTGGGGGTTTGCAGGAACAGGCTCAAGGCAAAGCGGCCGGCCATGACGATGGCAACAATCCATGCCACCCGGGTCGCCTCCAGGTTGAAGCCGTAGCCGTCCAGGACTACACCGACAATCGGGCCGAACACAATCAGGGCTACCAGGCCGGCAAGAATCGCGTCAACCAGGCTTCTTTTGAGATCAATGGTTTTTTTAGTGGTTGAAGACATCGCTTACACCTTCGACACAAGAGGACGGCCGAGCAGGCCTTGGGGCCGAAAGACCAGAACGAGAACGAGCAGCGAGAAGCTGAAAACGTCTTTGTAGTCCGAGTTGACCAAGCCTGAGAACAGCGACTCGGAGATCCCGAGAATGATCCCGCCGAGCATCGCCCCAGGCAGCGAGCCGATCCCACCGAGCACCGCGGCGGTGAACGCCTTGATGCCAATGATGAAGCCCGCGTAGAAGTCGAATGTGCCGTAGTTCATGGTGATCAGCACACCCGCCAGGGCTGCCATCGCGGCACCGATGATGAACACGTAGGAGATGACGCGATCGGTGTTGATACCCAGGATCGAGGCCATCTTGCGGTCTTGCTGGGTGGCGCGGCACATACGGCCGAGCTTGGTGTACTTGATGACGTAGGTCAGCAGGGCCATACCGACAAACGCTGCGATCAGAATGAAGATTTTGGTGTAGGTCAGCTGGACGAAGCCGGTCCCGACTTCAACTCGCCATGCACCGGTCAGCAGTGTCGGTACGCCTTGTTGACGGGCGCCTTGGGAAATCTGTGCATAGTTTTGCAGGATCAACGAAATACCGATGGCGCTGATCAGCGGTGCCAGTCGGGTGGAGTTGCGCAGCGGTTTGTAGGCGACGCGCTCGATGACCCAGCCATACACCGCCGTGACGATGATGGTGAAGACGAGTGTGCCAAGCATCAACAGGGGGAAGGATTCAATACCGAAGTAGGCCAGCAGAGCCAGACTGATCGCCGCGAGGTAAGCGGAAATCATGTAAACCTCGCCGTGGGCGAAGTTGATCATGCCGATGATGCCATAGACCATTGTGTAGCCGATGGCGATCAGGCCGTAGACCGACCCGAGGGTCAGGCCGTTGACCAGTTGCTGCAGGAAAATACCATCCATAACGCAATCTCACGCATTTGAGAGACTGCACAAAAACCGGATGCGCCGGACCGGGGTTCAGCCGCCGACGCAACACGGTGATATGCAGCTCTACGAGAAAAGACAGGTACAACACGGACATGTTCTTTGATTGCCCGGCGCACAAGACGCCGGGCAATCAACCAGTCATATCACTTCTGTTTTTCCAGCTGGTGGTATTTGCCATCCTTGTCCCACTGGTAAACCACGTAGTCGGAGACTTTCAGGTCGCCCTTGGCGTCCCAGGTCTTCTCGCCCATCACGGTTTTAACCGGATTTTTCTTCAGCCACTCGGCGGCTTTCTCGCCATTGTTGGATTTGGAGCCATTGAAGGCTGCGGCCAGAGCCTGGACCGAAGCATAGGCGTACAGGGTGTAGCCTTCAGGCTCGGTGCCTTTCTTGCGGAACTCGTCCACTACGGTCTTGCTGTCTGGCAGCAGGCGTGGGTCGGCACCAAAGGTCATCAGCACGCCGTCAACGAATTGCGGACCGCCAGCGGTGGTCACCAGTTCGTCGGTTACGATGCCGTCGTCGGACATGAACTTGACGTCTTTGAGACCTTGCTCACGCAGTTGACGAACCAGAGGACCGGCTTCCGGATGCAGGCCACCGAAGTAAACGACGTCGGCGCCAGCGCCGCGGATTTTGGTGACGATGGTGCTGAAATCTTTTTCGCCACGGGTCAGGCCTTCGTACAGGACCGGCGTCACGCCGCGCTTGGCCAACTGAGCCTTGGTAGCATCCGCCAGACCTTGACCGTAGGTATCCTTGTCGTGCAGAACCACGACTTTCTTGCCCTTGAGCACGTCGACGATGTAGTCGCCGGCCACGATGCCTTGCTGGTCGTCACGCCCACACATACGGAACATGGCACTCAGACCGCGCTCGGTAACAGCCGGGTTGGTGGAACCTGGCGTGATCGCGATGATGCCCGCTTCGTCGTAGATCTCGGAGGCCGGGATGGTCGACGAGGAGCAGAAGTGACCGACTACGCCAGCGACTTTCTGGTTGGTCAGGTCCTTGGCGACCGTCACAGCCTGTTTCGGTTCGCAGGCGTCATCACCTTTGACCAGTACGATTTTTTCCCCGTTGACACCGCCAGCGGCGTTGACTGCATCAGCCGCTGCCTGCGCACCCTTCATGTACTGCTCGCCAAATGCCGCGTTGGCGCCCGTCATTGGACCCGCTACGCCGATCTTGATGTCAGCCTGAGCAAACGCAGAAACACCCAACGCAGTTGCCACTGCGAGGGCCAGAAAGCCTTTCTTGTAAAACGTCTGGGACATGAGGTGGTGCTCCAAGGTTTTTTTTAGTTGGCACTGCGACTTCACTGAATGCTCAGAGCAAGGGCCGTGCCATCGGTTTTTTATTCTGGGAAAAGTCGCTGCCTTATTGTTTTTTCGACTGTTTCGGGCCCATTTTCATTGGGCGTGCAACCGTCTAAACCGCGGGAGGTGAAACCATTTATTCTTAAAGGCGCAACCCGCGCGCGCCATCATTGCAACCGCAGCGCCAAACGATGTGCAACCAGCCTGTAACAGCTCGCGTCACCGAACTGCACACTGCTGGTGCGCAGACTGCTACAACCCGCACCATTACAGGCTAGCCGCTTCGCCGAAAAGCGCCGCTTTCAGCAACATATTTCAACAATCAGATCACGATCCGCAAGCACTGGCCCGCGTGATACAGCGAAAATCCAGCCTCATATAGACAGCTTCGTAGCCCCACACCCGCCAATGGCTGCATCGGGGCGAAGGGAATCGGCAGGGCTTGAGGATTTCCATTACACAAATAATCGGCAAAGGCTTTACCGACCACTGTACCGGTGGTCACGCCCCGACCGTTGTAACCGGTGACGGCCACCAATCCCGGTGCCGGCTCGAACAGCCGCATCAAATGATCCGGCGTGAAAGCGATACAACCGGTCCAGGTGCACTCCCACTCCACCGGTTTCAGGTAAGGAAAGTAGTGCTGCTGCACACGGTCGGCCCAGGCTTTCAGGAACCAGGTCGGTTTCTGGTTGCCATTGCCAAGACTGCCGAGCAACAACCGCCCTTCGGCATCGCGACGGATACTGCTGAGCACCTGCCGGGTGTCCCAAGAACCCTGGCCGCCGGGCAGAATCTGTTGCGCGGCGTCTTCGGTCAGCGGCACCGAGGCCACTTGATAGTAATAACCGGGGAAGAAATTGCGCCGCAGCTCCGTCCAGTCGCCTTCGGTATAAGCATTGGAGGCGATGACTACCTGCTCGGCCAGCACCGAGCCTTGGGCGGTCTGTACCGACCAGCGCTGGCCCTGACGTTCAAGTCGGGTCACCGGGGAATGATCGAACAGCTGACCGCCGAGGCTGATGGCCGCGTTGGCCAGCCCCGTGGTGTAGGCCATCGGGTTGATCGTGCCGGCACGCCGATCAAGCAACGCGGCGGCGATTTTTGTGGTGCCCGTTGCTTGTTCGCAGGCTTGACCGGTCAACAGCTCGACCGGTGCGCCGCGACGTTTCCATTGCTCTTCGCGACTGCGCAGATCCGCTTCACCACGCGCGTTGTGCGCCATGTGCAGCGTGCCTTCGCGGCGTAACTGGCAATCGATGTTGTATTTGTCGACCAGGCTGAACACCAGCGACGGCGCCGCACCCAGCATGCGGTTGAGCTGACTGCCGACCGCCTCGCCGAAACCGGCTTCGATTTCATCCGGGGGTATCCACATCCCGGCGTTGACCAGCCCGACGTTACGCCCCGAACCGCCATGCCCGGCGCGATGCGCTTCCAGCACACAGACACTTTTACCTTGTTCCAGCAGATGCACCGCCGCCGACAAACCGGTGAAACCGGCGCCGATGACGCAGACATCCACCGTCACCTCGCCCTTGAGCGCCGCGTTGTCGGGCCTTTGCGGCGTCAGTTTTTCCCACAGACACTCTTCGCGTAACGGCATTGCCAGACTCCAACAGAAACCTAACCAACACACCATTCCCCTGTGGGAGCGGGCTTGCCCGCGATAGCGTCAGCACATTCAACATCTGAGTGACTGACAGATTGCTATCGCGGGCAAGCCCGCTCCCACAGTGTTCTTCATGGGTTCAAAGGAGGCCGTCAGTCGAACGTAATCCCCTGAGCCAACGGCAACTCCAGCGAATAGTTCACGGTATTGGTCTGACGACGCATGTACCCGCGCCATGCATCCGAACCGGATTCACGACCACCGCCCGTTTCCTTCTCACCGCCAAACGCGCCGCCGATCTCCGCGCCGCTCGGGCCGATGTTGACGTTGGCGATGCCGCAATCGCTGCCCACCGCCGACATGAACCGCTCGGCTTCACGCACGTCGGTGGTGAAGATGCACGACGACAGGCCTTGTGGCACGGCGTTGTTCAGGCGCAGCGCCTCTTCGAAATCGTTGTAACCGATCACGTACAGAATCGGTGCGAAGGTTTCGCTGCACACCACATCGCTCTGCTCCGGCATTTCGACGATGGCGGGCGAAACGTAGTAAGCGTTGGGGAATTTGTCTTCCAGCTGACGTTTGCCGCCGAATACGCGGCCGCCTTCGCTCAAGGCCTGTTCGAGCGCATCCTGCATGTTCTCGAAGCTGTGTTTGTCGATCAGCGGCCCGACCAGGTTGCCTTCCAGCGGATGGCCGATGCGTACCTTGGAGTAAGCGGTTTTGAGGCGGGTGACGATTTCTTCCTTCACCGACTCATGAGCGATCAGGCGACGCAGAGTGGTGCAACGCTGTCCGGCGGTGCCGACGGCGCTAAACAGAATCGCCCGTACGGCCATGTCCAGATCGGCGCTTGGGCCGAGGATCATCGCGTTGTTACCGCCCAGTTCCAGAATGCTGCGGGCAAAACGTGCGGCGATTTTCGGCGCCACTTCGCGCCCCATGCGGGTGCTACCGGTAGCGCTGACCAGCGCGACACGCGGGTCATCGACCAAGGCTTCGCCAGCATCGCGACCACCGATGATCACCTGGCTCAGGTGCGGCGGGGCGTCGCTGAAATTCTTCAGGACGCGATCGAACAGCGCCTGGCAGGCCAATGCGGTCAGCGGGGTTTTCTCCGACGGTTTCCAGATCACCGGGTTGCCGCAGACCAGCGCCAGCGTCGCGTTCCAGGCCCAAACGGCGACCGGGAAGTTGAATGCACTGATCACGCCGACGACGCCCAGCGGGTGCCAGGTTTCGCGCATATGATGGCCAGGACGCTCGGAGGCGATGGTCAAACCGTACAGCTGACGGGACAGACCGACCGCGAAGTCGCAGATGTCGATCATTTCCTGAACTTCACCCAAACCTTCCTGAGTGATCTTGCCGGCCTCCCAGGAAACCAGCTCACCGAGATCAGCCTTGTACTCGCGCAAGATGTCGCCCAATTGGCGCACCAATTCGCCACGGCGCGGCGCCGGAACCTTGCGCCACAGTTCGAACGCATGATCTGCGCGACTGATGTGCTGCTCGACTTCAGCGGCGCCTTCCCAGTTCACGGCAGCGATACGGCTGCCATCAATCGGCGAATGTACCGGCACTTTGCCGTTTTGATACAGGGCCGGGTTCACACCAAGACGATCAAGCAATGCGGCAACCATGGGTCACTCCTCAAGCAAAAAACAGAAAACGTGCAGCCGGATTCATTCGGCTGATCAGACCTGTAGTTTTAGCTCCCCGGAGGTTACCCAACAAACGACCTTTAAGAGAGATATCATTCCGTTTATTCATGCTGCGAATTTGCCGGTAAAAAAGAGCATAGAGAAACAAGAAAAAGGACCACCCATGCTGAATAAACGCTACTTGCCGTCGATTACCGCCTTGCAGTGCTTCGAGGCCGTGACCCGGCATTTGAGCTTCACCCGTGCCGCCGAAGAGCTGAACCTGACGCAGAGCGCCGTGAGCAAACAGGTCGCGCAACTCGAAGAATTGCTGCAACACCTGTTGTTTCGCCGGGTGCGTCGACGCCTGCAAATGACCCCCGCCGGCGATTTGTACCTGGTGGAGGTGCGAAAAATCCTCACCCAAGTCGAAATGTCGACTCATTACCTGCGTTCCTACGGCGGTGAAACCGAAGTCTTGCGAGTTTCGACGCCGCCAACCTTCGGTGCACGCTGGTTGGTGCCACGCCTGAAAGGCTGGCGCCTGCGACATCCGTCGATCCATCTGGACCTGTGCAGCGAACAGGAAGCCGACGACCTGCTGCAAGGTCGCAGCGACCTGGCGTTCTACTTTGGCCAGGGCTCTCGGCCCGGCACCGAATGCCTGAAGCTGTTTGGCGAAGAGCTGGTGCCGGTCTGCGCACCGGGCAGCCTGCCGGACACGCCGTTCACCGACCCTACGCAACTCACTGACCTGGTCCTGCTGCAAAATGCTTCCCGGCCTCAGGCTTGGCACGACTGGTTCGACAGCCAGGGCTACCACACCGAACACAGCTACCACGGCCCGCGTTTCGAAACCTTCTACATGTGCATCCGCGCCGCCCAGGTCGGCTGCGGCGTGGCGTTGCTGCCAAAGTTTCTGGTGGAAGAGGAATTGGCCGACGGCAAACTGGTCATTCCCTGGCAGCATGCAATGCCCAGCACCGACGCCTATTACCTGGCGTATCCAGAGCATTCGGCGGAAGTGCCCAAGGTGCGGGATTTTGTGAAGTGGATGCTGGAGCAGATCGATAGTCCGGACATGCCATCCAAGTAGGGTTGCCACAGGGATCTGCTGCGATCTGAAAAATCGCTGGCAATCCTCACCATTGATATGCGCCACTAGCCCCATTCATTGAAACTGCTGCAACGCCGCTGCCACGGGCCGCGGCCCGCCTGGAGAACCCCGTTATGAGCGAGAGTGTGTTTGCCGATCGCATCGTGCAGAACCTGCTCGACACCGACTTCTACAAACTGACGATGATGCAGGCGGTGCTGCACAACTACCCGAACGTGGAAGTCGAATGGGAGTTTCGTTGCCGTAACAGTGAGGATCTGCGCCCGTACCTGGCGGAGATCCGCTTCCAGATCGAGCGTCTGGCCGAGTTGAGCCTGAGTGCCGATCAGTTGAGCTTTCTGGAGCGCATCAGCTTTCTGAAACCGGATTTCCTGCGTTTCCTCGGGCTGTTCCGCTTCAACCTGCGCTATATCCACACTGGTATTGAAAACGGCGAGTTGTTCATCCGCCTGCGCGGGCCGTGGCTGCACGTGATCCTGTTCGAAGTGCCGCTGCTGGCCATGGTCAGCGAAGTACGCAACCGCTATCGCTACCGGGAAGTCGTTCTGGAACAGGCCCGCGAGCAGCTCTATCGCAAATTCGACTGGCTGACCGCCAATGCCAGCGCGGACGAATTGTCCGAGTTGCAGGTAGCCGATTTCGGCACTCGCCGTCGCTTCTCGTACCGTGTCCAGGAAGAAGTGGTGAACGTGCTCAAGCATGACTTCCCCGGTCGCTTCGTCGGCACCAGCAACGTGCACCTGTCCCGGGAGCTGGACATGAAACCGCTGGGCACCATGGCCCACGAATGGATCATGGCTCACCAGCAACTTGGTCCACGGCTGATCGACAGCCAGATTGCCGCCCTCGACTGTTGGGTCCGCGAATACCGGGGTTTGCTGGGAATCGCCCTGACCGACTGCATCACCTCCGATGCCTTCCTCAACGATTTCGACCTGTTCTTTGCCAAGCTCTTCGACGGCTTGCGCCACGATTCCGGTGACCCGGTGCAGTGGGCGGAAAAAGCCATCGCCCACTATCACAAGCTTGGCATCGACCCGATGAGCAAGACCCTGGTGTTTTCCGACAGCCTGACCCTACCCAAATCTCTGGAGATTTTTCGGGCATTGCGCGGTCGGATCAATGTGAGCTTCGGTATCGGCACCAACCTGACGTGCGATATTCCGGGTGTCGAACCAATGAGCATCGTGCTTAAAATGACGGCCTGCAACGGCCAGCCGGTGGCCAAGATTTCTGATGAGCCTGGCAAGACTCACTGCAAAGACCCGAATTTCGTCGCCTATTTGCGACATGTTTTCCAAGTACCTGCCGCCATTTCCAGCCCATCTAGCAAGGAGTGAATTCATGCAAGCCGTACAGCGTGAGATTGCTGAACAGCTCAAGGTCCAACCGCCCTTCGCGGATCAACTCGCCCTCGAGGCTGAAGTTGCCCGGCGGATTACCTTCATTCAGGACTGCCTGGTCAATGCCGGGCTCAAGACGCTGGTGCTGGGCATCAGTGGCGGTGTCGACTCCCTGACCGCCGGCCTGCTGGCCCAGCGCGCCATGCGTGAACTGCGCGAGCGCACTGGTGATGCCAGTTACAAGTTCATCGCCGTGCGCCTGCCTTATGGCGTCCAGTTCGACGAACATGATGCCCAGGCCTCAGTGGATTTCATTGCCCCCGATGAGCGCCACACTGTAAACATCGCCCCGGCGGTCAAATCCCTGGCCAGCGAAGTGGCGGCCTTCGAGGGTAAGGAGGCGGTGGCGAAGGATTTCGTGTTGGGCAACACCAAGGCGCGGATGCGCATGGTTGCGCAATACACCATCGCTGGCGCGGCTCACGGCCTGGTGATCGGCACCGATCACGCGGCAGAAGCGGTGATGGGCTTCTTCACCAAATTCGGTGACGGCGCCTGCGACCTCGCACCGCTGAGCGGCCTGGTGAAAAATCAGGTCCGGGCGATTGCCCGCAGCTTCGGCGCGCCGGAGTCGCTGGTGGAAAAAATCCCGACCGCCGACCTCGAAGACCTGTCGCCGGGCAAACCGGACGAAGCGTCCCACGGCGTGACCTATGCCGAGATCGATGCTTTCCTGCACGGTGAGCCTGTGCGTGAGGAAGCGTTCAAGATCATCTGCGATACGTACAAGAAGACCCATCACAAGCGAGTGATGCCGTTCGCGCCATAAGCGGGGCCATAAGCGGGGCCATGAGCAACAAAAAGGCCCATTGAAGGTATTTCTCAGTGGGCCTTTTTCGCTATGACTCAGGAACCGGTGTGTCGTGCTTTCGACCCGACAACCCTAATGGCCCATGGCATCGAGACTCGACCTTGGTCAGATTTCGCTCTGAAGGTATGTACCTTTTCTGCCAAGCCTTCAATAGTTGCCGTGTAGACACCGTTCTGATCAGCCACGAATGGAACCAGGTCTCTCTCATAGTCAACGATAAACCCACTTTCACCGGGGATTGCCGTACCTACAAGCGTTAACTTTCTATCAGTCGTCGGCTCGTGATTCCCGATGAGCCGGAAACTGGCTCCTATCACAAATTGGACCGTGAGTTCAGCCGGCTTATTGACCCGAATTCTCCAAGGTGCCGATACATCACCGCCTTCCCCACGAACAGTGTACTCATGGTTGCCTTCGCTCACGTTCTCAACGAGGGCGCTCCAATGATTGTTTCCATCGACGTTGAGTGTTTGAAGCAACTCCCCGCGGTCCAGGAGATCAACCGTCTGGAAAGCCACCCCCTGGCCGACAAAACTCAGGGAGCTATGCACTGTGCTTCCACCACTGTGGATGGGAACACCGTCAGGACCCGTTACCCACTGGATATGCGCAACTACGGGCACGTCCATAGAAATGAACCACACTTCTGATTCCTTTCCATCTGACGTTCGTACGCTGTACGCGTGTTCACCCATTGTCTGACCCGGCAAGAAGGCACTGTAGTGACCATGGTTATCGACATTAACAGGAGGATGTACGGGAACGCCCTTATCGAGAATCTCCGCCGTTTGATTAGGTTCAGCAGAGCCTACAAAGCTTAAATCGCCATTTTTGCTGATACCGCCGTTTTCGATGAGCTCACCATCGCCATTTGTAATGGCCAGAATCCTGGTAGAACTCTCCTTAGTATTTTTACTCGGAGACTGAACCAAAGAACTCAGCGGAGGTAATTGCACTTGTTCGGTCATATGAAAACTCCTTTTTCAGAATGGATGCGCAAAGTGATGTGAGCGCCATGCCATCTGACTCGCGATCAGAATCACGGTCTACTGTCAGAAATAACAGGTATCGCGAATTTCCGACCAATGGGCTGAACGAGCAGAGTGAGATTGCTAGCCCCACACCTCAGCACAAAATACCTATCCCAGACGCAAAAACGCCGCTGCGATAGCCTCGCAGCGGCGCTTTTTAGTATTGCTTAAGCGCTGTTTTACTTCAGAGTCACAGTGCCTTTCATCATCGAGATATGGCCCGGGAACGAGCAGAAGAAACCGTACTTTTCAGCAGCATCGAGCTTCGACACATCGAAAGTCACCGAGTCGGTTTCCTTCGCACCGATGACTTTGGTGTGAGCGATAACGCGGGCATCGCCGTCTTTCAGGTAGTTCTTGTCGATGCCAGCGGCCAGGCCGTCGGTGGCGATTGGCTGCATGTCCGCTTCTTTACTCAGCACCCAGTTATGGCCCATGACGTTTTTCGGCAAGCTGCCGGAGTGAGTCAGTTCAACGGTGAAGGTTTTGCAGCTTTTGTCGATCTCGATGGCCTTGGTGTTGAAAGACATCTGATCGGTGGAGTCGATGGTCGTTTTGCATTCCGCAGCCATCAATTGGCTGCTGGCCAGTGTCAGCAGGGATACCGCAACAAGTTTGGCAAACATGGTGAATCTCCAAGGCAGGGTTAACAAAAGTGCTAATGGACAGAAGACTGCCTGAAATCTTCGCAAGTTCCTATGACCTGAATCAAAAATTGTATACAACTTTCGGGCTATGACACTCATCGAAACAATCTACCAGCCAGACGTCTGGCCCGGCCCTATCATCAGGGCGTCATTAGTTATCTGGAGCGCCTGTCATGTCTTTCAACCGCTTTTTGAGCAGCTTGCTTGCCGCCTATGCCTGTGGCGCCAGTGGCACCTGTGAAACACCTGAACGCGAGGTTTAATCCTTGGAACGATGCCAACCTGCCTTTACTCTGTGGTCCTGATTGACCATGGAGTAAGGCATGTCTTTAGCATCCGTTTGCGTATTTTGCGGTGCCAGCACCGGCACCAACCCGGCTTATCGTGAAGCGGCTGTCGCCTTGGGGCGAGCATTGGCCGAGCGCAAGCTGACTCTGGTCTATGGCGGCGGCGCCGTCGGGCTGATGGGGATTGTGGCCGACGCCGCGCTGGCGGCCGGCGGTGAAGTGATCGGGATCATCCCGCAGAGCCTCAAGGACAAGGAAATCGGCCACAGCGGCCTGACACGCCTGGAAGTGGTCGATGGCATGCATGCGCGCAAGGCGCGAATGGCCGAGCTTAGCGATGCCTTCATCGCGCTGCCCGGCGGCCTGGGCACGCTGGAAGAGCTGTTCGAAGTCTGGACCTGGGGCCAGCTCGGCTATCACGGAAAACCGCTGGGTTTGCTGGAAGTGAACGGTTTCTACAACAAGTTGACGTCTTTTCTTGATCATATCGTCGGCGAAGGCTTCGTTCGCGAAGCGCACCGTGACATGCTGCAAATGAGCGAATCGCCGAAAACCCTGCTCGACGCACTGGACGCCTGGCAACCCTCGGTACCGCCAAAATGGACCGAGCAAAAACCCAGCTAACGGCTCGGCATCGATACAGGGCAGAATATGCGCCGCTCAACCTCACCTTCGACCCCAGAGGATCGCCCATGGCTAAACCTAATTATTCCTTCGCCAAACGTCAGAGAGACTTGGCCAAGGAGCAGAAGAAAGAGGAAAAGCTTCAGCGCAAGAAAGCTACAGCTGAAGAAGAAGCAGCAGCACTGAACCCGGATACCGAAGGCGAAGTGGCTACAGACGAAACTGAAGCACCGAAAGATCAGGCGCCCGACGCCTGAGACCCCCAGGGCCCGATGATCTGATCAGGCCCACCGATCTGTGTCCAGGGTCAGCAGCCTTGCTGTTGCCCCTCACAGCCCCAGCGCTTTACCAATCGAATCGCGATAGCCCTTGGGCAAGTTGGCCGGCAATTGCGCCGGATCGAACAGGCCGATTTCCTTGTGCTCATGACTGATCGTCGGTACAAAACCGCCCAGCAACTGGCAGCGGTAGGTGGCAATGAACACGTGTTTGCCGGGGATCACCTCGAACAAGTATGAATCCAACGGCTCACCCACAGCCACTTCGACGTCCAGCTCTTCGACGATTTCTCGCGCCAGGCACTGCGGTGCTGTCTCGCCCAACTCGATCCGTCCGCCGGGCAACTCCCACTCTTCGCGCTCGTTGAGCATCAGTACGACCAGGCCCTCAGGGGATTGCAGGACGCCTTTGATTGAAACCGGAAACATGGAAAACCCTCATCAGTAAAGGCAACACATCACCCTGTGGGAACGGGCTTGCTCGCGAATGCGGCCAGTCAGCCGACATTCATGTTGCCAGGTACACCGCCTTCGCGGGCAAGCCTGCTCCTACATGAGCTGCGCTACTCCAATGGCATCACGGTAACCCGAACCTCCGGGTCATGACTGCCACCGCCCAGAATCACCCCGCGCAATGGCGACACATCGGAAAAATCCCGGCCCCAGGCCAGGGTAATGTGCTCCAGCGCCGGTTGCACATTGTTGGTCGGGTCAAAATCCACCCACCCCAGCACCGGGCAAAACACCGACACCCAGGCATGCGACGCATCGGCGCCGATCAGCCGCGGCTGGCCCGGCGGTGGCTGGGTCAGCAGATAACCGCTGATGTACCGCGCCGCCAACCCGCGCGAACGCAGGCAAGCGAGCATCAGATGGGCAAAGTCCTGGCAAACCCCACGCCGCCGCTCCAGCACTTCCACCAGCGGCGTCGCCACTTGAGTCGCTTCGGCGTCGAAAGTGAATTCGCTGAAGATCTTCTCCATCAACGCCTGAACCCCCAGCAGCAATGGCCGCCCAGGAGGGAAGCAACTTTCGGAAAACTCGACGAAGCTGCGCTTCAAATGCACATAGGGCGATTCGAACCGGTAACGGCAGGCTTCCAGCAACTCAGGTGAAAGTGGCTGACTGCTGTAGGTCAGCGCGTTGCGAGTATTTTCCCAGGCCGGCGATTGATTGAAGTCCAGCGGCGGCCGGGCCAGCACTTCGACGGTGAGCCGGGCATTGACCAACAATTCATCGTGAGGCCGCTCGAACGCCAACCGGGTCAGCGGATTGCCGAACACATCCAGCTCATCCCGGCGTGAAGTCGGCTCGGGACTGATCTGCAATTGTTGCTCGGTGCAGCGCTGCCAGGCACAGGTCCGTGGCCACAGATGCGCCAGCTGCTGAGCCAGGGACACCGGGCTGTCATAGTGATAATGGGTATCGTGGAAAATCTGGTAATGGGCACTCATCAGACGGACACCGTGCGCTGGCTGACATCATCGACATGGGCGAAATGACGCAAGGCCAGGCGATCCGACACCTGTCCGCTGGCATCGGCGATCTCCTGCAACAGATCGGCCAACCCTTCTATGGCGGCGCGGACACTGGCCTCGCCAAACAATGAGTTTTCCAGGCAACCCAGATCGAAGCGCGCCAGCCGATCCACCCACTGCGGCAGGCCGGTTTCCCGCGGTGCACCAAAGTCATCGTTCAAGCGCTTCAACGTGCGGGTCACCAGTTTCAACTGGAACAGCACCGCGTGAGGGTTCTGCTCGTCGAGCAACAACAGGTCGAGCACCGGGATCAATTGCGCCACCGCCAGGTACCGCGAGCGGTAGGTGATGCTGCTGTTGCCCAGCTCCAGCAGCCACTCCAGCCCGGCCTGATCGAAGGCCCCGGCACCGCGCAGAAACGCCGCCAGACTGCCGCTGAGAAATTGCAGCCGCTCGATCCGTCGTCCGATCATCAGGAAACGCCAGCCTTCGTCCCGGGTCATGTCGTCCAGGGCAAAACCGGACAGCGCCGCCAGCGACATCACCAGTCGGTTGAGGAAATCCAGCAACTCGCCGAAGTCCGGCTCTTCAGTTTCCAGTTCCATGGCCTCGCGCTGCAATTCCACCAGTGCTTGCCAGTTCTCTCGCGAAAGCTTGCCGCGTACTTGCGACGCCGCCCACTGCAAGCGTTGCAGGTTGGAGCGCAGGCTGAACGGCCAATCATCGCCGAGCAGCGCCGCCAGCAAGCGCTCGGGCAACTCGCCCTCCTCCGGCAACAGATTCAGGCGTTCACCGAGATCGACCGCCGCCTCCAGGGCTTGCGGGTCATCGCCATCGACATAGCGCGCCAACATAATCCGCAGCAGTCGCGCGCTGTCATCGCAGCGCTCACAGTAACGGCCGAACCAGAACAGGTTCTCGACCACCCGCGATGGCAGATACGGATCGCGTCGCACCAGATCGTGAACGCCAATGTTGCGCTGGGCTCTCCATTGTTCACCGCTGGGCGGGCGATCGCCCAACACCCAAGTGTCCTTGCTTGCGCCACCGCGTTGCATCGACACCGCTTCGGCATCGGCCTCGGCGGCAACCCGGGTCAGGCCACCGGGCAGCACGCGATAACCCTCCCGACTGGCCACCGCATACACGCGCATGCCGATGGCCCGCGGTTGCAATTGCCCCCCTTCAGCCTGCCAGATCGGCGCCTGGGACAATTGCGCCAATTCTTGCGCAACATAGGCGTAAGGCCGTGCCTGCATGCGCTCGGCCAGGGCCTGGCGCTGTTTTTCACTCAAATCACGACCAAACACCGGGGCGAAGCTCTGCGACGGAAACGCCGGTTTGATCAACAGCTCTGGCAGTTTTTCCAGGGCCTGCGCCAGCACCGGCGCTTCACCGCACCACCAGGTCGCGATGGACGGCAGGATCAGCTCTTCACCGAACAGGTATTGATTGATCTTCGGCAGGAAGCCCAGCAACCCCGGCGACTCCAGCACGCCGCTGCCGAGGGCGTTGGCCACCAGCACCCGGCCCTGACGCACGGCTTCGAGCAGCCCCGGCACGCCAAGGGCCGAGTCGGTGCGCAGCTCCAGCGGATCGCAGAAGTCATCGTCGAGCCGACGCATGATCGCGTGAACCCGACGCAGGCCGCTCAAGGTCTTCAGGTATACCGTGGCATTGCGCACGGTCAGGTCGCCGCCTTCCACCAATGGATAGCCGAGCTGGCGAGCCAGATACAAGTGTTCGAAATAGCTTTCGTTGAAACGCCCCGGCGTCAGCAGTACCACCAGCGGCGCTTCGTCGTCGCTCGGGGCCTGACGGGCAAGGGTTTCCTGAAGGGTGCGGAAGAACCCAGCCAGGTGCCGCACCTTCAAGTCGCGGTACAGCTCGGGGAAGGCACGGGACACGATGGTGCGGTTTTCCAGGGCGTAACCGGCACCGGATGGCGCTTGAGTGCGATCCGCGGTGACCCACCAGCGACCGTCAGGCGTGCGCGCCAGATCCACGGCATACAGATGCAGAAAGGCCCCGTCAGGCGGCGCAATGCCCTGACACGGCCAGAGGAAGTTGTTGTGACCAAACACCAGCTCAGCCGGCAGCAAGCCTTCGGCGATCAAGCGCTGAGGGCCGTACAGGTCCGCCAGCACAGCATTGAGCAAGCGTGCCCGTTGCGCGATCCCGACCGATAACTGTTGCCACTCATCGGCGGCAATCACATGGGGCAGCAGGTCCAGTTCCCACGGCCGGTCTGCACCCTTGGGGTCGGCGTAGACGTTATAGGTCACGCCGTTTTCCTGGATCTGCCGGGTCAGCAGCGCCTGACGCTGCACCAGTTGCGTTGGCGTGCTGCGTTGCAATTGATCGAACAGCCGTCGCCAGTGCGGGCGCACGGCGCCGCTGTCGTCGAGCAGTTCGTGGTAAGTGCCCGCCGTGAGCGGGTAGCGGTCAAGCAGGTCAGGCATGGAAAGCTCGGCAGACAGCAAAGAACGGTCAGACTAACGCAGGCTCATGACGCCCGGATATACGAAAAATCCGAGCGTCGCGTACGGTTTAGAAACGTCGTAAATCGAGAGTCATCGGTAGCTCGTCGTTAATTTCCAGATTCGGTATAGGAAGTTTCCCTGGGGTGTGTCCGAGACGGAAGAAACGCGCCATGCGCCGGCTCTCGGCCTCATTGGCGTTCACCGGCAGGCTGTCGTAGTTGCGCCCACCCGGGTGGGCGACGTGGTACTGACAGCCGCCCAGCGAACGCCCCATCCAGGTGTCGAGCAAGTCGAACACCAGCGGCGCGTGGACCGGGATGGTCGGTTGCAGGCAGTTAGCCGGTTGCCAGGCGCGAAAGCGAACGCCGGCGACGAACTCACCGACCCGCCCTGTGGGCTGCAACGGCACCGGAATGCCGTTGCACGTCAGTAAGTAACGCTGGGGCGGCAGGCCGCTAAGCTTGACCTGCAAACGCTCCAGCGACGAATCCACGTAACGCACCGTGCCACCTGCCGCACCTTCCTCTCCGAGTACATGCCAAGGCTCCAGCGCCTGCCGCAACTCCAGTTCGATGCCGCTGACGGCATAGTCGCCGACCTTGGGGAAACGAAACTCCAGATGCGCCGCGAACCACTCGGCCCGCACGGGATAACCGGCGGCATTGAGGTCGACGATGACGTCAGCAAAATCCTGCTCGATAAAGTGCGGCAAAAGGAACCGGTCGTGCAGCTCTGTACCCCAGCGCGCCAGTTTCGGCGGTGCATAAGGCTCGCGCCAGAACCGTGCCACCAGCGCCCGCAGCAACAATTGCTGAGCCAGGCTCATGCGCGCATGGGGCGGCATTTCAAAGGCTCGCAGTTCCAGTAACCCGAGGCGCCCGGTGGCGCCGTCCGGCGAATAGAGTTTGTCGATGCAGAACTCGGCACGATGGGTGTTGCCGGTCACGTCGATCAGCAAATTGCGCAGCAAGCGATCCACCAGCCATGGCGGACACTCCTCGCCTGGCTTCGGCATCTGTGCGAAGGCGATTTCCAGTTCATACAGCGAATCGTTGCGCGCTTCGTCCACCCGTGGCGCCTGGGACGTCGGGCCGATGAACAATCCGGAAAACAGGTAGGACAAGGATGGATGGTTATGCCAGTAGCTGATCAGGCTGCGCAGCAGATCGGGACGGCGCAGAAACGGTGAGTCAGCCGGGGTCGCGCCACCCAATACGAAATGGTTGCCGCCACCAGTGCCGGTGTGCCGGCCGTCGATCATGAATTTCTCGGTGGTCAGTCGAGTCTGGCGCGCCTCTTCGTAAAGAAACTCGGTGCGCTCCACCAACTCATCCCAGGTGGCGGACGGCTGGACGTTGACCTCGATCACCCCCGGATCCGGAGTAATGCGGAAGTTGCTCAGGCGCGGATCGCTCGGCGGTTCATAGCCTTCCAGCAACACCGGGCAATGCAATTCCTCGGCGGTGGCTTCGATGACGGCGACCAGTTCCAAATAGTCCTCGACCCGTTCCAATGGCGGCATGAACAGGTACAACCGGCCTTCTCGTGCTTCGGCGCAGAAAGCGGTGCGGGTCAGCCAGTCGGCGGACTCGTCGATCTTTGGCGCACGCTCGTCGGCGGTTTGCGGTTGAGCGTGATTCTGTAGCTGGTCGGAGCCCGGCAGCGCAGGGAAATCCTGATTCGGGTCGACTGGGTGAATGAACGGATACTCCGCTGCCTTCACCCAAGGCTGCGAACCGAGTGGCAAGCGATACCCCAGCGGCGAATCCCCCGGCACCAATCGGCAATGTTCTTCCCGCAGATACCAGCGACCGCTCTGCCACTGATCACCCTTGGCGGTGCGCGCCAGCGGCAGGACCTGACCGATTACCTTGTCCAGCCCCTGGCTGAAGACTTTGCGCAGGCGCGCACGTTCCAAAGGTTCTTCGAGGCGTGAGTCTTCGGCGCTGACGTTCTGCGGCAAAGCGCCTTCGCGCCAGAGGTAATAGAAATTGTCTTCGTAGGCCGGGAACACAAAGCGTGTCGGAATTTTCAGGCGTTCGGCGACACTCGCCAGAAAACGCCCGGCCAACTCGCCATCGGCGCCGTAGTCTTCCTGCTCATCGGCGATCAGCGCGCTGTTGTGCCAGATCGGCACGCCATCGCGTCGCCAGTAGCAGTTCAGCGACCAGCGCGGCAGTTGCTCGCCGGGGTACCACTTGCCCTGACCGAAATGCACCAGGCCCTTGGGCGCGTAATGCTTGCGCATGCGCTGGAACAGTTCGGCGGAAAGGCGCCGTTTGTCTGGCCCGAGCGCCGCGGTATTCCACTCGGCGCCGTCCGGGTCATCGATGGAAACGAAAGTCGGCTCGCCGCCCATGGTCAGGCGCACGTCGCCTTCGAGCAGATCGGCATCGATCTGCCGGCCCAAGGCCTGAATCGCCAACCATTGCTCTTCGGTGTAGGGCTTCGTGACCCGCGGCGCTTCCCAAATCCGCTCGACCGACATCTCGTGGGTGAATTCGCACTCGCACGGTTCCACCAAGCCACTGATCGGTGCCGCAGAGGACGGATCAGGGCTACAGGCCAACGGAATGTGTCCTTCACCGGCAAACAGCCCTGAAGTCGCGTCCAGGCCGATCCAGCCGGCACCGGGCAAATAGACCTCGCACCAGGCATGCAGGTCAGTGAAGTCCACTTCGGTACCCGAAGGGCCGTCGAGGCTTTTGACATCGGCGGTCAACTGAATCAGGTAACCGGACACGAAACGCGCCGCCAGGCCGAGGTTGCGCAGCAACTGCACCAGCAACCACGCCGAATCGCGGCAGGAACCGGAGGCATGCTCGAGGGTGTGCTCCGGGGTCTGTACGCCTGGCTCCATGCGAATCAGGTAGCCGATGTCTTCGCTGAGGCGCTGGTTGAGCGCAACCAGGAAATCCACGCTTGGTAGCGGCGTGCGATCTATGCCCTCCAGATAGGCCTTGAATTTCGGCGTCAGGGGCAAGGTTTCCAGGTACGGCGCCAGTTCTTTGCGCTCATCCGCCGCGTAGGCGAAAGGGATCTTTTCGGCGTAAGGCTCGAGGAAGAAGTCGAACGGATTGAACACCGCCATCTCCGCCAGCAAATCGACCTCGATCCGCAGCTCATCGGTTTTCTCCGGGAACACCAACCGCGCCAGGTAATTGCCCTGGGGATCCTGCTGCCAGTTGATGAAATGCTGCTCGGGCGAGACTTTCAGCGCATAGGACAGTATCCGCGTGCGGCTATGGGCAGCCGGGCGCAGGCGAACGATTTGCGGACCGAGCTCGACGGCACGGTCGTAGCGGTAATGCGTGACGTGGTGCAATGCGACATGAATCGACACGGCGTGCCTCCTGCGAGCCTGGACGTTATCGAAAGCGGCGCAAGACTTATGCCATGCAGCTGCGTTGGCGCTTTCACCGATTTGCTCAGGGCAGTACAGCACCAAAATCGGGCGATGCGGGGAATTGGTTTGAAGGGATTGCACATAATTGTGGCGGTCAGTTGTAACGTCGCCGCCAGTTCGGGCCTCTTCGCGGGCAAGCCCGCTCCCACAGTGATCTCTGTCGTTCACAAATTCTGTATTCACAGAAAAAACCCGTGGGAGCGGACTTGCCCGCGAAGAGGCCAGTTGCCCCAGCACTACTTCCCGAGCCGGTACCCCCGGTTTTCCGAGACTCAGAAATGCAAAACGCCAACCCGAAGGTTGGCGTTCTGTTCCGCTCAAACGAGGCTTAGCGCGGCACGACCGGCTTGCGCGCAGGTTTCGGCCCCTTGCCTTTGGCCGCGTCCTTGCGCTCCTTGGCCGCCTGCTGGTTGCGGGCAAACGCCGCAGCCTTGGCCTGTTCACGCTTGTCCCACGGGTTGCCGCCGTCGCTGGCGCGCGGTGGCAGACCGGTGTGCTGGGTCAGGATTTTGGTGGTCTTTTCCCCTGCCACTTTGTGGCTGCCGGCCGGTGTCGAGTTCTTGCGACGGGCGCTCTGGTAGCTGTCGGTCGCCGGTTGATGCAACGGGATCAACTGGTTCTTGCCCGGCCCGATCAGGTCGGCACGGCCCATGCGGGTCAGCGCTTCACGCAGCATCGGCCAGCCTTTCGGGTCGTGGTAACGCAAGAACGCCTTGTGCAGGCGGCGCTGCTCCTCGCTCTTGACGATGGTCACGGCGTCGCTCTTGTAGGTGACCTTACGCAACGGGTTCTTGCCCGAGTGGTACATCGCGGTGGCGGTGGCCATCGGCGACGGGTAGAACGCCTGCACCTGGTCGGCACGGAAACCGTTGCCCTTGAGCCACAGGGCCAGGTTCATCATGTCTTCGTCGGTGGTGCCCGGGTGAGCGGCGATGAAGTACGGAATCAGGTACTGCTCTTTCCCGGCTTCCTTGGAGTATTTCTCGAACATGCGCTTGAATTTGTCATAGCTGCCGATGCCCGGTTTCATCATCTGGTTGAGCGGACCTTCCTCGGTGTGTTCCGGGGCGATCTTCAGGTAACCACCGACGTGGTGGGTCACCAGCTCCTTGACGTATTCCGGCGACTCGACCGCGAGGTCGTAACGCAGGCCAGACGCGATCAGGATCTTCTTCACACCCGGCAAGGCACGGGCGCTGCGATAGAGCTGGATCAGCGACGAATGATCGGTGTTCAAGTTCGGGCAGATGCCGGGGAACACGCACGATGGCTTGCGGCACGCGGATTCGATTTCCGGGGTCTTGCAGGCGATGCGGTACATGTTCGCAGTCGGGCCGCCGAGGTCGGAAATGACGCCGGTGAAACCCGGAACCTTGTCGCGGATCTCTTCGATTTCGCGAATGATCGACTCTTCGGAACGGTTCTGGATGATCCGCCCTTCGTGCTCGGTGATCGAGCAGAAGGTGCAGCCACCGAAGCAGCCACGCATGATGTTCACCGAGAAGCGGATCATGTCGTAGGCAGGAATCTTTTCCTTGCCGTACGCCGGGTGCGGAACCCGTGCGTAAGGCATGCCGAACACGTAGTCCATTTCTTCGGTGGTCATCGGAATCGGAGGCGGGTTGAACCAGACGTCCACTTCGCCATGCTTCTGCACCAGCGCACGGGCGTTGCCCGGGTTGGTTTCCAGGTGAAGCACGCGGTTGGCGTGGGCATAGAGCACCGCATCGCCACGGACTTTCTCGACCGATGGCAGACGAATCACAGTTTTGTCACGCGTCATCTTCGGGCTGGCGAGGATCTGCACAACCTTGGCTTCGCTTGGGTCTTCAACCGGGCCTTTTTCCTGCTCGATTGCGCAAGCTTGAGTGTCCTGGGTGTTCACGTACGGGTTGATGATCTTGTCGATCTTGCCCGGACGGTCGATGCGCGTGGAATCGACTTCGTACCAGTCTTTCGGCGTGTCACGACGGATGAACGCAGTACCGCGCACGTCGGTGATGTCTTCGATCTTGTGACCGTAGGACAGACGCTGGGCGACTTCGACGATCGCACGCTCGGCGTTGCCGTAGAGCAGGATATCGGCGCAGGCGTCGATCAGGATCGAGTTGCGCACCCGGTCCTGCCAGTAGTCATAGTGGGCGATTCGGCGCAGGGAAGCTTCAATGCCACCGAGCACGATCGGCACGTTCTTGTAGGCTTCCTTGCAACGCTGGCTGTAAACCAGACTCGCGCGGTCCGGACGTTTGCCCGCCAGGCCACCGGGGGTGTAGGCGTCGTCGGAACGGATTTTCTTGTCGGCGGTGTAGCGGTTGATCATCGAGTCCATGTTGCCGGCCGCGACGCCGAAAAACAGGTTCGGCTCGCCGAGCTTCATGAAGTCGTCTTTGGACTGCCAGTTCGGCTGCGCAATGATCCCGACGCGGAAGCCCTGGGCCTCCAGCAGCCGGCCGATGATCGCCATGCCGAACGATGGGTGATCGACGTAGGCATCACCGGTGACGATGATGATGTCGCAGGAATCCCAGCCAAGCTGATCCATCTCCTCCCTGCTCATCGGCAGGAATGGCGCTGGCCCGAAACATTCGGCCCAGTACTTGGGATAGTCAAATAACGGCTTGGCTGCTTGCATGTCGATAACCGGTGTTGGCTTTCATTGAATTTCGCGGGCGCGGAATATAGCACAAAATTTGATCAATTCCGACGGCCATGGTCGGAAATTGGTGTCGGGCCTCTTCGTGGGCAAGCCTCGCGCCTACAGGTTTTGTATTGAATCACCATTGCGCGAACGACACATGACCTGTAGGAGCGAGGCTTGCCCGCGAAGAGGCCCGACCAGACAACGAATAACTTACTCGTCGTCGAAGTTGTAGCTACCCGGCGCCAGGTTTTCGAAGCGGGTGTATTTACCGATGAACGCCAGTCGTGACGTGCCGATCGGGCCGTTCCGCTGTTTGCCGATGATGATCTCGGCGATGCCTTTATGTTCGGTTTCCGGGTGGTACACCTCATCCCGGTACACGAACATGATCACGTCAGCATCCTGCTCGATCGCTCCAGATTCCCGCAAGTCAGAGTTGATCGGGCGCTTGTTCGGTCGTTGCTCCAGAGAACGGTTGAGCTGGGACAGCGCCACGACCGGGCAGTTGAATTCCTTGGCGAGGGCTTTCAAGGAACGGGAGATCTCGGAAATCTCGTTGGTCCGGTTGTCGCCGCCGGAACCTGGAATCTGCATCAGCTGCAGGTAGTCGATCATGATCAGGGCGATATCGCCGTGTTCACGCACCAGACGCCGGGTCCGCGCGCGCATCTCCGACGGGCTGATACCGGCCGTGTCGTCGATGAACAGCTTGCGATCGTTCAGCAGGTTGACCGCCGAGGTCAGGCGCGGCCAATCGTCATCGTCCAGGCGACCGGCCCGGACCTTGGTCTGGTCGATACGCCCAAGGGACGAAAGCATACGCATGATCAGCGATTCGCCTGGCATCTCCAGTGAGTAAACCAGTACGCACTTGTCGCTGCGCAATACGGCGTTTTCCACCAGGTTCATCGCAAAGGTGGTTTTACCCATGGACGGACGGCCGGCGACGATGATCAGGTCGGCAGGCTGCAAGCCACTGGTCTTCTCGTCGAGGTCGGTGTAACCGGTGGACAGGCCAGTGATGGCGTTGTCGGTGTTGAACAAGGTGTCGATGCGGTCGATAGCCTTGGTCAGCAGATCATTCACGCTCACCGGGCCGCCGGTTTTTGGCCGGGCCTCGGCGATCTGGAAGATCTGCCGCTCAGCTTCGTCGAGAATCTCTTCAGCCGTGCGGCCTTCCGGGTTAAAGGCGCTGTCAGCAATTTCGGTGGCGATGCCAATCAACTGCCGCAACGTCGCCCGCGCACGAACGATTTGCGCATAGGCCTTGATGTTGGCGACGGACGGCGTGTTTTTCGCCAGTTCACCGAGGTAACCGAGGCCACCGACTTGCGAGGTCTGACCTTCCTTGTCCAATTGCTCGGCAAGGGTCACGACGTCGATCGGGGAGTTCTGGTCCGCCAGCTTGGCGATGGCCCGGAAGATCAGGCGGTGGTCATGCCGATAGAAATCGCCGTCGGAGACTTGATCGAGCACGCGTTCCCAGGCGTTGTTGTCCAGCATCAGACCACCGAGCACGGCCTGTTCGGCCTCGATGGAATGCGGCGGCACCTTCAGGGCAGCGGTTTGCAGATCATATTGCTCGGGAGCGGAGATATCGTTCATGGCCACTTGGTTTATTTAGGGAAATCAGGAACTGCAGAAAGACAAAGGGCACGACCTGTAAACAGGATCGTGCCCGATGTTACCGGCAAGCACCCGAGGGTGCCAGCCGACAAGTGCTGCTTAAGCTGCTACCACGACAACGCGTACGGTGGCTTCAACTTCGGCGTGCAGGTGCACGGCTACGTCGAATTCGCCTACGTTGCGGATGGTGCCGTTCGGCAGACGAACTTCGCTTTTTGCAACTTCAACGCCAGAGGCGGTCAGTGCATCAGCGATGTCGTGGGTGCCGATCGAACCGAACAGCTTGCCTTCGTCACCAGCGGTGGCAGTGATAGTCACTTCCAGCTCAGCCAGTTGGGCGGCACGGCTTTCAGCCGAAGTTTTACGGTCTGCTGCGGCTTTTTCCAGCTCAGCGCGACGCTCTTCGAACGCAGCCAGGTTGGCAGCGGTCGCAGCGGTAGCTTTGCCGTAAGGCAGCAGGTAGTTACGACCGTAACCAGCCTTAACGTTCACTTTGTCACCCAGGTTGCCCAGGTTGGTGACTTTTTCCAGAAGGATCAGTTGCATGTGAAAATCCTCTTAACTTTTAACCTTCACCGTTCGCGTTATCGGCATCTTTCGGTGCCGAACGACCGCGAAAATCAATCAGGCTGTCGACGATGGCCAAGACCACCAGCAACGGATAGATCAGTTGCATGAACAGCAACAGCGTGACGTACAACCCCACCAGCCAGAATTTGGCCAGTCGCTTTTGCGCCACCAGCCCGTGAATCAGGGCCAGCCCGGCGAACACCAGCGGTACACTGCACAACGGCGTCAACATGGCCATCTGCGAGCCTAAATTAGGCCCCAGAAGCATTAACGCCAGCAGCAACATCGCCGGTCCCAGCGGGATTCGGATGGCGCGAAACTCGCGACCAAAACCACCCGGGTTGTACAACAACGCCTGCCAGTAGCGCCCGACAATCAGGCTCAGCACACTGACGATTTGCAACAAAGCCGCAATCAGGCCGGTCAGGACCGGTGCAATCAGGGACGCGAAACGCGCTTGCTCGTCTACCGACAATTGCTGGTAGACATCACCGAGTAGCGACGGCATGACTTTTATCAAAGCCTGCGCCAGCATCTCGATCTGGGGCGCAAAAGCCGCCCCCAGCACCACTGAAAACACCAATCCCATCGCTATGCTGACCAGCAGCACGCGGTTCCAGGACTCGCTTGCGCGCAAAACCAACGCAAGGCTCGAAGACCCCAGCAGCACCAGAAGTGCCCGTGGGTCATCGGAGTAAAGCCACCAGATCAACGCCGGCAGCAGTCCCAGAGCAAGAACGCCCAAGGCGTCCTTCAATCCGCGCCGCAGGAGCACAAGGCATCCTGCGGCAGCACCCAACCAATACAACAACGGCAACGTTGCACATCCGGCCACTACCAGAGTGGCCTGCATACGGCCGCGCATGATGAACTCAGCTAAGGCGCGCATGCATTCAATCCTTTGCTACGTGTCGACTGCCCGGTCTCAGCGGCCGTGGCTGTCGGTGTAGGCCAGCAGGGCCAGGAAGCGGGCGCGCTTGATAGCGGTGGCCAGCTGACGCTGATAACGTGCTTTGGTACCGGTGATGCGGCTTGGAACGATTTTGCCGGTCTCGGATACGTAAGCTTTCAGAGTGTTGAGATCTTTGTAATCGATCTCTTTCACGTCTTCAGCGGTGAAGCGGCAGAATTTACGACGACGGAAGAAACGTGCCATGTAATAGGCTCCTCAAAAGGTCCGTGGATTACTCGTCAGCGTTATCGCTGGCGTCGCTGTCATCACCATCAACGCCTTCGGCGTCGGAGTGCTCAGGACGGTCGCGACGCTCACGGCGCTCACTGCGGTTTTCTTCAGCCTTGAGCATCTCGGATTGGCCGGTAACGGCTTCTTCGCGACGGATGACCAGGTTACGGATCACTGCATCGTTGTAGCGGAAGTTGTCTTCCAGCTCGGCCAGGGCCTTGCCAGTGCACTCAACGTTCAGCATCACGTAGTGAGCCTTGTGAACATTGTTGATTGCGTAGGCCAGTTGACGACGGCCCCAATCTTCCAGACGGTGGATTTTGCCGCCGTCTTCTTCGATCAGCTTGGTGTAACGCTCAACCATGCCGCCGACTTGCTCGCTTTGATCCGGGTGGACCAAAAAGATGATTTCGTAATGACGCATGAATGCTCCTTACGGGTTGTAGCCTGCCGCTCAAAAGCGGTCAGACAAGGAGTGAATGACACTTATGGACTTGCTTGCGATAGACACATGCGTGCCTGCCGTCACAGCAAGGGGCGCAATTGTAGAGAAGGGACAAGAGAGGCGCAAGGCAATTGGTGATTATTTGAACAACCCCCAATCTTCGCCCAGACACAAAACCACTGTGTGAGCGAGCCTGCTCGCGATGGGGTACAACATCCAACATTTATGCTGAATGTAATTCCCCTATCGCGAGCAGGCTCGCTCCCACAGGGATTACAACCGGATCATTACTTTTTGGCGGTCCCGGCAGCTTTGACGCCGCGCTGGCGCAGGGCCTCGAACAGGCAAACGCCAGTCGCTACCGAAACGTTGAGACTGCTGACACTGCCCGCCATCGGCAGACGCACCAGGTAGTCGCAAAGATCACGAGTCAGGCGGCGCATGCCGCTGCCCTCCGCGCCCATGATCAGGATGGTCGGGCCGGTCAGGTCTTGCTGATACAGCTCCTGCTCAGCCTCGCCCGCCGTACCGACGACCCACAAGCCACGCTGTTTGAGTTTTTCCAGGGTGCGCGCCAGGTTGGTCACGGCTACCAACGGAATTACTTCCGCCGCGCCACAGGCGACTTTACGCACCGTCGGGGTCAGGGTGGCTGACTTGTCCTTTGGCACGATCACCGCCAGCGCGCCGGCCGCATCGGCCGAACGCAGACAAGCGCCGAGGTTGTGCGGATCGGTCACGCCGTCGAGCACCAGCAACAGTGGCGCGCCTTCGGTACGATCGAGCAATTCGTCGAGCATCGCTTCGCCCCAGACCTGACTCGGACTCACGTCCGCGACCACGCCCTGGTGCACGCCTTCTACCCACGCATCCAGCTCACGACGCTCAGCCTGGCCGACCGCTACGCGATTTTCGGCAGCGAGTGCGATCAGCGTCTGCACCCGCGGATCACTGCGGCCTTCAGCCAGCCAGATCTGCTTGACGCGTTTTGGGTGATGACGCAGCAACGCTTCTACAGCGTGCACGCCATAGATTTTTTCCAACTGACTCATGACTTGGCCTTAGGTTTACGCGCCCCGCCGCTTCTGGCGGCTGGAGCGGAACCCGCTTTTGGCGGGCCTTTACGGTGTTTGCTCGGTTTTGCTGGCTTGCCGCCGGAGGCCTTGTCAGGCGCCGACCGCCCGGTCTTTCCCCCAGACGCCGCTTTACCGCCGCTTTTCGCTTCAGACAACAACGCCTGTTTCAGTTCACGACTTTTGCGCAACTCGGCATTTTTTGCCGCTGCATCACTCGGACGATAGGCTTCGACAGCCTTTTCCTTGGCAGGACGACGACCGGTTTTCGCCGGTGCCGACTCCACAGCTGTTTTGGCGGCCGGAGCAGCGGTTTCAATTCCACGTTTTTTGCGACCAATCGGCGCGCTGATGGTTTTTTCAGCCATCTCGAAGTCAATCTTGCGCTCGTCGAGGTCGACGCGCATGACGCGCACTTCAACGGTATCGCCAAGGCGGAAGCTGCGACCGGTACGCTCACCGGCGAGGCGGTGGTGTACAGGATCGAAGTGGTAGTAATCGCCCGGCAGCGCGGTGACGTGCACCAGGCCTTCGACGTAGATATCGGTCAGCTCGACGAACAGGCCGAAACCGGTCACGGCGGTGATCACACCCGGGAACGATTCGCCCACACGGTCTTTCATGAACTCGCACTTGAGCCAGTTCACCACGTCGCGGGTCGCTTCGTCGGCACGGCGTTCGCTCATCGAGCACTGCTCGCCGAGTTGCTCCAGGATCGCTTCGTCGTACGGGTAGATGCGCGCTTTTGGAATGATCATCGCGCCGGCACGGCGAACGTGCGGGGTGTCCATTTTCGAATGGATGACGCTGCGGATCGCCCGGTGCGTGAGCAAGTCCGGGTAGCGGCGAATCGGCGAAGTGAAGTGGGTATAGGCTTCGTAATTCAGGCCGAAGTGGCCCTGATTATCGGCGCTGTACACCGCCTGGCTCAACGAACGCAGCATGACGGTCTGGATCAGATGGAAATCCGGACGGTCCTTGATGCTTGCCAGCAAAGCCTGGTAATCCTTCGGCGACGGACCGTCCTTGCCTTTGTGCAGGGACAGGCCGAGCTCGCCAAGGAAGGCGCGCAGTTTTTCCAGACGCTCCGGTGGCGGGCCGTCGTGGACGCGGTACAACGCAGGGATTTCGTGCTTTTTCAGGAATTCGGCGGTGGCCACGTTGGCCGCCAGCATGCATTCCTCGATCAGCTTGTGGGCGTCGTTGCGAACGGTCGGACGGATTTCGGCAATCTTGCGCTCGGAACCGAAGATGATCCGGGTTTCCTGCGTTTCGAAATCGATCGCGCCGCGCACGTGACGGGCCGCCAGCAGAACCTTGTACAGCGCATACAACTGCTTGAGGTGCGGCAGGACGTCGGTGTATTCACCACGAAGCTGACGCGCTTCGGTGGCTTTCGGCGTCTCCAGCATGGCGCTGACCTTGTTATAGGTCAGGCGAGCGTGGGAGTGAATTACCGCTTCGTAGAAGCAGTAGTCGGTCATCTCGCCGGATTTGGAGATAGTCATCTCGCAGACCATGGCCAGACGATCGACGTGCGGGTTCAGCGAGCACAGGCCGTTGGACAATTGCTCAGGCAGCATCGGCACGACACGCTCGGGGAAGTACACCGAGTTGCCACGCACCTGGGATTCGTTATCCAGCGCTGAACCGATTTTCACGTAGCTGGAAACGTCGGCGATCGCCACGTACAACTTCCAGCCACCGGAGAACAGGCGCAGTTTGCCCGGCTTGGCTTCGCAGTAGACCGCGTCATCGAAGTCCCGTGCATCTTCGCCATCGATAGTCACGAACGGCAGATGGCGCAGGTCAATGCGCTTCTCTTTGTCCTTCTCTTCGACTTCCGGCTTGAGCTTGGCGGCTTCTTTGAGCACCGCTTCTGGCCAGACGTGAGGAATATCGTAGGTGCGCAGGGCGACATCGATTTCCATGCCCGGCGCCATGTAGTTACCCACGACTTCGACCACGTCGCCTTGCGGCTGGAAGCGTGGCGTCGGCCAGTGAGTGATCTTCACTTCGACGAACTGACCGATCTGGGCGTTGGCGTTGCGGCCCGGAGTCACCAGCACTTCTTGCTGGATCTTCGGATTGTCCGCGACCACAAAACCGATACCGCCCTCTTCGAAGTAACGACCGACGATGGTCTCGTGGGCACGGGACACCACTTCAACGATCATGCCTTCGCGGCGACCGCGACGGTCGAGGCCGGAAACACGGGCCAGGGCACGGTCGCCGTCGAACACCAGGCGCATTTGCGCCGGGCTCATGAACAGGTCGTCACTGCCGTCGTCCGGGACCAGGAAGCCAAAGCCGTCACGGTGACCGCTGATGCGGCCCAGGATCAGGTCGAGCTTGTCCACCGGCGCATAAGTGCCGCGACGGGTATAGATGAGTTGAGCGTCGCGCTCCATGGCGCGCAGGCGGCGACGCAGGGCTTCGATCTGGTCTTCTGTGGTCAGACCAAACTCTTCGACCAGCTGCTCGCGGTTAGCAGGCGAACCTCGATCAGCAAGGTGCTGAAGGATCAGTTCGCGGCTAGGAATAGGGTTTTCATATTTTTCCGCTTCACGAGCGGCCTCGGGATCGAGGGACTGCCAATCGGCCATTAGAGAGTTTTCACCTTGTCTATATGCGGGTTAGTTTGGCATAGGCGTAATGAAACGGGAAATTTCAGGCTATGACAGCCCATCTAAAGCCCTTTATCGACATCGCAAAGCTGATTTGAATACCACTGGAGAAATTTTCCAGGTTTTTTCGATGTCGGGGGTTTACAGTTAAAAAGACGCTCCGTATAGTGCGCGCCATCGACGACGCACACGCGCTGCCGATACTGCCCAGATGGTGAAATTGGTAGACACGCCAGCTTCAGGTGCTGGTGACCGCAAGGTCGTGGAAGTTCGAGTCTTCTTCTGGGCACCAATTTCGAGCTTGAGATTAGAACAATTTCAAGGCTCACACAAAACCCGCGAAAGCGGGTTTTTGCATTTCAGGCTTCTGGTTTATTAAAATTAAATCAGGGGTTTACAGATCAAAATGCTCTCCGTATAGTGCGCCACATCAACAGCGGCAACGCTTGCGATTATGCCCAGATGGTGAAATTGGTAGACACGCCAGCTTCAGGTGCTGGTGACCGCAAGGTCGTGGAAGTTCGAGTCTTCTTCTGGGCACCAATTCAAATTCAAGGTCACAATCTTGAATTTCACAGAAACCCGCGAAAGCGGGTTTTTGCGTTTCTGGCTTTAAAAAAAAGAGAGCCATTCCCACACCACAAACTCATGAGTCCCGTAGCAGCTGGCGAAGCCTGCGTTCGGCTGCGAAGCAGTCGCAAAACCTGAGTGCATGGTCTTCCTGAAACACCGCATCGCCTGAACTCACGACTGCTTCGCAGCCGAACGCAGGCTTCGCCAGCTGCTACAAGAGCCCGCGCCAGCCATCTAGCAACACCATGCCAGCCCTGCAAGACGCACATGAGAAACAATATCGTTTATCATTGTTACAAGTTTTTGCAATGCGACAGTGAGGAACCCTGCGAATGATGCTTCGAAATACCCTGCGCCGCGGCCTGACCATTACCCTGCTCGGCCTGACACTCGCCACTCCCCTCACCCAAGCCGCCGATCCGTTTTCCCTGACTCTCTATAACGGCCAACACAAGGAAGTCGGCGACGCCGTCGCCAAAGCCTTCGAAGCCAAGACCGGCATTCACGTCAACGTGCGCAAGGGCAGCAGCAACCAGCTCGCCAGCCAGATCGTCGAAGAAGGTGATCGCTCCCCCGCCGACGTGATCTACACCGAAGAATCCCCACCGCTGAACAAACTCGGCGAACAAGGCCTGCTGGCGAAAACCGACGCCGCCACCCTCGCCGTTCTGCCCGAGGACTACGTTGCCGGCAACGGCACCTGGATCGGTATCACTGCGCGGGTCCGCGTTGTTGCGTTCAATCCCAAGTTGATCGATGAAAAAGACCTGCCAAAATCGGTAATGGAATTCTCCGATCCGAAATGGCAAGGCAAGGTCGGTTTCGTTCCAACCAGTGGCGCATTCCAGGAGCAAGCCGTAGCAATCATCAAAGTGCATGGCATGGATGCTGCCGAAGAATGGCTCACCGGCCTGCGCGCTTTCGGCAAGACCTACAGCAACAACATGGTCGCACTGAAGGCTGTGGAAAACGGTGAAGTCGCGACCGTGCTGGTGAACAATTACTACTGGTTCGCCCTGCAGCGCGAAAAAGGCCAGCTCGATTCGAAACTGCATTATTTCACCGGCGGCGACGTCGGCGGGTTGATCACCGTCTCCAGCGCTGCGGTGTTGAAATCCAGCAAGCATCCAAAAGAAGCCCAGCAATTGCTCGCCTACATGGCCAGCGAAGAAGGTCAGCGCGTGATCACCCAGACCACCGCCGAATACCCGCTGCACAAAGGCATGGCATCGGATCGCGACCTCAAGCCGTTCAGCGAACTGCAAGCGCCGAAAGTCACGCCCGCCGACCTCGGCAACGCCGAAGAAGCCCTGGACCTGGAACGTGACGTTGGCTTGAACTGATGAGCGCATCGTTGTCTGCCACCGCCTTGGGCGGCGGCTACGTGCCACGGCGCAAGCGGCCTTCGATCTGGTTGTTGCTGCCGGTTTTGCTGCTGGTGGTGCTCAGTCTGTTGCCACTGGCTTATGTCGGCCTCAAGACCTGGCAAGCAGGCTGGGCCGAGGCGCTGCATCTGTTGTGGCGACCCTACGTGTTTGGCCTGCTGCGTAATACGCTGGCGCTGATGGCGGGCGTCACGCTGGCCTGCGGCGTAATCGGCCTGTCGCTCGCCTGGTTGCTGGAACGCAGCAATCTGCCGGGTCGACGGCTGTGGGGCGTGATCCTGTGCCTACCATTCGCGGTGCCGGCGTTTGTCAGCAGCTTCACCTGGGTCTCTCTGAGCGCTCACTTCGAAGGGCTGGGCGGGGCGATCCTGGTGATGACCCTGTCCAAATACCCGCTGATTTTTCTGCCGGTGGCGGCAACCCTGCGCAATCTCGATCCGTCCCTGGAGGAGTCAGCACGAACCCTGGGGCAAAATCGGTGGGGCGTATTCTTCAAAATCACCCTGCCCTTGCTCTGGCCGTCACTGCTGGCCGGTTCGCTGCTGATTGCGCTGCACATGCTGGTGGAGTTCGGCGCGCTGTCGATCATCGGCTTGCAGACTTTCACGACAGCGATCTACCAACAGTTCGAGCTGGAATTCAGCAACGCTAACGCAGCGATGCTTTCGGCGGTGCTGTTGGCGCTGTGTCTAATGTTGCTATGGCTGGAGCTACGCGTGCGTGGCAAGGGCCGACATGTGCGCACCGGCCAGGGCGCGGCGCGGCATGCGGAACAGGTTCACCTGGGGCATTGGTCTGGCGCAGGACAACTTTATTGCTTGGCACTGGCGATCATCGGCAGCGGCATTCCGCTGGGGATGCTTATGTATTGGCTGGCGGCTGGTTCATCGGCAGCATTTCCGGTGGCGGCTATCAGCGAGGCGCTGTTGTCTTCCTTGGCGCTGTCGCTTGGTGGCGCAGCGCTGTGCCTCGTGCTGGCGGCACCGGTGGGGTTGCTGGTGGTGCGCCATAAAGGCCGACTGGCAATCTGGGCCAAGCGCTTGCCGTATCTGCTGCATGCGCTGCCGGGATTGGTGATCGCGCTGACCCTGGTGTATTTCGCCCTGCATTATGTGCCGGTGCTGTATCAGACCTCGGCGCTGTTGCTCATTGCTTATGCGCTGTTGTTTCTGCCGCTGGCTCAAGCGCCGATTCGTATCGCGCTGAACAAGGCAGCACCGCAACTGGAAGAGGCTGCACGCACCCTGGGAGCGTCGTCCTTCAGCGCGTTTTGTCGGGTGACGTTGCCGATAATCTTCCCAGCCTTGGGGGCAGCGTTTGCGCTGGTGTTTCTGGATGCGATGAAGGAGCTGACAGCAACGCTGTTGCTGAGTCCGACCGGGCTCAATACGTTGGCGACGGAAGTCTGGGCGCATACCGCGAATGTGGAATTTGGGGCGGCGGCGCCATATGCGGCGTTGTTGATTGTGGTGTCAGGGTTGCCGGTGTACCTGTTAACAACCCGGATGTATTTGAGCCGCTGAGATCGCTATCGCGGGCAAGCCCGCTCCCACAGGGGGAGCGGTCATATACAAAATTTGTGTACGACACAAATCCCGTGGGAGCGGGCTTGCCCGCGATGGCGTCCGCACAAACAATACAAAACTTAAGCCCTGAACTGCCCCAGACTCGCCTTCAACTGCGCCGCCAAACCATCCAGCACCTTGCCACTCGCCGTAGTCTCCACCACCGCCTGAGCAGCCTTTTCAGCCTGAGCATGAATGGTCTCAACCCGTCCACGCACTGCCTGCGCACCTTGCGCCTGATGCGCCGCGGCCTGGGTCGCCAGACCGATCGCCGCATGCACCTGCTCGACCGACGCCTGCACCGACTGCTGTAACCGCGCACTGTCGCGCAACACCAGCAAACCTTCGCTGGCCTGACGTCCGGCCTGCCCGATTGCCGCGACGGCCTCGCGCGCGCCCTGCTGCAACGCAACGATGTGCGCCTGAATGTCGCCGGTTGAGCTTTGGGTCTTGCTCGCCAGTGCCCGCACCTCATCCGCCACCACAGCAAATCCGCGACCGGTCTCGCCGGCGCGCGCCGCCTCAATGGCGGCGTTCAACGCCAGCAAGTTGGTTTGTTCGGCGATCCCGTGAATCACCGTCAACACCACTTCAATCTGCTCACTCTGCTGCGCCAGGCGCTCGATGACTTTCGCGCCGGTGTCGACTTGTCCGGCCAACGCTTCGATCAGGCTGCCGACTTTCGCCGAGGTCCGAGTGTTTTCATCCGTGGCCTGGCGAATGCCCACCACCTGCTGCAAAGCGGCCTGCATGGCGTGGCTTTCAGACTGAGCTTCGTCAGCCATTTGCGACAACGCGCGCAAGCTTTCGGCCACCTCATCGCGCTGCATGCCCGCCGCAGCATCCGCACCGGCATTGCGCAAGGTCATGGCGCCGATTTCCACGCCGGTACGCTGGGCCACATCGCCCGCCTCCCGCACGATCGGCTGCAACTTATCCACAAAGCGATTGACCGCCGAGGCCATGTCGCCAATCTCATCCTGGCTATTGATCTGCACACGTTTGGTCAGATCGCCCTCACCTGCAGCCAGGTCATCCATGGCGGCGATCAGCAGCTTCAAGCGATTGACTACTCGACGACCCAGCACCACCGCCAGCAACAGCAGCACACCAAAACCCACCACCGCCAGGCCCATGCCGATGCGCCAGCGCAAAGTCCCGGCAGCTTCCTGCACGGCACCGGTGGTATTGGCTTTCATTTCAGTGGCGGTGGACTGCGCCGATTGCAGACGCCCGCGCATCGCCGTTGCGCTGTCAGCCGCTGCGCCTTTGAGGCTGTCACCCACCAGTTGATCGCTGCTGGCGATCAGCGCCGAGAAGCGCTTGTCCAGCGCCGCCAGATCGGTTTCCACGGAAGCGGTCGAGACCCCCATCAAAACCTTGCCAATCTCCACCCCATTAGGGTTGATCGAGGCTTCAAGGTAGTAGACCGACGGATCGTTCTTCGCCGCATCCAGAACTTTGTCGAGCGCCCGCTCGCCCTGGCCTTTTTCCAGAAGCGCCTTGTTGATCGGGTTCTCCCGGTTGAGATAGCGCGTCAAGTGCTGGCCCGTGGCGTCGTCGTAGACCACGAACAACACATTGGGATTGCGCTGAGCACGGCGAGCGAATTCGGACAGGGTAGGAATGTCGCTGTCCCACATGGCGCGGGGTGCGACCGAGGCCAGAAGCTGCGCCATGTCATTGGCCGAATCCTTCAGGTCCTTCTCCAGCGTCGTACGCAGTTGTGCCTGCTCGTCCTTCAGACGAGAAGACAGCCCGGCTGTCAGGCGCTGACGGGTACTGGTAGACAGGTTATCCAGGCTCGACGTGACTTCACGCCCGGCTTGCTCAAGTTCACCAGAGAGCTTTTGGCTGTCGGCGTCCAACCGCGCACCCAAATCAGCTTCCAGCGCAGTCACTGTGCTCCGGGTCAGCGCGACAGCGACCAGCACCTGCACCAAAAGGGCGATACCAAGGGTAACGAACACGGGCCGCAAGAGACGGCTTTGTAACAGTGAGAGAACGGCCGACACTGAAAATCCCTCTGCTTTGACGCCATCAAATTGATGGCACGTCAGAAACGATGCTTTTTCAATGTTCCCAGCAAAGGTCATGCCGTTCGACAGGCATAAACGACAAAGGCCCCAATTAAGGGGCCTTCGTGTTTTACATCAACGACTTATTAAGCGAACGGGTGACGCAGAACGATGGTTTCGTTGCGGTCCGGGCCCGTCGAAATAATGTCGATCGGCGCACCGACCAACTCTTCAACGCGTTTGATGTAGTTGCGTGCAGCCTGAGGCAGCTCTTCCAGGGTCTTGGCACCGACGGTGGATTCGGTCCAGCCTGGCATTTGCTCATACACCGGCTCCAGGCCGATGTAGCTGTCGGCGTCAGTCGGTGCGTCGATCACTGCACCATCCTGGTTCTTGTAGCCCACGCAGATGTTGATGGTTTCCAGACCGTCCAGTACGTCCAGCTTGGTCAGGCACAGGCCCGAAATGCTGTTGACGTCGATGGCGCGACGCAGGATGACGGCGTCGAACCAGCCACAACGACGGGCACGGCCGGTGGTAGCACCGAACTCGTGGCCACGCTTGGCCAGGAAAGCACCGACGTCGTCGAACAGCTCAGTCGGGAACGGACCCGAACCCACACGAGTGGTGTAAGCCTTGGTGATGCCGAGGATGTAATCCAGGTACATCGGGCCAAAACCCGAACCGGTGGCGATGCCGCCTGCGGTGGTGTTGGAGCTGGTGACGTACGGGTAGGTGCCGTGGTCGATGTCCAGCAGGGAGCCTTGGGCGCCTTCGAACATGATGTCTTTGCCAGCGCGACGCAGCTCGTGCAGTTCAGCGGTGACGTCGAGCATCATCGGCTTGAGCAGCTCGGCGTATTCCATGCACTCGTCGAGTGTCTTCTGGAAGTCGATTGCTGGCTCTTTGTAGTAATTGACCAGTACGAAGTTGTGGTAGTCCAGCAACTCGCCCAGCTTGGCAGCGAAACGCTCGCGGTGGAACAGGTCACCGATGCGCAGACCGCGACGGGCAACCTTGTCTTCGTAAGCCGGGCCGATGCCGCGACCGGTAGTACCGATCTTCAGCTCGCCACGGGCCTTTTCACGGGCCTGGTCCAGCGCTACGTGGTAGGACAGGATCAGCGGGCAGGACGGGCTGATACGCAGGCGCTCGCGCACCGGTACGCCTTTCTCTTCCAGCTTGATGATTTCCCGCAGCAGGGCGTCGGGTGCAACCACCACGCCATTACCGATCAGGCACTGAACGCCTTCGCGCAGCACGCCCGACGGGATCAGGTGCAAGACGGTTTTTTCGCCGTCGATCACCAGGGTGTGGCCAGCGTTGTGGCCACCTTGGTAGCGCACTACGGCGGCAGCATGTTCGGTCAGCAGATCAACGATCTTGCCTTTGCCCTCATCACCCCATTGGGTGCCCAGGACTACGACATTCTTACCCATAACACTTGTCCTCATTCGCGCAAACTTGGTGCCGGCGGCGGCCGGCAGGAAAACTCAAGAAGCCAGCGGCAATACTTGCCAAAGCCCGTTCTGCTGAATCAATTGCCGGTCGCAGTCCGCTTCACGGGCGGCGGCCAAAAGTTGCCCAGGCAATGCCTGAACGACACGCTGACCCTCACTGCGCAACTGGCAAACCTGCTGCCAGAGTGCTGCATCCGTACTGTCAGGCATCCAGATACCGCCAGACGGTAGCTCGATTTCAGCACGCCCCAGGGTCACCAGGGTTTTCAAATCGGTAGAGAAACCGGTCGCCGGACGGGCGCGACCGAAGTCGGCGCCAATGTCGTCGTAACGACCGCCCTGAGCAATGGACTGGCCGACACCCGGTACGAACACCGCGAACACCACACCGGTGTGGTAGTGGTAGCCGCGCAACTCGCCCAGGTCGAAATACAGCGGTAATTCCGGGAAACGCGTGGATAGACGCTCGGCAATCGCCAGCAAATCGTCCAGGGCCGCCAGCACGGGTGCCGGCGCATTGGCCAGACGCTCACGCGCTGCACTCAACACTTCACGACCACCACACAGATCGACCAGCGCCCGCAGCATGCCCGACAGATCGGCAGGCAGGCCTTCGGTCAAGGTAATGACCTCGTCGATGGCTTTACGTTGCAACGCATCGAACAACTGTTGCTCGACTTCACCGGACAAACCGGCGGCGCGGGCCAGGCCGCGGTAGATGCCGACATGACCGAGGTCCATGTGCACATCCGGCACATCGGCCAGTTGCAGCATGGCCAGCATCAGGCTGATGACTTCCACGTCGCTGCTCGGGCTGGCATCGCCGTACAACTCGGCGCCCAGTTGAATCGGGCTGCGCGAGGACGACAAGGCACGCGGCTGAGCATGCAGCACGCTACCGGCATAACACAGGCGGCTCGGGCCTTCGCGACGCAGGGTGTGCGCATCGATGCGCGCCACTTGCGGCGTGATGTCGGCACGGAATCCCATCTGCCGGCCCGACTGCGGGTCGATGACCTTGAAGGTACGCAGATCGAGGTCCGAGCCCGCGCCGGTCAGCAGGGATTCCAGGTACTCGATATGGGGAGTCACGACAAACTCGTAACCCCAGCTCTGGAACAGATCCAACACCTGGCGACGCGCTACTTCGATGCGCGCAGCTTCTGGTGGCAGTACTTCTTCGATGCCATCTGGCAGCAGCCAGCGGTCTACCGTTGCCATTACGCCATTCCCCTATGATCCGGGCGACAAGCCTTTGGGCGAGCCTTGAGTGAAGCAGAAAATGATCGGCCCATGCGCACAAACCGCGCGCATGGACAACGGGGCGAAAAGCCTGAAAACCGGCTTCGCCAACCACTTTCCTCGAAAAACCTGTCGAGTCATTCAACTCGGGCGCCTGCATACAAACATCAATCAAACGTGCAGACGCAAAAAAGCCGGGAATTTCCCGGCTGCCGCATCATACACACGTTTTCCCAAAGGATCACCCCGCCCGAGGTTTTAGCCGCCAGGCGGGGATGATTCAGGTCAACGCCGTATCAAGGCTTGGCTTTTTCCAGGTAACGGAAGAAGTCGCTGCCCGGGTCCAGGACCATGACGTCGGATTTGTTCGCGAAGCTTTCACGGTAGGCACGCAGGCTACGGTAGAACGCGTAGAACTCCTGATCCTGACCGTATGCCTTGGAGTAGATCGCAGCAGCCTGGGCGTCACCGTCACCGCGAACCTCTTCAGATTCACGATAGGCTTCAGCCAGCAACACGCGGCGCTGACGGTCAGCGTCGGCACGGATGCCTTCAGCCAGCTCGTTACCCTTGGCGCGGTGCTCGCGAGCTTCACGCTCACGCTCGGTGCTCATACGCTCGAACACACTGCGGTTCACTTCCTTCGGCAGGTCGATGGTTTTGACCCGGACATCGACAACTTCGATGCCCAGCTCTTTTTCCGCCATCTTGTTCAGCGAATTGGTGATGTCAGCCATCAGCGCATCACGCTCACCGGACACCACTTCGTGCAGGGTGCGCTTACCGAACTGGTCACGCAGGCCCGATTCCAGACGACGGGAAAGACGCTCGTCGGCAATCTGCTTGAGGCCGGAAGTCGCGGTGTAGAAGCGCTCGGCATCTTTCACGCGCCACTTGGCGTAGGCATCGACCATTACGGCTTTCTTTTCCAGCGTCAGGAAGCGTTGTGTCGGTGCATCCAGTGTCATCAGGCGCGCGTCGAATTTGCGCACCTTGTTCACGTAAGGCACTTTCACATGCAGGCCCGGCTGAACATCGGCCTGGACCACGCGACCGAACTGCAGCATCACCGCGCGCTCGGTCTGAGCCACGATGTAGAAGCAGTTCCAGGCAACGATCGCCACGACGACGCCGATAATAAGGGCGATCAGCGATTTATTGCTCATCAGCGACTCTCCCTGGTACGTGCTTGCTGTTGCTGCAGATCAGCTGCCGCACGCGCATTCACTTCATTGCTGCTGGCTGCCGCACCGGTCACCGGAGCGCCGGGGCTACGACCACTGTCGATCATCTTGTCCAGCGGCAAGTACAGCAGATTGTTCTGGCCATCCTTGTTGCCGGTCACGAGAACCTTGCTGGTGTTGCTGAAGATTTCCTGCATGGTGTCCAGGTACAGACGCTGGCGGGTGACTTCAGGGGCCTTGCGATACTCGGCGACCAGTTTGGTGAAGCGATCAGCCTCACCCTTGGCGCGGGAGACGGTTTCGTCGCGGTAACCGTTGGCATCCTCAAGGATGCGCTGGGCCTGACCACGGGCTTCCGGCACGACGCCGTTGGCGTAGGTTTCAGCCTGGTTGCGCGAACGCTGCTCGTCTTCACGGGCGCGGATCACGTCATCAAAGGCTTCCTGAACTTCACGCGGTGCAGCTGCGCTCTGTACGTTGACCTGGGTGACGGTGATACCGGTGCGATAGGTATCGAGGAAACGTTGCAGACGCTCCTTGATTTCGCTGGCCATCAATTCACGACCTTCGGTCAGCACCTGATCCATGGCGGTAGAACCCACCACGTGCCGCAAGGCACTGTCGGTCGCATGTTGCAGGCTGATTTCCGGCTGATCGACGTTCAGCACGAAGTCCTGCAGGTTGCTGATCTTGTACTGCACGGTCAGCGGCACTTCGACGATGTTTTCGTCTTCAGTCAGCATTTGACCCTGCTTGGTATAGGCACGCTCACGCGTGACGTTTTCCATGTACTTGCGATCGATCGGCGGGAAATAGATGTTCAGGCCCGGGCCGACGGTTTCATAGTATTTGCCGAAGCGCAGCACTACGGCTTGCTCCTGCTCGTCGACTACATAGACAGCGCTGTACAACCACACAGCCGCCAGCACGACCAGGCCGATGCCGAGCAGGCCGCCGAAGCCACCACTCTTGCCCGAACCGCCGCCCTCGTCACCGCGTTTTTTACCACCACCGAACAACCCGTTCAGGCTTTCCTGCAGCTTTCGGAAGGCCTCGTCGAGATCCGGTGGTCCCTTGCGGTCGCCGTTATTGCGGCGCTTGCCACCCCAAGGATCCTGATTATTCGAGTTGCCACCCGGCTCATTCCAAGCCATAGCGCTCTCCATCTGATAAAGCAAAGACGCACCCACGGCGCGCCGACCAATGCTACAGAATGCCTGCCACCGCGGCACAACCGCTTTCTCAGGCTTTTATTGCAAAGTGTGTTGCTCGATGAATTCCATCGGTTGCAGACCTTCGCGGCTCACGAGTCGATTCAATTCGATCCGTGGCAAGCGAACGGCCAGCAAGCTGATGCCTTCTTCGTCGTGTTCTTCTTTTTGCACCGCACCGAGTTCGAAAAACTGCGCACGCAGTCGAGCAAAACGTTGCGGCAAGCGCAAGGTGCCAACAAACAAATCACTGCCTAACAGTTCGGCCACAGCCTGCTTGAGCAGGTTCAGGCCGGTACCGTCCTTGGCCGACAACCAGACCCGTTGCGGCTTGCCATCGGCATCGCGCTGGATCTGAGGCTCAACACCCTCGAGCAAATCGAGTTTGTTGTATACCTCAAGGATCGGCAAGTCTTGTGCCCCGATCTCTCCGAGCACCACCATGACCTGCTCAATCTGTGCCATCCGCTCAGGCTCATGCGCATCGATCACATGTAGCAGCAGATCGGAGTTGCTCGACTCTTCGAGCGTAGCCCGAAATGCCTCGACCAGTTTGTGCGGCAAGTGACGAATAAAGCCCACAGTGTCGGCCAGCACGATCGGCCCGAGGTCATCGAGTTCGAGCCGGCGCAAGGTCGGGTCGAGGGTAGCGAACAACTGGTCGGCGGCGAAGACGTCGGAATCGGTGACCGAGTTGAACAGCGTCGATTTGCCGGCGTTGGTATAACCCACCAGTGAAACCGTCGGAATATCAGCACGTTTGCGCCCGCGACGGGATTGCTCACGCTGGCTGCGGACTTTTTCCAGGCGCCCCTTGATCTGCCGCAGGCGAACCCGCAACAGGCGCCGGTCGGTTTCCAGCTGGGTTTCACCCGGGCCGCGCAGACCGATACCGCCCTTCTGCCGCTCAAGGTGAGTCCAGCCACGAACCAGCCGCGTACTCATGTGTTCAAGCTGGGCCAGTTCGACCTGGAGCTTGCCTTCATGGGTGCGGGCGCGTTGGGCGAAGATATCGAGAATCAAACCCGTGCGGTCAATCACGCGACACTCGAAAATGCGTTCGAGGTTACGTTCCTGACTGGGCGTGAGGATGTGATTGAAAATCACCAGATCGACCTGTTCGGCGCTGACCAGATCGCGTAATTCTTCGACCTTGCCACTGCTAATCAGGGTTTTGGCGGTTGGCCGATGACGCGGCACGTTAAAAAACGCGACGGTCTCGGCGCCTGCCGAAATTGCCAACTCCTGAAACTCCTGCGGATCTTCGCGCGCCTCAGGGTCCTGACCATCCAAGTGAACGAGAATTGCTCGCTCACCACCACCGTGGCGCTCAAAGAACAAAGGAGACTCCTATCAGGCGTTACCTGGCTCAGCGTCACCTGTTTCGGATTCGGTTGCGCTAGGCAGACGAATTGGACGAACCGGCACCACTGTAGAGATAGCGTGTTTGTAAACCATTTGGCTAACGGTGTTTTTCAGCAGAATAACGAACTGGTCGAAAGACTCGATCGTGCCTTGCAGTTTGATCCCGTTGACCAGGTAGATGGAAACCCCCACTTTCTCTTTACGTAAAGTATTCAAGTAAGGGTCTTGTAGCGAATGCCCTTTTGACATGTGCCGCACTCCTTTAAGGATTCAATATAAAAAATAGGTAAACAGATGGCTTGGGGCCGTCACACCCCCAAGGATAGACGGCAATTGCAAGGACTCAGCTCAATATGGAGATGGTCCCAAGGTATTTCAAGGCGCGCGGCAGATTGTCGCAATCGAGGCTGTCCAACCAGTGTAAATCAGCCCAACTGCGCAGCCAGGTGAACTGGCGCTTTGCCAATTGGCGCGTGGCAATGATTCCACGCTCCTGCATCTCGGCTTGCGTCAGCTTGCCATCCAGGTAATCCCAGACTTGTCGATAACCTACAGCACGTATAGACGGCATCCCCGAATGCAGGTCACCTCTATCTCGCAGGGCTACGACCTCATCGATGAATCCCTGTTCCAACATATTTGTGAATCTTTGTTTAATACGCTCGTGCAGTACCTGGCGATTTGCCGGGGCGATAGCCAAGTTCGCGACAGTATAGGGCAATTGTTGCAGTCCCGAAGCGGCTGCTTCAGTACTTTGCGCAGATTGTCGCAAGCGTAGCTCAGTCATGCTCTGACCACTGACGCGATAAACTTCCAGCGCGCGACTGAGGCGCTGTGGATCGTTCGGATGAATTCGCGCTGCAGATTGCGGATCGATGACCGCCAATTGATCATGCAGGGCCTGCCAGCCAAGGCGTGCAGCCTCTTCTTCGATTTGCGCGCGCACGTCCGGATCGGCCGCCGGCATGTCGGCCAGACCTTCGAGCAAAGCCTTGTAGTAGAGCATTGTGCCGCCTACCAGCAGCGGAATTTTTCCCCGCGCGGTGATCTCCGCCATGGCCTCGAGCGCATCACGACGAAAATCCGCAGCCGAATAACTTTCGGCTGGGTCGAGAATATCGATCAGGCGATGTGGGAATTCGGCCAGAATTTCTTTGGAAGGCTTGGCAGTGCCAATGTCCATGCCACGGTAAACCAGCGCCGAATCGACGCTGATCAGTTCGCAGGGCAGGACCTTGGTGAGTTCAATGGCCAGGTCGGTCTTGCCGGCAGCCGTCGGCCCCATCAGGAAAATCGCAGGAGGGAGCTGGCTCATCAGCGACCGCGCAAAAACAGTTTGTCCAGATCGTCCAGGCCCAATTGGGTCCAGGTCGGTCGGCCGTGGTTGCATTGACCGCTGCGTTCGGTGTTTTCCATGTCCCGCAGCAGACCGTTCATTTCCGGCAAGGCCAGACGCCGATTCGCACGAATCGCGCCGTGGCAGGCCATGGTGCCGAGCAGTTCGTTCAGGTGTGCCTGAATCCGGTCGCTGGTGCCGTATTCCATCAAATCCGCCAGAACGTCACTGACCAATCGATTGGCTTCCGCCTGTTTCAACAACGCCGGGATTTGCCGGATCGCCAGCGATTCCGGGCCAAGACGCTGCAACTCAAAGCCCAGCCGCTGGAACCACGCGACGTGTTCTTCGGCACAATCGGCTTCGCGCTGACTGACCGCCAGAGACTCCGGCACCAACAGCGGCTGGCCGCTCAAGCCTTCGCTGGCCATGGCGATTTTCAGGCGTTCGTACATGATCCTCTCGTGGGCGGCGTGCATGTCCACCAGCACCAGGCCTTGAGCGTTTTCCGAAAGAATATAGATGCCCTTGAGCTGCGCCAGCGCGTAACCCAATGGCGGGATGTCATCCTGCCCAGCCGGCAGCGCGACCGCATTGGCTTCGGGCAATGGCGCGAAAAACTCGCGGTAGGCCGCTTGAGCTTCGGCGACGGGTATGCCGGACTGAGGCCGCGGCGTGTACTGATACTGATAACCGGCACCAGCGCCGGAGCCCGCCGTCGTATTAAAGGAAGGTTGGGCCTGAGGCTGTTCCAACAGCGCATTGGCCGCCAGACGCATTTCGCCCTGCGGACCGAACTCACCGGCGTCGAGCCCGGTCGGCCGGACAATGGCCGTCGCGACAGGCGCGGCCAGATGATCTTCCGGCCGCACATCGCCGAGCGCGCGATGCAAAGTGCCATAGAGGAAATCGTGAACCATGCGCCCGTCACGGAAGCGCACTTCGTGCTTGGTCGGGTGCACGTTGACGTCGACGCCCGCCGGATCGACTTCGAAAAACAGTACGAACGTCGGGTGCCGACCGTTGAACAGCACATCGCGATAAGCCTGGCGCACTGCGTGAGCCACCAGTTTGTCGCGCACGGCGCGGCCATTCACAAAGAAATACTGCAAGTCTGCCTGGCTGCGATTGAAGGTCGGCAACCCGACCCAGCCCCACAGATGCAGGCCATTGCGCTCGATTTCGATCGGCAGCGCCTGCTCCAGAAACCCCGCCCCGCAGATCGCCGCCACACGCCGGGCGCGGGCCGCGTCATCATGGGCTTCGTGCAGGCTAAGGATGGTTTTGCCGTTGTGGCGCAGATGGAACGCCACATCGAACCGCGCCAGTGCCAGACGCTTGATCACTTCTTGCAGGTGATCGAATTCGGTTTTTTCGGTTTTGAGAAATTTACGGCGCGCCGGGGTATTAAAGAACAAGTCGCGCACTTCCACCGAAGTCCCCACCGGATGGGCCGCGGGTTGCACGCGAGGCGCCATGTCCCGGCCTTCGGTTTCCACCTGCCAGGCCTGATCGGCATCGCGAGTGCGGGACGTCAGGGTCAGGCGCGCCACGGAGCTGATGGACGCCAGCGCTTCACCACGAAACCCCAGGCTCATCACCTGCTCAAGGTCTTCCAGATTGCGAATCTTGCTGGTGGCGTGACGGGCCAGGGCCAAGGGCAGGTCATCGGCAGAAATGCCGCTGCCATCGTCGCGCACCCGCAGCAGCTTGACGCCGCCCTGCTCAACATCGACATCGATGCGTTTGGCGCCGGAGTCGAGGCTGTTCTCCAGCAACTCCTTGATCACCGAGGCCGGGCGCTCAACCACCTCACCGGCGGCAATCTGGTTCGCCAGCCGCGGGCTGAGCAGCTCGATGCGCGCAGTGTTGGTCAGCACCTGGTTCATTCTTTGGCCGCCAGTTCAGTGCCGGGAATGGTCAATGTCTGACCAATCTTCAGCTCGTCGCTCTTGAGGTTGTTGACGCTGCGCAAGGTGGCCGGAGACACCTGATAACGCACAGCGATCATCGCCAGGGTTTCGCCAGGGTTCACGCGATGGTCACGCGGGCCCTGGGCGATTTTGCCGGAGTCACGCAGCCAGGCAATGTAGGTGCCCGGCGGTGGGTTCTGCTGGAAGAACTGTCGCACGCCGCTGCTGATAGAACGCGCCAGCGCCTGCTGGTGGTTCGCTGCAGCAAGCTTGGAAGCTTCGTTGGCGTTGGAGATAAAACCGGTTTCCACCAGGATCGACGGGATGTCCGGCGACTTCAGCACCATGAACCCGGCTTGCTCCACGCGCTGTTTGTGCAGCGGCGTGACACGGCCGATGTTGCTCAAGACTTTCTGGCCAACGTTCAGGCTGGACGTCAAGGAAGCAGTCATCGACAAATCGAGCAGCACGCCGGCCAGCATGCGGTCCTTGTCATCGAGGCTGACATTGCCGGCACCGCCGATCAAGTCGGAACGGTTTTCGCTGTCGGCCAGCCAACGGGCGGTCTCCGACGTAGCACCACGATCAGACAAAGCGAACACCGACGCACCGAACGCGGCGGCCGAAGGCGCGGCGTCGGCGTGGATCGAAACGAACAGATCGGCGCCCTTCTTGCGGGCGATTTCGGTACGGCCACGCAACGGAATGAAGTAATCGCCGGTACGCGTCAGTTCGGCGCGGAAGCCTTTCATGCCATTGACCTGACGCTGCAGTTCACGGGCGATCGCCAACACCACGTCTTTTTCACGCTGACCGCGAGAGCCTGAGGCGCCAGGGTCTTCGCCGCCGTGGCCGGCGTCGATCACCACAATGATGTCGCGCTTGCCGGCCGGGGCGGGCGGCAACTTCACCGGCGGATCTACTGGAGTGACCGGTACCGGGGCCACGGTCGCGACGTTAGTCGGCACAGGAATTGGCGCGGCGTCGGCGGCGTTATCGAACAGATCGACCACCAAGCGATTACCGTATTGGGCGTTGGGCGCCAAGGTAAAACTTTTCGGCGTGACGGCCTTTTTCAGGTCGATGACCACTCGCAGATCGGTCGGCGTACGCTGAGCCGAGCGCATAGCGGTGATCGGCGTGTTCGAGGTATTGACGTTCAGCGGCGATCCCAGAGAGGCGCCATTGATGTCGATCACCAGCCGATCCGGGGAGGTCAGGGTAAAAACGCTGTGCTGGACAGGCCCTGTCAGGTCAAACACCAGTCGCGTGTTGTCCGGCGCCCGCCACAGGCGAACACTGTTGACCTTTGTCTCGGCCACAGCGTCGACGGTTACCGCCAGAAACAACAATCCTACGGCAGCAACCAACGCGCGAAAGCGCATACCTAACCCCATCATTTAATTGGATTCCAATGCCAAAGCGGCACACCACGACTCGCCACGCGAGCCCTGGGGCAAAATTTTCAGCGAACGCCCGCTGTCTTGCGGGCTAATGGTAATGGTCAGGTCGGGCTTTGGCAAAAAGCCTGCACCGTTCCGGGGCCATTCGATCAGGCACAGTGCATCGTCTTCGAAATAGTCGCGGATGCCGAGGTACTCCAGCTCCTCCGGATCGACCAGTCGATACAGGTCGAAATGGAAGGCGCGGACCTCACCAATCTCGTAAGGCTCGACCAGGGTGAAGGTGGGACTTTTTACCGCCCCCGCATGCCCCAGGCCACGAATAATGCCCCGGGACAGCGTGGTTTTCCCCGCGCCCAGATCTCCCTCGAGAAAAATCAGACCGTGCCCTTCAGTGGTTTGTGCGATGCGCGCACCAAACGCGGTCATCGCCTCTTCATCAGCCAGGTACAGGGTTACTTCAGACACGGTGCTTGCTCCTCCAACAACTGACGAATGGCTGGTATCAGATCACTGGCCGCCAGCCCACGGCCGAATTCACCTTGTTGCGCGCCGGCATTGGCGTGCAGCCAGACCGCCAGGCATGCCGCGTCATACGCGTCCATGCCCTGAGCGAGCAAGGCGCCGACCAGCCCGGCCAGCACATCGCCCAAACCGGCAGATGCCATGGCCGGATGGCCCTGATGACACAACGCCAGACGCCCGTCGGGGCTGGCGATCAAACTGCCGGCGCCCTTGAGGATCACCACCGCTGTATATTTTTTGCTCAATGCATGGGCAGCAGCCGGGCGGTCGGCCTGAACATCGGCCGTCGATATCCCCAGCAACCGTGCTGCTTCGCCCGGGTGCGGCGTGATAACACAACCTGCGGGCAAACTCACGCCACCTTCGGCCAACAGGTTCAACGCATCAGCATCCCAGACTTGCGGCAGCGGCGCATTGGCCGCGGCCGACAACAGACTGCGCCCCCAGGCGGCCTGCCCCAGCCCCGGGCCTACGACCAGCACCGTGGCCTTCTCAAGCAGCCCCATCAATTGATTGGCCGACGAAGTGCCGAGCACCATCGCTTCAGGTAATCGTGCCAATACAGCCGGAACATGCTCGCTGCGGGTGGCTACGGACACCATCCCGGCACCGCTGCGCAAAGCACTTTGTGCACTGAGCACAATGGCGCCACCAAAACCGCGATCACCGCCGATCAGCAATACGTGGCCAAATTTGCCTTTGTGGGACGTTGGAGCGCGACCGGTCAGACGCGGCACATTACCGGCCGTCAGGCGACGAGCACTGACCGTGGCCCCGATAAACGTCTCAGGGGCGGCTAGCAGATCATTGAATACCAAATCGCCAACCACATCCGCAGCGTCACCGGTGAACAGACCCAGCTTCAAACCGATGAACGTCACCGTCAGGTCCGCTCGAACCGCAATGCCAAGTATGCGGCCCGTATCGGCACACAGCCCCGAGGGGATATCCACCGCTGCAACCGGTAGCCCACTGGCGTTGATCGCGGCAATGACACTGGCGTATGGCTCGCGCACTTCACCGGTCAGGCCAGTGCCGAACAAGGCATCCAGCACGATGCCACGCAGTTCTGAATGCACGCTCCAGTCTTGAATGGCGACGCCTTCGGCTACCGCCTCGGCATGGGCCGATGCGGCATCGCCCTGCAAACGCCCGGGATCACCGGCGGCCAGCACCCGCACGTGCCAACCGGCACGTCGGGCCAGCACGGCCACCAGGTAACCGTCGCCCGCATTATTGCCGTGGCCGGCTACCACGCTCAATTCGTGCGCCGTCGGCCAGTGACGGACCAGCGCACGCCAGGTCGCCCGCGCCGCACGCTGCATCAATTCGAAGCCCGGCGTGCCGGCCGCGATCAGGCTTGCATCGAGCCCTCGGACTTGCGCGGCGCTATACAGCGCGTCGGGTAATTCATCTTTAGTGTGCGGCATGCGTCTTCAGGCTCCGATGTCTGGCAGAATTATACGCACCTCAGCTCCGGTTTCTCTCGTCTCATGCCCGCTATTACCACAGACCTGCCCGCCCTCGCCCAATCCATCAAGGACTGGGGCCGCGAGCTGGGCTTTCAGCAAGTCGGCATCAGCGGCCTCGACCTGGCCGAGCATGAGCAGCACCTGGAACGCTGGCTCGAGGCCGGCTACCACGGCGAAATGGACTACATGGGCGCCCACGGCAGCAAACGCTCGCACCCGGAAGAGCTGGTGCCGGGCACCCTGCGGGTCGTTTCCCTGCGCATGGACTACCTGCCGGGCGACACCGAAATGGCCAAACGTCTGGCCGAACCGGAAAAAGCCTACGTCTCGCGTTATGCCTTGGGCCGCGATTACCACAAATTGATCCGTAAGCGCGTGCAGCAACTGGCAGAAAAAATTCAGGCAGTGATCGGCCCATTCGGCTATCGCGCCTTTGTCGACAGCGCCCCGGTGCTGGAAAAAGCCATTGCAGAACAGGCTGGCCTGGGCTGGATCGGCAAAAACACGCTGGTCTTGAATCGCAAGGCCGGCAGCTACTTCTTCCTCAGCGAACTGTTCGTCGACCTGCCGCTGCCGGTCGACCCGCCCCACGCCACCGAACACTGCGGTCGCTGCACCGCCTGTCTGGACATCTGTCCGACCAACGCCTTCGTCGGCCCGTATGTACTGGACGCCCGGCGCTGCATTTCGTACCTGACCATCGAACTGAAAAGCGCTATTCCCGAAGATTTGCGGCCATTGATCGGTAACCGGGTGTTCGGTTGCGATGACTGCCAGATCGTCTGCCCGTGGAACCGCTTCGCCCGACCTTCCGGGGAAAGCGATTTCAAACCAAGGCACAATCTGGACAACGCCGAACTGGCTGAACTGTTCATGTGGGACGAAGAAAAATTCCTCAACAGTACCGAAGGTTCGCCATTACGTCGGGCCGGTTACGAGCGTTGGTTGCGCAATCTGGCGGTCGGCCTGGGTAATGCGCCGTCGAGCATTCCGGTGCTGGAAGCGCTGAAGGCACGGCGGGACTATCCGTCGGAACTGGTGCGCGAACACGTCGAATGGGCCCTGAAACAACACGGCATCCTGTAGCAGCTGCCGAAGGCTGCGTTCGGCTGCGCAGCAGTCGTCATTGCGCAAAGCGAGTCCTGCGGCCTCGAACGCAGCCTTCGGCAGCTGCTACAGAGACCGTGTCAGGCTTCGTCGTTATAAACGAACTTGGGCATTTCCCAGTGGAAACGAATCGCCAGCAAGCGCAGCAGGAAGCCGCCGAACAGGGTGATCAGGATTGCCTGTTCACCGGGTAACTGCAGGTAGATGCAGAGCAGATAGCACCATGCCGCGGCAAACGAGACGCTGGCATAGAGCTCTCGACGGAATATCAGTGGAATGTCGTTGCAGAAAATGTCCCGCAGAATGCCGCCAAATACGCCGGTGATCACGCCGCTGACCGAGGCCACCAGCATGCCATGGCCCATTTCCAGGGCCGTCATGCAGCCGATCAGGGTGAACGCCACCAGACCCACGGCATCAAGCACCAGAAACAGCGAACGCAGATGGCGCATCCAGCGGGCGATGAAGATCGTCAGCATCGCCGCGACGGAGGTCAGCACCAGGTATTCCGGGTGTTTGACCCAAGTCAGCGGGTAGTGGCCGAGCAGCACGTCCCGCACCGAACCGCCACCCAGCGCCGTGACGCACGCGATCAGCACCACGCCAAACCAGTCCATGCCGCGACGGCCCGCAGACAGGGCGCCAGTCATGGCTTCGGCAGTAATGGCGATCAGGTAGAGCATCAGCAACATGGTGGCGGTCCTTACAAGAAGGCGCGCAGTCTACTCACTTCACTGAAGCACCAAAAGAGCGCACCCAAGAACTTTCACCTCGCACGATCACAGGGTGACTGGGCGGACGCTATCGCGGGCAAGCCCGCTCCCACAGGGTCGGCGAACAACCTTGTGGGAGCGGGCTTGCCCGCGATGAGGCCAGTGCAGGCCCCGCTGAATCAGAACTTGATGAAATTCTTGCGGTAGTGCTGCAGCTCGGCGATCGATTCGCGGATGTCGTCCAGGGCCAGGTGGGTGCTGCCCTTTTTGAAGCTGTCGCGTACGTCCGGTGCCCAGCGCGCGGCCAGTTCTTTAAGGGTCGACACGTCGAGGTTGCGGTAGTGGAAGTAGCTTTCCAGGGATTTCATGTGGGTATAAAGGAAGCGACGGTCCTGGCAGATGCTGTTGCCACAGATCGGCGACTTGCCCTTCGGCACCCATTTCTCCAGGAAGGCGATGGTCTGGGCTTCGGCTTCGGCCATGCTGATACGGCTGTCGCGTACCCGCTGGGTCAGGCCCGAGCCGCCGTGTTGACGGGTATTCCACTCGTCCATGCCGGCGAGAATCTCGTCGCTGTGATGGATGGCGATCACCGGACCTTCGGCCAAGGTGTTCAGGTCACTGTCGGTGACAATGGTGGCCATCTCGATGATGACGTCGGTATCAGGGTTCAGACCGGTCATTTCCAGGTCGATCCAGATCAGGTTCAGCGGGTTTTGCATGAGTCGGCTCCTCGGCGTAGGTGCGCAGTTTAGCCTAGGCCGGTGTCCGGGCGTGCTAAACTCGCGGCCGTTTTACCTAATCGCTGCATTCTCGATACGGAACACCCATGGCCAAACGCCAACTCAATCGTCGTCAAAACTGGCGCATCGAAAAGATTCAGGGCGAGCGCGCTGCCCGCGCCGCCAAACGCGAGTCCTCGGCTGTCGAGGCACTCGAAGGCGGCGACCTGGGTCCGGAACAGACAGGCCTGGTGATCGCGCACTTCGGTGTGCAGGTCGAAGTCGAGGCCCTCGATGGCGAATTGGCCGGCCAGGTATTCCGCTGCCACTTGCGCGCCAACCTGCCGGCGCTGGTGACCGGCGATCAGGTCGTGTGGCGTGCCGGCAACCAGGGCATCGGCGTGATCGTGGCGCAGCTGCCGCGCAAGACCGAGCTCTGCCGTCCCGACAGCCGTGGCCAGCTCAAGCCGGTGGCGGCCAACGTCGACTTGATCGTTATCGTCTTCGCGCCGCTGCCCGAGCCTCACGCCAACCTGATCGACCGTTATCTGGTCGCCGCGGAACACGCGGGTATTCGGCCGTTACTGCTGCTGAACAAATTCGATCTGATCGACGAGCAGAACGCCCCGGCGCTGAATGCCTTGCTTGCGGTTTACCGCACGCTGGGTTACCCGGTGCTGGAAGTGTCGGCCCACCATGGCAATGGCATGGAGCAGTTGCAGAAGCAGCTGGACGGGCACATCAGCGTATTCGTCGGCCAGTCTGGTGTCGGCAAGTCGTCGCTGGTCAACAGCCTGCTGCCGGAAGTCGACACCCGCGTCGGCCCGCTGTCCGAGTTGTCGGGCCAGGGCACCCACACCACCACCACCGCGCGATTGTTCCACTTCCCCGGTGGCGGTGAGTTGATCGACTCCCCGGGTATCCGCGAGTTCGGCCTGGGGCACGTCAGCCGTGCCGATGTCGAAGCCGGCTTCATCGAGTTCAACGACCTGATCGGCACCTGCCGCTTTCGCGATTGCAAGCACGACCGCGAGCCGGGTTGCGCTCTGCTCAAGGCCCTGGAAGAGGGCCGTGTGCAGCAGCAACGGATGAACAGCTACCGCTCGATCATCGCCAGCTTGCCTGAAAGCAGCTATTAAACAGACGTGCCAGCCGTCCCGACATTGATGGGGCGGCTGGCCGCTTGTATCAGCCTACAAAACAACCCACCGTTTTAAACATCAGACATTTCTGTAGGGCATTCGCACGCCTGCTTGAAGGGCATTTCTCTTTAACCGTGAAGGCCTTGTTTCAGCCATTCAACTGCATACATTCAAGCCCTCTTCGCACATTGGCGATACCGAGGGACATTCATGCAAACCTTTCATTTGTTCATCAGCCATTCGTGGAATTACTCCGATGCTCACGACAAATTGGTGAAACTGCTCACTGCGCACCCGGATTTCTCATTCAAGAATTTTTCGGTACCACCCCACAACCCGATTATCGGTGCGCAAACCGATAAGGAACTCATCGAAGCCATCGAAAACAAAATACGCCCTTGTTCGGCGGTGCTGATCATGGCGGGCATGTATTCCACGTACAGCAAATGGATCAACAAGGAAATCGAGATCGCCAAGCGCATGGGCAAGGTGATCATCGCGATCAAACCCTTCGGCGCCGAACGGATCTCCAACGTTGTGCGCGAAGCCGCACACGCCGAATGCGCGTGGAACACCAACAGCATTGTCAGTGCGATTCGCCTGCATACGGCGGTGTGATCATGCGCAAGGGACTGTTTATCGGCATCAATGATTACACCCACGTTTCACGCTTGAGTGGTTGCAGCAATGACGCCATGGCCATGGCGTCCGTGTTGAAAACCGACGCCAACGGCGATCCGAACTTCAAGAACATCGTGCTGACCTCTGCCGAGGATTACCTGAGCCGGGCAAAACTCGAAGACCAGATCCGCGAATTGTTTTCCGGCGACTGCAATGTCGCGCTGTTGTACTTCGCCGGGCATGGCGGCTTTGACGCCGGTACCGACGAAGGCATGTTGATCCCGCAGGACTACAAAAACGCCAAGGACGGAATTCGTATCAGCGACATCCTCAACTGGGCGACCAAAGCCACCAAGATCAAAAACAAAGTGATCATTCTCGATTGTTGCCAGAGCGGCTCGGCTGGCGAGGTACGTGCCTTGCGCAGCGAAAGCAGCGTGGTTGGCGAGGGCATGACGATTCTGACCGCCTGCAAAAAGGAAGAGCCGGCCATGGAGGGTGCGCAACACGGCGTGTTCACCGGGTTATTGCTCCAGGCCCTGCACGGTGGCGCGGCGAACATCCTCGGCAAGATCACCCCCGGCAGCCTCTATTCGTTTGTCGACAACGCCCTCGACGCCTGGGAGCAGCGGCCGGTGTTCAAGACCAACGTGTCGCAGTTCATTTCCCTGCGCGAAGTGTCGCCACTGATCCCCAAGGAAATCCTGCGCAAACTGCCCGACTGGTTCGGCGAAGCAGAATCCGTGTTCCCCCTCGACCCCAGCTACGAGCCCACGGAAGCGACGTTCGACCCGGAGCACGGCGAAGTCTTCTCCCAACTGCAAAAGTGCAACCGCCACAGCCTGATCGAACCGGTAGACGCCGAACACATGTACTACGCCGCCCTCCATTCCACCGGTTGCCGCCTCACCGCCCTCGGCGCCTATTACCGCGAACTCGCGATCAAGGGACATTTCTGATGCCTGTGTTTATCAGCTACCGCCATAGCGATCGGCCTCTAGCCATCGCCATCAACACCCGCCTGAAGCAGGCAAACATCAAAACTTATCTGGATGTGCTGGATCCGGAGTCCCAGACAACCGACGACATCACTGGAGTGATCACCCGCAACATCACAGAATGCACGCACTTGCTGGCAGTCGTTTCTGAGAGGACCGCACATTCATGGTGGGTGCCGTTCGAAATCGGTGAAGCGACCATCAGCAACCGACGGATTTGTTCATTCAAGACCGGCCCGGCGGAACTGCCACTGTACCTCGATAAATGGCCAAAGCTCAGCACCGACAAGGATATGGAGTTTTTCATTGATGCCTATCGTGAAGAAGTGGCGACCAAGCGCTCCATGACGCTGGGTTCGATCAATGAATCTCTTTATGGCACCTACAAGCGCAATGCCGAACTGTTCCACGACCAGCTCAAGCACCGCATCCGACGCGGTTTCTGACAGGCGCAAAAAAGCCGCGATCATTCGCGGCTTCTTCGTCTCTCACTGCTTGGGCGGTTCTGCCGGTTTCGGCGCAGGATCATCAAACAGATTCAACCGCTCACGAAGCTCATGAGCCGGCAGCGGTTCCTTATCCGCCGGCAATGCGTTCGGATCGGCTGGCGGCACAGGCACTTCGCCCGGCCCGCCCTGCCCTTGCGTCGGCGCTGGCGCCGGTTCAGCCCCTTGCGAACCTTCGATGGCACGCTGGGCTTTCTTGGTCAGCACGACAATGTCGATGCGCCGATTGACCGGGTTGAACGGGTTCTCCCGGTCGAACAACGCCGACGAGGCGTAGCCCACGACTCGCGCTACTTGAGCGTCCGGATAGCTGCCAGCGATCAATGCACGGCGAGCTGCGTTGGCGCGGTTGGCCGAGAGTTCCCAGTTGCCGAAATCGCCGGTGCCCGAGTATGGCTTGGCATCGGTGTGGCCGCTGATGCTGATCTTGTTCGGCACCGCCTTGATGGTGTCGGCCATGGCCAGCAGAATGTCTTCGAAATACGGCTTCAGACGCGCACTGCCGGAGTCGAACATCGGGCGGTTTTCGGCGTCCACGATCTGGATACGCAAACCGTCCTGGGTGATCTCGAAGAGGATCTGGTCCTTGAATTTCTGTAGCTGCGGGTTTTCTTCGACCTTGTTCTGCAACTCTTGCAGCAGCAATTCCAGACGCTCCTTCTCGACCTGCTCGGCCATGCCTTCGACCTGTTCGGAGTCGATGGTCACCTTGTCCGGCTGAGGCTGGGATTTCACCTCGGGGTTGAGGGTGTTCTCCGGCGCCAGGGTCGGCGAGCCGCCCAGATCGATGATGTACGGCGTGCCGCTTTCGGAAAATCCGACCGGGTCCTTGAAGTAACCGGCGATGGCGATCTTCTGTTCCGGTGTTGCCGTGGACAATAGCCACAACACCAGGAAGAACGCCATCATCGCCGTCGCGAAGTCCGCGAAGGCGATTTTCCAGGAGCCGCCGTGATGCCCGCCCGCGTACTTTTTGACGCGCTTGATGATTATCGGCTGGTTATTTTCCATGACTTAGCGACCGCGAACCGCTTGTTCCAACTCAGCGAAGCTAGGACGGTGCGCCGGGTACAGAACCTTGCGACCGAATTCCACTGCCAGCGATGGCGGCATGCCGGAAGCCGAAGCCACCAGCGAGGCCTTGATGGCTTCGTAGACGTTCAGTTCTTCCTTGGCGTCGTGGCCCAGGGCGTGTGCCAGCGGGCCAAAGAAACCGTAGGCCGCGAGAATACCGAAGAAGGTACCTACCAGAGCCGCACCCACGTGCAAGCCGATCATTTTCTGGTCGCTTTCACCCAGGGATGCCATGGTCACCACGATACCCAATACCGCCGCGACGATACCGAAGCCCGGCATGGCATCGGCGATGCCGTTGACGGCGTGGGAGGGGTGATCCAGGTCTTCCTTGAGACTGGTCAGTTCCATGTCGAACAAGCCTTCAAGCTCATGGGGCGCCATGTTGCCGGAGGACATGATGCGCAGGTAATCGCAGATGTACGCGGTCATGCGGTCATCTTTCAGGACTGCCGGGTATTTGGCGAAGATCGGGCTCGCAGCGGCATCTTCAATGTCGCCTTCGATGGCCATCATGCCTTCGCGACGGCTCTTGTTGAGGATCTCGTAAATCAGCCCCAGCACTTCCAGGTAGAAGGTGTGGTTGAAACGCGAACTGAACATGCCCAAGGACTTCTTGAGCACGTGCATCGTCATATGACCGGGGTTGGCCTGCAGGAATGCACCAAGGGCCGCGCCACCGATAATCATCACCTCGAAAGGCTGGATGAGGGCGGCAATCTTGCCGTGGGAAAGCACGTATCCGCCGAGCACGCTCGCGAATACGACGATGATGCCGATAATTTTAGCCATAGGTAGGAGAGCACTTACTGAGTCGGGTTCAAGGTCATATTCGGAAGTTAAAAAATCTCTTCTTCTACTTATCGGCAAAACTGCGCCAGACTATAGCCAGTTCAGGCGAAAAGCTAATTTGACCCCCTCCGGGCATAGGTAAAGCAGACGATGATCGCGTCCAGACATGGCTAACGAAACGAACGTCCCAATGCCAAAACCGACCACGCTCGAAGGCTGGGTCAAGCTTCTCGATGGTGTGCGCCTACCGGTTCCGCAAGCCAGTCACGACCGGGTCTGCAAAGCCATCCGCGATAACCGCAGCTCGCTGCGCGACATTGCCGAATTGATGCAGGACAGCCCGGCCCTGGCCTTGAGCGTGATTCGCGAAGCCAATCGCCACACCCAGGGCAGCATGGCCACGCCGGCTGAAAACCTTGAGGTGGCGATCAATCGCCTCGGTTTGAAACGCACCGAAGAATTACTCGAGCGCTTGCCCGCCGAACCCCAATCGCAGATCCCCGTCGCCCTGCGCCAGCTTCAACTGATCAGCCAGCACGCCACTCAACAGGCCAACGGTTTTTTTGCCAGCCGCCTGGCGCGGTTGTGGCAGGACATCCACTGGGGCAGCCTGCTGTTTCTTTCGCCACTGTGGCCCATGGCGTTGACCCATCCGCAGTTGCTTGAAGAATGGGAACTGCGGGTCATCCATAAAGGTGAGTCGGCGCGCAAAGTCGAAAAGCAATTGTTCGGCGTGCGTCTGCTGGAAATCTGTCTGGCACTGGTGGATGTCTGGCATTTGCCGATCTGGGTCCAGCAGGGTTATCGACTGCTGCGGAGCGAACAACGCGAACTGGTGAAAGTCCTGCGCATCGCTCGCGACAGCGATCACCCGCTGCGCCAACAGAACCGCCTCGATGACGACCCCACGTTGCGACGCTGGCTCAATCAGCCCGCCAATACCGTGCTGCTGGCCAATGGTCTGGCGTTGTCAGCACAACAGGCCTGGGACAGTCCCCACTGTGAACGCTGGCAATACCTCACCAGCCTTTACCTGCAAATGCCGATGGATGAGGTGCAGCAACAATTGCACCAGCAAGCCGCCAACAGCGCCCGCCAACATGCCATGCCGGACCTCTGGCACCCGGCCGAATCGCTGATCTGGCCGTGGGGCATGAACCGCGTTCACGCCGGTTTGCTACCGGCCCCGGCGCCCACCGCCGAAGAACTGGCGAAGTGGCGCAAGCAATGTGCCGAATTGCTGGTGGAGCCGAGCCGTTTTACCAATGCCATGCACTTGACCACATCGGCTCGAGACGCCTTGGTGGCGTGTGGCATGCGGCGGGTGATGATCCTGATGGCCGACCGCACGCATGCCAATCTGCGCGTGCACCAGACTGCCGGGTTGCCCAAAGAAGTGGCCGGCCTGAACCTGGTGGTCAGCCAAAGCATCGTGCTGCAACGCCTGCTCGCGCAACAGGCCCAGGTGCGCCTGACGCCGGCCAACAACGCACAATTCTCGGCCCTGTTGCCGGCCAGCCTGCGTCAACAGTTCAGCGGTGAGCACTTGCTGCTGCGTTCCCTGGTCAACAACGGTCGGGTGATCATGATCGTGGTGGCGGATCAGGGCGGCGGGCCGTTCTCGGAAATCACCGTGCAAGCGTTCGGCAAAACCGCGCAGTGCATCGAAAAAGCCCTGCACAGCTTTAGCCACCGCTAGGGCCTGTTTCCAGTTACTTCCTGTGCCGAAATAACTGATAACAGGCCCTCATGACGCTGCGCTACAATCCTCCCCTTTGTGCTCTGGAGACCTCACATGTCTGACTTCTCTGGCTTGGCGCTGGTGATCGAGCCGAGCGACCTGCTCCCGCGTCTCGACTCCCGCGAACTGATTCTGGTGGACCTGACCAGCAGCGCCCGCTATGCCGCAGGGCATATCCCCGGGGCACGCTTTGTCGATCCAAAACGCACTCAACTGGGTCAGGCGCCTGCGCCAGGCCTGCTGCCAACCCAAGGCGCGCTTGAAGCATTGTTCGGCGAACTGGGACACAACCCCGATGCGGTCTACGTCGTCTATGACGACGAAGGCGGTGGTTGGGCCGGGCGCTTTATCTGGCTGCTGGATGTCATCGGCCACACCAAATACCACTACCTCGACGGCGGCCTGCCGGCCTGGCTGGCAGAAGGCTCGCCCATGTCGATCCAGATCCCGGCCCCAGTCGGTGGCCCGGTTGCGTTGACCCTGCACGATGAACCCACCGCCACCCGCGAGTACCTGCAAAGCCGCCTCGGAGCCGCTGACCTGGCGATCTGGGATGCACGCGGACCGCTGGAGTACTCCGGCGAGAAAGTGCTGGCGGCCAAGGGCGGGCACATTCCCGGCGCGGTCAATTTCGAATGGACCGCCGGCATGGATCAGGCGCGCAACCTGCGCATCCGCACCGATATGCCGAAAATCCTGGAACAACTTGGCATTACCAAAGACAAAGAAGTCATTACTCACTGCCAGACTCACCATCGTTCTGGCTTCACGTATCTAGTAGCCAAGTCGCTCGGTTATCCACGAGTCAAAGGCTACGCCGGCTCTTGGGGCGAATGGGGCAACCACCCCGACACGCCCGTAGAAATCTAAGGTTTTTAAGGACAGTTAATGAATAAGCGTTTGTTTATCCTCAGCCAATACCTGCTGCCCCACCACTTGCTCTCGCGACTGGCGGGCTGCATTGCCGAATGCCGTGTGCGCTGGTTCAAGAACGCCTTGACCGCCTGGTTCGCCAAGCGTTATCAAGTGGACATGTCCCAGGCGCTGGTCGAAGACCTGACGGCTTACGAGCACTTCAATGCATTCTTCACTCGTGCCTTGAAAGACGGCGCTCGCCCGCTGGACCAAACCCCAGGCGCGATCCTCAGCCCGGCCGACGGTGCCGTCAGCCAGCTCGGCCCGATCGAACACGGTCGCGTTTTCCAGGCCAAGGGCCACAGCTTCAGCGTGCTGGAACTGCTGGGTGGTGACGCAGCCAACGCAGCGCCATTCATGGGCGGTGATTTCGCCACCATTTACCTGTCGCCCAAGGATTACCACCGCGTGCACATGCCGCTGGCCGGCACCCTGCGTGAGATGGTCTACATCCCCGGCCGCATCTTCTCGGTCAACCAGACCACCGCTGAAAATGTACCGGAACTGTTCGCGCGCAACGAGCGTGTAGCGTGCATTTTCGACACCGAACGTGGCCCGATGGCCGTGGTTCTGGTGGGCGCGATGATTGTGGCGTCGATCGAAACGGTCTGGGCCGGGCTGATCACGCCGCCAAAACGCGAGCTGAAAACTTTCCGTTACGACGAAGCGGCCCGTGCGCCGATCCATCTGGAAAAAGGCGCGGAACTGGGTCGCTTCAAACTCGGCTCCACGGCTGTCGTGCTGTTCGGGCCGGATCAAGTGAAATGGGCTGAAGGGCTGGGCGCCCTTTCGCCAGTGCAAATGGGCCAGGGCATCGGCTTGCCAACCGCCTGATCCCGGACACGCCGCCCCGAATTTCTTCCGGGCGGCGCAGCTCCTGCCAGGGCAAGCGTGACGTAAATATCGCGACATCCCCTCCAGCGTCCATAGCTGCTACAGTCAAGTCATTCACTGCCCATTTCCCGGTCGGAGTTTGTCTACGGCATGAATGAGACCAATCCTGTCCTGCTGCTACGCGCACCGATCCCGACGCAGTCGCGTCTGTCTTTCTGCGAAGCCACGCCTCGCGACCTCAAGCGCTGGATCGCCAACCTGCCCAAAGCCAACATCGGCGAAACCGCTCGCCAGTTGTATCAAGGCTTGAGCGAACTCAACCAATTGCTCACACCCAGCGACAATCGCCTGCAATTACTCGAACTGCTGCGGCCCGAGGTGTATTACGTCTGCAAGCATCTGGAGCGGCATTTCCTCCATCAGGCGATTGTGCTCGACGAGCGCTCGCGCAAGATCGCCAACCTTTGCCAGGCGCTGCAGAGCCACTTGGCGATCGGCTACAAGCAAATCGTCATCCGCACCGCACCGCGCTTCAGCAAGGACTGTGCGCCGCTGCTGACCCAGGCTTTGCAACGGGCAATCCATTGCCTGAACGGCGCGCTGATCCGCGCCACTGAGCTCTATTGCCCGGTGCCCGAAGGTCTGTGGCTGGAACTGCATCAGCTGTATCGGATCGGCTGTCAGTTCCAACTGCAACAGTTGAGCGTGCGCGATGAACTGGCCAGCCAGACACAAAGCCTGAGCATCGAGCAAACCTACGTGGTCGCCCTCCTGCTGGGTGCCTCACGCTGCAATCAACTGCGCCAGAACCAGATCGCCCGGCTCGCCGAGGTGCTCGAACCCTGGAGCCAGTGGATCAAGCTGCAACCGGCCAAACCGGACAACGGGCTGTTTGCCATCGCCCCGGATCTCGACACCGGGCCGCGTTACCGCTCCAAATTCCTCGCCGAACAACAGGAAAGCTTACTGGGGATCGACCCGCAACCTCTGGTCGCGGCCATCGAAACCCATCTGCAACAGTCGGCCGACAAGGTATCGCCGCTGCCTGTTCCGGCGGGGCTGAATCTGGATACGTTGCAACACCTGCATGCCGCCTGGGGTCAGGCCGCCGAGCGCAGTTTCCAGCGCACCGTCGGCCACGGCACGTTGACCCTGTGCGTGGGCATGAGCGCATTGCACTTTTATCTCGGCGGGCAACGCTCGTTCAACGACATCCTGAAAAAACCCGGCGCCCGCCCCGCACAGTTCTCGGCCACCGACCCGACAGGTCGCGCCAAAGATCAATGGAAACATGCCTTCGACGCCGCCCCCCATGGCACGGCAGACACGCTGCTGCCCTACGAAGAGATCGAATACCCGCACCTTCAGAACGATGACAGCCACGAGGCATCCGACCGACAGCAGCATTTCCCGACCTATGTGCTGCCGGTGATCAATCACAGCCCTGGCGGTTATTGCCTGGCCTGGCCCGGCGCGGTGCCCGCCGAGCTACAGGCTGGCGAAATGGTCGGTATCGAAGATATTGCCGGTCAAGGCTGGAGCATTGCAGTGGTGCGCTGGATCCGCCAGGTGCGGGGCGGCGGCACGCAGATGGGTATCGAGCAAGTCGCGCCGTGCGCCGAACCCTGCGGCCTGCAACTGATGCGCTCCCACGACGAGCACAGCCAGTACTTGCGCGGGCTGTTGTTGCCCGCCATCAGCGCCATCGACCTGCCGGCCACCTTGCTCACTCCGCGCCTGCCGTTCCAGGAAGGCAATAAGGTGTTGATCAATACCAACGGCGAGGAACGCCGGGCCGGGCTGGAGCGTCGGGTGGCGAGCACCAACAGTTTCAATCAGTTTGCCTATCGTTCGCTTGAGACGCCCAGAAACGAAAACGCCGCGGGGAGCGGCGTGGTCGGGATAGCGGAAGAATTTGATTCGTTGTGGAAGTCACTGTGAAAGTGAATCCACGAAACCGCGGCGCGCCCAATCGCGGGCAAGCCCGCTCCCACAGGGTCTGCGCTGTCCTTGTGGGAGCGGGCTTGCCCGCGAAGAGGCCCTGTCAATCAATACAAATCAGAGCTGCCCGTCGCGATCCCGGAAGCCCAGCAAATACAACACGCCATCCAGCCCAAGGGTGGAAATCGCCTGCTTCGCCGATTGCTTGACCAGCGGCTTGGCACGGAACGCCACACCCAGACCGGCAATCGCCAGCATAGGCAAATCGTTGGCACCGTCACCGACGGCAATCGTCTGCTCCAGACGCAAACCTTCCTTATGCGCCAGCTCACGCAGCAGATCCGCCTTGCGCTGTGCATCGACAATCGGCTCGACCGCCACACCCGTGACCTTCCCGTCGACTACAGCCAGTTCGTTGGCGAACACGTAGTCGATGCCCAGCTTGGCCTGCAATTGCTTGGCGAAGTAAGTGAAACCGCCTGACAGAATCGCCGTCTTGTAGCCCAGACGCTTGAGTTCGGCGAACAAGGTTTCGGCGCCTTCAGTCAAGCGCAGGGAGGCGCCGATGGAGTCCAGCACGCTGACGTCCAGACCTTGCAACAAGGCCAGGCGCTCCTTGAAGCTGGCGCGGAAATCCAGCTCACCGGCCATCGCCCGCTCGGTAATCGCAGACACCTGGTCGCCCACACCGGCGGCCTTGGCCAGTTCGTCGATGACTTCGGCTTCGATCAGTGTCGAGTCCATGTCGAACACCGCCAGACGGCGGTTACGGCGGAACAGCGAATCTTCCTGGAAGGCGATGTCGACGTTCAATTCTTGAGCAACGCTGAGGAATTCGGCTCGCAGCGCTTGCGGATCCGCCGCCTCGCCGCGCACGGAAAACTCGATGCAGCCCTTGCCCTTGTCGGCCGGGGTGTCGAGCGGCATGCGCCCGGACAGGCGATCGATATGATCGATGTTCAGCCCATATTTGGCGGTGATCGAACTCACGCGCTGCAATTGCTCGGCGGTCACTTTGCGGGTCAGCAGGGTGACAATGTGGCGTTTCTTGCCCTGGTTGCCGACCCATAGCTGGTAATCCTCTTCGGACACCGGCGTGAAACGTACCTGCTGCTCAAGCTCATAGCCTTTGAACAGGATGTCTTTGAGCACCGAATTACCTTGTTCGGTATCGGGAATTTCAACCAGGATGCCGAACGACAGGGTGTCGTGGATCACCGCCTGACCGATGTCGAGAATGTTCACACCACCCTGGGCCAGAACGCCGGTAATGGCCGCAGTCAGACCCGGTCGGTCGACTCCCGTGATGTTTATCAGGACGATTTCGCGCAAGGCGCACCCCCGCAGGTGGAAAAAAACCGCATTCTACCCATATTCAGTGACCATCGGGCACCGCGAGCGCTTTGACGGTCTAGGGCCTGTCGCTATACTGCGCGTCAACTTCACGGACAAAGAGCCGAGCTCAAGTGAACCGGCCCACGCCAGTAAAAACCGATAACTTCTTTCTGCTGATCTTCCGGGCACTGCGTCATCGCCGTGTACCGATCGCATTGCGCATTGCCAGCCATAACGTGATCCTGGTCGCTCTGGCCCTGGTGATCTATGCCTGCGTGATGGGTTTGCAGTTCAAGCAGGCCATGCACGAGCAGGCGGATGCCCTGGGCGAAAGCCTGACCACCCAGACCGCGACCTCGGCCACGGAACTGTTGGTGTCCAATGACATCCTCAGCCTGAACGTGCTGCTCAACAACCTGACCAAGAACAAACTGGTGGCCCACGCCGCCATCTACAGCGTGGATAACCGCATCCTCGCCGAAGCCGGTCAGCGTCCCAAGCATAGCCTGCTGGGCGAAGCCGAAGGCATGTACCAGAGCAAGATCACCTTCCAGGACGTGACCGCCGGGCAACTGCGCATCAGCCTGGACATGGACCAGTTCCAGCAGCCGATGACCATCAGCTTGCAAAGCATGGGCATTCTGAGTGCGATTCTGCTGGCGTTGTCTCTTGCGTTGAGCCTGCGCCTGGGGCGCAATATCTCCACGCCGCTGATGCAACTGCGGGTGTGGCTGCGCAATATCGACGAATACACCCCGGCCACCGAGCGCCAGGATGAAGTCGGCGACCTCGCTCGTCAGCTGCACGCCAATTTTGCGCCAGAACCGGCCGAGCCAGAACCTGCGCCGGAGCCTGAATACAACGACAGCGATTACGAAGACGCCGACGATAACGAGCCGACCTTCGAAGTGCGCAACCTGCGCGATCCAGGTTTCGACGAAACCAAGCCTGTCGCCGGCCTCAAGCCTGCGCCGCGGCGCACTGTCAGTACCGTCGAAGATGATGAGGACGACGAAGATCCGTTTGCCGATCTGCGTGACGACTCGACAGCCAGCGCACCGAAACCAGTCGTAAAGCCGCAGGTATCGAATCTGCCGCAGCACAGCGCAGTATTGGCCGTGCAACTGGGCGCGCAAGATCAGTTGCGTCGCCTGCCCCGCGCACGCCTGGAAGAGCTGCTCAAACGCTATCGCGATTGCCTCGATCAGGCCGCGTCGCTTTACCAGAGCGAACTGCACACCCTGAACGATGGCAGCACGCTGATGCTGTTCCACACCGAAGACAGCGGCGATGACTATCTGACCAACGCCATCTGCTGCGGTGAGTTGCTGCGCGCCCTGGGCCATCAGTTGCAGATCGAAGTCGCCGACAGCGGCATCACCCTGCAATTGCAGCTAGGCCTGACGCTGGGTGACGAACTGTTCGGCTTGAGCCAGATTGATCTGCTGCTGACTGAAACCGCGCAGGACGCCCTGGCCCTGTCGCAACACAGCCGCAACCTGCTGCTGGTGGAGCGCAAGATCAGTGATGACGCGCTGATTCGCCAGCGTGCGCGGATCCGGCCGATCGCAAGCCCGGAGGGTGCGTGCTGTGTAGAGCGCTTGATGGAGCCTTATCCATCGATGCTGGAACGGCAACTGGCGCGGATGCATGAGCGCCGGGCATAAGCCTTAGCCCTGCTGTAAAGAAGCCCGCAGATGAGTGATCGTCTGCGGGCTGATCGTTCCCATGCTCCGCGTGGGAATGCCTCCAGGGACGCTCCGCGTTCCAGCCCCACCTCATTACCCAGAACCTGGCACCGATGTGACGCAGAGCGTCACGGGCTGCATTCCCACGCAGAGCGTGGGAACGATCAGTAGGCGCCACAAACAACAAAGCCCGCACAAGGCGGGCTTTGTTCTGGACTCAATCCAGGCTCAGAACCTGAACACTTCCATGTCCGTACGAATCGGTGAAGCCATCGGGATCTTCTGTTGCTTCTCCGGCTCTGCTGCCGGTGCCACAGGCTTGGCGGCTGGTTTGCGCGGCGCTTCGGCGATCGGTGGCTGGTTGGCCAGCGGCTTGAGCGCTGTCGACAGTTGCTCGGCCAGACGCTGCAGCAACACACCCTGAGCCTGAACCTGAGCCGCCGTGCCGCCGGTGTGCTGCTCTTGCAGATGAATGATGCGGTTATCACGCACCTGACCACGACGATCGATCAGACGCCATTGCGCATCAAGAATCGCCGGCTGCGACTTCCCCGAGTCCAGACGCGTGATCGTCAGCAGAACCTGAACATCCGGCGTGAAGCCTAATGTCGCCGGTGCCAGGACAACGCGCTGGCTGTCCAGATGGCCGGCGACCTGACGCAGCAACAGCTGATCGATGTCCGACGACAGGCTACCCGCCCAACGACCATCAACCGAAGCTTGCAGGCTGCCATCGGGCTGACGCTGCAACAAAGTTTCGCGTTGCAGGTAGTCAGCAACCGTTACCGGGCCCAGCAATACCGCCATGCCCGCGCTTTGCGCAGGCTGAGCCGGACTTCCGCTGTCCAGCTGATACAGCGACACCGGTTGGTGAACGCTGCAACCCGCCAGGCCAAGTACGCCGGCGAGCATCAAAATAAAAGGAAGGCGCAGAGCAGTCATCGTCCCATCCAGGTGGCTGCCACAAGGCTAACCACAGTGAAAATACTCAAAAAATATGAAGAACGCTCGGCTACGCCGGCGCTTGAAAGGCCATATCATCCGTGAATATGCGTTCCGACTCCAGCGGCAAAGCGTCGATCTACGCTTTAAATCGTAGATCGAGCGCTCTAGGACGCTTAATTGAGGTTTTCGACGAACAGCGCATCCACCCTCTGAAAGCCACGTGGCAGTTTGTTACCACGACGCCCGCGCTCACCTTTGTAGTGTTCGAGGTCGTCCGCCTTCAGTGACAAGGTACGTTTTCCGGCCTGTAGCACCAAGGTGGCACCCTCCGGCAAAACGGCAATGTCCGTGACATATTCTTCGCGACTGGCAACACGTTCACCGGAAATCCCGATGATCTTATTCCCTTTACCTTTACCTAATTGTGGCAGATCGCTGATTTTGAAGATCAGCAGGCGACCTTCGGTGGTCACCGAGGCCAGCCAGTTGTGCTCACGATCGGCCACCGGGCGCGGCAGAATCACTTTGGCGTTGTTCGGCAAACTCAACAGGGCCTTGCCCGCCTTGTTCTTGGCTTGCAGGTCTTCACCCTTGACCACAAAACCGTAACCGGCGTCGGAGGCGATCACGTACAGCGAGTCGTCTTCAGGCATCAACACGCATTCGAAACTCGCCCCTGGCGGCGGCGTCAGGCGGCCGGTCAGTGGTTCGCCCTGGCCACGGGCCGATGGCAGCGTGTGTGCAGCCACCGAATAGCTGCGACCAGTGGAGTCGATAAACACCGCAAACTGGTTGGAGCGACCCGGCGCCAACGCCTTGAAACCATCCCCTGCCTTGTAGGAAAGCCCGGTAGCGTCGATCTCGTGGCCCTTGGCGGAACGAACCCAGCCTTTTTCCGACAGCACGACCGTTACTTTCTCGTTCGGCAGCAGATCGTGTTCGGTCAGAGCCTTGGCCTCGGCGCGCTCGACGATTGGCGAGCGACGGTCGTCGCCGTAGGTTTCGGCGTCCTTGATCAGCTCGGTGCGTACCAGTTTTTTCAGCTTGGCTTCGCTGCCCAGCAGGGCTTGCAGCTTGGCCTGCTCCTTGAGCAGTTCATCCTGCTCGGCACGCAGCTTCATTTCTTCCAATCGCGCCAACTGACGCAAACGGGTGTCGAGAATGTAGTCGGCCTGGATTTCGCTCAGGGCAAAACGCTCGATCAGTGCGGCTTTCGGGTGCTCCTCGGTGCGGATGATGTGAATCACTTCATCCAGATTGAGGTAAGCGATCAACAAACCGTCCAACAGGTGCAAGCGACGCTCGACCTTGTCCAGGCGGAATTGCAGACGACGACGCACGGTCTGAACCCGGAACTCCAGCCACTCGACCAGCAATGCCCGCAGGTTTTTCAGCTGCGGCTTGCCGTCCAGACCGATGATGTTGATGTTGACCCGGTAGCTCGACTCCAGCTCTGTGCTGGCGAACAGGTGTTGCATCAGCGCATCGTGGTCAAAGTTTTTGCGTGCACCTGGAATAATTACGATCCGGCACGGGTTCTCGTGGTCGGATTCGTCGCGCAGGTCAGCGATCTGCGGGGCTTTGGACGGTTTGGCCTGCATCATCGCGGCGATCTGTTCCAGCACCTTGGCACCGGACACCTGATGCGGCAGAGCGGTGACGATGATGTCGCCGTCTTCAATGTGGTACACGGCGCGCATGCGCACCGAGCCCTTGCCGGTTTCGTAGATTTTCAGCAAATCGGCGCGCGGTGTGATGATTTCCGCTTCGGTCGGGTAATCCGGGCCCTGGATGTGCTCGCAGAGCTGCTCGACCGTAGCTTTCGGCTCGTCCAACAAGCGCACGCAAGCGGTCGCGACTTCGCGCAGGTTATGCGGCGGTACGTCGGTGGCCATGCCCACGGCGATACCGGTGGTGCCGTTGAGCAGGATGTTCGGCAAACGGGCCGGCAACACCAAAGGCTCTTCCAGCGTGCCGTCGAAGTTCGGGCCCCAGTCCGCGGTGCCCTGCCCCAGCTCGCTGAGCAAAACTTCGGAATAACGCGACAGCCGCGCTTCGGTGTACCGCATGGCGGCGAAGGACTTCGGATCGTCCGGCGCACCCCAGTTACCCTGGCCGTCGACCAGCGTGTAGCGGTAGCTGAATGGTTGGGCCATCAGGACCATGGCTTCGTAGCACGCCGAGTCGCCGTGCGGGTGGAACTTACCGAGCACGTCACCGACGGTACGCGCCGATTTCTTGTGCTTGGAGTCGGCGTCCAGCCCCAACTCGCTCATCGCATAGATGATGCGCCGCTGTACCGGTTTCAGGCCGTCGCCGATATGCGGCAAGGCACGGTCCATGATCACGTACATGGAGTAGTTGAGGTAGGCATTTTCGGTGAAGTCAGCCAGTGACCGGCGTTCTACACCGTCCAGGCTGAGATCAAGGGAGTCGCTCATGCGGGCCTCATCGGTTCGTTGTCTGGCGCAGCAGCATGGTGCCACCGCGCTGGGTAAATTCAAGTTTGTTCAGCGCGCTCATACCGAGCAGCACCTGATTGCCGTGCAAACCGGGAGCCACCAGCGCGCGAACGTCACGCAGCACGATGTCGCCCAATTGCAGCCGGTCGAGGCGAGTTCGATAGCCCTCGCTCAAGCCATTGGCCGTGCTCAGGGTCACCCCGAAGCCTTTTTCCAGTTTCAGCCGTTCGGCCACTTCGGCCGGGATCGCCACATCGGTTGCGCCGGTGTCGAGCATGAAATCCACCGGTTGGCCGTTGATCTGGCCAGTGGCGATAAAATGCCCCTGGCTGTTGCTGATCAGCTTCACTTCGATAAAACCTTCGCCCTGCTCGGAGCTGACGACGGTGTTGGGATTGTGCTGACGCGCCTCCCACGACGCGAAAAACCGCGTTGCCAGAAACAGTGCGGCACACCAGGCCAACACCATCAACACCCGACCGGCGCGTTTGCCTGGCGGTTGCTGACTCATGACTTGGCACTCCAGCCACCTTCAGGCGAGGCAAAGCGCCAGACAATCGGGCGTTTCTCGCCATCGACGCGCGCCCCATTATTGTTGTCGATACCGATCCAGGCACCGTCGGCGTCCACGATCAACGCTTCCGCCAGCCCAAAGGGCTGTGGATAACGACGGTTTTCCTGCAGGGCCTCGGCGGCAAACGACCAGCAGCGCTCGACCTTGGCCGTCATCGCATCGCGACGGCAAACCTGAAAGGCATTGCGCTCAAGGGTAAACAATTTGCCGTCAAACAATGACAGATCGGCAAAATCCCGGGAGCGCGCTCTGGCCTTGGGAAATTGTGCTGGCTGCATCTCCACCCCCGCCTCACTCAGCAGCACACAACTACCCTTGCAGTCCCAGACCGTTTGCTGGCGCTTGATCAGCAGTAAACCGCGACGTTCACGCTCGGCGGCCAGCCACAGCGTGTCACCGGCCGGATTGATCGCCAAACCTTCGAACAACGAATTGAAGTGCAGCAACATACCGCTGGCCCGTGCTTCGCGTACCAGCATCGGCGAGATTTTCAGCCAGGACGCCGGCCCGATTGGCGGAACTTGCAGCACAGCGGCGTGCGCTTCGCTGACGATGTAACGATTGCCAGCGCTGTCGCAGGTGATGCCTTCGAAATCCAGGTCTCCGCCTCGCACGAACGATGCTGCCCAGGTCCGCGAACGCAAGCCCCAGGGCAAACCGCTGTCGGACACAAGAGGTACTTCGATGCGCACGGTTTCGGCGTGCCAGGTGTTGTAGCGGGTGTCGAGGCGATAGATTTGATTATCGTCGCGATCCGAAACGGTCCACAGATCCTTGCCGCACTGGGCCAGCCCCGACAGATTGCCGCCGCGCATGCCGTCGACGGCATGCTCGGATAACAGGCGCAGCTCGGGGACGGGCTGCGCCGACACCGTTACCGAGGTCAGCAGCAACACACACGCCAGGGCCCAGCCAAATCGCATCAGCCCAGAACCTCGGCCAGGTTGCCCTTGGACTCCAGCCAGGACTTGCGATCGCCGGCGCGTTTTTTCGCCAGCAGCATGTCCATCATTTCCGAGGTCGCGTCGAAATCTTCCAGCGTCAACTGGACCAGACGCCGAGTGTTCGGGTCCATGGTGGTTTCGCGCAGCTGCGGCGGGTTCATTTCACCCAGACCTTTGAATCGCGTGACCTGTGGTTTGCCGCGTTTCTTCTCGGCCACCAGACGATCGAGAATGCCATCGCGCTCGGCCTCGTCCAGGGCATAGTAAATTTCTTTACCCAGATCGATACGGTACAGCGGCGGCATGGCGACGTAGACGTGACCGGCATCCACCAGCGGACGGAAATGCTGGACGAACAAAGCGCAGAGCAACGTGGCGATGTGCAGACCGTCGGAGTCGGCGTCGGCGAGGATGCAGATCTTGCCGTAACGCAGCTGGGCGATGTCCGCCGAGCCCGGATCCACACCGATGGCCACGGCGATGTTGTGCACTTCCTGGCTGGCCAGCACTTCGCTGCCGTCGACTTCCCAGGTGTTCAGAATCTTGCCACGCAATGGCAGGATCGCCTGAAATTCTTTGTCCCGCGCCTGTTTGGCCGAACCGCCGGCGGAATCACCTTCCACCAGGAACAGCTCGGAACGCATCGGGTCCTGCCCGGCGCAGTCGGCGAGTTTGCCCGGCAACGCCGGACCTTGGGTAATGCGCTTACGCTCAACCTTCTTGCTGGCCTTCAGACGACGGCCGGCGTTGTTGATCGCCAGTTCCGCCAGCAGCATGCCGGTCTCAGGGTGAGCGTTGAGCCACAAGCTGAAAGCGTCCTTGACCACACCGGAAACGAAAGCAGCCGCTTCACGGGATGACAGGCGTTCCTTGGTCTGACCGGAGAATTGCGGTTCCTGCATCTTCATCGACAGGACGAACGCGATGCGTTCCCAGACGTCTTCCGGCGCCAGCTTCACACCGCGCGGCAACAGGCTGCGGAACTCACAGAACTCGCGCATCGCATCGAGCAAACCCTGACGCAGACCGTTGACGTGCGTACCGCCCTGGGCCGTCGGGATCAAGTTGACGTAGCTTTCCTGGACGCTGTCGCCGCCCTCGGGCAACCACAGCAGCGCCCAATCGACCGCTTCTTTATTGCCAGCCAGGCTGCCGCAGAATGGCTCGTTCGGCAGGCGTTCGAATTCGCTGACCGCGTCCACCAAGTAGGAGCGCAGACCGTCTTCGTAATGCCATTCGACTTTCTCGCCGGTGGCCTTGTCTTCAAAACTGACCAGCAGCCCCGGGCACAGAACGGCCTTGGCCTTGAGCACATGCTTGAGGCGGCTGATGGAGAATTTCGGCGAATCGAAATACTTCGGGTCCGGCGCGAAAAACACGCTGGTGCCGGTGTTGCGCTTGCCGACGGTACCGATCACTTCCAGGTCGGTCTTCTTGTAACCGTCAGCGAAAGTCATCTGGTATTCGTTGCCGTCACGCTTTACACGCACCCGGACTTCGGTCGACAAGGCGTTGACCACAGAAATACCCACCCCGTGCAAACCGCCGGAGAACTGGTAGTTCTTGTTGGAAAACTTGCCGCCAGCATGAAGCTTGGTGAGGATCAGCTCGACACCCGACACACCCTCTTCCGGGTGAATGTCCACTGGCATGCCACGGCCGTCATCGCTGACTTCCAGGGAGTGATCGGCGTGCAGGATGACCTGCACCGACGTTGCATGGCCGGCCAAGGCTTCGTCGACGCTGTTGTCGATGACTTCCTGGGCGAGGTGGTTCGGCCGACTGGTGTCGGTGTACATGCCGGGGCGTTTGCGCACCGGGTCGAGGCCCGAGAGGACTTCGATGGCGTCTGCGTTATAAGAGCTAGCGCTGGGAGTGGCCATGGGGTCTCGTCGTCCGCCTGTAAAAAGTGTTCTGTGAAAAAGAGGCGACAGATCACAGTGCAGTGAAATCAATCGCCTGATACAAATCTGCGCCGATGCCGGCAAAACTCAGCATTGCCGGCAATTGCTCGGCAAAACCCTGGAAACTATGGTCGCCGCCCGCCTGAATGCGCAAGGCGCAGGCCCGGTAATACTGCTGGGCGAGGCGATAATCCAGCGTTTCATCGCCGGTCTGCAACCACACTTGAAACCGCTGCGGATCCTGGGGCGCCGGCACTTCCAGCTCGGCCAGGGCCGTCACATGGTCGTGGGTCAATTCCCAAGTCTCATCGGTATACAGATTTTTCTGCGTCCCCAGGAACCCGTCGAACATCCGGTGCGGGCTGACGGCAGGATTGATCAACAGGGCTTTCAAGCCATGGCGCTCGGCCAAGTGAGTCGCATAGTAGCCGCCGAGTGAGCTGCCGACCAGCAGTGGCCGCCCCAGCTCGGCAATCGCCTCCTCCAGCTGACCGATGGCCTCGCGAGGATGGTGATGCAAGGCCGGCACACGCAACTGATCGCTCAAGCCCAGCCGTTCCATCACATTAATCAACTGACAGGCCTTTTTCGACGCAGGCGCGCTGTTGAAACCGTGGATATAAAGGATCGAACCGGACATTTGAGCTCCCTGTGCGTCGGGTAAAGAGGCGCAGTTTACAGGGTGTCGGGGGAATCGGGGATAGGCGTGGAAATCAGGTTGCCTTGGCGGACGCCATCGCGAGCAGGCTCGCTCCCACAAGGATTTGAGGCGCTCACAAAACCCTGTGGGAGCGGGCTTGCCCGCGATGGCTGCGCCTCGATCTTTGGAAATGACAAATAAATCAGTAACCGTTGGAGCCGTAATCGATCTGAAAATCGAAACCGGTGACGCGCTCAACGCCCGTTTCCAGCCGACCATCTGGCAACAACCGCAACCACCGATACCCCGGCGCCTGCTCGCTCACTTTGAAATCATCACTGCCCGGCTCGAATTGAATACAGGTCGAGGGCGATGCGATCAGGCGTACACCGTTGCGCTCCTGGTCAATTTCCTGATGCACATGCCCCCACAACACCGCACGCACCTGAGGAAAGCGATCCAGCACCGCGAACAACGCTTCTGGATTGCGCAATCCAATAGGCTCCATCCACGCACACCCGATCGACACCGGATGATGATGGAAACACACCAGATGATGCCGCTGCGGCGCCTCGCTCAACGAGCGCACGAGCAACTGCAACTGCTCATCCTGCAAATACCCCGGCACCGAACCCGGCACCGCCGAATCGAGCAACGTCACCCGCCAGTTGCCGATGTCCACCACCGGCTCCAGCAATGCACTGTGCACCGCCGCCTCGGCCATGATCCGCGGCTCGTCATGATTACCGGGAATCCAGCGTGCCGGCGCATCGATCTGCCGGGTCAGGTCGCGAAACAGCTGATACGACTCCAGCGTTCCGTCCTGGGAAAGATCACCACTGGCAATGATCAGATCGATCTGCGGCTGCTGAAGCTTTACCAGCTCAATGACCTTTTGCAGGCTGTCGCGGGTATTCATACCCAGCAATGTCCCGTCCGTTTCGGCAAACAGATGGCTGTCAGAGAGTTGCACCAGCAACGCCGGATCGGCGGTGGTCAATGTGGATACGCTCGGCAAGGCGTTCTCCCAGGGCGTGATCACGGGATGGGTAAGTGCCGCAATTATGCTGGGGGACGATCAAAAGAGGAAACCTGTGAACCGGACGCAGTTCACAACTACCGAACGACTGCGTACTCGTGCCCACATGCCAGACAGTGACTCAGCCATTCCCCCAGGAACAGATTGAGCTGAGCCTTTTCATCCGGCTGATGCATCGCGGCGTTCGGGTAAGGATAGATGCCCCGGAAGCGTCGTGCATGCTCAGCGCTGACCACTTCGGCCATGCATGCGTCGTGATACACCTGAACTTCCAGTTGCGGCACCGGCAGCCACGGCAGGCTGTGCTCCTGGCGCACTTGCAGGGTTGTGGTGTACGGACAGACCTGCAGCACTTCGAGGGCCAGTACGCCAAGCATCTGGTCGCCGTGGGTCACGGCAATGCGCCGAGCCTGCGGCTCGCTACGCATATCCGGCAACAGTCGCATCAGGCGCGCGTAGTTGGCCTCGCAGGAGGCTTGTAGCCCCACGAGATCGATCCGGTAGCGATCGCGCAGCTTGTTTACGACCATAACCCCCTCACTTCAACGCGGTTCAAAGCCAGCCATTGCAAGGCGATGATGCTTGGCGCGTTGGCAATACGTCCGTCGCGTACGGCTTGCAGGGCATCTTCGAACGCCCAGACCGTGACGCGAATATCTTCTGCCTCTTCCTCCAGCCCATGCAGGCCGCCAACCCCGGTTGTCTCGCAACGCCCCAGGTACAAGTGCACGAATTCATTACTGCCGCCCGGCGATGGAAAATATTTGGTCATCGGCCAGAGCGCCCCGAATACAAGCCCAGCTTCCTCCTGCGCTTCGCGGTGAGCAACTTCTTCCGGTACTTCATCCTTGTCGATCAGACCGGCGACCAGTTCGATCAGCCACGGGTTGTCGGTCTTGCCCATGGCGCCAACGCGAAACTGCTCGATCAGCACCACTTCATCGCGCTGCGGATCGTAAGGCAGCACGCACACCGCATCATGGCGCACGAACAGTTCACGATTGATCTCGCGACTCATGCCACCGGCGAACAATTCGTGACGCAAGTGCACGCGGTCGAGCTTGTAGAAGCCCTCGTAGCACTTTTCGCGCCGAACAATATCAACGGCGGTCGGAATGGCGTTGGCAAAATCAGTCATGACAATCCTCTTTACTGCAAATCCGTTATGAGGTTCCTTTTTTTTACTTGCAACTCGTTACTTGCAACCTCGACTTCGCGCCATCCTAACGCGCCCGCGATGTTTGATGCAGCCCCTTTCCAGTCAGCGGGATAGACGGTGAGGGCGAAACCAACTCTAATTAGCTTAGTGGCGAACTGACTGCTTCGTTGAGAGTCGAAGCGGGTAACTTTTCGCCTTTCCCTGTTTTATGAAGGACGCCCATGTCGCTTTTTAAAATCGCCTCCGTGGCCGCAATCGCCCTGACCCTGGGCGCCTGCCAGAGTTTGTTCCAGCCCAACTACCGGGCGCCGCTGGAAACTATCCGCGACGCATCGGAACAGTTGAAACCAGGCTGCACGACCCCTGACTGCCCGTTGGTGAACATCGATACCCTGCGTTTCCCGGACGAGCCTGCGCTTGACAGCCTCATCGAAAAACGCCTGCTGCAAATGACCCGCACCTCACCCGAAGCCCCCGTAGCGCCGACGCTGGCGGCCTATCGCGAGCAGTTTTTGAGCAGTGCCGGCCCGCGCTACAGCAGCTACTTGCAAGCCAAGGTACGTGAGCAGCATGACGGCTTGGTGATCGTTGAATTGTCCAGCTATCTGGATACTGGCGGTGCCCATGGCACGCCGGGCCGCGGCTTCATCAACTATTCACGTCAACAGCATAAGGCGCTGACCCTCTCGGACATGTTGATCCCGGGGCAGGAAGAGGCGTTCTGGAAAGCGGCCCAAGTGGCGCACAACAGCTGGCTGATCAGCACCAAGCTCGATCAGGAACCGGAGTTCGTGAAGAGCTGGCCTTTCGTGAAAACCCAAAACGTGGCGCTGACCTACGGCGGGGTGATCCTCAAGTACGAAGTGAGCACCATCGCGCCTTACGCATTGGGCCACGTCGAACTGAAGATCCCCTACCCGCGCCTGAACGGCATTCTCAAGCCCGAGCTGTTTCCCGGCCGTAGCTGAAGGCTCGACCGAGCAGCAATTGCAGCAGCCCTGCCAGTACCAGCGACGGCAGGGTTGCGCCGATGTCCGGATAGAGATTGGCCAGCAAATGATAGGTGCTCACACCGCCCAACCAGGCGAGCAACGCCGGCCAGCGCAATGCGGCTGACGTTACGTGAGCACTGCGCTTGCGCAGGATGAAGTGATCCACCAGCACCACGCCGAACAGCGGCGCAAACACCGAGCCGATCAACAGCAGGAAGTTCTGGTACTGGGCCAATGGCGCCAGACAAGCTATCAGCGTGCAGATCACGCCGATCGCCAAGGCCAGATGCTCGACTTTCAAGCGCAACAGAATCCCGCTGGACACCGCCGCCGAGTGAATATCGGCAAAGGCATTTTCCGACTCGTCCAGCAGAATCAGCAACAACGGAATCCCCAAACCTGCACCGGCCAACGCCAGCAGCAAGGCATTCACTTCACCGCTCGGCGCGAACGCCAGGGTGTAGGCCACGCCCAGACTCATCAACCAAAAGTTACCGATAAAGAAGCCCAGCGCCGTACCGCCGAAGACATTCTTCGCGCGCTTGCCGAACCGCGAGTAGTCGGCAATCAGCGGCAGCCAGGACAGCGGCATGGCAATCGCAATGTCGAAGCCCACGGCAAACGGCATCGAACCATCACCGGCCTGTGCCCACAACGCCGTCAGATCGGCCTTGGCGAACAGGTTCCAGGTCAGCCAAATGCACGCGGCCAGCAACAGCCAGATGCCCCACTTGCGCAGGATTTTGCGCACAAAGGTCAATGGGCCACTGACAGCGAGCAGAGTTGCCAATGCACCGAAGAACAGCGTCCACAACAGAGGACTCGACAGCAGGCCACCTTCGCTAAAGGCACGGGCGCCAAGCAGGCTGGCAGCGTCGCGCATCACAATGATTTCGAATGAACCCCAACCGATCAGTTGCAGCAGGTTTAACACCGCCGGAAGGCTCGCGCCGTGTTTGCCGAGGCTGAGCTTGAGTGCCGTCATCGACGACAGACCGGTATCGCTACCGATCACGCCGACGGCGGCCAGGAGCAGGACGCCGACCAGCGTGCCGAGAAAAATCGCCAGCAACGAGCCGGACAGACCCAGACCGGGTGCGAGCAGCGCGCCGGTCTGCAGCACCATCAGGCCGATGCCGAGGGAGAACCACAGGGAACACAGATCACGGCCGCCGAAGACACGCTTGTCGGTCGGCACCGCGCAATCCGGGGAATAAGTGCTGGGTTGGATGCTCAAGGGGTGTTATCTCAGAGAGGCAGGTGTTGTGATCGTTCCGACGCTCTGCGTAGGAATGCCTCTAGGGACGCGGAGCGTCACGGGCTGCATTCCCACGCGGAGCGTGGGAACGATCAGTACGGGATCAAACCTTCTTGTACAACTGACTGCCTTCCTGCTTGAAGCGCTCAGCCTGTTCCGCCAATCCCTGCGCAACTTCCGCATCGACCGTTTCGATCCGCTGGTTGGCCGCGTATTCGCGGACTTCCTGGGTGATCTTCATCGAGCAGAATTTCGGCCCGCACATGGAGCAGAAGTGCGCGACCTTGGCCGAATCCTTCGGCAGGGTTTCGTCGTGGTACGAGCGCGCGGTGTCCGGGTCCAGACCGAGGTTGAACTGGTCTTCCCAACGGAATTCGAAACGCGCCTTGCTCAAGGCATTGTCGCGAATCTGTGCGCCCGGATGCCCCTTCGCAAGGTCGGCAGCGTGAGCGGCGATCTTGTAGGTGATGATCCCGGTCTTCACGTCATCCTTGTTCGGCAGGCCGAGGTGTTCCTTCGGTGTGACGTAGCAGAGCATGGCGCAACCGAACCAGCCGATCATCGCCGCACCGATACCGGAGGTGATGTGGTCGTAGCCTGGAGCGATGTCGGTGGTCAGTGGGCCGAGGGTGTAGAACGGCGCCTCGTCGCAGCACTCGAGCTGCTTGTCCATGTTCTCTTTGATCAACTGCATCGGCACGTGGCCCGGGCCTTCGATCATGCATTGTACGTCGTGCTTCCAGGCGATCTTGGTCAGTTCGCCGAGGGTTTCCAGCTCACCGAATTGTGCGGCGTCGTTGGCGTCGGCAATCGAGCCCGGACGCAGGCCATCGCCCAGCGAGAAGCTGACGTCGTAGGCCTTCATGATTTCGCAGATGTCTTCGAAATGGGTGTAGAGGAAGTTTTCCTTGTGATGCGCCAGACACCACTTGGCCATGATCGAACCGCCACGGGAGACGATGCCGGTCACGCGCTTGGCGGTCAACGGCACGTAGCGCAGCAACACACCGGCGTGGATGGTGAAGTAGTCGACGCCCTGCTCGGCCTGCTCGATCAGCGTGTCGCGGAACAGCTCCCAGGTCAGGTCTTCAGCGGCGCCGCCGACTTTTTCCAGGGCCTGATAGATCGGCACGGTACCGATCGGCACCGGCGAGTTACGGATGATCCATTCGCGGGTTTCGTGAATGTGCTTGCCGGTGGACAAGTCCATGACCGTGTCCGAACCCCAGCGAATACCCCAGGTCAGTTTCGCCACTTCCTCTTCGATGGACGAACCCAGTGCACTGTTGCCGATGTTGCCGTTGATCTTCACCAGGAAGTTACGGCCGATGATCATCGGTTCCAGTTCGGTGTGGTTGATGTTGGCCGGAATGATCGCGCGACCGCGGGCGATCTCTTCACGGACAAATTCCGGCGTGATGATTTTCGGCACGCTGGCGCCGAAGCTGTAGCCGGCGTGTTGCTGATCCAGCAGGCCGGCAGCACGGGCCACTTCGAGCTTCATGTTTTCGCGGATGGCGACGTATTCCATCTCGGCGGTGATGATGCCTTTGCGGGCATAGTGCATCTGGCTGACGTTGGCACCCGGCTTGGCGCGACGCGGGTTGTTGACGTGGGCGAAACGCAGCTTGGTCAGTTCCGGGTCGGCGAGACGTTCCTGGCCGAAGTTGGAGCTCAAGCCGGGCAGACGTTCGGTGTCGCCACGGGACTCGATCCACGGTGAACGCACGTCGGCCAGGCCTTTGCGCACGTCGATGATGACATTGGGGTCGGTGTACGGGCCCGAGGTGTCATACACCACCACCGGCGCGTTGATTTCGCCGCCGAAATCGGTCGGGGTCACATCAAGGCTGATTTCACGCATTGGCACGAGGATGTCCGGGCGAGTGCCCTGGACATAGATTTTTTGCGAGCGGGTAAACGGCTGAACCGATTGCTGATCGACCTTGGCCGAGTCACTCAGATTGGTTTCGATTTTTGATTTTGTAGTCATCACGGGCTCTCCAGACACACATCCAGGCAGTGGATTTTTGTCGGAGCGAACCTGTAAACGAATGGACGCACGGGCGCTGGGATAACCAGCCGTGCTGTGCTCGGTGCTCGAGGGGTGTTCGATTGTCGAACAACATCCCGGACGAAGCACAAGAGGACTCGCCGGGTGACGAGAAATCTTGTTCCCTACGCAGGCGCTAACCTGATCAGGTTCAACGGGATCCGAAATTATTCGATCTCAGCCTCATAGCAAGGCACCCCGACAAGAACCCGGCCAGTCTAGACACAACCGGCAAAGAACGCCAACTCCGCAGCAAACACCATGATGAATGGCGCAATCGCAGGATTGTTGCCGTGCCTGCGTGCAACTACACTCGCTACGCCGTGCCGCGCCTTGACGCTGCAGGGCGCCGCGCCGTAGCCTTGGCGCTCAAATTATCAGCATAATTTTTTAGGGATGGCCTCATGCTGCGCAAACTCTCACTGGCCCTTGCCGTGTCTTGTGCGTCCAATGGAATGGCCTGGGCAGCTGAAGCGCCCTTATCGACCAAGACTGACCTGGTCAGCGTCTATCAGGAAGCGGTGGACAACAACGCCGACATCGCCGCCGCCCGCGCCCAATACGGTGCCCAGAAGGAAGTCGTGCCCCAGGCTCGCGCCGGACTGTTGCCCAACCTGTCCGCCGGTGCCGATCTGAACAACACCCGCACCTCGCTCGATCAGCCATCGCTGACCTCGACCCGCAGTGGCACGGTGTATCAGGCGACCCTCTCGCAACCGATTTTCCGTGCCGATCGCTGGTTCCAGTTGCAGGCCGCCAAAGACGTCAACGAACAGGCAGCCTTGCAACTCTCGGCCACCGAACAGAACCTGATTCTGCAAAGCGCCGAAAGCTACTTCAACGTGCTGCGCAGCCAGGACACCCTGGCCTCGACCAAAGCCGAAGAAGCGGCGTTCAAGCGTCAACTCGATCAGTCCAACGAGCGCTTCGACGTTGGCCTGTCGGACAAGACCGACGTGTTGCAATCCCAAGCCAGTTACGACACGGCGCGGGCCAACCGGATTCTCGCTCAGCGTCAGGTAGATGATGCGTTCGAAGCGCTGATCACTCTGACCAACCGCCAGTACAACTCGATTCAGGGCATCGTCCACACCTTGCCAATCCTGCCGCCGGCACCGAACGATGCCAAAGCCTGGGTCGACACCGCCGCCAAACAGAACCTGAATTTGCTGGCCAGCAACTACGCGGTGAGCGCCGCCGAGGAGACTCTCAAGCAGCGCAAGGCCGGACACGCGCCCACCCTGGATGCGGTCGCGCAATACCAGAAAGGTGACAACGACGCCCTCGGCTTTACCAACCCGAATCCGAACGGCGTGCGTTACGGCGGCGATGTCGAGCAGCGCACGGTTGGCCTGCAACTGAACATCCCGCTCTACAGTGGCGGCCTGACCAGCTCGCAAGTGCGTGAGTCCTACTCGCGGCTGACTCAGTCCGAGCAGCAACGCGAAGCCCTGCGTCGTCAGGTCGTGGAAAACACCCGCAACCTGCACCGCGCCGTGAACACCGACGTCGAGCAGGTGCAGGCCCGCCGACAGTCGATCATCTCCAACCAGAGCGCGGTGGAAGCGACCGAAATCGGTTATCAGGTGGGGACGCGCAACATCGTCGACGTACTCGATGCCCAGCGTCAGCTGTACACCTCGGTGCGCAACTACAACAACACCCGCTACGACTACATCCTCGACAACCTGCGCTTGAAGCAGGCCGCCGGCACTTTGAACCCGGGGGATTTGCAGGACCTGACGCGTTACCTCAAACCCGACTACAACCCGGACAAGGACTTCCTGCCACCGGATCTGGCCAAGGCTGCGGCGGAGCAATTACGGGCTAATCCTGCTCAATAAAAGCAAAAGATCAAAAGATCGCAGCCTTCGGCAGCTCCTACAGGGTGTACATCAATCCCAATGTAGGAGCTGCCGCAGGCTGCGATCTTTTCATTCAGGCAACTCAGCCTAACGCTCGATCAACCTGCCCAACCCATCCAGCAACCGCTGCAACGCACCTTGATTGGTGCGCATCACTTTCAGTCCCGCCTCTGCCATTCGCTGCGCATCGCTCGGCAATTCGAACAACCGCTGCACCGCCAGCGCCAGACCTTCGGCATCATCGACCTCGGCCAACGCCCCGGCACTGCGCAACTGCGCGGCGATTTCAAGGAAGTTGAACAGGTGCGGCCCACTGAGCACCGGTTTGGCCAGGGCCGCCGGCTCCAGCAGGTTATGACCGCCGTTGGGCACCAGGCTGCCGCCGACAAAAGCGCTGTCGGCCAAGGCGTAGAGAAACAACAACTCGCCCATGGTGTCGCCCAGCAGCACCGAAGTGCTTGCGGTAACCGGCTCGCCTGTCGAACGCCGCACCGTGGCGAAACCCTGCTGTCGGCACAATTCGAACACCGGGTTGAAACGTTCCGGATGGCGGGGCACCAGAATCAGCAAGGCATCGGGATGATTGGCCAGCAGCCGACGATGGGCAGCCAGCACCACTTCGTCTTCACCTTCATGGGTACTCGCGGCGATCCATACCGGGCGATCCTGCGCCTGCCACTGTGCACGCAATTCGCCGGCACGCTGCAGTAGTTGCGGGTCGATGGTCAGGTCGAACTTGATCGAACCAGTCACTTCGACGGTTTCCGGGCGTGCGCCCAAATCCCGGAAGCGCTGCGCCTCGGCTTCGGTCTGCACCGCGAACAGGTTCATCTCGGCAAGCATCGGCTGGGTCAGCTTACTGAAACGGCCATAGCCCCTGGCTGAGCGTTCGGACAGTCGCGCATTGGCCAAGGCCACGGGAATCCCGCGTTTGGCGCATTGGTGGATATGGTTGGGCCAGAGTTCGGTTTCCATGATCACCGCCAGTTTCGGCCGGGCCCGGTCAAGGAATCGCGCCGCGGCGCAGGGCAAGTCATAAGGCAAATAGCAGTGCTGGATGCGCGGCTCGTTGGCGAACAGTGCCTGGATGCGCTCGGACCCGGTCGGGGTCATGCAGGTGACGGTAATGGGCAACTGTGGATAACGTTGCAGCAAGGCGCGAATCATCGGCGCTGCGGCAATGCTTTCACCCACCGACACCGCGTGCACCCAGATACCGCCCGTTTTCATCGCCGGCAACCCGAGGGAGAAACGTTCGCCAATGCGCTTGGCGTACGCCGGCGCCTTGCGCGCCCGCAGCCAAAGCCGAATCGCTACCAATGGCAGCCCCAGATAAAACAGCGCGGTGTAGAGAGTTCTATTCATGGCGGCGGAGTTTATCGGTTTTTTAGCCGATCGCCTGCAAGTGCACGGCAAAACGTTCCGCCAGCCAACGAGCCGCCGGGCCGAGGGGCTCATCGCGACGCCAGACCAGCTCCACAATCAATGCCGGCGGAGTCCATTCGCTGGCCAGTTCGACCATCTGGTCCTGATATGCCGGGTATTGCACCACATGTCGCGGCAACCAGGCCCAGCCGAGACCGCGCATCACCCATTCGGCCATCACGTAGAAACTGTCGGCGCGCCAGACCTGCGGGCTGGCCGGCTCACTGCCGGGATAGACGCTGGACTGCGTGGACATCAGCAACTGTCGATGCTGCGCCAATTGCTGGCAGTCGACCTGCGTCTGCTGCGCCAAGGGATGCCCCGCGCCGCACACCGTGACCATCTCGACGCTGCCCAGCACTCGCCGCTCGAGGGCTTCGGGAATCTGGTCGTGATAAAACAGCAAGCCCAGGTCGGCCCGGCGCTCCACCAATTTGCGCGCGACATCACCTTGGGCAGCGCTGGTCAGCTGCACTTCAAGGCTGGGAAACTTTTCCGCCAGTGCCTCAAAGCTTTCAACCACCGCTTGATAGGGCATCGCCTCGTCCTGAGCCACCCGCAGGCTCGCTTCCTGGCCACGCATCATCGCCAGTGCCCGGCCGTTGAGGCGCTCACATTGGCGCAGCACTTCCCGCGCCTCTTCAAGCAGGGCGGTGCCGGCCTCGGTGAGTTTCGGCTGACGACCACTGCTGCGATCGAACAGGCTGACGCCCAAGTCCTCTTCCAGCAGCGCAATCGAACTGCTGACCGCCGACTGTGCCTTGCGCTGATCCCGCGCCACCGCGGAAAACGAACGTTGTTCCGCGACGCTGACAAACAAGCGCAGCTGTTCCAGATTCCATTGCATGTTCATGGCTCAACCCATCTTCAGAACAGATAGGTAATGACTTTACCGCATCTGGCGAATCTCTAGAATGCCGACCTCAGAAAGCAACACTTCACACGAGGATTGACCCATGACCGCTTACTACTACCTGGCCATCGCCATCTGCGCCGAAGTGATCGCTACTGTTTCGATGAAAGCGGTCAAGGGTTTCAGCACGCCACTGCCGCTGCTGCTGGTCATCGTCGGTTACGGCATTGCGTTCTGGATGTTGACCCTGGTGGTGCGCAGCGTTCCGGTGGGCGTGGCTTACGCGGTATGGGCCGGCATGGGGATCGTGATGGTCAGCATCGCGGCGCTGTTTATCTACGGGCAGAAGCTGGATGTACCGGCGATGCTGGGGATGGCGCTGATTGTGCTGGGTGTGGTGGTTATCCAGCTGTTCTCGAAAACTGCCGGGCATTGAAAGAAAAGATCACAGCCTTCGGCAGCTCGCAGGTAAATCGTGTTGCACGGTTCTCTGTAGCAGTTGCCGAAGGCTGCGTTCGGCGGCGAAGCAGTCGTAAAACCTGACAACACCGCTCCCGAGACAGATCGAAGGCCGAGGACTTCGTCCTCGAACGCAGCCTTCGGCAGCTGCTACAAGGATTGCGTCCGGCATGAATCTGTATACTGCGCCCTCGTCTTGAACACTGAGGTCGCTGCATGCCATCTGTTATTTCCACCGACGTTCTGATTGTCGGCGCTGGTGTCGCCGGCCTCTGGCTGAATGCGCGCCTGCGCCGCCAGGGTTTTTCAACCGTGCTGGTGGAAAGCGCCAGCCTCGGCGGCGGGCAGAGCCTGAAGTCCCAGGGCATCATCCACGGCGGCGCCAAGTACGCGTTGCACGGGGCCCTGACCGGTGCCTCGGAAGCCATCGCCGACATGCCGCGTCGCTGGCGTGAAGCGCTGGCCGGCGACGGCGAACTGGACCTGTCCGGCGTGCACGTGTTGTCCGACGCCCATTACCTCTGGTCCCCCGGCACCCTCGCCGGCAACCTCACCAGTTTTTTCGCCAGCAAAGCCGTGCGCGGGCGGGTCGATCAGGTTAAAGGCGATCAATTGCCGCCGGCGCTGCAAGACAAGCGCTTCAAGGGCAAGGTCTATCGCCTGACAGAACTGGTGGTCGACGTGCCGAGCCTGATCCAGCGCCTGGCCGATCTGGCTGGCGACGGCCTGCTGGCCGGTCAGCACATCGAACCGCTGCTGGAAAACGGCGAACTGGTCGGCTTGAAAGTCGACGAACGCGAGATCCGCGCCCAGCGCATCGTTCTCAGCGCCGGTGCCGGCACCGCCGACCTGCTCACTGCGCTGGGCCTGAGCCAACCGGCCATGCAGCGTCGTCCCCTGCACATGATCATCGTCAAAGGCCCGGGCCTCAAACCGCTTTACGCCCATTGCCTGGGCGGCGGGCCAAAGCCGCGCGTCACCGTGACCACTCACCCGGCCGCCGATGGCCAGTGGGTCTGGTATGTGGGAGGCGACATCGCCGAAGCTGAGGGCGTGGCGCGCGAGCCTGCGGCGCAGATCGCCAGCGCGCAAAAGGAACTCGGCAACCTGCTGCCGTGGATCGACTTGAGCACCGCACAGTGGGCGACCTTGCGGGTCGAACGCGCGGAGCCGCTGCAATCGGGCCTGACTCGTCCGGACAACGCCTTCCTCGCCGAGCAGGATCGCCTGCTGGTGGGGTGGCCGACCAAACTGGCCCTCGCACCGGACTTCGCTGACCGCGTCCTCACCGCACTGCAACGCGACGGCATTCAACCGAGCCATCCCGCGCCGCTGCCGGAACTGCCGAAACCGCCGATGGGCGTCCCTGCCTGGGAGCAACTGCTGCCATGAGCCAACCCACCCTGCACGATCTGCATCGCCCTTTGGGCAGCACCGGCCTGCTGGTATCACCACTGGGCCTGGGCACGGTGAAACTTGGCCGCGATCAAGGGGTGAAATACCCCAATGGTTTCCAGATCCCCGGCGATGACGAAGCGCGCATGCTGCTCAAACTCGCGCGCGACCTGGGCATCAACCTGATCGACACCGCGCCGGCCTATGGCCGCAGCGAAGAACGTCTTGGCCCATTGCTGCGTGGTCAGCGTCAAGACTGGGTGATCGTCAGCAAGGTCGGCGAAGAGTTTACCGACGGCCAGTCACGTCACGACTTCAGCGCCACCCATACTCGCCTGTCGGTGGAACGCAGCCTGCAACGTCTGGAGACGGATGTTATCGATCTGGTGCTGGTGCATTCCGACGGCAATGACCTGGCGATCCTCAATGACAGCGAGGTCTATGCGACCCTCGCCGTGCTCAAGCGCGAAGGCAAGATTCGCGGTTTCGGTTTTTCCGGCAAAACCGTCGAAGGCGGCTTGAAGGCTCTGGAACAAGGTGATTGCGCGATGGTCACCTACAATCTGAACGAACAGAACGAGAAGCCGGTCATTGACTATGCTGCTGCTCATGGCAAAGCGATCCTGGTCAAAAAAGCCCTGGCCAGCGGCCACGTCTGCTTGAGCCCGGGCGTGGACCCGGTGCGCGCCAGCTTCGAGTTGTTGTTTGAACACCCGGGTGTGGCCAGTGCTATTGTCGGGACCATCAATCCGCTGCACCTCGCCCACAACGTCGCGACCGTTGCCCAGGTCCTTCGTAGAAACTGATGCCGCCCACGCGGCCTTAAGCAGGAGCCGACATGCCGCGTACGCTGATAAGAAAGAACCCGAGCAACTTCAAGACCCTGCCGTTATTCGTCGAAGCGACACCCGAAGGCCTGAGTTACCAGAGCATCGGGATGCCGCTGAATTTCTCCCAGACCTTGCAACGTCGCCGCCCGGTGACGGTACCCGACAGCGAGCGGTTTGCCCTGGAGCTGGCGAATCTTGGGGTTTCGGTGCGCCTGACCCTGCATTGGCAGAATCGCGATTACTGGGTGTTGGTGCGTCAGCGTCGGCAGGACCGCGGCGATGTGGTGCTGAAGCTGATCTCCGGTTATGTGCCGGCCCATGAGCTGAACCTGCCGCTGCACACGGCGACCCAGGAAATTGCCGAAGAGTGCCTGCTGGAAACCCCGGAAGGTTGGCTCAGCGGGCGTTTCAATGACACCTGGCTACCGGCGCCCTACTCGGCCGCCTTGCATTACCGCGAAGCCCTGCCGTTTCGCCTGACGCCGCTGTCCGGCTCGGCGCGGCCGGTGCGTTGCGCCAACATGCCGCTGCTCGAGCGCCCGCGGGCTTATGTGCATCTGCCGACTGCGTCGTTGCAATTGATCTATGATTTGCGCCTGGACGTGCCCAAGGAAGCCAAGTCCTTGAGCCTTTTCCATGTTGACGAACGGCTGGAGGGCGATCAACTGGTGGCCCGGCTTGATCGCAAACGTCCCGATTTGTATCTGATGCCACTGCAGGACGGCCAGCCGCTGGCCGAGCTCTATACCCTGAAAAAGGATCAGCTGTACCCGGCGAGTACCCGCGGGCTATATCTGGCGGAGAGTTTTGCCCGGCAGGAAGGGTGGCTGGTGAAGGATGAGCGGATTCGCTGGAAGGACTGGGTGCGGCAACAGGGTTTGAGCCCGCCGGGGAAGGATTCCGGTTTGGCCCGTTTGCATGGAAAAGCAAAGCAACTGCTGAAAAGAATCGTGCCGCGCAAGGCCGCACGCCCCTGATCATTCCACGCCCTGCGTGGGAATGCAGCCCGAGACGCTCCGCGTCTCAAAGCGGACTCAGAGCGTCCAAAGAGGCATTCCCACGCAGAGCGTGGGAATGATCAAGCACTCTCACGGCTATCAGTGATTGCGGATCTTCTCGACAATCGCCGTGGTCGAGCTGTTTTCCACCAGCCCCAGCACTTTCACGGTCCCGCCGTAAGCAGTGACGATGTCCGCGCCAACCACCTGGTCGATCCCGTAATCGCCGCCCTTGACCAACACATCCGGCTTGACCTCGCGCAGCAGGTTTTCCGGGGTGCCTTCAGCGAAACTAATCACCCAGTCCACGGCGCCCAGACCGGCCAGTACCGCCATGCGACGGTCGACGCTGTTGATCGGACGACCCGGCCCTTTCAAGCGGCTCACCGATGCATCGTCATTGACCGCCACGATCAGTCGATCGCCTTGGGCACGCGCCTGTTCGAGGTAGGTCACATGGCCGGCATGCAGGATGTCGAAACAGCCGTTGGTGAATACAATCTTCTCGTTGTGCGCACGTGCGTCGTCGACCGCCAGCAACAGCTGCTCCAGCCCCAACACACCACGCTCGGAACCTTCTTCACGCTGAATCGCGCGACGCAGCTCCGGCGCGCTGATTGCCGCCGTACCGAGCTTGCCGACCACGATGCCCGCCGCCAGGTTGGCCAGGGCCACCGCGTGGGGCAGTTCTTCGCCAGCGGCAATTGCCGCAGCCAGGGTAGAAATCACCGTATCACCGGCACCGGTCACGTCGAACACTTCGCGGGCACGGGCCGGCAGGTGCAGCGCCGGGTGATCCGGTCGCAGCAAGGTCATGCCATGCTCGCCACGGGTCACCAGCAAGGCGCCGAGATCCAGGTCGTGCATCAGTTGCGCGCCCTTGCTCACCAGTTCGTGCTCATCGGCGCAACCGCCGACGATGGTTTCAAACTCGCTGAGGTTGGGGGTGATCAAGCTCGCGCCACGGTAGATCGAGAAATCCTTGCCCTTGGGATCGGCCAGCACCGGAATGCCACGGGCACGGGCGGCCTGGATCAGTACCTGATGGTTTTTCAGCGCGCCTTTGCCGTAGTCGGACAGCACCAACACCTTGATGCCTTCGAGCAATTCGTCGACTTGCTCGCCCAGCGCCAGGGCGTCGGTGGAGAAAGGTTCTTCGAAGTCGATACGCAGCAATTGCTGGTGGCGGCTCATCACCCGCAGCTTGACGATGGTCGGCTGGTGCGCAATGCGCTGGAACAACGCCCGCACGCCAGCGCCCTTTAGGCTATTGACCAGGCTGTCGGCCGCTTCGTCGTCGCCGGTCACGCCGACCAGCGAGGCCGGCGCACCGAGCGCGGCAATGTTCAGGGCAACGTTGGCGGCACCGCCCGGGCGGTCCTCGATTTGCTCGACCTTGACTACCGGTACCGGCGCCTCAGGGGAAATCCGTGAGGTACCACCATGCCAGTAACGGTCGAGCATGACATCACCGACCACCAGGACAGGGGCCTGATCGAATCGTGGCATGGATAACTTCATGGAAACTCCAGGGGCAATAAAAGCGTCGCGGATAATAACATGGCGAAAGAATGCGGCCGCACGCGAGCAAAGAGGCTCAGCGGCGGTCATCCTGTGGAGGGGCATCCAGCGGACGCACCCAGAAAAGTTCGTGTCGGCGCACCGCTTTGCGGAAGAACTCGTCTTCACCTGTGCGGGGCCAGCGACGCCCGGCCAACAATCGCTGAATCACCCGGCGCAGACGTCTTTTGAGCGGTGGACGGCCCTGCAAGTCGTGCTGCATGCCCAAGACCATGGCTTTGTCCATGCGGGTTGGCGCGTCCAGCAACGGGCTCCATAGCCCATCAGCTGGCAACGGTTCGATGGTCGGCGGCAGGGCAATGCCATAATCCGCCGGGCCCATCGGCCAGCGGTCGTTGTCGTGCAGGTGATTGGCATAGAGCAGCAGGGTACGCGGGCGCCAGGTACTGAGTTCAATCGCCTCCAACAAGGCGCGAGTGCTGGCGACATGGTCGCTGTGGGGATCCAGTTCGGGATGAGGCGTCAGCACCGCATCGGGCTGGTGATGCTCAAGCAGACGCGCCAGATCAGCCACCAGGTTGCGCCAATGGGGCTGACCATCGACGTCACCCGGCAGGCTCAGGGCATTGTGCCGACGCACATTGCGTATATCGCTCTCCCCCGACTCCCGGGAGCCGAAGCTTTGCTCCGGCTGCTGCGCCATCGCATCCAGTTGCAAGCAGTAGTAGCCCAATTGCACACACTGCTGTTGCGGCACCCCGCCCCACAGCGGCACTGCCAGGCTGTCCCAACTGCGCAGGCGCCCCTTGAGTCGGGCGGCCTGAGCGGTGTCGAGGCCCATATCGCGATAGTTTTCGGCCTCAATCTCGCCTTGCGTCAGTGTGACGATAGCCACCTCGGACGCCCGACTATAGAGACCAAAAGCTGCCAGTTCGGCATCATCGGCATGGGGGGCGATGATTAGCAGACGCTGCTGGCCAAAATCCGGATTACTCAGGGCGTGTAAAGTCGCCTGTGGCACCAGGCTGCAAAAGCGTCCACGTAATGTCAGGGTCCCGGCTGCCAGCGCCGAGCCTTGCCCTGACAGATTGAGAAAACGCTCTCCCGCAACACCGCGCTCCAGATCTTGACGGTCGTCACCGATCCATACCTGGGGGTCAAGAAAGCGACCCAGCCAATGGCTCTTGACCCGCACCTGCAAAACCAGGGTTTGTGCCAGACCAAAGTCGCCCGTAACCTGCAAGACACCATTGACCAAGGTGGCGGGGAATTGCGGCGTACCCGCCGGGAAGTCATAGCGATAATCGTCGCCCGGGGCATAGAACAGATGGTCGGCGAACCAGGCTTCATGGGTGATCCAGCCCAGCAGCAGGAACAGCGGCAACGGCCACCACGCGACAAAAATGCCAAATAGTAATGCAGCCAACAACGCCCCGATCAGCACCACGCGTTTGCGCTGGCGATGGCGTTTAAGCAATTGTTGTTTGCGTGCGCTCATGACTGCCTGTCCTCGCTCAAACCCGGTAGACCGGAACCCGGTGACACCAGCGATCCTTGTATTCGCGATCGGCGCGGCCGAACGAGTAACGCAGCGGCTTGCCCACAGCTCGGGCCTGCTCCCACGCGGCTTGGGTGTTGACGAAACTGAGGACACTGCCGGGGCTGAACTCGCGGTTCTGCGGATCGACACCGCCGTTAATGTATTCCAGGCTGACCCACTTGGGTGCCTCGACCCGGTACAGAATCTGGATCGCCACCGGCTCGTCGTTCAGGTAAATCAAGGACCCGGTCATGAACTCACGCAACAGGCTGAACACTTCAGAAAGACGCGCCTTGCCCGGTGCTTCAAAGTTCCAGCGGCGCTGGAACAGGTCGGCATAGATGGTCGCCTGTTCGCTGGCGCTCAGCTCCAGCATCGGTCGGATGATGCCACCCGCCTCTTCAAGCAAACGCTGGTCACGACGCTGGTTGTAGCGAAACTTCTTGCTGTAGTCCTCTGGTTCACGAGCCAGCGCCAGGCCTTCAGGTTGCTCAGCGAGACCGGTGATGTTTGGGGCATTGAGTTCGGACACATAACGCGCGTGATGCCGCAGACGAACCTGAGCATCTTCGGCAACCGGCAGGATGATCTCGGCATTGCCGAGATCGAGCAGGCCACGTTTGCCTTCACGCTTGAGCACGTCCTTGGACAAGGCCACATGACGGCCCCAGGTCGGCATCGCGGCGCACAATTCACCGTCGACGAACCAGCCCAGATAACGCACCGGGATGCCTACCAGCCCAGCCAGGCGCTCAACGACTTCGGGATGAGTCGCCACGCTGCCGCCAAACTGTTGCCAGGCCTGGGTATAAACCGTTGCATCAATGGGTACCCAGCCGCTTTCTCTCCAGGCCCGCCAGTAACTCAAAATCAAACGTGGGACTCCGTCATCGCCTCGTCGGTGCTTTCGACGAAATCCTTCTCGTGCAGGCGTGCGTAGAGACCGTTCAACGCCAACAACTCGGCGTGGGTGCCGCGTTCGACGATACGGCCCTGGTCCATCAACAGGATCAGGTCAGCCTTCTCAATGGTCGACAAGCGGTGAGCGATCACCAGCGTGGTACGGCCCTTCATCACTTGTTCCAGTGCTGCCTGGATGTGACGCTCGGACTCGGTGTCGAGGGCCGAGGTAGCCTCATCGAGGATCAGCAATGGCGCATTCTTGAGCAGTGCCCGGGCAATCGCCAGACGCTGGCGCTGACCACCGGAAAGCAGCACGCCATTTTCGCCCACCAGGGTGTCGTAGCCTTGAGGCATTTGCTCGATGAACTCGGCGGCGTAGGCATCTTCGGCAGCCTTGCGCACGTCTTCGAACGGTGCGCCGGCGAGGTCGCCGTAGGCGATGTTGTTGGTGACGCTGTCGTTGAACAGGGTGACCTGCTGGGTCACCAGGGCAATGTGACGACGCAGGTTGGTCAGCTTGTATTCCTCGACATCCATTCCGTCGAGCAGGATCTGGCCCTTGTCGTGGTGATAGAAACGCGGAATCAGGTTGGCCAAGGTCGACTTGCCGCTGCCTGAACGCCCCACCAGAGCGACCATCTGGCCCTCTTCGGCGGTAAAGGAAATATCGTTGAGCACAAGTTTCTCGGTGCCCGGGTACTGGAAGCTCAGGTTACGCACTTCCAGGCGACCGCTGACGCGCACCATTTCCTTGGTGCCCGTATCGACTTCCGGTTCTTCGTCGAGCTGCTCGAAGATGCTCTCCGCACCGGCCAGCCCTTTCTGGATCGTGGCGCTGACTTCCGACAACTGACGAATCGGCTTGGGTAACAAACCGGCGGCGGTAATGTAGGCAACCAGTTCGCCAGCAGAGGCATCGCCGCGAAGGTAAAGCACCAGATACATCAACACCGCCATGCCGATGTAAATCACCAGTTGCAGCATCGGGGTGTAGATCGACTGGGTGCGGGTCATGCCCAGGCTGCGGTTCATGTTGTCGGCACTGGCCTTGTGGAACCGATCGATTTCGTAAGTCTCACCGCCAAAGCTACGAACCACGCGATAGCCCTGGATAGTCTCCGAAGCCACATGGGTCACATCGCCCATCGCCACCTGGATTTTCTTGCTTTGCTTGCGAAATTTTTTGCTGGCGCTACTCACCAGAATCGCGATGACCGGCAGGATCGCCAGCAATACCAAGGTCATTTTCCAGTTGCTGTACAGCAGGTAACCGAACAGGAACACCACCGTCAGGCCTTCACGGATCACTACTTTGATCGCATCAGTGGCAGCACCGGTGACCATTGTCACGTTATAGGTGATACGGGAAATCAGGTGACCGGAGTTATGGTTGTCGAAGTAGCGGTTAGGCAAGGTCAACAGGTTGTCGAACAAGGCACAACGCAGGTCGTGGACCACACCACGGGCAACCTTGGCCAGGTAATAGTTACCCAGAAATGAGCCGATGCCCTGGTAGACGGCAATCAGCACAATCAACAACGGTACGCCGAGTACCAGCGAGACCCCCAGAAACTTGGTGTCATCGGGTTTCTGCAAGGCGTCGAGAAAATGCTTGAGCATGTCCGCCAGCATCGGCTGGCTGGATGCGAATAGCACGAAGCCGATAATACTGATGGCGAAAGCGCCCCAGTACGGGAGCACGTATTTCAGCAACCGCAGGTAAATCTTCATGCTTGATTGCTGGTCGGAATTGGCCATTCGGCGCGCCTCGTACGTTTGAAAAAGACAGACAACCTGTGGATTGTAACAGCGAACGAATTACAACATCGGCTCAGCCAGGACCAGGTGTCGAAAACGCTTTAGCACTTCGCTACCGGACCAGGAACATCAGGGGTTGAAACACTCCAGACGGAACCTTTGGTTTCATTGCTCCCACGAGTGGCCAACACGATACTCAAGGCAATCGGCAACCAGGTGATCAACCAGTCCGCATTGGGCTTGAGCCAGAGACCAATGCCATCGGTCATCAATGACGCCCCGGAAAACACCCAGAGTGCCAGCAACACCTGCCCCAGTGGCTGCGCGCGCGAAACCCAGCCACGCCAGCCAACCGCCAGCCACAGCCAGCCGAATAGCAGGAGCCCAGGTACACCGAGACGCACACCGATATCCAGGAACAGGTTATGGGGATGTTTGAATGCCTGTCCGATTTCAGGGACAGGAATCAGGTACTCATGGAATCCCAATCCCATCCCCCAATGATCCAGCATCAATTGAACGCCGCCGCTCCATAGCTCAGGGCGGAAAGAAACGCCGCGTTGCAAGAGAATTTCCGGCTTGAATACAGCAATGGATGCCAACCCCAGGACCACCAGAATGATCAGCCCGCCTCCCAGGCGCGACGGTCGCGCCACTCCCATCACGAATAGACAGGCCAACAAGCCGATCCACACACCGCGTGTTTGGCTAAAGCCCAGGAATAGCGCATATCCCAGCGCCGGAATCAGCAGCAACACCAGCGCCCAGGGGTTGAAGCGCTTGGTCTGCAACGTGAAGACGCCAAGAATCAGCAAGCCCCCCACCGCATGCGCGGCCATGATTGCAGTGTCCCACAGGCCAATGGCAATCAGCCTGTCGCTGAAAGGTTGAGCGGACACGTCATAAAAGTAGACCCAGGAAGCTGCAGCAAAAAAACCGCCAATAATCGATGCGTACAACAACATGGACTCGAACCGCCACTTGCGGTTCTGTGCAGCCAGTAGCACGCCTAACAGGGTAAGGGCCACATAGAGCGTCACCTTGCTTTTGCCAAAGATGTTATTACCGCCCTCAACCATCAGCACCAATAACGTCCAGGCCGCGAAGATAGCAAAGAGGATGCACTCCGGTTGTTTGAGCATCGCGCGAAAATCCCGGTGGAACAGCGCCAACAAGGCAGGCAGCCACAGCAGGAAAATCATCATTTGGTGATAAAGCTTATTGTCCGGCAGTACCCACGCCCCACACAGCAGCACAAGAAAACCGATAGACGCCCACATTTCCAGGACATCCTTACCGATAATTTTCTTCATTCCCGTCAGCATTCGGCTTTACCCAACATTCGATTGGCGACCCGCTGCAACTGGGCCTTGTCGGCGTTCTTCCAGCCACCCTTGATACAGTAGTGTTCAGAGAGGTAATGGAGAAAGTTACGCCTCAACCGCTCATCGAGTGGCCATTGCGGGAATGCGCGCGCCAGTTCCACCACCTGCTCGGCGTTATCGGCATGCATTACTAGCCCTTCGATATTGAAAAACGCCTGACCCAGGGTGAGCACGGGCTTACCCAAAAGCAGGCTTTCCAGGCCAACCGTCGAGTTCAGCGTGACCACAAACTGACTGGACTCGATCAACTGCTGAGTGGCGTTGCCGTTGGCGAACAACAGACGTTCGTGAGTACGCTCATGCAACTCAGGATACGTTTCGCGACTGGATGGATGCTCCTTGAACACCACTGTCAATCCAGTCTCTTTGGCCAAGCGCTCGCCCAATGCGAACATCTCGCGCATGTTCTTGATCCAGGGAGAAAACAGCCGAACCTGACTATCGCGGTCGTCCTGGAACGGAATAAAGACGAACTGCTCCGGCAGCACAATCGGTGCCGGGCCACTGGTACGAGGCTGGCGTGGAATCAGCACGGGCACTGCCTGATTTTCAGGCACGGGATAGGGATAGTTGAGGTAAAAACCGGCATCACGCGGAACGGCGTTCAGGTAGTTCACGCCCTGCGGATCAACGGTTGTGGTGTCGGGCAACAAGCCGTTCTCGAAGAAGAAAGTCTTACAACCCGGCGGCGCCAAGGCCTTCAGCAACCGGCAGTAGCGGTGGGAACCATTCCAGAACACCAGCACATCGGGGCGCTCGCGATCAAGCAAGGCCTGGGCACGCAGCGCCATCCAAATCAGCTCAAGACGTAACAACAGACGATACAAGCGACCATCGTTTTTTTTCTTGACGCGCCGCTCCTCGCATTTTTCTTCGATCAGGCTCGGCCAGTCGATTCGCGAAAGCACTCTGGAAGTCTGCAACAACCTTGGCCAAGGCATCTGTGGAGGGGGAACGACTTTACCTTGCAGCTCGGTCTCATTGAGTAACCGATTGAAATAGAGGCCTTGATGTTTGGCCAATGAAATGAACAGCATTGTCGTCATAGGGTGTCCAAAAAATAGGCCGCATCCACCCGCCAAAGCGCAATATAACCACGTGCGACAAGTCCGCAGACATCAACACTCTGTTATTCGCCCGTCCGCGTATAGAAGTATAAAACCAGAAATCAGAAGCAAGCACTCTGTGGTATTGCGCCAGGCAACCCCGTGAACGGGCAACTGCCTCTTAAAAAGTGCGGCGATTGTACCACAGCGGTTTTTTGCAGCATGCGCACTGCGGTAACATAGCCGGCTGCCCATCCCATCAGGCCAAGCCTTGGAGCCTTGATGCAAACGCTCGACCATACCGCTTATCTCAACATGCGCGAGGGCGCCGACGTTCTCGAGGCCGATGGTAAAGGGGATAAAGTCTTGTGCCTGGCCGATGGCTCGATGCTCAAGCTGTTTCGCCGTAAACGCCTGCTGACTTCTGCGCTTTGGGCGCCTTACGCCCGGCGCTTCGCCGACAACTGCCGAGCACTGCGCGAACGCAGTATCGAATGCCCAACGGTTCGCCAGATTTATCGCATCCCCAGCATCGAGCGCGATGCCGTGCATTACGACCCCCTACCCGGTCGCACTCTGCGTCAATTGCTGGGCAGCGACGATAACGAATCTCTTCGGGCACAACTGGGTGAGTTCATTGCACGCCTGCATGAGAACGGCATTTACTTTCGCTCCGCGCACCTGGGCAATGTGGTATTGACGCCTGAAAACACGCTCGGGCTGATCGACATCGCCGACCTGCGCACCTATCGCAAACCACTGCGCAAAGGCCTGCGCCTGCGTAATTTCAAGCATATGCTGCGCTATCGCCAGGATCGCGAGTGGCTACTCAAGGACAACCAGTTCCTTGAGCATTACCTGAACCATCAACGTGTGTGCAATGGACGGGAACTGAGCCTGGCGCTCACCCCCTTAAGCCCTTAAGCCCTTAAGCCCTTAAGCCCTTAAGTCGCCAGTGTCAGCCGGCGGCAGACAGCCTGAAGGTCTCGAAGTCACGCGCAGGGTCTGCGCCTCGCAGCAAGTTATCAACCAGTTGAATGGTCTTTGCCAAACCCTGAGAACCGTATACCAAGTGGTAATCGGCAAAACGCCGGGCCTGGGCCACATGCCCCGGATAATCCTGCTCAAGCGCTTGCAACTGGCGGGAAAACTCATGCTCATCGCGCACTTGAGGCCCAAAAAACAGTGAGTGAGAGAAGATATCCACATCGCTGCCCGCATTCACATGGATTACCGGCCGCCCCGCCAGCCCTGCCTCGATACCAGCATTGGACATGATATTGACGACAACGCTGGCCTGCGCTAGAGCGTCCGCCAGTGAACACTTGCTATCCAGCAAGTCGATGTTGGCTAACTGCGCAGCGGCATCGCTCCAGAATTGCGCCTTGCTGCGCGGATGACGCTTGAACAGCACGCGATAATGCGGATGCTGCCCGGCCCAGTCGCGCAGTAACTGATAAGTGCGCTGGTAGCCCGGTTCTTTTTCCCGATCAGGACCCACTCCCAGTATTAACAACGTCTGGAGAGCAGGATCGGCAACTGGCAGATCATAAGTTTCATCGGCGAGGTAAGAACCGATCAGCACCACCGTCGACTCACCGAACCGCAATGTTCTTTCTTGCAAAGCGACCAGCGAACTATGGCCAAAGACGCCGTAATAGTCGTAATCGTTCATCCCCAGTCGCCGTGAAGATTCCAGCGTCGTGGCATGGGCCAGTTGCAGCAGTCGGGCACCGCGCGCAGCCAATGCCAAGCGCAGGAACGGCGCATGAAGACTACCGTTGCGTTCGTTGATCAGCACCTTGGGCGAATACGTCATCACCAACCACTGGGCATGGGCGGCGTACACCAGATAACGCAGCGGCACAGACTGCGGCGGCGCCAGGAGCATGCGCTGGGCGCAGGCGTCCGACGGAGAACGTAACGCTGCCTCTGTCAGGTGGTGCCCGCGCTTACGCAGGCCTTCGATCAGAATATTCTTGCGCTGCAACGCCATGGACTTTGGTGCCGAATGCAGCAACAGCACCTCACAGGGTGCAGCGACGACCGAACCACTCAAGCACGCCTTGGCGCGTACCCCGACCGCCACATCCACCAGCACATCACGAACCAGGCGCAAAAGGCTACCAAAGCGACCATGACGCTCGCGCAGCAGCTTCCAGCGGTAACGGTCCAGCTCACGCGCTTTTTGTGCCCAGCATCCTTCAGCCTGGAACACACTTGCGTCAGACCGTGGTGCGCTCACTTGAACAACAACCGGATGGCCTTGCGGGCATAGGACCAGCGAGTGAGCGAGCGCAGATCGGCGCGCACGGCGCGGGCGTAAAAAGCCTTGGCGTTGACATAATCGCCGGCACTGTAGCAATCGCGGAACAATGACAGGCAGCGCTGAGCCAGGAAAGCCTGGCGCAAGTCCTGCAATTCCTGAGGCATTCGGGCCGAGGAAAATACCTCGTCAACCATCCCAACGCCCGCCGCAAGGCTTTGCTTGAGGTCATGGCGCATGCTGTCGTCATGCTTGTAGATCAGCGCCAGCGACTGATCGAGCACACTGCACGGGAAACGCGCCAGCACCTGAGCAAACACTGGAATATCTTCAACGTTGCGCAGGTGCTCAGGATAGTTGCCCGGCGCAAACACTTCGCGATGCATCGCGCAGGCGCCGTTGGACAGCGATACCGTCTTGTCCAGCAAGTAGCCACGCACACGCTGGCGCGGGGTGGCTGGCAAGGGTTTGACGGCGTGCTGGACACGACGACCGTCGTCGAATACCGACCAGTGACCGCCAATGATCAAACGGCTGTCAGGATTGCTGGAGATATGCCGGGTCAACGCAGCCAGCGCACCAGGCGCCATCTCATCATCGGCATCGAGGAAGATCAGATACTGCCCCCGAGCCTCCTCTATCCCACGATTACGCACCGAGGACAAACCACCATTGGGTTTGCGCAGAGCTCTAAAGCATCCGGCATGTTCAGTCAGGAGCTGCTCCAGAACTTGCGGCGTCGCGTCAGTGGAGCCGTCATCGATCACCAACAACTCAGCCTGGGCATCACCCAACTGCGCCAACACCGATTTCACCGCACGCGGCAGGGTTTTGGCGTAGTTATAAGCTGGAATAACGACACTGATCAGCACGTCAGTCAACCGCATACCCGTCCGCACCTTCTTTGACCACCAGAATGTCTTCCATGATCAGATACTGCAGGTCGGAGCCGAAGAACATATTCAAGGCGTCGGTCGGCGAGCAGATCATCGGCTCGCCACGACGGTTGAGCGAGGTGTTCAGCGACACGCCGTTACCGGTCAGCACTTCCAGCGCCTTCATCATGTCGTAGTAGCGCGGGTTGTATTCGCGCTTGAGCACCTGGGCCCGGGACGTGCCGTCTTCATGGACGACTTCCGGCACACGGGTTTTCCACTCTTCAGCCACTTCGAAGGTGAAAGTCATGAACGGTGCCGGGTGATCGATCTTGATCATCTGCGGTGCAACGGTGTCGAGCATCGACGGGCAGAAAGGCCTCCAGCGCTCGCGGAACTTGATTTGATGATTGATGCGATCCGCCACACCGGCCACGCTCGGGCAGCCAATGATCGAACGACCGCCCAAGGCGCGCGGACCGAATTCCATGCGGCCCTGGAACCAGGCCACCGGGTTGCCATCGACCATGATTTTGGCGATCTGCTCCGGCATGTTATCGAGCTTGCGCCACTTTGGCTTGTCGGCGTGACGGGCGCAGGCTGCGATCACGTCTTCGTTGCTGTAGGACGGGCCGAGGTAGACGTGTTCCATCTTCTCGACCGGTACACCACGGGCGTGGGACACGTAAGCCGCAGCGCCAACCGCGGTACCGGCATCGCCGGACGCAGGCTGAACGAACAGCTCTTTGATGTCGTCGCGAGCGATGATTTTCTGGTTCAGCTTGACGTTCAACGCACAGCCACCGGCGAAGGCCAGTTTGCCGGTTTCCTTGAGCACATCGCCCAGGTAATGGTCGATCATCTGCAACGCCAGTTTCTCGAACAGCGCTTGCATGCTCGCGGCGTAATGAATGTACGGCTCGTCGGCGATGTCGCCTTCACGCTTTGGCCCCAGCCACTCGATCAGCTTCGGCGAGAAGTAGAAACCTTTGCCCTTCTCTTTATAGCGACGCAGGCCGATGACGTTGGCGTAGTCGGTGTTGATCACCAGCTCGCCATTCTCGAACGAGGCTAGGCGCGAGAAATCGTATTTGCTGGCGTCGCCGTACGGCGCCATGCCCATGACCTTGAATTCACCGTCGAGCATCTCGAAACCGAGGAACTCGGTGATTGCGCCGTACAGGCCGCCGAGGGAGTCCGGATCGAAGAATTCCTTGATCTTGTGGATCTTGCCGTTTTCGCCGTAACCGAAGAAGGTCGTGGCGTACTCACCCTTGCCGTCGATCCCGAGGATCGCGGTTTTTTCTTTGAAACCGGAGCAGTGGTAGGCACTGGAGGCGTGGGCCAAGTGGTGCTCGACCGGCTCGATCTTGATTTTCTTCGGATCGAAGCCCAGTTGCTCGAGGCACCAGACAATCTTGTTGCGATAGCGCTTGTAGCGACGGTTACCCATCAGGATCGCGTCGAGGGCGCGGTCCGGGGCATACCAGTAACGCTTGGCGTAGTGCCAGCGAGCCTTGCCGAACAGGCTGATCGGCGCGAACGGAATCGCTACCACGTCAACGTCGGACGGCTTGATGCCCGCCTGCTCGAGGCAGAACTTCGCGGATTCGTAAGGCATGCGGTTCTTTGCATGTTTATCGCGCACGAAGCGCTCTTCTTCAGCCGCCGCGACCAGCTTGCCGTCGATATACAGGGCTGCGGAAGGATCATGGCTAAGGGCGCCGGACAGGCCAAGAATCGTCAATGCCACAGGGGTCTAGCCTCTTTAGTCTGCATGCAGGCGCAACGCGCCTCAAAAATTAATGTGCCCTCGCAAGGGGCGAGAGACAGCTAAAGGGCGGGATTATAGCGTAAACGTCGCGGGAATGACCCTCATGCCAGTCAGTTATGTGGGAGCGGGCTTGCCCGCGATAGGGACGAAGACCCGATTCAGGCAGCGCCAGAGATATCTTTGGGCAGACGCTGATCAATCACTTGGTACAGCGCACTGCTCTCGGGCCAGTTGCGCATGAACCGCGCCCGATCCCGCGCATAGGCCGGGGCAAAGCTGCTGAGCGAGCCATGCTGACACATCGAATCCAGATCGATCAGCGCCCAACTATCCTGCTGCCAGAACAGGTTATGACCCTTGAAATCTCCATGGCTGATCCGCTCGCGAATCAGCTCGGCGAACAGGTGATCCAGAGCCTGCAATTCGGCTTCCGGTGCCTCGCCACTTTCAACGTACGGCGCAAACCGCTCGATGATGTCCGGCCCCGGCAAATACTCGGTCACCAGGTACGCCCGGCTGCGCAGCCAGAGAAAACGCTTCTCCAGTAACGCCAACGGCTTGGGTGTGGCGATGCCCAGGAACGCCAGGCGATTACCTTCACGCCATGAGTGCCAGGCGCGGCTCGGGCGCCAGAAACGTTTGAGCCAATGGGCAAAGCCTTTGATGTTGTAGCGCTTGACCACCAATGTGCGACCCGCCACCTCGACCTTGCCGACGCTCGCCGCGCCGCCGGTCTTGTACAGATGGCCTTGATCGAGCAAGGCATCGGCCTGCTCCAGCACCGGCAACATCGCCGCCTCTTCCTCGCGACGAATCGCCCGCAGGCCGAATGCGCCGCGCTGGACGCTGAATAACGTGCATTCACGGCCGACCTTGATCAGGAAATCCTTCAAACGCCAGCGACGGACCTTGTCGATCTGCTTCTGCAACGCTTCCATGGGCAAGGCATGCTCGCCGTTTTCCAGCAGGTAATACACCAGTAATTCTTCGGTGAAGGGTTCCAGGGATTTGGGCAACTGGGCGAAAAACACTCCGAGGTTTTCCAGGACTTTCTGCTGTGACAGTGGCTTGCCAGCCGTCTCGGCACAGATCCCGGCGCCATCGATCAAATACAACTGACCGCCATGGCGCAGCAGGTTGTCCAGGTGCAGGTCTTCCTGCCACAGGCCCTTGCTATGCAGATGGCCGATCGCGCCCAAGGCCTCGGCCAGCACCGCTGATTGTTCATCCGCCAACACCGGCAAGTGCTCGACCTGTTGCCAGGCATCCCCCAGGCTCTCGGCCCCCTCGAGGAAATCGAACAGCAGCCAGCCGCCCTCGCCGTCCTTCAGGCCATCAGCCAATAGCAACGGTGTGGTCAGCCCCTGAGCGGCAAGCAAACGCACGCCGTCCAGCTCACGCTGAAAATGCCGCGCCGCTTTACTGCCGACCAGCAGCTTGGCCAGCACCGGCCGACCGCGCCAGACGCCGGCACCCACATAACGTTGCCCCGGCAATACCCGCAACAGGCTCAGCAATTGCAACTCTGCAGCCCCCGCGGCATCGGCCAGTGGAATGCTTAGAGGCAGGCTCGGGCTGCGGCCCGCGTTTTTCAGCTCGGACAAACGCATCAACGCGCCTCCTTGTGACTGCGCCGCGCACTCAAGCGCGATACCCAACTGTCCACCAGCGAACTGTTCAATGGCTGATCCAGATAAACCGCCAACAACTCGCGCAGCTGACTTTCGCTCCATTCTGGCGCCCGACGCAGCAACGGGTCCAGGTCCTTGACCCGATCACGCTGACCAAAAAACAGCGGGCGGGTTTTCTCCAGGTCGATCAACTGAGCCTGATAACCGTCACCGGTGGCTTGGAGAAAAATGTGCTTGGGATAGAAGCAACCATGGAGTTGATGCATCTCGTGCAGACGTCGCGCCAGTTGCCCACAGGCTTTCAGAATCGCCGAATGCTGCGCCGCGCTCAGATCGGACCAGCGCTGCAACAGCGAATCCAGGTCATCCCAACCGTCCAGCGCGCGGGTTAGCAGAATCGCCCGGACTTCACCGTCGACTTTGCGCTCACCGAAAAACGCCGCCTGCAGCGCCGGTATACCCAGTTTCTGATAACGACTGATGTTGCGAAACTCACGGGAAAAACTCGGCTCGCCAAAAGGCGAATGAAATGTGCGTGTCAGGTAGTTGCTCTGGCGTTTGAGGTAATAGCCATGACCTTCCAGTTCCAGCCGAAATACACTGCTCCAGCCACCCCGACCGGTATTGGGTTCATCCACCGCCTCGAGCTGTTTGGCCCAGAGCGCGTCGAAGGTGCCGAGGCCATGACGCTCAAGCAGCGCACGGTCTTCAGCAGCCAGAAAATCAGTCATTCGCGTCCCTCGAAAAATCTCACCACGTGCCGAATCCGTTTCTTGTCGGCGGCATTGAGCCGGGTACATTGGCGGTATTGCAGGTAAAAGCGCAGACGCTGGGTAGCCGACAGGTGATATTTGGCCACTTTGTCCAGACAAGCCAGGTCTTTGGTAATTCGGTATTTGAGCCAGAAGCCGCGCCAGAAATCACCGTTGGGGCAGTCGATCAGAAACAGCCGGGGCTCATCGTCAATCAGCAGATTGCGCCACTTCAAATCATTATGGGTAAACCGGTGGTCGTGCATGGTCCGGGTATAGCCCGCCAGCTGTCGACTGATGTTGTCGACCCAGGCGCGGTCCGCCAGCTTCGGATCATGCCGGTCAGCCAGGACGGACAAGTCTTCGGTATGGGGCAGTTCGCGTGTGATCATCGCCCCACGGTCGTAAGCCACGCCGCGTCGCTCCAGCCCCCAGGCCACTACTTCGGCGGTGGGAATGCCCCACTTGGCGAAACGCTTGAGGTTCTGCCATTCGGCTTTCACTCGCGGCTTGCCCAGGTAACGGCGCAGGCCTTTGCCGGCGCCGACGTAGCGCTTGACGTAATAGTTGACGCCATTGCGCTGGACGCGAATGACCTCGGACAGTGGATCGCGGGTCAGTCGCTCGCCCTTGAGCGCGAACACCGCGTCAAGGCTGCCGAAGTCTTCTGCCAGATCGCTGTAAGCAGGTTCCAGTGTCCAACCCGACATCAGAGCGCATCCCCATATCGCTGTTTACGCTCGTAGAGCTTGTTGGCCTTGCCTTCGAGCCATGCCAGCAATCCCGCTTCTTCTGCCAGAATCTGGCGCAGGGGCTGCTGGAAGTAACCCTTGAGGAAACGCAGTTTGTCGCGACGGGTCAGGCCGATGTCCAGCGCCGAAAAATACAGCGCCGCCAGGTCCTTGTTGCGCCAGCGTTGGGTAATCGTCGGACGGGTCTGGGCACGGTGCAGATCGATCACCGACAGCTTGAAATCGTCGGCTGTTACCGGTTTGTCGGTGTGCAGCAGGAAGTGGCAGATGTAGCAGTCGCGGTGGTTGACCCCGGCGCGGTGCATCATGCCGGTCATGCGCGCGACTTCGGCGATCAAGGCGCGCTTGAGTTTTGGCTCGGGCGGCTGCTTGATCCAGTCGATGCTGAAATCTTCGAGGCTGACGGTGGGCGCCAGCTCTTCAGTGACGATGAACGAATGCTGGTCCGCCGGGTTGCTGCCCTTTTCGCCGTAAGCGACAGCGGTCATGGTCGGCACGCCGACTTCTTGCAGGCGCTGAATGGCCTTCCACTCCTGGCCCGCGCCCAGCACCGGCAGCTTGGCGGTCAGCAGGTTCTTGAAGATCTCGCCCCAGCCGATGCCCCGGTGGATTTTCACAAAGAACCCGTGGCCGTTTACTTCAGTACGCAGCGTCCGGCGCGCTTCAAGTTCGCGGTACACCTCGCCCTTGAGGCCCTCGACTTCGGCGAACGGATCCCGTCCGGCCCAGAGGCTCTTGAACGGTTCAGCCAGCATCAACTTCATTAAGCGTGCTCCGCCAGAATCACATCGGCCGCGTGCTGCGGCATGCTGTAGAGGTCGGCCGTCTCGGCGAAGGCCAGACCATTGCGGCTCCAGGCCGCCCGTGCATTTGCGTCATTCAACATGCCGGTCAGGTACTGCGTCAGTTGCGCCTGATCGAAGGGTTCGTCCAGCACCAGACCGGCGTCGGCCTCGGCAATGTAATGGGCGTACCCGCACACCGCGCTCACCAGCACCGGCAACCCGGCCACCACGGCTTCAAGCAGCACCGTCCCGGTATTTTCGTTATACGCCGGGTGGATCAACAGATCGGCACCGAGCAGGAAACGCGGGATATCGCTACGCCCCTTGAGGAACTGCACGTTGTCGCCGAGCCCTAATGTGGCGCTCTGCAACTGGAATACTTTGGGGTCGTCCTGGCCAATTACAAACAGCCGGGTGCGCTTTTTCAGTTCGGCGGGCAAGGCAGCCAGTGCCTTGAGGCTGCGGTCCACGCCTTTGGTCTTGAACCCGGAGCCGATTTGCACCAGCAGCAGTTCATCATCTTTCAGGTTGAACTCGCGACGAAACCCGGCACGGACCTCGGCGGCATTGGCCGGCGCGCGACGGTCCTGAGAGATACCCGGCGGTAGCAAATGGAAGCGCGCAAGCGGCGTGTCGTAATGCTTGATGAACAGCGGCTGCTGCACTTCGGAAATCATCAGCACTTCGGTCTTGGCATCCTTGGCGAACACCGCGCGCTCGTACTCGGCGAAGTGCCGGTAGCGGCCCCAACGACGGTACAGCGAGTTGCGCAGGTTTTGCGCTTTGTCTTCGAAGCAGCCGTCGGCGGCGTAGTAAACGTCCAGGCCCGGCATCTTGTTGAAACCGATCAGGCGGTCCACCGGACGCTTGGCCAGATCAGCCTCCATCCACTCGGTGAGCTTCTCGTTGCGTCGATGATTGAAGAACGCCTTGACTGGTGCCACCAGCACTTCGAAACCCGGTGGAATATCGCCTTCCCAGATCAGTGTGTAGACGCGAATCTGATGGCCGCGCTGCTGACACTCCAGGGCGATACGCATGAAATCGCGCTGCAAGCCCCCGAATGGAAAGTACTTGTACAGGACAAATGCCAATTGCATCAGCGCAGCTCCTCAGCCAGTAACAACGTGCTCAGTCGGCTCGCGACACGCTCGGGATTCAGACGCGTGAAGCACAGGGGCCACTCGCGTTTCAGGTCGAACCGACGGGCATCGTCGGCCGTCGGTTGATAGGTGCATTTCTTTTGCAGGCACGGGGCGCAGGGAAAGTCGCTGGCCATGTGAATCTGCGACTTGCCGTACGCGCCGGTCAGGCCCGGGTTAGTCGGGCCGAACAGCGACAGGGTCGGTACGTCCAGCGCCGCAGCGAGGTGACCGAGACCGGTGTCCACCGCTACGCAGGCTTGCGCTCCGACCAGGACTTTGCCGACCCCCGCCAGGTTCAGTTTGGGCAGCACTTCGACGTGCTTCATATCTTTGGCGATGCGCTCGGCGCGGGCCTTTTCGACGGCATTACCCCACGGCAGCTTCACCGCCACGCCGAGATAACCCACCCGCTCGGCCAGCTCGCGCCAATAGGCTTCGGGCCAGTGCTTGGTGTCCCAAGTGGTGCCGTGGAGAAACACCACGTACGGATTCTTGCGCGGCAATTCCACCAGCCGCTCGACGTTCAGGCCATAGTCGCCCAAGCCTTTGGGCAGGTCGTAACCCAGGGCCACTGCGAACAGCTGACGCACTCGCTCTACCGCGTGCTGCCCACGGGCCACGGCCAGACGTCGGGAATAGAATCGCGCGGCGATTGGTTCGCGGGCCGAGTTTTTGTCCAGCCCCGCCACCGGGGCTTTGGCGTAGCGGGTCAGCAACGCGCTTTTCAGCAGGCCCTGGGCATCGATCACCAAGTCATATTTGGTCGCGCGAATGCTTTGTTTGAAGCGTTTCCACTCGCCACTCTTGATGGTCTGCCAGATGTTCTTGCGCCAGCGACGGATCGCCACCGGAATCACCTTGCCCACGGCCGGGTGCCAGGTCGGAATCTCGGCGAAGCCTTCTTCCACCACCCAGTCGAACGTGATGCCGGGGATCGCCCGCGCCGCGTCGGTCAACGCTGGCAACGCATGAATCACGTCGCCCAGCGAAGAAGTCTTGATCAACAGTACCCGCAAACTATTTGACCTCGACCACAGTGCCCAGCAACCGCTGCAAGGCTTCGTTCACCGCTTTCGGCATGAGCTGGCGCAAGCAATTGTAATGACCGAAACGGCAGGTGCGATCGAAGCACGGACTGCATTCGATGCCCAGGCGCACGATTTCGACATGCTCGGCCAATGGTGGTGTGAAACCCGGCGACGTCGAGCCGTATACCGCCACCAATGGGCGGTTCAGCGCGGCAGCCACGTGCATCAGGCCGGAGTCGTTGGAGACCACTGCGTCAGCGCAAGACAGCAAATCGATGGCCTCGGCCAGGGAAGTGTCGCCACTGAGGTTCACCGACTCTTCACGCAGACCGGGAATCAGCCGCGCGCGAATGTCTTCGCCCACCGCGTGATCGTTTTTCGAGCCGAACAGCCAGACCTGCCAGCCTTCACGGATCTTCGCTTCGGCGACCTTGGCGTAGTGCTCGGACGGCCAGCGCTTGGACTCGCCGAACTCGGCGCCGGGGCACAGCGCCAACACCGGACGGTCGAGAGCCAGACCGAATTTGGCCAGTGCGCCATCGCGGGTCACCGGGTCGATCTGCAGGCTCGGCCGTGGATACGGTTTCGGCAACTCGACGCCGGGCTCAAAGGCCAAGGCCATGAAGCGCTCGATCATCAGCGGGTAACGCTCTTTGTCGAGCGTGCGCACGTCATTGAGCAGGCCGTAGCGGAATTCGCCACGCCAGCCGGTGCGTTTCGGGATACCGGCGAAAAATGGCACCAGCGCCGACTTCAGGGAATTGGGCAGCAGGATGGCCTGGTCGTACTGACCGGCCAGGGATTTACCGATGCGCCGACGCGTCGCCAACTCCAGCACGCCGTGGCCGAGCGGGAAGCTCAAGGCCTGGCGCACTTCGGGCATGCGCTCGAGAATCGGCCGGCTCCACTCGGGGGCCAGCACGTCGATTTCGCACTGCGGGTGGCGCTGCTTGAGACACTGAAAAAGTGTCTGCGCCATCACCATGTCACCGACCCAACTGGGCCCAACGATCAGAATTTTCATGTGGTTTCCAAAAACGAGCCGGGGAGGCATATGCCTCCCCGCCTCGAGAATCCAGCACCTTCGGGGTGAACCGTCAGGTCATTTGGACAAGCCTGTACCGGCTCATCAGATCAGTTTTTGTGCACATCCATGCGATGCAGCTTAGCTGTCCCAATCTATCAAACACCGCTCCCACATTGGGTATTGGGTGTTCCAATTTAGCCTGCTCAGCTTAACCCCAGCTCGCGCCAGATACGCATTACCTGCCGTCGTTCATCCACGAACTGGTCGCCCGGTATCACGCCGGCGTCCTTCTGCAAGGCTTCCCGGTGAGCGGCGGAGCGGTAGGCCTTATAGGCTTCACGCAACAGGCTGGCGTCTTCGGCGGGCATCAGCCCTACCTCCTCCAACCCTTCCAGAATGCGGATATTGTCGGTGTAGCGCAGCAATGACGGATGCGCCTCAGACCATGCCAGAGCCGCGTATTGCACCATAAATTCAATATCGACGATACCTCCGGCATCCTGCTTGAGATCGAATGGCGCCGTGGCCTCGAAGGCATTTGCCGCCGTGCCCGCCGCCGTGCTCTTGCTGCCGAGGTTATCGCGCATCTTGGCGCGCATCTCGCTGACCTCCTGGCGCAAGGTCGGCAGGTCCCGCCGCTTGGCCAATACCGCCGCGCGAACCTTCTCGAACGCTTGGCCGACATCCTGACTGCCCACCAGCACCCGCGCCCGCACCAGCGCCTGGTGTTCCCAGGTCCAGGCTTCGTTTTCCTGATACCGGGCAAACGCCCCCAAAGAACTCACCAGCAAACCGGAGGCACCGGAGGGCCGCAGACGCATGTCCACTTCATACAGCTGGCCGGAGTTGGTCTGCGCCGTCAGCAAATGAATGATGCGCTGCCCGAGCCGGGTAAAAAACTGTGCGCCGTCGATAGGCTTCGGCCCGTCGGTTTCGGCCTGTGGATCGCCGTCGTGGATGAACACCAGATCCAGGTCCGAACTGTGCCCCAACTCCAGACCGCCGACTTTCCCGTAACCGACAATGATGAAACCAGGGTCGCATAAGGTTCCATCAGTGCGCAGCGGTGTACCGTACTTGGCCACGGTCTGGCGCCAGGCCAGGGCCAACACTTGTTCGAGGATCGCTTCGGCAAGCCAGGTCAGGTAATCACTGACCTTCATCAAGGGCAGGCTGCCGGCGATTTCCGAGGCGGCGACGCGCAAGCGGTGCGCCAGTTTGAAATGCCGCAGGGCTTCCATTTGTTGTTCGAGATCGTCTTCGGGAATCCGCGTCAGACGCTCGCGCAACTCGGCCGCCAGTTCCGGCGCCAGCGGTGGCTTGAACAGCCGGCCTTCGTTGAGCAGTTCGTCGAGCAGCAGCGGGAAGCGCGTGATCTGTTCGGCAATCCACGGGCTCGCGGCGCACAGCGTCAGCAAGCGGCGCAGGGCGCCGGGGTTCTCGGTCAATAACACCAGATAGGCGGAACGACGCGCCACGGCTTCCACCAGCGGCAACACCCGCTCCAGCACCAGATCGGGATTGGCATGCTCCACAGCCTGAGCCAGCAAGCGCGGAATAAAAGCATCGAGGCGTTCACGTCCCAAGCGCTGCATGGCCCGCAATTGCGGACTGCCGCGCAGACTGGCCAGGGCTTTCAGCGCTTTGGAGGCATCGGCGAAACCACCCTCTTCCAACTGACGGCACGCGGCCTCCTCGTCCTGCGCCTCCTCCCACAGCGGCAGCCATTCCCCGCCGACCACCACTTCGCTCTCGGCGCCGGCTTCTTCATCGGGATCGGCAATCACCTGAGCAAAGTGCCAGGCCACCCGGCCGCGCCAGTACATCAGCTGTTCGTGGAATGCCGCCCAATTGGCAAACCCGAGCATAAAGGCAATGCGCGCCTGATCCTGTTCGCCATCGGGCAGCATCTGGGTCTGGCGGTCGGCAATGGCCTGGATCGCGTGTTCGGTGTAACGCAGAAATTCGTAGGCTTCGCGCAACTCGCTGACCACTGCCGCCGGCAGGTAACCCTGACCTTCAAGGGTGCTCAGTACTTTTAATAAAGGACGCTGCTGCAGGCTCAGGTCGCGGCCACCGTGAATCAGCTGGAAGGCCTGGGCGATAAACTCGACTTCACGAATACCGCCGGAACCCAGCTTGATGTTGTCGGCCATGCCCTTGCGCCGGACTTCCTGCTGGATCAGCTGCTTCATGGTGCGCAGCGCTTCAATGGCCGAGAAATCCAGGTAACGCCGGTAAACGAACGGGCGCAGCATCTCTTGCAGTTGCGCGCCCGCCACTTGATCGCCGGCCACCACGCGCGATTTGATCATCGCGTAGCGTTCCCAGTCGCGGCCCTGATCCTGGTAGTACTGTTCCAGCGCATTGAAGCTCAGCACCAGCGCGCCGGACGAACCGTAAGGCCGCAAGCGCATGTCGACGCGGAACACGAAACCGTCGACGGTCATCGGGTCCAGCGCCTTTATAAGACGCTGGCCGAGACGAATGAAAAACTCCTGGTTATCCAGCGACCGCTTCACGCCGACGGTTTCGCCGCCCTCGGGGTAGGCGAAGATCAGGTCGATGTCCGACGACAGATTCAGCTCCACGGCGCCGAGCTTGCCCATGCCGAGGATGACCATCTGCTGCGGCTCGCCGCTGCGGCGCCCGGTGGGCGTGCCGAACTGCTGGCAATGGCGCTGATACAACCACTGATAGGCCTGATCGATGCTGGCATCGGCCATGTCCGAGAGGTCACGACAGGTCTGGATCAGATCGGCCTGGCGGGTCAGGTCACGCCAGATGATCCGCACTTGCTGGCGTGCGCGCTGGCGACGCAGGGCGCGGCCCAGCTGGTCGTCGGTTTCGGCTGCGCTCACCGCCGTCGCAATCTGTGCGCACAACTCGCCCGGGGCAAAGGCTCGATCCAGTTCGCCGGACTGCACCAATTCCAGCAACATCAAAGGGTCACGCAGACTCTGTTCAATCACAAAGTCGCTGGCAGCGGCGACGCGAGCAAATTGCGCCCAGCGCTCAGGCGTCCAGGCAGACAGGCCATGGTCATCGGGAAGAACCCCGACGGTCGTACGAAACGACTGCTCGGCGCGGGTGACAAATGGCAGGAGCCCATCGGGCAGTTCGGCAAGCGAAGGGAGGCTCATGGTCTATCCTTGATCGGCGTGTGAAGGGCTGCATGTAGTGATTCGTGAAAATACGCTACCTGACCGACTGTCGAACAAAGGTTAGAAATAGCTGAAATTTGTTTATTTTTGGCAGCGATCATCAAGCCTTCACCTTTTTTGGTTGGCAAAAGACCAACCTTAACGATTATTCTCACAACGCAGCCGGAGGCCACAAGCCAATCATCTGTAGTTTTACTACTCGTCTATACATTCGAAAGGCTGAAATGCCCGATGATTTGTAGTAAAACTACACGCCGCCGGAACATACCTCTCGGCAATCCAAGAATTTATATCGTCTGCCCACAAGGCCAGTCGCAAACTCAGGCAACCGATTCTGGAAGCCTTTCCGCCCTGGAGCAAGCCATGCAAGACCTCGATCCCGTCGAAACCCAGGAATGGCTGGACGCCCTGGAATCGGTTCTCGACAAAGAAGGCGAAGACCGTGCTCACTATCTGATGACCCGTATGGGCGAACTCGCGACCCGTAGCGGCTCGCAGCTCCCTTACGCCATCACCACGCCTTACCGCAACACGATCCCCGTAACTCACGAAGCACGCATGCCTGGCGACCTGTTCATGGAACGCCGCATTCGCTCGTTGGTACGCTGGAACGCGATGGCCATGGTAATGCGTACGAACCTGAAAGATTCTGACCTGGGTGGTCACATCTCCAGCTTCGCTTCCAGTGCGACCCTGTATGACATCGGCTTCAACTACTTCTTCCAGGCCCCGACCGACGAACACGGCGGCGACCTGATCTACTTCCAGGGTCACACCTCGCCAGGCGTTTACGCCCGTGCGTTCATGGAAGGCCGCATCACCGAAGAACAAATGAATAACTTCCGCCAGGAAGTAGACGGTCAGGGCCTGTCGTCCTACCCGCACCCTTGGCTGATGCCTGACTTCTGGCAGTTCCCGACGGTATCCATGGGTCTGGGCCCGATTCAGGCGATCTACCAGGCACGCTTCATGAAGTACCTGGAAGCCCGTGGTTTCATCCCCGAAGGCAAGCAGAAAGTCTGGTGCTTCCTGGGCGACGGCGAGTGCGACGAGCCGGAATCCCTGGGCGCCATTTCGTTGGCTGGCCGCGAGAAGCTGGACAACCTGATCTTCGTCATTAACTGCAACCTGCAGCGCCTCGACGGCCCGGTTCGCGGCAACGGCAAGATCATCCAGGAACTCGAAGGCGTGTTCCGCGGTGCTCAGTGGAACGTGACCAAAGTCATCTGGGGCCGTTTCTGGGACCCACTGCTGGCCAAAGACGTCGACGGCATCCTGCAACGCCGCATGGACGAAGTCATCGACGGCGAGTACCAGAACTACAAAGCCAAAGACGGCGCGTTCGTGCGTGAACACTTCTTCAACTCGCCAGAACTCAAGGCGATGGTTGCAGACTTGTCCGACGACGAGATCTGGAAACTCAACCGTGGCGGCCATGACCCGTACAAGGTCTACGCGGCGTACCACGAAGCGGTCAACCACAAAGAACAACCGACCGTCATCCTGGCCAAAACCATCAAGGGTTATGGCACCGGTGCCGGCGAAGCGAAAAACACTGCGCACAACACCAAGAAAGTCGATGTCGACAGCCTGAAGTTGTTCCGCGATCGTTTCGACATTCCGGTCAAAGACGAAGAGCTGGAAAACCTGCCGTTCTTCAAGCCAGAGCCAAACAGCGCCGAAGCCCGCTACCTGAGCGAGCGCCGTACTGCACTGGGCGGTTTCGTGCCACAGCGTCGCGCGCAGAGCTTCAGCGTACCGACCCCGTCGCTGGACACCCTCAAGGCCATTCTTGATGGCTCGGGCGACCGTGAAATTTCCACCACCATGGCGTTCGTGCGGATCCTCGCGCAACTGGTCAAGGACAAGGAAATCGGTCCACGCATCGTCCCGATCATCCCGGACGAAGCCCGTACCTTCGGTATGGAAGGCATGTTCCGTCAGTTGGGCATCTACTCGTCCGTCGGCCAGCTCTACGAGCCAGTCGATAAAGACCAGGTGATGTTCTACAAAGAAGACAAGAAGGGCCAGATCCTCGAAGAAGGCATCAACGAAGCGGGCGCCATGAGCTCCTTCATCGCTGCCGGTACTTCATACTCCAGCCACAACCAGCCAATGCTGCCGTTCTACATCTTCTACTCGATGTTCGGCTTCCAGCGTATCGGCGACCTGGCCTGGGCCGCTGGCGACAGCCGCACCCGTGGCTTCCTGATCGGCGGTACCGCCGGCAGAACCACGCTGAACGGCGAAGGCCTGCAACACGAAGACGGTCACAGCCACATCCTGGCTGCCACCATCCCGAACTGCCGCACCTTTGATCCAACCTACGGCTACGAGCTGGCGGTGATCATTCAGGACGGCATGAAGAAGATGACCGAAGAGCAGCAGGACGTTTTCTACTACATCACCGTGATGAACGAGTCCTACCAGCAGCCAGCCATGCCGGCCGGTGTCGAGGAAGGCATCATCAAGGGCATGTACCTGCTCGAGGAAGACACCCGCGAAGCGGCGCACCACGTTCAGCTGATGGGCTCCGGCACCATCCTGCGTGAAGTCCGTGAAGCGGCGAAGATCCTGCGTGAACAGTTCAACGTTGGCGCAGACGTGTGGAGCGTTACCAGCTTCAACGAACTGCGTCGCGATGGCCTGGCCGTCGAGCGCAGCAACCGTCTGCACCCGGGCCAGAAGCCTAAACTGAGCTACGTCGAAGAGTGCCTGAACGGCCGTAAAGGTCCGGTCATCGCGTCTACCGACTACATGAAGCTGTTCGCTGAACAAATTCGTCAGTGGGTCCCGTCCAAGGAATTCAAAGTCCTGGGCACCGATGGTTTCGGCCGCAGTGACAGCCGCAAGAAGCTGCGTCACTTCTTCGAAGTCGATCGTCATTTCGTGGTGTTGGCAGCCCTGGAAGCTTTGGCTGACCGTGGCGATATCGAACCTAAAGTGGTGGCTGAAGCCATCGCCAAGTTCGGCATCAACCCGGAAAAACGCAACCCACTGGACTGCTGAGGAGACACTCTGTGAGCGAACTCATTCGCGTACCTGACATCGGCAGCGGTGAAGGTGAAGTAATTGAACTGTTTGTGAAGGTCGGCGACCGTATCGAAGCCGACCAGAGCATCCTGACACTTGAGTCGGACAAAGCGAGCATGGAAGTGCCTGCGCCGAAGGCCGGTATCATCAAGAGCCTGAAAGTGAAGCTGGGCGATCGCCTGAAAGAAGGCGACGAACTGCTGGAACTGGAAGTCGAAGGTGCCGCAGCTGCGGCCCCTGCAGCTGCCGCTGCGCCAGCCGCCAAGGCTGAAGCTGCACCTGCTGCCGCGAAAGCGCCAGCTGCTCCTGCTGCCGCGCCTGCTGCTGCCAGCGTTCAGCAAGTACACGTGCCGGATATCGGTTCGGCGGGCAAGGCCCAGATCATCGAGATCCAGGTCAAGGTCGGCGACACCGTCGCCGCTGATCAGTCGCTGATCACCCTGGAATCCGACAAGGCGAGCATGGAAATTCCATCGCCTGCCGCTGGCGTGGTGAAGGCCATCAGCGTCAAGCTCAACGACGAAGTCGGCACCGGCGACCTGATTCTGGACCTGGAAGTGGCGGGTGCTGCTGCACCAGCCGCGGCCGCGCCAGCCCAGGCAGCTGCGCCTGCTGCCGCTGCTCCGGCGCCAGCCGCTGCGGCTCCGGCAGCCCCGGTTGCCGACACTGTTCAGGACATTCACGTCCCGGACATCGGTTCGGCGGGCAAGGCCAAGATCATCGAAGTACTGGTCAAGGCTGGCGATACCGTCACCGCCGACCAGTCGCTGATCACCCTGGAATCCGACAAGGCGAGCATGGAAATCCCATCGCCTGCCGCTGGCGTGGTGGAAAGCGTTTCCATCAAGCTGGATGACGAAGTCGGTACTGGCGACCTGATCCTGAAGCTGAAAGTCAAAGGCGCGGCACCTGCTGCTGCCCCGGCTCCAGCCGCTGCTGCTCCTGCTGCACCTGCACCTGCTCCAGCCGCCGCAGCACCTGCTGCTCCGGCACCTGCCGCACCTGCTGCTGCACCGGCCAAGCCGGGCGCCAAGGTTCACGCAGGCCCTGCGGTGCGCCAGCTGGCCCGCGAATTCGGCGTCGAGCTGAGCGCTGTCAGCCCAAGTGGCCCCCACGGTCGAGTGCTGAAAGAAGACGTGCAGGTTTACGTCAAAGCCATGATGCAGAAGGCCAAGGAAGCACCGGCCGCTGGCGGCGCAACCGGCGGCGCGGGCATCCCGCCGATTCCGGTCGTGGACTTCAGCCGTTTCGGCGAAACCGAAGAAGTACCGATGACTCGCCTGATGCAAATCGGCGCGTCGAGCCTGCATCGCAGCTGGCTGAACATTCCTCACGTGACTCAGTTCGATTCGGCTGATATCACCGAGCTGGAAGCGTTCCGTATTGCTCAGAAAGCCGTTGCAGAGAAGGCTGGCGTCAAGCTGACCATTCTGCCGCTGCTGCTCAAATCCTGCGCACACCTGCTCAAGGAACTGCCGGACTTCAACAGTTCGCTGGCGCCAAGCGGCAAAGCGATCATCCGCAAGAAGTACGTGAACATCGGCTTCGCAGTCGACACCCCTGAAGGCCTGCTGGTACCGGTCATCAAGAACGTCGACCAGAAGAGCCTGTTGCAACTGGCAGCCGAAGCCGCTGCGCTGGCTGCCAAAGCCCGCGACAAAAAGCTCACCGCTGACGACATGCAAGGCGCCTGCTTCACCATTTCCAGCCTCGGCCACATTGGCGGCACCGGCTTCACGCCGATCGTCAACGCGCCGGAAGTGGCGATCCTCGGTGTGTCCAAGGCAACCATCCAGCCAGTCTGGGACGGCAAAGCCTTCCAGCCGAAGCTGATGCTGCCGCTGTCGCTGTCCTATGATCACCGTGTGATTAACGGCGCCGCTGCTGCACGCTTCACCAAGCGTCTGAGCGACCTGCTGGCGGACATCCGCACCATCCTGCTGTAACACCGACCGGCCCTCCTTCACCGGAGGGCCCGTCGCGATCCACGTTTTCCGAGCGCCACGCTCGTACCTCAACCCCGCCAATTTGGCGGGGCTTTTTTTTGCCCTGAAGAAAGCCCTCCTCTGCGCCTTATTCCTACATTCATGGCTTACGCTGCCTACAACTCGAGTCCACTTCCGCCCGATATTTTTTGCGAGCCAATAACTAGTCTTAGTTAGGAGAATTTCCAATAGAAACTTCGACAACTTAATCTGCTTAGTTAGCATTACTTCGAATGGATTCGAACATGTTCAAACCAACTGTCGGCCCGATTATTGGCCATACAACAACTAACCACGCTCGCATTTTCTTGCGCGGTGAATTACAGAGTAACGCCTTGGTATTTGCGGGCGTCCGTTATCGGCGTGCCGGTGAGGATCGCTGGTCCAAAAGCGTATTTGCGAAACTGACTATTTTGCGCGACATGTCCGATGTGATTGCACTCAATGATCTCGCCGCCGATACCGACTATGAATATCAGGCGGGATGGTTCAGCCCCATGAGCCCGGTGCATACCGTGGAAACGATCCAGGAACTGCCGCTGCAGTGGCCTCGGGCGATCTACCGCTTTCGCACGCAATCCAGCAAAAACACGACGCCACGGGCTTATGTCATCGGTTCATGTCGCTACCTGCGAATGACCGCCGGCATTGCGTCGGCCCCGCACCTGGGCGACCGGATCTTTGCCTCGATCACCAGCCTGGCAGAACGCGCCGAGCCGCCTGTCAGCGCCATGCTGATGACCGGCGATCAAATCTATGTCGATGATTTGAACCTCGTGGCCCCCGACCGGGAGTACAAGGACATTCTCAGTAAATACCGCACGGCTTTTTCACAACCTCATATTTCGAAGTTAATGTCCGGCATGCCGACTTACATGATCCTCGACGACCATGAAATTGAAGACAACTGGCCCGCCAATAAAAGCAAGAACGATGCATACCTGTACAGAAACGCCATGGCGGCATATGAGTTATATCAAGCCAGTCACAGCCCCGCCCATAAACTGCTCGCCAACGGACAAGTCAGCAGGCAATTGGAACAGTATTGGTATCAATTCACCGATGGTGATATCGAATGGTTTATCACCGACAGCCGAACCCGACGCAATCTGTCGGCCAGCGACCGGCGCATCCTTGATGAAGAGCAGGAACAGGCGCTGCTCAAATGGCTGATCAACAGCACGGCCCGGGTCAAATTCGTGGTCACCAGCGTCATGTTCTACCCCGACCGCAAGCTTCACGGTGATGACGCCTGGAAAGCCTTCCCGGAACAACGACTACGACTACTGGAGACGATTCGTACGCACGGCATCAAGAACGTTTTCTTCATTTCCGGCGACGTCCACGGCTCGCTGACCAGTCGCCTGACCCACAGCGAGGTCCCGGACTTCGAAGTTCACACCATCGTGTCTTCACCATTGTGCAACAGCAAACTGCTGCCGTATGCCAAGGCATCCACGTTCATTCTCGACCAAGCGTTGGCCCGAACGGCCGCGGGAGATTATCGGCACGAGCTGACCAGTGAGGTGATCAGCCAGGATAATTTCGCGCATCTGGTCGTCGATGCTGAACAGGTTCGCGTCAATTATCACAATCGGGATGGCAAGCAACTGCAGTCGATAACCATAAAATTGCGTTGATCCCGGAAAAGATCGCAGCCTTGCAGGGGCTGCCGAGGGCTGCGTTTTTTTGACTCACTGCATTACTTTTTGGCGCCTCGCTGGAGAATTCTTCACGCCTGCCGACATATTCTTATAGCACTTGGCCTTCATGTCTCTTGTCAGTCGGTGTCGCAATGATGCAACCTTGCCGCAGACAACAGTAAAGAGGGCGAGAGCCCGGCGCGATCAGTATATTCGAAGCGAGTTTCCCTCCATATGAAGAGCCAACCCGATGCCGCCAGCCGTATGGTGGCCGAGGTAGTGACGCAGTTGCCTGTGCCCTCGCGGCTCGGCATGCTGCGTTTCGAACGGCTGAATGAACCGAGCTGGGCGCTGCTGTTTCTCGACCCCAATTGCGAACGACAGTTTGGCCTGCCGGCAGTGGAACTTTGTGCCTTGGTCGGCTCGCCCTATGCCAGCCTGATGGAGCCCGAAGCGCGCTATCAACTGCACGACACGATCCAGCAGCAACTCACCAATAGCCCGCATTACCTGATCCGCTACACCTTGCACACCGCCGCAGGGGTACTGAGCCTGCTGGAACTGGGCGAAGCTTACAAACAACACAATCGACACCTGCTGCGCGGCTACCTGATGGTGGTGGACGGCCTGTTCGATGGCGAACCGCTGCTGCCGGCGCTGGACCTGGAAACCCAGAACTCACGCCTGCAAATTGCCCTGGAACTCAATCAACGCGCCCAGCAGGAACAACTGCAGCATCTGGACCGGGTGCGCGCCCAGCAAGATCTGATCCTGCTGCTGACCCGCCAGCGCTACAGCACCAACAATTCCCTGCAAGAAGCCGCCGAACTGATCACCCGCAGTGCCTGCGACATCTATGAAGTCGACTGCGCCAGCCTGTGGAACCTCGACGGCTCGCTACTGACGCCGATTTCGGCCTATCACCGCGCCAGTCGGGCTCACCAACTGCCGGAGTCGATCGACGCCAGTGGTTTTCCCGATTACCTCGACGCCTTGCATACCGGTCGCGCCATTGACGCCCACAACGCCATGCGCGACCCGCGCACCCAGGAAATCGCCGAATACCTGCGCCCGCGCGACGTCAACGCCATGCTCGACGCCAGCATCCGCGTCGATGGCCAAGTGGTCGGCGTGCTCTGCCTGGAACAGATCGGTGCGACCCGCGCCTGGCAGTCGGACGAAATCGCCTTTGCCGGCGAGCTGGCGGATCAGTTCGCCCAAGTCATCAACAACCACAACCGCCGTACCGCCACCAGCGCCCTGCACCTGTTCCAGCGTGCGGTGGAGCAAAGCGCCAACGCTTTTCTGCTGGTCAATTGCGACGGCGTGGTGGAGTACGTCAACCCAAGCTTCACCGCGATCACCCAGTACACCACCGAGGAAGTCCACGGCCAGCGACTGTCGGAACTGCCGGCGTTGGAAAACCTCAGCGAACTGCTGTTCGACGCACCGTCGGCGCTGGCCAAGAGCAACAGCTGGCAGGGCGAGTTCAAGAGCCGGCGCAAAAACCTCGAACCCTACTGGGGCCAGCTGTCGATTTCCAAGGTCTATGGCGACAACCGTGAGCTGACCCACTACATCGGCATCTACGAAGACATCACCCAGACCAAGCTCGCCCAGCAGCGCATCGAGCGCCTGGCCTACACCGACAACCTGACCAACCTCGGCAACCGTCCGGCGTTCATCCGCAACCTTGATGAACGCTTCGCTCGAGACAGCGACACGCCGATCAGCCTGCTGCTGGTGGACATCGACAACTTCAAACGCATCAACGACAGCCTCGGCCACCAGACCGGCGACAAACTGCTGATCAGCCTGGCGCGACGCTTGCGCAACAGCCTGAGCCCGAGCGGCAGCCTGGCGCGCTTCGCCAGTAACGAGTTCGCGGTGCTCCTGGACGACACTGACCTCTCGACTGGCCAACAGGTCGCCAACCAATTACTGGCGACCCTCGACAAGCCGATGTTCGTCGACAACCAGTTGATCAGCGTCACCGGCTCCGTGGGCCTGGCCTGCGCGCCGCTGCATGGCCGCGACCCACAAACACTGATGCGCAACGCCGGCCTGGCGCTGCACAAGGCCAAGGCCAACGGTAAACACCAAGTGCAGGTGTTCACCGAAGCGCTGAATGCCGAGGCCAGCTACAAACTGTTCGTCGAGAACAACCTGCGCCGCGCCCTGACCCAGAACGAGCTGGACGTGTTCTACCAGCCCAAACTGTGCCTGCGCAGCGGTCGTCTGCTGGGGATGGAAGCGCTGCTACGCTGGAACCACCCGGAAAAAGGCATGATCCGCCCGGATCAGTTCATCAGCGTTGCCGAAGAAACCGGGCTGATCATCCCGATCGGCAAATGGATCGCCCGCCAGGCCTGTCGCATGAGCAAAGAACTGACCGCCGCCGGCCTCGGCAATCTGCAAGTGGCGATCAACCTGTCGCCCAAACAATTCTCCGACCCGGACCTGGTGGCGTCCATCGCCAACATCCTCAAAGAGGAAGCGCTGCCGGCGAACCTGCTGGAGCTTGAGTTAACGGAAGGCCTGCTGCTGGAAGCCACCGAAGACACCCACTTGCAACTCGACCAACTCAAGCGTCTGGGCCTGACCTTGGCCATGGACGACTTCGGCACCGGTTACTCGTCGCTCAGCTACCTGAAAAAATTCCCGATCGACATCATCAAGATCGATCGAAGCTTCATCCACGAAATCCCGGACAACCAGGACGACATGGAAATCACCTCCGCCGTGATCGCCATGGCCCACAACCTGAAACTCAAGGTCGTGGCCGAAGGCATCGAGACCGCCGAGCAGTTGGCCTTCCTGCGCCGCCACCGCTGCGATGTCGGCCAGGGCTACCTGTTCGACCGACCAATCCCGGGTTCGGAGCTGATCGAAAAGCTCAAACGCTACCCGCGCGGCCCAATCGTCTGAGCACACCGCAATCCCACAGGGGTAGTGCGTAACTGACCGGCATTAGGCACACTGGCAGTCTGTTTATTTACATCTCAACCTGACTGAGAGGACTGATCATGGTTCTGCGCTCGGAAATCCTGGTGAACAAAAACGTGCTCCCGACTAAAGAACAAGCCCTGCCTGGCCGCGAAACCCCAATGACCGTGCCGGAAAAACACTTCGTCCACGACGCCCCGTTGCTGGGCCCGTTTGCGATGGACGTGGATTTCGCGATCTTCGGCCTGGGCTGCTTCTGGGGCGCGGAGCGCAAGTTCTGGCAGCGCGAAGGCGTGGTCAGTACGGCGGCGGGTTACGCCGGCGGCTTTACGCCGAACCCGACGTATGAAGAAGTCTGCTCGGGCCTGACCGGCCACAGCGAAGTGGTATTGGTGGTCTACGAGCCGGCAAAAGTCAGCTACGAAGAGCTGCTGAAAATGTTCTGGGAACTGCACAACCCGACCCAGGGCATGCGCCAGGGTAATGACATCGGCACCCAGTACCGCTCAGTAATCTATGCCACCAACCCGGCGCAACTGGCTGCGGCCAAGCACAGTAAAGAGGTGTTCCAGGCCGAACTGACCAAGGCTGGAAAAGGCACCATCACCACCGAAATCGAAGAAGCACCGACGTTCTACTTCGCCGAAGCCTATCACCAGCAGTACCTGGCCAAGAACCCTGAAGGGTATTGCGGGATTGGCGGTACAGGCGTGACTTGCCCGATCTGATTTTCGGACGTTGATCGTTCCCACGCTCTGCGTGGGAATGCCGCCGGGGACGCTCCGCGTTCCGCCTTTAGGTGACGCAGAGCGTCCCGGGCTGCATTCCACGCAAAGCGGGAACGATCACTGGTCAACTCTCGGCAATCAACCAATCCATCTGCCACCCACCCTGGGTCTGCCCAAGCTTCTTGGACAACCACGGCAACAACTCACGCAATTCCTCTTCAAGCCCCCACGGCGGATTGGCAATCGCCAACCCGGACCCGTTCAAACTGTTCGGCGTATCCAACGGATGCACCAGCAACTCCACCCGCAACAGCTTCGGCGCGCCCGTGCCGGCCAAGTCCTGATAGAACCGCCGCAACGCCCGCTGATCCTTCACGGGGTACCAGATCGCCGCCACCGTCTGGCGCATCCGGCCAATCGCTTCTTTCAACGACGCCGCACAACGCTGCATCTCATCGAGTTGCTCGAATGGTGGATCAATCAACATCACCGCACGCTTTTCCTGCACCGGCAACATCGCACGCGGCACATGCCAGCCCTCGCCCAAGTGCACCTTCACCCGACGATCACCGGCCATGTTGTCCTTGAGCAGCAAGCCATCTTCGGGGTGCTTCTCATTGAGCATCACCCGATCCTGCGGCCGCGTCAGACGCCGCGCCAACTCCGGCGACCCCGGGTAATAGCGCAACTGGCCATCCGGGTTCATGTCGTGCAGCACCTTCATGTAATCGGCAGTCAGTGCTGGCAAATCCGGCTGATCCCACAACCGCGCGATACCTTCCAGGTACTCACCGGTACGACTGGCCTGATCGCCCTGCAGGTCATACAGACCAATACCGGCGTGAGTGTCGAGATAGGCAAACGGCTGCTCCTTGCGCGACATCAAGGCGATGAGGCGGGTCAAAGTCAGGTGTTTGAACACATCGGCGTGATTGCCGGCATGGAAGGCGTGACGATAATTCATGATTGCTCCTGCGAAGGCCGGGAAGTTTACCTTGTACGGCGCAGAACGTCAGGGGTTCGCGGCTGAGCGGGCAATCCTGGTGCCGCCACCTCTACACGGTGATCGTTCCCACGCTCCGCGTGGGAATGCCTCAAGGGACGCTCCGCGTTCCAGCCACGCAATCGAATTCGCGCCTGACACCGATGTGACGCAGAGCGTCACGGGCTGCATTCCCACGCAGGAGCGTGGGAACGATCATTCTGCGGCGTTACTCCGAAGGCCGGGCCCGCAAACGCCGCCCAACCACATCCAGCACATCACACCCATCGCGCAATGGAATGGCACAGAGCAAAGCAAAATCACTAAGGATGAAGGACTCGCACTCGATGGAACCGCGCATCGACATGTTTTCCAGCACCTGAGTGACGGCGCGAATTCGATAGTTGGCAGTGTCGGTCAAGATATCCAGCGGCGCGTGGGTATCGACGAATAGCGTGGGCATGTCGTTGCAGTTGCCGGTCAATGCCATAAAGCGGTTTTCGGGATGAGGGACTATTTTTTCGTAGGGAGGATCTGGGGTCAGTGTTTTCATTTTTTGGGACCTTTGGCGGATAAATTTAAGCTGCCAACGGCCTTTCCTACGGGCTTGGGTGGCAGCCGTACGCGGGAGTAGGAAACTGAGGATCCACCAGACTCAGCCACGCCGAAGCGTGTCCCGCGCACAGCCGCCGCGAACGATCTTACGGACACGAATTAAGTGCCGCAATCAAACGACAGCGCAGATGCGCGGTGAATCTCCAAGGGTTCCTACACCCTGCCACTGCATTTGCAGCGACAGCCAAAGACTATCCATGGATCTCACTTCGCACCAGTTCATGGAAACCGATACGTTTTGAAGGAAACTTCCGACGACCTTGCCCAGAAATTTCGCTGCCTTGTAATGCCCCTCTGTCACCAAGTAGATTGGTCTTCAAGGCTGGCCTTATGTAGGTCGTCTTTCCATTCTTCGCTTGCCAACTTATAAATATCTTCAAAAAAACCACGAGGATCGTCTATCTCTGTTTCATCCCAAGCCATAGACGTATTGGCGTCGTAGTCGCTTTCAAACTGAGTAGAAAAATCAAAACTTATCTGCACCAAGGCATCTTCGAGGATTTTCAACATCAAAAATCGGTGTCTATACGGCAGATACTCAAGGTTACTCAACACAAACAACTTAATAATTTTTTCTCTATCAGATTTATCATTCGGGTTATATGCCCACAAAGCCTCGCCACGGGTGTCCTCACGATCAAAAATAGAAATACCTCCCAACCAATACAACAGTGTCGGCTCGAAAGGAAGATCATACATAGGCCACTTTAACATTTTCACTTATCCTAATCTGGGAATGCAGTATAGGGCTTAACTACACCACCTTGACGAAACCTAACCTCTGAATAATTTAACTCATCTATATATCTCGGGCTTTGTAAATCCTTTTTATTAGGCTTATACCCTCTACCGCCACCCGGCATTTCTCTCCTTACAACGGGATCCCCTGATTGAGTAAAACCCGTGGGAGCTGAAGGCTTTCGACTCATTCTAGAAACAGCATCATTTATTGCATGCATCTGGAGCAACCAGCTTTTAAACTGGGAACTTGGATTAATCTTCTCCTTTTTGCCTTTCTTTGTTGGATGACTGCCATCAATAGATCTCTGCTTTAGCGCTTTGCCAGGTATTTCCGGATTATGTTTTGCCACGGTGTGCATGCCGTACTTTTTCTCAAACTCTATGACCCGCCTCTTAGCATTTGCCTCAGCCAACACATCAATCCGCATCCTCCGCTGATCACCAGTCAGCTTCGGCAGCGCCGGCTCACCTTCATCAACCCTAGCGCCAGTCGTATCATCCGGCGCCCCACACCCAGGCTTATTCGGTGGCGGGCAATTCCCGCTCAACCCCAACGGATCAACCCACCCCGTCGGGTTCGGCGTGTACTGGTACTGGTTCAGCCCACCCACCAACTTCACCGGGTCCGGCGTCAGGTATCGGCCAACGTCCGGATCATAGTACCGATGCCGGTTGTAGTGCAGGCCGCTCTCGGTGTCGAAGTATTGGCCCTGAAACCGTAGCGGCTGTTCAAGTTGCTCGCCCCCGCCGAACGTCTGGCGCGTGACTTTGCCGTAGGCGTTGTACTTCGCCGACCAGACGATGTCGCCGCCGAAATCCGTCAGTTCCTGCGGTGTGCCCAGGTGATCGAGCTGGTAGTAGAACGGGCAGGCCTTTTTCGGGCCTTTGCCGTCGAGCATGGCCAGCGGGCGGAAGCTGCCGGGCTCATAGACGTAGCTGCGGTAGTGCTCGCGGCTGCTTTCGGCGACGAGGTTGTCGCCTTGCCAGAAGAACTCGGTGGTTTTGCCGTCGACGGTTTTGGTGATGCGGCGGCCGAAGGCATCGTAGCGGTAGCTTGAGCAACGACCGTCCGGCGTGGTGACGCCGACCAGCCGATGCTGGCAGTCGTAGCGGTATTCGGTGACGAGTTTCTGCCCGGTGCCGCGGCGTTCGCGGATCAGGTTGCCGAAGGCGTCGTAGTCGTAATGGCGGTCGCCTTGCATCAACAGGCGATTGCCTTTGACGGTCGCCGGGCCAGGGCGGTCCTGCATCAGCAGGTTGCCGGCCGGGTCGTGGGCGAAGGTTTCCGGCGGGTCGTCGCGGGTGTGGCGCACGCGGGTCAGGCGGTTGAGTGCGTCGTAGTAATAGCTGCGCTGGCCGTGGCGGCTGTCGGCGATGGTCGCCAGGTTGCCGTTGACGGCGTAGCTGTAGTGGCGCAAGTACAGCGGTTTGGTTGATTGGTTGATCGCGTGGGCCTGCAACCGGCCCTGTTCGTCATAGTGATAGTGGCTGGTGAGCTGACCTTGCTGGCGTTGTTGTTCGCGGCCGAAGGTGAATTGGTGGTTGGTGAGCCGCGTGCCGTTGAGGTCGATGGCCGTCAGCGCACCGCCCTTGGCGTGGTGGTAGTCGAGTTTGCTGCCGTCCGGCAGGCGCAGGCGGTTGAGTTGGCCGCAGGCGTCGTAGCCATAGCGCAAGGTGCCCCAGCCCTGGTGCTCGTTGATCAGGCGGTCCTGCTGGTCGTACTCGAACTCCAGCGGGCGATCGTGGCCATCGTCGACGCCGGTCAGTCGGCCCAGCGCGTCGTAGCGGTATTCGACCTTAACCCCGTCGGGCAAGGTCTTGACCAACAACCGTCCGGCCGAATCTCGTTGATAGCCCGTAACCAGCTGCGAGCCGTCATCACCGAACTCGGTTTTCTCCAGCAGATGACCGTTTAGGTCGTAGGCGTACGCGGAGCGGCGGCCGTCGAAACCGGTTTCCTGTCGGATCAAGCCGTTAGGCGTGTAATCCAGCTGATATTTTTCGCCGGATTCGTTTTCGATTTCTGTGAGCAGCAGCTGCGCGTTGTCGTAGCGGTACTGGAGCTGGGTGCCGTCGGGATTGATCCGGCGGCTGACTAGGTGCAGGCCGTCGGCGTATTCGTAGCGGGTGATCCGGCCGAGTTCGTCGCGTTCGGCGGTGATCTTGCCGTAGGCGTTGTAGCTAAACCCGCGACTGGCACCAGTAGGCAACGTCGTCTGGATCAGGCGCCCGACGGCATCCCATTGGTATTGGGTGATAGCTCCGTGTTCGTCCTGACGGGTAAGCTGACGCCCCTGCGCATCGTAGGAAAAGCGCCGCTGCCCACCATCGGGCAAGGTCTCTTCGAGCAACTGTCCCAAGGCATTCCAGACAAACACATGGCGGCTGGTGTCCGGGTAGCGGATCGACAGTAAGCGCCCCTGAGCGTCGTAGTGATAGTGAGTGACCTGCCCGTCCGGATCGGTGGCCTCGGTGACATCCCCTTGGGCATTGCGCCGGTAGGTCCATACCGCTTTACCGCGATAGCGCGCATGCAGGAATCCGTTGCGGTATTCGTAGGCCGTCGGCTCGTCTTCGGGCGGAATCAGCGCCACCAGCCGTCCGACTTCGTCGTAGCGGTATTCGGTGACGGCTCCAAGCGGATCCTGCTCGGCAATCAGCCGGCCCTGATCGTCGTAGGCCTTGAGGTGTTCGCCACCATTCAGCTCGACCTTGCGCACCAGCCGCGCCCGGTCATCGTGGACGTAAACCTCTTCACTGCCGTCGATGTTCTGGACGGTGACGCTGCCCTGGTCATCCCAGACGTAGCGCGTATCCATCTGCGCAAACGACGCCCAGTGCCGGATACATCTGGCCGCCTTGCCGGACCTTTCCCACTCCCAGAAGAAACTTGCCCCACCGGCCAATTGCCGCTGCAGGATCACGTGCCGGTCGTCGTAGTCGTAACGCTCGCTTTCGCCAGCGGCGTTGCTCGCTTCGATCAGTTGAGCGCATTCGTCATAGCGGTAACTGACCAGCGTCTGCTCGGTGTGCCAGGCCTCGTCGAGGGGCTGCGCCGGGACAAACACCTGGTAGTCGACAGCGATCAGGTGGGCGCGGTCATAACGCAACAGCAAGGCGCGGCCCGCGCCGTTGTCGAGGCGTTGGATGCGCTCCTGGCGGTCGCGGGTGATGCGCAATCGGTTGTCGTACGCGTCGCTGATCGCCGTCAGCCGACCGTTGTGAAAGTGGTAGAAACGCGTGTCGTCGCCAGCCTGGGCGAGGATCAGTTCCTCGGGGTCATAGCCGAGATAAATCGCCGCGCGCGAGAGGCTGTTGTGGATCGCCGGGCGCTCAATAGATGGCAGCGGGAACGTGGTGCGGCGGTTTTCGTGGTCGATCCAGATGACCTGGTCGCCGTCGATTTCCAGCCGATGGGCGAGCGAATGACTCCAGCCAAAACCGAGGCCGACATCGATCTCGGCGGCGCTGGTGCGGTAGAGCCGGGTGAAGTCGAACGGTAGGAGGCCGTCCAGGGAACCGTCGGTGAGGGTCAGCAGTTCTTCGCCGGTAACCATCGATACCGGGCAGCCGTTTTTGCAGGTAGACGGCACGCACGTGGCGCTGTCGCCGTTGGGGTTTTTCGCCTGATCCGGGGAGTCGTCGTGGTGCTCGTCTTTTTTCAGTGTGGTGTTGCGTTTGGCGTCCCAGCGCAGTTGCATCCGGCCTTTTTTCAGACCCGCGGCAACACCGCGTGCGGCGACCGCCTTGTACTGGTCGACGTACTTCATGAAGGTGCTGAGGATATTGAACGTCGTCTCGACGAAGCGCATCGCGAGACTGGCCAACCCCATCCCGTATTTGAGCCCGCGAGCCATTAAATAGGCTTTGGCGGCGGGTATGCCGACACCTGTGAAAGCCAGTACCGAAGCAATCAGAATATCGATCAGCACCGAGACGATGACTTGGCTGGCCGCCTCTGCCGCGTTGCCGGCGATCTCGCTGGGCGGGAGCATTTCCAGCCAGAGACTGGCAGTACGCAACAGTAAACACAGCGCCGCTTCGTCACTGGCCAGCAGTTGGACTTTTGCCATGACCTGCGGCGCTGTTTCCGCGAGCCTGACCAACTCATCAGCGCCGCTGCCCAAACGCTCAACGAACTTGCGGGGATCCTGAAGAATGTCCGACAGCAGGCTGAGGCTGTCCCAAACGCCCATGACCGCCGCCCAACTTCCCGCGAGCATGCCGTTACCGGCAGCCGCAAAAGTCGATTGCGACCACTGCGGCTTGAACCCCTCCCACTCACTGCGTAACCAGTCTTCCAGGTCGCTGGAGAGGCCTTTGTAGGAATCAAAAAGTTCGTTGATCTTCGAGGGCGCAACTTCACCCTGGACATGAACGCGATAAAACTTTCCCGGTGTGCCTTCGAACTGCCCTTTACCGTTTTCATCGAGCAAGACCGGTGTACTTTCACCGCCATCAACGGCAATCACATCGACCGAAATATTCCCCAACGGGATGTCATAAACCGATTCGAACTTGCTCTCGATCTGCAGTATTCCGCTCGCAGGACACCGCGCTAAACCCGAGAAAAAATAATCGTCACGACTACCCACCGCTGTAGTCGTAGTGCCAAGTTTTATCAGCCGCTCCATGTCCAACAGCGAAGGCATGTCCATCGCCCGGCTGACCCTGTCCGCATTCCTGCTCAAGAAGTTGCCAAGCTGTTGGCGATACAAAACCAGTGTGTCTTTGAAACCGTCGAGCTCCTGCTCGATCCGTACGATCTGATCCATCAGTCCAGCTCCGTCATCAGGTAATCCACCAACGCTGATTTCGGCGCTTGAGGCAGGTCGGGCGTCTCAAGAAAACTCGCGACTTTGTGCCGCAACACACTTTCGGAAAACGCCTCATAAAGATCAGGACGGTCTTCGCTCAACCACTTCAGCAAGTTGTTGATATGCGTTGTCGCGGACTCGGTGGCGAGGTGGTTGAGCAGTGACTCGGAAACTTCCCACCAGGGGAAAACCCTGGCGGTTTTCAGCGCGCTGCCATCAATATCCAGCGGCTGGCCATTGATCAGGCAACGCCCGATCAGCGGCAGCAGCTGCACGGAATCAACCTCGGCGGATTGCAGAATTGGCAGCAGATAGCGCCCATCCCAGAACCGAAAAAACACCTTGTCGCCGTTGGGAAGCAGCGCTTGCGTGAGAGAGCGAAGGTGCTCGACCAGCGCTTGATGACTGGCCGCAGAAACCGCCAACCAGCCCCAATCGAGGGACTCGGTCGTAGCAACCCACTCCAAAAACTCACTGCCAGCAGCGACGATTCCGACATAGGGCATCACCGCTTCCCACTCGGCGTAAGCGGTATCAGCCCAAATCGGGCTCGGCGCTTGGGCCGTGATCGAGCGTTGCCAGGCTTTGAACGGTTCAGCCGCACTGGCACTGCTGAAAATCGCGAACAGTTGCTCCGACGGCTGCAGCGGCTGGCGCTCCAGCCAGGCGTGAGGTGACAAGGCATCAGGCGGCACAAACACCGTCCTTGCAGCGCTCGCATTCTTCACAGAACGGCGCGTCGCTTTGCAGGCTGAGTATTTGTGCGGCACTGAGCAGCGCCGCCGGGGCGGTGGCGAGTTTCAACGGAACATCCGGCAGGCTCGGCGCAGCGGGCATGGCCGCCATCGGCGCACCACCGACCTGGATCGGCACGCTGCTGAAAATCCCGCCGGGGCCGATATTGATCCACTGCCCGCCCGCCTGAATGGTCGCGCTGGCGCCGCCGTCGATGACCACTTGCTGGCCAGCGCTGACGTGGAATTGTTGACTGGCATTGAGGGCCTGACTGGTCACGCGAATGTGCCGGTCGCCGACCACTACCAAGTGATCGTCCAGCCGCACTTCGGTCTGGCGCTGACCGTGGGTGATGCGTTTTTCGTCAGCCTTCAGTTCATGGCGGGCGGTGCCGGTGACGACGATGCTGCGCTGGTTATCGACCTGCACCTGCTGATCGTTCAGTACATGCTGAGTCCAGTTTCGCTGGGCGCGCAGGTAGATTTCCTCAGCGCCTTTGCGATCCTCGATGCGCATTTCGTTGTAACCGCCGCCACCGGGACTGCTTTGGCTGCGGAAAATGCTGCGGGTCTTGTCCGCCGGCAGATCGAGTGGCACCGGGGTCGCCGCGTTGGGCAGGCAGCCCATGACCAGCGGTTTATCCGCATCGGCGTCGACGAATCCCACCAGCACTTCCATGCCGACGCGCGGAATCATCACGCTGCCGTAGCGGTCATGCGCCCAGCCAGTGGCGACACGCAGCCAGCAACTGGAATGCTCGTTGAGCTGACCGTCACGGTCCCAAGCGAGTTGAACCTTGACCCGACCGTACTCGTCGCAATGGATTTCGCTATCAGTCGGGCCGGTGACCACGGCGGGCTGATAGCCAAGCATGCGCGGCTTTTCTGGCCCCAGCGGCGGGCGAAAGGAAACGTCCCACGGCGTCGCCAGAAAGGTATTGCGATAGCCCTGGAAATCATCCGGGCTCTCGCTGGTGGCCGACTCTTCCAGCACCTGCGGCTGCCGGCCACGGTGCTCGATTTCGGTGATCAACCACAGGTCATTCCACGCCTGACGCGGGTGTTCGGCCAGGTGCAGGAAATGCCCACTGACCAAAGCAGATTCGTCGCCGCGACCTTCGGCCAGGCGGTAATCTGCACTGTGGCGCTCTAAGGTCCGTTGAGCCAGATGTTTGCCGTGTTCGCGATCGGTGAATTGGCCGGGAAAGTGATAGTCCTCCAGCACCGGTCGCTGCTCGCTGTCGAGGCGGCTTTCGAGTTGCAAACGCGGCTTCTTGAAGTCGTAGTCGCGACGGGTAACTGCGGTGGTCCGGGTTTCCAGCCGTACATTGAAACGCTTGATGGCCGGTGCATCCGCGGCCATCCCGCTGCCCGGCAGGTACAGCGTCGGTGTGGGCAGGCGGGGGAAAACCGTCTGGTCATCACCGAACACCAACAGGTGCCCGTCGGGGCTGTGCTGGAAGTGGTAGTGAATGCCGACCTCGGCACACAACCGCTGGATGAACGCCAGATCGCTTTCGGCGTATTGCACGCAATACTCGCGATCGGGGTAGTCGCTACCGAGCCGGAACTCGAAGGCATCGCGCTGGATGCCGTGGTCTTTGAGAATTTGCGTGACGATCGCCGGCACGCTTTTATGCTGGAAGATTCGCTGATTGATGCGCCGAGCGAGGTATGCCAGGCGCGGCACGAGACTGATTTGGTAGCCCGTCAGACGTTGGCCGGAATCGCTCTGGCCGACGCGAAAAATCTGACCGTGAATACCGGAACCTTGTGCATCGAAACTCAGAAACGCCTGACGGTGCAGCAGGCTTTCGAGCTCCAGATCCGGGCGTTCGCTGACCAGTTCCAGGTCAAAACGGTAGGGTTGGCTGATGGCTTCCTTGCCCGTGAACTCAAGTACCTTGAGCTCATTCTGGACGCCGTCGAGGGTCAACGTGAAACGCGGTTGATTGGCAGGCGCGAACATCCGATGTGTCTCTGCAGAATGAAGGCGGGCGATTCTGCATGAGCGACAAGGGGTGTTGACGGAGGGACAAGGAAATCAGATTTACCCTACTTTTTTAGGGAATTTTCCTTCAAAAATCGGGATAGAGAACTACAGACATTCCTGTCAGAAGCACCACCGAAAAACTGTGGGAGCGGGCTTGCCCGCGATAGGGGCCTGCCAGTCACACATACATTGACTGACCCACCGCTATCGCGGGCAAGCCCGCTCCCACAGTAGAACTTCGTTACTTCACGCCCTGCGCAAACAAAAACGGCCCGCCTCCAAAGAGAAGCGGACCGTTTTCATATTCAGCAAAAGATCAGAGCATCAGCTCATCCCCATCACTGGTTCAGGCGGAAATCCTTCTCGGCCGCGGCAAAGCGCTGAAGCATGCCGGCGGTCGGTGCCCCCATTTTGCTGACGAAGTAGATCGCCAGGCTGGCGAAGATGAAACCAGGGATGATTTCGTACAGGCCCAGCAGTTCGAAGTGTTTCCAGACGATCACGGTGATCGCGCCGACCAGGATGCCGGCCAGTGCGCCGTTGCGGGTCATGTCTTTCCAGATCACGGAGATCAGGACGACTGGACCGAAAGCGGCACCGAAACCAGCCCAAGCGTAGCTGACCAGACCCAGTACACGGTTTTCCGGGTTAGCCGCCAGAGCGATAGCAATCAGGGCAACCAGCAGCACCATGGCACGGCCGACCCAGACCAGTTCCATCTGGGAAGCGGTTTTACGCAGGAAGGTTTTATAGAAGTCTTCGGTCAGGGCGCTCGAGCACACCAGCAGTTGGCAGCTCAGGGTACTCATCACTGCAGCCAGGATGGCCGACAGCAGCACACCAGCAACCCATGGGTTGAACAGGATTTTCGCCAGTTCGATGAACACACGCTCGTGGTTTTCGGTCACAGGACCGGCCAGTTCAGGGTGCGCCGAGAAGTAAGCGATACCGAAGAAACCTACAGCGACGGTGCCGCCCAGGCACAGGATCATCCAGGCCATGGAGATGCGACGCGCTTTGGCAATCGACTTGACCGAATCCGCAGCCATGAAACGCGCCAGGATGTGCGGCTGGCCGAAGTAGCCCAGCCCCCAGCCCATCAGCGAAATCACACCGATGAAGGTGGTGTTTTTCAGCATGTCGAAGTTGCTGGCGTCTTGCGCTTCGATGGCCAGGAACGTGGTGTCGACGCCGCCGGTCGCCAGCAGCACGATGATTGGCGTCAGCAGCAGAGCGAAGATCATCAGCGTAGCTTGTACGGTGTCAGTCCAGCTCACTGCCAGGAAACCACCGACGAAGGTGTAGGCAATCGTCGCCGCAGCACCGGCCCACAGCGCTGTCTCGTAGGACATGCCGAAGGTGCTTTCGAACAGACGGGCGCCGGCCACGATGCCGGAAGCGCAGTAGATGGTGAAGAACACCAGGATCACGACCGCGGAGATAATCCGCAGCAGGCCGCTTTTGTCTTCAAAACGGCTGGAGAAGTAATCCGGCAGGGTCAGTGCATCGCCGTTGTGCTCGGTCTGCACGCGCAGACGGCCGGCGACGAACAGCCAGTTCAGGTAAGCACCGATGATCAGGCCGATGGCGATCCAGCTTTCGGAAAGACCGGACATGTAGATAGCGCCCGGCAGGCCCATCAACAACCAGCCGCTCATGTCGGAAGCACCAGCGGAGAGTGCAGTCACGACGCTGCCCAGGCTACGACCGCCCAGAATGTAGTCAGAAAGGTTGTTGGTGGAGCGATAGGCCATGAAGCCGATCAGCACCATTGCTGCGATGTAGATCACGAACGTGATCAGGGTTGGATTGCTTACGCTCATTGAGTTACGCCCTGGCATTGTTTTTATGTAGCGGCGGCTGGTGAACCGATCGCAAACGACAACGTTTGACCGACGATTCCGGATCCCGCGCATTTATGACTGATGTTTCCCCAGGAAAGCCATCAGCCGGCACACCGATCTTTGGACCGGTTGCACCTTGGCCGCGAATGCTATTCAACAAAGCAAATAAGGTGCAACCAGTTTCGTGCGAATAAGTTGCACCTAGTCGGATTTTCCTGAAAAGGGTCGGTTTTTGCTCCTTTTTAGGGCGTTTTCGGGTTGCACTAGAAGTAAAAGCACCAAGCAGGCATGGGAGGGATGTACCAGAATCAGTTTCCTGACGAGCTGCTTATTATTCCGACAAAAAAAGGGTTGCACCCGGTTGCACCTCGACCGACGCACAGCTAATCTTGCCGCCAGCTGATGCCACGCGGTCGTGGCAAACATGAGGATAAAAATATGGCTACCACCACTCTTGGGGTCAAACTTGACGACCCGACCCGCGAACGCCTCAAGGCCGCCGCGACCTCGATTGATCGCACGCCGCACTGGCTGATCAAGCAGGCAATTTTCAATTACCTGGAAAAACTCGAGGGTGGTGCAACCCTGTCCGAGCTGAACGGTTTGAACGGCAAGGACGCTGACGAAGCGGGCGAGATCCACGTCGATCACGCGCATCAGTGCTTCCTGGAATTCGCTGAAAGCATCCTGCCGCAATCGGTGCTGCGCGCGTCTATCACTGCCGCCTACCGTCGCCCGGAACCTGAAGTGGTGCCGATGCTGATCGAGCAGGCGCGCCTGCCGGCACCGATGGCCGAAGCCACCAACAAGCTCGCCGCCTCGATTGCCGAGAAACTGCGTAATCAGAAAAGCGCCGGCGGCCGTGCCGGGATTGTTCAGGGCCTGTTGCAGGAATTTTCCCTGTCGTCCCAGGAAGGCGTAGCGCTGATGTGCCTGGCCGAAGCGCTGCTGCGCATCCCGGACAAAGGCACCCGTGACGCCCTGATCCGCGACAAAATCAGCACCGGCAACTGGCAGCCGCACTTGGGCAACAGCCCGTCGCTGTTCGTCAACGCCGCCACCTGGGGCTTGCTGCTGACCGGCAAACTGGTCGCCACCCACAACGAAGCTGGCCTGACTTCCTCCCTGAGCCGCATCATTGGCAAGAGCGGCGAGCCGATGATCCGCAAGGGCGTCGACATGGCCATGCGCCTGATGGGCGAGCAGTTCGTTACCGGCGAAACCATCGCCGAAGCCTTGGCCAACGCCAGCAAGTTCGAAGCCAAGGGCTTCCGCTATTCCTACGACATGCTGGGTGAAGCCGCACTCACCGAGCATGACGCCCAGAAATACCTGGCCTCGTACGAACAAGCCATCCACTCGATCGGCAAAGCGTCCCACGGTCGCGGGATTTATGAAGGCCCGGGCATTTCGATCAAGCTGTCCGCCTTGCATCCGCGTTACAGCCGCGCCCAGTACGAGCGCGTGATGGAAGAGCTGTACCCGCGCCTGCTGTCGCTGACTCTGTTGGCCAAGCAATACGACATCGGCCTGAACATCGACGCCGAAGAAGCCGACCGCCTCGAACTGTCGCTGGATCTGCTGGAGCGTCTGTGCTTTGAGCCGCAACTGACCGGCTGGAACGGCATCGGTTTCGTGATCCAGGCGTACCAGAAGCGTTGCCCATACGTGATCGACTACGTGATCGACCTGGCTCGCCGCAGCCGTCATCGCCTGATGATTCGTCTGGTGAAAGGCGCGTACTGGGACAGCGAAATCAAGCGCGCCCAGGTCGAAGGTCTGGAAGGCTATCCGGTGTACACCCGCAAGGTGTACACCGACGTTTCATACATCGCGTGTGCACGCAAACTGCTGTCGGTGCCGGAAGTCATTTATCCGCAGTTCGCCACGCACAACGCCCATACCTTGTCGGCCATCTACCACATCGCCGGTCAGAACTATTACCCCGGTCAGTACGAGTTCCAGTGCCTGCACGGCATGGGTGAACCGTTGTACGAACAGGTTGTAGGCAAAGTTTCCGAAGGCAAGCTGAACCGCCCGTGCCGCGTGTATGCACCGGTTGGCACGCACGAAACACTGCTGGCGTACCTGGTGCGTCGTCTGCTGGAAAACGGCGCGAACACCTCGTTCGTCAACCGTATCGCCGACCAGTCCATTTCGATTCAGGAGCTGGTGGCCGATCCGGTGGCCAGCATCGAGCAGATGGCTACGCTGGAAGGCGGCTTCGGCCTGCCGCACCCGCGTATCCCGCTGCCGCGTGATCTTTATGGTGCCGAGCGCGCCAACTCCAGCGGCATCGACATGGCCAACGAACATCGTCTGGCTTCCCTGTCGTGCGCCCTGCTGGCCACCGCTCACAACAACTGGAAAGCGGCGCCGATGCTCGGTTGCGCGTCCAGCACCGAGCCCCCTGCACCAGTCCTCAACCCGTCCGATCTGCGTGATGTGGTTGGCCATGTGCAGGAAGCCACCGTCGAAGACGTCGACAATGCGATCCAGTGCGCCCTGAACGCCGCACCGATCTGGCAGGCCACCCCGCCGGCCGAACGCGCTGCGATCCTGGAACGTGCCGCCGATTTGATGGAAGGCGAGATCCAGCCATTGATGGGCCTGTTGGCTCGCGAAGCCGGCAAGACCTTCGCCAACGCCATCGCCGAAGTGCGTGAAGCCGTGGATTTCCTGCGTTATTACGCGGTGCAGGCTCGCAACGATTTCACCAACGATGCCCACCGCCCGTTGGGTCCAGTGGTCTGCATCAGCCCGTGGAACTTCCCGCTGGCCATCTTCAGTGGTCAGGTCGCTGCTGCCCTGGCCGCCGGTAACCCGGTACTGGCCAAACCTGCGGAACAAACCCCGCTGGTGGCTGCTCAAGCCGTGCGTCTGCTGCTCGAAGCCGGGATTCCGGAAGGCGTGCTGCAACTGCTGCCGGGCCGTGGCGAAACCGTCGGCGCCCGTCTGGTCGGCGATGATCGCGTCAAAGGCGTGATGTTCACCGGCTCCACCGAAGTCGCACGTTTGCTGCAGCGCAACGTCGCCGGCCGCCTGGATGCACAGGGTCGTCCGATTCCGCTGATCGCTGAAACTGGCGGTCAGAACGCGATGATCGTCGACTCCTCGGCACTGACCGAACAGGTGGTGATCGACGTGGTGTCGTCGGCTTTCGACAGTGCTGGCCAGCGTTGCTCGGCGCTGCGGGTACTGTGCCTGCAGGAAGATTCCGCCGACCGTGTCATCGAAATGCTCAAGGGCGCCATGGCTGAATGCCGTCTCGGTAATCCAGAGCGCCTGTCCGTGGACATCGGCCCGGTGATCGACGCCGAAGCCAAGGCGGGCATCGAGAAGCACATCCAGGCCATGCGCGACAAAGGTCGCAACGTGTACCAGGTGGCCATCGCCAACAGCGAAGAAGTCAAACGCGGCACCTTCGTGATGCCGACCCTGATCGAACTGGAAAGCTTCGACGAACTGCAACGGGAGATCTTCGGCCCGGTGCTGCACGTGGTTCGCTACAAGCGCAAAGAGATCGATCAACTGATCGGCCAGATCAATGCTTCCGGCTACGGCCTGACCCTGGGCGTACACACTCGCATCGACGAGACCATCGCCAAGGTGATCGACAACGTCAACGCGGGTAACGTTTATGTGAACCGCAACATCGTCGGCGCTGTGGTCGGCGTGCAACCGTTCGGCGGTGAAGGCCTGTCGGGCACTGGCCCGAAAGCCGGTGGTCCGCTGTACCTGTACCGCTTGCTGTCGACACGCCCTACCGATGCGATCGAACAATCCTTCGCCCGCGGCGACGCTCTCGCTGCACCGGACGTCCGTCTGCGTGATGCCATGAGCAAACCGCTGACCGCGCTGAAAGCCTGGGCCGACAGCAACAAGTTCGCTGACTTGAGCGCCCTGTGCGTACAGTTCGCGGCGCAATCGCAAAGCGGGATCACCCGTGTTCTGGCGGGCCCGACCGGCGAGCGCAACAGCTACGCCATCCTGCCGCGCGAACACGTGCTGTGCCTGGCGGAAGTCGAAGGCGATTTGCTGACCCAGCTGGCTGCGGTATTGGCCGTAGGCGGCTCGGCGGTATGGCCGGACGCTGAACCGGGCAAGGCACTGTTCGCACGCCTGCCGAAAGAAATCCAGGCGCGGATCAAGCGGGTTGCCGACTGGACCAAGGACGAGGTGGTAATTGATGCGGTTCTGCATCATGGCCATTCCGACCAGTTGCGTGCGGTCTGCCAGCAAGTGGCCAAGCGTGCCGGCGCGATCGTCGGGGTTCATGGTTTGTCGCAGGGCGAAACCAACATTGCGTTGGAGCGCCTGGTGATCGAGCGTGCGTTGAGCGTGAACACCGCTGCGGCGGGTGGTAATGCCAGTTTGATGACGATCGGCTAAACCGCGATAAGACCGGGCACCTGCAATGGGTGTCCGGTTTTTTTTGAAGCAAGATCTTTTGCTTCTCCATCACCAAGATCAATCATCCTGTTCAGTCTCTATTCCCACGCCTAGACTCGGCCCATTCCCAAAAAAGGTAGGCCGCCATGTCCGAGACGTTGCTCAGTTCCCGCAATCTGGCTTTCGAGCTGTATGAAGTCCTTGATGCCGAAGGCCTGACGCAGCGTGAGCGGTTCGCCGAGCACAACCGCGAGACCTTCGATGCGGCTATCTGTACCGCCCGCAGCATCGCCGAGAAGTTCTTCGCCCCGCACAACCGCAAGGGCGACGAGAACGAACCGCGCTATGAAGACGGTCAGGCGATTCTGATTCCGGAAGTGAAACCGGCGGTGGATGCCTTCCTTGAAGCCGGTTTCCTCAACGCCGCGCGTAGTTTCGATGCCGGCGGCATGCAACTTCCTACGCTGCTGTCGCAAGCTTGCTTTGCGCACTTTCAGTCGGCCAACGCGGCGTCGACCTCTTACCCATTCCTGACCATGGGCGCCGCGAACCTGATTGAAAGCTTCGGCACTGATGAGCAGAAGCAGCGCTTCCTGCAACCGATGATCGACGGTCGCTTCTTCGGCACCATGGCGCTGACCGAGCCCCACGCCGGTTCGTCACTGTCGGATATTCGTACCCGCGCCGAGCCTGCGTCCGACGGCACGTATCGACTCAAGGGCAACAAGATCTTCATCTCTGGTGGCGATCACCCGCTGTCGGAAAACATCGTGCACATGGTGCTGGCCAAACTGCCCGACGCACCGGCCGGGGTGAAAGGCATTTCGCTGTTTATCGTGCCCAAGTTTTTGGTCAACGATGACGGCAGTCTCGGCAAGCGCAACGACGTATTGCTGGCCGGGCTGTTCCATAAGATGGGCTGGCGCGGTACTACGTCCACCGCGCTGAACTTCGGTGATAACGGCGAGTGTGTCGGCTATCTGGTGGGCAAGCCGCACCACGGTTTGAGCTACATGTTCCAGATGATGAACGAGGCGCGGATCGGCGTCGGCATGGGCGCGGTGATGCTGGGTTACGCCGGGTACCTGTACTCCCTGGAATACGCCCGCGAGCGTCCGCAAGGTCGAGTGCCGGATAGCAAGGATCCGACCACCGCACCGGTGGCGATCATTCAGCACGCCGACGTTAAACGCATGTTGCTGACCCAAAAATCCTACGTCGAAGGCGCGTTTGACCTTGGGTTGTACGCGGCACGACTGTTCGACGACACCACGACTCTGGAAACCGAAACCGAACGCAAACAAGCCCATGAGCTGCTGGATTTACTGACGCCGATCGTCAAATCCTGGCCGTCGGAGTTTTGCCTCAAGGCCAACGAACTGGCGATCCAGATTCTCGGCGGTCACGGTTACACCCGTGAGTACCCGGTGGAGCAGTACTACCGCGACAACCGCCTGAACCCGATCCATGAAGGGACTCACGGCATTCAGTCGCTTGACTTGCTGGGACGCAAGCTGGCGCAGAACGGGGGGGCGGGGCTCAAGCAATTGATCCGCCTGATTGCCGATACCACCGAACGGGCGCAGGCCTATGAATCGCTGACGCCGCTGCGTGAACCGCTGGAGAAACTGGTGGCACGCCTGCACGCCGTGACTATTGGCCTGCTGACCGATTTGGCCCAAGGCAAGGTGAATAGCAGCCTGGCGAACTCGGCGCTGTACCTGAAAGTGTTCGGGCACACGGTGATTGGTTGGCGCTGGCTGGAACAGGCGATTCGCGCCGAGGAAGGGTTGGCCAAAGGCAACGCGGCGGACGTGAGCTTCTATAGAGGCAAGCTGCAGGCGGCGCGGTATTTTCTGACATGGGAAGTGCCGGGTTGCCACCATGAGCTGGCGATTCTTGAGGCTCGGGATGATGTGTGTCTGAGCATGCAGGATGAGTGGTTCTAACCCCCTCACACTGATCGTTCCCACGCTCCGCGTGGGAATGCCTCAGGGGACGCTCCGCGTTCCAATGGGACGCGGAGCGTCCCGGGCTGCATTCCTTTGCTGCGCGTGGGAACGATCGGTTAGGTGAGTTTGAAACTACCCATCTGCCGCGCCAGATCATCGGCCAAGCGCTGCAACGTCTGACAGTCTTCACGGCAAGCCCTGACTTCCCCCGCCGTGGCCCGCGCCAAATCAGAAATCCCCTGCACGTTACGGTTGATCTCTTCCGTCACCGCCGACTGCTCTTCCGTCGCCGTCGCGACCTGATGGTTCATATCGCTGATGCGCTCGACCTGCCCGGTAATCGCCGTCAACGACGCCCCGGTGCGCTGACTCGACTCAACACCCGTGCCGGTCGCCGCTTGCCCGGCGTACATGGATGACACCGCATTCTCCGCGCCCTGCTTGAGGCTGCCGATCATCTGCTGGATCTCGTCGGTGGACGACTGAGTCCGCCGCGCCAATGTCCGCACTTCATCCGCCACCACCGCAAACCCGCGCCCCATATCCCCGGCCCGCGCCGCTTCGATAGCGGCATTGAGTGCCAGCAAATTGGTCTGTTCGGAAATCCCGCGAATCACCGCCAACACCTGATCGATAGACGCCACCTGATGAGCCAACTCGCCCACCGCGCCGGCAGCAATACCAATCTCCTCGGACATGCTTTCGATATGCCGGATCGATCCGCCCACCACCTCCCGCGCCTGCAGTGCTTCATCTCGCGCAGTTTGCGAAGCGACGGCCGCGTTGCCGGCGTTCTGCGCGATTTCCTGCACGGTCAGGCCCATCTCGTGAACGGCGGTGGCGACCATGTCGGTCATTTCCTGCTGACGTCCGGAACGCTCGGCGGTGTTGTCGACCACCCGCGCCACCTGACCGACCGCCGTACGCAAGCGCTCACTGGTGGCCAGGACTTCGCCAATCATGTCGCGCTGACTTTCCAGGAAGCGATTGAAGCCCCGAGCGAGGTCACCCAGCTCATCGGCGCGACTGGAATCTAACCTGTGGGTCAAATCTCCACCACCGCTACCGATGGCTACCAGCGCCGCTGTTACCTGACGAATCGGTCGCACCAATCCACGGGCCAGCAACACCACCAGCAACAGGCACACCAACGCCACCGCCAGGCCGATGCCGCTGCTCATCCACATCGCCCGGCGGGCTTCGGCGTAGATCTGCGACTGCGGCACTTCGGCCACCAAGGTCCAACCCAAATCACGCAGCGGCAGGCTCAACGCCAGAAAATCTTCGCCATCGCGGACAAAACTGCTGGTGGTGAACGCGGTGGAGGTAGAGAGCTGCCCCATGACCGCTTGCGCTGCCGGGGCGCCGATCTGTTCGATCAGCGTGCGTTTGCCGCTGAACTGCGTCTCGGGGTGAATCTGGATCAAACCGTCGGAGCGCACGAGATAGACCTTGCCACGCTCACCGAAGTTGAAATTGTGGATCAGCTCCGACAGCTCTTTCATGCTCAGGCCCAGCCCGGCGACGCCCACGACTTTGCCGGCCTGTTCGACCTTGAGGTCGATGAACAGCGCCAACTCACCGGTGGCGGTGTCATTGTCGATATTGAGGGTGCGCGGCTGGTTGCTGTCGAGGAACGAATAGAACCAGGCGTCGTTGGGATTGGAACGGCTGAGCGTGCGATCCAGGCCCTTTTCCGTGAAGTAATGGTTTGAAGCGGCACCGATGATCAGCGCGGTAAAGGCTTTGTGCTCGGCGCGAATGCCTTCCAGGTAACTGACGAAGCCAGCGGTCTGGGCACTGCTTTCACCCCCGGCCAACCAGTCGCGAACCATGCTGTTACTGGCGATGTCCTTGGCGGCGGTGAGGGGTTGAACGAGGATGCGTTCGATGTCGTTGCGCATCGCTTCGATGCTCGACGGTAGCGCTTGTTCGACCAGATAGCGCTGGGCGAGGCGGTTGACCACGAGGGTATAAACGCCAACCACGATCAGAATACTGACCAGCAGGGCGGTGCCCATGCTCAGGATCAACTGCCATTGAATACTGCGTCGCCAGAACTGCATGGAGCACCCCCAAAGAATAAGAGGCTGAAACACTGCAACAGCCATGCCGATTGTATACAACACAAACGACAATTTATTCTTTGGTTGTGCGCAAAGCTGATCAGGCCTGATTGATTGTCTTGGCGATCACTTCAACCGTGGCGCTGACTTGCTCTTGGTAACGGTCGAGTTCTTGCTGGTGACGCTTTTGCATTTCGATCTGCTGCGAGCACAGATTCATCGCCGCCAGCACCAGCAAGCGGTCACCGATCAGCGTCGGGTATTTCTTTTTGGTCTCGGCCAGAGCGGCCTTCAACATTAATGCGGCGTCCAGCAGGGTCTGCTCTTCCCCGGCCGGCGCCTTGATCGAATAGTCCTCCCCCAGAATCGAGACGACTTTTACCCCTGCGGCGCCGTAACTCATGCGCTGACAGGGCCGGCGCTGACGCGCTCAACCAAGGCCTGAATGCGTGCCGCGGTGGCGCCTTGTTTCTCTTCCTGTTCCATCAGGCTCAGTTGCAGGCTTTCGTTTTCATCCTTGACCTGGGCCAGTTCCGCACTCAGGGATTGATTGGTGCCGAGCAGGGTCTGGTTCTGCTGCACTAGGTCGCTGACCAGTTGTTCCAATTGGCTTAGGGATGCTTCCAACATTTTGATTTTCCGGGCATTTTCAAAGGGCGCGTACGATAAAGAAAAGTCACCACAGATGCCAGGGTTATGCAGGCGCAAGGCCTTGATTTTCCTGGCGGGCGACCTTCCTCGCGAGCTTTAAAGACTGTGATTGGCGGATCTGGTTCCTGCACTTCGTCGCCGCAGCCCTTGTGCGACAAAAGCGCGCAACACCTCAAGACTTTAGTCGTATGACCGATAAGTCATGCATACAGCAGTCTCAGCCCCGCACGGATGCGCTTTTTTCGGTGAACACCATGTCTTTACGAAATATGAATATTGCACCGCGGGCGTTCCTCGGTTTTGCCTTGATTGGCAGCTTGATGCTGGTTCTGGGGGTGTTCGCGCTGAACCAGATGAGCAAGATTCGCGGCGCCGCCGAGGAAATCACCTCGAACAGCGTACCGAGCATCAAAAGCCTCGACGAATTCACTCAGCTGACCCTGCGCCTGCGCGTCCTGTCTTACCGTCTGTTGGTAAACCGCGAGCCGGACGTCCAGCAGAAAACCATGGACCTGCTGGAAACCCGCAACCAACAGATCCGAGCGGCTCAAGTCGTCTACGAAAAACTGATCGCCAGCCCGCAGGAACGTGCGGCCTATGATCAGTATGTGCAGCTGCTGGGGCAGTATCGCCAGATCGAAGACAGGATGAAGAGCCTGTCGCGCAACAATCAGGTCGACGAACTGCGCACGCTGCTCAATACCGATTTGCTGAACAACTCTGAAGCGATCAACGTCGTACTGAACCGTTTGCTGGAAATCAACACCCAGCAGACCCTCGACACCAATCAGCAAGCCGTCGACCAATACTCCTCGGCCTTCAACCTGACGGTGACCCTGTTGGTCATCGCCACCGGCCTGACCCTGCTGTTCGCCTGGCTACTGACTAACAGCATCACCAAGCCCATCGCCAACGCACTGAGCGCCGCCGAAGAAATCGCCGAAGGCAACCTGACGCGCCCGATCACCGTCGACGGCGAAGATGAAGCCGGTCGTTTGCTGGCCGCGATGGCGAAGATGCAGGAAAAACTGCGCGACACCCTGCAACGGATTTCCGGTTCGGCCACGCAACTGGCGTCCGCCGCGGAAGAGCTCAACAGTGTCACTGACGAAAGCGCCCGTGGCCTGACTCAGCAGAACAACGAAATCGAGCAGGCCGCCACCGCCGTCAACGAAATGACCAGCGCCGTGGAAGAAGTCGCCCGCAACGCCGTGAGCACCTCCGAGGCTTCGAAAAACGCCACCACTTCGGCGGGCGACGGTCGTGACTTGGTGCAGGAAACTGTCAGTGCCATCGAGCGCATGAGCGCCGACGTACAAAGCACCGCCAACCTGATCGGCGATCTGGCCAACGAGTCGCGAGACATCGGCAAAGTGCTGGACGTGATTCGCGGCCTGGCCGATCAGACGAACCTGTTGGCTTTGAACGCCGCCATCGAAGCAGCCCGTGCTGGTGAAGCCGGTCGTGGTTTCGCGGTGGTCGCCGACGAGGTGCGTGCCCTGGCCCATCGCACCCAGCAGTCGACCAGCGAAATCGAGCGCATGATCGGTAGCATCCAGAGCGGCACTGAACACGCGGTGGATTCGATGCGTAACAGCACCGAGCGCGCCGAGTCGACCTTGAACATCGCTCGTGGTGCAGGCATGTCGCTGGACACTATTAATAGCGCCATCGTCGAAATCAACGAGCGCAACCTGGTGATCGCCAGCGCGGCCGAAGAACAGGCGCAAGTGGCCCGTGAAGTGGACCGCAATCTGGTGAACATTCGTGATCTGTCGGTACAATCGGCCACGGGGGCCAACCAGACGAGCGCTGCCAGCAACGAGCTGTCGCGTCTGGCGCTGGACCTGAACAACATGGTTGGGCGATTTAGCCTGTAACCTGCGACTGATCGTTCCCACGCTCCGCGTGGGACGCAGAGCGTGGGAACGATCATCAGTCGACTCACGTTAAAAGCTTTTTGACAGCATCACATTTCAACAGGTTAGAATCGCTGGCACGCAGACTGCATGGTCAGTTTGTGCCCGCCTTTAGCTTTCTGGAGTACTGCCTTTGAATGCGACGACCATCAACAGCCTGTTCTTGATCGGCGCGTTGCTGGTAGGTGCGAGCATTCTGGTGAGCTCACTTTCATCGCGCCTCGGTATCCCGATTCTGGTGATCATCCTCGCGGTGGGCATGGCGGCCGGTGTCGACGGTGCCGGCATTATTTTCGATAACTACCCAACGGCTTATCTGGTCGGCAACCTCGCCCTGGCAGTGATCTTGCTCGACGGCGGCTTGCGCACCCGGGTGGCGAGTTTTCGCGTGGCGTTATGGCCGGCACTGTCGCTGGCCACCGTCGGGGTGTTGATCACCACCGGGCTGACCGGAATGGCGGCGGCGTGGTTGTTCGACTTGAACATGATCCAGGGCCTGTTGATCGGCGCCATTGTTGGATCTACCGACGCCGCGGCCGTGTTTTCGTTGCTGGGTGGCAAGGGCTTGAACGAACGGGTGAGCGCGAGCCTGGAAATCGAATCCGGCAGCAACGACCCGATGGCGGTGTTTCTCACCGTGACCCTGATCGACATGCTCGCCAGCGGCCAGACCGGCCTGCACTGGAGTCTGCTCGGACACTTGCTGCGTGAGTTCGGTATCGGTGGCGTCATCGGCCTCGGCGGCGGTTGGCTCATGCTGCAACTGGTCAACCGTATCCACCTGGCCACCGGCCTTTATCCGATTCTGGTGATTGCCGGCGGCCTCGTCGTGTTTGCCCTGACCAACGCCCTGCACGGCAGCGGCTTTTTGGCGGTTTACTTGTGTGGCCTGGTGATTGGCAACCGCCCGGTCCGCAGTCGCCATGGCATTTTGCACATGCTCGACGGCATGGCCTGGTTGGCCCAGATCGGCATGTTCCTCGTGTTGGGGCTGTTGGTTACACCCCATGACCTGTTGCCGATTGCTTTGCCGGCGCTGGGCCTGGCGCTGTGGATGATTCTGTTTGCCCGTCCGCTCTCAGTGCTGGTCGGCTTGTTGCCCTTCAAGGCATTCCATGGTCGCGAAAAGGCATTCATTTCCTGGGTGGGCCTGCGCGGTGCCGTACCGATCATTCTCGCGGTGTTCCCGCTGATGGCGGGGCTGCCCAATGCGCAGCTGTATTTCAATCTGGCGTTCTTTATCGTGCTGGTGTCGCTGCTGGTGCAGGGCACGAGCCTGCCGTGGGTTGCCAAGCTTTTGAAAGTGACCGTCCCGCCTGAGCCTTTGCCCATCTCCCGATCGGCACTGGAAGTGCATGTCACCAGCGAGTGGGAGCTGTTCGTGTATCGCCTCGGTGCCGAGAAATGGTGCATTGGATCCCCTCTTCGCGAGCTGAAAATGCCCGAAGGTACTCGTATCGCGGCCCTGTTTCGTGGTCAACAATTGCTCCATCCGTCGGGTAGTACGGTGCTCGAAGTCGATGATTTGCTCTGCGTGATTGGCCATGAACACAACCTTCCGGCCCTCGGAAAACTCTTCAGTCAGGCCCCGCAACGGGGGCTGGATTTGCGCTTCTTCGGCGACTTCGTACTCGAAGGAGACGCCCAGCTGGGCGCGGTTGCTGCCCTGTACGGGTTGAAAGTCGAAGGCATCGATCCAAACATGTCCCTGGGCCACTTCATTGCCCAGAAAGTGGGCGGTGCGCCGGTAGTCGGTGACCAGGTGGAATGGAACAACACCCTTTGGACTGTGGCTGTCATGGAAGGGAACAAGATTGGTAAGGTAGGCGTCAGATTCCCCGAAGGAAGTCGCCCGGGTCCCGGCTTGTTCCTCTAAACTCCACTCTTCGTCTAGTTTTCGATCGGTCTTTATGTCAACCCTGCGCACTTTTTTCATCATGGCCCTGCTGGGCTTGAGTCTTTCGATCAACACACTGCAAGCCGCCGAACCGCCCTCCAGCGCAGCCGTGCAGGCGAGCCTGGACAAGATCGCCGACCGCAAACTGCCGGAAGCCGATCAGAAAGCGCTGCAGAGCATTTTGCAAGGCACGTTGACGCAACTCACCAACAAGCGTGATTACGAGCAAAAGCTGGTTGATCTCAAGCAGCAGCTCGCTAGCGCGCCAAAGCAGAACATCGAGAACCAGCGTGAACTGACTCGTCTCAAGGCCACCAATGTAGTGCCGGTGGCGCAACGCTATACCAAAGAGACCATTCAGCAGCTTGAGCAGCTATTGACCGAGCGCTCGACCCAGCAAAGCGATCTGCAAAAAGCACTGGCCGAGGCCAACAGTCTGGTGATTACTGCCCAGACCCGTCCCGAGCGTGCCCAGGCCGAAATTTCCGCCAGCCAGACGCGCATTCAGCAAATCAATAACATCCTTAAAATCGGAAAAGACAACGGCAAGACGTTGAGCGGTGAACAGCGCGACCAGCTCAACGCCGAGCTCGCGGCGCTTAATGCGCTGATTCCGTTGCGCCGACAGGAACTGGCCGGTAACAGTCAGCTGCAGGATTTGGGCAACAGCCAGCATGACCTGCTCACGGAAAAAACCAATCGCCTGGAGCGGGAAATCCAGGAGCTGCAAACCCTGATCAACCAGAAACGCCTGGCCCAGTCCCAAGAGACCGTCACCCAGCAGTCCATCGAAGCGCAGAAGGCCGGCGGCAGCAGCCTGCTGGCCACCGAAAGCGCGGCCAACCTGAAGCTCTCCGACTACCTGCTCAAAAGCACCGACCGCCTCAACGAAGTCACCCAACAGAACCTGCAGACCAAACAGCAACTGGACAGTGTGACCCAGAGCGATTCGGCGCTGGACGAACAGATCAACGTGCTCAAAGGCAGTCTGCTGCTCTCCAAGATTCTCTACAAACAGAAACAGGCCCTGCCGCGCCTCCAGCTCGACCGCGACCTGGCCGACCAGATCGCCGATATTCGCCTGTATCAGTTCGAAGTCAGCCAGCAACGGGAACTGCTCAGCAACCCGACTACCTATGTCGACAACCTGCTGGCAACTCAACCGCCCGAGCAAGTCACCCCGCAACTGCGCAAGAGCCTGCTGGAACTGGCCACCACCCGCGCAGACTTGCTGGAGCGTTTGAATCGCGAACTGAGCGCGGTGCTCAACGAATCCATTACGCTGCAACTCAACCAGAAGCAATTGCTCAGCACCGCGCAAAGTCTAAGGGCTACGCTGGACGAGCAAATGTTCTGGATCCCCAGCAACAAGCCGCTGGATCTTGAGTGGATGCACGGTGTGCCGGAACGCTTGGAACGCCAGGTCACCACACTGCCTTGGGCCTCGAGCCTGAGCGAACTGACCGATGGCCTGACGCAGCGGCCGCTGCTGTTCCTGCCGCTGGCCTTTCTGATCGGGGCACTGCTGTGGCGCCGCAAAAATCTCTATGCCCGCCTGAACAAAGTTCACCTGGACATCGGCCATTTCAAGCGCGACAGCCAGTGGCACACACCGCAAGCGATTCTGATCAACATCCTGCTGGCGATGCCCGTCGCCCTGGGTTTGGCCTTGTGTGGCCTGGCGTTGCAAATCGACGCCCGCGGGCAGAACGCCAATATGGGCGCGGCGCTGTTGCAAATGGCCCAAGCCTGGCTGGTGTTCTACACCGCCTACCGCATCCTCGCACCGGGCGGCGTCGCCGAATTGCATTTCCGCTGGGAAAAACCTCAAGTCGAATTCCTTCAAGGCTGGATACGCCGACTCGGGCTGGTAGTGATGGCTTTGGTGGCGGTAGTAGCGGTCGCCGAGTTGCAACCAGCGATACTGGCCGATGACGTGCTCGGCATGCCGGTGGTGTTGACCTGCTACGCCTTGATGGCCTGGCTACTCAGCCGCCTGCTGGTTAGCAGCCCGACTCACCAGAACGCTTCACTGTTCCGCAAGGCCGTGGGGGTTCTGTTCACAGCCCTGCCGATCGCATTGTTCGTCGCCGTGTGCTTTGGCTACTACTACACCGCGCTGAAACTCAGCGACCGGTTGATCAACACGCTGTACTTGCTGATGTTCTGGCTGGTGATCGAAGCGACCTTCGTGCGCGGCCTCAGTGTTGCGGCACGGCGCCTGGCCTATCAGCGCGCCCTGGCCAAACGCCAGGCCGCGAAAGAGGCCGGCGACGGTGAAGCGGTAATCGAAGAGCCGACCCTGGACATCGAGAAGGTCAACGAGCAGTCCCTGCGACTGATCCGTCTGGCCCTGCTCGGCGGTTTCATCGCCGCGCTGTACTGGGTCTGGTCGGACCTGATCTCAGTGTTCTCGTATCTGGACAACATCACCCTCTACGAATACACCAGCGGCACCGGCGCCAACATGAGCATGGTGCCGATCAGCATCGGCGACATGCTCGGTGCCCTGATTATCATCGGCATCACCTTCGCGCTGGCCCGCAACCTGCCAGGCCTGCTTGAAGTGTTTGTGCTGTCGAAACTGAACCTGGCCCAGGGCAGTTCCTATGCCACGACCACCTTGCTGTCCTATGTGATCGCCGGTGTCGGTTTTGTCTCGACCCTGTCCACGCTCGGCGTGAGCTGGGACAAGTTGCAATGGCTGGTGGCGGCGCTGTCGGTGGGTCTGGGTTTCGGCATGCAGGAAATCTTCGCCAACTTCATCTCCGGCATCATGATCCTGTTCGAACGCCCGGTGCGGATCGGCGACACCATCACCATCGGCAACCTGTCGGGCACGGTGAGCAAGATCCGCATCCGCGCCACGACCATCACCGACTTCGACCGCAAGGACATCATCGTTCCGAACAAGACGTTTATCACCGGGCAACTGATCAACTGGTCCCTGACCGACACCATCACCCGAGTGACCCTCAAGCTCGGCGTCGACTACGGCTCGGACCTGGACCTGGTGAAAGAGTTGCTGCTCAAGGCAGCCCGGGATAACCCGCGCGTGCTGAAGGATCCGGAACCCCACGTGTACTTCCTGAACTTCGGCGAAAGCACCCTCGATCACGAGTTGCGCATGCATGTGCGCGACCTCGGCGACCGTAACCCGGTGCTCGATGAGGTCAACCGCTTCATCAATCGCGAGTTCAAGAAGCAGCACATCAACATCTCGTTCCGGCAGATGGAGGTCTACCTCAAGAACCTTCAGGGCCAGGAATACAAAATGGTGCCGGTCGAACCGGAAACCAAAACCATTGTGCCGATGCCTGCCAGCAAGCCGCGGCAAGAGCCACCACCCGTCGAACTCGACTAAGCGCGCTATCCCTAGCAGAATGCTCGGACATTCTGCTGGAGATGGCCGTTGAAAGCCCTCGACGAACTGACCTTCGATAATCGCTTCGCCCGTCTGGGCGACGCGTTCTCAACCCATGTGCTGCCTGAGCCCATCGCCGCTCCGCGGCTGGTGGTCGCCAGCCCCGCCGCCATGGCGCTGCTGGACTTGGACCCGGCCGAGGCCGAGACGCCGGTGTTCGCCGAGCTGTTCGGCGGCCACAAGCTCTGGGCCGAGGCCGAGCCGCGGGCGATGGTCTATTCCGGGCATCAGTTCGGCTCTTACAACCCGCAGTTGGGCGACGGTCGTGGCCTGTTACTGGGAGAGGTCTATAACGAAGCCGGCGAGCATTGGGACCTGCACCTCAAGGGCGCCGGTCAGACACCTTACTCGCGCATGGGCGATGGACGGGCGGTGCTGCGTTCGTCAATCCGTGAGTTTCTCGCCTCTGAAGCCCTGCATGCCCTGAACATTCCCACCACTCGCGCCCTGTGCGTGATCGGCTCCGACACACCGGTCTGGCGTGAGAAACAGGAACGCGCAGCCATGGTCTTGCGCCTGGCGCCGAGCCATGTGCGCTTCGGGCATTTCGAATTCTTCTATTACACCAAGCGCCCCGAGCAGCAGAAAGAACTCGGCGAGCATGTGCTGGCCATGCATTTCCCGCACTGCCTGGAACAGCCGGAACCGTACCTGGCGATGTTCCGCGAAATCGTCGAGCGCAACGCCGAGCTGATCGCCAAATGGCAGGCCTATGGCTTCTGCCACGGCGTGATGAACACCGACAACATGTCGATCCTGGGCATCACCTTCGACTTCGGCCCGTTCGCCTTCCTCGATGACTTCGACGCCCACTTCATCTGCAACCACTCCGATGATCAGGGTCGTTACTCTTTCAGCAACCAGGTACCGATCGGCCAGTGGAACCTCAGCGCCCTCGCCCAGGCCCTGACGCCATTCATCAGCGTCGAAGCCCTGCGCGAAACCCTCGGCCTGTATCTGCCGCTGTTCCAGGCCCATTACCTGGACCTGATGCGCCGCCGCCTCGGCTTCACCACTGCCGAAGACGACGACCAGAAACTGCTGGAGCACCTGCTGCAACTGATGCAGAACAGCGGCGTCGACTACAGCCTGTTCTTCCGCCGCCTGGGGGATGAATCACCGGAACTGGCGGTCGCTCGTTTACGCGATGACTTCGTCGACATCAAGGGCTTCGATGCGTGGGGCGAGCTCTACATCGCCCGGGTTGCTCGTGAAGGTGTGGTTGACCAGCAACAGCGCCGCAAACGAATGCATGCGGTCAATCCGCTGTACATCCTGCGTAACTATCTGGCGCAGAAAGCCATCGATGCGGCGGAAAGTGGCGACTACTCAGAAGTTCGTCGTTTGCATGCGGTATTGAGCAATCCGTTCGAGGAACAGCCTGGAATGGAGAGCTATGCCGAGCGGCCACCGGAGTGGGGGAAGCATCTGGAGATCAGTTGTTCGTCGTGAGTGAACGTAGTCCCTCTGTGCAACTGAAGAAGGTAATGACCTACAACCTATCGCCTTGATAATGACCACCTTCGACTCCAGATCAGTTGCATAGACTGCCCACTGAGAACCAATCATGCCCGAACCACTGCTAATCCCCTGCCCCCACTGCAACGGCCTGAATCGCATCCCCGCCGAGCGCCTCAACGACCATCCAAAATGCGGTCGCTGCAAGGCCGAAGTCCTGCTGAACAAGCCGTTCGAATTGAAGCAAGGCGATTACGCCAGTCAGATCAAGGGCGACCTGCCGTTGCTGGTGGATGTGTGGGCGGACTGGTGCGGACCCTGCAAGTCGTTTGCGCCGGTATTCGAGCAGGCGGCGGGGCAGTTGGCGGGCAAGTGTCGGTTGGCCAAGCTGGACAGCGAGGCGAATCAGCAATTGTCGGCGCAGTTGGGGATTCGCTCGATTCCGAGCCTGATTCTGTTCAAGAACGGCCGGGAAGTGGCTCGCCAAAGCGGGGCTTTCCCGTTGCCGCAGTTGATGAGCTGGTTGCGTAGTCAGGGAATTTGAATCCCCTTCGACAAAATGTAGGAGCTAGGCTTGCCCGCGAAGGGGCCGGCACATTCGAAATCATTGTTGCCTGACACGACGCCTTCGCGGGCAAGCCTCGCTCCTACAGGGGTAAATCAGGCATTTTCCAGCAGGTTGTGCAGGTCGACGAACTGTTGGGTCAGTTTATGCCGCGGGTCGAGGTGGATCAGCGGCGTGTTGGCCTGGTGGGATTCGCGCATGCGCACCGAGCTGGCCAGGTACACCGGCAGCACCGGCAGGCCTTCGGCGATCAATTCGTCGAGGATTTGCTGAGGCAAACTGGCGCGGGCCTGGAACTGGTTGACGACGATGCCTTCAACTTCCAGCCCTTCGTTGTGGTCCTCCTTCAATTCTTCGATTTCCGCCAACAGGCCATACAGCGCCTGACGCGAGAAACTGTCGCAGTCAAAGGGAATCAGCACACGATCAGCGGCGATCAAGGCCGAGACAGCATAGAAATTCAGTGCTGGCGGCGTATCGAGGTAGATTCGGTCGTAATCGCCGTCCAGTTCCTCGAGCAATTTTCGCAGCTTGTTGATCTTGTGCTTGGCCTCAAGCTTGGGTTGCAAGTCGGCCAGTTCGGCGGTGGCGGTGACGACGTGAAGGTTGTCGAAGGGGGTTTCGTATATGTCGACCTGGTTTTTCTTCGAGAACGGCCCGGAGGATAGAGTCTGCTTGAAGAAGTCAGCGATCCCCATCGGGATATCGTCACCGGTGAGTCCCGTCAGGTATTGAGTGGAGTTGGCCTGAGCATCGAGGTCCACCAACAACGTGCGATAGCCTTCGCTGGCGCTGACCGCCGCCAGATTACAGGCAATGCTTGATTTGCCCACGCCACCTTTCTGATTGAACACCACGCGCCGCATGTCAAAACCTCCGTGTATCAAAGAATGACCGAGTGTAGTAGTCCACGGCGCTGCTTAGCTACCTCGCTGGAGTCGGGACTACACAGTCATGGTAATTATCCGGCAGAAGAAGCCGCCAACTCGTCCATCGACAGTCGATAGAGCCGACAGACATGTCCGACGCATCACGGATAATGGCCAAACGACAGCTTTTTCGCGAACCAGACGGTACATTTCATTGCGCAAAATGTAACCAGCATTTGCTACACGCCCGCCACACCGGGATAATGCGCGCCACTCGGCGTTAAGCGCCACGTAAGGTCAGGCGCGATTTTTTGCGACTCACCGCGTCAAAGGAAGCCCGCAGGGGCGGGATGAATGTCTGTGATCAACTTCAACATCGCCCAATGGCGCGCGTGGGCCCCTGGGCTTGAAAGCGTGGATGATTGGCAGGCCTGGAGCCGACAACCGGTCGTGCTCGAGCGCAGCGATGCCGCCCCCGATGTGTCGTTTCTGCCGGCCATGCAACGTCGGCGACTCAGCCGCCTGGCGCGAATGGCGTTCAGCGTCGGCTGGCCGTTGGCCGATGGGCACCCAGACCTACCGTTGGTCTTTATTTCCCGCCATGGCGAAACTCCGCGCACTTTCGAAATTCTCAGCGATCTGGCGACTGATCAACCGTTGTCGCCCACTCAGTTCAGCCTGTCAGTGCATAACGCGGTCATTGGCTTGTGGTCGATCATGCGCGGCGAAACCAGCGAAATGACCGCACTCGCCGCGGCTGGCGATGGCCTTGAACATGGCATGCTAGAGGCGGCGGCATTGCTTGAGGAAGGCGCGCCCGCGGTACTGTTGGTAGTGACTGAAGAGCAACCGCCCGAGGCCTATTCGGCCTGGATCGACGATGTGCCATTTCCTTACGCGGTCGGGCTGTTGATTACGCCCGGCAATCAGTGGCAGCTGTCGCTGAACAGCACCTCACAAGCGTTGTCCAAACCCCACTGGCCCCATGCCCTGAATCTGTTGCGTACCCTGCTCGGCCAGCAGACTTCCTGCCAACATGCCTGGAAAAATCGTGTATGGACCTGGCAACGCAACCCGTAACCGATAAAAACCGCGACGCCTATTACTGGCGCCTGCTGGCCACTGCCGCAAGCTTCACCCTGTTCGGGTTGGGCGGGCTTTGCCTGCGACTGGTGGTGTTCCCGCTGTTGAGCTGCCTGCCGGGAGACGCCCAGGCCCATCGTCAGCGTGCACGACAGACGGTGAGCCGCTGTTTCTGGTTTTTCATTCGGTTCATGGCTCGCACTGGCGTGCTGACTTATGACATTCAGGGCGCGGAGAAACTGGGACGGCCAGGGCAAATGATCGTCGCCAATCACCCCTCGTTGATCGATGTGGTGTTTTTGATCGGCCTGGTGGGCCACTCCAACTGCGTGGTCAAGAAAAGCCTCTGGGAAAACCCGTTCACCCGCGGACCGCTACGCCGCACCGATTACATCAGCAACGATGGCAGCATGGACATGCTCGATGCGGCGGCCGACGCGCTGAAAAACGGTCAGACCCTGATCATCTTTCCCGAGGGCACCCGCACCCAACCCGGCAAAGCGCCGGCCTTTCATCGGGGGGGCGCGGCAATCGCCCTGCGCGGTGCGAGAATCCTCACCCCGGTGATTATCAAGGTCAATCCGACCACATTGACCAAGGCCGAACCCTGGTATCGGATCCCCAAACGCCGCGTGCACTTCAGTTTTCGTGTCGGGGCCGATATAGACCCACAGGCCTTTGCAACGCAGGGACCTGCACCTCAGGCCTCGCGCAAGCTCAATGATTATTTGCACCACTACTTTATTAAGGAGCTCGCCGAAGATGAGCGATCTACACCGTGAAATCAAAGAACTGATCATTGACGCCCTGGGCCTCGAAGACATCAGCGTCGACGACATCGGCGATGACCAGACGCTGTTTGGCGAAGGCCTGGGCCTGGACTCGGTAGATGCACTGGAACTCGGCCTGGCCATCCAGAAAAAATACGGTATCAAAATCGATGCCGACGCCAAGGACACCCGTAATCACTTCACCAACGTGGCGAGCCTTGCGGCGTTCGTCACTGCAAAACAGGCAGCTTGAGACCGGACCATGCAAACTCGTGACGATATTTTCAATACCCTGCGCGATGCTCTGGTCGAACTCTTCGAGCTGGAGCCCGAGCGCATCAGTCTGGGGTCCAACCTGTATCAGGATCTGGAAATCGACAGCATCGATGCGGTCGACCTGATCGATCACATCAAACGCCAGACCGGCAAGAAAATCGCTGCCGAAGAATTCAAATCGGTGCGTACCGTCAGCGACGTGGTCGAGGCGGTCTACCGTCTGGTTCAACCGGCCGCATGAGCCGACTGATCGGCCTGGGCCTGCTGCTGGCAGGCCTGTTGTACCCCTTTGCGGTGTATTTCGGCATGGAGCATTTTGCCCCGTGGCAGTTCGGTCTGCTGCTGGGTAGCCTGTGGCTGGCGCGGGCGCTGACCGGTGAGCGGCGGCCCGGCAGCCTGTGGATGGCCACGGTCGCCATCGGGTTTTGCCTGCTGCTGGCACTATTCGACAGCCCGGTGCTGCTGCGCTGGTACCCGGTACTGATCAGTGCATTCATGCTGGTGCTGTTCGGCCTGAGCCTGAAATACGGCCCGCCAATGATTGAACGCCTGGCCCGTTTGCGAGAACCGGAATTGCCGGCCAGGGCCATTCGCTACACCCGCCAGGTGACGATCGCCTGGAGCGTGTTTTTTCTCTGCAACGGCTTGTGCGCCGCCGCCCTGACCCTTTGGGCGCCGCTGAGTTGGTGGATGTTGTACACCGGCCTGATCTCCTATGGATTGATCGGCCTGATGTTTGCCATTGAATGGCTGATACGACAACGGGTAAGAGGCCGCCCATGAATTGGATAACACTTGAGCAACTGTTGCTCAAGGCTCAGCCGGACCGTGCCGTGACGGTGGAACCGGCGTTGAATCACGCGCAATTGTGCGAGCAGGCCCTGAGCCTGGCGGCGGGCCTGCAAGCTCAGGGTGTGCAGCGCATCGCCGTGCACCTTGAAGACGCCGGCGACCTGGCCATTGCCCTGCTCGGCGCCTGGCGGGCCGGGGTCAGCGTGCTGCTGCCCGCCGACCTGCAAGCGCAGACTCGCCAGCGCTGGTCGAGCGAGGTCGATCTGTGGCTGACCGATCAGGCCGACGACGCGCACCTGAGCGATTATCGGCATTCACCGCTACCGGCCAGCCCGCTGGATCTGGATCGCTGTCAGCTGAGCCTGTGCACCTCTGGCTCCAGTGGCGAACCCAAGCGCATCGACAAAACCCTGCGCCAACTGGCCAATGAAGTCGAAGCGCTGGAGCACTTGTGGGGCGCAGATCTGGGCGAGGCCTGCATCATCGGCAGCGTCGCCACGCAACACATCTACGGCTTGCTGTTTCGGGTGCTGTGGCCGCTGTGCGCCGGACGCTCCTTCGTGCGTACGCAAATGGCCTTCCCGGAAGACTTGCAGCGCGCCAGCCGCGAACACCCGGCCTTCGCCTGGGTCGCCAGCCCCGCGCTGCTCAAGCGCATGGGCGACAACCTCGACTGGCCAGCGCTGAGCACGGTGCGCCGAGTGTTCTCTTCCGGTGGTGCGTTGCCTGCCGAAGCAGCGCAAAGCCTGCATGAGCGCCTGCAGCAATGGCCGACAGAAATCTTCGGCAGTTCGGAAACCGGCGGAATCGCCTGGCGTCAGGGCCAAAGTCTCTGGCAACCCTTCGCCGATGTTGCGCTGAGTCAGGACAGCGATGGCGCCCTGCTTATCGCCTCACCGTACTTACCGGCCGGCCATATCGAACACACCGCCGATGCCGCGCGCATCGCCGCCGACGGCCGTTTCGAGCTGTTGGGACGACTGGACCGAATCGTCAAACTGGAAGAAAAACGTATCTCGCTACCGATGCTCGAACAAGCGCTGATGGCTCACGACTGGGTCGCCGAAGCGCGCCTCGGTGTGGTTCAGGAAAACCGCGCTTCATTGGGGGCACTGCTGGTACTCAGCGAACAAGGCCTGCATGCCTTGCGTAATCAGGGTCGACGTACTCTTACTCAGGAGTTGCGCCAACACTTGAGCCAGCATTGCGAAGCACTCGCCCTGCCCCGTCGATGGCGCCTGTTGCGACAACTGCCACTGAACGCTCAAGGCAAACTGCCCCAGGCACAAGTGGAGAGCATATTGCTGGCGCCCCGCCCAAAGGCTCCGGAAGTGCTGGAACAGATCGACACCGATGGCGAGTGGAGCCTGCAACTGGCCGTCCCGCCAGACCTGGCGTATTTCAGCGGCCATTTCCCTCAGACACCGGTATTGCCCGGTGTCGTGCAGGTGGATTGGGCGCTGAGCCTGGGCCAGCAATTAATGGATCTGCCGGCAAAATTCGCCGGTATGGAAGTGCTGAAATTCCAGCAACTGGTACGCCCCGGTGATGAAATCCAGTTGCACCTGCGCTTCGACTCCGCGCGCAGTAAATTGTATTTCGCCTATCGCAATGAAACCGCCACCTGCTCCAGCGGGCGGATTTTGCTGGAGGCTGCCAGCGATGCATAACCCCTGCGCCGTAATCCCGGTCTACAACCACGAAACCGCAATCACTGCCGTGGTCGATGCGCTGCTTGCTTGCGGCCTGCCGTGCATTCTGGTGGACGATGCCAGCAGCCTGGATTGCGCCAAGGTGCTTGACCAACTGGCCCAGCGTGAGCGGGTTTACCTGATCAGGCTCACCGTCAATCAAGGCAAGGGTGGTGCGGTGATGACCGGTTTGCGGGAGGCCTCGCGCTTGGGCTTCAGCCACGCCTTGCAGGTGGACGCCGACGGCCAGCACGACCTGCAAGACGTCAAAGTCTTCATCGAGCATTCGCGCGCCCATCCCGAGGCGGTGATCTGCGGTTATCCGCAATATGACGACAGCGTGCCGAAGGGCCGTTTGTACGCCCGCTACCTGACGCACGTCATGGTCTGGATCAACACCCTGTCGTTGCAGATTCGCGACTCCATGTGCGGCTTCCGCGTTTATCCATTACCACCGACCCTGGCGCTGATCGACTCGGCCAGGATCGGCAAGCGCATGGACTTCGACTCCGACATCCTGGTGCGCCTGGCCTGGCGCAATCAGCCGATGCAGTGGTTAAAAACCAAAGTCCATTACCCCTTGGATGGTGTCTCGCATTTCCGCCTGTTCCACGACAATGTACTGATTTCGAGCATGCACACCCGGCTGTTCTTCGGCATGTTGCTGCGCGCACCGGTAATCCTCTGGCGACGGTGGCGAGCATGAGCGACAACGCAGACAAACAGCACTGGGCCGACCGCCAGGAGCGTGGCAGCTTCTGGCTGATGAAGTTCACCGCGCTCTGCGCAAAAGTCTTGGGCCGTCGGTTGTTGAGCCCATTGCTGTACGGCATCGTGCTGTACTTTTTCCTGTTCGGGCGCAGCGCCCGCCAGAGCGCCTGGCAATACCAGCAGCGACTCGCCGACTGGAGCGGGCGCAGCGAATTGCGCCCGAGCCATTGGCGAGTGTTCGGCCAGTTCATGGCGTTCGCCGACTCCATGCTCGACAAGCTCGATGTGTGGAACGGCAAGCTGAGCATCGATCAAATCGAAATCATCGACCCCGCACTGCTGCGCAATAAGCTTCGCGGCACACGCGGGCAAATGCTGGTGGGCGCGCACCTGGGCAATCTGGAAGTTTGTCGGGCACTGGCCGAGATCGGTGAGAAAGTCACCATGAACGTGCTGGTACACACCAAGCACGCCGAACAGTTCAACCGCCTGCTGGGCGAAGCCGGGGCGACCAATCTGCGCCTTATTCAGGTCAGCGAGCTGGACCCGGTGATCATGCTGCAACTGCATGAACGCCTGGAGCGCGGCGAATGGCTGGCGATTGCTGGCGACCGCGTGCCGCTGCATGGCGGGCGCAGCGTGACAGTGGATTTTCTCGGCCATCAGGCCGCATTCCCGCAAGGCCCTTGGTTGCTGGCCGGTCTGCTGAAATGCCCGATCAACCTGATGCTGTGCCTGAAGAAACCCACGGGCGACTATCGACTGACCCTCGAACCGTTCGCCGACGCCATCGTGTGGAAACGCAGCGACCGCGAACAGGTCATTCATCAGTGGGCCTCCCGCTACGCCGAACGCCTGGGTCACTATTGCCTCGAAGCGCCCCAACAATGGTTCAACTTTTACCCTTTCTGGAAGACCGATGACGACGCCAACGCTTGAGCCGGTAACCTTCGGCGAACTCCCTTTGCGCATCGAAGACGTGCTGGCCCTGGCCAACCGTCAGGTGCCGACGCAGTTGCAGGGCGACCCCGAGTTTCGCCAGCGCATCGCCAAGGGTCCGCAATTCCTTGACTCCCTGTTGGACAAGGAAGGCGTGATCTATGGCGTGACCACCGGTTATGGCGATTCCTGTGTGGTGGCGGTGCCGCTGCACCACGTCGAAGCCCTGCCCCGTCATCTGTATACCTTCCACGGTTGCGGCCTGGGCAAACTGCTCGACGCCCAAGCCACCCGCGCGGTGCTGGCGGCGCGTTTGCAATCGCTTTGCCAAGGCGTTTCCGGGGTACGCGTGGAACTGCTGGAACGTCTTCAAGCCTTCCTCGAACACGACATTCTGCCGCTGATTCCGGAAGAAGGTTCGGTGGGCGCCAGTGGTGATCTGACGCCGCTGTCCTACGTCGCCGCGACCTTGTCCGGCGAGCGCGAAGTGATGTTCCGTGGTGAACGTCGACAAGCCGCCGATGTGCACAGCGAACTGGGCTGGGAACCGCTGGTATTGCGCCCCAAAGAAGCGCTGGCGCTGATGAACGGCACCGCCGTGATGACCGGCCTCGCGTGCCTGGCTTACGCCCGCGCCGATTACCTGCTGCAACTGGCCACGCGCATCACCGCGCTGAACGTAGTCGCGTTGCAGGGCAACCCGGAGCACTTCGACGAGCGTCTGTTTGCCGCCAAACCCCATCCAGGGCAGATGCAAGTCGCTGCTTGGTTGCGCAAAGACCTGGCGATCGATGCGCCGACTGCGCCGCTGCATCGCCTGCAAGACCGCTATTCCCTGCGTTGTGCGCCGCACGTGCTCGGTGTATTGGCCGACAGCCTGAACTGGTTGCGCTCATTCATCGAGATCGAACTCAACAGCGCCAACGACAACCCGATCATCGACGCCGAAGCCGAACGCGTGCTGCACGGCGGGCACTTCTACGGCGGCCATATCGCGTTCGCCATGGACAGTCTGAAAACCCTGGTGGCGAACGTCGCCGACTTGCTCGACCGTCAGCTCGCGCTGCTGGTGGACGAGCGTTACAACCATGGCTTGCCGAGCAACCTGTCTGGCGCCACCGCCGACCGCGCGATGCTCAACCACGGCTTCAAGGCGGTGCAGATCGGCACCAGTGCCTGGACTGCCGAAGCCCTGAAAAACACCATGCCGGCCAGCGTCTTTTCGCGTTCCACCGAGTGCCACAACCAGGACAAAGTCAGCATGGGCACGATCGCCGCCCGCGACGCCATCCGCGTGCTGGAGCTGACCGAACAGGTCGCCGCCGCCACGCTGCTGGCCGCCAACCAAGGGGTCTGGCTGCGCGGCCAGGCTGAAGACGCACGGCCACTGCCACCGGCACTGGCCTCGATGCACGAAGAATTGGCCAAGGACTTTGCGCCGGTCATCGAAGACCGTGCCCTGGAAGGCGAATTGCGCCTGTGCCTGCAACGCATCGCCGAACAACACTGGAGGCTGCATGCGTAGCAAGGGAGTGCTTCACACCGACACGGAAATCCTCGTACCGTTCTTTGACGTCGACACCATGAACGTGGTCTGGCACGGCCATTACGTCAAATACCTGGAAGTCGCCCGCTGTGCGCTGCTGGACAAGATCGGCCACAACTACGACGCCATGGTGGCGTCGGGTTACGCGTGGCCGGTGATCGATTTGCAACTGCGCTATGTACGCGGCGCCGTGTTCGGCCAGAAGCTGAATGTGCGCGCCAGCCTGGTGGAGTGGGAAAACCGACTGAAGATCAATTACCTGATCAGCGATCTCGCAACCGGCGAACGTCTGACCCGCGCTGTTTCAGTACAGGTTGCCGTCGACATGAGCAGCCGCGAAATGCAGTTGGCTTCGCCCAAGGTGTTTACCGACGCGGTTGAAAGGGTGCTGCAATGAATTTGCGATTCCTTTGTAGCAGCTGGCGAAGCCTGCGTTCGACTGCGCAGCAGTCGCCACCGGATATGTCTGAAGCACCGCGAGTTGAGGTTCTACGACGGCTTCGCCGCCGGACGCAGCCTCGCAGGCTCGGCAGCTGCTACGGGATTGGTGTGAGCTTGATATTGATGCTGGGCTTTTCTTCGTTGGCGCAGGCCTTCGATCTGCAGCAGTTGAGCGATCAGTTGGCCAAACCCGATGTGATCCACGGCAGTTTCATTCAGGAAAAACACCTGCGCGCCCTGCCCCAGCCGCTGACCAGCAAGGGCACCTTCGTTCTGGCAAAAAACCACGGTCTGCTCTGGCTGCTGAAAACGCCGCTGCAACAGGACTACCGCATCAGCGACAAAGGCATTGCCCGGCGTGATGCCAGCGGCTGGCAAATGCTGCCGAACAAGAGTGCCGGCGCCGAACAGAACCGTTTGTTCCTCGCGGTGCTGCAAGGCGACAGCAGCGGCCTGCAACGGGATTTCGAGCTTTCGCTGAGCGGCGACGCACAAAACTGGAAGCTGACCCTGACCCCGCGTTCGATGCTGCTCAAGCAGGTGTTCAATCAGATCAACATTGACGGCGGCGAACTGGTGCACAGCATCGAGCTGCTCGAAACCCAGGGTGACCGAACCCTGTTGCGCATGCAGGACAGCACCAGCGCACAACCTTTGAGCGATGCGGAGCAACATGACTTTGCCGAGTGAACGGATGCTGCCGCGGCTGTTTCTGATCCTGCTGCTGGCGGTGCTCGCGCTCGCCGGCTGGCAATGGCGTGACGGTGCACCGCTGTCGGCCAACCTGATGGAACTGGTGCCAGGCACCGCACCGGACGCGCTGGAACTGCGCGCCGAACAACGCATGCAAGAACCACTGAACCGGGAAATGCTAGTGCTGGTCGGCCATAAAGACCGCCAGCAAGCCATCGCCATGGCGCAAAAACTCGGTGAGCAGTGGCAGGCGAGCGGCGTGTTCGAAAAGGTCAAGTGGAACCTGCAGGCCGACCTGCCGGCGGTGCGCACACAATTACTGCAAGGTCGACTGGCCATGCTGTCCGCCGCCGACCGGCAGCAACTCATCGAGCACCCTGACGCCTTTATTCAGCAACGAGTTCAAGCCCTGTTCGATCCGTTCACCGGCTTCAGCCTGGTGCCGAGCCAGGACGACTGGCTCGGCCTGACCGGGCGCATCCAGAACAGCCAGCCGCAACACGGCTCGGTGCAACTGGACATCGGCAGCGGTGCGCTGGTCGCCGATGCCGATGGCAAGAGCTGGGTGATGCTGCGGGCGCGAACGGTCGGCAACGCGTTCGACATGAACCTGCCGCTGCAAGTGGCTGACCTGCTCCAGCACAGTCGCGAAGAAGCCGCCCGGTCGGATGTGCAACTGCTCGCCGCCAGCGGTCTGTTGTACGCCGCCAGCGGTCAACGGCAAGCCGCTCGCGAGATGACCTGGGTCGGCGGTGGCGCCACGGTCGGGATTCTGTTGCTGCTGTTGCTGGCCTTCCGGCGTTGGCGGGTATTGTTGGCGTTCGTCCCGGTGCTGGTGGGCATGCTGTTCGGCGCGGTGGCCTGCGTGGCGCTGTTCGGTCACATGCACGTGATGACGCTGGTGCTGGGCTCAAGCCTGATCGGCGTGGCGGTGGATTACCCGCTGCATTACCTGTCCAAAAGCTGGAGCCTGAAGCCCTGGCACAGCTGGCCGGCGTTGCACCTGACCTTGCCGGGGCTGACGCTGAGCCTGATCACCAGTTGCATCGGTTATCTGGCCCTGGCCTGGACGCCGTTCCCGGCCCTGACCCAAATTGCCGTGTTCTCCGCTGCCGGTCTGGTGGGCGCCTACCTGTCGGCAGTGTGCCTGCTGCCGGCGCTGCTCAAGGGCGTGGATCTGCGGCCGGCGCAATGGCCGATGCGCATCGCCGAGAAGTTGCTGGAGCTGCGTGAATCGCTGCTGAAATACTTGCGCACGCCGGTGCTGCTGGCGCTGCTGATCGCCTTCTGTGTCGGCGGTCTGTTGCAGTTGCAGAGCAAAAACGACATTCGCCAATGGATCGGCACGCCGCAGCAACTGACTGACGAAGCCCAGACCATTGCGCGCATCACCGGCTATCAACCCACCAGCCAGTTCTTCCTGGTGCGCGCGGCCAATCAGCAGGAGTTGCTCGAACGCCTGACGGCACTGAGCGAGCGTCTGGATCAGTTGGTCAATCTGGAAAAACTTCAGGGCTATCTGTCGCTCAATCAACTGGTCAGCCAGCCAAGCGAACAGCGCAAAGTGCGTGAAGCACTGAGCAAGCTACCGCAGTTCTGGCAACCGTTGCTCGACCTCGGCGTGCCAGCCGCCGCGTTGCAAGCAGAGTTGGCAACGTTGCGGGCGCTGCCCACCGAAGACATCGACGCAGCGCTGGCCGGCCCATTGGCCGAGCCCTACCGCACCCTGTGGCTGGGGCCGACCGATGATGGCGTGGCGGCGATGGTCAGCCTGCAAGGCTTGAACAATCCCACGCTGTTGCGGGTCCAGGCACTGGACTTGCCAGGTGTGCAACTGGTGGACCGCCTCGGCGAACTGAACGAGGTTTTCGCCGCCACTCAAATCAGCGCCGCTGAATTGAAACTCGCTTCCTGCGTGCTGATCGTGCTGGTGCTGATCCTGCCATTCGGTTTCGGTGGCGCGCTGCGAATCGTCTCTCTGCCGTTGCTGGCGGCCCTGTGCAGTCTGGCAAGCCTCGGTTGGCTCGGTCAGCCGCTGACGCTGTTCAGCCTGTTCGGCCTGCTGCTAGTGACGGCCATCAGCGTCGATTACGCGATCCTCATGCGCGAACAGATAGGTGGCGCCGCGGCGAGCCTGCTGGGCACCTTACTGGCAGCGGTGACCACTTGGCTGTCGTTCGGCCTGCTGGCGGTGTCCAGCACGCCGGCGGTGAGCAACTTCGGCTTGTCGGTGAGCCTTGGCCTGGCGTTCAGTTTCATCCTGGCGCCGTGGGCCGGACGCCAAGTCCATGCCGCCCCGGTCGTGGAGCCGGCAGCATGATGGTCGCTGCGTTCTGGTTGATGGCCCTGGTGTTGTTCGCCGTGGCCACTCGCGTCGGCCGTCATTTCGGTCTGATTCCGATCGTCAGCCAGTTGCTGCTGGCGACCTTCGGCCTGCCGCTGCTGATGTACTTCTGGATCGAACCGGGCTGGCACCTGAGCGGCGCCGATCTGATCGCTCCGGATTGGCTGAAGAACCTCTACAGCCTGAGCTTTGCCTTACTGCTGGGGCACATCCTCAGCGACGTGATCGACCTGCGACTGGAACGCCAGAGCCTGAAAATCGCCTTGCCGAGTTTCTGCATTCCGTTTGCCTGCGGGCTCGTGACTGCGGTCTGGCTGTTGCCGCCGCAGCCGTGGATCAGCTCGCTGGCGGTCGGCCTGCTGTTCGCCATCACCGCGATTCCGGTGTTGTATCTGTACCTGCGCCACATCAACTACCCGCCCGCTGCCACCCGACGCCTGGTGCAGACCGCGATCCTGATCGACCTGACCTGCTGGACTCTGTTCGCGTTCGCCCAGGGGAGCCTGCACCTGAGCAGCCTCTTGCTGCCGCTGGCCGGCGCCTGTCTGCCGTTGTTGCTGCGACTGGCCGGGTTGCGCCAACCCTTGCTGCACAGCGGCTGCTTCTTCGCGCTGCTGGTGGTCGCCGAACACTTCAAACTCAATGCGCTGATTTTCGGCATCGGCTATCTGCTGTGTATGGCCGCGCTCAAGGTGCCATTGGTGCTGCCATTGTCGGCGGCGTGGATGAACCGTTTGCAGACCTGGATCGCCATCCCGCTGATCCTCACGTTCGGCATCGTGCAGATCAACGTGCACAGCGCCATCGACAGTCTCGGCGGTATGCAACTGGCCGCGCTCCTGGTGCTGCCTATCGCCAGCAAACTGTTGGGCAACTGGCTGGGCCTCGGCTGGGCCGGCGCCTCGTTTGAAGGTGCCAGTCGCTGGCGGGAAAGCCTTTTACTGAATATTCGCGGCTTGAGCGAGATCGTCTTTCTCAACCTGCTGCTGCAACAACAGCTCATCAGCCCGGCGCTGTATTTCGCGCTGATGTTGATGGGCCTGATCGCAACCCTGCTGCCAGCACTGGCCGGCATGCACCGAATCCCTTTGAACATCGCCGCCCCGGCAAGGAGCACCCGTGCCAACAGTTGAAATGGAACGTCGTCAGGTACTGGTGATCGGCGCAGGCCCTTCGGGCGCCATCGCCGCCGCGCTGCTCAAGCGTAAAGGTCATGATGTGCTGATGATCGAGCGCCAGCATTTCCCACGGTTTTCCATCGGTGAAAGCCTGCTGTCCCACTGCCTGGATTTCGTCGAAGAAGCCGGCATGCTCGACGCGGTAAATGCTGCTGGTTTCCAGCGCAAAAACGGCGCAGCGTTCGCTTGGGGTGATCAGTACAGCACCTTCGATTTCGGCGACACATTCACCAACGGCAAGCCGACGACGTTCCAGGTCCAGCGCGCCGACTTCGACAAGCTGCTGGCCGATCAGGCTGAGTTGCAGGGTGTCGATGTCCGTTATGGCGAAGCCATCGTCAGCGTCGATTTCAGCCTGCCGAAACCGCAGCTCGATGTGCTTCGCGAAGACGGCAGCCAATACCGCGTCGAGGCCGACTTCGTGCTTGATGCCAGCGGCTACGGTCGCGTGCTGCCGCGCTTGCTGGACCTTGAAGCACCGTCGAACTTCCCGGTGCGCCAGGCCGTGTTCACCCACGTCGAAGACTGTATCGACAGCCCGGCTTTCGACCGGGAGAAAATCCTCATCACCACCCATCCGACCCAGCGTGATATCTGGTTCTGGACCATCCCGTTCAGCAACGGCCGTTGCTCGGTGGGCGTAGTGGCGGCCGCCGAACACTTCGAAGGCCGCACCGAGAATCTGGACGACTGCCTGCGCGGCTTCATTGCTGAAACCCCAAGCCTGGCCGGTGTGCTGAACAATGCCGTGTGGGATACGCCCGCGCGGACCATCGGCGGCTATTCGGCCAACGTCAAAACCCTGCACGGTCAAGGTTTCGCCCTGCTGGGCAATGCGGCGGAATTTCTCGACCCGGTGTTCTCCTCCGGCGTGACCATCGCCATGCGTTCGGCGAGCATGGCCGCCGGGGTGCTGCACCGCCAACTGCAAGGTGAAAGCGTCGACTGGCAGACCGAGTTCGCCGAACCGCTCAAGCGCGGCGTCAACACTTTCCGCTGCTACGTCGAAGGCTGGTACGCCGGGACCTTTCAGGATGTGATTTTCTATCAGGGCGGCACAGCGGATATCCGCCGCATGATCAGCTCGATCCTCGCGGGTTACGCCTGGGATGAACGCAACCCGTTCGTCAGCGAACCCAAACGTCGACTGCGGATGATTTCGGACCTGTGCGCACAGGATCCGACATGAGTTACTTGAGCGACAACTACGTCGAAGAAACCCGTTTCGGTTTCTGGTTCCTGCGCAGCCACACCTGGCAACATCATGTATTGCGAGTGGCAATCAATGATTTGCGCGATCTGTTCAGCGCGCCATTGCCCGCCAACCCGGTACTGCTGGATGCCGGTTGCGGCCAGGGCAAGTCGTTCCAGTACCTGCGCCAGACCTTCGCGCCTCGGCGCCTGATCGGGCTGGATGCCGACCCTCACAGCCTGAACCTGAGCGGCGAAGAAGCGGCTCGCCAGGGTATGGATGTAGAGCTGCTCGGCAGTGACTGCGCGAGTATCAAAGTGCCGGACGCCAGTGTCGATCTGCTGTTCTGTCACCAGACTTTCCATCACCTTGTCGAGCAGGATCAGGCCCTGGCCGAGTTCTACCGGGTGCTCAAGCCGGGCGGCTATTTGCTGTTCGCCGAGTCCACCGAGGCTTACATTGATACATGGGTGATTCGCTGGCTGTTCCGCCACCCGATGCACGTGCAGAAAAGCGCCGCCGGCTACTTGGATATGATTCGTCGGCAGGGTTTTGAATTCGGCCCGCAGAACGTGTCTTACCCTTACTTGTGGTGGAGTCGCGCCCAGGATTTCGGCCTGCTCGAACGCTTCGGCCTGCGCCAGCCAAAACCTTTTGGCCAACGGGAAGAAACCCTGGTGAATGTGGTCGCGCGCAAGCCCCTTGAAGGGTGTGCCTGATGATTCGTTTCCTGCTTCTGGGTTGTGTCCTGTTGCTGAGCGCTTGCGCCAGCCAGGCACCGCTGCCCGAGCGAACCCCGAACCTGGCATTGCCGCTGCAGCTGCACATTGAACGTCAGATGGCCGAGCAACGTCAGGACTGGCTGCTGGTGATCCAGCGTGAAGGCCCCGGTATTCGCTGGTCGATGATGGACCCTTTGGGGATTCCCGTGGCACGGCAGAAACTGATCGATGGCCAATGGCAGGCCGACGGTCTGCTGCCGCCCAATCCGGAAGCCAGGGAGCTGTTCGCTGCCTTATTATTTGCGTTGACCCCTGCGGGCGAGTTGCACAACAACTATCCCGCTGCCCGGCAGGATGGCGGGCAACGGTCCTTGCCACCACGCTGGAACATCCGCTATTCACAACCACTGAGCTTTGAATTGAACCTATCCCAAGGCCCGCACTATCGCGTCACTCCGTTAGGCGAGCACACGCCATGACAGCCTATCTGAATGCCCTCGGGGTAATTTGCGCCCTGGGCCGCGACAAGCAGGAAGTCGCCCGCAACCTGTTTGCCGGCGATTGCTCAGGCATGCGCAGCGAGGCCGGCTGGGTGGTGGAACGCTCGTTGCCGGTGGCGGCGGTGCGCGGTGAGCTGGCGCCGATTCCGGCTGAGTTGGCGCATCAAAGCAGTCGCAACAATCAACTGCTGCTGGAGGCTGCGCTGCAAATTCGCGAAGACATCGAACAAGCAATCCAGACCTACGGCCGCGACCGTATCGGCGTCATTCTGGGCACCAGCACCTCGGGCATTCACGAGGCCAGCAGCGGTCTGGCCCATTACATCCGAGAACATCAGTTCCCCGCCGATTATGACTATCAACAACAGGAACTCGGCGCTCCGGCGACGTTTCTCGCCGACTGGCTGCAATTGAGCGGCCCAGCCTATGTGATTTCCACCGCCTGCACCTCCAGCGCCCGCGCGCTGATGAGTGCCCAACGACTGCTCGACCTGGGCGTGTGCGACGCGGTGTTGTGCGGCGGTGTCGACAGTTTGTGCAAGCTGACCCTCAACGGTTTCTCGGCCCTGGAAGCGGTGTCCGAGCAGCGCTGCAATCCGTTTTCAGCGAACCGCAACGGCATCAATATCGGCGAAGCAGCGGTGCTGTTTCTGATGAGTAAAAACGCCGGCAACAGCCAACCGATTGCCCTGCTCGGCAGTGGCGCCAGCTCTGATGCGCACCATATTTCCGCGCCGGAACCGACCGGCCGTGGTGCCCTGCAAGCAATGCGCAAAGCCTTGAGCCGCGCGAGCCTGCAACCGCAGCAGATCGGTTATCTGAACCTGCACGGCACCGCCACGCAACACAACGACGCCATGGAAAGCCTGGCCGTGACGACGCTGTTCCCGCAAGGCGTGCCCTGCTCGTCGACCAAACCGATGACCGGCCATACCCTCGGCGCTGCCGGTGCTCTGGAAGCGGCGTTTTGCTGGTTGAGCCTGAGCGCGGACAACCGCGAGCACGCCCTGCCGCCCCACGTCTGGGACGGCCAGCCCGATCCCGAATTGCCGGCCCTGCATTGGGTGACCCCGACCGACCACCTGACGTCCATTGCACCCCGCTACCTGATGAGCAATTCCTTCGCCTTCGGTGGCAATAACGTCAGCCTGATTATCGGAGACGCCCCATGATTGCCTGGCCGCTCGCCGAACTGCTGCCGCATGCTGGCGACATGATCCTCATCGAGCAAATCCTGTCGTTCGATGACGAGCAGATTCACACCCGACTCACCGTCAAACCCGGCGGCCTGTTCAATCGCCCCGACGGCAGCTTGCCGGCCTGGGTCGGCATCGAGCTGATGGCCCAGAGCGTCGCCGCGTACGCCGGCTGCCATGCGCGCCAGAAAGGCAATGCGGTGGAGTTGGGTTTCCTGCTCGGCACCCGTAGATTCGAATGTAACGTGGAACACTTCCCCGCCGGCACCGAGTTGACCATCCATGGGATACGCTCGCTGGAAGACGACAACGGCATGGGTGTGTTCGAATGCCACCTCACCGCGCCCGGCATCCACGCCACCGCCCGGCTGAACGTGTTTCGCCCGCCTCAGGCCGCGCAATATCTTCATGAACCCCAAGGAGTCGAGTGATGACTGAATCCGTACTGGTCACCGGCTCCAGCCGTGGTATCGGCCGCGCCATTGCGTTGCGTCTGGCCCGGGCCGGGCATGACATCGTGCTGCATTGCCGCAGCGGTATGGCGGACGCCATCGCGGTAAAAGCCGAGGTGGAAGCCTTGGGCCGCAACGCGCGTGTCCTGCAATTCGACGTGTCCGACCGCGCCAGCTGCAAAGCTATTCTCGAAACCGATGTCGAAGCCCATGGCGCTTATTACGGCGTAGTCCTCAACGCCGGTCTGACCCGCGACGGTGCTTTTCCGGCCCTGAGCGAAGAGGATTGGGATGTGGTAATGCGCACCAATCTCGACGGTTTCTACAACGTGCTGCACCCGGTGATGATGCCGATGATCCGTCGCCGCGCCGCCGGGCGGATTGTCTGCATCACTTCAGTTTCCGGGTTGATCGGCAATCGCGGGCAAGTCAATTACAGCGCGTCCAAGGCCGGTTTGATCGGCGCAGCCAAGGCGTTGGCGATCGAACTGGGCAAGCGCAAAATCACGGTTAACTGTGTCGCACCCGGCCTGATCGACACGGCGATGCTCGATGAAAATGTGCCGGTGGAAGAACTGATGAAAATGATCCCCGCACAACGCATGGGCACCCCCGAAGAGGTGGCCGGTGCGGTGAATTTCCTGATGTCGGCGGAAGCGTCGTACATCACCCGGCAGGTTCTGGCCGTCAATGGAGGCCTGTGCTGATGAAGCGCGTCGTCGTCACCGGCATGGCCGGCATCACCTCACTGGGCAGCGACTGGGACACCATCGCCGGCAACTTCGCGGCCAATCGCAGCGGCATCCGCCGCATGGACGAGTGGGATCGTTTTACCGAACTCAACACGCGTCTGGCCGGACCGATCGATGACTTCAAGGTGCCGAGCCACTGGACCCGCAAGCAACTGCGCAGCATGGGCCGCGTCTCGCGCCTGGCCGTGGGCGCGGCTGAACAGGCTTTGGCGGACGCCGGCCTGCTGGGCGACGAATCGATCAAGGACGGGCGCATGGGCGTTTCCTGCGGCTCGTCCACCGGCAGTACCGACGAGATCAAGGCGTTTGGCAAAATGCTGCTCAACTCCGTGGCCGAAGGCCTGAACGCCAACTCCTACGTGCGGATGATGCCGCACACCACAGCGGCGAATATCAGCATCTTCTTCGGCCTTACCGGCCGACTGATCCCCACCTCCAGCGCCTGCACCAGCGGCAGCCAGGGCATCGGTTACGCCTATGAATCGATCAAGTTCGGCCGCCTGCCGCTGATGCTCGCCGGCGGCGCCGAAGAGCTGTGCCCGACCGAAGCCATGGTGTTCGATGCGCTCTACGCCACCAGCCTGAAAAACGATGCCCCGCAAACCAGCCCTCGCCCTTACGACAGCGGCCGCGATGGCCTGGTAATCGGTGAAGGCGGCGGCATGCTGGTACTCGAAGAGCTCGAACACGCTCTGGCACGCGGCGCACATATCCACGCCGAGATCGTCGGTTTCGGCAGCAACGCCGACGGTCAGCACGCCACCCGTCCGGAGCAGCTCACCATGCGCCGGGCCATGGAACTCGCCCTGGAAGACGCCGGACTGCAGCCTTCGGCCATCGGCTATGTGAACGGTCACGGCACCGCGACAGAACAGGGCGACATTGCCGAAACACTCGCCACCAGCGCGTTATTCGGCGAACACATGCCGATCAGTTCGCAGAAGAGTTTCCTCGGTCACACCCTGGGAGCCTGTGGCGCGCTGGAGTCCTGGTTCAGCATCGAAATGATGAACCGCGACCAGTACGTACACACCTTCAACCTCGATGAGGTCGATCCGCAGTGCGGCAAGCTCGATTACCTGCGCGGTGAATTCCGGCAGATGAGCAACCAGTACGTGATGAACAACAATTTCGCTTTTGGTGGGGTCAACACCTCGTTGATTTTCCGCCGCTGGTCGTAATCGAATTACTCAGGGTCAAGGAGACCTCCATGCACTTCAAGAAACTCGCTGCCGCCACCCTGCTGATCTGCGCATTGCCGGGCATCAGCCAGGCCCGTGACACCGCGGTGTATCTGCCTTTTGACAAAGCAGTCGCCGAAGCAACCCGTGCCGGCAAAATCGATGGCAGCGTGAAGTTCTATCTGGCAGGCAATACACCGACTGGCAACGTCACCGTACTCAGCGCGGGTGCCGTGACCAACAAGAAAACCAACGCCTTCAACAAGTCTGACGAAGTGGCCTGCGAATGGGTCGCGCAATCGGCAATCATCAGCCTGCACCAAGCGGCGAAGAACGCCGGCGCCAACGCCGTGACCAACATCGTCAGCTTCTACAAGAAAAATGAGCGCAAGGATGCCAAGACCTATGAGTGCCACGCTGGGGCGCTTATGGCAGGCGTTGCGTTGAAAGGGGATTTGGCGAAGGTTCAGTAACACCTGATGCACTAGCCGCACTCCTTTGTAGCAGCTGGCGCAGCCTGCGTTCGGCTGCGTAGCAGTCGTGAAATCCGACGATGCGGTGTATCAGAAAAATCGCGTGCGCAAGGTTTACGACTGCTACGCAGCCGAACGCAGGCTGCGCCAGCTGCTACAAATTGGGTTGATGCTTGGGGATTCTGATCACATCCCTTCAACCTTACGCGTCAACAACTCCACAAACGCCCTGGCCATCGGCGACTTCTGATCCTTGCGCTGCACAAGCCACACCGCCGACACCGCTTCCGGATCGAGCAACGGGCGGTAGACCACGCCATCAATACGCATCCGCTGATACGACGCCGGCAACACCGACACCCCCAAACCTGCCGCCACCAATCCGATAATCGTCATCGCCTCGCCAGCCTCCTGGGCGAAGTGAGGGCTGAAGCCGGCATCTCGCGCCAGACTGAGTAATTGTGCGTACAGACCACTGCCATAACTGCGTGGGAAAAATACGAATGGTTCGAGCGCCAGAGCTGACAGAAACAAGCCTTCCTCGCTATCGGTCACTAAAGGGTGCTTGGAGCTGAGCACCGCCACCAATGGCTCGCGCATCAGTTCCACCACGCTGAGCGAATCCGGCAACCCCAGTGGTCGCATGATGCCGACTTCAATCGACTCATCAACCAGCGCATCAGCCACTTGGGTACTGCTCATCTCCCGCAGGTTCAGGTGTACCGCCGGGAAACGCTGACGAAACGAAAAGATCGCCTGGGGAATGGTCGAGTTGAACGGCGCCGACGAGGTGAAACCGATCTTCAGCTCACCCAACTCACCGAGTTGTGCCCGCCGCGCCACATCCGCCGCTTTGTCGACTTGAGCCAGTACCAATCGCGCCTCTTCCAGAAACAGCCGACCGGCCTCACTGAGTTCGACCCGACGATTGGTACGCTCGAAAAGCCGCGCACCGACCTCCTGCTCCAGCGCCTGAATCTGCTGGCTCAGGGGCGGTTGCGAGATGCCCAGCACCTGAGCGGCGCGGCCGAAATGCAGTTCTTCGGCGACGGCGATGAAGTAGCGCAGGTGGCGCAATTCCATGAAAACTCCATTAGGTCGTTAAACCTATCAAACAGGTCGAACAATATATTGGATTGAATCATTAGGCGGCTATATGATTTTTTCATTGCCTGACCGGCTGCGCCCCTCCGAGGTCCGAAGTGAAAACTGCTGTCGCCCCACTCGCCCATGAAATTCCGCCCTCCGCGCAGGATGATGTCGTCGCTGAGCTGAGCGAGATCTACATCGAAAAAGGCACGCCGCTGTTTATGCGCACGGTGCTGGCGCTGTTCTCGGGCGGTTTCGCGACCTTTGCCCTGCTGTATTGCGTGCAACCGATGATGCCGCTGCTGTCCCACGAGTTTTCCATCAACGCAGCCCAGAGCAGCCTGATCCTGTCAGTGGCCACCGGAATGCTCGCCATCGGCTTGCTGATCACCGGCCCCATCTCTGATCGCATCGGGCGTAAACCGGTGATGGTCGCCGCGCTGTTCGCCGCCGCTCTTTGCACCATGGCCAGCGCGATGATCCCGAGCTGGCAAGGCGTGCTGGTGATGCGGGCGCTGGTGGGGCTGTCGTTGAGCGGTCTGGCGGCGGTCGCGATGACTTACCTGAGCGAAGAAATCCATCCGCAGCACCTTGGCTTGGCCATGGGCTTGTACATCGCTGGCAACGCCATCGGCGGCATGTGCGGACGGTTGATCGTCGGGGTATTGATCGACTTCGTCAGCTGGCACACGGCGATGCTGGTCATCGGTGGCCTGGCGCTGATTGCCGCAGCGGTGTTCTGGAAAATCCTTCCGGAATCGCGCAACTTCCGCGCCCGCTCGCTGCATCCGCGCAGTTTGCTGGATGGCTTCACCATGCACTTTCGCGATGCCGGCCTGCCGCTGTTGTTTATCGAGGCTTTCGTGCTGATGGGCGCGTTCGTCACGCTGTTCAACTACATCGGTTATCGCTTGCTGGCCGAGCCGTATCACATGGACCAGGCCTTCGTCGGGCTGCTCTCGGTGGTGTACCTGTCGGGCATCTACAGCTCGGCGAAAATCGGCGCCCTGGCCGACCAACTCGGCCGGCGCAAAGTGCTCTGGGCAACCATTGTGGTCATGCTCGCGGGCATCGCCCTGACCATGTTCACGCCGTTACCGCTGGTGATTCTCGGCATGCTGATCTTTACCTTCGGCTTCTTCGGGGCGCATTCGGTGGCCAGTAGCTGGATTGGTCGGCGTGCGATCAAGGCCAGAGGGCAGGCGTCGTCGCTATACCTGTTCAGCTATTACGCCGGGTCGAGTATCGCGGGTACGGCGGGCGGTGTGGCCTGGCACTGGGGTGGCTGGAACGGGATCGGGCTGTTTATTGGCGGGTTGTTGGTGATTGCGCTGTTGGTGGCGTTGAAGCTGGCGAAGTTGCCGCCGTTGGAAAATTTGAAAGCGTGACGCACAACCCTGTGGGAGCGGGCTTGCCCGCGATAGCGATGGTCGGTCCAGCACATGTGCTGTAAGAAATGACGCCATCGCGGGCAAGCCCGCTCCCACAATGAACTGCATCCACTTCTCATTTTCTGAACCACAAACAAAAACGCCCGGCATAAGCCGGGCGTTTTTTATCGGGTTGCGATCACTCGTGATACTGCGCCGACAGTTCATGCACCGCACGCAGGAACGCACCGGCATGTTCTGGATCGACTTCCGGCGTGATGCCATGGCCGAGGTTGAACACGTGGCCGCTGCCTTTGCCGTAGCTGGCGAGGATGCGGCCGACTTCGGTTCGAATGGCTTCTGGCTTGGCGTAAAGCACGGTCGGGTCCATGTTGCCTTGCAGGGCGACTTTGCTGCCGACGCGTTGGCGGGCTTCGCCAATGTCGCAGGTCCAATCCAGGCCCAACGCATCAGCGCCAGCGTCAGCGATGCTTTCCAACCACAGGCCGCCGTTCTTGGTGAACAGGATGACCGGAACCTTACGGCCTTCGTGCTCGCGGATCAGGCCGCTGACGATTTTGCGCATGTAGGCCAGGGAGAACTCCTGGTACGCCGCCGCCGAGAGATTACCGCCCCAGGTGTCGAAGATCTGCACCGCTTGCGCGCCGGCCATGATCTGGCCGTTGAGGTAGCTGGTGACCGACTGCGCGAGTTTATCCAGCAGCAAGTGCATGGCTTGCGGGTTGTCGTAGAGCATGGCCTTGGTCTTGCGGAAGTCTTTCGACGAGCCGCCTTCGACCATGTAGGTGGCCAGGGTCCATGGGCTGCCGGAGAAGCCGATCAGCGGCACGCGGCCATTCAGTTCGCGACGGATGGTGCTGACCGCGTCCATGACGTAGCCGAGGTCTTTGTGCGGATCAGGAATCGGCAGGGCTTCGATGTCGGCCAGGGTGCTGATGACTTTTTTGAAGCGCGGACCTTCACCGGTCTCGAAGTACAGGCCCTGGCCCATGGCATCGGGGATGGTCAGGATGTCGGAGAAGAGGATCGCCGCGTCCAGTTGTGGATAGCGGTCGAGCGGCTGCATCGTGACTTCGCAAGCGAACGCCGGGTTCATGCACAAGCTCATGAAGTCACCGGCCTTGGCACGGCTGGCGCGGTATTCAGGCAGGTAGCGACCGGCCTGACGCATCATCCACACGGGGGTGACGTCTACGGGTTGCTTGAGCAGGGCGCGAAGGAAACGGTCGTTCTTCAGGGCAGTCATGTCGGCATCCGGAAAAAAAGTGCGGGCATTTTCTCAGAGCGCGACGCAAAAGGCACGGCAAGAGCCGTTCCTTTTGTCTATCGGGTCAATTTGTCGCGGTTTCGGCACCGAAAGATCGTTCCCACGCTCTGCGTGGTAACGCCTCCTGTGACGCTCTGCGTCACGCCTTTGGGACGCGGAGCGTCCCGTGCTGCATTCCCACGCAGAGCGTGGGAATGATCAGTGGAGGGTTAAACGCCCAGGTAATCCAGGATCCCTTCCGCAGCATTGCGCCCTTCGAAGATCGCCGTTACCACCAGGTCGGAACCGCGCACCATGTCGCCACCGGCGAAGATTTTCGGGTTGCTGGTCTGGTGCTTGTACTGGCCTTGTTCCGGGGCCACAACGCGGCCCTGGCTGTCGGTCTGGATGCTGAACTGCTCGAACCAAGACGCCGGGCTTGGACGGAAACCGAAGGCGATGACCACGGCATCAGCCGGGATGATCTCTTCGGAACCCGGGATCGGCTCGGGGCTGCGACGGCCACGGGCGTCCGGTTCGCCGAGACGGGTCTCGACCACCTTCACGCCTTCGACACGGTCTTCACCGACGATAGCGATCGGCTGGCGGTTGTAGAGGAATTTCACGCCTTCTTCCTTGGCATTCTTCACCTCTTTGCGCGAGCCCGGCATGTTCGCTTCGTCACGACGATAGGCACAGGTCACCGACTTGGCGCCCTGACGAATCGAAGTACGGTTGCAGTCCATCGCCGTGTCGCCGCCACCCAGTACCACGACCTTCTTGCCCTTCATGTCGACGAAATCTTCCGGCGACTTTTCAAAGCCCAGGTTGCGGTTGACGTTGGCGATCAGGAAATCCAGCGCGTCATACACGCCCGGCAGATCTTCACCGGCAAAGCCGCCCTTCATGTAGGTGTAGGTGCCCATACCCATGAACACGGCATCGTATTCTTCGAGCAGTTGCTCGATGGTCACGTCCTTGCCCACTTCGGTGTTCAGGCGGAACTCGATGCCCATGCCGGTGAAGACTTCGCGGCGATTGCTCAGCACGGTCTTTTCCAGCTTGAACTCGGGGATGCCGAAGGTCAGCAAACCGCCGATTTCCGGGTTCTTGTCGAACACCACCGGAGTCACGCCGCCGCGCACCAGCACGTCGGCACAGCCCAGGCCGGCAGGGCCCGCGCCGATCACCGCGACACGCTTGCCGGTCGGCTTGACCTTGGACATGTCCGGACGCCAGCCCATGGCAAACGCGGTGTCGGTGATGTACTTCTCGACCGAACCAATGGTCACTGCACCAAAACCGTCGTTAAGGGTGCAGGCACCCTCGCACAGACGATCCTGGGGGCAAACCCGGCCGCAGACTTCCGGCAGGGTGTTGGTCTGGTGCGACAACTCGGCGGCCTGCAGGATGTTGCCCTCGGCCACCAGCTTCAGCCAGTTCGGAATGAAGTTGTGCACCGGGCACTTCCATTCGCAGTACGGGTTACCGCAACCCAGGCAGCGGTGGGCCTGGTCGGCCGACTGCTGGGGTTTGAAGGGTTCGTAGATTTCCACGAACTCTTTCTTGCGTTGACGCAACAGTTTCTTCTTCGGATCTTTGCGCCCGACATCGATGAACTGGAAGTCGTTATTCAGACGTTCAGCCATTGTTAAAACCTCATCAAACTCTTCAGGCGCATATCACTGCGGGTTGGCACGGGTGCTGGAAAGCAACGATTTCAGGTTGGCAGCCTTGGGCTTGACCAGCCAGAAACGACGCAGATAGTCATCGAGGTTTTCAGCGAGGTTACGACCCCACTCGCTGTCGGTTTCCTCGACGTATTCGTTCAGCACGCGTTGCAAGTGGCTGCGATAGGCTTCCATCGCCTCACCGCTGATCCGCTGGATTTCCACCAGTTCGTGGTTGACCCGGTCAACGAAGGTGTTGTCCTGGTCAAGCACATAGGCGAAACCGCCGGTCATGCCTGAGCCGAAGTTGTAGCCGGTCTTGCCCAGCACGCAGACGAAACCACCGGTCATGTACTCGCAGCAGTGATCGCCCGTGCCTTCCACGACGGTGTGAGCACCGGAGTTACGCACCGCGAAACGCTCGCCCGCGGTACCGGCGGCGAACAGCTTGCCCCCGGTGGCGCCATACAGGCAGGTGTTGCCGATAATGGCGCTGTCCTGAGTCTTGTAGATGCTGCCCTTCGGCGGAACGATGACCAGCTTGCCGCCGGTCATGCCTTTGCCGACGTAGTCGTTGGCATCGCCTTCCAGGTACATGTTCAGACCGCCGGCGTTCCACACACCGAAGCTCTGACCCGCCGTGCCTTTGAAGCGGAAGGTGATCGGCGCATTGGCCATGCCCTGGTTGCCGTGCTTGCGAGCAATTTCACCGGAGATCCGCGCGCCGATGGAACGGTCGCAGTTGCAGATATCCAGGGCGAAATCGGCGCCGCTCATGTCGTTGATGGCCGAAGTGGCGAGGTCGACCATTTTCTCGGCCAGCAGGCCTTTGTCGAACGGCGGGTTGCGGTCGACCTGGCAGAACTGAGGCTTGTCTGCCGGGATGTGATCGCTGCCGAGCAACGGGGTCAGGTCCAGGTGATTCTGCTTGGCGGTCTGGCCTTCGAGGACTTCCAGCAGATCGGTACGACCGATCAGCTCTTCGAGGGAACGCACGCCCAGCTTGGCCAGCCACTCACGGGTTTCTTCGGCGACGTAGGTGAAGAAATTCACCACCATGTCGACGGTACCGATGTAGTGATCCTTGCGCAGCTTCTCGTTTTGAGTCGCAACCCCGGTGGCGCAGTTGTTCAGGTGGCAAATACGCAGGTATTTGCAGCCCAGGGCGATCATTGGCGCGGTGCCGAAGCCGAAGCTTTCAGCGCCGAGGATCGCGGCCTTGATCACGTCGAGGCCGGTTTTCAGGCCACCGTCGGTCTGCACCCGGACCTTGCCGCGCAAGTCGTTGCCGCGCAGGGTCTGGTGGGTTTCGGCCAGGCCGAGTTCCCACGGTGCGCCCGCGTATTTGATCGACGTCAGCGGCGATGCACCGGTGCCGCCGTCGTAGCCGGAGATAGTGATCAAGTCCGCGTAGGCCTTGGCCACACCGGCCGCGATGGTGCCGACGCCCGCTTCTGCCACGAGCTTCACCGAGACCAGCGCCTTCGGGTTGACTTGTTTCAGGTCGAAAATCAGCTGCGACAAGTCTTCGATCGAGTAGATGTCGTGGTGCGGCGGAGGCGAAATCAGGGTCACACCCGGCACCGCGTAACGCAGCTTGGCGATCAGACCATTGACCTTGCCGCCTGGCAGCTGACCACCTTCGCCGGGCTTGGCGCCCTGAGCGACTTTGATCTGAAGCACTTCAGCGTTAACCAGGTATTCCGGGGTCACACCGAAACGGCCAGTGGCGACTTGCTTGATTTTCGAGCTCTTGATGGTGCCGTAGCGCGCCGGGTCTTCGCCGCCTTCGCCGGAGTTGGAACGCGCACCGAGGCGGTTCATGGCTTCAGCCAGGGCTTCGTGGGCTTCCGGCGACAATGCACCCAAAGAGATGCCCGCGGAGTCGAAGCGCTTGAGCACCGATTCCAGCGGTTCGATCTCGCTGATGTCCAGCGGCGTATCCAGGGTCTTGACCTTGAACAGGTCGCGGATCATCGACACCGGACGATTGTCCACCAGCGCCGTGTATTCCTTGAACTTGCTGTAGTCGCCCTGCTGCACAGCGGCTTGCAGGGTGCTGACCACGTCCGGGTTGTAGGCGTGATATTCGCCACCGTGGACGAACTTCAGCAGGCCGCCTTGCTGGATCGGCTTGCGCGGGCTCCAGGCTTCGGCCGCCAGGGCTTTCTGCTCGGCTTCGATGTCGACGAAACGCGCGCCCTTGATGCGGCTTGGCACACCACGGAAGCTCAGGTCGCAGACTTCTTCGGACAGGCCGATCGCTTCGAACAATTGTGCTCCGCGATAGGAAGTGATGGTCGAGATACCCATCTTCGACAGGATCTTCAGCAGGCCTTTGGTGATGCCTTTGCGGTAGTTCTTGAACACCTCATAGAGGTCGCCCAGCACTTCACCGGTTCGGATCAGGTCGCCCAGCACTTCGTAAGCCAGGAACGGATAAACCGCCGAAGCACCGAAGCCGATCAGCACCGCGAAGTGATGCGGATCGCGAGCGGTTGCGGTTTCCACCAGGATGTTGGAGTCGCAACGCAGGCCTTTTTCGGTCAGGCGATGGTGTACCGCGCCGGTGGCGAGCGAAGCGTGGATCGGCAACTTGCCCGGGGCGATGTGACGGTCACTCAGCACGATCTGGGTGCGACCGGCGCGCACGGCTTCTTCAGCCTGATCGGCGACATTGCGCACCGCGGCTTCAAGGCCGACGCTCTCGTCGTAGTTAAGGTCGATGATCTGGCGTTCAAAGCCTGGACGATCGAGGTTCATCAGCGAGCGCCACTTGGCCGGGGAAACGACCGGCGAGCTGAGGATCACGCGCGAGGCGTGTTCCGGCGATTCCTGGAAGATGTTGCGCTCGGCGCCGAGGCAGACTTCCAGCGACATGACAATGGCTTCGCGCAGCGGGTCGATCGGCGGGTTGGTGACCTGCGCGAACTGCTGACGGAAATAGTCGTACGGCGTGCGCACGCGCTGGGACAGCACGGCCATCGGCGTATCGTCACCCATCGAGCCGACGGCTTCGTAGCCTTGCTCGCCGAGCGGACGCAGCACCTGGTCGCGCTCTTCGAACGTGACCTGGTACATCTTCATGTACTGCTTGAGCTGATCAACGTCGTAGAACGCCGAACCGTGGTCGTTGTCTTCCATGGTCGCCTGGATGCGCAGGGCATTCTTGCGCAGCCATTGCTTGTACGGATGACGGGACTTCAAGCGGTTGTCGATGGCATCGGTGTCGAGGATCTGACCGGTTTCGGTGTCCACGGCAAAGATCTGGCCCGGGCCAACGCGGCCCTTGGCGATCACGTCTTCAGGCTGGTAGTTCCAGACACCGATTTCCGAGGCCAGGGTAATGAAGCCGTTTTTGGTGGTGACCCAACGCGCCGGACGCAGACCGTTACGGTCGAGCAGGCACACCGCGTAACGACCGTCAGTCATTACCACGCCGGCCGGGCCGTCCCACGGTTCCATGTGCATCGAGTTGTATTCGTAGAACGCACGCAGATCCGGGTCCATGGTTTCGACGTTCTGCCACGCAGGCGGAATGATCATCCGCACGCCACGGAACAGGTCGATGCCACCGGTAACCATCAGCTCGAGCATGTTGTCCATGCTGGAGGAGTCGGAACCTACCCGGTTCACCAGCGGGCCGAGTTCTTCCAGATCCATCAGATCGTTGGTGAACTTGGTGCGACGGGCCTGAGCCCAGTTGCGGTTGCCGGTGATGGTGTTGATCTCGCCGTTGTGGGCGAGGAAGCGGAACGGCTGCGCCAGCGGCCATTTCGGCAAGGTGTTGGTGGAGAAGCGCTGGTGGAACACGCAGATTGCGGTTTGCAGGCGCTGGTCGCTCAGGTCTGGATAGAAGGCGGTCAAATCCGCCGGCATCATCAGGCCTTTATAAATGATGGTCTTGTGGGAAAAGCTGCAGATGTAGTGATCGACGTCGGCGGCGTTGGCCACGGACGAACGACGACGGGCGCTGAACAGCTTGATCGCCATGTCCTGATCGCTCAGGCCTTCACCACCGATGAACACTTGTTCGATCTGCGGCAGGCGTTCGAGGGCCAGGCGGCCGAGGACGCTGGTATCGATCGGCACTTTGCGCCAGCCGACCAGGGTCAGGCCTTCAGCCAGGATCTCGCGGTTCATGTTCTCGCGAGCGGCTTCGGCTTTGACCGGGTCCTGGTTGAAGAAGACCATGCCCACAGCGTATTGCTTGGGCAGTTCGACGCCGAAGGTTTCCTGGGCAATTGCACGCAGGAATACATCCGGCTTTTGAATCAGCAGACCGCAACCGTCACCGGTCTTGCCGTCGGCGTTGATCCCACCGCGGTGGGTCATGCAGGTCAGGGCCTCAATGGCCGTTTGCAAAAGGGTATGACTGGGCTCGCCCTGCATATGGGCTATCAGGCCGAAACCGCAGTTATCCTTGAATTCATCTGGTTGGTACAGACCTGCTTTCATAGACACTTTCTCACCAGGCTGCCTCTTATCGAGGCAAATTTCTTTTCAATTCAGCCAGTTACCATCCACGCCGAACGTACGCCAGCTTTGCGGGGGCAAAAGGGAGGTCATTGTACACACCGACACTGAGGCTCACAAATTTGACGACGAACTGTCGCAAATCTATGTCGCATTTGTGAAAGGTTTAAAGCGATATGCTGTGCTAGTCAAAACTTTTTTAATTTTGACCGCAACGACTCAAAGACCACTGTGACGCAGACACCACAAGGCACGCGGTCTGTAGAGACGGCATGCGCTTGCAGAAATTTTGAGGTGCTTGGAGAGGCGGCCTGGGTAAGGCCGCCGAATCTTCAGCGAGTTGTTGCCAGTTCCTGTTGGACGCTGGCGACAGTGCGAGGCCAAGGTTTACCAGCCTGAACCTTCGCTGGCAAGGCCTTGATGGCGGTAACGGCTGCATCGCGGTTGGCGAAGCTACCGTAGGTGATGACGTAAAGCGGCTTGCCGTTGAGCACTTTCTTGAAATAACGGTACTCGCCGCCCTGCTCTTTGACGAAGCTCTGGGCGGCCGATTCGGAGCTGGTGCCAAGGATTTGCACCACGTAGTTACCCGGCGCCTGGCCTGCGTACCAGCTGCCACCGGCGGCTTTGGCCACAGTGACTGGCTTCTCGACAGGTTTGGCGGCAGCGGCCGGCTTGGCGGGCGCTGGAGCCGGTTTGGCAACAGGTGCAGGTGCTGGCTTGGCTGTCGCGACCTGAGTCGGCGCTGGAACCGGTTTGGCGGCGGGCGTTGGCGCAGGGCCCGGCTGGATGCCGGCAGGCGGCGCAGTCGTGGTCACGGTTGGCGGTGTAGCGCTGGAGCCTTCCACCGGCACGCCGTCATCGCCTTCGGTGATGCCACCGGCCGCTTCGGCCAGTGGCCCGCGCATGACTGGCTGCGAATTACCGACCAACGGCAATGGCATCGGTTGCGAATTACCGGCGAACTCCACGGCGGGAGCGCCGCTACCGTCAGATTGTGGCGCACCCTGCCCCAGTGGCAGTTGCGCCTGTTCGTTGGCAGGCGCGCCGGTGGTCGGTGCCTTGCTGCGACCCGGCATCAACCAGGCGGCGGCTACCGCGACCACGACTACGGCGGAAATCGCCAATACGTGTTTCTTCGGCATGTTGAACCCCATACTTGGACGCTTGACCGCTGAGCGGCTGGCAATCATGGCTTCGATCATTGCATCGCGGGCGACCTGATTGATGTTGCCAGGCCAACCGTCGGAGCTTTCGTGAATATCAGAGATCTGATCCGCGGTGAAAAGTTCGATACCCCGGCCGGCGCCCTCAAGACGCTGATCCAGATATTCGCGGGTTTCTTCTTCCGTGTAGGGCTGCAATTCGATGACGTGGAAGCGCTCTTCCTCGAGGCTCAGCGCTTCAAGTTGGGCAATCAGCGACGACTCACCGAACAGGAACACGTGCGGGCGACCTTCCGACGCACCAGCAGCCAAAGCCAGCAAGGCCTCCAGCGCGGACTCGTCGAGTTGCTCGGCATCATCCACCAGCAAATAGACTTCCTGCCCTGTAAGGGCAAGCTGTACCACCTGGTCCAGGATCGCGCCGATTTCGACCTGTTCGACGTTCAGCGCCTGAGCCACCTGACGCAGCACACCAGCTGCATCGCCGGCGCCACGGGCGGAAACCACCACGCTCTGCACTGACTGTTTGTTGGTGCTGGCCACCAGGGCCTGACGCAACAGGGTTTTGCCGCTGCCTTGAGGGCCAGTGACCACCAGCAACAACTGGCTGTAACGGGCCAGATGATGCAGTTGCCCCAGCACCGGTTTGCGCTGGGCCGGGAAAAATTTGAAGCCAGGCACCCGTGGAGCGAAAGGGTCATGACTTAACTGGTAATGGCCGAGGAAAGCCTCGTCGGCATGCAAACTAGTCATCGGGATCTTATTAACCTTTAAGCTGAGCCAGGGCACGGTAATCCGCTCCCAGCGTGGCCTGTAAAACCTCTTTCGGATAATCGTCGGTCACCACTGCTTCGCCCATGTGGCGCAGCAGCACCAGGCGCAAACGACCGTCGATCACTTTCTTGTCAATTGCCATGTGTTCGAGAAAATCGGCTTCGGTCATCTCTTCCGGCGGAATGACCGGCAGGCCGGCACGCTGGAACAGACGAATACCGCGATCACGTTCCTGTTCGCTGATCCAGCCCAGGCGCGCAGACATTTCCAAAGCCATTACGGTGCCAGCAGCGACTGCTTCACCATGAAGCCAGACACCATAGCCCATATGGGTTTCGATCGCGTGGCCGAAGGTGTGGCCCAGGTTCAACGTGGCACGCACACCCGTCTCTTTCTCGTCGGCACCGACCACCGCAGCCTTGGCCGAGCAGGAGCGTTCGATGGCGTAAGTCAGGGCGGCCTGGTCCAGCGCTCGCAGGCGATCGACGTTTGCTTCGAGCCAGGTCAGGAATGGCTCGTCGCAGATCAGCCCGTATTTGATGACTTCCGCCAGCCCGGCGGACAGTTCGCGGGGCGGCAGGGTGTTGAGGGTGGCGGTATCGATCAGCACCACGTTGGGCTGATAGAAGGCGCCGACCATGTTTTTGCCCAGCGGGTGATTGATCCCGGTCTTGCCGCCCACCGAGGAGTCGACTTGCGACAACAATGTGGTCGGTATCTGGATGAAATCGACGCCACGCTGGTAGCAGGCGGCAGCAAAACCGGCCATGTCACCGATCACGCCGCCACCGAGGGCGATTACCGTGGTGCGGCGATCGTGCCGTGCAGTCAGCAGGCCGTCGAAAATCAGTTGCAGGGTTTCCCAGGTCTTGAAGGCTTCGCCGTCGGGCAGCACCACGGAAATCACCGAGAACTGCGCGAGGCTGCGGGTCAGACGTTCGAGATAGAGCGGCGCAACGGTTTCGTTGGAGATGATCGCTACTTGCCGTCCGCGGATATGCGGGACCAGCAGCTCAGGCTGGTCCAACAAACCTTCGCCAATATGAATCGGGTAGCTGCGCTCGCCTAGATCGACCTTGAGTGTCTGCATGTGTCCCCACAGTGAAGATGGAATCAGGCGTCCTGCCTTGAGTTTACGAATTCCATGGCGTCTGCTGGTGTGACGCCGTTCGGTAGCCAGCCGCCACAACCTTGAGCGGCTGCGACAGGACGCCGAGGATAGCGCATTTCGCGCCGCGCATTAACGGGGAGGTAGTTGCTGCAAGCGGTCGAGAATATCGAGCACCACCATCCGCGGTGGCCGCTCATCGGTTTCCACCACCAGGTCGGCGATTTCCCGATACAGCGGGTCACGGATCGCCAGCAAGTCCCGCAGGGTCTTCGCCGGGTCGGCGGTGCGCAACAGCGGGCGATTGCGGTCGCGAGCGGTTCGGCCGACCTGCTGCTCGACAGACGCATGCAGATAGACCACCCGACCACCGGCGTGCAGCGCTCGACGATTGGCTTCGCGCATCACCGCGCCGCCGCCGGTCGCCAACACCACGCCGTCGAACGCGCACAGCTCGGCAATCATCGCCTGCTCGCGGTCGCGAAAGCCCGGCTCGCCTTCCTTATCGAAAATCCACGGGATATTGGCGCCCGTGCGCAATTCAATTTCCTTATCGGAATCTTTGAATGGCAGGCGCAGCTCTTTGGCCAGCAAACGGCCGATGGTGCTTTTTCCAGCCCCCATCGGTCCAACAAGAATCAAATTTCGCACAGAATCAATGACTCACAGCAATCGCCTGATTGTTCATGATACGCGGAGTGAGAAATACCAGCAGCTCGGATTTTTTCTCCGAAACCACGTCACGCCGGAAAAGGCGGCCAAGATACGGCACATCACCGAGAAATGGCACCTTATCTACAACCTTGCTCTGAGTATTTGAGAAAACCCCACCAATGACGATGGTCTCGCCGTCGTTAACCAACACCTTGGCGTTGACCTCGTTTTTCTTGATCGGCGGTACATCCTGCACTTTGTTCAGGTAGTCCGGTTCGTCCTTGGTGACCTTGACCTCCATGATGATGCGATTGTCCGGCGTGATCTGCGGGGTCACTTCCAGGGACAGCGAAGCCTCCTTGAACGACACCGAGGTGGCGCCGCTGGAACTGGCTTCCTGATAGGGAATCTCGGTGCCCTTGAGGATTTTCGCGGTTTCCTTGTCGGACGTGACCACCTTGGGCTGCGAGACGATTTCCCCGTTGCCGGTTTTCTCCATGGCTGAAAGCTCAAGGTCCAGCAGCACATTGTCGGTAATGAAGGCGATGCCTATCCCCGAGGTATTGGCAGACGTCCCCAGATCGACGAACGGCGAGTTGGTACTGGTGCTGCCCGGCGTACCAATGGTGGTCGAAGAGCCGTTGACCCCGGACGTGTTCCAGTTGCCCTTCTGCACCGAACCACCCCATCGCACGCCAAGGCTTTTGTCGTAATCGACGTTGGCCTCGACGATGCGCGCCTCGATCATCACCTGACGCACTGGAATATCCAGCTGCGCAACAATGCGACGCAGCTCGTCGAGACGATCCTGGGTCTGGTAGGCAATGATGTTGTTGGTCCGCTCATCGACTGTGATGGATCCTCGCTCATCGACTTTCGCTTCGGCGCTGGTCACCGACTGGAACAGCTTGGCGATATCGGCCGCCTTGGCGTAGTTGACCTGCAACAGCTCGCGACGCAGAGGCGCCAGTTCAGCGATCTGCTTCTGTGACTCCAGTTCCTGGCGCTCCCGGGCGGCGATTTCATCGGCCGGTGCCACCAACAGGACGTTGCCGATTTTGCGTTTATCCAGACCTTTGGTTTTCAACACCAGGTCCAGCGCCTGATCCCATGGCACGTTCTGCAGGCGCAACGTTATGCCGCCCTGCACCGTGTCGCTGGCCACCAGATTGAGGTTGGTGAAGTCGGCGATCAGTTGCAGCACCGAGCGCACATCAATGTCCTGGAAATTCAGCGAGAGTTTTTCGCCGGTGTAGGCAAAGCGTTCGGTATTGCGCTTTTGCAGGTCATCGACAGTCATCGGCCGGATGCTGACGGTCAGTTTGTTGTCGGTCTGATAGGTCGAATAATCGAAGGCGCCGCTGGGCTCGATGCTGATGGTGGCCCGATCCCCCGTGGCGCTGGCGTTGACGAACTGCACCGGCGTGGCGAAATCCTTGACGTCGAGGCGTACACGCAACCGTTCAGGCAGTTGGGTCTTGGTGAAACCGACGATGATTTTGCCATCGCGCTCCTGGATGTCCGGGGCGATGGACGGATCCGACAGATCAATGACCACATTGCCCTCACCCTGGGTGCCGCGCTGGAAATCCACGCCCCGGATGGCTTTACCCATGGGCGCATTGACCTTGGGGGGCGCTGGCGTCGCAGTGGTTGCGCGCGGTGCGCTGACGGCCGGTTTGGGCGCCTTGCTACCGGCATTTTGCCCGACAACCACGAATAGATTGTTGCCTTCGAGGCGGGTGTTATATGGAGTCAATTGAGTCAGGCTGATGATCAGCCGAGTACGGTCCTTGGCCTCCACCACCGTGGCGCTACGGGCATTGCCGCCGCCCAGATCCCGATTCTTGTTCGTCAGCTGACTGGTGACCCCCGGCAGGTCCAGCGCAATCCGCGCAGGCTGCTCTGTCGTGTAACCGTGGGGCTGCGGTGGCGGCCCATCGAACGACAACTTCAACTCGACACGGTCACCGGGCAGCGCGGCGACGTCCAGCGCTTTGAGGTTGGCCGCCACTACCATCGGCGACAGAAACGCTATCCATAGCGAAATACCGAAGGTTGAGAAAATCCTGTTCATTATTCGAGTTCCACTATGAGTGCTCTTTCAAAGGGATGGTTCGCGGCCGTTCCAGCCAGGCACCTTCGCCATCGGGAACGATTTCGACCACGTCGACTTGCGAACCGCTGATGGCGACGATCCGCCCATCGTTACGCCCCAGGTAATCGCCGACTTTCAGCCGATGCACGCCGCCCGCCCCGCGCAACAGCGCAAAGGAGCCAGTTGCATTGGAGATCGTGCCGACCATTTCAAATTGCTCGATGTTGAAACCTTCGAGGTACTGCTTGACCCGATTGGGGTCAGGCTTGACGTTACGCGAGCCGTGTTTCTGGCCGGCCAGATCGACTCTGACCTGCCGGGAGAACGGGCTACGCAGATTGGCAGCGTTGTAGGTGAATGTCGGGTAAGACTGGAATGTCGGCGTTGGTTCAATCTTTCCGGGCGCACGCAGGCGCACTTCATTCAGGTAGGCGTCCAGGTCACTGAAATCACTGTCGCCGCCACAACCGGCCAGGATGACCAGGCACATAATCATCGACAGGTAACGAATCGGGCTCATTTCTGCAACCCCTTGTCGTTGTAGCGATAGGTCTTGGCAAGGATGCTCATGCGTAACTTCGGACCGCCGTCGGGATTGGCCGGCACCAGGTCGAAGTCATGCAGGGTGACGATCCGCGGCAGCCCGGCCACGCCGCTGACGAAAGTAGCCAGGTCGTGATAAGCGCCGGTGACGGTGATCCGGATAGGGAGCTCGATATAGAACTGCTGGGTGACCTCCGGGAGCAGCTTGATTTCTTCGAACTCCAGGCCGCTGCCCAGGCCGGTGCGGGTGATGTCCTCCAGCAGGCCGGGCACTTCGGTGTCGCTGGGCAATTGCCGTAATAGCACGCCGAAGGAGTTCTCCATTTCCTTCATCTGCTGGGTATACAGCTCCAGATTCGCCGCCATATGGGCCTTGGTCGCGAATTGCTCCCTGAGCGCCGACTCTTCCTCGCGTCTGAGTTCCAAGTGGTTTTGCAGGTCACTGATCAAAAAGCTGTAGCCCAGGGCCAGGACCAGAACCATCAGCAGGACACTCGCCAGGACTTTGATCGCCGGTGGCCAGGAACCCATGTTGTTGGTGTCCAGATCGTTGATGTCGATCTGGCGTAATCCTTCGAACCATTCAGACAGCTTCATTTAGCGCCCCCCACAATGGCGGGCTGGGTCTGACGGACGGTCAACTGAAAAACATTGGCCTGATCCAGCTGACCGGCGGTGGTCGCTTTGACTTCCGTGAGGTTGGGCGCATCGAACCAGTCGGAGGCATCAAGATTACGCATCAGATCCGAAACACGATTGTTGGATTCCGCCGCGCCGGTGATGGACACGGTTTTGCCGACCATTTTCACTTGGGTGAAATAAACCCCGTCCGGCAAAGTACGCGCCAACTGATCGAAAATCCTCCCGCTGATCGGCCGGTTGCCTTGCAGGTCCTGAATAATGCGCATGCGCTCCACGAGTTGCTGTCGACGGGCTTTCAAGTCGCTGATTTGCTTGATCCGCTCGTCGACCACGGCAATCTGCTTGCTGATGTAATCGTTACGAGCGACTTGCCGATTAATCGCGCTTTCAATGACTTGGTCCGCGATGAGCAGCGCTCCCACTGACCCCACCAGCACACCAACCAATGCCAGCAAAAAGCGTTTGCGACGCCCTTCGCGCAACTCTTCACGCCAGGGTAAAAGATTGATCCGCGCCATCAGTCGAAACTCCTGAGGGCCAGCCCGCAGGCGATCATCAGTGCCGGAGCGTCGCTCGCCAGGGCACCCGCGTTGACCTTGCTGCTCAGGGTCATGTTGGAGAATGGATTGGCGACCTGAGTCGGCGTCCCCAATCGCTGTTCGATCAACCGATCAAGCCCGGGGACCGAAGCGGTACCGCCAGCCAGGAGGATGTGATCGACCGAGTTGTATTGGCCGGAGGCAAAGAAAAACTGCAGCGATCGCGACACCTGTTGCACTAACGCATCACGAAACGGCTGCAAGACCTCACTCACGTAATCGTCCGGTAAACCGCCCTGCTTCTTTGCCAACCCCGCCTGCTCGACCGTCAGGCCATAACGACGCTGGATCTCTTCCGTCAGTTGACGCCCCCCGAACAATTGTTCGCGGGTGTAGATGATCCGCCCGTTGTGCAGCACGCTCAGGGTGGTCATGGTGGCGCCGATATCGACCACCGCCACGGTCAGACGCTCCTGAGAAGCGGCCAACTGGGTGGCGAGCAGGCCGAACGATCGCTCCAGGGCATAGGCTTCGACGTCGACCACTCGTGCAGTCAGCCCGGCCAGAGCCAAGGCCGCTTCACGGACCTCCACGTTTTCCTTGCGACAGGCCGCCAGCAGCACATTGACCCGTTCGGGATTGCGCGCCGACACGCCTTGCACTTCGAAATCGATTGCCACTTCATCCAGTGGATAAGGAATGTATTGATCGGCCTCGATCTTCAGCTGGTTTTCCATCTCGTCGTCGGAAAGACCGGCGTCCATCTCGATGGTTTTGGTGATCACCGCCGAACCGGCCACAGCCACGGCAACGTTCCTGAGGTTGGTTTTGGCCTTGGATAGCACCCGCGCAAGAGCCTGCCCCACCCCTTCGAGCTCGGCGATATTTTTCTCGACCACCGCGCTGGCAGGCAGCGGCTCGACCGCATAGGCCTCGACCCGGTACCGGTCGCCTTGGCGACTTAGCTCCAGTAGCTTCACCGACGTTGAGCTGATGTCGATCCCCAGAAGCGTATTGGCTTTTTTATTGAAGAGTCCTAGCACTACCAATTCCCTATGACTATCCGTGAGTTACGGACTCTGTAATATCCATTGCGTTCAATACCCTCCGTCTTGACAGAAGCGCAAATGACGCCCCCGAAGGAAAAATGCTTATAATGCTGAGCGTTTTTTCCGCTTTCACTGCAAGCGCGGGTCATTTTCTGTATAGCCTGAACCCCTGATGCCTAATTCATTTTTTACCCTGGATATCCAAAAGCCTTGATTCGTCTGCTGAAATTTTTCGGTTGGTCCGTCGTCGCCGTTTTCTGCGGACTGCTCCTGGGTCTGAGCGGCGCTTTTCTTTACCTTAGCCCCGGATTGCCGTCCGTGGAGGCGCTGAGAAGTATTCAGTTGCAGATTCCTTTGCGGGTGTACAGCAGCGACAACAAGTTGATCGCAGAATTTGGCGAAATGCGCCGTACTCCGATCCGTTTCGCCGACATTCCCCCCAATTTCATCAATGCGTTACTAAGTGCTGAAGACGACAATTTCGCCAACCACTACGGTGTCGATCCCAGCAGCCTGATGCGTGCCGCTACCCAGCTGGTAAAGAGCGGACACATTCAGTCCGGCGGCAGCACCATCACCATGCAGGTGGCGAAGAACTTCTTCCTGACCAGCGAGCGCAGCTTCTCGCGCAAAACCACCGAAATCCTCTTGGCCCTGCAGATCGAACGGCAGTTGACCAAGGACGAGATTCTCGAGCTGTATGTCAACAAGATCTATCTGGGCAACCGCGCCTACGGCATCGAGGCAGCAGCGCAGGTCTATTACGGCAAGTCGATTCGTGACGTGAGCCTGGCGCAGATGGCGATGATCGCCGGCCTGCCAAAAGCCCCGTCTCGCTTCAACCCGCTGGCCAATCCGACCCGCAGCAAGGAGCGTCGCGACTGGATCCTGGGGCGCATGTACAAGCTCGGCAAAATCACCGAAGCCGACTACACCACTGCGATCAATGAGCCGCTGAACGCCAGCTACCATGTGCCGACACCGGAAGTGAACGCGCCATACGTCGCCGAAATGGCCCGCGCCGAAATGGTCGGCCGATATGGCAGCGATGCGTACACCGAAGGTTTTCGTGTCACCACCACAGTCCCGAGCAATTTGCAGGAGATGGCCAACACCGCGGTTCACGAAGGCTTGATGACCTACGACCAACGGCACGGTTATCGCGGCCCCGAGTCACGCCTGCCGGGTAAGACCCGAGAGGCCTGGACCCAGGAGTTGACCAAACAGCGAATCATCAGCGGCCTGGAACCGGCGATCGTGACCCAGGTCGACAAGAACGGCGTGCAGGTGTTGACCCGCACGGGTACCGGCGAAGAGCATGTCGCCTGGGACACCATGAAGTGGGCTCGTCCGTTCCTGAACACCAACAGCATGGGCGCCAATCCGAAGCAGCCGTCGGATGTCGCACAGGTCGGTGATCTGATTCGCGTGCAGCGTCAGCCAGACGGCTCGCTCAAATTCAGCCAGATTCCACAGGCTCAAGGCGCACTGGTTTCCCTCGATCCGCAGAACGGTGCCATTCGTTCGCTGGTCGGCGGTTTCGCCTTCGAGCAGAGCAACTACAACCGCGCCATGCAGGCCAAGCGCCAGCCAGGTTCGAGCTTCAAGCCGTTCGTCTACAGCGCCGCCCTGGACAACGGCTACACCGCCGCCAGCCTGGTGAACGACGCCCCGATCGTGTTCGTTGACGAATACCTGGACAAGGTCTGGCGCCCGAAGAACGATACCAACACCTTCCTCGGCCCGATCCGCATGCGTGAAGCGCTCTACAAGTCGCGCAACCTGGTATCGATTCGCCTGCTGCAAGCGCTGGGTGTCGACCGCACCATCGACTACATCAGCAAGTTCGGCTTCAACAAGCAGGACCTGCCGCGCAACCTGTCGCTGGCCTTGGGCACCGCGACCCTGACGCCAATGGAAATCGCCACCGGCTGGGCCACCTTCGCCAACGGCGGCTACAAGATCACCCCGTACATCATCGACAAGATCGAAAGCCGCAACGGCGACACGCTATTCGTCGCCAACCCGCCGAGTGTTCCTAAAGGCGCCATAGCCAGCGATGGCATCGCCGTACCGGCCTCCAACACCTTCACGGTCAACGCCACCCCAGGCGAGGCGCCGAGCGCCCAGCCAGCGCCACAAACGCCAGCCGTGGCCGAGCGCATCGTCGATGGGCGCACCACCTACATCCTCAACAGCATGCTTGAGGACGTGATCAAACTCGGCACCGGCCGCCGTGCGCTGGCCTTGGGTCGCAGCGACATCGCGGGCAAGACCGGCACTACCAACGAGTCCAAGGACGCCTGGTTCTCCGGCTACAACGCCGATTACGTGACCACCGTCTGGACTGGCTTCGACCAACCGGAAAGCCTGGGTAAACGCGAGTTCGGCGGCACCGTTGCCTTGCCGATCTGGATGAACTACATGGCGGCGGCCCTTAAAGACAAGCCGCCTCACACGCAGGCGGAGCCGGAAGGCATTCTCAGCCTGCGCGTCGACCCGATCAGCGGCCGTGCAGCCACCCCAAGTACGCCAGGCGCCTACTTCGAACTGTTCAAGGCCGAAGACACACCACCGTCGGTTAACGAGCTGAGCAACGGCAATGCGCCGGGCAGCCCGCTGCCAGCGGATGAAGCGGCGCCGATCGATTTGTTCTGATCGTGTAGCAACACTTAAAAGCCCCGCCCTCGAAAGAAATGCGGGGCTTTTTTTGGCCTGCCGATCGCACCCACGCTCTGCGTGGGAACGATCAAACCCGCAGATACAAAAAAGCCCCGACTCGCGAGAGCCGGGGCTTTTGGTTGAGCGTTACAACGGCTTAGCCGTTGAACACGTCATCCACGCTTTTCAGCGGGTAGTTCTTCGGATACGGCAGGGTCGCCACACCGGTCTCGATCGCAGCCTTGGCCACGGCATCGGAGATCAGGGTGATCAGACGGGCATCCATTGGTTTCGGAATGATGTACTCACGACCGAATTCCAGCTTGATGCCGCCGTAGGCGTCGCACACTTCCTGAGGCACTGGCAGCTTGGCCAGTTCACGCAGGGCGTTGGCGGCAGCCACTTTCATTTCTTCGTTGATGCGCTTGGCGCGAACGTCCAGGGCACCACGGAAGATGAACGGGAAGCCCAGTACGTTGTTGACCTGGTTCGGGTAGTCCGAACGGCCGGTGGCCATGATCACGTCGTTACGGGTGGCGTGAGCCAGTTCCGGGGAGATTTCCGGATCCGGGTTCGAGCACGCGAACACGATCGGGTTGGCCGCCATGGATTTCAGGCCTTCAGCACTCAGCAGGTTCGGGCCGGACAGGCCAACGAACACGTCAGCGCCTTCCAGTGCGTCAGCCAGGGTGCGCTTCTCGGTCGCGTGAGCGAACACAGCCTTGTACTGGTTCAGGTCGTCACGGCCGGAGTGGATCACGCCGGTACGGTCAACCATGTAGATGTTTTCGATGTTGGCGCCCATGCTCACCAGCAACTTCATGCAGGAGATAGCGGCCGCACCGGCCCCCAGGCAGACGATCTTGGCGTCTGCCAGGGTTTTGCCAGCGATTTCCAGGGCGTTGATCATGCCGGCCGCAGTAACGATGGCGGTGCCGTGCTGGTCATCGTGGAATACCGGAATGTCGCACTGCTCGATCAGAGCGCGTTCGATCTCAAAGCACTCAGGTGCCTTGATGTCTTCCAGGTTGATGCCACCGAAGGTAATGGAGATACGCTTGACGGTGTCGATGAAGGCTTGCGGGCTTTCGGAGTCGACTTCGATGTCGAACACGTCGATGCCGGCGAAGCGCTTGAACAGCACGCCCTTACCTTCCATGACCGGCTTGGAAGCCAATGGGCCGAGGTTACCCAGGCCGAGAATCGCGGTGCCATCGGAAATGACTGCAACCAGGTTGCCCTTGCCGGTGTATTTGTAGGCCAGTTCAGGATCGCGGGCGATTTCGCGTACTGGTTCGGCTACGCCGGGGCTGTAGGCCAGCGACAGATCGCGGGCGGTAGCGGTGGCCTTGGTGAGCTCGACACTCAGCTTCCCTGGACGGGGATGGGCGTGATATTCGAGAGCGGCAGTTTTCAGATCAGACATAGGGGCATTCCGCTTTTTACTGTTGGACAGACGGACCGCCGAGGATACTCGCCTCGCAAAGTCCTCACAAGACTGACCAGTCACCCCTGTCAAGCGCCCGGCCCTACGACTTTGGGCCAAGAGCCACGGAACACAAGGGATAGACTGTTCACAATCAACGTGAAAAATGTCTACAATTTTTTCTTACGGTGCCGCCTGCAACATTGCCGGATCGGTCAGCGGCAGAAGCCAACGCGCCTGCCCCGGTTTCAACCCTCCGCGGCGCGAACGATCCACCACCCAGCCACGAGCCTCGATTTGCTTGCCTTTGAGCTTTTCAAGCGATGCGACATCGAATTGGTCCAGCATATTGGGTGCAACCCGCAATACAACCGAATCCTGCAACTCGATCCAAACCCCGCCGCGATTGCGCTGAACCTTGCTCACACGACCGCTGAGCATGGCGAAGCCGGACGCGCTGATCTGCTCCGCTTTCAGTACAGGTGATTGTCGCCACAGCCCGAGACCGGCCCGACGAGCACTGCGTTCGGCCGCTTGCTGGCAGGCGACCAAATCGACATTCGGCGCCACCGCCACCTGAAAACCGAGGCCCTCGGCGAGCATCTGCGCTTCGAGGTTAGCCCCATCGATGCCATAGACATGGGCCAGGGTCCGGCCGTAATGGTCTTTGCTTTCTTTACCCGGCAGCAAACCGACCTGCCCGTCGCTGGCGGCCACCAGAGCTTCAAGGCGCTTGCGCGCAGCGACGGCGAACGGTTCGTCGGAACGCCCCTGCTTGCCCAACTCCGGTGTATTCAAACCGATCATGCGCACGCTGCGACCATCACGCAGACGCAAGGTGTCACCATCCACCACCCGCTGCACTGTGACCGACGTCAGCCCGCTCGGCGCCGGACAGAAGGCCTGGGCACCGGAAAGCCAAATCGCGGACACAAAAAAGGCGCCCACGAGGGACGCCTTTTTTATCAGCAAGGAAAAGCCCATCGGGCCCTTCAACCTTACTCTGCAGCAGCTGGAGCTTTCTTGCCGAAAGCGCCGAAACGGTCTGCGAAGCGCTGTACACGGCCGCCAGTATCCAGAGTCTTCTGCTTACCGGTGTAGAACGGGTGGCACTCGTTGCATACGTCGATCGCCAGAGGCTTGGCCAGGTTCGAACGAGTTTCGAACTTGTTGCCACAGCTGCAGGTAACTGCGGTGATTTCGTATGTTGGATGGATATCGGCTTTCATGATGTATTCCTCAGGCTAGCGTGCCGCCACTCAACACCATTGTTGAATACCGCACGTAATTAGGCCGCGGATTCTACCAGACAATGCCATTCACGCAAGCTGTCGCTTAAACCAGTCGTCTGCTAGGCTCCCGGCCTTCTTCACCGCTCCAGTAACGAGAAAACAATCGCGTGCCCAACGCCATTCTGCGCCTCGCCCTGCCTTCGCCCCTGCGCCGCCTGTTCGATTACCGTGCCCCGGCCGGCATCCTGCGCGCCCAGTTGCACCCGGGCATGCGCTTGCGGGTGCCGTTCGGTCGGCGGGAGATGATCGGGATACTGGTGGAGGTCACCGACACCAGCGAAGTACCGGCAGAAAAACTCAAACCCGCCCTGGCGCTGCTCGACGCCACGCCGCCGCTGCCCCCCGCGCTGTTCAAACTGTGCCTCTGGACCTCTCAGTATTACCAGCACAGCCTCGGCGACACGTTGAGCTGGGCGCTGCCGGTATTGTTGCGACAAGGCGAACTGGCCGAAGCACGCCAGGAACGCTTCTGGTCCGCCGCGCCCGGCGCCAGCCTCGATGATCCGCGCATCGCCCGCGCCCCGCGACAACGTGAAGCACTGGCGACTCTGGCCCAACACCCCCACGGCGTCGCTCATCAGTTGTTGAGCAAACTGATGCTCAGCAAGGACAGCCTCGATCTGTTGCTGGCCAAGGATTTAGTGCAAGTCGAAATCCGCAAGCACGCGCCCGGTGTGCGCCACGAACATTGGCTGGCGCAACCGGAATTGCCGCTTAACCCGGAGCAACGCGCCGCTTACGAGGCGATTCGCGCCGGATTCGACAGTTATCACGCGTTCCTGCTGGCTGGCGTCACCGGCAGCGGCAAGACCGAAGTCTATTTGCAGCTGATCCGCGAAACCCTCGAGGCCGGCAAGCAAGCTCTGGTGCTGATCCCGGAAATCAACCTCGGCCCGCAAACCCTGGCCCGATTCGAGCAGCGCTTCAATGCGCGCATCGCGCTGATCCACTCCGCAGTCAATGACCGCGAACGCCTGGAAGCCTGGCTGGCGGCGCGGGATGGCGAGGCCGACATTATTATCGGTACCCGTTCGGCACTGTTCACGCCGATGAAGAACCCCGGCCTGATCATCATTGATGAAGAGCACGACGGCTCTTATAAACAGCAGGAAGGCTTGCGCTATCACGCCCGCGACCTGGCACTGGTCCGCGCCCGGCAGGAGAACATCCCGATTGTCCTCGGCTCCGCCACGCCTTCGCTGGAGAGCCTGCAAAACGCCTACACCGGTCGTTACGGCCTCTTACGCCTGAATGAGCGGGCCGGGGGCGCCAAGCAACCGCGCTTCCTGCGCCTGGACGTGAAAAGTCGTCCGCTGGACAGCGGCATTTCCGGGCCGATGCAGCAAGCCATCGGTCAGACCCTGGCCGCCGGCCAGCAGGTGTTGGTGTTCCTCAACCGCCGAGGGTTCGCCCCGACGCTGCTCTGCCATGACTGCGGCTGGATGTCTGAATGTCAGCGCTGCGACGCGCGGATGACCGTGCACCAGCGCTCCGGCGAACTGCGTTGCCACCATTGCGGCTACGTCGAACGAGTGCCCCGGCATTGCCCGAAGTGCGGCAAGGTCGACTTGCGGCCCGTAGGCGCCGGTACCGAGCGCGCCGAAGAGCGCTTGGGAATTTTGTTTCCAGACGTCCCGGTGCTGCGGGTCGACCGCGACAGCACTTCACGCAAAGACGCGATGAATCAACTGTTCGCCACCATTCAGAAAGGCCAACCATGCATTCTGGTCGGCACACAGATGCTTGCCAAAGGGCACCACTTTCCACGGGTGACCCTGGTGTCGATTCTCGATGCCGACGGCGGACTGTTCTCCGGAGATTTTCGCGCCAGCGAACGTATGGCGCAGCTGATCGTCCAGGTCGCCGGGCGCGCAGGACGGGCCGAAGAGCCGGGCAAAGTGATTATCCAGACGCACTTGGCGGACCATCCGCTGCTGGTGCAACTGACCGAACAGGGCTATTTCGCCTTTGCCGAACAGGCGTTGAGCGAACGCCGCTCCGCAGGGCTGCCGCCGTTTGCGCATCTCGCACTGCTGCGGGCCGAAGCACATAAACCGGGGCAGGCCGAAGGCTTCCTCGATGAGGCGTGCAGCGAGGCCGAGCGTTTGCTGGTCGAGCAGAATCTGACCGGGATTGAGTTGCTTGGGCCGGTGCCGGCGCCGATGGAACGCCGGGCCGGACGCTACCGTGCACAGTTGTTGTTGCAGGCCACGGCCCGGGCGCCGTTGCATCGGTTGTTGAGCAGTTGGCTGCTGGTTTTGGAGCAGATGCCGAGTGGGCGGGCGGTGCGTTGGTCGCTGGATGTCGATCCGGTCGATTTGTATTGAATTCAAGATCGCTATCGCGGGCAAGCCCGGCCCCCACAGGGATCTGCGTTGTTCACATGCTCTACGTCGTACCACTACCCTGTGGGAGCGGGCTTGCCCGCGATAGCGGTCGATTTGTCACCACATATCCATAACCGGCCCGCTATAGTTGGCAAGCCCGTCTTCGCAACGGATAATGCCCAGTTTTTCCACCAGCGCATCGAAGCGCCGCCGCGCTTGCGGCCGAAAGAGCAGACCATGAAAGACACCATTCGCCAGCTGATCCAACAAGCCATCACCCAACTCGTCAACGAAGGTGTGTTGCCTGAAGGCCTGTCGCCGGCGATCCAGGTGGAAAACTCTCGCGACAAGAAAAACGGCGACTTCGCCAGCAACATCGCCATGATGCTGGCCAAACCGGCGGGCATGAAACCCCGCGACCTGGCCGAGAAAATCATCGCCGCGCTGCCGGCTGACGAGAACGTCTCCAAAGCCGAAATCGCCGGCCCTGGCTTCCTGAACTTCTTCCAGAACACTCAAGCCCTGGCGACCCGCCTGGACGCGGCGCTGGCCGACGACCACATCGGCGTGCGCAAGGCAGGCCCGGTGCAGCGCACCGTGGTAGACCTGTCGGCCCCGAACCTGGCCAAAGAAATGCACGTCGGCCATTTGCGTTCGACCATCATCGGCGACGGCGTGGCCCGGGTGCTTGAATTCCTCGGCGACGAAGTGATCCGCCAGAACCACGTTGGCGACTGGGGCACCCAGTTCGGCATGCTGATGGCTTATCTGCAGGAAAACCCGATCACCAGCGATGAGCTGTCGGACCTGGAAAACTTCTACCGCGCCGCCAAGCAACGCTTCGACGAATCCGAAGAATTCGCTGATCGCGCCCGTGGCCTGGTGGTCAAGCTGCAAGCCGGAGACCCGGACTGCCTGGCGCTGTGGACCAAGTTCAAAGACATCTCGCTGTCGCACTGCCAGAAAATCTACGAACTGCTGAACGTCAAACTGACCATGGCCGACGTAATGGGTGAAAGCGCCTACAACGACGACCTGATCAACGTGGTCAACGACCTCAAGGCCGCTGGCCTGCTGGTCGAGAGCAACGGCGCTCAATGCGTGTTCCTCGACGAGTTCAAGAACGCCGACGGCGACCCGCTGCCGGTGATCATCGTCAAGGCCGACGGCGGCTACCTCTACGCCACCACTGACCTGGCGGCTGTGCGCTACCGCAGCGGCAAGCTCAAGGCTGATCGCGCGCTGTACTTCGTCGACCAGCGCCAGGCCCTGCACTTCCAGCAAGTGTTCGCCGTCGCCCGCAAGGCCGGCTTCGTGACCCATCCGATGGAAATGGAGCACATGGGCTTCGGCACCATGAACGGCGCCGACGGCCGTCCGTTCAAGACCCGTGACGGCGGCACCGTGAAGCTGATCGACCTGCTGACCGAAGCCCAGGAACGCGCCTACACCCTGGTGAAAGAGAAGAACCCGGAATTGGCCGAAGACGAGTTGCGCAACATCGCCAAGGTCGTGGGCATCGGCGCGGTGAAATACGCCGACCTGTCCAAGCACCGCACCAGCGACTACAGCTTCAACTTCGACCTGATGCTGAACTTCGAAGGCAACACCGCGCCGTACCTGCTGTACGCCTACACCCGGGTGGCCGGTGTGTTCCGCAAGCTCGGCAAGGACTTCAGCGAAGTCGAAGGGCAGATCGTCCTCGAAGCGCCGCACGAACATGAGCTGGCGGCGAAACTGGCGCAGTTCGGTGAAATCCTCAATAACGTGTCCGACAAAGGCACGCCGCACATCCTCTGCACCTACCTGTACGATGTTGCCGGCCTGTTCTCCAGCTTCTACGAGAACTGCCCGATCCTCGGCGCCGACACCCCGGCGCAAATGCAGAGCCGCCTGCGCCTCGCCGCGCTGACCGGCCGCACTCTCAAGCAAGGCCTGGAACTCTTGGGTCTGGAAACTCTGGAGCGTATGTAAGTTGGCTGCCAAGAAAAAACCTGCACCCAAGCGTGGCGCCAGCCGTTACCAAGCTCCTGCAAAACAACCGATCCCGGGCTGGTTGTGGATGGCCATCGGCCTGACGGTCGGTGCGTTCATTGTGTTCCTGATGAAGCTGGAGCCGGGCAAGGGCAGCGACAGCGTCAAGCGCGAGAAGATCGAGCAGCAGAAAGCCACCAAGATCGCCGAGGCCAACAAGACCCCGCCGAGCCCGACGCAACCGGTGAAGCCGAAGTACGACTTCTACACCTTGCTGCCGGAATCGGAAGTCATCGTGCCGCCGGACGCAGTGCCGGAGAAAACCCTGCCGACACCACAAGTGCCGGCCATTCCGACCACGCCGGTGACGCCTGCAGAAGCGGCGAAGATCGACACCGCCCGGGCTCAAGCGGCATTGGCCGGCATCACCCCGCCGCCAGCGCCGCCCGTGGCGAAAGCGGCGCCGGTGACCAAGTTCTTCCTGCAGGCCGGCTCGTTCCGCAAGGAAGCCGATGCCGATAAGGTTCGTGCGCAGATCATCCTGCTGGGTCAGGCCGTGGCGGTTGAATCCGGCACGGTGAAGGACGAGACCTGGTATCGGGTTCTGGTCGGCCCGTTCAGCAACCGCGAACAGCTGACCACCGCCCAGAAGCAACTGGCTGGTAGCGGTTTCAGCAACCTGTTGTTACAACAACGCCAAAGCCGCTGACCTTCCGCTGATCGTTCCCACGCTCTGCGTGGGAACGCCTCAAGGGACGCTCCGCGTTCCAGCTTTAGAAAGGGACGCGGAGCGTCCCGGGCTGCATTCCCACGCAGAGCGTGGGAACGATCAATACGCGCACCGCTCGTCCCCCGCCGCGTCCTACAGTTGAAAAACGCTCCACCACCCCCATATGAGTTGGCATAAGGCATTTTCGCCCCGCTGCGTGGAGACTCTCCCTTGACCACCATCGTTTCAGTTCGCCGCCACGGCAAAGTCGTCATGGGCGGCGACGGCCAGGTTTCGCTCGGCAATACCGTGATGAAAGGCAACGCGAAGAAAGTTCGCCGCCTCTACCACGGCCAGGTTATCGCCGGTTTTGCCGGGGCCACCGCTGACGCCTTCACCCTCTTCGAACGTTTCGAAGGCCAGCTCGAGAAACATCAGGGTCACCTGGTTCGCGCCGCCGTCGAACTCGCCAAAGAATGGCGCACCGACCGCACCCTCAGCCGCCTCGAAGCCATGCTCGCGGTCGCCAACAAAGATGCCTCCCTGATCATCACCGGCAACGGTGACGTGGTTGAGCCCGAACAAGGCCTGATCGCCATGGGTTCCGGCGGCGGTTACGCCCAGGCTGCCGCGAGTGCCCTGTTGAAGAAAACCGATTTGTCGGCACGGGAAATCGTCGAAACAGCGCTCGGCATCGCCGGCGACATCTGCGTATTCACCAACCACACCTTCACCATCGAGGAGCAGGACCTCGCTGAGTAAGCCTGTTTCGGCCTAGCGCCACGGCTCACTTTTGCTTGAGGACCGCCAATTATTATGCCCATGACCCCCCGTGAAATCGTCCACGAACTCAATCGCCATATCATCGGCCAGGACGATGCCAAGCGCGCCGTCGCCATTGCCTTGCGCAACCGCTGGCGTCGGATGCAGCTGCCCGAAGAGCTGCGCGTCGAAGTCACCCCCAAGAACATCCTGATGATCGGCCCGACCGGTGTCGGTAAAACCGAGATCGCCCGTCGCCTGGCCAAGCTCGCCAACGCGCCGTTCATCAAGGTCGAAGCGACCAAGTTCACCGAAGTGGGCTACGTGGGCCGTGACGTCGAATCGATCATTCGTGATCTGGCCGACGCCGCGATCAAACTGCTGCGCGAACAGGAAATGACCAAGGTTCGCCACCGCGCCGAAGACGCTGCCGAAGAGCGCATCCTCGACGCCTTGCTGCCACCGCCACGCATGGGCTTCAGCAACGAGGACTCGGCACCGTCGGCCGACTCCAACACCCGTCAGCTGTTCCGCAAACGCCTGCGTGAAGGTCAGCTGGATGACAAGGAGATCGAAATCGAAGTGGCCGAAGTGTCCGGCGTCGATATCTCCGCGCCACCGGGCATGGAAGAAATGACCAACCAGCTGCAGAGCCTGTTCGCCAACATGGGCAAGGGCAAGCGCAAAAACCGCAAGCTCAAGGTCAAGGAAGCGCTGAAACTGGTTCGCGACGAAGAAGCCGGTCGCCTGGTCAACGAAGAAGAATTGAAGGCCAAGGCCCTGGAAGCCGTTGAGCAGCACGGCATCGTGTTCATCGACGAAATCGACAAGGTCGCCAAGCGCGGCAACTCCGGTGGCATCGACGTGTCCCGCGAAGGCGTACAGCGCGACTTGCTGCCGCTGATCGAAGGCTGCACCGTCAACACCAAACTGGGCATGGTCAAGACTGACCACATCCTGTTCATCGCCTCCGGCGCGTTCCACCTGAGCAAGCCAAGCGATCTGGTACCGGAGCTGCAAGGTCGTCTGCCGATTCGGGTCGAACTCAAGGCCCTGAGCCCGGAAGATTTCGAGCGCATCCTCAGCGAGCCGCATGCATCGCTTACCGAGCAGTATTGCGCACTGCTGAAAACCGAAGGACTGCTCATCGAATTCCTGCCGGACGGCATCAAGCGCCTCGCCGAGATCGCCTGGCAGGTCAACGAGAAAACCGAAAACATCGGTGCCCGTCGCCTGCACACCCTGCTCGAGCGTCTGCTCGAAGAGGTGTCGTTCAGCGCCGGCGATCTGGCCAGCACCCACGAGGACAAGCCAATCCTGATCGATGCCGATTACGTCAACAGCCACTTGGGCGAATTGGCGCAGAACGAAGACCTGTCCCGTTATATCCTGTAGGTCACCTACTCTCCTGTGAGAACGAAATACCTGTAGGAGCTTGCCGCAGGCTGCGATCTTTTCCGGCTGACGCCGAAGATCAAAAGATCGCAGCCTGCGGCAGGTCCTACACAACGTTCCACATAGACGGACGACCTGCCATGACCCAACTCCCCACCGACATCAAACTCCACAAAGCCTCAAAAACCCTGACGCTCAAATACGCGTCCGGCGAGGAATATCACCTGAGCGCCGAGTTTCTTCGCGTGCACTCTCCTTCCGCTGAAGTTCAGGGCCACGGCAAACCTATCCTGCAATTTGGCAAGATTGGCGTAGGCCTGAGCAAGGTCGAACCGGCTGGTCAGTACGCACTGAAATTGACCTTCGACGACGGCCACGACAGCGGCCTGTTCACTTGGGAATATCTGTACCAGTTGGCAGTGCGCCAAGAAGATCTTTGGAGTGATTATCTTGCGGAACTCAAAGCGGCTGGAAAGACCCGTGATCCGAATGAGTCAGTCGTCAAGCTGATGCTCTAGGTCAGGCCTCTGGCTATTTAGAGGGCATTTTCTAATTCCATCTGTTTGAATGCTCCGCTGCGGTGTCAACGATTGGCCCGCTTGCGAAAAAAATTAAACTCGGGTAACCAATGGAGCTGGCAAGTTCCGTGCAGTGCTCTCTGAACTAAAAAGCAGCGATGCGCAATTTACAGTCACCCGAGCAGTAGTACCTGGCGTGTTGTGTGACTACACAGCTGGACTCAGGTACTCGTCTCAGGACAATGGAGCGTCGTAGATGAGTAACAAGCTTAACGATGACTTGAAATTTCAGGCTTCGGAAAACACCTTGGGGCTGAATCCTGTTGTTGGACTACGCAGAAAGGATCTCTTGGGCTCTGCCCGCATGGTGCTGAGCCAGGCCCTCAGACAACCCATCCACAGTGTCAGGCATGTCGCCCATTTCGGCATCGAACTCAAGAACGTGCTGCTCGGAAAATCCGAGCTTCAACCGCAAAGTGACGACCGTCGCTTCCTCGACCCGGCGTGGAGCCAGAACCCGCTCTACAAACGTTATTTGCAAACTTATCTGGCGTGGCGCAAGGAGCTTCACGCGTGGATCGATGACAGCAACCTCTCGCCCAAGGACATCGCTCGCGGGCATTTCGTAGTCAATCTCATGACCGAAGCCATGGCCCCGACCAACACGGCGGCCAACCCGGCGGCGGTCAAACGCTTCTTCGAAACCGGTGGCAAGAGCCTGCTCGACGGTCTCTCCCACCTGGCCAAGGATCTGGTGCACAACGGCGGCATGCCGAGCCAGGTCAACATGGGCGCGTTCGAAGTCGGCAAGAGTCTGGGCGTGACTGAAGGCGCTGTGGTGTTTCGCAACGACGTGCTGGAGCTGATCCAGTACCGACCGATCACTGAGCAGGTGCATGAACGTCCGCTGTTGGTAGTGCCGCCACAGATCAACAAGTTCTACGTTTTCGACCTGAGCCCGGACAAGAGCCTGGCGCGCTTCTGCCTGCGCAACAACGTACAGACGTTCATCGTCAGCTGGCGCAACCCGACCAAGGAGCAGCGCGAGTGGGGTCTGTCGACCTACATCGAAGCGCTCAAGGAAGCGGTCGATGTCGTCACCGCGATCACTGGCAGCAAAGACGTGAACATGCTCGGCGCCTGCTCCGGCGGCATCACCTGCACCGCCCTGCTGGGTCACTACGCAGCGATCGGCGAGAAGAAGGTCAACGCCCTCACCCTGCTGGTCAGCGTGCTGGACACCACCCTGGACAGCGATGTGGCTCTGTTCGTCGACGAGCAGACCCTCGAAGCCGCCAAGCGCCATTCCTACCAGGCCGGTGTGCTGGAAGGTCGCGACATGGCGAAAGTCTTCGCCTGGATGCGCCCCAACGACCTGATCTGGAACTACTGGGTCAACAACTACCTGCTGGGTAATGAGCCGCCGGTTTTCGACATTCTGTTCTGGAACAATGACACCACCCGGTTGCCGGCGGCATTCCATGGCGACCTGATCGAGATGTTCAAAAACAACCCACTGATCCGCCCCGATGCCCTGGAAGTGTGCGGCACAGCGATTGACCTCAAACAGGTGACCGCCGACATCTTTTCCCTGGCCGGCACCAACGATCACATCACCCCGTGGAAATCCTGCTACAAATCCGCGCAGCTGTTCGGCGGCAAGGTCGAGTTCGTGCTGTCCAGCAGCGGGCATATCCAGAGCATTCTGAATCCGCCGGGCAATCCGAAAGCGCGCTACATGACCAGCACCGACATGCCGGTCAAAGCCGAGGAGTGGATGGAAAACTCCACCAAACACACCGACTCCTGGTGGTTGTATTGGCAAGCGTGGCAGGCCGAGCGTTCGGGCAAACTGAAGAAATCCCCCGCCCACCTTGGCAACAAGGCCTATCCAGCGGGTGAAGCGTCTCCGGGTACTTATGTGCATGAACGTTGAGCTTCAACTTACTCGCGGTCCGCGGCACTGGGAGGTGCCGCGATTTCTACCCATCACTCTCGAGGCCATCCTCGAACATTCTGCGACGGCCCGGGACGGCCCGATCAGCGTTTAAAACCTACAGGGCTCCGTGCATGCCGCAACCGTTCGTCTTTCGTACCGTCAACCTGGATGGCCAGACCCTCCGCACCGCGGTACGCCCCGGCAAGCCTCACTTGACGCCCTTGCTGATTTTCAACGGCATCGGCGCCAACCTGGAGCTGATATTTCCGTTCGTCCAGGCTCTGGATCCGGACCTGGAAGTCATTGCTTTCGACGTACCCGGTGTTGGCGGCTCATCGACTCCCAACCGCCCGTATCGCTTTTCGGGCCTGGCGAAACTCACGGCGCGAATGCTCGACTATCTCGATTACGGGCAAGTCAATGTGATTGGTGTGTCGTGGGGTGGCGCCCTGGCACAACAGTTCGCCTATGACTATCCCGAGCGCTGCAAGAAGCTGGTGCTGGCGGCTACAGCGGCCGGTACCGTGATGGTGCCGGGCAAGCCGAAAGTACTGTGGATGATGGCCAGCCCACGGCGCTACATCCAGCCATCCCATGTGATTCGTATTGCACCGATGATCTATGGCGGCTCGTTTCGTCGCGATCCGACCCTGGCAGCCAGTCACGCCGCCAGGGTCCGCTCGGCAGGCAAACTCGGTTATTACTGGCAGCTGTTCGCTGGCTTCGGCTGGACCAGCATTCACTGGCTGCACAAGATCAACCAGCCAACTTTGGTGTTGGCCGGCGACGACGATCCTCTGATCCCGCTGATCAACATGCGCATGTTGGCCTGGCGAATTCCCAATGCCCAATTGCACATCATCGACGATGGGCATCTGTTTTTGATTACCCGTGCCGAAGCGGTGGCACCAATCATCATGAAGTTTCTGGAGGAGGAACGTCAGCGCGCAGTAATGCATCCGCATCCGGCACCATCGAGCGGTTAACCGATCCCGACTTTTGTTTATGAAAAGGAATCGGCAGGAGGCCGTGCCGCGCAACAACCCGCAACAACGTCTATGGTGTTTTGTTCGGGTGTGTTTGTTTTTGGCCTGATGACGAAGGAGTGTTAACTCATGCGCGACAAACCAGCGAAGGGCTCTTTGCCCGCTCCCGCTGCATTCATCAATGCTCAGAGTGCGATTACCGGTCTGCGCGGCCGGGACTTGCTTTCGACCTTGCGCAGCCTGGCCACCCATGGCCTGCGCAACCCGGTGTATACGGCCCGGCATGCCTTGAAGCTGGGCGGCCAGTTGGGCCGTGTCCTGTTGGGTGAAACCCTGCACCCGACCAACCCGCAGGACAGTCGCTTCGCCGACCCGACGTGGAGCCTCAATCCTTTTTATCGCCGCAGCCTGCAGGCCTATCTGAGCTGGCAGAAAGAAGTCAAAAGCTGGATCGACGAAAGCAACATGAGCCCGGACGATCGTGCCCGCGCCCACTTCGCCTTTGCCTTGATCAACGACGCCGTGGCGCCGTCCAACACCCTGCTCAATCCGCTGGCGATCAAGGAACTCTTCAACTCCGGCGGCAGCAGCCTGGTCCGGGGCATCGGTCATTTGCTCGACGACCTCCTGCACAACGACGGCCTTCCAAGACAAGTCACCAAACAAGCATTCGAGGTGGGCAAAACGGTCGCCACCACCACCGGCTCCGTGGTGTTTCGCAATGAGCTGCTGGAACTGATCCAGTACAAGCCGATGAGCGAAAAACAGTATTCCAAACCCTTGCTGATCGTGCCGCCACAGATCAACAAGTACTACATTTTCGATTTGAGCCCCAACAACAGCTTCGTCCAGTTCGCCCTTAAAAACGGCTTGCAGACCTTCGTTATCAGCTGGCGCAATCCCGATGTGCGTCATCGCGAATGGGGATTGTCGTCTTACGTCGAAGCCGCCGAGGAAGCGATGAATGTGTGCCGGGCAATCACCGGCGCTCGCGAGGTCAACCTGATGGGGGCCTGTGCCGGCGGGCTGACCATCGCTGCGCTACAAGGGCATTTGCAGGCCAAGCGGCAGCTGCGACGGGTGTCCAGCGCGACCTACCTGGTCAGCATGCTCGACAGCCAGATAGACAGCCCGGCCACCCTATTCGCCGACGAACAGACGCTGGAAGCGGCCAAGCGCCGCTCGTATCAGAAGGGCGTTCTGGAAGGTCGTGACATGGCCAGGGTGTTTGCCTGGATGCGGCCCAACGATTTGATCTGGAATTACTTCGTCAATAACTACCTGCTGGGCAAGGAGCCGCCGGCGTTCGACATCCTCTACTGGAACAATGACAACACGCGCCTGCCGGCGGCGTTTCATGGCGATCTGCTGGACTTCTTCAAGCACAACCCGCTGAGTCATCCAGGCGGGCTGGAAGTGTGCGGCACGCCGATCGACCTGCAGAAAGTCACCGTCGACAGTTTCAGCGTGGCGGGCATGAATGATCACATCACCCCGTGGGATGCAGTGTATCGCTCGACATTGCTATTGGGTGGCGAGCGGCGCTTTGTGCTGTCCAATAGCGGTCATGTGCAGAGCATTCTCAACCCGCCCCACAATCCGAAAGCCAACTACGTCGAGAATCCGAAACTGAGCAGCGACCCGCGGGCCTGGTATTACGACGCCAAGCGCGTCGACGGTAGCTGGTGGACGCAATGGCTGAGCTGGATTCAGGAACGTTCCGGCGCACAACGCGAAACCCAGATGGCCCTCGGCAACCAGAACTATCCACCGATGGAGGCAGCACCCGGTACTTACGTGCGCGTGCGCTGACGTTCAACGAACCACGGCCGCCAATGGCCGTGGCATGACTCGACCATTAAGAAGACAGGATGAAAACCCGCGACCGGATTCTCGAATGTGCTCTGCAGTTGTTCAATCAGAAGGGCGAACCGAACGTGTCCACCATGGAAGTGGCCAACGAAATGGGCATCAGCCCGGGCAACCTCTACTACCACTTCCATGGCAAGGAACCGCTGATCCTCGGGTTGTTCGAACGCTTCCAGACTGAACTGACCCCTTTGCTCGATCCACCGTCCGATGTGGAATTGGCGCCCGAAGATTACTGGCTGTTCCTGCATCTGATCGTCGAACGCCTGGCCCAATACCGGTTTCTGTTCCAGGACCTGTCGAACCTTGCCGGCCGCCTGCCGAAACTGGCCAAGGGGATACGCAACCTGCTCAATGCGCTGAAGCGCACACTCGCCTCATTGCTGGCGCAGTTGAAGGCTCAGGGTCAATTGGTCAGTGACACCCAGGCGCTGGGGCAACTGGTGGAGCAAATCACCATGACGTTGCTGTTCTCGCTGGACTATCAGCGGATTCTCGACCGTGAAGGTGAAGTGCGGCTGGTGGTGTATCAGATCATGATGCTGGTGGCGCCGCACTTGCTGCCGCCGGTGAAAGTCGCGACCGAGCGGTTGGCGCTCCAATATCTGGAAGAGCACGACTAACCCTGTGGGAGCGAGCTTGCTCGCGAAAGTGGTTCATCATTCAACATTGATCTCGACTGACACGTCGCTTTCGCGAGCAAGCCCGCTCCCACAGTAGATCCGTGGTGCTATTTAGGATGTATCCGCAAACAAAAACGCCCGACCTTTACAGGCCGGGCGTGATCGTTCCCATGCTCCGCGTGGGAATGCAGCTGGTGACGCTCTGCGTCACTGCCGCAATGGACGCGGAGCGTCCGGTGAGGCATTCCCACGCGGAGCGTGGGAACGATCATCAGGACTGACTGGTTGGCGCCGATGGAGTCGGTGCGACAGTCGGGGTTACAGCAGGGGTCGGCGCAGTGCCGGAGTTCGCTGTGCTGACCGGGGTTACCGGGGTTACCGGGGTTACCGGTTTAGCGGGTGCCGCTGCTGATTTTGGCGCTGCCGCTTTCGGGGCTGCCGGTTTTTTCACTGCTGGTTTCTTCGCTGCAGCGGGTTTGGCCGCTGCGGTTTTAGCTGCAGGTTTGGCCGCCGCTTTAGCAGCTGGTTTTGCAGCAGCTTTTGCAGCGGGTTTAGCGGCCGCTTTGGCTGCAGGTTTCGCAGCTGCAGTTTTGGCTGCCGGTTTCGCTGCGGCCTTGGCCAATGGCTTGGCAGCACTTTTGGCCGCTGGTTTGGCTGCCGCGGTTTTCGCCGCAACAGGTGCAACCTTGGCACCGGTGAGTTTCTCGATTTGCTTGGTCAGGGTATCGACCTTGCTGTGCAGGGCCTTGACCTCATTGCGGCTTGGTACACCCAGGCGCGAAATGGCGCTGTTCAGGCGCTTGTCGAAAGCCCCTTCCAGCTCATCCCATTTGCCCAGCGCACGATCTTTCACGCCGCTGATGCGCGACTTGGCCGACGAAGCGGAGTCCTTGGCGGCATCGACTTTTTTGCCGACAGCGCTTTTGGTGAGCTTCTCGGCTTTCTCGCCGTCCTTAACTAATGTATCGAAGAGCTTGCTGCCGTCAGTGTCGATCTTCGAGTACACGCCTAAACCAGCCAGCCAGATCTTGCGGGAGTAGTCTTCGACCTTCCCGATCCACGAGCTGCCTTCTTTTTCAGTATTCTTTTTACCAGCCATCCCGTTCTCCTTAAGATTTACGCGCGACACGTTCGAGCAATGCCGTCAGCTCATCGAGCTTAGCAGAGAGTGTCTCCACGTCATGTTTAGACGGAATGCCGATACGATTCAAGGCACTTGCGATACGCGTATCGAAAGCCCTCTCTACTTTGTCGAGTTGAAGTTCGACTTTGCCTTTGAAAGTACTCACTTCACTCTTGGCTTCATCGATCTCGGCATTGGCCGCTTCAAGTTTCTTATCGATTACTTTTTTACCTTTGTTTTCAACAGCTTGACCAGCCTTGATCAACTCTTGAACGTACTCGCCACCCTCTTGGCCAACCCTGGTATAAGCACCCAGGCCTGCCAGCCAGATCTTGCGGGCATACGATTTGACGTCGCCCAGAGCGTTAGTTTCAACGTCGACTTTTTTCTTCAAAATAACTTTGGCCATGGTGCACCTCACGCGCAGAAGGGTCGAGGAACTGCCCGCAAAGAGTCGGGCTCAGGCACAAAGTAGTGAGAATAATTAGAAACGGCACCCTAACAAGTGACATAAACAAGTAGGTACGCCGCCGAACCTGTGGGAGCGGGCTTGCCCGCGAAGGGGTCGGTACATCCACCACATCTTCTGTGACGGGAACACAGCCTTCGCGGGCAAGCCCGCTCCCACAGGGATCGCGTTACGCCAACGCTTTATCGAGCGCCCTTTCGATTTCCGATTTGATGGTGCCGCTCATGGCGGACATCAACAGGCCCAGTTCGACATCGACCTTGATCGAGTCGTCGCCCACATGCACCGCGCCTTTCACCCCGGGGCGTCTCAGATTCAAAGTGTCGCCGGACCACTGCGGCTCCAGGCCATATTGCTCGGACAGTTTCTGCGCCAACTTGTCGGCCTTCTCGCGGGCCGCTTCCTTACCCAGGCCGTGGGCACGCTCAACACTAATACGGGCCATCGAATGACTCCTGCTTTATCGTGACTTGCTCAAGACATCTTGACCCTGCATGCGTCAAAACGTCCCGGTAGTTGCCTATCTTACCTTCAGCCTTGCCAAGACAAAGCAGGCCACCGGGATTAGAATGTCCCGCATTCTCTTTTGGTGACAGCGATATGACTGATCAGCGCAAAGGCAGCGATGCCGAACCCACCACTCACTTCGGCTTCAAAAACGTTCCGGAAAGCCAGAAAGCGGAAAAAGTCGCTGAGGTTTTCCACTCGGTAGCCGCCAAGTACGACCTGATGAACGACCTCCTGTCGGGCGGTATGCACCGTCTGTGGAAGCGTTTCGCGATCGAGCTGTCGGGTGTGCGTACCGGTAACCGCGTGCTGGACATCGCCGGTGGTACTGGTGACCTGACCCGCAAGTTTTCGCATCTTGTGGGACCGACGGGTCAGGTAGTGTTGGCCGACATCAACGAATCCATGCTCAAGGTCGGTCGTGACCGCCTGCTGGATCTGGGTGTGTCCGGCAACGTCGAATTCGTCCAGGCCGACGCTGAAAAACTGCCGTTCCCGGACAACCATTTCGATTGCGTCACCATCGCTTTCGGTCTGCGCAACGTGACGCATAAAGAAGACGCCCTGCGCTCGATGCTGCGCGTGCTGAAACCGGGCGGCCGTTTACTGGTGCTGGAATTCTCCAAGCCGACCAATGCGCTGATGTCCAAAGCCTACGACGCTTATTCGTTCGCCTTCATGCCGTTGATGGGCAAGCTGATCACCAATGATTCGGAAAGCTATCGTTACCTGGCCGAATCGATCCGCATGCACCCGAATCAGGAAACCCTGAAGTCGATGATGGTCGAGGCCGGTTTCGACCGCGTGACGTACCACAACATGACCGCAGGCATCGTCGCCTTGCACCGCGGCATCAAGCCCTGATGTTGCTGGCCGGCCTGCTCGCCAGCGTTGAGCTCGGTCTGAACCGGGTGCTGCGTCTCGACAGCACGGCGCTGCCGCGGCTGGCGCATTTGAGCGGCAAGGTGATTGCCGTCGACTGCCGCAGCCCGGCGTTGCAACTGTTTATCCTGCCCAGCGATGAAGGCCTGATGCTCGCCTCCCAGTGGGAAACCGGTGCCGACTGCACTTTGCGCGCACCGGCCTCAAGCCTGCTGAGACTAGCGACGAGCAAGGACAAGACTTCAGTTCTGCATGCCCCGGAAGTCGAACTCGACGGCGACAGTGGCGTGCTGCTGGAACTGGCGGCGATCCTTCAGGACCTCGAACTGGACTGGGAGTACGAGCTCTCGCGCTGGCTGGGACCTGTGGCCACGCAACTGGTCGGCGGTCACCTGCGCAGCCGTGCACGCTGGTATCAGCAGGGGTTCGCCAGCCTGAACCAGAACCTGGGCGAATACCTGGCCGAAGAATCGCGCGCCCTCGTCGGTCAGCGCGAAGCTGATGCCCGTTTCAATGAACTGGACCAGATCAAGCTCGATCTGGAACGTCTCGAGGCGCGTTTCGAGCGCCTTTTCCGATCCCTCGACCCAAGCGATAACGCATGAAGCTGCTTGCCGTCCGCCGTTTGTTGCGCATCCAGCGCGTTGTGATCCGCTACCGCCTCGATGACCTGCTGTTCGCCCTGCCACTGCCCTGGTTTCTGCTGGCGCTGCGCTACGCCTTGCCGTGGCGCTGGTTCCCGCGCAAGACGCTGGAGCTGAGCCGTGGGGCGCGACTGCGCCTGGCGTTGCAGGACCTGGGGCCGATTTTCATCAAGTTCGGTCAGATTCTTTCGACGCGCCGCGACCTGCTGCCCGAAGACATCGCCGATGAGCTGATGAAGCTGCAGGACCGCGTACCGCCGTTCGACTCGCAAGTGTCGATCCGGCTGATCGAAGAGCAGCTCGGCAAAAAAATCAGTGAAGTATTCAGTCGTTTCGACGTTGAACCGCTGGCCTCGGCTTCGGTGGCGCAGGTGCATGCCGCGCAGCTGAAATCCGGTGAAGAAGTCGTCGTCAAAGTGATTCGCCCGGGCCTGAAACCGATCATTGCCCAAGACCTGGCGTGGCTGTTCATCCTCGCCCGCGCGGCGGAAAAACTCTCGGCCGATGCTCGCTTGCTGCACCCGGTGGACGTGGTCAGCGACTACGAAAAAACCATCTACGACGAACTCGACCTGCTGCGCGAGGCGGCTAACGCCAGCCAGCTGAAGCGCAACTTCGAAGGTTCGCCGCTGCTGTATGTACCGCAAGTCTATTGGGACTGGTGCCGGCCGAAAGTGCTGGTGATGGAGCGCATCTACGGGATTCAGGTCACCGACCTCGCGACCCTGGCCGACCAGCGCACCGACATGAAAATGCTCGCCGAGCGTGGCGTGGAGATCTTTTTCACCCAGGTGTTCCGCGACAGCTTCTTCCACGCCGACATGCACCCCGGCAACATCTTCGTCAGCACCGTACAACCTTGGAGCCCGCAGTACATCGCGATCGACTGCGGCATCGTCGGCAGCCTGACCCCGGAAGACCAGGACTATCTGGCGCGCAACCTGTTCGCGTTCTTCAAACGTGATTACCGTCGTGTCGCGCAGTTGCACATCGATTCGGGCTGGGTGCCGGCAGAAACCAAACTCAACGAATTCGAAGCGGCGATCCGTACCGTGTGCGAGCCGATCTTCGAAAAACCGTTAAAAGATATTTCGTTCGGCCAGGTGCTGATGCGCCTGTTCCAGACCGCTCGACGCTTCAATATGGAAGTGCAGCCGCAGTTGGTCTTGCTGCAAAAAACCCTGTTGAACATCGAAGGCCTGGGCCGTCAGCTGTACCCAGACCTCGATCTGTGGAACACCGCCCAGCCGTTCCTCGAGCGCTGGATGCGCGAGCGCGTCAGCCCCAAAGCCTTGTTAGGCAACGTACAGAGCCAGTTCGAGCAGATCCCGCATCTGGCCAACATGGCCCGCGATCTGCTCGAGCGCATGTCCCAGCCCCACGCCAACGACCCGCCGCCTCCTTGGCACAAGCGCAAGGACGACTGGTTCCTGCGGTTGCTCGGCACCGCTCATTTGGCCGGTGGCACGATACTCGCCGCCGGTGGCCCGTTGAACGAACTGGGGCACTGGCCCGCCGGAATCATGGTGGCGGTCGGCTTGTATCTGGTCGTTCGCCGATAGCCAGTTGGATAATCGGCTGGCACACTGTTTGAACGCTGAATTTGAACATTGGCCTCAACTATTGAAGTAGAGCCCGCGTCGGAGTCGAAGATGAAAAACTGGCTGGACGAGATCAAGTGGGACGCCGATGGCCTGGTGCCGGCGATTGCCCAGGATCACAAGACCGGACGCGTCCTGATGATGGCCTGGATGAACCGCGAAGCGCTGGAATTGACCGCTGCCGAGAACCGTGCCATTTACTGGTCACGTTCCCGTGGCAAGCTGTGGCGCAAGGGCGAAGAATCCGGTCACGTGCAAACCCTGCATGAGATGCGCCTGGACTGTGACGCTGACGTGATCATCCTGATGGTTGAGCAAATCGGCGACATCGCCTGCCATACCGGCCGTCAGAGCTGCTTCTACCGCGTCTTCGAAAACGGCGACTGGAAAACCGTCGACCCGGTGCTGAAAGACCCGCACGCTATCTACTCCGCAGGACATTAGGATGTGTCATCAGTCATTTCCTGAGCTGCGTTGCCGGCTCAAAGCGCGCCAGGCAAGGCGCAGGCCGCCGGGAATGTCGTTTCCTTGCCAAGGCCTGCAACGCAGCATGGCGCGCTTTGAGCCGACAACCCGTAGGGCCGGGCCTGATTTTGTGCAGGGCTGCGTTACTCGTCGTTTATTTGGAACAACCAAACCACACTCCTCGCGCCTTGCCCTGCACAAAATCAGGCTCCGGCGCAGCTCAGGAAATGACTGATGACACATCCTCACATGAGTGACACCCTGACCCGTCTGGCCCAGGTGCTGGAAGAGCGCAAAGGCGCCGCTGCCGACAGCTCGTATGTCGCCAGCCTGTACCACAAGGGCTTGAACAAGATTCTGGAAAAAGTCGGCGAAGAGTCGGTCGAAACCATCATTGCCGCCAAGGATGCCGCCATCAGCGGTGACTGTAGCGATGTGATCTACGAGACCGCCGATTTGTGGTTCCACAGCATGGTCATGCTCGCCCAGCTGGGGCAGCATCCACAGGCTGTGCTCGATGAACTGGACCGTCGCTTCGGTCTGTCCGGACACGCCGAGAAAGCCTCTCGCCCGTCCGCCTGAACAACTATTTAGAGAGGAACGCAACATGGGCATTTTTGACTGGAAACACTGGGTGGTCATCCTGGTTGTCGTGGTGCTGGTGTTCGGCACCAAGAAGCTGAAAAACCTCGGCACTGACGTGGGCGAGTCGATCAAGGGCTTTCGTAAAGCCATGAACGACGACGAGAAACCGGCTGACCCGACAGCGACCCCGGCCCAACCGGTTCCGCCTGTTCAGCCACAGGCCACACAGTCCGTGAACCCGCCGCACACCATCGATGTGCAGGCGCAAAAAGTCGAAGAGCCGACCCGCAAAGACTCGTGAGCACTGACTAATGTTTGGTATCAGCTTCTCTGAACTGCTGCTCGTCGGCCTCGTTGCCCTGCTGGTGCTGGGCCCCGAGCGTCTGCCGGGCGCTGCGCGCACCGCCGGCCTGTGGGTCGGGCGGCTGAAGCGCAGCTTCAACGCGATCAAACAGGAAGTTGAACGTGAAATCGGTGCCGACGAGATCCGCCGGCAACTGCACAACGAGCACATTCTGTCCCTGGAGCAGGAGGCGCGGAAGATCTTCACGCCGACTCAACAGGAGCCGACGCCGGTGGAACCTGTCGCGACGCAGACTATTCATGCGCCAGCGGCTGAGGCTATGCCGGTGGCTGAAGCCGCTGAACCTGCACCTTCAGCAGAAACTGTTGCTCCTGCCGCCGCGCCGACAACACCGGCGCCTCACGACACCACTTTGCCGCCGCGAGCCCCATGAGCGATCTTCCCGAAAATGACCAGCACATGCCGCTGGTTTCGCACCTCACCGAGTTGCGCACCCGCCTGCTGCGCTGTGTAGCGGCGATTTTCATTATCTTTGCCGGGCTGTTCGCCTTCACCCAGCAGATCTACACCTTCGTCTCCACGCCGCTGCGCCAGTACCTGCCGGCCGGCGCGACGATGATCGCCACCGACGTGTCGTCGCCGTTCCTGACGCCGCTGAAACTGACCATGATGGTCTCGCTGTTCCTGGCGATCCCGGTGATCCTGCACCAGATCTGGGGCTTCATCGCGCCGGGCCTGTACAAGCATGAGAAGCGCATCGCGGTGCCGTTGCTGGTCTCCAGCATTCTGCTGTTCTACACCGGCATGGCCTTCGCCTATTTCCTGGTGTTCCCGCTGATCTTCAAGTTCTTCGCCGCCGCCACCCCGGCCGGCGTGGAAATGATGACCGACATCACCAGCTACCTCGATTTCGTCATGACGCTGTTCTTCGCCTTCGGCGTGGCGTTCGAGATTCCGGTAGCCGTGGTGCTGCTGGTGTGGATTGGCGTGGTCAACGTCGCATACCTGAAGAAAATCCGCCCGTACGTGATCATTGGCTGCTTCGTGGTCGGCATGATTCTGACGCCGCCGGACATCTTCTCGCAGACGCTGCTGGCCGTTCCGATGTGGCTGCTGTTCGAAATCGGCATCCTGTTCGGTAGCCTGATCAGCAAGCGCGGCGAGCACCCGGACGACCAGCCGGCTGACGATCACAACGACCAGCCGCCAGCGACTCAAGCGTGAACCTGCTGCTCCTCGAAGAGGCCGACTTCATTGCGGCCGACCGGGTGATCCTGCGCGATCGCCGGTTGACTCATATGCAGGAAGTCCATCGCTCGGTGGTTGGCGACAGCCTGCGGGTCGGGCGTATCGGCGGCTTGATGGGCTCGGCCGAGCTGCTACGCCTGGACGCCGATGAAGCCGAGTTGCGCGTCACCCTCGACCAGCCGCCACCGGCCAAGCTGCCACTGACTTTGGTGCTGGCCCTGCCGCGACCGAAAATGCTCCGTCGGGTGTTTCAGACCGTGGCTGCCATGGGTGTGCCGCGAATCGTGCTGGTGAACAGCTATCGCGTCGAGAAGAGCTTCTGGCAAACCCCGTTCCTGGAGCCCGAGGCGATTCGCGAGCAGTTGATCCTGGGTCTTGAACAGGCCCGGGACAGTGTGCTGCCGGAAGTCGTCATCGAGAAGCGCTTCAAGCCCTTTGTCGAAGACCGTCTGCCGGCCATTACCGACGGCACCTTGGGCCTGGTCGGCCATCCCGGTAACTACCCGTCCTGCCCCCGCGGCCTGGACGAGCCGGTGACCCTGGCCATCGGCCCCGAAGGCGGCTGGATTCCCTACGAAATCGACTTACTGGGCAAGGCCGGCCTGCAACCGGTGCAACTCGGCGAGCGCATCCTGCGGGTCGAAACCGCCGTCACTGCGCTGCTCTCTCGTTTGTTTTAACCCTTCCGGATCACACCTCCCCATGTAGAAGCTGCCGAAGGCTGCGATCTTTTGATTTTTAGAATCAAGATCAAAAGCTCGCAGCCTTCGGCAGCTCCTACGGGATCGTGCCTTGACACCTACAGAACCCCGCCCGCCTGCCGATACAGCTTCCATAAAACCGATTAATGGTCCGAGGGGAGTTGCAGCATGTACCGTTGGCTAGCCGAGAAACTGGGAAACGTAAGCGTCAATCGCAAACTGGGTGTCGGCTTCGGTCTGGTGCTGCTTCTGACTTTGTTGATCACCTTCACCGGTTGGACCGGCTTGAGCGGTGTGATCAGCCGTGGCGATACGCTTGGGTTTATTTCCAGCCTCAATGAGCTGACCAAAGACCTGCGCCTGGCCCGTCTGGATTACGACATGCGCCGCGGCGAACAAGGCGCGGGCGCCGTCAACGAGCTGATCGGCCAACTCGATGCCGGCTTGAAAACCGCCCGAACGCTGGTCGAACAACCTGCCGACGTGGCAATGATCGATCAGCAATTGGCCGCGGTCAGCGAGTACAAACGCGCTTTCGCGGACATGACCCAGGCCACCGCCACCCGCGAAGATGCTCGCAGCAAACTGGGCGCTACCGCCGATAACGCCGTGGCCCGGGTCGCTGAAGTCGAAAAATCCCTGCTGCAAGGCGACAGCGTCGCTCAGTTCAACAGCGTGATCGACCTGAGCAAGCTGATCCAGCAAGCGCGTTTCCAGGTCCGCGGCTACACCTACAGCGGCAAGCCCGAGGCCGAACAGCCTGCGCTGGATGCCATCGGCAACGCTCTGAAAAACCTCGAAAGCCTGCCGTCTCAACTGCCGGAACAACACATCGCCAACCTGCAACAGGCGACCGATTCACTCAAAGCTTACCGCGCGGCCGTCAGCCAGTTCCGCGACTCCCAGGTCGCCAGCGCTGCCGCCCTCAAACGCATGAGCGCGCAAGGCGACATTCTGCTCGACGTCAGCAAAAAGCTCACCGTCTCGCAAACCGTCGTGCGTGACACCGATGCCGCGCACGCCAAAAATCTGCTGCTGATGGCCACCGTCCTCGCGTCGGCCTTTGGTTTGTTCGCGGCTTGGGCTATCACTCACCAGATCGTCATTCCTTTGAGCCAGACCCTCAAAGTGGCAGAGCGTGTCGCCGCGGGTGACCTGACTCACAATCTTATTTCCGAACGTCGGGACGAACTGGGCCAGCTACAGCGCGCCATGCAGAGCATGACCCTGGGCCTGCGGGAACTGATCGGTGGCATCAGCGATGGCGTGACCCAAATCGCCAGCGCCGCTGAAGAGCTGTCGGCCGTCACCGAACAAACCAGCGCCGGGGTCAACAGCCAGAAGGTCGAGACCGATCAGGTGGCCACCGCCATGCACGAAATGACCGCCACTGTGCAGGAAGTCGCGCGTAACGCCGAGGAAGCGTCCGAAGCTGCCGTCGCCGCCGACCAGCAGGCCCGCGAGGGTGACCGCGTGGTTGGCGAAGCCATCGCCCAGATCGAACGCCTGGCTACCGAAGTCGGCAACTCCACCGCCGCCATGGGCGATCTGAAGCGCGAAAGCGACAAAATCGGCAGCGTGCTCGACGTGATCAAGTCCGTGGCCCAGCAAACCAACCTGCTGGCGCTCAACGCCGCCATCGAAGCCGCCCGCGCCGGTGAAGCCGGGCGCGGTTTTGCCGTGGTCGCTGATGAAGTCCGCAGCCTGGCCCAGCGCACTCAGAAGTCCACCGAAGAAATCGAAGAGCTGATCGTCGGTCTGCAGACCGGCACTCAGCAAGTCGCGACCATCATGGACAACAGCCGCAGCCTGACCGACAGCAGCGTCGAACTGACTCGCCGCGCCGGTAGCTCGCTGGAAAGCATCACCCGCACCGTGTCGGCAATCCAGTCGATGAACCAGCAGATCGCCGCCGCTGCCGAGCAACAGAGCGCGGTGGCTGAAGAGATCAACCGTAGCGTGCTGAACGTGCGCGATGTGTCCGAGCAGACTTCGGCCGCCAGTGAAGAGACCGCGGCTTCCAGCGTTGAGTTGGCGCGGTTGGGGACGCATTTGCAGATGCTGGTGGGGCGGTTCAAGGTTTGAGCTGATGCGGGTATCCCGGTTCGCTTGAAACCGGGGTGATGCCATCGCGGGCAAGCCCGCTCCCACAGGGTCCGCGCCCAACACAAAAGTTGTGTTCAGTCAGATCATCAGCACAAAAAAAACCCCGCTTTCGCGGGGTTTTTTCATCAGGCCAACTGAGGCTGCACGCTCACAGGCTTGAGCGGCAACAGCGGCGCATGGGGATCGGCATCCACCGATGTGCGCCAGGCTTGTAGCCACTCGGCGTGGCCTTCGTTCCAGACCTGCTCATGCAAGCGACCCAGTGCCACCGGATCACTCAGCAGGGCCACGCGCTCGTCGTTGGTCAGCCCGGCAGGCCCGACCTTCATCGCGTGGCGAACCCGCTCGATACGCAGCCATTCGATCGGCTCGGCCTGACGGTGACGAGACGTTGCCAGCGCGCATGCCAAAGCGTTCTGCTGAGGATCGACCACCGACCGGACGAAGCCGTCGTTCAGTGCATGCCAACGGTTTTCGTGGGTGTACTGATCGGTCGACAGCAATTCCTGTGGCGGGGCATATTCCTCAGGAATCAGGAACAGGCTTTCGTCACGGGACTTGAGGCCCAGGCCGACACGGCTGGAGATCACCGATACCGGGATCGACAGCATCAGCGAACCGACAATCGGCACCAGCCACCACAGGAAGCTCGGGTTCAGCCAGATCACCAACAGCGCCCAGAAGAAGCCCAGCAAGGTTTGCGGACCATGGCGTTTGACCGCTTCGCTCCATGGCGTGGAGTCGTCGTCACGTTGCGGCGAGTTCCAGGTCGCGGCCCAGCCGAGGAATGCGGCGAGTACGAAACGGGTGTGGAAAATCATCCGCACCGGCGCCAACAGCATGGAGAACAACATCTCCAGCAGCATCGACAGCGTCACCTTGAACTTGCCACCGAACTCTTTCGCACCCTTGGCCCAGATCAGAATGATGCTCAGCAATTTCGGCAGGAACAGCAGCACGATGGTCGTCGAGAACAACGCAATTGCCTTGTCCGGCTGCCATTGTGGCCACAGTGGATAGAGCTGACGCGGTTCCAGGAAGTATTGCGGCTCCATCAACGTATTGACCGCCAGCAAGGCCGTCGACAACACCAGGAACAAGAACCACAACGGCGCCGACAGGTAAGACATCACGCCGGTCAGGAACACCGCACGGTGCACCGGGTGCATGCCCTTGACGAGGAACAGCCGGAAGTTCATCAGGTTGCCGTGGCACCAGCGACGGTCACGCTTGAGTTCGTCCAGCAGGTTCGGTGGCAGTTCTTCGTAGCTGCCCGGCAAGTCGTAGGCAATCCATACGCCCCAGCCGGCACGGCGCATCAGCGCAGCTTCGACGAAGTCGTGGGACAGAATCGCACCGGCAAACGCGCCTTTACCGGGCAACGGCGCCAAGGCGCAGTGCTCGATGAACGGCTTCATGCGGATAATCGCGTTGTGACCCCAGTAGTGGGATTCACCCAACTGCCAGAAGTGCAGACCGGCAGTGAACAGCGGACCGTACACACGCGTGGCGAACTGCTGCATACGCGCATAAAGGGTGTCCATGCCCGACGCACGCGGCGCGGTCTGGATGATCCCGGCGTCCGGCGTGGCTTCCATCAGGCGCACCAGACTGCTCAGGCATTCGCCGCTCATCACGCTGTCGGCGTCGAGCACGACCATGTACTTGTAATCACCGCCCCAACGACGGCAGAAGTCGTCGAGGTTGCCGCTTTTACGTTTTACGCGGCGGCGACGGCGACGATAGAAGATCTTGCCGAAACCTTTGCCTTCACGGCAGACGTCCAGCCAGGCCTGCTGCTCGGCAACGCAGATGTCGGCGTCGTTACTGTCGCTGAGTACGAAAAAGTCGAAGCGATCCAGGTTACCCGAGGCCGCAACCGATTCGAAGGTCGCCCGCAAACCGGCGAACACCCGCGGCACGTCTTCGTTACAGATCGGCATCACCAGTGCGGTGCGTGCGTCCTTGGCGATCGGCTCGTTGCCGGCGCTGGCGCCGGAAATGCGGTACTTGTCACGGCCGGTGATCAACTCGAGGAAGCCCATCAGCGCGGTCCAGAAACCGGCCGAGACCCAGCAGAACAGAATCCCGAACATAATCAGAATGCTGGTTTGCAAGGCATATGGCAGCACTTGCGTGGCGGTTTGGGTCAGCGGTTGATGCAGGACCTCTTCAAGATCGACGAACGACCAGCCCTGGTACGGCATGATGCCTTTCATGTACCAGCCGGCGACGATCGTCTGACCGAGCATCAGCACCAGCAGAATGTAGCGTCGGATCGAACCGACGGTGCGCCAGCGAGCCGCCGGCAGCACGTTCTCATCCTTTGGCGGAGCCGGCGGATTGGTGCGACCGGTCAGCCGACGCCAGCCACGCACCAGAATGTTGGTGCGCCACGGCTCAGGCACGACTTTGGTCCGACGGATCGGCGGGGTTGCCTTCAGGCAAACCCGACCACTGGCATCGAGCACCAGCATTTCCGCATCCGCCAGTTCTTCGGCGGAGTTCAGGGTCAGGCGCCGGCCGACCGAGGCTTGAGCAGCCTCGGCCGGCGCGTCGAACGTCGAGGACGACAGACGTTCGTGCAGTTCACTGAAAGACTTGCAGCCCGCGAGTTCCGCGCGCTGCTCGTCGCTCATCGGCAAATGCGCCAGATACTCGGCAAGCGTTTGTGGCTGTACTTGTGAATTACTCATCGGCGGGCAACTGATAGCTCCAGGTCTCGGTCAGGACTTGTTCAGTCGGTGCCGATTCCGTTGTGGCTGGGGCCGCTTCGGCAGCGACAGGCTGCTTGGCGTCATTGTTGTCCTTGTCCTTGGTATCCTTGACTTGCTGGGCTTGGGCGTGTGCTTCAGCCTGCTTGTCCTTCTTCTCCTGCTGGCGGGCGGCGATCTTGTCGGCCTTGGCAACGGAAGAACTGGACGTTGGCGCCGCGGTCTTGAGCGCCTCGGCAGGCGAGATGTTCTTGACCAGCGCAGCCCGCATTTCGGTGGCCTTGCTCGGATCCTTGATCTTCATCCGCAGGGTCAGGCGCCAGCCCTTGGTTTCAGGGTTGTAACGGACGCTGTTCTCGACCAGTTCTGCGTTGTCGCCAACACTCACCTGACTGCGCACTTCAGCATCTTCCGGCAGGACTTGGAGGGACGGGCCTTCGAAATCCACCAGATAGGCCACGCTGCCGTCCGGCTGACGAATCAGGTTCGACTGCTTGACGTCACCCGTGGAACGCAGGGTCTGTTGAACCCAGGCGCTGTCCGGCGAATGCAGGGAGGCTTCGTCGATGGTCCAGTGCATGCGGTAGGCAACGTCCAGGGACTGGCCAGGTTCAGGCAGTTTTTCCGGGCTCCAGAAAGCGACGATATTGTCGTTGGTTTCGTCGGCGGTAGGAATCTCTACCAGATCGACGGAGCCTTTGCCCCAATCGCCTTTGGGTTCGATCCAGGCACTTGGGCGCTTGTCGTAGCGGTCATCGAGGTCTTCGTAGTGACTGAAGTCACGGCCACGTTGCAGCAAGCCGAAACCGCGCGGGTTCTCGATCGAGAAGTTACTCACGGACAGGTGCTTCGGATTGTTCAGTGGGCGCCAGATCCATTCGCCGTTGCCGGCATGGATCGACAGGCCGCTGGAATCGTGCAGTTCGCGACGGTAGTTCAGCACTTTCGACGGCTGGTTGGCGCCGAACAGGAACATGCTGGTCAGCGGCGCAACGCCAAGCTTGGTGACTTTGTCACGCAGGAACATCTTGGCCTTGACGTCGACGACCGTGTCGCTGCCCGGACGCACGGTCAGGCGATAGGCACCGGTGGCGCGCGGCGAATCCAGCAGGGCGAAGATCACCAGATGCTTGTCGCCCGGCTTCGGCTGTTGAATCCAGAACTCGGTGAAGCGCGGAAACTCTTCGCCGGATGGCAATGCGGTATCAATGGCCATGCCGCGAGCGGAGAGCCCGTAGGTCTGCCCCTTGCCGATGACGCGGAAATAACTCGCGCCGAGCATGGTCATGATTTCGTCTTGCTTGTCGGCCTTGTTGATCGGGTACAGCACACGGAAACCGGCATAACCCAGCTGTTCGGTGGCTTTAGGATCGAACTTCACGTCGCCGAAATCGAAACGACTTGGGTCGTATTTGATCTCTTCGACGGTGTTAGCCGTGATTTCGTTGATTTTCACCGGCGTATCGAAGTGCATACCCTGGTGATAGAACGACAGCTTGAATGGGGTTTTCTGGTTCGCCCATTCGGCTTTTTCCGTGAGGAACCGGATTTTCTGATAGTCCGCGAATTTCATCTCGCGAAACTCATTCGGCAGGTTACTGCGCGGGGCTTCGTATTTTTGCCCGGCCAGCTCTTTTGCCTTGACCGATACGTCATCCAGATTGAATGCCCAAAGTTGGCCGGCGCTGAACAGGCAGAGCAGTGCAGAGCCCGCTACCAGAGCGCTTCGAAACCGTTTGGCAGACAATTTTGGTGCATTACAGGGACTAACAATCACGAGCAACCCTCGCCGAAAACAGATCAAAAAACCAACGGCCAGTTAAAGTGCCAGCACGGTGTGCGGTGGAAAAAAACCGACCCTGCGAACGACTCTTGCCAAGTTGGCGAGCATTGTTCCGACTCCTATGGGGCAAAATGATTCCCCAACAGGTCTCGGACAAGTCTCTACCTAAGTCAAAACGGACCAACGAACGCTGATCCCCGTAGCGCGCGATTATCTAGCAGGCCGCGTTACAACGCATCAGGGGGAAGCAAGTATTTATCGGGAAAAGCCCCTGTTTTCAGCCGAAATGCCCTGAAAAGGATCTTTCAAGCGCTTTCAGGTCTGTAACAGGAAGGTTACCGGGCCATCATTGACCAGGTGCACCTGCATATCCGCGCCGAATCTACCTGATGCCACAGTGCCATGCACCTGTTTCGCTTTGCCCAATAGATAGTCGAAAAGCTCCTCGCCCAAAGCAGGAGGAGCCGCAGTCGAAAAACTTGGGCGCAACCCGTTTTTGGTGTCGGCGGCCAGGGTGAACTGCGAGACCAGCAGCAACCCGCCGCCTACGTCCGCCAGGGACAGATTCATCTTGCCCTCGGCGTCACTGAATACTCGATAGTTAAGCAGTTTATGCACAAGTTTGTCGGCGCTGGCCCGAGTATCGTCGGGCTCGACCGCCACCAGCACCATCAACCCCTGATCTATCGCGCCAACCACCTCTCCCGCGACCTCGACTCGCGCGCCACGCACGCGTTGCAGCAGGCCCTTCATGCTTCGTCTGGCGACAAGTTGAGCATACGACGGGCCATCAGATCAGCGGCGCGTACCAAGGCATCGGTAATACCCGTTTCGGACGCCGCATGGCCCGCGTCACGAATCACCTGCAATTCGCTGTTCGGCCAGGCTTGATGCAATTCCCAGGCGTTGTCCAACGGGCAGATCACGTCGTAACGACCATGAACGATAACGCCGGGCAGGTGGGCGATCTTGGCCATGTCACGAATCAGTTGGTTCGGCTCGAGGAAAGCGTTGTTGGTGAAGTAGTGACACTCTATACGGGCGATGGACAACGCACGCTGGGGCTCGGAGAAGCGGTCGACCACCAGCGGATTCGGCCGCAGGGTGGCGGTGCGGCCTTCCCACATGGACCAGGCCTTGGCCGCGTGCATCTGGGCGATCTGATCGTTGCCGACCAGGCGTTTGTGGAACGCCGAGAGCAAGTCGTGGCGTTCGTCCTGCGGGATCGGGGCGATGTAGTCCTGCCAGTAATCGGGAAACAGACGACTGGCGCCACACTGGTAGAACCACTCGATTTCCTGGGGACGGCAGAGAAAAATCCCGCGCAGAATCAAACCGTGCACGCGCTCCGGGTGGGTTTGCGCGTAGGCCAGGGCCAGGGTTGAACCCCAAGAGCCGCCGAACAGCACCCATTTGTCGATGCCCAGGTGCTTGCGAATCCGCTCGAGGTCGGCGACCAGATCCCAGGTGGTGTTGTTTTCCAGGCTGGCGTGGGGCGTGGAGCGACCGCAACCCCGCTGGTCGAAGGTGACAATGCGATACAGGTTCGGATCGAAATACCGACGGCTCTGGGCATCACACCCGGCACCAGGGCCGCCATGGATGAACACCACCGGCAAACCTTCCGGCGAACCGCTTTCGTCGACATACAGCGTGTGGGTTTTATCGACGGCCAGATCGTGCCGGGCGTGGGGTTTGATCTGCGGGTACAAAGTCTGCATTGCGCGCTCCGTAAGGGGTCGAGGTCATCCCTGGGGGGACTTCTATTATTCTGCCGTCCGGCATCATAAACCCGAATTACTTCAATGAGCATGCCCCTTGCAGCGCAGAGTTTGTCAGCCCGTCGTCTCAGCCAGATAGCCGAGCAGGGTTTCATAGAGTCGGTCGACTTCGGCGACCTGCCCCCGCGCCCGCAAACAGCCGTGAACCAGCCCCTCCCCGTAATAAAGCGTTGCGCTCACGCCTGCGGCGTTGAGTCGCTCGGCGTAAAGCACACCGTCATCGCGCAGCGGGTCGAACTGCGCCACGGCGATCAACGCCGGTGGCAGACCGCCGAAATCGTCGGCGAGCAAGGGCATCGCATAGGCTCCCGGTTGTCGGGTTCCGCCTAAATACAACGCGTGATAACAATCCAGATCGCTGCTGCCAAGCAATGGCGCATCGGCGCATTCGCTGCGCGACGGCAATCGGTGATCACCGCCCAGTCCCGGATAGATCAGAACTTGCGCGCATGGCATTGGCTTGCCGGCATCGCGCAAAGCGAGGCACAACGCAGCGGCGAGATTGCCGCCAGCGCTGTCGCCGGCCACCAGGGTCCGCGCCGGATCGAGCTGAAACGGTCCCGCGCGCAACGCGCGCCAGACACTCAGGCAGTCATCGAACGCCGCCGGGAACGGATGCTCCGGTGCCAGCCGATAATCGACGGCGATCACCAACACGCCGAGCACCGACGCCAGTTCGGCGCAGATGAAGGCGTGGGAGTCCAGCCCCCCCACCACCCAACCGCCGCCGTGCAGGTACACAATGCACGGCCAACCGTTGGTCGGCGGCGTGACCGACGGTTGCCAGGAGCGTACGGCCACGCCTGCCAATTGAAAGTCGACCACCTCAAGCCCCGCCGGATGTGGCGGGGTGAACGCCCGGCACATCTCGCTGTAGGCCTGACGCAAACCGGTGAGGCTGCTATCGGTGCTGTTGAAGCTGAGGGTTTTCTCGACGAAAGCCGCCATCTGTTCGGAGAGTGGATAAAAAGCCATGCAGCCAACCAATTAGAGGAAGTCAAAAAGTCTGAACGACGCAAATCCTGTGGGAGCGTGGCTAGCCCGCGAAGAATGCGCTGCGGTTTTTCAGGTATTACGCGTCATCGTTCTTCGCGGGCAAGCCACGCTCTGCGTCCCCCTCACCAGAGCGGTCTCGCTCGACCAGTCAGTTTTTCAAACTGGCCTGAACGGTTGCCACACCCTCCTTGCCATCAAAACTGCTCACACCCGCCAGCCAGCGCTGTAGATCTTCGGGATGATCACGCAGCCATTGTCTGGCGACCTCCTGTGGCGTCTTGCGCTCCATGATCGGCACCATCAACTGGCTTTCCTGAGCCGCGGTAAAGGTCAGGTTTTCCAGCAGGCGGTTCACGTTCGGGCAGCGTTCGGCATAGTCTGGCGCGGTCACGGTGGAAACGGTCGCCGCGCCTTCGTTCGGCCCGTAGACGTCTTCGCTGCCGGTCAGGTAGGCGATGTTCATGTTGATGTTCATCGGATGCGGGGTCCAGCCGACGAACACCACGAACTCCTTGCGATTGACCGCCCGCTGCACGGCAGCAAGCATCCCGGCCTCACCGGACTCGATCAGTTTGAAGTCCTTCAAGCCAAAGTGATTGGTCTCAATCATGGTTTTGATCGTGGTGTTGGCACCGCTGCCCGGCTCGATGCCGTAGATTTTGCCGCCGAGCTGATCCTTGAATCTGGCGATGTCGGCGAAAGTTTTCAGGCCGGCGGCAGCCACGTAGTCAGGCACGGCGAGCGTCGCCTGGGCGTCGGCCAGGCTCGGCTTGCCCATGACTTTCACCTGATTGGCGGCCACGAACGGCGCGATGTTCTTGTCCATCGCCGGTTCCCAGTAACCGAGGAAGATATCCAGGCGTTTGTCGCGTATGCCGGCGAAGATGATTTGCTGCACGGCGCTGGTTTGCTTGCTTTCGTAGCCGAGGCCGTTGAGCAATACGTCAGCCATGCCGCTGGTGGCGATCACGTCGGTCCAGTTGACCACGCCCATGCGCACGGTCTTGCAGGAAGCGGGGTCATTGGCGAAAGCGCTGGTGCTCAGAAGAGCAGTGCCGGTGAGGATTAACAGACAGCGGTTGAACAGTCGTTTCATCGGGAAGGCTCGCTCGGCAGCAGATTATTATGGGCCCGGTGTCTTCATGCACCGTGCCCAGAACATTACGCAGCGCCGAGACGGCAAAAGCGCCCTGTGGCGACCGTGTTTTGCACGGTGGCGACAGCTTTGCCGCAAGGATCGTTCCCACGCTCTGCGTGGGAATGCAGCAAGGGACGCTCTGCGTCCCAAAAGCGGACGCGGAGCGTCCGAGGAGGCATTCCCACGCGGAGCGTGGGAACGATCACGCTGCGTGGTGTTGCTGCCCCCACGCCAGCAGCCCTTGCAGCAATTCCCTGAGCACCACTTGCGTCGGCGCTGCCAAATCCGGGCGATAACGGAACGGCTCGAACTCTTCCATATACGTGCACTGGCCCAACTCCAGTTGCACGGCATGGATGTTCTCGGCCGGATTGCCGTAATGCCGGGTGATGTGCCCGCCCTTGAAGCGACCGTTCAGCACATGGCTGTAATCACCATGCCGTGCGCAGATGGCTTCCAGTTGGCTGGCCAACTGTGGATCGCAACTGGCGCCGTTGAAGGTGCCGAGGTTGAAGTCCGGCAGCTTGCCGTCGAACAGGTGCGGGATGATCGAGCGGATCGAATGCGCATCGAATAGCAGCGCGTAGCCAAATTCGGCCTTCAGTCGCGCCAATTCCTCCTGCAAGGTGCGGTGGTACGGCGTCCAGATGTGCTCCAGATAAGTTGCCCGCTCTGCGGCCGATGGCTCCAGCCCTTCGCGGAACAACGGAATACCGTCGAACAGCGTCGCCGGGTACAAACCGGTGGTGGCGCCGACATACAAAGGCTTGTCGTCGGACGGCCGGTTCAGATCGATGACAAACCGCGAGTACTCAGCTGCCAGGGTGCTGGCGCCCAGCTCGGCGGCGAATTCGTAAAGCCGGGGGATGTGCCAGTCGGTGTCCGGCAGGCTTTTCGCGTCGGGAATCAATCCCGCTTCCACCGCAGGGGTCAGGCGCAGGCCGGCGTGGGGCATGCTGATCAGCAGCGGCACACGGCCTTGTTTGAAGTTCAGAACCTTATCCACAACTGCTCTCCTAAACGCTCGTTTCGACGCCGTGACGCACGACGCGTTTTTCCAGATCGCCGCCCAGCCAGTACGACAGGTCGGCCGGTCGATCAATCTGCCAGGCGACGAAGTCGGCGACTTTGCCGGCTTCCAGCGAACCGTGAGTCTCGCCCATGCCCAGCGCGGTGGCGGCATGAATCGTTGCACCCGCCAGGGCCTCTTCCGGGGTCATGCGAAAGCAGGTGCAGGCCATGTTCAGCATCAAGCGCAACGACAGCGCTGGCGAAGTGCCCGGGTTGAGGTCGCTGGCGATGGCGATTTTTACGCCGTGTTTGCGCAGGGCTTCCATCGGCGGCAATTGGGTTTCCCGCAGGAAGTAGAACGCGCCGGGCAGCAATACCGCGACGGTGCCCGACTTGGCCATGGCAATGGCGTCGTCTTCGGTCATGAATTCCAGATGATCGGCAGACAGTGCGTGGTAACGCGCCGCCAGGCTCGAACCGTGCAGCGACGACAATTGCTCGGCATGCAGTTTCACCGGCAAGCCGAGGTTCTGCGCCGCGACGAAAACCCGTTCGACCTGTTCCGGCGAAAACGCCAGGTATTCGCAGAAAGCGTCCACCGCATCCACCAACCCTTCGGCCGCCAGGGCCGGGAGCATTTCACTGCAAATGTGATCGATGTAAGCGTCGGCACGGTCCGCGTATTCCGGCGGCAGAGCGTGGGCGGCCAGACAAGTGCTGCGCACGCTGACCGGTAGCTCGGCGCCGAGACGGCGGATCACCCGCAGGATTTTGCGTTCGCTGGCCAGGTCCAGGCCGTAACCGGACTTCATCTCGACCGTGGTCACGCCGTCGCGCATCAAGCTCTTCAGACGCTTGGCGGCGCTGACGAACAGCTCGTCTTCGCTGGCAGCGCGGGTGGCGCGCACGGTGCTGGCAATGCCGCCGCCGGCCGCGGCAATTTCCGCATAGCTGACACCTTGCAGGCGTTGCTCGAACTCGCCGCTGCGGTTGCCGCCGAACACCGTGTGGGTGTGGCAGTCGATCAGGCCCGGGGTGACCCAGGCCCCGTTAAGGTCATTGACGGCCGGGTACTCGCCCGACGGCAGTTCGCTACGCGGCCCCAGCCACTCAATGTGCGCACCTGACGTCACGATAGCCGCGTCCTCGATGATCGAGTAGACGCCTTGCGCCATGGTTGCGACGTGACAGTGTTGCCAGAGAGTTTTCATCCTTGGCCTCCGTTAGGTTATCGATGAGAAAAAAAAGGTTCCTGCTCCACCGGTACCGTCTTTCCTGCCGCCGGTTTCACCCACGTCAGGTACGCCAGCACCAGCAGCACGATCCAGACCACACCAACGATCAGAGCCGCCTGGGTATCCGGGAAATAGCCCAGCACGCCGAAGATGAACAGCATGAAGGCGATCGCCGCCATCGGCGCATAGGGCCAGAACGGCACCGGGAATTTCAGTTGGGCGACCTGCTCGGCACTCATGGAACGACGCATGGCCACTTGGGTGAACAGAATCATCAGCCAGACCCACACCGTGGCAAAGGTCGCGACGGAGGCGATCAGCAGAAAGACGTTTTCCGGAATCAGGTAGTTCAACAACACGCCCAGCAGCAGCGCACTGCTCATCACCACCACTGTCAGCCACGGCACGCCATTGCGCGACAAGCGGGCAAAGCCTTTGGGTGCATGCCCTTGCTGAGCCAGGCCATACATCATGCGACCCGCGCCGAAGATGTCACTGTTGATGGCCGACACCGCCGCCGAGATCACCACGATATTGAGGATGGTCGCCGCCGAACTGATACCCAGGTTGTCGAAAATCTGCACGAACGGGCTGCCTTGGCTGCCGATCTGCTGCCACGGAAAGATCGACATCAGCACCAGCATCGTCAGCACGTAGAACAGCAAAATGCGCAACGGTACGGCATTGATCGCCCGGGGCAGCACACGCTGCGGGTCTTTGGCTTCACCGGCGGTAACGCCGATGATTTCAATACCGCCAAAGGCAAACATCACCACCGCAAACGAGGCGATCAGGCCACCGACGCCATTGGGCATGAAGCCGCCCTGGGTCCAGAGGTTGCTGATATCGGTCGCCTGGGCACCGGGCGCATTGCTAATGCCGAACAGCATGATGCCGAAACCGCCGAGGATCATCGCGACGATGGCCGCGACCTTGAGCAGCGACAACCAGAACTCCATTTCGCCGAAGACTTTGACGTTGCACAGGTTCAAGCCGCCGACCACCGAAACGATGCCCAGCACCCAGATCCAGCGGGAGACTTCCGGAAACCAGAAACCCATGTAAATGCCGAAGGCGGTCACGTCGGCCATGCCGACGATGACCATTTCAAACGCGTAGGTCCAACCGAGGATGAAGCCCGCCATCGGCCCAAGATAGGTGCTGGCGTATTGGCCGAAAGAGCCGGCCACCGGGTTGTGCACTGCCATCTCGCCGAGGGCGCGCATGACCATGAACACCGCCGCGCCACCGATCAGGTAAGCAAGCAATACCGCAGGCCCGGCCATTTGAATGGCCGAGGCAGAACCGTAGAACAGCCCGGTGCCGATCGCCGACCCCAGCGCCATGAAGCGAATATGTCGGGCAGAGAGCCCGCGTTTCAAACCTTTTGCTGGCTGTTGCATTTCTCGTCCTTAATTATTTTTATTGGCGACTGATCGTTCCCACGCTCCGCGTGGGAATGCAGCCCGTGACGCTCCGCGTCACTGGACGCAGAGCGTCCCTAGAGGCATTCCCACGCGGAGCGTGGGAACGATCATCAGAGAAGGAGCCATTACAGGCTAGGCAGCAACTTCGCCGTAACCAGCTCATTCAGGCAACGCGTGGCCAACAACTTACTGGCCGCATTGATGTCCGGCGCGAAGAACCGGTCCTTCTCATAAAACGGCACTTCAGCCCGCAAAATCGCCCGGACCTTTTCGAGTTTGGCCGAGGTTTTCAGACCTTCACGCAGGTCGAGGCCCTGAGCCGCCGCCAGCCATTCCACTGCCAGAACCCCACGCGTATTTTCCGCCATTTCCCACAGACGCTTGCCCGCCGCTGGCGCCATGGACACATGGTCTTCCTGGTTGGCCGACGTCGGCAGACTGTCCACCGAATGCGGATGGGACAGCGCCTTGTTCTCGCTGGCCAATGCCGCCGCGGTCACCTGGGCGATCATGAAGCCGGAGTTCACACCGCCATTGGCCACCAGGAACGGCGGCAGCTGCGACATGTGCTTATCCATCATCAGCGAGATGCGGCGTTCGCTCAGGGAGCCGATTTCGGCGATGGCCAAAGCCATGTTGTCAGCGGCCATGGCCACCGGTTCGGCGTGGAAGTTACCGCCAGAGATCACGTCGCCTTCAGCGGCGAACACCAACGGGTTATCCGATACGGCGTTGGCTTCGACGGCAAGCACCTCGGCGGCCTGACGGAACTGGGTCAGGCAGGCGCCCATGACTTGCGGCTGGCAGCGCAGGGAGTACGGGTCCTGAACCTTTTCGCAGTTCTGGTGCGAGTCGGACACTTCGCTGCGCTCGCCCAGCAGATCGCGGTACGCGGCAGCGGCGTCGATCTGGCCTTTCTGGCCGCGAGCGGCATGAATGCGTGCATCGAACGGCGAGCGTGAGCCCAGCACGGCTTCAACCGTCATACCACCAATGGCCAGGGCGCCAGCAAACAGGTCTTCGCCTTCAAACAAACCGCGCAATGCATAAGCGGTAGAAACCTGAGTGCCGTTGAGCAACGCCAGACCTTCTTTGGCAGCCAGGGTCAACGGGGTCAGACCGGCGACTTTCAGCGCTTCGGTTGCTTCCATCCACTCGCCTTTGTAGCGAGCCTTACCTTCGCCCAGCAGCACCAGGGACATATGGGCCAAAGGCGCCAAGTCACCGGATGCACCCACCGAACCTTTCAATGGAATGTGTGGGTAAACCTCGGCGTTGATCAGGGCGATCAGCGCGTCGATTACTACGCGACGAATGCCGGAGAAGCCACGGCTCAGGCTGTTGACCTTGAGCACCATGACCAAGCGAACCAGTGCGTCGCTGATCGGCTCGCCGACACCGGCGGCGTGGGACAGCACCAGCGAACGCTGCAGGTTTTCCAGGTCTTCGCTGGCGATACGGGTCGAAGCCAGCAGGCCGAAACCCGTGTTGATGCCGTAAGCAGTGCGGTTCTCGGCGAGGATCTGTTCCACGCAGGCAACGCTGGCTTCGATTTGCGCCGAAGCGCTTTCATCAAGGGTGATTTTGACCGGTTGCTGATAGACATCACGCAGTTGGGCAAGGCTCAGTTGGCCGGGAATCAAGTTAAGCGCAGTCACATTCATTCTCCTTTTGAGAGTTTCTTATTAACTCACCAGACGCTCCGGAGATGTCCGTTGTCCGTCGCTTCCCGCCTTTTGGGGGGGCTGCGCCTTGGCACGCTGGTGTGGTGGAAATCAGTTCAGGTTCGGTAAAGCCTTGTGCAGCAAAATCGGGTCTTTCAAAACAGCAGCGGCGCTGGCGATGTCCGGCGCCAGCCAACGGTCCTGGTCATAGGCCGGAACCCGCTCGCGCAGCAGGCACCATGCGGCGTCGGTGCCGGCGCCGAAGCGTTGTTCTTTTAAAAATTCGAAAGCCTGGGCCGCCAGCAGGTATTCGATAGCGAGGATCTGCGTGCAGTTTTCCAACGCGCGATGCAGCTTCAGCGCGGCGTTGGTGCCCAGGCTCAGGTGGTCTTCCTGCAAGCCCGAGGTGACGTAGTTGTCGAGCACCGCCGGTTGCGCCAACTGACGGTTTTCCGCACACAGGGAAGCGGCGACGTACTGGACGATCATCATCCCGGAATTCACCCCGGGATTGGCCACCAGGAATGCCGGCAAACCGCTGACGTGCGGGTTGATCAAGCGGTCCAGGCGACGCTCGGCGATGGAACCGATTTCCGCCATGGCGATGGCCAGCAAGTCCGCCGCCAATGCCACTGACTGACCGTGCGGGTTAGCCTGGGACACCACCCGGAAATTGTCCGGCGTGCCCAGCAACATCGGGTTGTCGGTGACCGAGTTGAGTTCGGTTTCGATCTGCTTTCTGGCGTGCTCAAGTTGATCGCGAGCGGCACCGTGGACTTGCGGGATCGAGCGGATGCTCAATGCATCTTGAGTGCGAATGCCTTTGCTGCTGGCAATCACTTCGCTGCCATCGAGCAAGGCGCGAAGGTTGATGCCGACTTGCTGCATGCCCGGGTGAGGTTTGAGTGCGATGATCTCGGCGTCGAACGCGGCGATCTGACCGCGCTGGGCTTCGAAGCTCATGGCACCGATCACATCGGCCCACTGCACCAAGCGTGTCGCATCGGCAATTGCCAGACAGCTGAGACCGGTCATGCACGGCGTGCCGTTGACCAGGCACAAACCATCCTTGGCGCCGAGCTGAACCGGTTGCAGACCTTCCTCGCTCAAGGCTTGCTGCGCGGAAACGATCTGCCCGCGATAGCTGACATTGCCGACACCCAGCAGAGTGATTCCGATGTGGGCCATGTGGGTCAGGTAGCCCACCGAACCCTGGGACGGCACTTGCGGGGTGATGCCGCGGTTGAGCAGCGCCAGCAGCGCTTCGACCACTTGGCGGTGAATGCCGGATTTGCCGTGGCTGTAATTGCGGATCGCTGCACACATGATCGCGCGGGTCTGCTCATCGCTCAGCGGAGCGCCGACGCCACAGGCATGACTGAGTAAAGTGTTGCGCGACAGTTGGCTGAGTTGTTCGCCTTTGAGCGAGACGTTGCACAGCGCGCCGAGGCCGGTGTTGACGCCATAGGCACGCTCGCCGCTGGCGACGATGCGCTGGACGATTGCCTGGGCATTCTCGATCCGCTCCCAGACCTGCGGTGACAGCTCAAGCTGTGCGCCATGGCGGGCGACGGCGACCACATCCTGCCAGCGCAACGGGGCGTCGGCGATAACGATTTTTTCAGCCTGGGACATCATTAACCTCTTGAACTTGATCGTTCCCACGCTCTGCGTGGGAACGATCGACTGTTAAACCACCGCCGCCCGACGTTGAACGAACCGGTCAACATACTCATCCGCCGGCGAATGCAGGATCTCTCGTGGCGTGCCGACCTGAATCAGGCGGCCATCCTTGAGGATCGCGATGCGGTTGCCGATGCGCACGGCCTCGTCGAGGTCGTGGGTGATGAAGACGATGGTCTTGTGCAGGGTCTTTTGCAGTTCCAGCAACTGGTCCTGCATTTCGGCGCGGATCAGCGGGTCGAGGGCGCTGAACGCTTCGTCCATCAGGATGATGTCGGTGTCCGCCGCCAAGGCGCGAGCCAGGCCCACACGCTGGCGCATACCGCCGGAAAGCTGATGCGGGTATTTGTTTTCGTAGCCCTTGAGGCCCACGGTGTTGATCCAGTGCAGCGCGCGTTCGGCGCACATCTGCTTGCTCTCGCCACGCACTTTCAGGCCGTAGGCGACGTTATCCAGCACGGTCTTGTGCGGCAGCAGGCCGAAGCTCTGGAACACCATGCTGATCTTGTGCCGGCGAAATTCGCGCAGGGCTTCCATGTCGTATTGCAGGATGTCCACGCCGTCCACCAGGATCGCGCCGCTGGTGGGGTCGATCAGGCGATTGAAGTGACGCACCAGGGTCGACTTGCCGGAACCCGACAGGCCCATGATCACGAAGATCTCGCCGGTGCCGATGCTTAGCGACAGGTCATTCACGCCAACCACGCAACCAGTTTCGGCCAGCACCTGATCCTTGGTCTTGCCCTGGCCAATCATGCCCAGCGCATCCTTGGCACGGTTGCCGAAAATCTTGAAGACATTTTTGACTTCGATCTTGCTGATGGCTTCGTTGCTCATTTGCTCACCTCATGCCGTGGCCGACCATACGCCTGAGTAATGCGGTCGATGACCACTGCCAGAATCACGATCGCCAGACCGGCCTCAAGCCCACGTCCGACGTTGAGGGTCTGAATCCCCACCAACACGTCTTCGCCCAAGCCACGGGCACCGATCATCGAGGCGATCACCACCATCGACAGGGCCATCATGGTGGTCTGGTTGATCCCGGCCATGATGCTCGGCAGGGCCAGCGGCAGTTGCACGCCAAACAGTTGTTGCCAGCGATTGGCGCCGAAGGCGTTGATCGCTTCCATCACTTCACCGTCGACCTGACGAATACCCAGATCGGTGAGGCGGATCAGCGGCGGCGCGGCGTAGATCACCGTGGCGAAAATCGCCGGGACCTTGCCCAGGCCGAACAGCATCAGTACCGGAATCAGGTACACGAAGCTCGGCATGGTCTGCATGATGTCCAGCAGCGGCATCAGTACCGAACGCAGGCGATTGCTGCGCGCCGAGAGAATGCCCAACGGAATGCCGATCAGCACCGAGATGACCGTCGCCACCATCATCAGCGCGAGGGTCTGCATCAGCTTGTCCCAGAGGCCGACCGCCCCCACCAGGAACAGCAAACCGACGATGACCGACGTGGTCACGATTTTGCGGGTCGCGTGCCAGGCAACGCCCGCCACGATCGCCAGCATCAGCCACCAGGGCGCCGCGCGCAGCAGCCCTTCGAGATTGACGATGGCCCACAGCAGGGTGTCGGAGATGCTGCGGAACACATCGCCGTAGTTGGTGACCAGCGAATCGACCCAACTGTTGACCCAGTCGGCGATGGAAAAGGTAAAGCTTTCGGGAAACATAAAAGACTCTCAATCAAGGGGTTGCGATCAAGCATCCGACTGCCGTTGCCGACAGTCGGAGAGACTCAACCTACAAGGCCGCGTCGATCTTTTTGGCTGCGTCTTCGCTCACCCACGCGTGCCAGACTTCAGGATGTTCCTTCAAGAAGATCTTGGCCAGTTTTGGCGATTCGATCCGCTCTTTGGCCATACGCCCGAGGTTCTGGTTAAGCAGGTCGATTGGCAGGTTGACCTTCTCCAGCACGGCCACCAGTTCCGGGGCTTGCTCGTGGAAGGTCTTGGACAGGCCGACCTTGATGGTCACTTCCTTGTTCACGCCTGGCTTTTCTTCAAGCTTGACCAGGTCGACCTGGCCCATCAGCGGGGTTGGCGACCAGTAGTAGAACAGGATCGGCTCGCCACGCTTGTAGCTCGATAGCACTGCCGCATCCAGTGCCGGCCCGGTGCCTGGACGGAAGTTGGTGTAGGTGCTTTCCAGGCCGTAGCTTTTGAGCATTTCGCTGTTGTCCAGCTCACAGGTCCAGCCGGCCGGGCAGTTATAGAATCGCCCCTTGGATGGCTCTTCCTGGTCCTTGAACACTGCAGCGTATTTACCCAGATCGGCGATCGCTTTCAGGTCCGGGGCTTTGGGCTCCAGCTTGCGCTTGGCGTCACCTTCGATCACGTAACGCGGCACGTACCAGCCTTCGACAGCACCCACGACAGGTGCGCCGACACCGACAACTTTGCCGGCCTTCTCGGCCTTGTTCCAGACTTCGCTACGCCCGACCCACTCTTCGGCGAAGATTTGAATATCGTTGCTGCTCAGGGCGTTTTCCATGGTGATGGAGTTGCCCGGCAGGCTGTCGGTCTTGCAGTCGTAGCCTTTCTCCAACACGACTTGCAGCACGTCGGTCAGCAGCATGGCGCTTTCCCAGTTCAGGCCGGCGAACTTCACCGGTTTGCCCGATTCGCACCAGCCAGCCGCCTGAGTGGCGCCGGCGCTGGCCAGCAGGCCCATGGAAAGCAATGTGGTCAGCAGGGTCTTGTTCGATTTCATTGTTTGACGCTCCTAATCATGAGTTGGCTTACGGCAGTCAAGAGGCATCCAGCCCTGTCCACGTCCAATCAGGCCTGCGCCGCAGCGCGACCGGCCCCGCTTGTTATAGGTGCTGCATCGTTGTCCTGCTCGAGCGGCAGGATCAGTTGACCGGGTACTGCGCTGTGCCATTTTTTCGCGCACACGTAATACAGGCCTGCGGGAAGCACCAGACCAATGATCCAGGAAATATCCACGCCACCCAGAGCGTCCACCAGCGGACCGGTATAGAACTTGGTGGCGATGAAGGGCAACTGCACCAGTACACCGAAGACATAGACGCTGATACCGAGAGGGTTCCAACGGCCGTAGCGACCGTTCGGATCGGCCAGCGCCGGTACGTCATAGCGCTCGCGAGTGATGCAGTAGTAGTCCACCAGGTTGATCGCGCTCCATGGCGTGAAGAACGCCAGCAGAAACAGGATGAAGGACTTGAACGCACCGAGGAACGAGTGCTGACCGAGCAACGCGATGAGGGTCGCCGTACCGACGATGACCAGCACGAAGGCCAGACGTTGCAAGCGCGTGACCTTCAGCTCACCACGGAAACCGCTGATGATGGTCGCAATGCACATGAAGCTACCGTAGGAGTTCAGCGTGGAGATGGTCACCTTGCCGAACGCAATGCTGAAGTACAGCAGCGCCGCGGTGGCACCGGTTCCGCCCAGACCGACGATGTAAGCGACTTCGTGACCGGCAAATTGACCGTTGGCCGAGGCGGCGGCAAACACACCGAGGACCATCGCCACCTGCGCACCAATGACCGAACCCGCGCCAGCGGCGAAAAAGGTTTTCACTGAAGAAATCTTGCTCGGCAGGTAGCGTGAATAGTCAGCCACGTAAGGCCCGAACGCGATCTGCCAGGACGCCGCGAGCGACACCGCGAGCAGAAAGCTGGTCCAGCTGAAGTGACGGATTTGCAGGAGTGCGCCAACGTCAGTCTGGCTCATCAGGCGACTGAACAGGTAAACGAAGGCAATCACGCCAATGACGCTGGCGACACGGCCGATGAAATGAATCACCCGATAACCGAGCACCGTGACCAGCACGATGACACTGGCGAAGATGAGGATGCCGACGCTGTCGCTGACGCCAAACAACTGGCCCAGCGCCTGGCCGGAAAGCACGGTTCCCGTTGCGGTGAATCCGAGGTACATCAGGCACACCAGCACGATCGGGATGGCCGCGCCATAAACGCCGAACTGCACGCGGCTGGAGATCATCTGCGGCAGGCCAAGCTTGGGGCCTTGTGCGGCATGCAGCGCCATCACGCCACCGCCGAGCAGTTGCCCGATCAGCAAACCGATCAACGACCAGAACACATCGCCGCCCAGCACCACGGCCAGGGCCCCGGTGACAATCGCGGTGATTTGCAGGTTGGCACCCATCCACAGGGTGAACTGGCTCAACAGACGACCGTGTCTCTCCGCTTCCGGGATGTAGTCGATCGAACGTTTCTCGATCAACGGTTTACTGCCTGCACGATCGTCATTAACAGCCATTGTTCAACCTCTGTGGATTGTTTGTCGGTGTTGGTGATCCCTGTAGGAGCGAGCGGTGCGGCGATCCGACTTGCCCGCGAAGGCGTCTTTTCTGACACACCGCGGTTCGCGGGCAAGTCTCGCTCCTACAGGTTTTGCATCAGGCCAAGGCCCGATTTATTTGCCGGTAATCATCGGCAGGTTCAGGCCCTGCTCCTTGGCGCAGTCGATGGCGATCTGGTAACCGGCATCGGCGTGACGCATGACACCGGTAGCCGGGTCGTTGTGCAGCACGCGAGCGATACGCTCGGCCGCTTCGTCAGTACCGTCGCAGACAATCACCATGCCCGAGTGCTGGGAGAAGCCCATGCCGACGCCGCCGCCGTGGTGCAGGGAAACCCAGGTCGCGCCGCTCGCGGTGTTGAGCAGAGCGTTGAGCAGTGGCCAGTCGGACACGGCGTCGGAGCCGTCCTGCATCGACTCGGTTTCGCGGTTAGGGCTGGCAACAGAGCCGGAGTCCAGGTGGTCGCGACCGATCACGATTGGCGCGGACAATTCACCGCTGCGAACCATTTCGTTGAACGCCAGACCGAGCTTGGCGCGCAAGCCCAGGCCAACCCAGCAGATACGTGCCGGCAGCCCCTGGAAGCTGATGCGCTCGCGCGCCATGTCCAGCCAGTTGTGCAGGTGGGCGTCGTCCGGGATCAGTTCTTTTACTTTGGCGTCAGTCTTGTAGATGTCTTGCGGATCGCCCGACAGTGCCGCCCAACGGAACGGGCCAATGCCACGGCAGAACAGCGGACGGATATAAGCCGGTACGAAACCCGGGAAGTCGAACGCGTTCTCGACGCCTTCTTCTTGGGCCATCTGACGGATGTTGTTGCCGTAGTCGAAGGTCGGAATACCCATTTTCTGGAAGTCGAGCATCGCTTTAACGTGCACGGCCATGGACTGCTTGGCGGCTTTGACCACGGCAGCAGGCTCGGTCTTGGCGCGAGCGCGGTACTCTTCCCAGGTCCAGCCGGCTGGCAGGTAACCGTTGAGTGGGTCGTGGGCGCTGGTCTGGTCGGTGACCATGTCTGGGCGCACGCCGCGCTTGACCAGTTCTGGCAGGATTTCAGCCGCATTACCCAGCAGGGCGATGGAAATCGCTTTGCCTTCTTTGGTGTATTTGGCGATGCGGGCCAGCGCGTCGTCGAGGTCGGTGGCTTGCTCATCGACATAACGGCTGTTCAGGCGGAAATCGATGCTGACCTGCTGGCATTCGATGTTCAGCGAGCAAGCGCCGGCCAGGGTGGCGGCCAATGGTTGAGCGCCGCCCATGCCGCCGAGGCCTGCGGTCAGGACCCAACGACCTTTCAGGTCATCGTTATAGTGTTGGCGACCGGCTTCCACGAAAGTTTCGTAGGTGCCCTGGACGATGCCCTGGCTGCCGATGTAGATCCAGCTGCCGGCGGTCATCTGGCCGTACATGGCCAGGCCTTTGGCGTCCAGTTCGTTGAAGTGTTCCCAGCTCGCCCAGTGTGGCACCAGGTTGGAGTTGGCGATCAGCACGCGCGGGGCGTTGGTGTGGGTCTTGAACACGCCGACCGGCTTGCCGGATTGCACCAGCAGGGTCTCGTCGTCGTTCAGGTTGGTCAGGCTTTCGACGATCTTGTCGTAGCATTCCCAGTTGCGTGCCGCACGACCGATACCACCGTAAACCACCAGTTCTTTAGGGTTCTCGGCGACTTCCGGGTCGAGGTTGTTCATCAACATGCGCAGCGGCGCTTCAGTCAGCCAGCTCTTGGCGGTCAGCTTGTTACCGCGTGCGGCACGGATTTCGACATTGCGGTATTTAGTAGGTTTCTGGGTATTGTCAGTCACGAAAAAGACTCCTCAGCGATCAATCCAAACCAACCCTGGCAGTGGGCGAGCCAGCCTGTGCGCGTCAAAGCGACACAAGCGAATCAGTGGACGTTGCGAGGAGTCTCGATCGACTCATACGCATACGTCTTTACTTGTACATACAAGCATATGCAATCAAGCGGCCAACTTGCTGGATGAGCGTTCAAGAAAAGTTTTGAAAGGGCTGGAAAGCCTGTAGATCAAGGGTTCTGAGGAAGATGAAATTTTTCGGGGAGATTTTGTGCGAGGACGATGGCTGTTACTTGAACGTGGTTTTGCGCCACGCTGGGGCGTTCGGTAACAAAGTGGTGCGCAATGGGAAACGGGTTTTGAGCCCTGAAAAGCATCGCGGGCAAGCCCGCTCCCACAAGTACGATGATGTCCCTGTGGGAGCGGGCTTGCCCGCGATAGAGGCGACTCGGTGCTGGCTCAGCGTGCGATCAGCTCGATCACACAGCACTGACCCTTGATAGAGATATCCAGCAGCCCGGCGTTACCGTTGAGCTGCAGACAATCATGGCGCCCTAGCTGAGAGGCGTTGTTACCCACCGTCACTTCAAGCTGTTCAACCACGCTGAACACCAGCACGGTGCCGGCCGAGCTGAAAAACCGCTGCTCGCCCTCCAGCCACTGCAACCGCGCGCGGTAACGGTCCGGCGCATAAATCAGGTTGAAATCGCGAATCGGCCCGCCGAGCAATGTGCAGGACACGTGACTCTCGCCACTAAACGCAAACGGGTCCAGCGGTAACAACGGCCGCGTGTCCTGGCCGTCGACGCGCAAGCTCATGCCCTCCCCTTGCAGCACGGTGATCACCCGCTCATAGCCGGCAAAGGTTGAAAACCCGCCCGACTCGCCGATGTCGGCAATCGACAGACGCCAGCCGAAACCCTCAAGGCCAGCCCCTCCATCACGGGTGATTTCTTCGGTGCTGCCGCCGCCGTTTTTCCACGGCATGCGCGGGTAATCTGTTGCGCGTAAAACTTTCAACTGGCTCATTCAGGGCTCTTTATTTATGGAACCGTCCTTCCAGACGATGGCGGGAACCGGGGTGGATCAAACGGGCGGCGGTCACGGGCTGACGGCCGGACCAGGTGCGGCGACGAATCAGCAGGCAAGGCTCGCCCTTTTCAATCTGCAGCAACTTGCATTCGGACGGCTCGGCGAGAATCGCTTCGACCACGTGCTCGCCTTCGGTCAATGGCGCGACCTGATTCAGATAGGCGTAAGGCGTTTGCAGGGTGAAGTCTTGCTTGAGGTAGTCCGGCGCCACCAGCGCGTTGACGAAACGGTCTTCGATTTGCACCGGAATGTCGTTTTCGAAATGCACAATCAACGAGTGGAACACTTTCTGGCCTTCGCGCATGTCCAGGGCAAGAGCCCGCTCGGAACCGGCGGCCTCTTCTTCGAGGGTGATCACCTTGCAGGTGTGGCGATGGCCACGGGAGGCGATCTCGTCGGCGATGTTGTGTACTTCAAACAAGGCAGACTGACTTTTCGGCTCGGCAACGAACGTTCCGACGCCTTGCATGCGCACCAGCAGGCCGTCGGCGGTCATCTCGCGCAGCGCGCGGTTGATGGTCATGCGGCTGAAACCCAGCTGGCTGACCAACTCGCTTTCCGACGGAACGCGGTAGTGCGGCGGCCAGTTTCCACTGTCGATTTGCTGGGTGATCATCTGTTTTACGCGGGCGTACAAGGGCGCCGGACTGTCGCCCAGATTGGCGCTCAGATTGGCATTCGGCGGCAATGTGGCAGAGGGAGTCGGCACGGTTAATCCTTGATCATCTGTTAGAGGTTGCTAGCTTGCCGGAGTTTACCGAGCAGGCAAACGTCTGTATATGTATATACAAATAACACACGATGGGGTGCTGAACCATGTCCGCCTTCTTTGCCGAACGCGCGCTGCTGCCTAGTGGATGGGCCAACAATGTACGTCTTGAGGTCAGCGCCGATGGCGTATTGACCCATATCCAGGCCGATTCTCACGCAGATGACGCCGAACGGCTGAGCGGTCCGTTGCTGCCGGGAATGCCGAATTTACACTCCCACGCCTTCCAGCGGGCCATGGCCGGGTTGGCGGAAGTGGCGGGTAATCCGAACGACAGTTTCTGGACCTGGCGCGATCTGATGTACCGGCTCGTCGGAAAAATCAGCCCGGACCAACTCGGCGTCATTGCCCGTCAGCTGTACATCGAAATGCTCAAGGCCGGTTACACCTCGGTCGCGGAATTTCATTACGTACACCACGATACGAACGGCCAACCGTACGCAGACCCGACCGAACTGGCGCTGCGCATCAGCCAGGCGGCCAGTTCCGCCGGTATCGGCTTGACCCTGCTGCCAGTGCTCTATAGCCACTCCGGTTTCGGCGGCCAGGCCCCGAACGAAGGCCAGCGCCGCTTTATCAACAGCACCGAAAACTACCTCAAGCTTCAATCGCGCTTGCAGCCGATCCTGGCGCAGCAACCGGCCCAGGCCCTGGGTTTGTGTTTCCACTCGTTGCGTGCGGTCACCCCGCAGCAGATCAGCGAAGTGCTGGCGGCCAGCGACAAGCAGTGCCCGGTACACATTCACATTGCCGAACAGCAGAAGGAAGTCGATGACTGCCTGAGCTGGAGCGGTCGCCGTCCGCTGCAATGGCTGTACGAAAACACCGAAGTCGATCAGCGCTGGTGCCTGGTCCACGCGACCCACGCCAACCCGGAAGAAGTCACGCTCATGGCCAAGAGCCGCGCCATCGCCGGCCTGTGTCTGACCACCGAAGCCAACCTCGGCGACGGAATTTTCCCGGCGGTGGATTTCCTGGCGCAGGGCGGGCGCATGGGCATCGGTTCCGACAGCCATGTGTCGTTAAGCGTGGTGGAAGAGTTGCGCTGGCTGGAATACGGCCAGCGTCTGCGCGATCAGCGGCGTAATCGTTTGTATGGCGCAGATCAGCCGATGGTCGGCCGCACACTGTATGACGCGGCGCTGGATGGTGGCGCCCAGGCATTGGGGCAGCCAATTGGCGCCTTGGAAGTCGGCAAGCGTGCCGACTGGCTGGTGCTGGACGGCAACGATCCGTACCTGGCGACGGCCAGTGGCGACGGGATTCTCAATCGTTGGCTGTTTGCCGGTGGTGATCGCCAGGTGCGGGATGTGCTGGTCAGCGGCCAGTGGGTTGTGCGTGATGGGCGGCATGCCGGGGAAGAAGAGAGTAATCGGGCGTTTACTCAGGTTTTGCGCGATCTCTTGGACTGACACAAAAAAATGTGGGAGCGAGCCTGCTCGCGATAGGGCCGTCCAATTCAACAGAAGTGTTGACTGACATTCCGCTATCGCGAGCAGGCTCGCTCCCACCTTTTTTGATCTTCGGCGACCGCTAGTTCGAAGTCTTGGCCATCTTGCTATCCGATGCGCGCCAGATCAGCCGTGTCGTGTCATAGCCCTGCTGACGCGCCTTGCTCAGCAGTTCTTCACGCACTACACCATTGACCGTCGGGGTGCGTGACAGCAGCCAGAGGTGACGGCGGCTCGGGTCGCCGACAATCGCGGTCTTGTAATCATCGCTGACGTACAACACCCAGTACTCTCCCTTCGCCAAACCGGGTATCAGTCGCGAGAACCAGGTATCGAACTCGACCCACAGCTTGTCGGCCTTGCCGGGCACCTGTGGATAAGCCGTGCCTTTGGCCTCTTCCCATTGCCAGTCCGACGTCAGGCAGCGGTTCAGCACCGCCATGTCACCTTCAGGCTTGAGGCTGTAATGAGCTTCGGATTGCGCGCAATTGCGCTGAAAATACACTGGCAGTCGCGCCAATTCGTACCAGGTTCCCTGGTAACGCTTGAGGTTGACCGAGTTGACGGTCTTGGGTGCCAACGGATCTACGCCAGAAGTGGCGCAGCCGGCCAATACCAGGCCGGCAAAAAGAACGATCAGTAACCGCTTCATTATTTTTTTCTCCCGCGGGCGAATAGCCCCGGTTTACTTCAGGCCTTGGCCGGAAAACATCAGCACTTTGTCACCGGCGTACTGCACGCTGATAAAGCTGTTTTTGTCGCCCCAGGTGCAACTGGACATGCCGAGCGCGCCCGAGCAATCGGTCGGTTTGCCCAGCAAGGTTTCAACCTCGGCCTTGGGCATGCCGGTCGACAGCTTCGAGTAATTTTCCTGATTGATCTTGCCGCACGCTGCCAACAACACGCAGAACGAGAGCAAGGCGATAGATCGCAGCGACATGGTGTAACTCCTGGGGCGAAGGGAATGGCATGGCTGCCAAGCTGAAGCTTAGAAGAGAAAACACCTATCTGGTTCCCTGAGCATTCGGCTATTTATTCGGCCACCCGTCAGACTTTTACGATAGATCAGCCACTTTTTCGCGCCGCTGAGTATTTCGTCGGTTTTCGCAGCAACCGCCTAATCTTTGGCGCCGGCCAGTCGACATAGAAGCAGTGCAAAGCCTTCCACTGTGGCGAATTGACGCTCCTTGTTGACCAGCCCTTCGCGGTAGCTCATTTAATGACCAGAAACATGAAATTCAGCCACAAAATCCTGTTGGCAGCCGCTCTCGTGGTGGCCGTTGCATTCGCCTGTTTCATCCTGTTCAACGATTACCGCCAGCGGCAGACCCTGCTCAGCAGTACAGAGTCCTCGATGCAGGAACTCGGCAGCCTGACCACCAGCAACATTCAGACCTGGCTGGAAAGCCGCATTCAATTGCTGCAATCACTGTCCCAGCAGATCGCCGTGGACGGCAGCGCCCAGGCCAACCTCAAGCGCGCCATCGACCTGCCGGCCTACACCAGCAATTTTCAGCTCAGCTACTTCGGCGGCACCGATGGCGTGATGTTCTCGGTCCCGGCCGGCAATCGCGCCGCGGACTACGACCCGCGCGCCCGTGGCTGGTACAAGGCGGCCAACAACGCGCAACAGACCATCGTCACGGAACCCTACATTGCGGCATCGTCGGGCAAACTGGTGATCACCGTTGCCACGCCAGTGAAGCACCAGAATCAAATGATTGGCGTCGCCGGCGCAGACATTGATCTGTCCAGCGTCAGCGCGATCATCAACTTGCTGAACTTCGGCGGTCATGGGCATGCATTTATCGTCAGCGCCGACGGCAAGATCCTGATCCACCCGGACAGCAAACTGGTGCTCAAGAACCTGGCCGACGCCTACCCCAACGGCGCGCCGAAAATCAGCCCGGGCCTGAAAGAAGTCGAGCTGGATGGCAAAACCCAGTTCATCTCCTTCACTCACGTCAACGGTGTGCCGTCTGCAGACTGGTACGTGGCGCTGGTGCTGGATAAAGACACCGCGTTCTCGATGCTCAGCGAATTTCGCACTTCGGCGATCATCGCCATGATCATTGCCGTGGTGATCATCATCGCGCTGCTGAGCATGTTGATCCGCGTGCTGATGCAACCGCTGCTGACCATGGGCCGCGCCATGCATGACATCGCCGAGGGCGAAGGCGACCTGACCAAACGCCTGACCATTCACGGCCAGGATGAATTCGGTGCGTTGGGCACTTCGTTCAACCGTTTTGTGGAACGTATTCATACCTCGATCCGCGAAGTGTCTTCGGCTACCGGCCAGGTCAATGAAGTCGCCTTGCGGGTCGTCGCGGCCTCCAACTCGTCGATGTTCAACTCCGATCAACAAGCCTCACGCACCAGCAGCGTGGCTGCAGCAATCAACGAATTGGGCGCCGCCGCCCAGGAAATCGCCCAGAACGCAGCCCTCGCCTCGCAACATTCGAGCGACGCCCGTGCCTTGGCCGAAGACGGTCAGCAGGTGGTGGATAAAACCATCGCAGCCATGCAGCAGCTGTCGGCGAAGATCAGCGATTCCTGCGGCAACATCGAAACCCTGAACAGCAACACGGTGAACATCGGCCAGATTCTGGAAGTGATCACCAGCATCTCGCAGCAAACCAACCTGCTGGCGCTCAACGCGGCCATCGAAGCAGCCCGTGCCGGTGAAGCCGGCCGTGGTTTTGCCGTGGTCGCGGACGAGGTGCGCAACCTCGCCCACCGCACTCAGGATTCGGCGCAGCAAGTGCAAAAGATGATCGAAGAACTGCAAATCGGCGCCCGGGAAGCGGTCAGCACCATGACCGACAGCCAGCGCCAGAGCGAAAGCAGCGTCGGCATCGCCAACCAGGCCGGCGAACGCCTGGGTAGCGTGACGCAGCGCATCGGTGAGATCGACGGGATGAACCAGTCCGTGGCGACCGCGACCGAGGAGCAAACCGCTGTGGTTGAGTCGATCAACGTCGACATCACCGAGATCAACACGCTGAACCAGGAAGGTGTGGAGAATTTGCAGTCGACCTTGCGTGCGTGTGCTGATCTTGAGCAGCAGGCGGCGCGGTTGAAGCAGTTGGTAGGCAGTTTCAGGATCTAACTACCGAGCGCTGATCGTTCCCACGCTCTGCGTGGGAACAATCAGAACCGCGACCCGGGCCCTGAAAGAAACTCAATTTCCTCAGCCGTAGACTCGCGCCCCAACACCGCATTGCGATGGGGAAAGCGTCCAAACCGCGCAATGATCTTCTGATGCCGCTCGGCATAATCCAGGTTGTCGGCAAACACCGCCCGATCCGCCTCCGGTTGCTGTTCAACCAGATCAAGAAACCGCGAAACCGCTTCGTTCTGCACCGCCAGATTTTCGCAGTGCTCGAATACCAGATAGATAAACACCCGCTGGATCGGTCGCAGCTGCCGATCGAAGTCCGCAGCAATGCCTTGCGCTACCAGTGCCTGAGCCCTGAGGTCGCCTGAAAAGGATTTTGGGGTGTCGCGAAAGATCATCCGCGGAAGTTGATCGAGTAGCAGCACCAAGGCCAGCCAACCTTCAGGGCATTGCACCCATTCAGTCAATCCGCCGGCCAGTGCCTGCTCGACCTGACCCCCGAAACGCATCCGCGCTTCGAGGTCCTGGCTATCGCGCTTGCCGAACCATAACCTGCCCTTGTCAGCCGCTATTTCGTTAGGTGATTCGAAAGATCCGAACCACCATTCGAGCAACGGCTGCCAGGGCGCGGTCATGGTTTATTCCTTGTGGTAAGCCGTGACGCGGGCAACTTCTTCTTTCGAACCGAGGAACACCGCAACACGCTGGTGCAGGCCTTCCGGCTGGATGTCGAGGATGCGCTGGTGGCCGTCAGTGGATGCGCCACCCGCTTGTTCCACCAGGAACGACATCGGGTTGGCTTCGTACATCAGGCGCAGTTTGCCCGGCTTCGACGGCTCGCGGCTGTCGCGTGGGTACATGAACAGACCGCCGCGGGTCAGGATGCGGTGCACGTCGGCCACCATCGCGGCGACCCAACGCATGTTGTAATTCTTCTTCAGCGGGCCTTCATCGCCAGCCAGCAATTCGTCGACGTAACGTTGTACCGGCGCTTCCCAGTGACGCTTGTTGGACGCGTTGATCGCGAATTCCTGTGTGGACTCCGGGATCGTGATGTCTTCATGGGTCAGTACGAAGCTGCCCATTTCACGATCCAGGGTGAAGCCTTTGACGCCATTGCCCAGGGTCAGCACCAGCATGGTCTGTGGACCGTAAATCGCGTAACCGGCGGCAACCTGCTGAGTGCCTGGCTGCAGGAAGGCCTTTTCGTTCAAAGGCTCGTTCTGGGTCAGGTATTCGTTCGGGCAACGCAGCACCGAGAAGATCGTACCGACCGGCGCGTTGATGTCGATGTTCGACGAACCGTCCAGCGGGTCGAACACCAGCAGGTACGCGCCTTTCGGGTATTTGCCCGGGATCTGGTAGGCATTGTCCATTTCTTCGGATGCCATGCCGGCCAGGTGACCGCCCCATTCGTTGGCTTCGAGCAGGATGTCGTTGGACATCACATCAAGCTTCTTCTGCACTTCACCCTGGACGTTTTCAGTGCCCATGCTGCCCAGAACGCCACCGAGGGCGCCCTTGGACACGGCGTGGCTGATTTCCTTGCAAGCACGCGCCACCACTTCGATCAGGAAACGCAGATCGGCAGGAGTATTGTTGCTGCGGGTCTGCTCAATCAAATAGCGACTCAAGGTAACGCGGGACATGGAAGGCTCCGGTGGAATGGGGGGGCTAAAAACCCGCGCAGTTTAACGCGAGTCGGGGCGCATTTCCTCCTATCAGACGTGATACACCCAATAGAGTTCATGTGCGGGGTTGAGCGTAGTTCGAAATGATGCCGTGATTGGCGGCAGTTTGAATATTTTTGGTGGCCGGAAGGACGCCTTCGCGGGCAAGCCTCGCTCCTACGGGGGGATGAACTGTAGGAGCGGAGGCTTGCCCGCGAATGGCGCGCAGCACCAGCATTCTCAGGGTTTAACAGCAGGCTTGCGCAGCAAGCTGAACGCCATGGCCCCCAAAAACAGCACGCTGAGCAACAGCACCGCCCACAACCCGAATTTCTTCCAATTCGTATCCACCACCATTGGCACAGTCGTGACAGGAGTCACCAAGACTCCACCTTCCACCGTCGCCTTGCCCAACGCCGCCAGCTTCGCAGCGCTGTAATCCGGTATCAGCGTCGACAACGGCAAGCTCGCCGCCTTCACCGTCGCACTCCCCAGCGCCAGCGTATAAGGCCCGGCCCCGCGCGCCAGGAACACCAGTTGCGTGGAGCGCACGGCAAATCGGACGGTCGGCGCTTCGGCGCCCAGGCCACCGCCGCGCTCATCCACTGTCAGCTTCAATTGCTGCACGGTCTGGCCCGGCAAATGCAATTCGTTCTGCACCACGTCCTGGCCATTCTGGGTCAAGCGGTAGAGCAAACCGCTGGTCAGCGTTTGCCATGGCAGGCTGGTTTCCCGACGACCCGACAATGTCACCGGTGCCAGGCTGTTGGGTTGATCCAGCTCGATCTGCAAGCGCTGGACGTTCAATCCCATCGGCAATTGCCAGATGTACTCACCGGCCTTCACGCTAGTGCCAGCCAACGGTTGCGACCAGACCAACGGCAGCGGCAAGGTACGAGGGTTGGCGCTTTCCAGTTGCGCCGACGTCAGCACTGGCGCCGATTGCGGTGAAATCCAGAGCAAGCGCAGGTAACGCGCCGATTGCCCCGGCAGGCCGACCTCATGTTGCTCGACCCGTTCGTCGGCAAACGTCAGGCGCGCCACCTGCCCTTCGCCCCACGACTGCCAATGCTGCAAATCATCACTGGCTTCAATACTGAAACGCTGGAAGCCGTCGCGATCGCTGGTCCAATCGAGGATCAATTGCTGTAACGGCGCCTTGATTCGACTGGCATCGAGTAACCAGCCGCGCAGCTCTTCTTCGCCCGCCTCTAACTGGCTGGACGGCTGCACTTCGATCAACGTGCCGTTGGTGTTCGATTGCACGCGCACACTCGGCGCACGTTCGGTGGCATCCGCCGAGTTGTACAACGGGAACCACTTCACGTCGTTCAGCGTGCGGTTTTCGCGGGTCTGCGCGGGTTCTCGGGCCAGGGCATACGCCTGAGGCTCACCGGCGGCGTTGAACACGCGTAGATCGCTGAGATCGGTTTGCCTCGCTTTCAGCTGCACGTCCAAGGGCAATTCCAGGCGATACCACGGGCCCTCGCCACTCACCGACAACGGCACCTGCGCGGCAAAGTCCGCCGGTTTTTCCTGCGCGCCGGCCGACAGCGTCACGCCCAGCACCACAGCACCCCACCAGCCCAGGTTCAGCTTCTGACTCAAGACGACACTCCTTCGGTTTCAGGGGCCGGTTTTTCAACATCCGGCACAGCCTCGGCACGCTTGGGCGGCAATGGAGCGAAATAGCCCACCACCAACAGCAACACGCCAACGCCGATAAACGACACGATCCGCGCGAGCCCGCCGCGGTTACTCAATTCAACAAAGAACAACTTGGCGACCACCAGCGCGATCAGTGCCGCGCCAATCAGCCAGACTTCGCGGCGATGACGCAGATGCCCACCGATCATCAGACTCAGGGCCATCAGGGTCCAGACGATGGACAGGCCGGCCTGTACCAGCATCGACCCAAGCAGCAGATCCAGCGCGTACGGCACGCCACCCCAATGGTGCGCCGTGCGCATCACCAGCGCGGTGAAAAAGACGAACAGCGAACCCCCGGCGATCACTTGCGTGGCGTTATCGGCGTATTCCTTGCGAATCACCAGTTGCGTCACGGCGCTGCGAGACCAGACGTAAACGCCGAACAGGGCAAACAACAGACCCAGCTCCAACGGGTTAATCAGCGGTACATACGGCAACGGCTCAGCGGTGCCGTCACTGGCGATGTTCGCCAGCCAGAACCAGCCGAGCATCAACAACGCCAACGGCGCAGCGGCATAAACCCGGTACTCGCGGGGGTACTCCGACACCGGCCATGGCCATGCGCGCGGTGCAGCCATCAGCACCAGATACAGGCTCGGCAGAATCGCCCAGCCCAGCCAGCGCCAGGCGTTGTACTGCTCCGACAACAGCAGCAAGCCGTAACGCAGCTCCAGGGCCAACACGCCGATCAACAGCCAGCAGCCGAGTACATGGGCGGTGCTCAGGGCTGTTGCGGGCAGCGTCGGCGCCAGACGTCGCAGGGAGATGAAATGCATGACGAATACCGCGGCCCAAACCAGCCAGCCGAAGTTGGCGGCCGGGTGATAACGCGAATGCCAGGCTGCGAGCAGCACCAGACCTGCTGCAGGAATCAGCAAGGTGCAGAGCAAGCCCAGCGACGACCACTTCAGGCGCAGCGCCAATACCGTCCACAGCGCGACACTCACGGCGGCAACGGCTAGCAACAAGGTGGCTTGCAGATTCAAAGGCGCAAAGCGCAGCACTTCGCTGACCCACGCCAGCGCCCACCAACCCGCGCCCCACACCAGCAACACTTCCGACAAGCGCTGCAGGCTCAACCCATCGAAGGCCGAAGCATGGTTGCCGAGCTGCAAACGCCAGGCCCCGACGAATGCGGCCAGCCCCAGCACTAGCGGCGTCCAGAAAGCGCTATGCGCCAACGGTCGCAACCCTTCGCTGAGCAGCGGACCGAGCAGGTCCGGCCCGGCTAACAGGAACGCAGCGCCGCCGATCACCTGCAACAGCAGACCGAAGACAAAACTCACGCGCTGCTTCAGGTACAGGCTCAGCCAGATGATGAACAAACCACTGGCGGCCCACACCGCGCTCGCGGTTTGCCATGGCAACACGAACAGCACCGCGAGGTTGATCAGCACCAGACCGGCCAGCAACACCACTGACAAGCCGCGCAGCAAACGCACATCACTGCGCACCATTTCGTCGCGGGCCGCCAGCAACATCCCGGCGATCAACGCCAACCCGATCAGGGACGCACTGAGCAAACCGCTCCAACCGGCGCTGAACACCGCAGCCGACTCACCACCCGCCTCTTGCAGCCGCAGCAGGAACAACGCACCGCCGAGCAGTTGCACGGCGAACGCGGTGAACAGGAAGGTTCTCGATTGCAGACGCAGACCGACGAACAGCGTCGCCAACCCGGCCAGCGCCCAACTGATCGCCGTGCCATGAGTGAAGAGAAACAGCGGTGCCAGCAGATAAAGGAACGTCAGCCCCAGACAGGCCAGCACCGGCAGCCCTTGGCGCTCCCACTTTGAGGCCTGTTCGGGCAACGCTTTGCGCAATTGGTAAAAGCTGAACAGCAACGCCACGCCGAGCATCAATGCCCCCAGCGGGGCGCCATCAAGCAAGCTGCTCTCGCCGCTGCGCAGCTCGCTGAGAAAGGCCAGTGCCGAGCCCAGTTGCAGTAGCAAGGCAAAGGCTCGCGCCAGCGGTCGCTGTTGACGCAGGCCGAGCCAGAAAATCCCCGCGCCCTCCACGGCCCAGGCGGCCGCGGTCCAACGCGCGTCGAGTCCCAAGGGGATCGCCAAGCTGGCGAAGATCACCCCCAGCGCCAGACAGGTTTCCGCCAACAACAATGCTCGACCGCCCATCAGCAACCGGGCCAGCCCCATGTAAATCATGCCCAGCGCCAAGGCGCTGAAAGCGGCGGCAAATTCCAGATGCTCCATCAGCGCGAACTGCAAACCGAAGCCTACCAGCGGAGGCGCGAACAACAGGGTGCCGTCGACGTAATCGCCCTTGCGCGCCGACCAGTGCAGCAGTGCCTCGCGGCTGTCGTCCTCGGGCGCGTCGCTCATTTCCAGCAGTTTGCGCCGGGCGAACAACAGGCCGATGGCCAGGTACATCAGGAAAAACAGAATCAGGAACGGCTCGGTACTCCACAGCAGTTCCTGCGTATAGGAACGCAGGCCCCAAGCCAATCCGATGCCAAAGGTGCCGACAAAACCGATCAGGTTAAGCAATCGCCAGGCCTTGAACCACGCGATGGCAAGGATGCCGGCGTTGAGCAGAGCAAAGTAGCTGAACAGTGCGACGTGGTTGCCAGCGCCGGTGGAGGTCAGGATCGGCGCGGCGAAACCACCCAGTGCGGCAGCGGCGGCCAGGCCCAGGGCGTTTTGGGTAATGGCCAGAATCGCCGAGAACACCGTCACCACCACCAGCAAGCCCAGTGCCGCCGTGGGGTCGAGCAACGGATGCAGACGCATCGCGGCAAATACCGTGAGGTACAACACCGCAATCCCGGTGCCTTGCAGCATCAGCGCGTAATTGCTGTTGCGCAGTCGCAGCCACCAGCCCAAGGCAAGCAAGCCCAAGGCCGCCGCCGCGACACCGGCGTAACGCAACTCGACCGGCACCACCATGCCTTCAGTGGCATAGCGCAATAAGAAGGCCAGGCCGAGAAACAACAACACCACACCGACCCGCAGCACGGTATTGCCACCGAACAACCAGTTGCGCGCTCCGCTGATGGCACGCTCGATGAAATTCGGGCCACGCGGCGCCGCCGGTTGTTGTGGTTCGCGAGCGACCGGTTCGGGTTTCCAGAGATCATCGGGCAGTGGACGACTGGTTTCGGAGGCGGCCGCCGTGATGGGTTCGAGTTCAGGCGGCAACTCCCATATCAGCTCCGGGGCTGCGTCAGGGGCTTGCTCAAGAATAATTTCAGGGGATGGAACCGGTTCGCTGGCCGCAGGTTCACTGGCTTCAGGTGTTTTGGCGCCCGACACTTCCAGCAATGCCAGTCGCTGCTCGACCGCATGCAGAGACACCTGCGCCTGATTGAGCAAGCGCCGTTGCTCGGCGGTTTGAGTACTCAAGCGACTGATGCGGATTGCCTGGCCGATACCCAGCCCGAGCAAAGCGCCCAACAGCGCATCGCTGAACGACTCGTCAAATAACCAGCCCAGCAGCAGCCCAATCAGCATGAACATCCATTGCATGGTCGATATCCCTAAGCAGCCCCACGGTGGGGCAAATCCGGGCGATACAGCGTCAATGCTCAGTCTAGTGAGCAGACACCCGGAGTCCAGTGTGAGAGCAGATTGAATCTGCACCACAAATCCAATGTGGGGCGGGCTTGCTCGCGAAGAGGGCCTGACATTCGACATGGATGTTGAATATCGGTCCGCTTTCGCGAGCAAGCCCGCCCCACAAGGGTCAAGTGGGTGCTTAGTATATCGATCAGGCCCAACGTACGTTGGGCCTGACGCACATTTGTCGCTAAAAGTTACTCCAACGCCTTCCAGATATCCGTGGCGTACTCGCGAATGGTCCGGTCGGACGAGAACCAACCCATCCGCGCACTGCTCAATACCGCCGAGCGCCACCACTCTTTGGAGTCGTGCCAGTGAGCCTCGACCCGCATCTGAGCGTCCCAGTATGAATCGAAATCGGCGCAGACCAGGAAGCGGTCATAGTCCACCAGCGAATCGATCAGTGAGGTGTAGCGGGACGGATCGTCCGGTGAGAACACCCCGCCGCGAATCGCTTGCAGCACATCATTGAGTCGATGGGAGGCGGCAATGTCCGGTGCCGCGTTGAATTCATGGTTGAGCTTGCGCGCTTCCACTTGCTCGGCGCTCAGGCCGAAGATGAACATGTGTTCGACACCAATGCGCTCGCTCATCTCCACGTTGGCCCCATCCATGGTGCCAATGGTCAGCGCGCCGTTGAGGCCGAACTTCATGTTGCTGGTGCCTGAGGCTTCGAAGCCGGCGGTGGAGATCTGTTCCGACAAATCCGCCGCCGGAATGATGCTTTCCGCCAAGCTGACGTTGTAGTTGGGCAAGAACACCACTTTGAGCAAACCACGCACGGTCGGGTCGTTGTTGACCACCCGGGCGATGTCGTTAGTCAGTTTGATGATCAGCTTGGCCTGGTGATAACTGGCCGCCGCCTTGCCGGCGAAGATTTTCACCCGTGGCACCCAGTCGATTTCCGGTTCGGCACGAATCGCCTGATACAGCGCGACGGTGTGCAGCAGGTTGAGCAACTGGCGTTTGTATTCGTGGATTCGCTTGACCTGCACGTCGAACATCGCCGCCGGGTTGACCGCAATCCCCAATCGTTCATGAATCAGGTATGCCAGGGCTTTCTTGCTGTGCAGCCGCTGCTCGGCGAACTGTTTGCAGAATGCAGTTTTCTCGGCAAACGGTTCCAGCCCTATCAGGCTTTCTTCGGGGTTATCCAGCAGATCCGGGCCGAGGGCGTCGACCATCATTGAGGTCAGCTCCGGGTTGGCTTGATAGAGCCAGCGGCGGAAGGTGATGCCGTTGGTCTTGTTGTTGATCCGCTCCGGATAGAGTTTATGCAGTTCAGAGAACACCGTGCTGCGCATCAGCTGCGTGTGCAGGCCAGACACGCCGTTAACGCTGTGGGAACCCAGGAACGCCAGGTTGCCCATGCGCACGCGACGACCGTTGTCCTCCTCGATCAGCGACACCGCACGCAACACGTCGAAATCGTGAACGCCCTTGGCCCGCAACGAATCGATGTGCTGGGCGTTGATCAAATAAATGATCTGCATGTGCCGTGGCAGCATCCGCTCCATCAAACCGACCGGCCAGGTTTCCAGCGCCTCCGGCAACAGCGTGTGGTTGGTGTACGACAGCGTGTCGACGGTGACCTGCCACGCCGCATCCCACGCCACGTCATAGACGTCGACCAACTGACGCATCAGCTCGGCCACGGCAATCGAGGGGTGTGTGTCGTTGAGTTGAATGGCCGCGTGATCGCCCAGGGTCAGCACCGAGGTGTGCATGTTGCGATGGCGACGCAGCAAATCCTGCAGGGAGGCGGCGACGAAGAAGTATTCCTGACGCAGGCGCAGTTCCTGGCCGGCCTCGGTGCTGTCCGCCGGGTAGAGCACGCGGGAGATACTTTCGGCCCGTGCCACTTCGGCTACCGCGCCCAAGTGGTCGCCAGCGTTGAAGCGCTCCAGGTGCAACTCTTCCATGGCCCGGGCACGCCACAGTCGCAGCGTATTGACACTCGCGCCGCGCCAACCGACCACCGGGGTGTCATAGGCGATGGCCCGCACGGTTTCCGCCGGGGACCAGACTTGCCTGGATTTGCCGTTTTCATCAGTTACGGTTTCGACACCGCCGCCAAAACCGATCGGGTAGGCGACCTCTGGCCGTTCAAACTCCCACGGGTTACCGAAATCCAGCCAGTGTTCGGTCTGCTCCTGCTGCCAACCGTCGACGATGGCCTGGCGGAACAAGCCGTGTTCGTAACGAATGCCGTAACCATGGCCGGCGATGCCCAGGGTCGACATGCTTTCCATGAAGCACGCCGCCAGACGCCCGAGGCCTCCGTTGCCCAGTGCCGCATCGGGTTCCAGCAGGCGGATGCGTTCGATGTCGACGCCAAGTTCGGTCATGGCCTCGCGGGCCACATCGAGCAGGCCGAGGTTGCTCAGGCTGTCGTAGAGCAAGCGGCCGATAAGGAATTCAAGGGAGAGGTAATAGACCCGTTTCTGGCCTTTGCGGTAGATCTGCCGGGTGTGGTCCATCCAGTGCTCGACCATGTGATCGCGCGCCGCCAGGGCGATGGCTTCGAACCAGTCATGGTCAAAGGCGTGATCCGGGTCTTTGCCCACTGCATAAGTGAGTTTGGTCAAGACGGCATCGCGAAATGCGGCCACCTCTGCTTCGCGAACAAGTGGTTCTTGAGTCATCGATAAGACCTCGAGCGAGCGTGAAGTTGTCTGAGCCTAGTCGGTCTGACAGACCATTAAGACTCTGGTTCGGCAGTTTTTCCTGTTAGTGCGAGATAGGTCGACATTACGTTGTCGCGTGCCAGAAACAATGCAGGGGGCGTGCCGGACACAGGGGTTATTTTGCGCCAAGCAAAAAAATCTGGCGAAAGGTTGTTCAAAAATCCACCAGTCCCGGTATGATCGCGCGCCCTGATGCACACGCTGGTAACAACCGATGATGAAGCCCAACCTGATCGCCGCCGCGGAGATCGATCGCCTCGATACCTGGGCCAAGTACTCTGCCCCGATGTGCGGTTCCTGCGTGTCCAGCTGCTGCACCTTGCCGGTCGAGGTCAAGATCAAGGATCTGATCCGTATCGGCATCGTCGACGAATTCGAGCGTGGCGATCCACCGAAGAACATCGCCAAGCGCTTGCAAAAAGAAGGGATCGTCGAGCGCTATAACCAGAAGTCCGAGATCTTCACCCTCCAGCGCATGAGCAACAACGATTGCCTGTACCTGGATCGTAAGAGTCGTCTGTGCACTATTTATGATAAGCGCCCGGACACCTGCCGCAACCACCCGAAGATCGGACCGCGACCGGGGTATTGCGCGTACAAGCCCAAAGAAGTGGTGCGCGAGACCAGCAGCAGCCGTCGCACTCTGGAAAAGTTTTAAAAACGCCTCAATCCCCGTAGCTGTCGAGCCCTAGCGAGGCTGAGTTCGGCTGCAGAGCTGCAGTCCGGGAATAAAAGATGCACCGCAGCGTTTGATTTCACGACTGCTGCGCAGCCGAACGCAGCCTCGCAGGCTCGGCAGCTGCTACAGCCAGACAAACAAAAACGCCCCCGACCTTGCGGTCGGGGGCGTTTTTTTATGCGCTAACTAAGTCGAAACTCAGTTACCCGCTTTCTTGGCAGCGCGGGTACGCTCGCTTTCGCCCAGGATCTTCTTACGAAGACGGATGGACTTAGGAGTGACTTCGCACAATTCGTCTTCTTGAACGAATTCCAGAGCCTGCTCCAGGGTGAAGCGGATAGGCGGAACCAGAGCGATGGTTTCGTCTTTACCCGAAGCACGCATGTTGTCGAGCTTCTTGCCTTTGGTTGGGTTGACGCCCAGGTCGTTGTCGCGGCTGTTGATGCCGACGATTTGACCTTCGTACACGTCTTCACCGTGACCCAGGAACAGTTTGCCGCGAGCTTGCAGGGTTTCCAGCGAGTAAGTCAGCGCCTTACCGGTAGCAACCGAAACCAGCACGCCGTTCTGACGACCGGACATGTCGCCGGACTTCATCACGTCGTAACGGTCGAAGATCGAGGTCAGGATGCCTGCACCGGAGGTCAGGGTCAGGAACTCGTTACGGAAACCGATCAAGCCACGAGCCGGGATGTTGTACTCAAGGCGCACACGGCCCTTGCCATCCGGAACCATGTTGGTCAGGTCGCCTTTACGGATACCGATCTGTTCCATGATCGAACCTTGCGATTCTTCCGGCAGGTCGATGGTCACGTTTTCGTACGGTTCGTGCTTGACGCCGTCAACCATGCGGATGATCACTTCCGGACGACCAACACCCATTTCGAAGCCTTCGCGACGCATGGTTTCGATCAGTACCGAGAGGTGCAGTTCACCACGGCCGGAGACTTTGAACTTGTCGGCGGTGTCGCCTTCTTCAACGCGCAGAGCAACGTTGTAGAGCAGTTCTTTGTCCAGACGTTCCTTGATGTTACGGGACGTCACGAACTTGCCTTCTTTACCGCAGAAAGGCGAGTCGTTTACCTGGAAGGTCATGGAAACGGTTGGCTCGTCAACAGTCAGCGGCTTCATCGCTTCGACGTTCAGTGGGTCGCACAGAGTGTCGGAGATGAACAGCTGGTCGAAGCCGCTGATGCAGACGATGTCGCCGGCAGCTGCTTCTTCAACGTCGATACGGTGCAGACCGTGGTGACCCATCAGCTTCAGGATACGACCGTTACGCTTCTTGCCGTCGGCGTCGATAGCGACAACCGGAGTGTTCGGCTTGATGCGACCACGAGCGATACGGCCAACGCCGATAACACCCAGGAAGCTGTTGTAGTCCAGAGCGGAGATTTGCATCTGGAACGGACCGTCACGGTCGACTTTCGGCGCAGGTACGTTGTCGACGATCGACTGGTACAGCGGGGTCATGTCTTCAGCCATGTCGGTGTGTTCCAGACCAGCAATGCCGTTCAGGGCCGAGGCGTAGACGACTTTGAAGTCCAGCTGTTCTTCGGTAGCACCGAGGTTGTCGAACAGGTCGAAGATCTGGTCCAGAACCCAGTCCGGACGCGCGCCTGGACGGTCAACCTTGTTGATCACCACGATTGGACGCAGGCCGGCTTCGAAAGCCTTCTTGGTCACGAAACGGGTTTGCGGCATAGGGCCGTCTTGAGCGTCAACCAGCAGCAGAACGGAGTCAACCATCGACATTACGCGTTCAACTTCGCCGCCGAAGTCGGCGTGGCCCGGGGTGTCCACGATGTTGATGTGGTAGCCGTTCCAGTTGATGGCGGTGTTTTTCGCCAGAATGGTAATACCGCGCTCTTTCTCCTGGTCGTTGGAGTCCATCACGCGCTCGTCGTTGAGCTCGTTGCGCTCCAGGGTGCCGGATTGACGCAAGAGTTTGTCTACCAGGGTGGTTTTACCATGGTCAACGTGAGCAATGATGGCGATGTTGCGTAGATTTTCGATCACTTGTGTATCTCGATCAGAGGATTCGGTGTGCTGACAGGTCGTGGCAGCGATTAACTTTAGAGTCCGTCAAAGCCGTTACAGCTTGACGGCGGCGTCGGGGGGCCGGTGACGCAGGCCACAGGCAAACAGCCCCGGGCACTTAGCTCGGTCGATAAACGCGCACATTGGCATGCCCCTCACTGAGCAAATGGTGGGCATGCAGGCGACTCATCACGCCTTTGTCGCAATACAACAGGTACTGACGAGTAGGGTCCAGTTCCTTGAAACGAGCGTTCAATGCATAAAACGGCATCGTCTGCACCTCAATGCCAGCAAGTTCCAGCGGCTCGTCTTCAGCGGCATCCGGGTGACGGATGTCGATGATGATCTGGCCCGCCAGTGCTTCGCTGACTTCTTCGATCTGCAAATCCTGGCCCAATTCGTCGATTACGCGATCGATCGGCACCAGCTTGGCGTTCTCGAGCGCACGCTCAAGGACCGCCATGTCGAATTCTTTCTCTTCATGCTCCACGCGTGGACGCTTGGCGTGGGTCTTTGGGTTCACCGAGATGACCCCGCAGTATTCCGGCATGTGCTTGGCGAAGTCGGCAGTGCCGATTTCGTTGGCCAGGTCGATGATGTCCTGCTTGTGACTGGCGATCAGTGGACGCAAGACCAGCTTGTCGGTCACGCAGTCGATCACGGACAGGTTCGGCAACGTCTGGCTCGACACCTGGGAAATCGCTTCGCCGGTGACCAGCGCTTCGATCTCCAGCCGATCGGCAATACGGGAAGCAGCGCGCAACATCATACGCTTCAAAACTACACCCATATGACTGTTATCGACTTTCCCGAGAATTTCTCCCAGTACTTCCTCGAACGGCACACTGACAAATAACACGCGTTGGGAGCTGCCGTACTTCTTCCAGATGAAGTGCGCGACTTCCATGACGCCCAGTTCGTGGGCACGTCCGCCCAGATTGAAGAAGCAGAAATGGCTCATCAGCCCGCGGCGCATGATCTGGTAGGCGGCAACGGTGGAATCGAAGCCACCAGACATCAGTACAAGTGTCTGTTCCAGGGCACCCAGCGGATAACCGCCGATGCTGTTGTGCTGGCTGTGGATCACGAACAACCGTTTGTCGCGAATTTCGATGCGAACTTCGATTTCCGGCTCTTTGAGGGAGATTCCGGCGGCGCCGCACTGACGACGCAGTTGGCTGCCGACGTATTTCTCGACGTCCATGGAGCTGAATTCGTGCTTGCCGGCACGCTTGCAGCGCACCGAAAAGATCTTCCCGGCCAGGGCGTCACCGAAATGCTGTTTGCACTTGGCGACGATGTCGTCGAAGTCGCCCAACGGGTATTCATCGACCTGCAGGAAATGCGCGATGCCCGGCATGCAGCTCAGGCGCTCGGTCATCTCCTTCAGGGCTTTTGGCTCGCTGACGCGGGTTTCCAGCTCGAGATTGTCCCACACACCGTTCACCACCACAGCCGGGTCCAGGTCGCGGAGCACGGTACGGATGTTTTTGGCCAACTGGCGGATGAAACGCATCCGTACCGGGCGGCTCTTGATGGTGATCTCGGGGAAGACTTTTACGATTAGTTTCATGAAAACAGCGCGCGCTGGGCCAGCCGAAAAAGGGGGGCGCGGATTATAGCGGAAATTGCTCAAGGTTTAACCAGTTAATGTGCAGAAGGTTTTGCTCGCACCAAAACAGGTCATTTATGGATTTCGACGCTACATTACAGGGCGAGGTTTTGCGCTTTTCGAGGCATTGCACCTTTATAAGCGTGATATTGGGGCAAAAAACCCATGCTGGGGCACTGGCATGCAATTTGCTCCCTTGTGAGGCAGGTTGCCTTGGCAGAGTATTCGCGCCGGCATCACCCACATTCTAAGGGCATCCACTACTAAGCCCGAAGCCACCCGGAGGACACTATGTCGAAGTCGGTTCAACTCATCAAAGATCATGACGTCAAGTGGATTGATCTGCGCTTCACGGACACCAAAGGCACTCAGCACCACGTGACCATGCCGGCTCGCGATGGGCTGGATGAAGCTTTCTTCGAAGAAGGCAAAATGTTCGACGGTTCCTCCATCGCTGGCTGGAAAGGCATCGAAGCTTCCGACATGATCCTGATGCCGGACGACAGCACTGCCGTTCTCGACCCGTTCACCGAAGAGCCGACCCTGATCCTGGTTTGCGACGTGATCGAGCCTTCGACCATGCAAGGCTACGACCGTGACCCACGTGCGATCGCCAAGCGTGCCGAGGAATACCTGAAGTCGACCGGTATCGGCGACACCGTATTCGTGGGTCCAGAGCCTGAATTCTTCATCTTCGACGAAGTGAAGTTCAAGTCCGACATCTCCGGTTCCATGTTCAAAATCCACTCTGAACAAGGTTCGTGGATGTCCGACCAGGACGTGGAAGGCGGCAACAAAGGCCACCGTCCAGGCATCAAAGGTGGCTACTTCCCTGTTCCACCGTTCGACCACGACCACGAAATCCGTACCTCCATGTGCAACGCCATGGAAGAAATGGGCCTGGTCATCGAAGTTCACCACCACGAAGTGGCGACTGCCGGCCAGAACGAAATCGGCGTGAAGTTCAACACCCTGGTTGCCAAGGCTGACGAAGTTCAAACCCTGAAGTACTGCGTACACAACGTTGCTGACGCCTACGGCCGCACCGCGACCTTCATGCCTAAGCCTCTGTACGGCGACAACGGTTCGGGTATGCACGTTCACCTGTCCATCGCCAAAGATGGCAAGAACACCTTCGCTGGCGAAGGCTATGCCGGCCTGTCCGATACCGCTCTGTACTTCATCGGCGGCATCATCAAGCACGGTAAGGCTCTGAACGGCTTCACCAACCCGTCGACCAACTCCTACAAGCGTCTGGTCCCAGGTTTCGAAGCTCCAGTGATGCTGGCTTACTCGGCTCGCAACCGTTCGGCTTCGATCCGTATTCCTTACGTGTCCAGCCCTCGCGCTCGCCGTATCGAAGCTCGCTTCCCGGATCCAGCAGCCAACCCGTACCTGGGCTTCGCTGCACTGTTGATGGCTGGCCTGGACGGCATCCAGAACAAGATCCACCCTGGCGACGCTGCTGACAAAAACCTGTACGACCTGCCGCCTGAAGAGGCGAAAGAGATCCCACAAGTTTGCGGCAGCCTGAAAGAAGCTCTGGAAGAGCTGGACAAAGGTCGTGCGTTCCTGACCAAAGGCGGCGTTTTCAGCGACGACTTCATCGACGCTTACATCGCTCTGAAAAGCGAAGAAGAAATCAAGGTTCGTACCTTCGTACACCCACTGGAATATGAGCTGTACTACAGCTGCTGATCCGGTAGCGCCGCGCTACGCGGCGTGACAAAAGAGAGGCCTCCTTCGGGAGGCCTTTTTTATGGGCGACCGTCTGTTATCGGATGCCCGGTTGCGTGCATCATGGCCTTCATCCGATAAAGCCGAGATGCCCAATGCGCCTACGCCCATGCCTTGCCCTGCTCACCGCCCTGCTGACCAACAGCGCTTTTGCCAGCCCGGCACCTGCCGCCCTCGCCCCGCTGCTTGGCACCATCGAAGAACGCCTGGCGATTGCCGATCAGGTCGCGCTGAGCAAATGGGACAGCGGCAAACCAGTCGAAGACCGGCAGCGCGAGCGCGAAGTCATTGCCGGCGCCGTCGCCCTGGCACCTGCCTATAAATTGAGCAACGAAACCGTCGAACAGTTTTTCTCGGCGCAGATCGAGGCCAACAAACTGGTGCAATACGCGCACCTGTCTGACTGGCATGCCCAAGGCAAGGCGCCCAACGATCCTCGCCCCGATCTCGTCGGGCAGATCCGCCCGCAACTTGATCAGTTACAAAAACGCCTGCTGCAACAACTGGCCGATTTCAGCCCTTATCGCAACGACCCGCAGTGCCCGACGTGGCTGGCCAAGGCCAATAAAACCGGCGCCCACGCGCCATTGCGCGAGCTTGCCCAAGTCCGCGCCACCGCTGAGTTGTGCAGTGCCAGCCACTGAGCCGACCTGCCGATGTGCGCTGAAGTGCTCTATGCTCAGCGCTTAGTCGCCATGAACGGAACAGGGCCGGACACTTGCCCAACGGCCAATGGAAGCCTGCAATGCGCTCATTGTTGTTATGCCTGCTTGCGCTGATCGCTCTGCCCGCCGCCGCGCAGATCTACAAATACACCGACGCCAACGGCAACACCGCCTACAGCAATCAACCGCCCGATGGCGTAAAGGCTCAGCCCGTGGAGTTGCCACCGCTCAACAGCGTCGAGATTCAACCCCCGAGCGAGCCTGTAGCACCTGCGCAAGCCAGTAGCCGCGAACAGCCCGGCAGCGCCTATCAGGTGCTGGAGCTGACCGGCTTGCCCACCGAAGAAGCCCTGCGCGCCAACAACGGCACGTTCACTGTCGGTGTATTGATCCAACCGCGCCTGCAAGGCTCTCACCGATTGAGGCTGTTACTGGACGATCAACCCTACGGCCAACCGAGCAACGTCCCGATTCTGCAACTGGTAAACATCGACCGTGGCGAACACCGCCTCGCGGTTCAGGTGATCGATGGGCAAAACGTCGTGCAGCAGAGCCCCACCGTGACTTTCACCGTACAACGGGTGCATAAGCCTTGAGGTTCTGGCTGTTGGTCGCCTGCCTGATCAGCCTGCCGGCAATGGCCGAGGTCTTTACTTACATCGACGCCCAGGGCAATCGGGTCTTCACCGATCAGCCGGGCACCCGCAACGCCAAGCGTGTACCACTGGCGACCAGCAATCGAATGTCGGCCAACCCGAGCGGCGCCGCGCCCATGACGGACGCGAAAAACCGGGTCAAACCACTGTTTCATTACGACATGCTTCGTGTGCTGGTGCCGGACCCGGATGCCACAATCCGTAGCACTGCCGGTGAATTGATCGTCAGCGTTACCAGCGAACCCGGCCTGCAACAGGGCCATCGCTATCGTCTGCTGCTGGATGGCCAACCCACCGCCGAGCCCGGCCCGAGCCCGGTGTTCGCCCTGAGCAACATCGACCGCGGCAGCCACAATCTGTCGGTGGAGATCCTCGATGAACAGGGCCGTACCGTCGAACGCACGGCCAATCAACCCTTCCACATGCAGCGCATTTCCCTCGCGCAGAAACGCCAGGTCAAACCCTGCGTCCTTACCGACTACGGCCAACGGCCGGAATGCCCCCTCAAAGACAAACCCGAAGAAGAAAAAAGCTTCTTCTGGCGCTGATGCCAGTCGGGCAAAGCCGCAACGCACTCTTTGTAGCCGCTGCCGAGCCCGCGAGGCAGCTGCTACGACTGACATTGCCTTCTGTGCTTCTTTAACTTCGTTCAGCTTTGCGCACTATATTGGTGCAATAGAGCGCACAGTACTTCACATCCCAACCCATTTTGGTTCGAAAGTACCCGCAAAAGCTGGCAGAACGCCACGCAAACGAGCGTCAAACGCCTGTTTCAGGCTCTAAACGCTTCTTTTCGGAGCCTTGGTTTGGTTTTTGCATTTTCCCCGTATCGGCGCGTTATTCATGCGCATGCCCTGCTCCAAAAGAGGTCCTGATGACCATTAGCGACGCACTACACCGATTGCTACTCGACAACCTGACCACCGCAACCATTCTGCTCGACGCCGAACTGCGCCTTGAGTACATGAACCCGGCGGCGGAGATGCTGCTGGCCATCAGCGGTCAGCGTAGCCATGGGCAGTTCATCAGTGAGTTGTTCACCGAATCCACCGAGGCGCTGAACTCCCTGCGCCAGGCGGTCGAGCAGGCGCACCCGTTCACCAAGCGCGAAGCGATGCTCACCGCCCTCACCGGCCAGACCCTGACCGTCGACTACGCCGTGACACCGATCCTGAGCAATGGCGAAACGCTGCTGTTGCTGGAGGTTCACCCGCGTGACCGCTTGCTGCGGATCACCAAGGAAGAGGCGCAGTTGTCGAAGCAGGAAACCAGCAAGATGCTGGTACGCGGCCTCGCCCACGAAATCAAAAACCCTCTCGGAGGGATTCGCGGTGCGGCTCAGTTGCTCGCCCGTGAATTGCCGGAAGAAAGCCTGCGCGATTACACCAACGTCATCATTGAAGAAGCCGATCGCCTGCGCAATCTGGTGGATCGCATGCTCGGCTCCAACAAATTGCCGTCATTGGCCATGTGCAACGTTCATGAAGTGCTGGAACGCGTGGGTCAGTTGGTGGAAGCCGAAAGTCAGGGCTGCATCACTTTGGTGCGCGACTACGACCCAAGCATTCCGGATGTCTTGATTGATCGCGAACAGATGATTCAGGCCGTCCTGAACATTGTGCGCAACGCGATGCAGGCCATCAGCAGCCAGAACGAACTGCGCCTTGGCCGCATCAGCTTGCGTACCCGCGCCATGCGCCAGTTCACCATCGGCCACGTGCGCCATCGCCTGGTGACCAAGATCGAAATCATCGACAACGGCCCGGGGATCCCCGCCGAGCTACAGGAAACCATCTTCTTCCCCATGGTCAGCGGCCGCCCGGACGGTACCGGGCTCGGCCTGGCCATTACCCAGAACATCATCAGCCAGCACCAGGGCCTGATCGAATGTGACAGCCATCCAGGCCACACCACGTTCTCGATCTTTCTGCCACTGGAACAAGGAGCCACATCGACATGAGCCGTAGTGAAACCGTGTGGATCGTCGATGACGACCGTTCTATCCGTTGGGTCCTGGAAAAAGCCTTGCAGCAGGAAGGCATGACCACGCAAAGCTTCGACAGCGCCGATGGCGTGATGAGTCGCCTGGCGCGCCAGCAGCCGGACGTGATCATCTCCGACATCCGCATGCCGGGTGCCAGCGGTCTGGACCTTCTGGCGCGGATTCGCGAACAGCACCCACGGCTGCCAGTGATCATCATGACCGCTCACTCCGATCTGGATAGCGCTGTCGCGTCCTATCAGGGCGGCGCGTTCGAATACCTGCCCAAGCCGTTCGACGTCGACGAAGCCGTGTCGCTGGTCAAGCGCGCCAACCAGCACGCTCAGGAACAGCAAGGCCTGGAAGTCCCCGTCGCCTTGACCCGAACCCCGGAAATCATCGGTGAAGCACCGGCGATGCAGGAAGTGTTTCGCGCCATCGGGCGCTTGAGCCACTCCAACATCACCGTGCTGATCAATGGCGAATCCGGTACCGGTAAAGAACTGGTGGCCCACGCCCTGCACCGTCACAGCCCACGGGCGGCCTCGCCGTTCATTGCGCTGAACATGGCGGCGATCCCCAAGGATCTGATGGAGTCCGAGCTGTTCGGCCATGAAAAAGGCGCATTCACCGGTGCGGCCAACCTGCGTCGTGGGCGTTTTGAGCAGGCTGACGGCGGCACGCTGTTCCTCGATGAAATCGGCGACATGCCGGCGGATACCCAGACGCGCTTGCTGCGGGTATTGGCGGACGGTGAGTTCTACCGTGTCGGCGGCCATGTACCGGTGAAGGTCGATGTGCGAATCATCGCCGCGACTCACCAGAATCTGGAAACCCTGGTGCATGCCGGAAAATTCCGTGAGGACTTGTTCCACCGCCTCAACGTGATCCGCATCCACATTCCACGGCTGTCGGACCGTCGCGAAGACATCCCGACCCTGGCCAAGCACTTCCTTAGCCGCGCCGCGCAGGAACTGGCTGTGGAACCGAAGCTGCTGAAAAGCGAAACCGAGGAATACCTGAAGAACTTGCCGTGGCCAGGCAACGTGCGTCAGCTGGAAAACACCTGCCGCTGGATCACTGTGATGGCTTCGGGTCGCGAAGTGCACATCAGCGACTTGCCGCCGGAGCTGCTGAGCCTGCCGCAGGATTCGGCGCCGGTGACCAACTGGGAGCAAGCGTTGCGTCAGTGGGCTGATCAGGCGCTGGCTCGCGGCCAGTCGAGCCTGCTCGACAGCGCCGTGCCGGCCTTCGAGCGGATCATGATCGAAACTGCCCTCAAACACACCGCCGGTCGCCGCCGCGATGCTGCCGTTTTGCTGGGTTGGGGCCGTAATACCCTGACGCGCAAGATCAAGGAATTGGGGATGAAGGTTGATGGTGGGGATGATGATGAGGGGGAAGAGAGCTAGGTTCGACTTGATCGTTCCCACGCTCCCGCGTGGGAATGCCTCAATGGACGCTCCGCGTCCGCTTCGGCAGGGACGCGGAGCGCCCCGGGCTGCATTCCCACGCAGAGCGTGGGAACGATCAAACAGCCCCTCTGTGCACCGCCGCAATGCACCGTGAACCGCAATCGCGCACGGCAACAGATCCGAAATCCCGCCTGCGTTCGCAATCGAACCCTATCAAAAAAACACGAAAGCCCCGGAATACGGGGCTTTCGACGTTTCAGCGCGACATTCTGTTTCAACTTGTTAAAACCTGGCACGCCCCCTGCAATAGTCCAATCAGTGATTCGATTCACTACCCAGTTTCGGGGACCTTGGTACAGGCAGGCCGGGGATTCCCCTCTTTACACCGGGCTCATACCGCAATTGCGACGAGCCCATCCCGTTTTGGGGTCCTTGGTACAGGCAGGCCGGGGATTCCCTCTTTACACCGGGCTCACGACGCAATGCGCGAGCCCTCCCGTTTTGGGAACCTTGGTACAGGCAGGCCGGGGATTCCCTCTTTTATTGCTCTCGGAGATGGATCTCCAGCCGCCAGCGGTCATCGACCTCGCTACCGACCCACTCGCCCTGCAGCGGCCGGGCCGCCACCACCGTCAGCAACAATCCCCCATCACTCAACCGCGTTCGCCAATTCACGTCCTTGCCGTTGAGCTTTAGCTGACCTTTCTGTGCACGGCCTTCAGCCTCGAACAACAGCGCCACGCTGCCGTCGACTATCTCGCCGTGGGTTTTGGGTTCGTTGTTGAACCACACCACCAGTCCATCGTTCGTCACCTCGACCTGCTGCAAAACACTGGGGTCGGGCGCGGTCAGGCGACCGATCATCAGGCCCACCATCACCCCGACAATCGCCAGCGAAGCCATCACTCGCGGGAATAGTTTCGAACGAGGGTCCTTTGGCGGCGTAGAATGCCCGTCATCTTTACCTTCGGAGCCGTGCATGTTTCACGTCATCCTTTTCCAACCAGAAATTCCGCCGAATACCGGCAACGTTATCAGGCTGTGCGCCAACAGTGGCTGCCACCTGCATTTGATCGAACCGCTGGGCTTCGAGATGGACGACAAGCGCCTGCGCCGGGCCGGCCTCGATTACCATGAGTATGCCACCCTGCAACGCCATGCGGACCTCGCCAGCTGCCTGGAAAGTCTCGGTCATCCACGGTTGTTCGCCTTTACCACCAAAGGCTCGCGGCCATTTCACGACGCCAGCTTCGCCGAGGGCGATGCCTTCCTGTTCGGCCCGGAAAGCCGTGGCTTGCCGGCCGAGGTGCTCGACGCCCTGCCCGGCGAACAACGTCTGCGTTTGCCGATGCGTGAAGGCTGCCGCAGCCTGAACCTGTCCAACACCGTGGCCGTCGCCGTGTATGAAGGCTGGCGCCAGCTTGGGTTCAAGTAACCCTGCGACTGATCGATCCCACGCTCCGCGTGGGAATGCAGCCCGTGACTAGAGGCATTCCCACGCAGAGCGTGGGAACGATCATCTCCCGCCCAAGAAAAAAGCGCCTGTTATGGCGCTTTTTTCGTTACTGCATCGAACGCTTATTGAACGGTCGGAGTCTCGCCAGCCGCCTGCATGCGTTGCAGCTCTTGTGCGTACAGTGCGTCGAAGTTCACCGGGGCCAGCATCAGGGCCGGGAACGAACCGCGGGTCACCAGGCTGTCCAGGGTTTCGCGAGCGTACGGGAACAGGATGTTCGGGCAGAACGCGCCCAGGGTGTGGCTCATCGAAGCATCGTCCAGGTTCTTGATCAGGAAGATCCCGGCCTGTTGCACTTCAGCAATGAACGCCACTTCTTCACCGTTTTTCACGGTAACCGACAGGGTCAGCACGACTTCGTGGAAGTCGCCTTCCAGAGCCTTCTGGCGGGTGTTCAGATCCAGACCAACGCTTGGCTCCCACTGCTGGCGAAAGATCGCCGGGCTTTTCGGGGCTTCGAAGGACAAGTCGCGTACGTAGATGCGCTGCAAGGAGAATTGCGGTGCGGTTTCTTCTTCGCTAGCTGCAGTGTTCTGTTGGTCAGTCATCTCAGATCCTTTCTGATCTCGGGGTCTTATAGGGAAGGTGTTCAGGCCTTGAGCAGTTCGTCGAGCTTACCGGCGCGTTCAAGGGCAAACAAATCATCACAGCCGCCAATGTGGCGCTCACCGATCCAGATCTGCGGTACGGACGTACGCCCCGCTTTCTGGGCCATGGCGGCGCGCACCTGCGGCTTGCCATCGACCTTGATCTCTTCGAAGGCCACGCCTTTGTTCTCGAGCAGGTACTTGGCTCGCGAGCAATAACCGCAGTAATCGCTGGAATAGACGACGACGTTGCTCATATCACTTCACCAGCGGCAGATTGTCGGCTTTCCAGCTGGAAATACCGCCGGACAGCTTGGCGGCGGTGAAGCCGGCTTTCATCAGCTCGCGAGCATGAGTGCCGGCAGTCTGGCCCATGGCATCGACCAGGATAATGGTCTTGGCCTTGTGTTTTTCCAGTTCGCCGACGCGAGCGGTCAGTTTGTCGTGAGGAATGTTCAACGCGCCAACAATGTGACCAGCGGTGAAATCCTTGATCGGACGGATGTCGATCACCACGCCTGCGTCCTTGTTGACCAGCCCGGTCAGTTCACCGGTGCTCAGGCTGCGGCCGCCGCCTTGCATCTGATAAGCGATCAGCAACGCCAACAGTACGACGAAGATACCGACGAGCAAATAGTGGTTAGTGGCAAATTCAATCAGGTGAGCAACCATCGAAGGAGGTTCCAGGGCGTTAAAATGTCGGCCAGTATACACAGCCACTATGGTGGGCCAAACCCCGTCCGGCGGTGACGGCGCCGGAACTTCGCTTTAAACTGCCACTCCCTTTTCCATCGCCTCTTTTAATTCAGCCACGAGTGGAATCCATGACTACCACGCCTAAACCTTTGGTCCTGATTATTCTCGACGGCTTCGGTCACAGTGAGAGCCCTGAATCCAACGCCATCTATGCGGCGAAGAAGCCCGTACTGGAGCGCCTGTGGGCCACCGTGCCGAACGGCCTGATCTCGGGCAGCGGCATGGACGTCGGCTTGCCGGACGGCCAGATGGGCAACTCCGAAGTCGGTCACATGAACCTTGGCGCCGGCCGCGTGGTGTACCAGGACTTCACACGCGTGACCAAAGCGATCCGCGACGGCGAGTTCTTCGAGAACCCGACCATCTGCGCCGCGGTGGATAAAGCCGTTGCTGCCGGCAAAGCCGTGCACTTCATGGGGCTGCTGTCCGATGGCGGCGTTCATAGCCACCAGGACCACCTGGTCGCCATGGCGGAACTGGCCTACAAGCGCGGCGCCGAAAAGATCTACCTGCACGCCTTCCTCGATGGCCGCGACACGCCGCCGAAAAGCGCCCAGTCGTCGATCGAATTGTTGGACGCGACCTTCGAAGCCCTCGGCAAAGGCCGGATCGCCAGCATCATTGGCCGTTACTACGCCATGGACCGCGACAACCGTTGGGATCGCGTGTCCCAGGCCTACAACCTGATTGTCGATGGCGCCAGCGAATTCAACGCCGCCACCGCCCAGGAAGGCCTGCAAGCCGCTTATGAGCGTGGCGAGAGTGATGAATTCGTCAAGGCCACTTCGATTGGTGAGCCGGTCAAGGTCGAAGACGGCGACGCCGTAGTCTTCATGAACTTCCGCGCCGACCGTGCCCGCGAACTGACCCGCGTGTTCGTCGAAGACGATTTCAAGGAATTCGAACGCGCTCGCCAGCCAAAACTGGCCGGTTTCGTCATGCTGACCCAATACGCCGCCAGCATCCCCGCGCCGTCGGCCTTCGCCGCGAGCGGCCTGGACAACGTGCTGGGCGATTACCTGGCGAAAAACGGCAAGACGCAGCTGCGTATCGCCGAAACCGAGAAGTACGCCCACGTAACGTTCTTCTTTTCTGGCGGTCGCGAAGAACCGTTCCCGGGTGAAGAACGCATCCTGATCCCGTCACCGAAAGTCGCCACCTATGACTTGCAGCCTGAGATGAGTGCCCCGGAAGTCACCGACCGCATCGTCGATGCCATCGAAAACCAGCGTTACGACGTGATCGTGGTCAACTACGCCAACGGCGACATGGTCGGCCATAGCGGTGTGTTCGAGGCGGCGGTGAAAGCCGTGGAATGCCTGGACACCTGCGTCGGCCGTATCGTCGATGCCCTGGAAAAAGTCGGCGGCGAAGCTCTGATTACTGCTGACCATGGCAACGTCGAGCAAATGTCCGATGCATCCACTGGCCAGGCGCACACTGCGCATACCACCGAGCCGGTGCCGTTCATCTATGTCGGCAAGCGTGACTTCAAGGTCCGCGACGGCGGCGTGCTGGCTGACGTGGCACCGACCATGCTGATGTTGCTGGGGCTTGAGAAACCAGCCGAGATGACCGGGACTTCGATTCTGGTGTAATCCAACAGTCAAACGCAGCAAAAACCTGTGGGAGCGAGCCTGCTCGCGATAGCAATCTGACAGCCAACATCTTTGTTGAATGTACTGATGCCATCGCGAGCAGGCTCGCTCCCACATTGGTTTTCGGTGTTTTTCTGTCCAGTTATCACACAACCCCAATTGGGCATTTTTTTTGCTGCGCTTGGCGGGCATACTAGGCCGTCCCTTTCCTTGGTGTCGCCCGCCTCTATGCTTCGCGTCCTGATAGCCCTTGCCCTGACTTGCCTGCTTCAACCGGTCTTTGCCGACGAGCGCACGCAAACCCAACAACAGTTGGACGCCACGCGTCAGGACATTGCCGAGCTGAAGAAACTGCTGGGTAAACTCCAGGAAGAAAAATCCGGAGTGCAGAAAGACCTCAAAGGCACCGAAACCGAGATGGGCAAGCTCGAAAAGCAGGTTGAAGCCCTGCAAAAAGAGCTGAAGAAAAGCGAATCCGAGCTACAGCGACTCGATGCCGAGAAAAAAAAACTCCAGAGCGCGCGCATTGAACAGCAACGACTGATCGCCATCCAGGCCCGCGCGGCCTATCAGAATGGCCGTCAGGAGTACCTCAAGCTGCTGCTCAACCAGCAGAACCCTGAAAAATTCGCCCGCACCCTTACCTATTACGACTACCTGAGCCAGGCCCGCCTGGAGCAGCTGAAGAATTTCAACGAAACCCTGCGCCAACTGGCCAATGTCGAAAAAGACATCGGCCTGCAGCAGGCGCAATTGCTGGTGCAGAAAAGCAGCCTCGACACCCAGCGAGACGAACTCGACAAGGTCCGCAAGGAGCGTCAGCAAGTCCTGGCCAAGCTGAATGACGACGTGAAGGCTCGCGATCAGAAACTGGCGGCGCGCGAGCAGGATCAGGCGGACCTGTCTAAAGTCCTTAAAACCATCGAAGAAACCCTGGCCCGTCAGGCCCGAGAGGCAGAAGAGGCGCGGCAAAAAGCGCTGATCGCCCAGCAGGAAGCCGAAAAAAAGCGTTTACGTGAGGCTCAGGCTGCAGCAGATGCAGAGACAACCGACGCCCCACGCAAACCCGCTAAATCGACACCCGGCGCACTGGTTTCAAGTTCAGGCGAAACCTTTGGCGGCCCCTTTGCTTCCTCCCGCGGCAAACTTCCATGGCCGGTTGATGGTCGACTGCTGGCACGCTTCGGTGAAAGCCGTGGCGACGATGCCCGCACCAAATGGGACGGTGTGATGATCAGCGCCTCCGCCGGCAGCCAGGTGCATGCCGTTCACGGCGGCCGCGTGGTGTTTGCCGATTGGTTGCGAGGCGCCGGGTTGCTGGTGATCCTCGACCACGGCAACGGTTTTTTGAGTCTTTATGGTCACAACCAGACGCTGCTCAAGTCTGCGGGTGACGTGGTAAAAGCCGGTGAGTCCATCTCCACTGTCGGCAACAGTGGCGGGCAGGACACACCAGCGCTGTATTTCGCTATTCGTCAGCAGGGTCACCCGAGTGATCCGGCGCAATGGTGCCGCGCGCAAGGATAGGCGTTGAGTCACCTACATTAGGAGTTCGTTCGACATGCTGTATTTGTCCCGCCTTACCTCGCTGGCCCTGACGATTGCCCTGGTGATCGGCGCGCCGTTGGCGTTTGCCGCTCAACCGGCCCCGGCGGTCGCACCTGCAGGCACTGCTGCGACCACCAAGGCGCCATTGCCGCTGGACGAGTTGCGCACCTTTGCCGAAGTCATGGACCGGATCAAAGCAGCCTATGTAGAACCGGTGGACGACAAGACCCTGCTGGAAAACGCCATCAAAGGCATGCTCAGCAACCTCGACCCGCACTCCGCGTACCTGGGCCCGGAAGACTTCGCTGAATTGCAGGAAAGCACCAGCGGCGAATTCGGTGGCTTGGGCATCGAAGTCGGCGCTGAAGACGGTTTCATCAAAGTGGTTTCGCCGATCGACGACACTCCGGCCTCCAAGGCTGGTATTCAGGCCGGCGACTTCATCGTCAAGATCAACGGCCAGCCGACTCGCGGCCAGAGCATGACCGAAGCCGTGGACAAGATGCGCGGCAAGATCGGCCAGAAGATCACCCTGACCCTGGTACGTGACGGCGGTGCGCCGTTCGATGTAACCCTGGTGCGCGCCATCATCCAAGTGAAGAGCGTGAAGAGCCAACTGCTGGAATCCGGCTACGGTTACATCCGCATCACCCAGTTCCAGGTCAAGACCGGTGAAGAGGTCTCCAAGGCCCTCGCCAAGTTGCGCAAGGACAACGGCAAGAAGCTCAGCGGTATCGTCCTCGACCTGCGTAACAACCCGGGCGGCGTACTGCAATCGGCGGTGGAAGTGGTCGACCACTTCATCACCAAGGGCCTGATCGTCTACACCAAGGGCCGTATCGCCAACTCCGAATTGCGCTTCTCCGCCACCGGCAAGGACGAAAGTGAAGCCGTGCCAATGGTCGTGCTGATCAACGGCGGCAGCGCCTCGGCCTCGGAAATTGTTGCCGGCGCCCTGCAGGATCAGAAACGCGCAGTGGTCATGGGCACCACCAGTTTCGGCAAAGGCTCGGTCCAGACCGTGTTGCCGCTGAACAACGAACGCGCACTGAAAATCACCACGGCGCTGTACTACACGCCGAACGGCCGCTCGATCCAGGCGCAGGGCATCGTCCCGGACATCGAAGTGCGCAAGGCCAAAATCACCAACGAGCAGGACGGCGAATACTTCAAGGAAGCCGATCTGCAAGGCCATCTGGGCAATGGCAACGGCGGCGCCGACAAACCGACCGGCTCCGGCGGCAAAGCCAAGGCCATGCCGCAGGACGACGATTACCAATTGGCCCAGGCCCTGAGCCTGCTCAAAGGACTGAGCATCACCCGCGGCCACTGAGATGCGCCTGCGGTTGCTCCTCGGCCTGCTGTGTTGTCTGGCGGGTGTCGCTCACGCGGCGCCTGCCACAACAGCGGCCACACCTGCGAAGGTTTATCTAAGCCTGATCATCGATGATCTGGGGCAGAACCTGCCCCGGGATCGCCGCGTGCTGGCACTGCCCGGCCCGGTCACCGCGGCAATCATGCCCGACACCCCCCACGCCACCGAATTCGCCCGCGAAGCCCATCGCGCCGGCAAGATCGTTATCCTGCACATGCCCATGGACCCTGCCACCGGGCCGTTTGCCTGGCATCCCGAGTTACCCATCGAAGAACTCGAGAAGCGCTTGAACGCGGCGTTCAAGGCTGTGCCGTATACCGCTGGCATCAACAACCACATGGGCAGCCGCATGACCGTTCAGCAACCAGCCATGGCCTGGCTGATGGCGGACTTGCAGCGTCGACACAAGTTCTTCGTCGACAGCCGCACCAGTGCGCAAACCGTAGCGGCCGCCGAAGCGCAGAAGATCGGGTTGGCGAGCGTTTCGCGGGATGTGTTCCTGGATGACGAGCCCACTGAAGCCGCGATCTTTGCTCAGCTACAGACAGCTATCAGCCTGGCGCGCAAGCAGGGTTCTGCGGTGATGATCGGGCATCCGTATTCACAGACGCTGACGGTACTTGAACGTGAATTGCCCAAGCTCAAGGCTCAAGGCATTGACTGGATCGATATCCAACAGATGATCAGCGTGCGCAGCAATCGGGCGATGGCTGGGCATGGGAAAGACGGCATTTACCGCACACCGCTCGTTAATTAACCAATTATTTACCGCTTCATGGCGTGCGCGATTGGAGTCCGCCATTGCGCTGCAGCCGACTATATAAATATGTACCACCTGCCCCTGCGAATAAATCATCACCCTAGCTCGACGCTATAAATCACACAGCAGACATTCGCGTCTGCCCCCCCCCTGCAACCACAAACATCTATCGCCAAGGATGGCAAATGAAATTCAAACATATCACTTTGATAATTAATCTGATCAGTCACTTCTTTTTGTTCGCCGAAGCCGCACAAACTGATATCGGAGACAACTTAAAAAACGGTTCCCCTGCCAAACCGTTAACAAACAGTGACAACCGGTATTCACGCTGGACTGGAATTGGCCTCTTGAATATGCCTAAAGGTACTTGCACCGCAGCTCTTATTGACACCAGAGATTCCGGCTGGACGAATACTGCGCCCGCCTATGTAATCACTGCCGGCCATTGCGTACTAGCTGAATACGGTACTTCAAAGCTGAATCACAAGTTCAATGCAAACGTAACTTTCAATTATTTTCAGGACACGGTATCCAATCACAAAACATACAAAGTCCGCACGGCAATCTGGACAAGCATGCTAGGAACAGATCTAGCGGTACTCGAGCTTGAGAAGCCTCTGTCGGCATTATTGCAAGACCAGATCATGCCTCTCAAAATTTCACCCACGCCCCCCTTCTTCTCTCATGACGTGCTCAATGTCGGTGCACCCGGCACCTTCACCACCAAGACCTTACGCTTGAGTGCCTGTACCCAGGAAGTGTCCAGGACTATCTCTGGCATACCGCCCGCATTTCCCGGAGGGTTAGTGAACGAGTGCAAGGATTTGGATTACGGGAGCTCCGGTAGCCCAATGGTTGATCGGCGAACAAACCAAATAACGAGTATTGTTTCCGAACGCCATTACGGTTTTTCACCCGCGTTTTTATCAAGCTGTTTCATAAATGGAATATTCAGCAATGGCACTGCAACCTGTGACTTACAACAAATCAACGTGAACGTCGACTTCGAGAGCTTATTTCTAAGAACCAAATTTCGGCCTGAAATTGACTATTTGGGCAATGAAACAATGCCAACATGGAATTTTTCATTCAATATCGATACTCCATATTACCGATACAAGGCTGTGCGAGACGCCCTCAATTGCGAGAAACCAGAAAACTATAGCGCCGCCATCAGCGCTACAAATGGCCATATTAACGATTCTGTAGGTCCCGAAACGCGCATGCATGTACTGTGCATAATAGGTGTACGCTCGAAAGAACAAAAATTGACAACTCTATTGCTGAAAAATACTTTCACCCACGCTGCTCATCTTGCAGAGCCTGCTCCTGAACCAGCGTTTGGCCATACTAAAAACTTTACATCGATGCAATGGGAAGGTGCATATCCTGATTTCAGCTCGCATTTTTTCTATTCAACGAGCATCGATAGCACGCCCTGTGCCGATGTCCGTGACGAACGGTACAAGAAAGCAGCGGAGTTCGAGTTGCTGCCTCCAGACAGTCCTTTGAAAGTATGTAGCTACGCCAGCAATGAATCAGACCTGCAACCCTCGGCAACGCGATTTGATTTGGTAACGCCCCACTAGAGCTCGATAAGACTTTCTATAGGGAGCAATATTTCACCAACCGGCGTATCAGAGATATCGTGCCATGATGTCGTCCACCACGCCTTCCTTGCGCAGTTGATCCAACGCCGCCTGAAGTCTGGCCACCACTTCATCTGGCACCCCCTTGTTCAGCGCCAGGTAAAGCTCGGCGCTGTTGAAACGCAGCACGGTTTTAAGTCCGACCACACCGTCCTGACGGGCCAGATAGCGTCCGGCCGGATCACCCGTTGCCCACAGGTCGATCTGGCCGCTGGCAAGCTTCTTCGCGTTATCTTGATCACGTAGCACGATAATGGGCTTGAGACCCTGTTTGGTCAGCGTCTCGGCGATCGCGTCGCCCTTGTACGCGCCGATCTTGAACTTGCGGGCGTCATCCAGCGTTTCAAGACTGATCTTGCTGTCAGCCTTGGCCAGCATGATCCAGTCATCCGGACCAATCGGACCGACCCATTTGAACAGCTTTTCGCGGTCCGGCAAACGCGCCATCACGAACACGCCATAACCCGGTTTCTCCAGAGCAAGCTTGTAGATGCGCTCCCACGGAAAACGCAGCGTCAGGCTGTAGGTCATGCCCGCGCGCTTGAACATCTCACGAATGATGTCCACGGCGATGCCGTTGATGTTCTCGTCCTGAGCGAAATTTTTGCCGTTCTTCGCCATGTTGTATGGCGGGAAGTTTTCCGTCAGCAGCACCAGGTCGGTGGCGGGACTTTCTTCGGCGCGGGCTCCGTTGATAAACAACAAAGAGGCGCTGGCGAGGACAAGCAGAAGACGTTTAAGCATGTCGGGCTACCGGAATCCATGGCGTGCTCAAGAGTGCCTTGAGCCCGCCATACTGTCCACTGGCCTGTAGTGTTTAGCGCATCACGATGCCGCGATGAGCCATGTAGGCCTTGGCTTCCTGCACGGTGTATTCGCCGAAGTGGAAAATACTCGCTGCCAGCACCGCGCTGGCGTGGCCCTCGAGGATGCCGTCGGCCAAGTGCTGCAAGTTGCCGACACCGCCGGACGCGATCACCGGAATCCCCAGCGCATCGCTGATGGCGCGGGTGACGCCCAGGTCGAAGCCGTTTTTCATGCCGTCCTGATCCATGCTGGTCAGCAGGATTTCCCCGGCACCGAGGCCTTCCATCTTCTTCGCCCACTCAACGGCGTCGAGGCCGGTTGGCTTGCGACCACCGTGGGTGAAGATTTCCCAGCGCGGGATTTCGCCCGGACCGGAAACCTTCTTCGCGTCGATGGCAACGACAATGCACTGCGAACCGAAATGCTGAGCCGCTTCGCCGACGAACTCCGGGTTGAACACCGCAGCAGTGTTGATCGAAACCTTGTCCGCACCGGCATTGAGCAAGTTGCGAATGTCCTGCACGGTACGCACGCCGCCACCCACGGTCAGCGGGATGAACACCTGGCTGGCCATGCGTTCGACGGTATGCAGCGTGGTGTCGCGACCGTCGACGCTGGCGGTGATGTCGAGAAAGGTAATCTCGTCGGCACCCTGCTCATCGTAGCGACGGGCGATTTCCACCGGATCACCGGCGTCGCGAATGTTCTCGAACTTGACGCCCTTGACCACCCGGCCGTTATCCACGTCCAGGCAAGGGATGATGCGTTTGGCCAGCGCCATGGTGAGTCCTCAGCCTTTGTACGAATCGCAGAAAGCTTGCGCTTGCGCGACATCGAGGGTGCCTTCGTAAATCGCCCGGCCGGTGATGGCGCCGATGATGCCTGGCGCCTTGGCGTCGAGCAGCGACTTGATGTCACCCAGATTGTGGATACCGCCGGAAGCGATCACCGGAATCTTCGTCGCCGCGGCCAGGGCGGCAGTGTATGAAACGTTGCAGCCCTGCATCATGCCGTCTTTGGCGATGTCGGTATAAACGATCGCGGATACGCCGTCGGCTTCGAATTGCCTGGCCAGGTCAATCACCTGAATGGTGCTGATTTCAGCCCAGCCGTCGGTGGCGACAAAACCGTCCTTGGCGTCCAGACCGACGATCACTTTGCCCGGGAACGCGCGGCAGGCTTCAGCAACGAAAGCCGGATCTTTCACGGCTTTGGTGCCGATGATCACGTAGCTCACGCCCGCTTTCACGTAGTGTTCGATGGTTTCCAGGGAACGGATACCGCCGCCGATCTGAATAGGCAGATTCGGGTAGCGCTTGGCGATGGCGGTAACTACTTCGCCGTTGACCGGCTGACCTTCGAAAGCACCGTTCAGGTCGACCAGATGCAGACGGCGGCAACCGCCTTCCACCCACTTGGCAGCCATGCTCACCGGGTCATCGGAGAACACCGTGGAATCTTCCATGCGACCCTGGCGCAGACGAACACAGGCACCGTCTTTGAGATCGATAGCGGGAATAATCAGCATCTGGCAAACCTTCAAATTCGAGTATTCAGCTTCGCTCGGAAATCAGTTTTTCTCGAGCGCCCACAGGTCGCTTTCGATGCTTTCGAACCTCTCTTTGAGGTGCGTCTGCACATCGAAAATCGCCCTGTTGTAATAGTGCGGAGCAATTTCGCGGGTAAACAGCTCAAGGATTTCAGCCGCTTCGAACGAACCCAGGTCCAGCTCGAAGCGATCCTCCATGAAGCGTTTGATCTTGTGATTGGCCTCGTTCTCCTGCTCGGGAGTGAGGGTCAGGATCGGCGGCTTCTTTTTGGCAGCCATTTACCAGCGACCATCCCACGCGGCGAAGTTCTGCAGCAATTGCAGGCCATGGGTATGGCTCTTCTCCGGGTGAAACTGCACGGCGAAACGCGAGCCGTCGGCCAGCGCAGCGGCGAAATCAACACCGTAGTGACCGCTACCCACCACCTGCCGCGCATTGCCGGCAGCGATGTAGTAGCTGTGCACGAAGTAGAAACGCGCCAGGTCCGGAATGTTGTGCCACAGCGGGTGTTCTACCGTTTGCTTCACTTCGTTCCAGCCCATGTGCGGGACTTTCAGGTGTTCGCCGTCTTCGTGCAGATCTTTGCCGAAGAACTTCACCTGGCCCGGGAACAGGCCAATGCAGTCCACGCCGTTGTTCTCTTCACTGCTGTCGAGCAAGGCTTGCATGCCCACGCAGATGCCGAGGAACGGGCGGTCCTGGCTAACTTCACGCACCAGCGAGTCGAAGCCCAGGCGACGGATCTCCGCCATGCAATCACGAATCGCGCCGACGCCGGGGAATACCACCCGGTCGGCTTCGCGAATCACGTCGGCATCGCTGGTGATCAAGACCTTGCCGGCACCGACGTGCTCGAGGGCCTTGGCCACCGAGTGCAGGTTGCCCATGCCGTAATCGATAACCGCGACCGTCTGCATTACAGAACGCCTTTGGTCGACGGCATTTGCCCGGCCATGCGGTCATCCAGCTCCACGGCCATGCGCAGGGCACGGCCGAAAGCCTTGAACACGGTTTCGATCTGGTGGTGGGTGTTGTGCCCACGCAGATTGTCGATGTGCAGGGTGACGTTGGCGTGGTTGACGAAGCCCTGGAAAAATTCCTGGAACAGGTCAACGTCGAAACCGCCGACGGTCGCGCGGGTATAAGGAACATGCATTTGCAGGCCAGGGCGGCCGGAGAAGTCGATCACCACGCGCGACAGCGCTTCATCGAGCGGCACGTAGGCGTGGCCGTAGCGACGGATGCCTTTCTTGTCGCCGATGGCTTTGGTGAAGGCCTGACCCAGGGTGATACCAACGTCTTCCACCGTGTGGTGGTCGTCGATATGCAGGTCGCCCTTGCTGACAATATCCAGGTCGATCAGCCCGTGACGGGCGATCTGGTCCAGCATGTGCTCAAGAAAAGGTACACCGATATCAAATCGGGCCTTTCCGGTGCCATCCAGGTTGATCGAGGCTTTGATCTGGGTTTCCAGAGTGTCGCGCTCGACAGACGCCATACGTTCGGCCATCACCAGCTCCGCAAAAATCATTGGGGCGAAAAAGGCAGCCATTATAGGGTCGCGGGCGCTAAACAGAAACACGAGAGGTGATATCACTGACGGAGTGAATCCCCTGCTGTCGGGGATAGACATGTCAGTACAAGCATCCAAGGACCACTGATCGCTCCCACGCTCTGCGTGGGAGTGCAGCCCTGGACGCTCCGCGTCCACTCTGAATGTGACGCGGAGCGTCACGGGAGGCATTCCCACGCAGAGCGTGGGAACGATCCGTTACGGGGAACTTAGTGGAAAAGGACAGCCGTTTTCTGCAGCGTCACCCAAACACCCCAGGCCAACGGAATGCCCACCACCAACCACGCAGCCACCGCCAACGGCTTGGTACCCGCATCCGCTTTCCACTCCAGCACGGTGCTGGCGTCAGCACCTTTGTCATGGCCCAGCGCCTGTTCGGCCGCCAGTTCGGCGTCGGTCATGAAATACTTGTCGGCCACCGGGCGAACCATCAGGTTGCACAGGAAGCCCAGCACCAGCAGGCCCGCGAGAATGTACAGCGTGATGTCGTAAGCCGCGGCACGTTCAACGCCGATGCTCAGCTGATATTCACGCAGGTAGTTCACCAGCACCGGCCCCAACACACCCGCCGCCGCCCACGCCGTCAGCAGACGACCGTGGATCGCGCCGACCATTTGCGTACCGAACAGGTCCGCGAGATACGCAGGAACCGTCGCAAAACCACCGCCGTACATCGACAGGATGATGCAGAACGCCGCCACGAACAGCGCAACGCTGCCCAGATGACCGAGGTTCGGGATCAGCGCGTACAGCGCGAAACCGAGGGCGAAGAACACGAAATAAGTGTTTTTGCGGCCCAGGTAGTCCGAGAACGAAGCCCAGAAGAACCGGCCCCCGATGTTGAACAGGCTCAGCAAACCGGTGAAACCGGCCGCAATCGCTGCGATCGAGGCCAGTTGCCCGGCATCCAGCTGACCAAACGTCTGGTCGGTGCCCAGCAATTTACCGGCGAAGACTTCCTGCAACAGCGGCGAAGCCATACCGAGGATGCCGATACCCGCCGAAACGTTCAGGCACAGCACCAGCCACACCAGACGGAATTGCGGGGTTTTCCACGCCACATTCACATGCACGTGACGGTGAGTGATCATCGAGTTCGAAGCTTTTTTCGCCGGAGCAGTCCAGCCTTCAGGCTTCCAGCCAGTTGGCGGAACGCGGTAAGACAGCGCCCCACCGATCATGAACACGAAGTAGATCGCAGCCATTACCAGGAAGCTCTGCCATACGCCCACGCTGGTCGGCGAAGCGAAGTGGCCCATCAGCGCTGCAGCCAGTGGAGCACCAACCATCGCGCCGCCACCGAAGCCCATGATCGCCATGCCTGTGGCCATGCCGCGCTTATCCGGGAACCACTTGATCAGGGTCGAGACCGGCGAGATGTAACCCAGCCCCAGGCCGATACCGCCAATGACCCCGGAGCCGATCCACATCAGCCAGATCTGGTGGGTATAGACCCCCAGCGCCGAAATCAGCAGACCGCCACACCAGCACAGTGCCGACACAACACCGGCCTTGCGAGGACCTGCGTGTTCCAGCCAGCCGCCCCAGATTGCTGCCGAGCAGCCGAGGAAGATGAAGAACAGGGTGTAGATCCAGCCAAGCATCGAGATCGGCCAGTCGCATTGCGACGAAAAGACCTGAGCGATGAAGCTCATGTCCGGCGCGCAAGTCACGGCTTTGGTGACGCCCAGGGCTTTGGACAACGGCAACCAGAACACCGAAAAGCCGTAAGCCATGCCGATGCACAGGTGGATGGCCAGCGCGGCCGGTGGTACCAGCCAACGGTTAAAACCGGGCTTGGCGATGATGCGTTCCTTGGACAGGAACGCGGGCTGGTCGGCAAAGCCGTCCGCCGTGATGCTCGTGGTCATGGTGTTTCCCCCAATTATTAGTATTGTTCGCCAGCCGTTCTTCACCCCCAGCCTTAATGCACGCAGGCATGACTGTTTTTTAGGTGAAGCTCCATTTTGGTGCGACATCACGCCGCAGAAGGGACGGACGAACGGGCAGAGGTTACCATTTGCACGTGACAGAAAAACCAAACTGATATCACCTTTTGTATGTCATCTGTTCTCGTACAACCGCAAGAACATGTTTTCACACGCAGAGGCCGGATTAACTTTTCAAAGGAAGCACCATGCCGATCATTGTCGAGCTGCTGAACCAAGCCACATATCAGGATCAGCAAGACCTGCAGAAGATCTACCGCGACGCCCCGGACTGGCTGTTTGCGCCATTCACTGGGGAGATACAGCTGATTGAAGACTGCCTGCAGGATGGTTCGCTGATCGCCGGACGCTTCAACGATCGGTTGTTGGGTGCGGCACGTTTGCAGCGGCACCACGACGTCTGGCATTTGTCCCATTTATGCGTACGAAAAATCACCCGTCGCCGTGGCGTTGCCGAGCGCCTGGTGAACGAAGCGCAGAACATGGCGTCGCAATCAGGCGCGACATTGCGGCTGTTGGCGCCTGCCGGGCACCTCGAAGCTCAAGCGCTAGCGGCTAAGCTGAAAGTGCCGCTGGATGAGCTCCCGAAGTGATCGCTGACCGGTCAGCTACTTCGGAGCGCTATACTCCCCGGCTAAATTTCGAATTCGACTAATACAAGGACTCGCCCATGAAAGCGTTCGGCAAAATCCTGGGTCTGGTACTTCTCGGGCTGTTGCTGATCATTGTGGCGCTGGGCTTTGCCCTGACCCACCTCTTCGATCCCAACGACTATAAAGACGAGATTCGCCAGATTGCCCGCGACAAGGCCCACATCGAGCTGACGCTCAATGGCGATATCGGCTGGAGCCTGTTTCCCTGGCTGGGCCTTGAATTGCACGAAGCCAGTGTTGCGACCCTGGCCAAGCCAACCGAGCCGTTTGCTGACTTGCAGATGCTCGGCCTGTCGGTCCGCGTGATTCCGTTGCTGCGCCGCGAAGTGCAGATGAGCGATGTGCGCGTCGAAGGCCTGAACCTGCGCCTGAATCGCGACAAGAACGGCCACGGCAACTGGGAAGACATCGGCAAGGCCCCGGCCACCCCGAGTGCCTCGGCCACGCCGCCCACCGCTACCGGCGAACCTGCGCCAACGACTACCGCGCAGGCAGAAAAACCGTCCCAGCCGATCCGCCTGGACATCGACAGCCTGACCGTCAACAACGCCCGCGTTGAATACAGCGACGAGAAAACCGGCAAGCAGTTCAGCGCCGAAAGCATCCAGCTGAGCACTGGCCCGGTACATGACTCGACCAACATACCGATCAAACTCACCGCGTTCCTCGGTACCAACCAACCGGTTCTGCGGGTGCGCACCGAGCTGGCCGGCGAGTTGCGTTTCGAGCGTGCGCTGCAGCGCTACAAATTCGAAGACATGAAACTCTCCGGCGAAGTCGCTGGTGATCCGCTGCAAGGCAAGACCATGACCTTCGCCGCTCAAGGCCAGTTGCTGCTGGACAAGGCCGCCAACGTCGCCGAATGGACCGGTATCAAGATCTCCGCCAACCAACTGCGCGCCTTGGGCGAACTGAAGGCCAACGACCTCGACAAGACCCCGCAAATCAGCGGCGGCCTGTCGATTGCTCAATTCGATCTGGCGAAATTCGTCGACAGCATCGGCCAGAAACTCCCGGCGATGGCCGAGGGCAGCCTGAGCAAAGTTGAGCTGGTGAGCCAAGTTGCCGCCACGCCGACCAGTCTGTCCCTCGATAGTCTCACCCTGAAACTCGACGACAGCACGTTCAGCGGCCGCATCGCTGTCGAGGACTTCGCCAGGCAATCTCTACGAGTGAACCTCAAGGCTGACACCTTCAACGTCGATCGTTACTTGCCGCCAAAATCCGCCGAAGCCAACAGCGCGAAGCAGGTGCGTCAGGCCGAAGTGGCCAGCACCGAGAGTGAGGCGATGGCTGGCGCGGGCAGTTCACCGCTGCCACCCTCACCGACCAAAGGCCCGTGGAGCACCGAGCGTCTGTTGCCGGTGGAGCGTCTGAGCAAACTCGACGTGAACGCCGACCTGACCTTCGGCCAGCTGACCCTCGACAAACTGCCGATTCAGAATGCTGCACTCAAGGCCACAGGCCAAGGCGGCCTGCTGACGCTGGAGAATCTGCGCGGCAATCTGTACGACGGCGACTTCGAAGCCAAAGGTACCCTGGATGTGCGCCAGCAAGTACCGGCACTGAACATGCAGACGCGCATCAACAAAGTACCCGTCGAAAAAATCCTCGAAAGCCAAGGGAAAAATCCACCGGTCCAAGGGCTGGTGACGCTCGATAGCGCGCTGACCAGCAGCGGCAATAGCCAGAGCGTGCTGATCGATAACCTCAACGGCAAGGCCAGTTTCGTCATCAACAACGGCGTGCTGCTCAATGCCAACCTTGAGCAGCAACTGTGCAAAGGCATCGCCACCCTGAATCGCAAAACCCTCACGGGCGAGCCACGGGGCAAGGACACACCGTTTGAAGAGCTCAAGGGCAACCTGACCTTCCACAACGGCGTGGCCAATAACCCCGATCTGAAAGTGCGCATTCCGGGCATGACCGTCAACGGTAATGGCGACATCGACCTGCGGGTGCTGGGCATGGATTACCGCGTCGGCGTGATCGTCGAAGGCGACAAGAGCGACATGCCGGACCCTGCCTGCCAAGTCAGCGAACGCTTCGTCGGCATCGAGTGGCCGCTGCGCTGCCGTGGCCCGCTGGAACTGGGCGCCAAGGCTTGCCGCGTCGACAACGAACGCATGGGACAAGTCGCGAGCAAACTGGCTGGCGAGCGGATCAGCGAAAAAATCGACGAGAAGCTTGGCGATAAAGTCAGCCCGGAATTGAAAAATGCGCTCAAGGGGCTGTTCAAGCGATGAGAGCCGAGCAATTTTCAACGGCGGTGCTGGATTGGTACGACCGCCACGGCCGCCACGATTTGCCTTGGCAACAGGGCATCACCCCTTACCGGGTGTGGGTCTCGGAAATCATGTTGCAGCAAACCCAGGTCAGCACTGTGCTGAACTACTTCGACCGTTTCATGGCCTCGCTGCCGACGGTCGAAGCCCTGGCCGCCGCGCCGGAAGACGAAGTGCTGCACCTGTGGACCGGCCTCGGTTACTACACCCGCGCGCGCAACTTGCAGAAGACCGCGAAGATTGTCGTTGCCGAATATGGCGGCGAGTTTCCCCGTGATGTGGAAAAGCTCACCGACCTGCCGGGTATCGGCCTGTCCACCGCCGGCGCGATTGCCAGCCTGAGCATGGGCCTGCGGGCGCCGATCCTCGATGGCAACGTCAAACGCGTGCTGACGCGTTTTACCGCGCAAGAGGGGTATCCGGGCGAGCCCAAGGTTGCCAAACAGCTGTGGGCCAACGCTGAACGCTTCACGCCACATGATCGGGTCAACGCCTACACCCAGGCGATGATGGACCTGGGCGCCACGCTCTGCACCCGCAGCAAACCGAGCTGTCTGCTCTGCCCGCTGGAAAAGGGCTGCGAGGCGCACATGCTTGGCCTGGAAACCCGCTACCCGATTCCCAAACCGCGCAAAGCCGTGCCACAGAAGCGCACGCTGATGCCGATGCTCGCCAACGGCGAAGGGGCGATTCTGCTTTACCGTCGCCCTTCCACGGGCCTGTGGGGCGGTCTCTGGAGCCTGCCGGAACTCGACGACCTCGACGACCTGCAACATCTGGCTTCGCAGCACTCGCTGGAACTGGGCAGCCAACAGGCACTGCCGAGCCTGGTGCACACGTTCAGCCACTTTCAATTATCCATCGAACCCTGGCTGGTTCAGGTCCAGGAGGCCGGCCATCACGTGGCCGAGGCCGACTGGCTCTGGTATAACCTCGCCACCCCGCCGCGCCTGGGCCTTGCCGCCCCGGTCAAAACCTTGCTCGAACGCGCGGCCGCCGTATTGAACGCAGGAGAGTCGTCATGACCCGCACCATCATGTGCCGCAAGTACAAAGAAGAATTGCCCGCCCTGGAGCGCGCTCCATTTCCGGGTGCAAAAGGTCAGGACATTTTTGACCACGTCTCGGCCCAGGCCTGGGCCGACTGGCAGAAACACCAGACCCTGCTGATCAACGAAAAACGCCTGAACATGATGAACGCCGAAGACCGCAAATATCTTCAAGGCGAGATGGACAAGTTCTTTTCCGGCGAGGAATACGCCAAGGCTGAAGGCTACGTTCCGCCTGCTCAATAATTGATCAAAATCCGGGGTCGGCACGTAAGCGACGGTAATAATTAAAATTTTTTTGAAAACTTTCTTGACGACCCCCTGAAAAACCAGTTTAATGCGCCCCGTTGCCCAGATAGCTCAGTCGGTAGAGCAGGGGATTGAAAATCCCCGTGTCGGCGGTTCGATTCCGTCTCTGGGCACCAAATACCGAAAACCCTGAATCGCAAGATTCAGGGTTTTTTTATGCCTGGAATTTGATGAGACACTGTTCCAGTCATCCTCGAAGCGCCGAACGAAGCATCAACTCCCACCTCCTGGCGCTACGCCAGCAAGCGCCTCCAACGCCTTCCGAAGCTGAGTCCCGAGTGCGTCAAGCATTGGTGAACGACCCCTCTCGCAGTCTCTCGGGCTTGTCGGAACGCTCCGTATGCTTTAACGGAAATGGATGACATACGCTGATCATCGGATTGGGCAGAATCGTGGGAGAAGCTGCCGCATAACCGAGAGCAGATACACAACAGGGATGTAGGGTAATGACTGACGCCATCAAACGAGATGTCGAAAACGCTGAGTTTTTTACTGAACAGGACATCAGAATTTTCAGCTTTGATACCCGGCAATCAACACGGCTTCACACGTTCGCCGAAGAACTGGCCGCCATCGGCGGGCCGCAGGCACCAGGAGCCAAGTCCAAAGCCTCTCTGGCAGCCACAGAATTAAAGTCCTCGTTTTCGAAAGACCAATGCCAACTGCTGGCGGCGTACTCTAATGGCCTTGTTTGCGCGTTGATCTTTGAAGGGCTGCAAAAAATCACCGATGGCAGCCCTCCAAATGAACTACCAGACCTGACATCCCTGGAAAATCGATACGACGTCCTTTGCCTGGCCGCACGTAATCAGATCTTGTTGAAACTGGTGGATAACAGTTCCTTTGCCTATGACATGGACAACGAAGGAAAGCTGGTTCGATTGGTAGCCAACTTCAAGGGTGGCGGACTCGTCAAAATCAATGCAGAGCCTGACATCAACGAACTGAGCTCCCATTCCGGCCTCGCGCTTGGCCCGCATACCGAGGCGCCTTACTGGTGCGCCGTGAACGCGAAAGACGGGCACTCGCCCTCTCCGTCGTCGCTCATACTTTCCGCCTTGTGGAACCCGAGCCTGGAACCTACGCGGGTTATTCCGCTGCCTCCCCTGCTGGAAAAAATTGGCGTTAGCCACTGCCTCGCACTGACCACGGGCAACTTTCAATTCACTCGTAGCGACTCCTTTGTCAGTGGCAAAGGGGAAGATGGTCGCAACGTTTCGATTCTGGAGTTTGACGACAAGGTCGGGTTCGCAGCCCGCTTCAACTCGTATCGCTTTTCGGTCAATGACAACGCCTCGAATTTTGTCAAAACGGCCTATGCCGCCCTTTGCCAGGGGGTAAGCGAAGCAACTCCAGTCGAGTACACACTGACTCAAGCGTCAGCCATGGTCATCAATAACGTCCGCTCTCTGCACTGTCGCGATGTCATTAAAGACAACAGACGAGTCCTGGTACGTATTTTCGGGCTTTCAAAATTTTCTTCCCCTGTCGTTATTTCAGAGGACCCGCTACTGCTGCAGGGCTGATTTTTTAAGCGTTCAAGCTGCGGAAGGACCAATCATGTGATTACTGGCCAATAACTAGAAAGAGGGAATGCAATGTCTTGGGATTTAATAGGCATGTTGGCGCTTGTCGCTTTTTTCGCCGGTTTTTTTGATGCGATTGCCGGTGGTGGAGGCTTGATCACCTTACCTGCATTGTTTCTGGCCGGTGTAGATCCGATCAGTGCAATTGCAACGAACAAGTTTCAGGCCGCTTCGGCAACTGTTTCGGCCACTGTAACCTTTGCTCGCAAAGGAATGATCGAGTGGCGCGAAGGCCGTTTCCTGGTGATCTGCGGATTTATGGGTGGCGCCAGTGGTGCCTTGCTGGTCAGCTCTATTGATAAGCGCTATCTGGAAGTTTGCGTGCCTATCATGCTGATTCTGGTGGCTATCTATTTTGCGCTCTCACCAAAGCTGGCCAATGAAGATCGACGCAAGAGAATTGGTATTCTGCTTTTTTCGTTTACCGTGGCGCCGATCCTGGGCTTTTACGACGGTATATTTGGCCCCGGTGTGGGCTCTTTCTTTATTGTCGGTTTTGTACTTCTCTGCGGCTTGGGCATGATGCGGGCCATGAGTTTTACCAAACTTGCCAACGCCTCATGCAACCTGGGTTCTTTGTCGGTCTTCATTACCAAGGGTGTGATTATTTGGCCGATTGCCATAGCCATGGCTCTGGCGGCCTTCATCGGCGCTCAATTGGGTGCACGAGCCGCTGTTCGCGTCGGTCCACGGTTGATTAAACCCATGTTGATCGTGGTCTGCTGCGCCTTAGCCATCAAGCTGCTGAGCGTAGAAAGCAATCCCTTGCGCGTCGCGGTCCTTGAATCGTTGGCTTCGCTGTGAGTACCGGCGCGGCGCTGGGATTTTGCGGGCTCGGTTTCCGGCTATCTTCTACGACTTGCTCCTACACGCAGAGGGCTTAAACAGCGGCACGTTGCGCTTGTACACAGGGATGATCGTTCTGCATTCGGGACAACCTCGACTCACATCCCTCCTTGCTGTCAGACCCCGCCTCGCAATGCATTGAGAGGAACACCCGAAAACGGTAGAAGGCGCAACACTCGCCGATCTGGATGACAAGGGATGTGAGCTCTGAGCCAGAAGTAATGTGCATCGCCCGCTCAGCTTCTGAGCCTTGGCATTGCCCCCCCCTGTAGGGGCGTTACGACTGATTCAAATCGGGAATTCAGCCCAAGCCAAGGCGCAAAAGCTGCCTCCGTTAGTTTTCACTCCCCCAATGGAAGACAAGATTGCGAGCGGCACCACTTCCTACCTCCGCCGTATCACGCCGTTCCTCACCATTGCGTGTCGCGACGACGGTGTACTTGCCAGGTGGCAGCTGAACATAAACCAACGGGCCGGCTTCGCTCAGCGTCAGCACGGGTTGCCCCGGGTCTTTTTGAATGACCAAATTTACATCCGGAACATATTTGCCCTCTGCCCCGATGGAGAAAGTCATGTGCAGGTTGTAGCCCTGCGCTTGTTGAATGGCTCGAGCCTCATCCACTCCAATCCCCCCGGACAGGTAAGTAATTCCGTTTTGCTGTTGCTGCTGGACTTGCACGCCTGTGCTGTCGATCGGTTCAAGACTGGCGGCGTTAAGCACGACTGGAAACATCAGTACGCCGACGGCGGCGATGGGCAGCATGAATGAATGGACGTTCTTCATGATGGCGACTCCCGGGTTGCTCAGAACCCAATCGTTACTCCTTTTAGATTTGTTACCGGATGTTCAAGTTTTAGATCAATTAGCACTTGGGCTCACTGCGAATCGGACTACGTGATGGGCTCCTCAAGGAGCCTCTGTCATCGGCGTGGTCCTGCAAAACGAATTCGCCGGGATTTCATCCGCGACCCAGTGCTACTGGAATTTCTCGGCCTGCCCAATGCAGGCTTGATCCAGGAAAACGAACTTGAACAAGCACTGATCAATCAACTCAAGGGCTTCCTGCTCGCCTTCGACCTCAAGCGCGGCGTACTGACCCACCAGGATGTCGGCCAGATGGATATGTACGTGCGCATGTACGACGAACTCAAGCGCGGACCGGAGGATAGCCCCACCGTCGGCCTCATTCTCTGCGTGCAAAAAGATGAATCGGTGGTGCGCTATTCAGTACTGCAAGGCAACGAACAACTGTTCGCCAGTACCTACAGACTGGTGCTGCCGAGCGAGGAGGAACTTCGTACAGAACTGGATCGGGAATGGGCGGTGCTTGAGGAGCGGTTACTCAAGCAGAGGTCCCGATAAGCACCGGTGGATTGTTCATAAACGGCGTGAAGACTATGGTGGTTGGCTAACCGCAAAGGTTCAACGCCGATGAATTTGCAGGACATGCCCTCACTGGCCCCGACGCAACTTGAATTGCCGTTACCCACCGGCACACCTGGTGAATCTTTCAACGAGCCCGCCGCCGACGGTTTCATCCTTGGCGGCTTCACCTGGCGGCATGCCAATCAAGACCCAACGCGCCCAGTGGTGATCATCAACGCCGCTACTTCAGTTCGTTGCCGACACTACTCGCGCTTCGCCGATTACCTGTTCACCAACGGCTTCGACGTAATCACCTATGACTACCGCGGCATCGGCGAGTCGCGCCCTGCGTCGTTGAAAGGGCTTGAGGCCTCTTGGTCCGACTGGGGCGCACTGGATTTCGAGGCGATGCTGCAAAGGGCGCAACGCGAGTTTGCGCAACAACCCATCAATGTCGTCGGCCACAGCTTCGGCGGTTGCGCGGCCGGGCTGGGAACCTCCGGGCATGTGATCCGACGGCTGGTGACGGTGGGGGCTCAGTTCGCTTACTGGCGCGACTACGCCCCTGCTCATCGCTGGCGAATGTTTGGCAAGTGGCATGTGGTGATGCCATTGATGACCATGCTTTACGGCTACTTTCCCGGCAAACGCCTCGGCTGGCTCGAAGACACCCCGGCCGGTGTAGTTCGCGACTGGAGCATGCCCACCGCCCGATACGAGAAACGCCCCAGCGGTCGTGTCATCCACACTAAAAATAGTCAGCTCCCCTTCGCCAACGTCACTGCCAAAACCCTGGCGATCAGCCTCAGCGACGACCCCTACGGCACGATTCCGGCGATCGAACGCCTGCTCGATTACTTCACTGGCAGTACAAACACCCACCTGCGAATCACCCCCGCAGATATCGGCGAAGAAAAAGTCGGACATTTCGCCTTTTTTCGCAGCGCATACCAAGCCACACTATGGCCCATTGCATTGTCCTGGCTGCAGACCGGCGAGCTGGCCCCCGATACACCCGGGCGGCGAGTGCCACGCAGTTGATGGATGCGCCCCCTCAATGAATTACGGAACGACGCCCATGGCCTCCGCCAACAAGCAGAACAAACGCGCCTCCCGCGCCAAAGCCAAGGCCAAGCAGAACCGCACCCAGCGGGCCGCCGCGCCGGTCGAGCTGGACCCGAACGACGATCGCATCGACTTCGAATCGGTAGACCTGACCGAACTGTTCAAGAAAATGATCGACGCCGAAAAAACCAGCCAACAAACGATGTGCGCAACCTTCCTCGAAGACCCGCTGCTGGAACTGGTGTACGAGCAGGAAGGCGAAGAAGGCGCGATGGACTTCATCCTCGCGGCATTGATCGAATACCGCCAATGGTCCACCGAGACAGACGAAGCTGGCGCCCTGGCGTGGATCGAGTCTGCGGCCTTCCAGGCTGACTACGTGGCGGCGTCCGACGCCATCGCGGCCCAAACCCAACAGAAACCAAACTGAGTTCCCATGGCATCCCTGAACAAGCAACACAAACGCGCCAAACGCGCAAAGGCCAAAGCCAAGCAAATCCGCATGGTCGGCAGAAAACCCGCCGAGATGGACGACGACTTGGGCGAACTCGGCGAGCCGATCCCGGAATACACCCTGGCGATGTTCAGCAAAATGCGTGACGCCGAGGCCATCAGCCGCAACGACATGCTGCTGACCCTACTGTCGAACCTCGCCGAAATCATCAGCGACCATCCAGAACTGCTGGACATGGAAAACGCCGACAACGAAGCCATGGCCGCCACGCACCTGGCCGCCGACATGCTGATCGACTACCGCATGTGGGCCGATGGCATGGACCGCGACGCCGCCCAGGCCTGGCTGACCGACCCGCAATTCATCACTGACTTTGGCGATGCACTGGACAGTTATCGTCAGTCGCTGGACCTGCCGGTGGAAAAAGCCGAGTAAGGCTACCCCGCACGCAAAAACGGCCGCTTGTCATCACTGACAGCGGCCGTTTTGCGTTATGCGGTACGAATCAGTTCAGCACCACCGCGCCCACTTTCTGCAGCTTGCGACGGCGAGCCACAAACAACCCGGCAGCCACTACCAACAAGCTCAGCAGGCCGGTCGCGAGGATCTCCACGCGATGGGCTTCCTGGAACAGCATGATGGTCAGGGCCGCGACAATGAATACGATCACTGCGTAGGTCAGGCCCGGGAACAGCCACATGCTGAAGGCAATTTTTTCACCGCGAGCCATACGCTGCTTGCGCATACGCAGTTGCGAAATCGCGATCACCAGGTACACCAGCAGCGCGATGGCGCCGGAGCTGGCCAGAAGGAACTCGAACACGGCGGCCGGGGCCACGTAGTTAGCGAAAACCGCGATGAATGCAGCAGCGGTGGACAACATGACGGCCCAGTACGGCGTGCCGCTCTTGTTGGTGCGTTGGGAAACGGCCGGCGCATCACCGCGTTTGCCCAGAGAGAACATCATGCGCGAAGCGGTGTAGAGCGCCGAGTTCAGGCAGCTGGTTACCGCAACCAGAACCACGATATCGACGATCAGCTTGGCATTCGGGATACCCATGCGCTCCAGCACGGTCTGGTAGGAACCGACGCTGGCCAGAATCGGGTCGTTCCATGGCACCAAGGCCACAACGATGAAGATGGATACGAGATAGAACAAGCCAATCCGCCAGATGACCGAGTTGGTAGCCTTGGAAATCTGCTGGCCAGGGTTCTTCGACTCCGCGGCCGCGATGGTCACGATCTCGGTGCCCATGAAGGAAAACATGGTGGTCAGGATGGCACCCAGCACCGCGCCCATGCCGTTTGGCAGGAAGCCCTGAGTGTCAAACAAATGCGACACGCCGCTGACCTGGCTGGTAGGCAGGAAGCCGAAGATTGCCAGAATGCCAAGACCGATAAAACCGATGATCGCGATGACTTTGACCAGGGCGAACCAGAACTCGAACTCTCCGTAGTTCTTCACACTGAACAGATTGGTCACCGTTAGCAGCAACGTGATAACCAAGGTGAAGGCCCAGATCGCCACATTCGGGAACCAGGCATGCAGGATGGTCGCGGCAGCGTTAGCCTCCAGCGGGATGACCAACACCCAGAACCACCAGTAGAGCCAGCCGATGGTGAAACCGGCCCAGTGACCGATCGCGCGATCGGCGTACGTCGAGAAGGAGCCTGTGTCTGGCGATGCAACGGCCATCTCGCCGAGCATTCGCATTACCAGAACCACCAGAGCACCGGCGGCCGCGTAGGCCAACAGCACGGCCGGGCCTGCAGCGGCGATGGCATGGCCGGAGCCGACAAACAGCCCGGCGCCGATAACCCCGGCGATCGAGAGCATGGTCACGTGACGCGGTTTTAGCCCCTGCTCGAGGCCGTTGGAGGAGCTTTGGCTACTACTCATTAAGACTACCTTTGCAAGTAAAGCGATGACTTCGGCCCGGTCTGACATTCCTGCTCGTAAAAAGAATCCAACAGGGCGTTTCTTATTCTGCACGCAATAATTGCGCCAAAATGTTTCATGCTCCCGCTATACGGGGCCTGCCCGCCGATCGAGCATTCATCACAAGTCATTGAGATTAATGGCATTTCGCCAGAGTGCTACCCTGCCACCCACTTCAAGGAACGAATCAGCGCACCGGAAACACACCAAAAAATTCGTGCTCGCACAATAAAAGTGCAGATCAGGAACGTTTGTCCGGTTAGCGCTTCCAACACCCCGTCAAAGCTGGCAACATCGCGCCTTTTTTTACGCGACAGCCACGCCCACGCGTGTTCAAACGGCTGTTCGGTTGTTGATGGGGCGACAGTCTGCTGTGCCGATGCGACAACCTGCCACATGCCACCCGTTTACCGTCCGTAGCGCTGTTGGCTGCCATTCGAACGCTATGCTAGCTTGGCCGCCTCGCCAGGAAGGCCGCCAACAGCAGGAGCGCAAAACACTATGAGGAACGCACATGGCTGAGGCCACGCCCGCGCTTGAAATCCGCAACTTGCACAAACGCTACGGACAGCTTGAGGTGCTCAAAGGCATCTCGCTGACCGCCCGCGACGGCGACGTGATCTCGATCCTGGGTTCCTCCGGTTCCGGCAAGTCCACGTTCCTGCGTTGCATCAACCTGCTGGAAAACCCGCACCAGGGCCAGATCCTGGTAGCCGGCGAAGAACTCAAGCTCAAAGCCGCCAAGAACGGCGAACTGGTCGCTGCCGACGGCAAGCAGATCAATCGCCTGCGTAGCGAGATCGGTTTTGTATTTCAGAACTTTAATCTCTGGCCGCACATGAGCGTGCTCGACAACATCATCGAAGCCCCGCGCCGCGTGCTCGGCCAAAGCAAAGCCGAAGCCATTGAAGTCGCCGAAGCCTTGCTGGCCAAGGTCGGCATCGCTGACAAGCGTCACGCCTACCCGGCGCAACTTTCCGGCGGCCAGCAGCAACGCGCGGCCATCGCCCGTACCTTGGCGATGCAGCCCAAGGTCATTCTGTTCGACGAACCCACCTCCGCCCTTGACCCGGAAATGGTCCAGGAAGTACTTAATGTCATCCGCGCATTGGCCGAAGAAGGCCGCACCATGCTGCTCGTGACCCATGAGATGGGCTTTGCCCGTCAGGTTTCCAGCGAAGTGGTGTTCCTCCACCAGGGCTTGGTAGAAGAACAAGGATCGCCGCAGCAGGTGTTTGAAAACCCGCTTTCGGCGCGCTGCAAACAATTCATGTCCAGCAACCGCTAACGGAGCTACCCGCATGCAGAACTACAAAAAAATCTTCCTGGCCGCTGCTGTCACCCTGGCCTTCAGCGCCGGTGCCGCCGCCGAGACCTTGAAGATGGGCATCGAAGCGGCCTATCCGCCGTTCAACAACAAAGATGCCAGTGGCAATGTCGTCGGCTTCGACAGAGAAATCGGCGATGCCCTGTGCGCCAAGATGAAAGTCGAGTGCACCGTGGTCACGTCCGACTGGGACGGCATCATCCCGGCTCTGAACGCCAAGAAGTTCGACTTCCTGATCTCCTCGATGTCGATCACTGACGAACGCAAGCAAGCGGTGGACTTCACCGAACCGTACTACTCCAACAAACTGCAGTTCATCGCACCGAAAGACAAAGAGTTCAAAACCGACAAGGATTCCCTGCAGGGGAAAGTGATCGGCGCACAACGCGCGACCCTCGCCGGTACCTGGATGGAAGACAACATGCCCGGCGTTGAAGTCAAACTCTATGACACCCAGGAAAACGCTTATCTGGATCTGACTTCCGGACGTCTGGACGGCATCCTGGCGGACAAGTACGTCAACTACGAGTGGCTGAAAAGCGACGCCGGTCGCTCGTATGAATTCAAGGGCGACCCGGTGGAAGAAAGCGACAAGATCGGTATCGCCGTGCGTAAAGACGACCCCCTGCGCGCCAGGCTGAACCTTGCCCTGAAAGAAATCGTCGAAGACGGCACTTACAAGAAGATCAACGACAAGTACTTCCCGTTCAGCATCTATTGATTCTGACCTGCCTGACCGGCACCGTTCGCTAACGGTGCCGGTCCTTGGCGTTGCCTGCCGCGATTTGAAAAGAACTCCATGATTATCGACCTCTACGGATTCGGCCCGGCGCTCGCCGCTGGTGCGCTGATGACTGTGAAACTGGCACTCTCGGCCTTATGCCTGGGGCTGGTGCTCGGTCTGCTCGGCGCCTTGGCCAAGACTTCCCCGTACAAGCCGCTGCAATGGCTTGGCGGTACTTATTCGACGCTGGTGCGCGGCATCCCGGAATTGCTCTGGGTGCTGTTGATCTACTTCGGCACGGTCAACCTGATGCGCGCACTGGGCGAGTTCTTCGGCAACCCCGACCTCGAACTCAACGCCTTCGCTGCCGGCGTGATTGCGCTGGGGCTATGCTTCGGCGCCTACGCCACGGAAGTGTTTCGCGGCGCGATTCTGGCGATCCCCAAAGGTCACCGTGAAGCCGGCGTAGCCCTGGGCCTGTCGAAATTTCGCATCTTCACCCGGCTGATCATGCCGCAGATGTGGCGCATCGCCCTGCCGGGCCTGGGCAACCTGTTCATGATTCTGATGAAAGACACTGCGCTGGTATCCGTCATCGGCCTGGAAGAAATCATGCGTCACGCGCAAATCGGCGTGACCATATCCAAGCAACCGTTCACCTTCTATATGGTGGCCGCCTTCATGTATCTGGGCCTGACCATTCTGGCCATGACCGGCATGCACTTTATGGAACGACGCGCCGCTCGCGGCTTCGCGAGGAGCACCCAATGAACTGGGAAGTCATCATCAAGTGGCTGCCGAAACTGGCTCAGGGCGCGACGCTGACCCTGGAACTGGTGGCTATCGCCGTGATCGCAGGGTTGCTGCTGGCGATTCCGCTGGGCATCGCTCGTTCGTCACGACTCTGGTACGTGCGGGCATTCCCCTACGGTTACATCTTCTTTTTCCGTGGTACGCCGTTGCTGGTTCAGCTGTTCCTGGTCTACTACGGCCTGGCGCAGTTCGACGCGGTGCGTAACAGCTCGATGTGGCCCTATCTGCGCAGTCCGTTCTGGTGCGCCACCGCGACCATGACCCTGCACACCGCGGCCTACATCGCCGAGATCCTGCGTGGTGCGATCCAGGCGATTCCACCGGGCGAGATCGAAGCGGCGCGGGCGCTGGGCATGTCCCGGGCCAAAGCGCTGTTCTACATCATGCTGCCCCGTGCCGCGCGCATTGGCCTGCCGGCCTACAGTAACGAAGTGATCCTGATGCTCAAGGCCAGCGCCCTGGCCAGTACCGTGACGTTGCTGGAACTGACCGGCATGGCCCGCACCATCATTGCCCGCACCTACCTGCCGGTGGAGATCTTCTTCGCCGCAGGCATGTTCTACCTGCTGATGGCTTACGTGCTGGTTCGCGGCTTCAAGCTGCTGGAGCGCTGGCTGCGCGTCGATGCCTGCCAAGGGCGTTGATTCCTGCGTGCTGACGGGCGAGGCCCTGCTCGCCCGTTTCACCGCGCTGGATGCTTTTCTGATCGAGCATCAGGCGCTGTGGAAACCTCGGCCGTTTACCCATCTGCAACTGCCTTGGGAAGCGTCCTACCCGGAGTTGGCGTTTTGGCTACGCGGGCGGTCGCTGGAGGATGCGGAAAACAGTCATAACCAACCTTGCTTGCTCGATGCGCCTGAGCCGTTTGCTTCATTGGCGGCGATGTCTGCTGAACTGAGCGCGGTGGGTGAATTGCCGGCTCGTGCGCTAGAAGCGGCGGGCCATCGCTTGAATGTGGATGTGCCGGGACGCAAATGGCAGCAGATTGAAGCGTTCGCCGGTCGCCTGCAGTTTGCTCATGCACCGACGCATTGGCTGGATTGGTGCTCGGGCAAGGGCCATTTGGGGCGGCGCCTGCTGCAAACCGGTCAACAACTGACTTGCCTGGAATACGACCCGGCGCTGGTCGCCAGCGGCCAGGCACTCAGCCAGCGTCATCAATTGCATGCACTGCATGTCGAGCAGGATGTACTCGCGCCCGGCGCAGCCTCTTTATTGAACGCCGCTCACACGCCAGTCGCGCTACACGCCTGCGGTGATCTGCATGTGCGACTGATCCAACTCGCCAGCGCCGCCGGTTGCAAACAACTGGCCATTGCGCCTTGCTGCTACAACCGGATCAGTCTGGACACCTATCAGCCGCTTTCCTGCGCGGCCGAGCGCTCCGATCTACACCTTTCCCTCGATGATCTTGCGCTGCCGATGAGCGAAACCGTCACCGCCGGCGCTCGCGTCCGACGCCAGCGCGACACCTCCATGGCGAGGCGCTTGGCGTTCGACTTGCTGCAACGGCAACTGCGCGGCGTCGACGAATACCTGCCGACCCCTTCCCTGCCCAGTGCCTGGCTGGACAAACCTCTCGCCGATTATTGCCGCGATCTGGCCGCGCTCAAAGACTTATCCACAGTTGGAACGCCAGATTGGGCCGCGCTGGAAGCCGCCGGTTGGCAGCGACTGGCCGAAGTGCGCAACCTGGAGCTGCTGCGAGGCCTTTTCCGACGGCCTCTGGAGCTGTGGCTGGTACTTGATCGAGCACTTTTCGTCATTGAGCAAGGTTACTCCGTTCGCCTCGGCACCTTCTGTGAAACCCCACTCACACCGCGCAATTTCCTCCTCCTGGCAGAACGCTCTTAAACAACCACAGCCTGTGGATAACTCTGTTGATGGAATTATCGTGGATCCAATATCCACGCTGTTTTACGCCTGAAACACTGCTGGTCATTTTTTGTTCATACCAATAAAAAACCCGTAAAACAGGCATTTGCAGACAAATGAGAACGAGTCTACAAAATCGTAATGAACAGTTAGTCGTCCCTGATCCATTGTGCATAAGCATTTCATCAAAACGACATAACCGCCGAACACCGGACATCCGTAGCGGAAAATTGCGCCTTGCTACGCCCCTTGCTATACACGCATACAAGGACGCCGAGCGTGCGGCCATGAACAAGAAAAACCTGACCGACAGGATGCGACCGTGACGTTCATTTCTTACGCACAGAATTTCGAAGACATCCGCCTGTGGCGCGCCCTCAAAAATGTCGAAAACGGCTTTTACATCGACATCGGGGCCAACGACCCCACCCAGGACTCCGTCACCAAAGCCTTTTATGACCGTGGCTGGACCGGCATCAACGTCGAGCCCATGCCGAACTACTACAACGCCCTGTGCCAGCAACGCCCAAAAGACACCAACCTGCAATGCGTGGCCGGCGAAACCGCCGATGACCTGACCTTCTACGGCATCGCCGGCACCGGCCTGTCGACCCTCGACCCGGCCCTGGCGCAGCAACACAAAGACGCCGGCATGGACGTGCGCAGCCAAACCGTCAAATCCCGCACCCTGGCCTCCATCTGCGAACAGCACGCACGGAACCGCCCGATCCACTTTCTGAAAATCGACGTCGAAGGCCACGAAGAAACCGTCCTGCGCGGCATGGACTTCACCCAATGGCGACCGTGGATCATCCTCATCGAAACCCCATGGGAGCGCGACCAGACCTGGGAAACCCTCGTCACCGGCGCCGGTTACCACTCCATCCTGTTCGACGGCATCAACACCTACTACCTGGCCGAAGAACACCTGGCCCTCAAACCCGCCTTCGACATCCCACCGTGCAACCTGGACGAATTCCAGTTCTGCCGCGGCCACAACTTCAGCCACCCCGTCACCGACGCCGAAAACCACCTCGCCGCCGCCCTGCAACGCGCTGAACATGCCGAAGCGCAGCTGCGGGCGATGCAAAATAGCCGAGCCTGGCGTGCCCTGCAGAAACTCAAGAACGTACTGGTTCGCGGCTGACCAGACACCTGCGCAAAAATAGTCTGAATTCAGGGGTTTACAGAACCAACCCAATCGCTATAATCGTCGCCCTAACACGCCGGTATAGCTCAGTTGGTAGAGCAACTGACTTGTAATCAGTAGGTCCCGGGTTCGACTCCTGGTGCCGGCACCATACAAAACGAAGCCTCCACAGAAATGTGGGGGCTTTGTTGTTTCTGGGGTTTGGTGGGACTGATAGCACCGGCCTGAACAGTAGGCACAGGAAACCTCTCAACCATCAATGAGCCGATTTCCCTCTGCTACGCTTCACAAGCCACTGCTTTCCTCAGTTGTGATTTCCGGTAAGTACGTGGCACCACACGACCCAAAGAAACACAAACGAGTAAGGAACACTCACATGACTCTTCACAAAATAACCTTGGCTGGTGCGCTGTTATTCACGCTGGCCGGCTGCAACTCCATCGCCAGCAGTACCAACACGCTAACCGATGAGCAGATCAAATCTCAGAGTGCCGGTGCGTTGGGCTATTCACCTTCTGACTTGAGTATTGTCAGCCGTCGTACCGAAGGTACTAATACTTATGTCGCGTTGAAAACCAACGATAATCAGCAATTCAACTGCATCATTAACGGCGGCAACCTGTTGACGCTAGGTATGACCAATCCGCCCTCATGCGCGAAGAAAGGTGAACAGATCAAGGTAGCGCCGTTCGGAGGTTAATGATTCAAGGATGAGAGCGCTGGTCGTCGTCCTTGCTGTGAACAGCGCCCTACTCCTGAACAGCTCTTAGTGCCCTGCACTCTGCCCGCCATCTACATGCAGGATTTCGCCGGTGACAAAGTTGGCGCTGTCCAGATAAACAACAGCCTGAGCAATATCGCTGATCTCCCCCATGTGCCCAACCGGGTGCAGATTCCCCAGTGCTTCGTGAGTTTCCTCACCATGCATCGGCGTTTTGATGATGCCCGGGGAAACCGCGTTCACCCGAATCCCGCGTTTGGCGTACTCAATGGCCAGGGATTTGGTCGCCGCGTTCAGACCACCCTTGGTCAACGACGCCAGTACCGACGGCACACCGTCGATGGCGTGGTCCGTCAGGCTGGTGGTGATGTTGACGACGTGGCCGCTGCCTTGTTTTTCCATCTCGGTGATCGCGAGTTGGGTGATGTAGAAGAAGCCATTCAGGTTCACCGACAGCACTGCGGCGTAGTCTTCCTGGGTGTAGGCGGTGAACGGCTTGGCGACGAAGATCCCGGCGTTGTTGACCAGGGTATCGATGCGGCCAAAACGTTCGATCGTTTCACGGATGACTCGCTGGGCGATCGCCGGGTCGCCGATATCGCCGGCAACGGTGTGGATGTCTGGATCGGTGGATGGCTGGATCGAACGCGAAGTGGCGACTACCCGGTAATCGAGATCACGGAAGGCCTTGACCATGCCAGCGCCGAGACCTTGGGAGGCGCCAGTAATCACGATGACTTTTTTCGAATTGCTCATGATGAACCTCTACTCATAGTGATGGTTTGAAAAAATGATCAATCAGGCTTCGGCGGGGGCCCTGCGCCATCGGAAATGAAATCGATGGTGACGGACGCAGTCATGACTGCCCCTGCGCCTCAGCCTGTTGTTTTCGATACTGAGTGGTGGTCATCCCGGCATAGCCCCAGTTATCGGTGTCGACTTCTTCGATCACGATGTGGGTCAGGTCCGGGCGCTTGTTGAGGACACGTTCCAGTGTTTCCGTGATTTCGGCGATTACCTGAGCTTTTTGCTCTGAGGTAACACCATCGCGGGTGATGCGTACGCTTACGAAAGGCATGAGGAATCTCCAGTGACCTTCCCTTCGAGAGGATGGGGAGGTGGTGTGGAGATCAATGTAGGGGGTTGGTTTAGGGGGATAAAGGTGGGAGCGGGAACATCATTCGTTACGTGGTGTAATGACTACGTCGATGGTTTTTTTGCGTTTCGTTGGCTTCATTCACATCTCGCTGACCTCAAACACAAACGAAATCTTCCGGCTGCTCGCACTCCACACATAACGAATGTGCTTCCCTTGCTTCGGAATAGAAACCGCCGGTGGGCGAAACGCGGCAACACATTCATGGCCAGGCAGGCGAACGCTGTTGTAGAGCAAACCCCATGACAATGTTTCGCGCAGTTGGCGGGCAAAGGCCTGGGAGGGGCCGTAGGCGTTGGGGTCCGGATCGTGGAGGTGGGGGTAGTCTTGGCGGATGTCATGCAGGGGTTTGACGACCTGGTTGACGTAGGTGCGCATGGTCAACTCGAGGTCGGGTTCGTTGGTCGCAGCGAGGAAGCGTTCCTGGTGATAACTCGTCTCGGCGATGGCGGCAGTCTGGCTGCTGGCGCCGTAGTAGACGCCGAAGGTGCCGTCGGTGAAGCGGCTGGTTTTGCCAATATGGGTAAAGGCGGCCATAACGGGTGTGGAGCCGGGGCCGGAGATGTGGTCTTCGGGGCGCACGCGGGAGAGCACGCCGGCTTCTTCCATCAACCGATCGTTGGTCAGGGCTTCCAGCGCGTAGGCGGTGGGCAGGTCTTCGGGATCGAGTACGTCTTCGAACAACGAGATCGGCGGGAAGCAGCTGTTGACGATCCGATAGGCCCGCGGCCATTGCGGATCGGCCAGCTCCGGCGCCATCAACCGCGCACTCCATCGAGGTAGCGGCGCACGTCAGCGATGTCGACCACGCGGCCGGCCAGCATGTAGGACAGCGCCGACTGGCCATTGAACGGCGCGGCGGTGTTCGGGCTGCTGACCCAAGTGTAGGCGCGCTCGCGGCTGTTGCTGAAGATGATGCTCAGCGCTTTGTGGATGCCCATCAAATACGAGATGCGTTCCAGGGTGTCGTGGGGCAGGCGCACGTTCGGTGGCAGGTGTTTGTACTTGTAAAACGTTGTATTACCGACTTTGCCCAAAAGGGTGCGTTGCTGCTCGGCGGTGCAGCCCCAGCGTTCCATGAGGTTGAAAAAGAACTTGAGCGCGACTCGACCGGCTTCGGGAGTCTCGAGTTGTTGCTGTGGGCTGAGGGCGATGGTTGAGGCTGGCATGGGTAGCCTCCTTGAATGTGCGATGTCTTGAATTCAGACTAATACAGATACGAATAGATATGAAATTTTAATTCGCAAGCGTATTGATCTGTTTCCCCATCGAAAAGAGATTTTTCGCAGCCCGAAAAAGACGCCGACACACGGTCAAAAACTCCCGTTGACACCCGCCTCACCCGGGCAGAGAATTTAATCGAGAGCGCGAAACCGACTGCCTTCAGGTGGCGATAGTCGATGTAGGAACCCCGTTGATGACCTGAAAATCAGCGCTCGGGTAAACCTCTCCTCCCCTGCTTGAGGGAGCACAATATCAAGCACCTATTCATGAAAGCAGCCTGATCAGGCTGCTTTTTTTTGCCTTGGAAAAAGGTTTCGCTGATATCCAAAAAAACGCCCACACCTCCCCATCTGGGCCATTTTTTGACCTCGATCACCTCCCCCCCACCAAAAACCCCGATCCTGTGTAAGCCTCCAGCCATCGGACGCGGAATCAATTCGCTACTAAACTCGGGACAAGCATGCTCAGGTGCAGGATCATAGCCAGCACGCGACCGACGCCCACCGGGGCGGCCAGGTACACAACAATAGCCAGCCCACTTTAGAGGGCATTACCCAAATGGATAGCAGAACCTTACGCAATCTCATGCGCATCGTGCAGACCGGCTCATTGTCGGCGGCGGCAGAGCGTTCCTGTTTGACCGTGCAGGCATTGGCCGCGCAGTTGAACAAGGTCGAAGAGCAGTTCGGTTTTCGGTTGTTTCGTCGCTCCAACAAGGGGTTGACTCTGACAACACAGGGCACGGAGCTCACGCCCTACATGGACAAGGTATTGGTCGCCACGCGGCAACTGGAAGAGAAGGTCGCCGCACTCAAGGTGCCTAGTCAGCGCACGCTCAAGGTTGCACTGAACACCACGCTCTCGGCCGACTTCAACCGGCGCATGATCGGACGCCTCATTGAGGTGTTTCCTGATTATCAGCTGGAGTTCAGCTACGCCGAGTCGATGGAAAACCTCAGCAAGTTGAAGAACGAGGACTTCGACCTTGCCGTACTTATCGGCCCGCAGCAGCCGGGGTTACCCAGCATTGCCCTGCCCCATATACAGGTGCAGGTGGTCGGTGCTCATTGCGGTCAGGAAAACGATCCGCTGATGCTGCTCGGCAATAAGTTTCAGGTTCGTCCTGCCGACGATTGTCCGTATTCCCACAGCTTCTTGCGTTTTCTCGACGCCGGCCTTGGTAATTACGAGTCAGGCAAGCGGATGATCTATTCCTGCAGCGAGACCCTGACCCTCTCGTTGATCACGCAAATGGACGGCCTCGGCATGGTTTCCCGTGAGGCGGCCCTGCGTAACGGCCTGACCATTTTTCCGGGTTTCGAGGATTCCCTTGAAGTGCGGTTGGCGGTCAATAATCCCGAGTTGTCGGGACAGGCCTTGAACGACGTGGTCGCTCTGTCGCTACATGAACGATCCGAGCGCGATGTACGCAGCCGTTCCCACCGCTACGCTGAGAAAGAGGTTTTTGCTGAAATACGCACATAACAACGTCGGAATGGCTGCATAAAATTCCGGGCGATCGAGCTGCACCTGCTGATCCTTGATCAACAGCGGCGTAAGGCTGATGGCAGCGACGATCGCCACCGGCAGGTATTCCAGCGCCCGGGCGACCAGGGGTGGCCAATGATCGGTGCTCACCTGCAACGGCAGCGCGCGCGGCAGGAAAGTCACGGCCATCATCAGTGCGACGACCAGGATCAGGAACGTTTGGTCAGGCATACACCCACCCCGCAGCCCACGAATGTGGCAATGAACACGTTAAAGGGTGAATTGCCGATCAGGCTCAGGACACCCATGCAGACGACCGCGGCCAGTGCGGCGATCAGTTTGTTGCGGGTGTTGCACAGCGATACCAGGACGTAGAGCATCATCGCGGTCAGTGCATAGTCGAGCTGGTACTTGATCAGGTGCGCCGCGTACTGCGCGCAGATTGCGCCCAGCAAACCGCCCAGCACCCACGACGTGTGACAATACAGATTGAAGCCGATCAGGTATCGCACATTGACCGGCGTGCCCTTGCCCAGCTTGACGCTGTGGAAGGCAAACGATTCATCGGTCAGCCCGCCGGCATAACACCAGCGCTCGAAACGACTGAGCCCCATGGCCTGCAAGGCCTTGGCCATGTAGACCGACATCAGCATGTGCCGTGCATTGATCAGAAACGTGGTGAGGATGATGGTGGTCAGCGACGCGCCGCTGGAAATCAGCGCCAGGGCGGCGAACTGCGAGGCACCGGCGTAGACAAACAGGCACATCGCGACCGGCAGCCACACGGGCAACCCGGCATTGACGGCCATCAAACCGAACACAAAGGACACCGTGAAGTAGCCCGCAATCACCGGGCTGGCTTCAGCGAACGTGCGCGAGGGCTGGGGCTCGACCATCAGCGGCTGGCTGCTGGACGTCTCATTCATAAGTCCCTCTCAAAGGTCGTTTCGCCGCGCGGCTCGCAAAAGCCCTGGGCACTCCAAAAACGTTTGCCGGCAAGGTTAGCATCGTCGACGAACAGGAACATCCGCAGCACACCGACTCGTTTCATGTCTGCCGACGCCGCTTCCACCAGGCGCTGACCGACGCCCTGGCTGCGATACACCGGGCTCACCGCCAGGTGATTGATGGTGCCACGGCTGCCGAGCATGCCGCCCAACACCGCGCCGACCACTTCGCCACGGATATCGAGCGCGAGGAACGCAGCGGTGGTTTTTTGCACCAACACACCGCGCAGGCATTTGGCGTCCTGCCATTCACAGAACGACACTTCTTCGAACTGGCGAAAGAAGCGCTCCAGGCGTTGGGCATCCTTGGCCGTCGCGCGCTGCAACATCACCGGTGCAGCGCACTCGGCGATGTGTATCATGGGATCTAGCTGTTCAGCGAACAATGTCGAAAGCGGTCCCGGGCCGCGAGAAGGAAATGGCTAGAATCTGCCGATAGGCCATTTCGTGAGCGTGGGTGTTGCGTGCCGGGGTCACGTAGTGACGCATGTCGCGATCGAGGAAGTAGGTGGTGTCGAGGATTTCCAGATAGGTCGTCGCCGCCAGTTGTTCCTCTTGGGCCGAATACAAACGGCTCTCCGCTCCATCCACGTTGTTGCGGCCCCAGAAATGCACACCGCTGAACGGATAACCGTCGCAGTGAATACCTTCCGGGGTAATTTCCAGTTGCTTGCCCGGCTTGATCTCGATGCGGATCTGATGGATCTGGCATTGCCAGATTTCGTCGTGCAACTCCGGCGGCAATACGTTTTTGTACACCTCGAAATCCGCATCGATGAGGCTGCGCATCACCGGCGAATTGATGACTTCATTGGAGAAGTCCTGGAAGTGCCGCTCCAGTCCGCCGACATAGCTGTTGTTGGCCTTCGATTGCACGTAGGCGCGGTGTTCCAGCTGCTTCAAGTCTCGGGTGACCGGGTTGTATTCGAAGTCGCTGTAACGACGGAAACGCATGCCCGCATCGGCTTGGCCGTAATAACTGTCCGGCTCCATGCTTTCCCAACTTTTGGTCAATCTGACGAAGTCGGAAAAATGACCGAAGAGATTGAAGTCGGCTCCCTGGACGTTGACATATTTGTCGCGCCGTAGCGATTCGCCAACTTCTCTGTTCAAAACGATCATTACTAGGTCTCCACTGCATTTAGCGGCTTAATCTAGTAGGTGCGGGATTTGCGGCCCATGAGAAAGAATTTCAGGCATATCAAGCGTTGATTGAAACGCGGTATGAAGTTGCTTTAATTCGACTTTTTACGATCGAAAACACACATTTTTGGTATTTCCCTACGGTCATGAGACAAAAAAAACCCCGAACCAGTCGGGGTTTTTATCGAGTCTGAATAAACTCAGCCGATCATCAGAAGATGTTGATCGGGTAATCCACGAATACGCGCAGTTCGTTGCCGCTGACGTTGTACTCGCTGGATTTCTGCGACACGCGCAGGATCGAGCTGCGTACCTTCACGCTCAGGTCTTTGGCCGGGCCACTTTGCACGACGTACTTGAACTGGTTGAAGATTTCGCGCTCGGTGCCGCCTTCGCTGGTGGAGGTGGTGATGTTGTCACCGCGCACGTAGGCAAAGTTGTAGCTCAAGCCAGGAATACCGAAAGCGCGGAAGTCCAGACCGTAGCCCAACTGCCAGCTGCGTTCGTCTTCGGCGTTGAAGTCGGACCAGTAGGAGTTCGCCAGGTAGATGGTGTTACCGCCGTCGCCGACGCGACCTTGATCCTTCTGATAGCCGCCGTAGGCGTAGCCCAGGTTGCTGTCGCCGGTGCTGCGTTGGTGAGCGAGAGTGAACGAGTGTGGGCCGGTGGCGAAGGTCGCTGCCAGGCTCCAGATCTTGTTGTCGTCGCCGGTAGCACCGCTTTCGCGGACGTAGGAATCGTCCAGCTTGGTGCGGTAGCCGTTGAAGTCCAGGGTCAGGGACTGATCCTTGTCGATTGGGAACATGTAGTTGGCGTTCACGTATTGCTTCTTCAGCACGTCTTCGACGTCGGACGCGTACAGCGCGGCCTTGAACTGTTCGGTGAACTGGTAGCTACCACCCAACACGTTGATCGACTTCAAGCCACCGCTGTCACGGCCTTCAGCACTTTTGCGCGATTCGGCGGTGAAGCGACCGGCGTTCAGCTCCAGGCCTTTGATCTCCTTGGAGGTGATCAGGGTGCCGGTGTAGCTTTCCGGCAGCAGGCGCGAGTTGTCGTAGTTCAGCACCGGCAAGGCCGGCATCTGGTCGCCATAGGTCAGCGTGGTGCTGGAGAGACGGAACTTGACTGCCGCGCCACCCTTCGACAGGTCGTCAGCCGCGTTGCCGCTATCGCCCTGTTTGAAGAAGTCGATACCACCGGCGCCGCTGCGGCCCTTGCCGCCATCCAGACGCAGCGCGTACAGACCGAAGGCATCCACACCGACACCGACGGTGCCTTGGGTGAAGCCGGACGAGAAAGTACCGATGGCCGCTTGGCCCCATTCCGCTTTGTCCGGGTTGCCGTCTTTATAGTCACGATTGATATAGGCATTGCGCAGCAGCACTTTGAGGCTGCTGTCTTCAACAAAACCCTTGGATTCGGCCTGGTCGTTAGCCATGGCCTGCGTGGCACTCAACATCCCCAGTGCGATCAGGCTGATTCGCTTGTTCAACATGTTATTTTCCTTATTACGGGTTGATACGCGCTGTGTCGAACCACTGAAACGGCGCTATCGCGCTCTTTTTTCACCCCAAAACAAAAAGGCCCGCCCACGAAAATTCGCGGCGGGCCTTTTATTTGTTTTGTGAGTCATGGCGGTTAGCCACAGGCGTTGGGCGCATCCTATCTGCGCCCTTAATAAGGTGTCAATTTCAGGAATCGTCTGTAAATAGGCGAAAATCGTCTAAGAAATCACTTGTCAGCGATAGCCAATTGCACGGTGTGGCTGTCGACGAATTGTTCGAAATGCGTGACCTTGCCGTCGGCCAAGGTCCACAAGTGAGCGACCCGAGCATTCATCGGGCGGCCGGTGGCTTTGTAAATTGCTCTGTAATTGCCGTAGGCAAACACCTTGTCGCCCTGTGCGACATAGTTCTCAACCTTGAACTGAAAATCTTCCCACTCGGTGGCCAGGCGCTTGAAGACGTTTTCGACGATAGCGTCGAAACCGACATAAGTCCCTGCGTACGGAAAACCAGCGGCTTCAGTCCAGCGAGCGTCATCGGCCAGCGCCGCGGCGGTGTTGCGAGCGTTCTCCTGGGCGTTGGCGCCTTCGTAGGTGCTTTTGATCAGGCTCAGGTTATCCATGGTGACTCCAGGTGAATTCAATGGGCGCAGCCGTCGAGGCCACAGGCAGGAAACGCGTATGAAGACTCTTTTGCCGCAAGTGACTGGCTCAACCATTGGGCGAAGGCTTGCGGCTTGCCGAGCCAAGGGCCGATGTCGACCAAGGTGAACTGGCCATCGTGTTCCAGCACGAAGGTCGGGAAACCCTGACCGCCGACCTTGGCCAAGAGTGCGCGGCTGTCTTTGATATGGCGATCAGTGTCAGCTTCATTAAACGCCTGTTGGAAGGCCTCGGGCTCAAGACCTATTTGTGTGGCGAGTTCCAGCAGCACGGTGTTATCAGCAATGCGTCGACCTTCCACGTAATGAGCCGTCTGCAGACGCCCCAGCAATTCAAGACCGCGTTCTGCGATCTGCTCGGCTGCCAGCACGGCGGCAATCGGCGGCGCGGAATCGAACACCGCCGTCTCATCGCGCAGCAGCCCCTCAAAATACGCCTCGCCAAACGGCTGACCGGTGTACTCGGCGATGCGTCGGTCATGGGGCATGACGTAATTGCGCAGTTGTGGCGAAACGGTCTGGCGGTTGGCGCCAGTCATCATGCCGCCACCGTGGGCGATCACCGGCAACACGGCTTTGGCAGCCTGGACCAGTGGTTTGGCGCCGTAACACCAGCCGCACAAAGGGTCGTAAATGTAGTGAAAGATCATGGGAAGACTCCGGCAACAAAGTAGGAAAACTCAATGCCGGCAGATTAATCCCCAGACAGTTTCGGAAAAACGCTGGAATGGCTTCCAGTCTGTTTCATGAATCGGTCGAATAACCTCCTCGTGCTTTTGTACCAAGATACAACCAATCAGCATAGGAGCTGCCGCAGGCTGCGATCTTGACGTCCTGACAAGCGCCAATTTTTCCAACAGGCATAAAAAAGCGCCGCCTCCCCGGCAGCGCTTTTATCAATCCGTTGTTTTTCTTCTTATCCTTCCATCACATCCCACAGTGCTTCCAGTTCCGCCTCGCTGAATAAACCAGCGGGGTAGCGCTCGATCATCATCCGGCGCGGATCAGGTTCCCTGATCTGACGCGTTCCATTGGACTTCAACCATTGCGCCAGGACCTGTAGCGATTCGCTGTTAACTGCCAGGGGATGCAGTGCCCGCTCGCTCACGACATTCATTTCGGCGTTCATCTCAGCGCTCTCTCCTGGTTTGTGAGCGGCTAACTTATCCAAGGTTTATGACAGAACATCGAAGTTCTCTCCCTCCCCGTGTTGCACCATCGAAGATACAAGAGCTGTGCCAATGTTTTCGAAGTGTCGATAAGTGGATACAAAAAAGCCCGCAGTCCTGACGGGCTGCGGGCTTTCTGTGAAGCGACGAGGCTAAATCGTAGCTTAATCGTTTTTTCAAACGACCCAAGCTGTTACGACCTCACTCACTCCTTGTGCGGCGCGGGCTGTTGTTGGGTAAGGCAATGAATGTTACCGCCCCCCAGTAACAGTTCGCGACCCGGCACCATGACCACTTCGTGTTGCGGGAACAAGCTCTGCAATATCTCTTTGGCCGGGCCATCCAGCGGGTCATCGAAGCTCGGCGCAATGATGCCGCCGTTGACGATCAGGAAATTCACATACGAACCAGCCAGACGAACGGTTGGATTACGCTCCTGAGTGCCGTCCACCGGATCGACACCTGCACACTCTTCCTCGGTCGCATACAGCGGCCCCGGAATCGGCATTTTGTGCACCGTGAATGGGCGACCCTTGGCGTCGGTGCTGTTTTGCAACACGTTCATTGCCGCCTGGCAGCGCGGGTAGTTCGGATCCTGCGGGTCGTCAGTCCAGGCCAGCAGTACTTCGCCCGGGCGCACGTAGCAGCAGAAGTTATCCACATGGCCGTCGGTTTCGTCGTTGAACAAACCGTCCGGCAGCCAAATGATTTTATCCACAGCCAGGTTTGCGCTGAGCACCGCTTCGATTTGCGCACGGTCCATATGCGGATTGCGATTGCGGTTGAGCAGGCACTCTTCGGTGGTGATCAGGGTGCCTTCGCCATCGACATGAATCGAACCGCCTTCAAGCACGAAGCCCTCGGTGCGGTAGCGCGGGCTGCGCTCGATTTCGAGGATCTTGCCCGCCACCTGCGAATCGCGGTTCCACGGCGAATACAAACCACCGTCGAAACCGCCCCAGGCATTGAAATCCCAATCTACACCACGGACTTCGCCGCGATTGTTGATGACGAACGTCGGGCCGGTATCCCGGACCCAGGCGTCATCGCTGGACATCTCCACCAAACGAATATTCGGCACGTCGAGACGGGCACGAGCATTTTCGTACTGGCCAGCGGAAACCGCCACGGTCACCGGTTCGAAACGCGCGATGGCCTTGGCCACCGCCACATGCGCGGCTTGCGCCGGTTTGCCGCCCAGGCGCCAGTTGTCCGGGCGCTCGGGCCAGACCATCCAGGTTTGGGTCTGTGGTGCCCATTCGGCTGGCATGTAAAAGCCGTCGGCGCGAGGGGTGCTGTTCAAAGTGGTCATGGTTCAGGACTCCAGGGAACCGTCGAGGGTTTTAATCGCGCCGTACAGGTTCGGGCGACGGTCACGGAACGAGCCCCATGCGCTGCGAATGTGTTCCAGCTCATCGAGGTCGAAACTGTGAACCAGAATGCCTTCTTCTGTTTCGTTCAGCTCTTGGACTTTCTCGCCAAACTGGTTGGCAATGAACGACGAGCCGTAGAAGGTAATGTCGTAGCCGTCCTGCTCTTCGTTGCCAATGCGGTTGCTGGCGATCAGCGGCATCAGGTTGGCGCCGGCATGGCCTTGTTGCACGCGCTGCCAGTGGTCGCGGGACGAAATGGTCTTGTCGTGTGGCTCGCTGCCGATGGCGGTCGGGTAGAACAGGATTTGCGCACCTTGCAGCGCCATGCTGCGGGCGCACTCAGGGAACCACTGATCCCAGCAGATGCCCACGCCAATTTTCGCGTAACGGGTGTTCCAGACTTTGAAGCCGGTATCCCCCGGGTTGAAGTAGTACTTTTCGTGGTAGCCGGGGCCATCCGGGATGTGACTTTTACGATAAATCCCGAGGTTGCTGCCATCGGCATCGATGATCGCGATGCTGTTGAAACGTGCGCGGCCGGCCAGTTCGTAGAAGCTGATCGGCAGAACAACCTGCAGTTCTTTGGCGACTTTCTGGAAATGCTTGATGGCGACGTTGTCTTCGACCGTCGTTGCCAGTTGCAGGTAGTCCGGGTTTGGCTTCTGGCAGAAGTACGGCGCCTCGAACAGCTCCTGGATCAGGATGATTTGCGCGCCTTTCGCCGCAGCCTCACGGACCAGCTTCTCAGCGGTCTCAATGTTGGCTTCAAGGTCCCAGGAACAGGCCATCTGGGTAGCGGCGACGGTAACGATACGGCTCATGAATCATCTCCTGGGCAAGTGCTTGAGGGTCGAGGGTGGCATCGACCGATGACAGAAAGAGGCAGCACCGGGCGTGGCTCGTCCACACCGTGGGCAGTGGCGACTTTATAGCCGATAAAAATCGGCTTTTAAAGCTATAAATATTCTTTCTGTCGAAAATTACTCACTTAAATCCGATAATAATCGATATTCATGTATGTCTTTATGACGCCTTCGCGGGCAAGCCTCGCTCCTACAGGTCCGTGTCGTGCGTATTCCGCGAACGACATAAATCCGTAGGAGCGAGGCTTGCCCGCGAAGGCGATATCAAGTCTTACAACCCTTCGTTCAACACCTTCGACAGCATGTCGACAAAGAAATCCACGCTCTGACGCGACGTAACCATCGGCGGTTTGATCTTGAGAATGTTCAGGTAATCGCCCGTCGGCTGCATGAAGATCCCCAACTCACGAAGGCGATCGCACAACGCCGTGGTTTCTTCAGTCGCGGGCTCGAGGGTTTCGCGATTGCGGATCAACTCCACGCCCAGATAGAAGCCGGAACCATGCACCGCCCCCACCAACGGATGCCGCTCGATCAAGGCTTCAAGACGTTCCTTGAAATACCCGCCCACGACCTGGGCGTTTTCCCATAGTTTTTCTTCCTCCATCACATCCAGCACTGCCATGCCGATCCGGCAACTGACCGGGCTGCCACCGGCCGACGAGAAGAAGTAACCCTCGGCCTCCAGCGCTTCAGCAATTTCCCGACGGGTAATGACCGCGCCCAACGGCTGGCCGTTACCCATGCCTTTGGCCATGGTGATGATGTCCGGCACCACGCCCTGCTCCTCGAAGCCCCAGAAGAATTTGCCCATGCGGCCATAACCGACCTGCACCTCATCGGCGATGCACACCCCGCCCTGAGCGCGGACCAGCGCATAGACCTGCTTCAAATAGCCCGGCGGCAGTGAGATACCGCCGGCATTGCCATACACCGGCTCGCAGATGAAACCGGCTAGTTGGCGTTTCTGTTCGGCGATTTTCGCCAGATTGTGCTCGACGCTGCGCACGTAGTCCGGCGCGCTGTCGACACCACGAAATTCACCGCGATAGGTGTTTGGTGCGGTCACCGGATGCACCCAGTCGGGACGGCTGCTCAAGGCCTTCGGGTTGTCGGCAATCGAAGTCGAGACCGCATCCGCTGCCACCGACCAACCGTGATAGGCCTCCAACACGCTGAGCATGTCGCGACCACCGCTATAGGCCCAGGCCAGACGAATCGCCAGGTCATTGGCCTCGGTACCGCTGTTGACCAGAAATACACGGTCCATGTTGTCCGGTGCCAGTTTCAGCAAGCGCTCGGAAAACTCGGCAATCGCCGCATAGTGAAAACGCGAGTTGGTGTTGAGCAACGACCACTGCCGGCTGGCGACGGCGGCCATGCGCGGATGCCCATGACCGAGCACCGCGACATTGTTGAGCATGTCGAGGTAGGAACGACCCTGCATATCGATCAGGTGATTGCGCCAGCCACGCTCGATACGCGGCGGGTCGACGTAATAGTGTTTCTGGGAACGAGCGAAACTCGCGTCACGGCGGGCCAGCAATGTCTGCGGGTCGAGTTCTTCTTCCGCATCACAGGCCAGGCCCAGCAGCGCGGCAGGTGAAGGACACAACGCCTGCCAGGCTGCCGCGCGCGAAGGCGTGCAAAACAACGGCGCGTCGAGCTGAGCACTTCGACACAACTGCACGATCAATGGCCCGCTGACCGAACCCAGCACCTGGCCTTTGACCAGCGCCGCGCCACTGCGCACCGACGGGGCCACACCCCACAACCGGACGCTGAGTTCTGGGCCGTCCAGTTGCAGCAGGTTCTCCCCTTCGATATGGATAATGCCGGCAAACGGCGCTTCGACCGCCGTGCCGGCCGGCACTCGCAATGCAACGTGCAACGGAAAAGTATCCGGTTCGCTGGCGCTGTCCGGCCGAGTGCGGGACAGACGATACTGGCCATATCGACTGGCCGCCAGACCGTGAGCCTCGGCGGCTTCCGTCAACAAACGCAGATCGATCCCTTGCTGTTCCCAGTTACCCGCCTCGAAATGCGGACTGAGCACGCCCAGATCGATCAACGCAAATTCACGCCCCACCAGACTCGGCAACAATGGCGCGAAACCTTCACTGCCAATACTCGGCAGGCTTTGGCCGACCGCGGTAAGAATCGCCGCCTCCATCAACTCCAGTGGTACCGATGTGGCCACGCGGAAAATTTCCCACTCGTGGGTCAGGTTGCCGCCACTGTATTCGTTGTCCGGATCGATGCTGACCTGCTGTTCGCCACTCAGCACCAGCACCACCGAGCGCGCAACAATCAGCGGCCAGAGCGCCAGCAACTCTTCATGCTGCAACGGGTTGACCGCGTGATAAGCCCGAACAGCCGGCAAAATGTAGAACGGATCGCCATCGGCATGGTGCAGCAGCGCGGCGCAAGTCACCGACAGGTCGGTGATCCGCCAGGTTCGGACCAGGTCGCCGAAATCGATGACGCCCTGCAACTGCCATTGGCGCTGCAAGTCCCGCTGCCAGACCACGTTGTCGTCGGTGATGTCCATGTGAATCGCCTGCACCGGCAACTTATCCACCAAGGGCTGCAAATGGCGATCGGCCTGTTCGGCCGCTTCAGCAAGCAACGCTCGTTGCCGCTCATCCTTGATCACCGGCAGCAAATGCGCGATCAACGCGTTGGCGTGGCGGGCGTCCCATTGAAGGGTGCGCTCAAGACCCGGGTGATCGAACTCGGCCAGCGCCAGATCCATTTCGCCGCAGAGTCGACCGAAACCGGCAACCACTGAATGGCTTAGATGATCAAGGTGCGTCAGGGACTGGCCGTCGATGTAATCAAGCAGGCGCACGTGCACCGCCTGCCCCCCAACCTCAAGGGAGAGCAGGTCTGCGCCGTTTTTGGCAGCAATCACTCCAGGCACCGGCACGCCGGAATGTTCAGCCAGATGCTTGAGCCCTGCGTGCTGGGCTTGCAGCTCCAGGACCGAGTAATCGCCGCGGCAGATTTTCAGGACGAAACGCCCCTGATCACTGTCGACCCGATAGTTGAGATCCTGCTGGCTACCAAGAGCCTGCAACCGCCCGCTCAGCTCGTAATGCTCTTTCAACAGCTCAAGCGCTTGCGCCGCAGATACCTGCGGGCAGGGCAAACTGGCGCGGTGAATCAACGTGGCGAGCGGCATACAACGACCCCTGAAATGTTATTAGGCGCTTATATCGCCATTGCTTGGGGCGATACGCAACCCCCTTCCTGGTTGGCGCGAATCAAATGCCCGCGCAACTCTCTTCATCGCCCCACTCGCACCCGCTGCCACTTTGCGTAAGAATGACGGCCATCACGCCTATTGCTGGAGAAACACTATGAATGTAGTCACCACCGACCTGCCCGGTGTTCTGATCATCGAACCCAAGGTATTTGGTGACGAGCGCGGTTTCTTCTATGAGAGCTTCAACGCCAAGGCTTTCGAAGAGGCAACCGGCCTGAACACCCAGTTCGTTCAGGACAACCATTCCCGCTCGCAAAAAGGTGTACTGCGCGGTTTGCATTACCAACTGGAGAACACTCAGGGCAAACTGGTCCGCGTCACCGTCGGTGAAGTGTTGGACGTGGCGGTGGATATTCGCCGCAGCTCGCCGCATTTCGGCAAATGGGTGGCGGTGCGCCTGTCCGCCGACAACCATCGCCAACTCTGGGTGCCGGAAGGTTTTGCCCATGGTTTCGTGGTGCTGAGCGATTTCGCCGAGTTCCTCTACAAAACCACCGACTACTACACCCCGTCGGCCGAGCGCAGCATTCGCTGGGACGATCCGGATTTGGGTATTGACTGGCAGCTGGACGAAGCACCGAAGCTGTCAGCTAAAGATCAGTCCGCCGCGTTCTTCAAGGACGCTGAAGTCTTTTCCTGAATTCCTGTGTGAATTTTCACCGCCAGCGCGCACTTGATCCCAGGTGCGCAGACTGCGCCCGCAAGCCTAGGCATAATGCGTCTGTACCCACAGGCGCTAGATGCTCATGACTCCGACCCTTCCCCGCAGACCTCGCTGGCGCAGCCTGGCGCTACTCGCGTTGTGCCTGGCGCCCTTGCTGTGGCCGCTGGAGCATCTGGCCGAGCGTTACTACCGCAGCGAACTGGCCGGGCAGAACCGTCAGACCCTCGATCTCTACGTCGCCAACCTGCTGGGCACCCTGCATCGGTATGAAGTGTTGCCGCAGATTCTCGGCGAGCTGCCCGCCCTGCGCGCGACATTGGCCGCCCCCGACGAGGGCGTGATTCAGGGCAATGCCAATCGCCTGTTGAAAAACATCAGTGCCCAGACCGGCGCCGAAGTCATGTACCTGATGGACACCACCGGCAAGACGCTGGCGGCCTCCAATTGGGACAAACACGACAGCTTCGTCGGCCGCAATTTCGCTTTCCGCCCTTATTTCAGTGAAGCCATGGCCGGGCGGCTGGGGCGCTTCTTCGGCCTGGGCACCACCTCGGCCAAGCGCGGTTACTTCTTTGCGGCAGCGATACGTGATCGCGAAAAAATCATCGGCGTCCTGGTGGTCAAGGTCGACCTCGACCACACCGAAAGTCTCTGGGGCAAAACCCCGGAACAACTGTTGGTCACCGACCACAATGGCGTGGTCATCCTCACGTCGCGGCCCGAGTGGCGTTTCCGCTCGACACGTCCATTGAGCGACGCAGAGCGCGAGGCCATCACCGCGATTCAACCCTACCCGACCCGAGATCCCAAGCCGTTGAATCTCGACGCCAACGCTTGGCTGACTCAAACCCGGCAGATCGAAGAAACCGGCTGGAGCGTCAGCATCCTTGCACCGCGTACCCTGATCGACCGCCCGGTGCGCACCGTCGTGGCCATCGGTGGCGCAACGCTGCTGGTATTGATGCTGCTGCTCGGCCTGATGATGCAACGCCGACGCCATTACCTGGAGCGGATCGCCTTCGAAGGCAAGGCCCGCCAGGAACTGGAAGGTCGGGTCGCTGAGCGGACCAGTGACCTCGAAGGTCTCAACCGTCGACTGAAGCAGGAAGTGCTGGAGCGCGAACACGCTCAGCAGGAACTGGTACGCGCTCAGGATGACCTGGTGCAGGCCGGCAAGCTCTCAGCGCTGGGAACGATGTCGGCAAGCATCAGCCATGAACTCAACCAACCGCTGGCGGCCATCCGCAGTTACGCAGAGAATGCCGAAGTGCTGCTCGATCATCAGCGCACCGAGGATGCTCGCGGCAACCTCAAGCTGATCAGCGAACTGACTGAGCGCATGGCCTCAATCATCGCCCACCTGCGCGCCTTCGCCCGGCGTGATCGCCACGCTCCGGAAAGCGTGGCCCTGCAACCGGCGCTGGACGACGCCCTGGCGTTATTGGCCAAGCGTCGGCGCAGCATGGAAGTCGAGCTGATCCGTGACCTGCCGGCCGCCACCCTGTGGGTCGAGGCCGGGGAAACCCGTCTGCGCCAGGTACTCGGCAACCTGCTGGCCAATGCCCTCGATGCGCTGACGGAAAAAGGCCCGCCACGTAAACTCTGGTTGAGTGCCGAGTCCACCGCCGACGGCGTCAATCTGTACATTCGCGACAACGGCCCCGGGTTCTGCCTGGAAGCGCTGGGTCGTGCCGGCGAACCCTTTTACACCACCAAGACCCGCACTCAGGGGCTTGGGCTGGGGCTGGCGATTTGCGACACCCTGATGCGCGCCTTCGGTGGTGAACTGTCGTTCTCTAATCACAAGGAAGGCGGCGCCCTGATTACCCTGAAATTGCGCGCAGGCGCACCAGGCGTGAGCCTGCAACCGTCCGAGGACCGAAGTGCATGAGCATCGACAACCGCATCCAGGTCGTGTTGATCGACGACGATCCCCATCTGCGCCAAGCCCTGAGCCAGACCCTGGACCTGGCCGGCCTGAAAATCCTGCCGCTGGCTGAAGCCAAGGGCCTGGCCGGGCAACTCGAACGCGACTGGTCGGGGGTAGTGGTCAGTGACATCCGCATGCCGGGCATGGACGGTCTCGAACTGCTGACCGAACTCCACGCCCAGGACCCGGAGCTGCCGGTGCTGCTGATCACCGGCCACGGCGATGTGCCGCTGGCGGTACAAGCCATGCGCGCAGGGGCCTATGACTTTCTGGAAAAACCTTTCGCCAGCGACGCCCTGCTCGACAGCGTACGTCGTGCCCTGGACCTGCGCCGGCTGGTGCTGGACAACCGCAGCCTGCGTCTGGCCCTGAGCGATCGCAACGAACTGAGCGCTCGACTGGTCGGGCAATCGGCGCCAATGCTGCGCCTGCGCGAGCAGATCGGTGCACTGGCGGCAACCAAGGCCGATGTACTGATCCTTGGCGAAACCGGTGCGGGCAAGGAAGTGGTGGCCCGCGCGCTGCACGATCTGTCGAGTCGGCGTAACGGCCCGTTCGTGGCGATCAACGCCGGGGCTCTTGCCGAGTCAGTGGTGGAAAGCGAGCTGTTCGGTCACGAGCCCGGCGCCTTCACCGGCGCGCAGAAGCGTCGCATCGGCAAGTTCGAATTCGCCAACGGTGGCACGTTGTTCCTCGATGAAATCGAAAGCATGAGCCTGGACGTGCAGGTGAAACTGCTGCGCTTGCTGCAAGAGCGGGTGGTCGAGCGCTTGGGTGGCAACCAGCTGATCCCGCTGGACATCCGCATCATCGCCGCGACCAAGGAAGACCTGCGTCAATCCGCTGATCAAGGCCGTTTCCGTGCCGACTTGTATTACCGCCTGAACGTCGCGCCGCTGCGCATTCCGCCGCTGCGCGAGCGGGGCGAAGATGCGCTGATGCTGTTCCAGCATTTCGCCGACGAAGCCAGCGCGCGCCACGGTTTGCCGCCCCACGAATTGCAACCGGGGCACCGGGCGTTGCTGTTACGCCATACCTGGCCTGGCAATGTGCGCGAACTGCAGAACGCCGCCGAACGCTTTGCCCTAGGCCTGGAACTGGCGCTGGACAATAGCGCGCCGAATGGCGGCGTAGGCAGTACGATTGAAGTGGTCAACGGCGGTCTGAGCGAGCAAGTGGAGAACTTCGAGAAGAGCCTGATTGCCGCCGAACTGGCGCGCTCGCACAGCTCCGTGCGCAGCCTCGCCGAAGCGCTCGGCATTCCACGCAAAACCTTGCATGACAAACTGCGCAAGCATGGTCTGAACTTCGCCGACGGCGGTGCCGGCAACCCCACTGACGATATCGATTGAGCTACCGTCAACTCATCATCTTCAAACAAGAGGCTTTTGAATGAACCGCGACTGTCGTCACCTGGAATCGATCCTCCACCACGACATCCCCCTCACGCGGAAGATGGGCCTCAAAGTGCTCGACTGGCACGACCAACAACTGCGCATGCACCTGCCGCTGGAGGCCAACGTCAATCACAAGAGCACCATGTTCGGCGGCAGCCTGTATTGCGGCGCCGTGCTGGCCGGCTGGGGCTGGTTGCATTTGCGTTTACACGAAGAAGGCATTGAAGACGGTCACATCGTGATTCAGGAAGGGCAGATCAGTTACCCGCTGCCGGTCACCATGGACGCAACAGCGATTTGCCAGGCACCGAGTGCGGCGGTATGGAAGAAGTTTCTGGCAATGTATGAGCGGTATGGGCGGGCGCGGTTGACGCTGCATTCGCGGATCGTGAATACCGGGAGTGAAGAGGATGCGGTGAAGTTTACCGGGCAGTACGTCCTCCACCGATGACTGATCGTTCCCACGCTCTGCGTGGGAATGCAGCCCGTGACGCTCCGCGTCACTGGACCGGGAGCGTCCCTAGAGGCATTCCCACGCGGAGCATGGGAACGATCTTAGTTGCGGGCCAAAGCCAATAACTTCTCCCGCCACGCAGCCTTTGCCGGCAGCGCCAGAAAGAATTCATTCAGCAAAGACTCCCGCGCCGGATAACAGAACGGCTCACCATTCAAATCCAGCACCTCACCGCCTGCGCCTTCCAGCACGCCTTGAGCTGCGGCAGTGTCCCACTGCGACGTCGGCGCCAACCGCGGATAACAATCCGCCGCCCCTTCCGCCAGCAGGCAAAATTTCAGCGAGCTGCCGATATTCGCCAGTTGCAGTTCACCCAGACTGTCGCTCAACCCCGCGAGTAACCGCTCCTGCTCAGGGCTGGAATGCCGACGACTGGCGACCACCGTGAAGGCTTCACCCGCCGCCGGAACCTCGCGAACCTGAATCGGTAACGGCTCGGCACCTTTATCGGCACGCCAGGCACCCATTCCGGCACCGCCGACATAAAAGCGCCCGTTGGTCGGCATCGACACCACGCCAAACACCACACGCCCCTGCTCAATCAACGCAATGTTGACGGTGAACTCTTCGCTGCCGGAGATGAACTCCTTGGTTCCGTCCAACGGATCGACCAGCCACCAGCGCTGCCAGCCGGCGCGCACGCTCTGGGGGATATTGGCGTCTTCTTCGGACAGCACCGGAATGCTCGGATCCAGCGCCGTCAGCCCGGCCAGAATCACATGATGAGCGGCCATATCAGCGGCTGTAACCGGAGAATCATCGGATTTGGCAGTCACGGCAACGTTGACGCGCCAGAACGGCAGGATCGCCTCGCCAGCCTTCAAAGCCAGTTCAATGACTGGCGCCATCAACGGATGGGGAAAATTCAAATTCACGGCAAAAACATCCCACGTTGAGTCAGTAAGTCACGAGCCAGATACAGCGCTGCCAAGGCACGGCCCTCGGTGAATCGCGGGTTCTGCGCCAAAGACGACAATTCACGCAGGCTAATCTTGTCCACCCCCATCGGCTCAGGTTCGTCACCTTCCAGGCGTTCTTCGTACAAATCGGTGGCCAGCACCACCTGGATCTTCTGGCTCATGTAGCCGGGTGACAACGACAACTCGGTCAGATGTTCCAGCTGCCGCGCGCCATACCCGGCCTCCTCCATGAGCTCCCGCTCGGCCGCCGCCAACACGTCTTCGCCCGGCTCGATCAAACCTTTGGGCAGGGACAGTTCATATTCATCGGTGCCGCCGCAGTATTCCTCTACCAACACCGCGTGATCCGCGTCGAGCATTGCCACGATCATCACCGCGCCATGACCAGTGCCTTTGCTGACCAGACGCTCGTAAGTGCGCTCCACGCCATTGGAAAAGCGCAACTTCAGCTCTTCGACACAGAACAAACGGCTGGTGGCGACGATCTCGCGAGCGAGTACGGTGGGTTTCTGGCGCATAAATGGCTCCTTGGCGTAAGCGGGTTACTATACCCGGCCTATCCTGATTGTTTATCCCGGATATCTTTTTTACCGCTGGAGAAGTTTTTTATGTCCCTGCTGCCCTGGTGCGACATCGATACCGTTTTGCTGGATATGGACGGCACGCTGCTGGACCTGCACTACGACAATCATTTCTGGATGGAACACCTGCCCCAGCGTTATGCCGAGTTGCATGGGGTGAGCCGGGCCATGGCGGAGCTGGAGTTGCAGCCGCTGTTCGAACGCAATGCCGGCCAGTTGCAGTGGTACTGCCTGGACTTCTGGAGCGCCGAGCTGAAGCTGTCGGTGCGTGAGCTGAAACTCGAAACCGCGCACTTGATAGCGCTGCGTCCGGATGCGGACACTTTTCTGGCGGCGATCAAACGGGCCGGCAAACGCGTGGTACTGATCACCAACGCCCACCGCGACTCGCTGTCATTGAAGCTGGAGCGAATTGAACTGGCGCCGTATTTCGAGCGGTTGATCAGCTCTCACGATTACGGTTTCCCCAAGGAAAACCCGCAATTCTGGGATGCCTTGCAGACCGACATCGGCTTCGACCCGACACGCAGTCTGTTTATCGACGATACGTTGCCGATTCTGCGCAGTGCACGCAATTTTGGCGTGGCACATCTGCTGGCCGTGAGCGAGCCGGACAGCCGCAAAGGGCCGAAGGACACGGCCGAGTTTGCGGCGGTGGAGGATTATCGGGAGTTGATTGCCGGGCTTTAGACCGAGTCGTCTGCTTCGCGGGGCAAGCCTCGTTCCTACACGTCCTGGTCGTTCGCGGAATATGCGCACGACAGAGACCTGTAGGAGCGAGGCTTGCTCGCGAAGGCCATCACACGGTCTCGAACCTTACTCTGGAATCCGCAACACCTGCCCCGGATAAATCTTGTCCGGGTGCGAAAGCATTGGTTTATTGGCCTCGAATATTTTGTTGTACTTGTTCGCGTCGCCGTATTCGGCCTTGGAAATCGCGCTGAGGGTATCGCCTTTTTTTACGGTAACGAAACGAGCGGCCTTCGCCACCGGCCCGGTCACAGTAATCTGGTCATCAACACTGCCGACACCGGCAATATTGCCCACGGCCAACAGAATTTTTTCCTTCTCTTCCTGACTCGCCACTTCACCGGTGATGATGACTTTGTCGCCCTCGATGGTCGCCTGAACATTCGGATTACCCAGGCCGACCTTGCTGATGTGTTCCTTCAACTGCTCGCTGGCATTCGCATTGCCAGGTGTCAGCAGATCGATAAGTTTTTCGCCTGCTTCTTTCACAAAGCTAAAAATACTCATGGTGCACTCTCCTTGGGGTTTAGGTTCCAGACGCCAAAGACTAGACCAGCCTTGCAAAGCCCGGTTCCCAGCCGACCAATGACCCAACCCCGCACAGGCGGTAGAATCGCAAACCTTGCCAGCGCCCTGGAGCGAAGATGGACATCAAGCAGCTCAAATTCCTCATCGCTCTCGACGAAACCCGGCACTTTGGCCAGGCCGCCGCGCGTTGTCACATCACCCAACCGACCCTGTCCATGCGCCTGCGCAGCCTCGAAGAAGAGCTCGAGCTTCCGCTGGTCAACCGTGGCCAACGCTTCGAAGGTTTCACCGCACCGGGTGAGCGGGTGCTGGCGTGGGCACGTACGGTGCTGGCGGCCTACGACGGTTTGCAGGCCGAAGCGGCAGCCTGTCGCGGCAACCTCGTGGGGACGTTGCGTCTGGGCGTGGTGCCGCTGTCGAGTTTCGACCCGGTACCGCTGATGCAGCGTCTGCACGCCGAACACCCGAACCTGCGTTTCGAACTCTCGGCACTGAGTTCTGAACAGATCCTCGAACAACTGGCGAACAATCGCCTCGACCTCGGCGTTTCCTACCTGGAACGCCTGGACGGCGAGCGTTTTGACTCCCTGGCTTTCAGCGAAACCCATATGGGCCTGCTCTACGATCAGCGCTTTTTCAGTTTCGGCGAGGCGCCACTGAGCTGGGATTCGCTGATCGAACTCCCCATGGGCATGCTCACCAGTGGCATGCATTTTCGCCAGTCCATCGACCATAACTTCCATAGCCGCGGCCTGATGCCACAGCCATTACTGCAAACCGATTCGGTCCACCAATTGTTACAAGCGGTACACGGCGGCCTGTGTTGCGCGGTAATGCCGCTGGACGGAGGCCTGGAAAACCTCACCGATCACTTGCGCCTGCAACCCATAGAAAGCGCCCAGACCCTCGCCCGGCTGGGGCTGATCATGCGTCGCAGCGCCCCGCGTTCGGCGCTTGCAGAAGCCTGTTTCGCGATCTATCAGAAATCACCGACAGGCTCTTGATCGACGTCATCTATCAGCAGATCAGTAATAGCAATTAGACGCGACAAGTTGACGCGCCTAGGCTTAAAGCTGACCAAACCGTTGGTGACCCTAATGAACGCCAAGCGCCCTGTCCGCGCGGCGCCTGCTATTGAAACGCCCGCGCCCACCGCAAGCCAGACATACAGTTACTGCAACCTTGAATACACCGAATCGGCCAGCGCCGCGCTGGCCGAGGAAGTCGCCTTGGCGATCGCCTATAACGGCATCAGCCAGGCGGTCATGTTGGTGACGCCAACGGATCTGGAAGACTTCATCGTCGGCTTCAGCCTTGGCAGCGGTATTATCGAAGACGCTTCAGATATCTACGATTTGCAACTCAGCGGCTCGGGGTCGGCGCAGTACGCGCAAGTAACCATCGCCAACCGCGCCTTCTGGAACCTCAAGCAGCAGCGTCGGCAACTGGCCGGCACCAGCGGTTGCGGGCTCTGTGGCGTGGAAGCGGTGGAGCAAGCACTGCCCGATCTCAAAGTACTGCCCGGCACCCCGCTGCCCCCGGCTGAATGGCTGGACGGTCTGCGCCAGCGCATCGGCGAATTCCAGCCCCTGGGCCAGTATTGCGGCGCAGTGCATGCGGCGGTGTTCATGAACGGCAACGGCGAATTGCTGTTGGGCCGCGAAGACATCGGCCGGCACAACGCCCTCGACAAGCTGATTGGCGGGTTGATCCGCCAGAAGATCCCGACTACTGGCGGCCTGGCGATTGTCACCAGTCGTTGCAGCCTTGAATTGATCCAGAAAGTTTTACGTGCCGGCATCCAGACCCTGGTCAGCTTGTCGTCGCCCACGAGCCTTGCCGTGCAATGGGCCCGTCGCCACAACCTCAACCTCATCCACCTGCCGCAGAAAAGTGCACCGCGGGTCTACAGCCCAGCGTTGGAGAATCAAGCGTGAGTCAACACCGTCAAGCCGACCAGAAACCCGTCCCCCGCTACAAGCCCTACAAAGGCCCAGCCGGTGGCTGGGGCGCGCTGATCAGCGTCGCCCAGGCCTGGTTGACCAGCGATAACGCGCTGAAGAACCTGCGCATAATGCTCAAGACCAACCAGAACGGCGGCTTCGACTGCCCGGGTTGCGCCTGGGGCGATTCTCCGGAAAAGGGCATGGTGATGTTCTGCGAGAACGGCGCCAAAGCGGTGAACTGGGAAGCGACCAAACGCCGTGTCGACGCTGCATTCTTTGCCAAACATAGCGTCACCTCGCTGCTGGAACAGAGCGACTACTGGCTTGAATATCAAGGTCGTCTGACCGAGCCGATGAGCTACAACGCCGAAACCGATCGCTACCAACCTATCAGCTGGGATGATGCCTTCACCCTGGTCGCCAAGCATCTGCGCGACCTGCCGAACCCGGATCAGGCCGAGTTCTACACCTCGGGCCGCGCCAGCAACGAAGCGGCATACCTCTACCAGTTGTTCGTGCGCGCCTACGGCACCAATAACTTTCCCGACTGCTCGAACATGTGCCACGAGGCCAGCGGTGTGGCTCTGGCGCAAAGTGTCGGCGTCGGCAAAGGCACCGTGACCTTCAATGACTTCGAACACGCCGATGCGATTTTCGTCTGGGGCCAGAACCCCGGCACCAACCACCCGCGGATGCTCGAACCTCTGCGCGAAGCAGTAAAACGCGGCGCTCAGGTGGTGTGCGTCAACCCGCTGAAAGAACGCGGCCTGGAACGCTTCCAGCACCCGCAGCATCCGCTGGAAATGCTCACCAACGGCGATAAGCCAACCAACACCGCGTACTTCCGCCCGGCACTGGGCGGCGACATGGCGGTGCTGCGCGGCATGGCGAAATTCCTGCTGCAATGGGAACGCGACGCGCAGAAAGCTGGCGCCCCGGCGGTGTTCGATCACGATTTCCTCAATGAACATGCGGTCAACGTGCTGGAATACATGGGCGTCATCGACGACACCCCATGGGAGCAGATCGTCGAGCAATCCGGCCTGACGCTGGTGGAGATCGAGCAAGCGGCGCGCATGTACGCCAAAGGCAAGAACGTGATCATGTGCTGGGCCATGGGCATCACCCAGCATCGTCATTCGGTGCCGACCATCCAGGAAATCGCCAACCTGATGCTGTTGCGCGGCAACATCGGCCGGCCGGGCGCCGGTCTGTGCCCGGTGCGTGGCCACAGCAATGTGCAGGGCGACCGGACGATGGGCATCAACGAACGTCCGCCGGTGGCGTTCCTCGATTCTCTGGAGCGCCGCTTCCAGTTCAAGGTGCCGCGTGAAAACGGCCACAACGTGGTCGAGGCGATTCACGCCATGGCCGACGGCCGCTCAAAAGTCTTCATCGGCCTGGGTGGCAACTTCGCCCAAGCCACCCCGGACAGCCCACGGACCTTCCAGGCCTTGAGCAACTGCGACCTGACCGTGCAGATCAGCACCAAACTCAACCGCAGCCATTTGGCCCATGGTAAAAACGCGTTGATCCTGCCGTGCCTGGGCCGTACCGACATCGATATCCAGACCGAAGGCGCCCAAGCGGTAACCGTGGAAGACTCGTTCAGCATGGTCCATGCCTCCAACGGTCAGCTGCAGCCGCTGTCGAACCAGATGCGCTCGGAGCCTGCAATCATCGCCGGCATCGCCGCCGCGACCCTGGGCAACAAACCGGTGGATTGGAACTGGCTGGTGGCCGATTACAGCCGCATCCGCGACCTGATCGCCGACACCATCCCGGGCTTCCGGGACTTCAACGAGAAAATCCAGAACCCAGGTGGTTTCTACCTGGGCAGCAGCGCCGGCGCACGTCGCTGGAATACCCCGTCGGGGCGGGCCAATTTCCGTCCGAACATTCTGCCCAAAGACCTGGTGCACGAACGCACCCGCGCCACCGGCGTACTGCCGGACCTGATCATGCAGTCGATGCGCTCCCACGATCAGTACAACACCACGATTTATGGTCTTGATGACCGTTATCGCGGGGTGAAAGGTCAGCGGGATGTGTTGTTCGTCAATGAGGCCGACATCATTCGCCTGGGGTTCAAACCGGGGCAGAAGGCTGACATCGTTTCGATCTGGGATGATGGCCGTGTACGGCGGGTGAAAGGCTTTACGCTGCTGGCGTTTGATATTCCTGCCGGGCAAGCGGCTGCTTACTATCCGGAAGTGAACCCGCTAGTGCCGCTGGAAAGCACCGGGGATGGCAGCCATACGCCGACGTCGAAGTTTGTGGCGATCCGTTTGGAAGCCGCCAGTGAGACCGGGCTGATCATGGCCAAGTCGGCTTGACCCTGATCGCGAACACTTTCCAATCGCCCACAAAAAAGGCCGTTTCTGTATGGAAACGGCCTTTGCGAAGTAGTTAAAGACCGGCGAAAAACACTTAAGTTCCGCCCAAAAAACAGTAACTTATAGAATTGTGCTCAAGTCGTGTTATTCGTCGGATTTCTATTGTCACAACCACGACACAGCCTCAGGATCGCGCCGTCATCCCCTTGAGGTTCCTCTATGAAGTTCTCCTCGATTCTCTTGTTGTCCCTTGGCCTGGTCAGTGGCTTCGCTTCTGCAGGCGGCACCACCGAAGCGGGTGTGGGCGGCGCATTGGGCGGGGTTCTTGGCTCGGTCGTCGGTCAATCGCTAGGCGGCAATACAGGTTCAACCATTGGCGCGGCCCTGGGCGGCGCGGGTGGTAGCGCAGTCGGCGCAGACAAACGCAGCCGTGGCGAAGCCGCCATTGGCGGTGCGTTGGGCGCAGCAGGCGGTAACGTGGTCGGCCGCAGCATGGGCGGCACCACCGGCAGCCTGATCGGCTCCGCAGCAGGCGGTGGCGCCGGTGGCGCGCTGGGTAACTACATGGGCAGAGAGAGCGATCGCGACGATGATCGTCGTTCCTATCGTGACCGTGACGATCGTCGCTACTACCGTGACGGCCATCCAGGTCGTGGCCATGCCTATGGCCATCGCAAGCATAAACATCGCTATCGCGACTGAGGCTTGAATCGCCTCGCTTACCGATAGATCAAAAAATCGCAGCCTTCGGGCTGCGATTTTTTTTGCCCTTCAGATCGCCAGTCGCTCCAACGCACCGCGCAATCCGGCAGGAATCGCCACCGGCTGATTCGACGCCCGATCCACGAACACATGCACGAAGCGCCCGGCCGCACAGGCGTCATCTTCGCCTGACTTGAACACCGCCAGCTCGTATTGCACCGAGCTGTTGCCCAACTTGCCGACCCGCAGGCCGATTTCGATCCGGTCCGGGAAAGCGATAGAGGCAAAATAATCGCAAGCCGAACTCACCACAAAACCCACCACCTCGCCGTCATGGATATCCAGGCCGCCGACTTCGATCAGGTAGGTGTTCACCGCCGTGTCGAAGAAGCTGTAGTAGGTGACGTTGTTGATGTGACCGTAGGCGTCGTTGTCATGCCAGCGGGTGGTGATGGGCTGGAAGTGGGGGTAGTCGGTGCGTTGGGGCATCGAGTTGGACATCAGTGTTGGTTCCTGGAGTTGAACGGCTAGTTTAAGGTGAAACCGCGTCGTCCCCCTTCAGACACCATATAAAATCACACATCAGCAAAGCCTCTACCCTCTGCCGCCAGTTCACCAATCAACCGCGCCGGCGCCCAGTGATCACCCTGCCGGGTCTCCAGTGCCATCAACCGCTGATGAATATCTTCCAACCCTTGCTGATCCGCCCAGGCCATCGGCCCGCCCTTCTCTGCCGGGAAGCCATAACCATTGAGGTACACCAGGTCGATGTCATGCGCCGACGTCGCAATACCTTCCTGAAGAATCTTCGCCCCTTCGTTGACCAGCGCCAGCAAGCAACGCTCCAGAACCTCTTCAGGGCCGATCTGGCGACGCTGGAACCCCAACCCTTCGCTGACTTCCAGTACCAGCGCATCGACTTCCAGATCGTGCTCAGCCTGGCGACTGCCCGGTTCGTAGTGGTAATACCCGTCGCCACTCTTCTGACCGAAACGCCCCAGCTCGCACAAGCGGTTGTCCACTTGAACCTCCGGCGCATCCTGGCCCTTGCCAGCCAGCTCCCGAGCGCGCCACTCCAGATCGATGCCGACCACGTCGTACATGCGGAACGGCCCCATGGCGAAACCAAAACCTTGCAGCGCCGCATCCACCTGATAAGGCAAAGCGCCCTCCAACAGCATCTTGCGCGCTTCGAGCACGTACGGATGCAGCATGCGGTTACCAATGAAGCCATGGCAGTTGCCCGACACCACGCTGACCTTGCCCATGCGTTTGCCCAGCTCCAGCGCCGCATCAAGCACCGCCGGCGCCGTCTGGGCACCGCGCACAATCTCCAGCAATTTCATGATGTGCGCCGGGCTGAAGAAATGCAGGCCCAGGACCTGCTGCGGGCGGCGAGTGGCAGCAGCAATCGCGTCGATGTCCAGCGCCGAGGTATTGCTGGCCAGAATCGCTTCAGGTTTCATCAGGCCGTCGAGCTCGCGGAAGATTTTCTGTTTCAACTCGAGGTTTTCGTAGACCGCTTCGATGACCAGATCGACATCGCGGATCGCTGCGTAATCAGCAGCCGCCGTCACCCGTGCAATGCGCGCATCCGCCTCGGCCTGGTCAATCCGCCCCTGACGCACGTTGTGGGCGTAAGTCTCAGCCACACTGGTCAGCGCCTGCTCAAGCATCTGCGGATTGTTGTCGACCCATTGCACCGGCACCCCGGCGTTGGCCAGGCACATGACAATGCCGCGGCCCATGGTTCCCGCGCCGATCACGGCGGCGCGCTGAATATCGAACGGTGTCTGGCTCATGGTTGTTCTCTTTTTAGCGATCCAAAGACAGTCCTCACCATAGTCAGGCGCCGGGCTTTTTTGAAATTTATTCCTGTGATGAGCGACATTCAGCGGATGGATGTGCGTTCAAAAGCACTGATATCCCTGTGGGAGCGGGCAAGCCTGCTCCCACATTGACGGTGTTTCAACTTGGCAGGTGCGCTTGAGCCCAGTCGCGCACGTCGCCATACGGATAATCCTCCAACGCCGCGAACCCCGAAATCGATCGCGCCTTGAGCTTGGTGAACAGCGGCACGCTGATTCCACAAAGAAATCTTGTTACACGTTCAGCCGAAGGGACGTTACCCGTGTGCTGTTCGTGCCTGTGGATAAAATCATCACACAGCGCCTCGAAATTTTTATCCACAAGCGCAGGCAATTCCGGCGGTGCCGGCAATCGTGCCACCTGACCGTGACACACCGAACAATGCCCACACTGCCGGGGCGCGTTTTCGTCGCCGAAGTATTCCGCCAGGCGATAGCCCAGGCAGTGGTCGGTAGCGAACAGATCGAGCATGGCGTGAATCCGTGCGATCTCGGTGCGCTCGTGTTGGGTGAAATAGGCGTGCAATTCAGCGCTCAGGGTTTGGGAATCAAAGTCCGCTTGCAGCAGGCTGTAGACCTCGGTCATCTGCTTGCTTTCGACCTCGACCCAGCCCTTTTCCTGGAAGTAATCCAGCGCCTTGACCACCCGACTGCGCTCGGCGGAATGCTGTTCATACAGTGCGTCGAAATTCACCGTGGCCCAGGTCCGTGCGCGACTGGAAGTCTGGATGATCGCCGAGACGAAGTCCCTGCGCTCACCCTCGAAACGGGCCAGCAACGCTTCCGGCTCCTGCAGATACTTGAAGCGGTATTCGGCGTAATAGGCATAGCGTGGAGCGATCAGCCCACGCAACTCCAGCTGTACCAGCAAGGTCTTGAGCGGTAACTGGCGAATGTTGCTCTGATCGGCCAAAGGCCCCAGCAGAAACTCCCACTGCCCCTCAGGCGCGGCGGCTTGCAACTCGTCGAGCACACAACGAATGCCGTCCCGTTCCGGCGTGTCGCCGTAGACGAAGTTCTCCAGCACGTTGAGGCTGTCGCGGTTGGCCAGCACCAGGCAATCGGACGGCTGCCCGTCACGCCCGGCGCGACCGATTTCCTGACTGTAGTTTTCGATGGATTTGGGCAGGTCGAAATGCACCACGTTGCGGATATCGCTTTTGTCGATGCCCATGCCGAAGGCGATGGTGGCGACGATGCAATTGGACTGCCCGCCCATGAACCGGCGCTGAATCGCTTCCCGTTGCTCGTGGGGCAAACCGGCGTGATAGGCCTCGGCCTGAATGCCATTGCGCCCCAGATGTTCGGCGATATGCTCGGCGGTTTTCTGCAGGGTGACGTAGACGATACTCGGCTGGCCGGGACGCTGGCTCATCCACTCGACCAGGCGGCGGCGCTTGTCCTGCCCGCGTACTGGTTCCACCAACAGATTGAGGTTGGGCCGGTAGAAACCGGTGGTCACCACGTCCTCGGGGGCGATGGCGAATTTGGCCTCCATGTCGGCGATCACCTTGGGTGTCGCGGTGGCAGTCAGCAGCAGGGCCTGAGGGATGTTGAACTGACGCTGATAGTCCGGCAGCTTGAGGTAGTCGGGGCGGAAGTTGTGACCCCACTCGGAGATGCAGTGGGCCTCGTCCACCACCAGCAGCGAGATCGGCACCTGCTGCAGAAAATGGCGAAAGCGCTCGTTCTTCAGACGCTCCACGGAAATCATCAAAATCTTCAGCTCGCCGGACTTTGCCCGCGCCATCACATCGCTGGCGTCATCGCGGCTCTGGGCCGAATCGATACTGCCCGCCGCAATGCCGTGGCGCTGCAAAAACGCCAACTGATCCTGCATCAGCGCCAGCAAAGGCGAGACCACCAACGTCAGGTGCGGCAGCAGCAAGGCCGGCAGTTGATAGCAAAGAGACTTGCCCGAACCGGTCGGGAAAATCGCCGCCGCCGAGCGCCCGGCCAACACAGCACTGACCGCCGCCTCCTGACCCGGCCGAAACTGTGGATAACCGAAAACCTGTTCCAGGGTGTTGTGCATAAGCTGTCACTCCGTTGACCGCTGCGAAGCCCAAAGCCTAGCCGGCGAACGCAGCGAGTCGAGAAAAGGTCGGGGGCAAAAACGATACGGGATGATACAGCGGATAGTCGGGAGGATGATCGTTCCCATGCTCTGCGTGGGTATGCCTCAAGGGACGCTCCGCGTTCCAGCCGTTGAATGCGACGCAGAGCGTCACGGGCTGCATTCCCACGCAGGAGCGTGGGAACGATCAATCAACCACCAGCGAACTCAAGGCCTCAACACCGCCACCCGCAACTGCTCATCCAGCGCCTGCTCATGAAACACCTGGCTCTTGCTCGCCCAAACCGCGTAAGCCGGGCTGATTTCGCCAGTGAACGCCGCCGCCAACTGACGCAAATCCGCGACACTTCGCACACGGGGGCAAAAGGGTTCACCGTCACAGTTCTGACTGGCGTTGCGGTAGGTAATCAGCAACCGATCCCACAACCCCTCACGCACTTGCCTGACCGACTTGAGCTTCACAGCCTGCACACCCAGTCGCTGTTTCAGACCCTGTTCATCCAGCGCTTCGCTGGCCAACAGCGCCTTACCCACCATCAACACCTCGGCGCGGGACGCAGTGTCGACGTCTGCCTGAGTGGTCAACGCCTGTGGCCAACCGGTGCGGTCCATGTTGGCGAGGGCTAGCGAATGAACGACGTCGGCAGCGCCCACCATCCGACAAACACCCGCCCACAACAATAAAATAGAGGCTATACGTAGCCATTGCATACCTAATTCCCTTTAAGAGTCGACTCAGACGCTTCGAAACGTCCTACAAATTCTGGCGCGCACCATACAGAGCTTTGATGCGTTAAGCCTGACAGGCCCGTAGGAATATCGACCGCCAAAGGAAAAGCTTAAAAAATAGTCGGAGTATGCGTAGGCAAAGGGCGACATCGGCGGTAAACCCCCTACAAATCCTGTCCATTTGCGCCACCTTGCGACGCCTCGCCCTGGCCCTCTATAGTTTTCGACGCGGCTGAAAACATTGTGTCGGCCTGCCGGCGAGACTGCCCGACTTCCCACAGGACTGACTTTGATGAACACGTTCCACTCGTTAACAGACCGCTATCGCCCGCTCAAAACCAGCTACAGCGAGACCCCCGTACTGGTCATCGACACTGAAGCCAATCCTTACGAGATTCTCGACGCCGCCCGACAACGCCTCCGCGCCGCCGGTGACCTGCTCGAAACGCTTTATTGCCTTTGCTTCAAACAGGCCGACGTGAAAGACATTCCCAACATCGTCAACGCGCTGTACCTGCTGACACAGGACGGCAACGAACTGCTCGAAATTGCCCGGCAACGTCTGCCGAGTACCACAGCGGTTTGAGCGAGCCTGCTCGCGATGAACGATAACGCGGTGGGCCTGATGAAAAACGCAGACAAAGTGGCCTACGAGGCATGGTTCAGAGCACAAGTACAAGCCAGCCTCGACGACCCTCGCCCCAGCATTCCAAATGATGAAGCCAAACGCCTGATGGCAATCAAACGGGACAAATTGCTGAAGCGATGAGTCTGTAAGCAACGCCCTATCACAGCTTCATCCCGGTCCTACAACCGAAGACACCTTGTCGCCTATCGCTGCCCGGTGGCTCAAACCTATAGTCGTGACTGTCGCTGCCAAATCAGCGGCTCGGGCTTGGTCACCCGATGGAATACATAAACGCGTCCGTTGTATGCTGCCGGCACCTCAAGTGTCTGCACGCTATATGGTGGCTGTGTTTGGGACGCCTTAGGCGTGCCGGTCTTATGTATTCCTCCGGTTGACCAACCCGAACACAGTCCGCCTCCATCGCTTGGTCACGATGGTGGTGCTTCCATCTGATGCTTTGGGAATACATAAAATGAAGACATGGAATCCGCTCAGCAACGATCGTTACCTTCCGCTGCAAACCAACCTCACCGACTCCCTACCCCTAATCATCGACACAGAGGCCAACCCGCAAGACATCCTCGAAGCCGCTCTCCAGCGCATCCGAGCCTCCAGCGACCTCCTCAAAACCCTGCACTGCATTTGCTTCAAACACGGCGATGTAGAAGACATCCCCCACATCACCCACGCGCTCTTCTTGCTGACCCAGGACGGCTGCGACCTGCTGCAAGTCGCCCAGCAACGCATGATGGGCTGGAAAGCACCTGCCTGATGCTGAGTGAAGATCGTTCCCACGCTCCGCGTGGGAATGCCTCTACGGACGCTCCGCGTTCGGCTCTTGGGACACCGAGCGCCGAAAGCCGTCATCGAACACTGGAGATAATCATGAGCAAGTTTTTTTATGAGCTAATGGAAGGCGTGCAACAGATGAACGAAATCATCCGCGGTGGGCGGGAGCCTTCCCGCGAATTTCATGTTGATGCGTTGCAAGTCCAAGAAATTCGTAAGACTACCGATCTGACTCAGGCCAAGTTCGCAGCGTTGATCGACGTCCAACTCGACGTAAAGTCAGGCTTAATCAGTCTCACCGATATACACCCAACGGTAGATGCACCATGAACCTCGCCCCCAACTTCCCCGATGACCACGCCATGCACCTGCTCATGCAGCTGCTGCACGAAGAACTCGGCCTGCCCGAACGCAAAACCATCAGCCTCACCACCTCGATCAACTTCGACCTGGGCTGCGACGGCGCCGATGCGCGGCACCTGATGGAAGTGCTGGAAGAACAGTTCGCCATCGACTTCATCGACTACGACGCGTATCGCTACTTTCAGCCTGAAGGGTTTGATGTGTTTCTCAAGCGCAGGACGAAGGGTCGTGGCGATAAAGTGCCGCTGACCATTGGCATGCTCTACGGAGCGATCAAGGCGCAACGGTGGGATACGCAGGAATTGGAGAGCCAATAGAGCAGGTCCAGTGGCGGAAACGGTCCGTATAACTGCAATTATTCTGGCGTTATCGCCTCAGAAGTGAAGGAATATTAGCTGTATGGCTAGAAAAACAGCGGCACTTCTCCCGCGTATCGCCCGACTGCTTACCGACCTCGGCGAACGCCTAAAACTGGCTCGTTTACGGCGAAGGCTGACCGCTAAACAGTAGCAGAGCGAGCCGGCATGTCTGTCATGACGTTGCGCTCTCTGGAGTCGGGTGGTGCGGGAGTGACGATGGGAGCTTATCTGTCAGTGATGCACGTATTAGGTCTGGAACAAGACTTGAACAAGGTTGGTGCTACTGATGAGTTGGGACATCAACTGCAAGATGCTCAGTTGATCCGAGCAACGCCCCCACTAACCAGAAGATCCAAATGTTTGTCTGCGCGAAGCACAACCGAAAATCTGGTGTCAAGCAGTGAGCAAATCGCGCATGACATTGAAAACTTAAGCTCTGACGGGCTAAAAACTCATCCATTCCCCCTCAACACAAAATCTTTATCCGATCTACTTACTAGGAAATAAGTGAGATATCTAGTCAAGGTTAGCATTCGGATCTCCAAGTCTACCAAAAACTGAAAATCTAAATTTTCCCAAAAACTGGCAGAGAGACATTATCAGAGCTAACCTCATACCAGCTTAATAAAAACCCTGCGACATTTGCTGCTCTTCAACATCAACACCTCATCTAAGACCAACACATGACTTAACAGAAACGATAGCTGCAGACGTACCGGAGCTAATATGCCTGAAAGCGAGATAGACAAAGCACTTATTCAAGCACAAAAATATTACGGATTAACACCAGTTATATTACTAGGTAGCGGAGCGTCTGCAGCTTTTGAAATGGCGGGAATGTGGCAACTAGGCCAACACTTAATAGAAAGTATAGACCGAAGCAAACTAGAGGATTCGGAAAAAACTGTTTGGGATAAATTTTGTGAAGACCTAAATAACAAGGTCGACCTTGAAACCGCACTTACTAACAATAGACTTTCAGCGCCCCTTACAAAAGAGGTGATTTTTCAAACGTGGAACTTACTCAACCCTCAAGACCATATAGTTTTTAAAAACTCGCTATCCGATCAAAATTACTTCCCACTAGGAAAGTTATTAAAACACCTACTAAGAAGTACCGCTAGAAAAATCGACATAATAACGACCAATTATGACCGACTAGCAGAGTACTCCTGTGAACAGGAGAGTCTTTACTACTACACTGGATTTTCTCAGGGATATAGAGGATACGAAGAAAATCCTGAAACCATCAATACTACGAGAAAAGTCAATATCTGGAAAGTACACGGCTCACTAGGTTGGTTTAAAAACGACACAAGCATTAACATATCAATAAGTAATACGAACGACCTTCCCAGCGGACTAACCCCACTAATTGTTACACCTGGACTAGACAAATACGAAAGGGCGACCAGAGAACCCTACAGGACGTTAATATCCCAAGCAGATAGAGCACTAACAAACTCTAACGCATATCTTTGTATTGGATATGGATTCAACGATGTACACATCCAAGAAAAACTAATCAACAAATGCACGAGAGACAACTCTAAAATAATAATTCTAACTCGAACCTTAACAGAGTCAGCATCGAATTTTCTAAACAGTGGAGAAATCCACAATCATATTGCTTTCACTCGAGGAGAAAGTGACAACGAGACAATTATTCGCTCATCAGAACTACAAGCACCGATAACCGTTAATGAAAACTATTGGAGCCTAGCAGGCTTCTTACGAATCATAATGTAGGTGTAAAAAATGCCACTATTTAACTTCGCCGATCATGAAGCACTAGGAAGCGTTTCTTCAGTTGACACCAATACGGTGATAGTTGAAGTAGCCGATATCGAATTATTGAGACGCCTGCAGGTAAATAGACTAGCCGTACTCCAAAGCAGTAAACCTGGCCAACATCTAATAGGTCTTATCACCCAAGTAACCAGAAAGAAAATACCTGTTGAATCTACCGAAAATGATCTTGACCCCGTAACCGAACTTAATCTTTGTAAAATAGTTCTTATTGGAACGATGAGTGACAGAATTGGTGCTCAAGAAAATGTATTCCGTCGCACCCTCGAAAGTGTTCCTGAAATCGATGCAAATTGCTTTTCCTTAGAAGGCGATAATCTTACCGGCTTCATGAGAGTCATATCACATGCTGCAAATATAGAAAACGCATTAATCATCGGAAAGTACACATTAGATGACAATGCCATCGCCTATTTAAACGGCAACAAACTTTTCCAGCGCCATGCGTTTGTGGGGGGAAGCACGGGCTCAGGAAAATCTTGGACTACAGCAAGAATAATAGAACAGGTTGCCGAACTAAGAAACGCGAATGCGATTATTTTTGACATTCACGGTGAGTATGCCCCACTAATTTCAAATGGTATAAGTCACTTTAAGATCGCAGGCCCTGGGGATATAGAGGCCGGCAGAGGCTTGAGCGATGGCATAGTCCATCTGCCTTACTGGTTACTATCATATGAAGCTCTTGTCTCATTTTTTGTAGATCGAAGCGACCAGAACGCACCGAACCAATCAATGATAATGGCTAGAGAAGTAAATAATGCAAAGCAACTATATTTAGAGCAAAGAAAAGAAAGCGAACTATTAAAGAACTTCACTATCGATAGTCCGGTACCATTCCGCCTAGAAGATATACTTTCCAGCTTAAACCAAATAAACACAGAAACAGTACAAGGATCAAGAGGTGATAAACAGGGGGAATTCTTTGGAAAGTTGAGCAGGATGATTTCCAGATTAGAAAATAAAATATCAGATAGACGACTTGGATTTTTGTTTCAAGGTGGTGGTGAAACGCTTGAATTCAGTTGGTTGCACAAATTATCCGCTGCTCTCTTTGGTAGTAGTGAAGAAAAAGATGGTGGGGGAGTCAAAATCATTGACTTCTCCGAAGTCCCTTCCGACATCCTTCCACTAATTGTAAGCCTTGTTGCTAGAGTTGCTTTTTCCGTTCAACAATGGACGCCTGCCAATCTACGACATCCAGTCGCACTATTTTGTGACGAAGCTCATTTATATCTCCCTGATAAAAGTAATGCGAGCGCTTCGGATGAAATCTCTATTCAGATATTTGAAAGAATTGCAAAGGAAGGGAGGAAATATGGAGCAAGTTTAGTCGTGATCAGCCAGCGCCCATCAGAAGTAAACAAGACCATACTGAGTCAATGTAGCAACTTCATCGCAATGAGATTGACTAACGCGGAGGATCAGGGAGTTATTAAAAAACTTCTACCAGATTCATTGGGAGGCTTTAGCGACATACTTCCAACTTTAGATACTGGTGAAGCATTGGTCGTGGGGGACGCAAGCTTAATCCCCAGCCGTATTCGTGTGGATGAACCACGAAACAAACCTAATAGTGGTACAGTTGACTTCTGGTCAGTCTGGCAATTGGATACTGCGCCGGACAGACTCAAAGTAGCAATCAATAACTGGAGAATGCAGAGTAGTTAAATTTTTTCGCATGTAAAAAGCCGCCCCAAAGGGCGGCTTTCTCATTACATCAAACCAACTCTTACAACTTCGGCCCAGCAGCCTTGATCGCGTCGCTCACATCGAACTTTTTGAAGTTCTCAACAAACAACCCAGCCAGTGCTTTCGCGGCTTCATCATAAGCAGCCTTGTCAGCCCAGGTGTTACGCGGGTTCAACAGGCCAGTCTCAACGCCCGGCACAGCCAATGGCACGTCAAGGTTGATGGTGTCCAGGTGCTCAGTCTCGGCACCGATCAACGCGCCGCTCTGGATCGCTGCGATCACGCCGCGGGTGGTCGGGATGTTGAAGCGTTTGCCGACGCCGTAGCCGCCACCGGTCCAGCCGGTGTTGACCAGGTAGACCTTGGAGCCGAAGCCGCGGATGCGTTTGATCAGAAGTTCGGCGTATTCGCCAGCCGGACGCGGGAAGAACGGTGCGCCGAAGCAGGTGGAGAAGGTCGACTTGATGCCGCTGCCGGAACCCATTTCGGTCGAGCCCACCAGTGCGGTGTAGCCGGACAGGAAGTGGTAAGCGGCTTGTTCTTCATTGAGGATCGACACTGGCGGCAGCACGCCGGTCAGGTCACAGGTCAGGAAGATCACTGCGTTCGGCTCGCCACCGAGGTTCTTCTCGGAACGCTTGGCAACGTGCTCAAGCGGGTAGGCGGCGCGGCTGTTCTGGGTCAGGCTGACATCGGTGTAGTCGGCGTGCTTGGCGTCGTCGATAACGACGTTTTCCAAGACTGCGCCGTGCTTGATGGCTTTCCAGATGACCGGCTCGTTCTTCTCGGACAGGTCGATGCACTTGGCATAGCAACCGCCTTCGATGTTGAACACCACGCCCTCGCCCCAGCCGTGTTCATCGTCACCGATCAGGTAACGGCTTTCGTCGGCGGACAGGGTGGTCTTGCCGGTGCCGGACAAACCGAAGAACAGGGTCACGTCGCCCGCTTCGCCGATGTTGGCGGCACAGTGCATTGGCAACACGTCGGCGGCCGGCAGCAGGAAGTTCTGCACCGAGAACATGGCTTTCTTCATTTCACCGGCGTAGCGCATGCCGGCGAGCAGCACTTTCTTCTGGGCGAAGTTGATGATCACGCAGCCGTCGGAATTGGTGCCGTCACGCTCAGGCACGCACTCGAAGTTGGCGACGTTAAGGACTTGCCATTCTTCACGGCCAGCCGGGTTGTACTGGGCCGGGTTGATGAACAGGCAACGACCGAACAGGTTCTGCCAGGCAGTCTGGGTGGTCATTTTCACGGGCAGGTAATGCTCTTCAGCCGAACCTACGTGAACATGGGAGACGAAATGCTCTTGCGCGTTGTTGAAGGCCTCGACGCGAGCCCACAAGGCATCGAACTTGTCGGCCGGGAACTTGCGGTTGATCGGGCCCCAGGCGATGGCGTCCTGGGTGGTCGGCTCTTCAACGATGAAACGATCGACTGGCGAACGGCCGGTACGGTGACCGGTGCGAACAACCAGCGCGCCGGTATCGGCAAGCTCGCCTTCACCGCGATTCAGGGCTTCTTTAACCAGATCATCAACACTCAGATCGGTGTACACGGCGTTATTGGCTTGCGTCATGAGGTTCCCCGTCGGCCAGTGGCCGAGTGCTCCAAACGTTTTGTAGTAGAAAGTCGTGCACTACTACCGCGAAAAAAGTGGGCCGGATTATGCCAGAAAAGCCCAAAAAGTGTAGGGCCCTCCCGTCAGAACGGCGTTATTCCGGCGTTAAGCAGTGAATTTACCTGCACTGAAACGTTTTAGTGACGGGTATCTGACGGCGTATCGACCCCTGCACCGGCGAATAATTGGGTGATATCGGCCGCGTCGAACAGGTAACGTTCGTTGCAAAACTGGCAATCGATCTCCACGGCGCCACCGTGTTCGATAACGAGTGCCTGGGCATCATCCAGACCCAAACTGACCAACGCATTGCCCGAGCGTTCCCGAGAGCAGCTGCAATGGAAACGCAGGTTCTGCACGTCAAACAGGCGCACCTGTTCTTCATGATAGAGGCGATGGAGCACGGTTTCGTTGTCCAGGCTCAGCAATTCATCGGCTGTCAGGGTGCTGGCCAGGGCGGTAATGTGCTGCCAGCTGGCGGCGCGTTCTTCTTCGTCTTTCAGACGGTCGGCAGGCAATTGCTGCAGCAACATGCCGCGGGCACGACGGCCATCGGCGTAGAGCCAGAAGCGCGTGCCGACCTGCTGAGACATCACGAAGTAGTTAGTGAAGCACTCCGACAGGGTTTCGCCGTCGAGGTCGACGATGCCTTGGTAACGCTGGCCCTGAGTCGGGTCGACGGTCAGCGCCAGCACACCATTGGGCATCAGGTCGGCGAGGGTCGCGTCGGGGGCAATCTGGTCGGCTTCGTAACGAGCCAGTCCACGGATTTCGCGCTCGCTGGAGCATTCGATCATCAGCAGCGGCACCGGGCCTTCGGAACGGGCCTGAAGAATCAGCAAGCCATCGAACTTCAAGGTGCCAACCAGCAACGCTGCCGCCGCCATCAGCTCGCCCAGCAGTTGCGCGACCGGTTCCGGATAGGCGTGTTTGGCGAGGACTTCGGCATAGCTACGCTCCAACCCAACCAGCTCGCCGCGGGTGTCGCTGTCATCGAAGATGAAGCGTTGGGTGTAGTCGTTATCCGATAGATTGGTCATAGGTCTGGGTATCTGAAAGGGTGACAAAAAATGAAAATCGCGTCATTTCCGCATTTTTTTGCGGGCAAAGTTCAGCCGTAAGGGCATTTTATGAACAATCCGGGGTTGTTCCAAGCAAGGTCAAACCTCGGTTTTCGACGAACGGCATTTTCACTTTGCCGCTGTCGAGTACACCCATATGGCTGCACAGGTGCGCGATTACAAGTCTGCGCCCGACAGCGGTCCCTACTCGTCGTTGCTGTTACCGCGAAACTTGAACAGATCCCGGCGCTGTTTCTTGCTTGGCTTGCCATCGGTGCTCACGCCCAATGCCCCGGCCTTGCGCATGGCCGCAGCCGCTTCGCGCTTGGCGACGCTGGCTTCGGTTTCGGCATACAGGGCCTGAGCCTCTGGCGCGCCACGGCGCACGATCGACAGCGCCTGGACCACCACCGTGCGTTCCTCGAAGCCGGTGCGAATCTGAAACTCATCGCCGACCCTCGGCTCCTTGCCTGGCTTGCAGCGCTCGCCCCGGCAATGCACCTTGCCGCTTTCAATCGCGGCCTTGGCCAAGGCACGTGTTTTATAAAAACGCGCGGCCCACAACCATTTATCGAGACGGACCTTGTCGTCCTCTTCGCTTTTTTGTGCCATAGGATGACCTCATTCTGAAATATCGATGAACTGTACTACCGTTTCTGTCGTGCCATGAATCATCACGCTGTGGATTAGAATGCAGGCATTCCCCCGCACATTGAGGGATGGAAATTGGGCAGTAGATATCTGTCGCCTTTTACCCACTATTCTGCGTGAATACCGCGAATTCGGCCGCACGCGGTCTGAGCGGTTTTTGCCGGTTGAGCACTTTTGAAGACATTTGACCATTTGACCGTTATCGGTCTGCGCGAGTGGGTGGCGCTCCCGGATTTGGGAGTCGCGGGCCTTCGGGCAAAAATCGACACCGGCGCCAGCACCTCCAGCCTGCATGCCACTGACATCGAGCCGTTCGAGCGCGACGGCGAACAGTGGGTGCGCTTCACCGCGCACCTGGGCACGGTGGTGCAATTGCGACACCGGCGCTGCGAAGCCCCGCTGGTAACGAGGAAAACCATTAAAAGCTCCAACGGCCACGCGCAAATGCGCTATGTGGTCAGCACCACCCTGGCCCTCGGTGATCGGGTCTGGCGGGTCGAGTTCACCCTCGCCTGCCGCAAGTCCATGCGTTATCGCCTGTTACTCGGTTCCAAAGCCCTGATCGACGGCCAGTTGGTGGTCAATCCGGGCACCAAATATGTACAAGACAAGCCGGTGTTCCCGGTATCTACCTTCTCCACAGGTGTTGCATGAAGATCGCTGTGCTGTCGCGGAACCCGCGTCTGTATTCCACCCGTCGTCTGGTCGAAGCCGGTATGGAGCGTGGCCATGAAATGGTGGTGATCGACACCCTGCGCGCCTACATGAACATTGCCAGCCACAAGCCGCAAATCCACTACCGCGGCAAACCACTGGAGGGTTTCGATGCGGTGATCCCGCGGATCGGCGCGTCGGTAACGTTTTATGGCTGCGCGGTGCTGCGCCAGTTCGAAATGATGGGGGTGTTTCCGCTCAACGAATCGGTGGCCATCGCCCGTTCGCGAGACAAACTGCGTTCGCTGCAATTGCTGTCACGCCGGGGGATAGGCTTGCCGGTCACTGGTTTTGCCCACTCTCCGGATGACATTCCCGACTTGATCGAGATGGTCAACGGCGCGCCGCTGGTGATCAAGGTGCTGGAAGGCACCCAAGGCATCGGTGTGGTGCTGTGTGAAACAGCGACGGCGGCGGAATCGGTGATCGAGGCGTTCATGGGCCTGAAGCAGAACATCATGGTTCAGGAGTACATCAAGGAAGCCGGTGGTGCGGACATTCGTTGTTTCGTGGTCGGCGACAAGGTAATCGCGGCGATGAAGCGCCAGGCCAAGCCGGGGGAGTTTCGCTCCAACCTGCATCGCGGGGGCAGTGCGAGCCTGATCAAGATCACGCCGGAAGAACGCATGACTGCGTTGCGTGCGGCGAAGGTCATGGGGTTGGCGGTGGCGGGGGTAGATATCCTGCGCTCCAATCATGGGCCGCTGGTGATGGAAGTGAACTCGTCGCCAGGGCTTGAAGGGATTGAAACCACCACCGGGAAAAACGTGGCGGGGATCATCATCGAGCATCTGGAAAAGAATGGCGGGCCGAATATGACTCGGACCAAAGGTAAGGGTTAAAAAGCAGCGACAAGTGAAAGCCGCTTTGATCGTTCCCACGCTCTGCGTGGGAATGCCTCTACGGACGCTCCGCGTTCGGCTCTGGATGGGACGCGGAGCGTCCCGGGCTACATTCCTTTGCTGCGCGTGGGAACGATCGGGTTAAACCGCGTCTCTAGGCAACATCAACCCAAGCGGCAACCGCACCCGCGCTTCCAGCCCACCGCCGGAGCGGTTGCGCAATTCGACATTCCCGCCATGCATCGAAGCGATCCGCTTCACGATCGCCAACCCCAACCCGGTCCCCTTTCCGCCCCGGGCCCGATCGCCACGGGTGAACGGGTTGAAGATCGCCTCCAGCTCAGACGGGTCGATTCCCGCGCCACGGTCCATGACGCTCAGTACAACATACGGCGCACTGGTATCTCCGGACACATATGCCGCCACTTCAACGCCGCTGCCTGCATGATGCAAAGCATTGCCGATCAGGTTGTTCAGCAACCGTTTCATCGACACCCGCCGCAGCGGGAACGGCTGGATCGGTTCCAGGCGCAAGTGCACTTTCTCTTCGTTCTGGTTGTAAGGCGCGGCAACTTCGCGAACCAGCTCGCTCAAGTCCACTTCTTCCACCGACTCGTCACGCCCATCACGAATGAATGCCAGGAACTGATCCAGAATCGCGTCCATGTCTTCGATGTCGCGGATCATGTCGTCTGTCAGGTCACTATGGGCGCCCATCAGCTCCAGGGACAGCCGCAAGCGGGTCAGGGGCGTGCGCAGGTCGTGGGAGACCCCGGCCAGCATCAGTTCCCGTTCGCGCCCCGCCTGTTCAACGTCTTCAGCCATTTGGTTGAAGGCGCGATAAACCTCGGTCATTTCGCTCGGTGTATCGCTGATCGGCAGGCGCACGCTGCGGCCCTGACCGAGTTGCCTCGCGGCATAGACCAGACGTTTCAGTGGTTGATTGAGCTGGCTGACGAAAATCCACGCCGAGGCGGTGGACAACAAACCAATGGCGAGGAACCAGCCGAGCACATTCCAGATTTTCTGGCCGCGCAATGGGTGCGGGTACAGCGGCACTTTCAGCCAGCCATCGCCCAGGCTGGGCGCCCGGACCCAAAGCGCCGGAGGTGAGTGCATGCGCAATCGCACTTCGGTGTCAGCACCCAGTTCGGCCTGCATCTGTCGCTGGTAAATCTCGCTGTATGGCCAGTGTTGTTCGCCTTCAGGCACACCAGCACCCACCACCCGGATCAGGGTCGCGGCATCGGCGATTTTGGTGCGGTTTTCTTCGTCGGCAGCCCAATAGGCGCGTAGCGTCAGGGCGACGCCGTGGCTGTATTGGCGATCCACCAGCACATCTTCGTTCATCAACAGATAAACCAGGGTCAGCGCCTTGGAGAACAGGACGACGATCAGCACCAGCCACAGGGTGCGGGAGAAGAAGCTCTGGGGGAACCAAACAGGGGTTTTCATGGGTAACCGCTACACACTTGCAGGAGCGAGCGATGCTCGCATATTGCGGATCGCGAGTCTGCGGAAAAGGTCATCTGACCCATTACCCGCAAGACCCGCTCCTACAAATCACCGATCACTTCGTGGCGGCGCCATCCGGAACGAACACGTAACCCACGCCCCAGACGGTCTGGATGTAGCGTGGTTTGGACGGATCGGGCTCGATCATCCGGCGCAGACGGGAAATCTGCACATCGATGGAACGCTCCAGGGCATCCCACTCGCGACCACGGGCCAGGTTCATCAGCTTGTCGCGGGTCAATGGCTGACGGGCGTTCATGACCAACGCCTTGAGCACCGCGAACTCACCGGTGGTGAGCATGTGCACTTCGTCGCCGCGCTTGAGTTCGCGGGTGGCCAGGGACAGTTCGTAGTCACCGAAGGTCACGCTTTCGTCTTCGCTGCCCGGGGCGCCTGGCACCGGTGCCGCCTGACGACGCAGAACCGCTTTGACCCGAGCCATCAGCTCATCCGGGTTGAACGGCTTGGCCAGGTAATCGTCGGCGCCCAGTTCCAGACCCTTGATGCGGCTAAGCTCATCGCCCTTGGCGGTCAGCATGATGATCGGAATCTGATTGTTCGCCGTGCGCAGGCGGCGGCAAGCGGTCAGGCCGTCTTCGCCGGGCAGCATCAGGTCGAGGACGACCAGGTTGAACACTTCACGTGCCAGCAGGCGGTCCATTTGTTCAGTGTTCGGGACGGCGCGGGCGCGGTAGCCCTTGCTGACGAAAAAGCGTTCCAGCAGGCTGCTCAGCCCAGGATCGTCGTCAACAATAAGAATTTTTTCGCCTTCAGCAATGTTTGCAGTGCTGCTCATTGGATGCTCCTTTGATCTCGGCGCGCATTATGGCGTAGCTGCCGTTATACGCACCGTGTGCATTGTTAGCAGATTTTTCCTTCACCGCCAGAAAACCCGGCATTGTGCCTACAACTCGCGATGCCCCGAATGGACAGAACGCTGGTTATAATGCGCGGCCTTTTGTGTCAGGCAACGTCTGATCGTTACTGTAAGCAGCCTCTTTTTTTTTTCATGGCGCTGGCAGTAATTGTTCGATTTCACGGGTCAACGGGAAGCCTGTTGGCTCAGGTAGCGGCGCACGCCAGGCCGCTCAACCAGACTCGCCGAGCCTTTATCTATGCGCCTGCGAGCCTGCTTTCACAATTTGTCAGGTGGTTTTATGGACAGCATCAACAGCCGCATCGCCGAGGAACTCGGTGTACGCCCACAACAGGTCGAAGCGGCCGTCGCGCTACTCGATGAAGGCTCTACCGTTCCCTTCATCGCCCGCTACCGGAAAGAAGTGACCGGCAGCCTCGATGACATCCAGTTGCGTCATCTGGAAGAGCGTCTGCGCTACCTGCGAGAACTCGACGAACGGCGTATCAGCATCCTCGCCAGCATTCAAGAGCAGGGCAAACTGACCCCGCAACTCGAACGCGACATCAAACTCGCCGACACCAAGACCCGCCTCGAAGACTTGTACCTGCCATACAAGCAGAAGCGCCGCACCAAGGGCCAGATCGCCCTGGAAGCCAGCCTCGGCGAGCTGGCCGACGGCCTGTTCAACGACCCGACCCTGAACCCTGAAGCCGAAGCCGCGCGCTTCATCGACGCCGAAAAAGGCGTGGCCGATGTGAAAGCCGCCCTTGAAGGCGCCAAGTACATCCTCATGGAGCGCTTCGCCGAAGACGCCGGCCTGCTGGACAAGTTGCGCAACTACCTCAAGCAGGAAGCCACCCTCAGTGCCCGCGTGATCGCTGGCAAGGAAGAGGAAGGCGCCAAGTTCCGTGACTATTTCGAACACGACGAACCGCTGAAAAGCATGCCATCGCACCGCGCACTGGCGATTTTCCGTGGCCGCAACGAAGGCATTCTCAGCTCTGCACTGAAAGTCGGCGATGAACTGCCGGGCACCATGCATCCTTGCGAAGGCATGATTGGCCAACAATTCGGCATTCAGAACCAAAACCGCGCCGCCGACAAATGGCTGGGCGAAGTGGTGCGCTGGACCTGGAAGGTCAAGCTCTACACCCACCTGGAAACCGACCTGCTGGGCGAGCTGCGCGATGGCGCGGAAACCGAAGCGATCAACGTGTTCGCACACAACCTGCATGACTTGCTGCTGTCGGCTCCGGCCGGCCCGCGTGCCACCCTGGGCCTCGACCCGGGCCTGCGCACCGGTTGCAAGGTGGCCGTGGTCGATGCCACCGGCAAGCTGCTGGATCACGCCACGGTTTACCCGCACGTGCCACACAACAAGTGGGACCAGACCATCGCGATTCTGGCTGCCCTGTGCGCCAAGCATTCGGTGGACCTGATCGCCATCGGCAACGGCACCGCCAGCCGTGAAACCGACAAGCTCGCTGCTGAACTGATCAAAAAATACCCAGCCATGAAGATGACCAAAGTCATGGTCTCCGAGGCCGGCGCATCGGTGTACTCGGCGTCGGAACTGGCCTCCAAGGAATTCCCGGACCTCGACGTATCGATCCGTGGTGCGGTGTCGATTGCCCGTCGCTTGCAGGATCCACTGGCCGAGCTGGTGAAGATCGATCCGAAATCCATCGGTGTCGGCCAGTACCAGCACGACGTGTCGCAGCTGAAACTGGCACGCGGCCTGGACGCGGTGGTCGAGGACTGCGTGAACGCCGTGGGCGTCGACGTCAACACCGCCTCCGTGGCGCTACTGGCGCGCATCTCCGGCCTCAACGCGACCCTGGCGCAGAACATCGTCACCCACCGCGACGAGCACGGCGCCTTCAAAACCCGTGCGGCGCTGAAAAAAGTCGCGCGTCTGGGTGAAAAAACCTTCGAACAGGCAGCGGGCTTCCTGCGCGTCATGAACGGCGACAACCCGCTGGATTCGTCCGCGGTTCACCCGGAAGCCTATCCGCTGGTGCAGCGTATTGCCGCTGAAACCGACCGTGACATTCGCTCGCTGATCGGCGACGCGAGCTTCCTCAAGCGTCTCGATCCGAAGAAGTACACCGACGAAACGTTCGGCCTGCCGACAGTCACCGACATCCTGCAAGAGCTGGAAAAACCCGGTCGCGACCCGCGTCCCGAGTTCAAGACCGCCGAGTTCCAGGAAGGCGTCGAAGACCTCAAGGACTTGCAACTGGGGATGATCCTCGAAGGCGTGGTCACCAACGTGACCAACTTCGGCGCCTTCGTCGACATTGGCGTGCATCAGGACGGTTTGGTACACATCTCCGCGCTGTCGGAGAAGTTCATCAAGGATCCGCGCGAAGCGGTGAAGGCCGGTGATGTGGTCAAGGTGAAGGTCATGGAAGTCGACATCCCGCGCAAACGCGTTGGCCTATCGATGCGCATGAGCGACACCCCGGGCGAGAAGATCGACGGTGCCCGTGGCGCACGTCCGGGTTCGGCACCACGCCAATCCCAGAACACCGCACCGCGCAAGGAAACCACGGCACCGGCCCCGGCCAACAACGCCATGGCCTCGCTGTTCGCTAACGCCAAACAGTTGAAAAAACGCTGATGGAGATCCCGGCGGGCTTGACTGAGAGCGCGTTTTTCAAGCTGCTGGGGTGTCGCTTGCACAGTCTGGAAACCGGGGTGGCGCAAGTCGCCCTGGCGCTTGAACCAGAACTGCGCAATCGCGGCGGCAAACTGCACGGCGGCGCTTTGTTCAGTCTGGTGGACATTGCCATGGGGCTGGCCTGTTCCAGCACCCACGGCTTTGACCAGCAGAGCGCAACCATCGAGTGCAAGATCAACTACATCCGCGCCGTCGCCGACGGTGAAGTGATATGCACGGCGCGGGTGATCCACCCGGGCCGCCGCACGCTGGTGGTCGAAGCCGACGTGATGCAAGGCGACAAACTCGTCGCAAAAGCACAAGGCACGTTCGCTGTCCTGTAGCCCCCCATCATCAATTTGAGTTAATTTCGGCGCTGTGACTGCAGCGTCGGAGTTTTCTGTGGGAGCGGGCTTGCTCGCGAAGGCGGTGTGTCTGGCGACTTCAATGTTGACTGACACGCCCTCTTCGCGAGCAAGCCCGCTCCCACAGGGGATTGCGGCGATCAATCTCTGGCTGGCTGACAGCAGGCCAGTGCGGCCCGAAAACCAGGCGAAAACGCCAGTTTCAACTTCACCCTTGTAGACCGTCTTGCCCACCCCCATATTGGGGCGACTGACGCGTGAAGGAATCCAACTTGAGCGAACTTCTCAACCGCCGCCTGGCTCTGCTCGGCGAGCGCGCTAACCTCTCTCTGCTCGAACAGTGCCTTCACGGCATCGAACGTGAATGCCTGCGCGTGACAGGCGAAGGGCGCCTGGCGCAAACGCCGCACCCCGAAGCATTGGGTTCCGCGCTGACCAACGAACAAATCACCACCGACTATTCCGAGTCGCTGTTGGAGTTCATCACGCCAGCTCTGCCAGACCCGGCGGATACCCTGGCGAGCCTCGATAAGATCCATCGGTTTGCCTACAGCAAGCTAGGCAACGAGTACCTGTGGAGTCCCTCGATGCCGTGCCCGTTGCCGGCCGAGGAAGACATCCCGATCGCTTATTACGGCACCTCCAACATCGGTCAGCTCAAGTACGTCTATCGCAAGGGCCTGGCCCTGCGTTACGGCAAGACCATGCAGTGCATCGCCGGGATCCACTACAACTTTTCCCTGCCGGAAAAGCTCTGGCCGCTGCTAAAAGAGGCTGAAGGCTTTGTCGGCACCGATCGCGATTATCAGTCGTCGGCCTACATCGCGCTGATCCGCAACTTCCGTCGCTACAGCTGGCTGCTGATGTACCTGTTCGGCGCCTCGCCTGCGCTGGACGCCGGTTTCCTGCGTGGTCGCTCGCATCAACTGGAACAGCTGGACCCGGACACCTTGTACCTGCCGTACGCCACCAGCTTGCGCATGAGCGATCTGGGTTACCAGAGCAACGCCCAGGCTGGTCTGACGCCGTGCTACAACGATCTGACCAGCTACACCGACAGCCTGCGCAAAGCGGTGGCCACGCCTTACCCGCCGTACGTCGAGATCGGTACGCACCAGGACGGTGAGTGGGTTCAACTCAACACCAACATCCTGCAGATCGAAAACGAGTACTACTCCAACATCCGTCCGAAGCGCGTGACCTATACCGGCGAACGGCCGATCCAGGCGCTGGTGGCCCGTGGCATTCAGTACGTCGAAGTGCGCTGCCTGGACATCAACCCGTTCCTGCCGATGGGCATCGACCTCACCGAGTCACGGTTCCTTGATGCGTTCCTGTTGTATTGCGCGCTGAACGACAGCCCTCTGCTGACCAGCACCAGCTGCGGCAACGCGACGTCGAATTTCCTCAGCGTGGTCAAGGAAGGTCGTCGTCCGGGCCTGCAATTGCAACGCGACGGACACCCGGTAGACCTGAAGGAATGGGCCGGCGAATTGCTGGAAAAGATTGCGCCATTAGCGGCATTGCTGGATCAAAGCCATGGCGGCGATGCCCACAGCAAGGCACTGGACGCACAACTGGCCAAGGTCAAGGACTCGTCCCTGACACCATCGGCTCAGGTGTTGGCGGCGATGGCCGAGCACAAGGAAAGCTTTGCCCGGTTCTCCTTGCGTCAGAGTCAGGTGCATGCGGAATTTTTCCGTAGCGAGCCGCTTTCAGGCGAAGAACAGGCTAGATTTGAAGAGCTGGCGCGCTCGTCGCTGGCTCAACAAGTGGAGCTGGAACAGAACGAAGTCGGCGATTTCGATGTGTTTGTCGGGGCGTATCAGGCGAGTATTCTGGCGATCAGCAACTAGACTCAGAAGATCCTGCGGACCTTATCGCGGGCAAGCCTCGCTCCGATCGTTCCCACGCTCTGCGTGGTAATGCCTCAAGGGACGCTCCGCGGTGACGCGGAGCGTCACCGGCTGCATTCCCACGCAGAGCGTGGGAACGATCGACAACGGCCTCTCTTAGAATTTTCCGCTCATAAGATAATTCGAAAAAGTTATTTATTTTCTGATTCTTATATCATTTAGTCTCCTTTTCACGCCGACTCTCGGTCGCCTGACAAGGAGCTTCCCGATGAAACTGACTTCCCCTCTTCGCCTCCTGGCCGCCGCGTTTCTGGCTTCGGCGAGTTTCCTGGCTCAGGCGGCAGATGTGACCGTCGCCTACCAGACCACCGTTGACCCGGCCAAAGTCGCCCAAGCCGACGGCACCTACGAAAAAGCCACCAAAGCCAACATCGACTGGCGCAAATTCGACAACGGCGCCGACATCATTGCCGCCATCGCTTCCGGCGATGTGCAAATCGGCTACCTCGGCTCCAGCCCCCTGACGGCGGCAATCACCCGCAAAGTACCGGTGGAAACCTTCCTCATCGCCACCCAGATCGGTGCCGCCGAAGCGCTGGTCGCTCGCGACGGTTCCGGGATCAAGACTCCACAAGACCTGATTGGCAAGAAAATCGCCGTACCGTTCGTATCCACCGGCCACTACAGCCTGCTGGCCGCGCTGAAACACTGGAACATCGACCCGTCGAAAGTCACCGTGCTCAACCTTGCCCCGCCAGCCATCATCGCTGCGTGGAAACGCGGTGATATCGACGCCACCTATGTGTGGGATCCAGCTCTCGGCGTGGCCAAGGAAAACGGCAAAGTGCTGATCACCTCGGGCGAACTGGCCAAGTTCGGCGCACCGACTTTCGATGCCTGGATCGTGCGTAAGGATTTCGCCCAGAAGCACCCGGAAATCGTCACCGCGTTCGCCAAAGTGACCCTCGATGCCTACGCCGACTACCGCAAAGACCCGACAGCCTGGCTCGCCAACCAAAGCAATGTCGACAAACTGGTGAAGCTCTCCGGTGCCAAGGCCAGCGACATTCCATTGCTGCTGCAAGGCAACGTCTTCCCGCTCGCGGCTGATCAGGTGATCACCCTCGGCGCGCCGACCACCAAGGCCATCACCGACACCGCCGTGTTCCTCAAGGAACAGGGCAAGGTCGAGGCCGTGCTGCCGGACTACGCGCCGTACGTCAGCGCCAAATACATCACCAATTGATCGGGAGTTAACCGCGATGGCTTTGCTTCAGCTGGAGCGCATCTGCGCACAGTACCCAGGCAGCACGGAACCTGTGCTGGCGGATATTTCCCTGAGCCTGGGGCCCCGGCAGTTGCTGGTCGCCCTCGGCCCGTCCGGCAGTGGCAAGACCTCGCTGTTGAACCTGATTGCCGGTTTCGTCGAGCCCACTGCCGGGCGCATCACCCTTGACGGCGTGCCAGTCAAAGGCCCGAGCGCCGAGCGCGGCGTGGTGTTTCAGGACGACGCCCTGCTGCCTTGGCAGGACGTGCTGGCCAACGTCGGTTTCGGCCTGGAACTGGCCGGCGCTCCGCGGGAAAAACGTGAACAGCGCGCCCGGGAAATGCTCGCGTTGGTGGACCTTTCCGGTTTCGAAAACCGCCGAATCTGGCAGCTCTCGGGCGGGCAGAAGCAACGCGTCGGCCTGGCCCGCGCCCTCGCCGCCGACCCTCGGGTGTTGCTGATGGACGAACCCTTCGGCGCCCTCGACGCCTTCACTCGCGAACAGATGCAGGAGCTGTTGCTGCAAGTCTGGCAACGCACTGCCAAACCGGTGTTCCTGATTACCCACGACATTGAAGAAGCGGTGTTCCTCGCCACGGATCTGATTCTGTTGGCGCCAAATCCTGGGCAAATCGTCGAGCGTCTGAGCCTGGACTTCGGTCAGCGTTACGCTGCCGGCGAATCGGCGCGGGCGATCAAATCCGACCCGCGCTTTATCGAAACCCGCGAACACGTGCTCGCCAAAGTGTTCTCCCAACGCAGTGCCGTCCAGCGGCAGGAGCGCGCATGAGCACCTATGAAATTCCCGCCGCGACGGTTAAACCGGGCTCGACGGTCATTGCGCTGCGTCGCAGTTTGAACACGCGCTGGATCAGCGTACTGACGCTGATCGCTCTCGTTGCCATTTGGTGGGCCGTCACTGCCACCGGTTTGATCGAACCGTTGTTCCTGCCGCCACCCTCCGCCGTGCTGCAAAAAGGCTGGCTGCTGGTGACCACTGGCTACATGGATTCGACTTTGTGGCAACACTTGGGCGCGAGCCTCAGCCGTATTGGCCTGGGCCTTGGTTTCGCCGCGTTGACCGCCGTGCCGGTCGGCATCGCCATCGGCCACAACCGCATCGCTCGCGGCATTCTCGATCCGCTGATCGAGTTCTACCGCCCGATTCCGCCGCTGGCTTATCTGCCGCTGATCGTGATCTGGTGCGGCATCGGTGAGTTGTCGAAAGTCTTGTTGATCTACCTGGCGATCTTCGCCCCGATCGCGATTGCCACTGCCACGGGCGTGCGCACCGTCGACCCGGCCAAATTGCGTGCCGCGCAGTCCTTGGGCGCGACTCGGGCGCAGTTGATCCGGTATGTGATTCTGCCCAGTGCCTTGCCGGACATTTTGACCGGCGTGCGGATTGGTCTGGGTGTGGGTTGGTCAACGCTGGTCGCCGCCGAACTGATCGCCGCCACCAGCGGTTTGGGCTTCATGGTGCAGTCGGCCGCACAATTCCTGGTCACCGATGTGGTGGTGCTGGGGATTCTGGTGATCGCGCTGATCGCCTTCGCCATGGAAATGGGCTTGCGGGCGCTGCAACGCAAACTGGTGCCATGGCACGGCCAGGCTCACTGAATATTCATTGTGGGAGCGGGCTTGCTCGCTCCCACAAACAGCTCGACGCCCCGGATTAAAGAGAACCACCATGAGCCACCTGACAATCGTCCCTTTAAGCTCCGCCCTCGGCGCGCAAATCAGCGGTGTCGATATCAGCCAGCCGCTGAACGTGGAACAACGCGACGCCATCGAGCAGGCACTGCTCAAGCATCAAGTGCTGTTCTTCCGCGACCAACCGATCGAGCCGCAGCAGCAAGCGCGATTCGCCGCCTATTTCGGCGACCTGCACATCCACCCGATCTACCCGAACGTGCCGGAGCAGCCGGAAGTGCTGATCCTCGACACCGCCGTCACCGACGTGCGGGACAACGCGATCTGGCACACCGACGTGACCTTCCTGCCGACCCCGGCGATGGGCGCGGTGCTCAGCGCCAAACTGCTGCCGGAATTTGGCGGCGATACGCTGTGGGCCAGTGGTATTGCGGCGTATGAGGCACTGTCCTCACCGATGAAAACTCTGCTCGAAGGGTTGACCGCCACTCACGATTTCACACGTTCCTTCCCGCTGGAGCGCTATGGCAATACACCGCAAGCTTTGGCCCAGTGGGAAGAAGCCCGGCGCAAGAACCCACCGTTATCGCACCCGGTGATTCGTACGCACCCGGTGAGCGGGCGCCGGTCGTTGTTCGTCAATGAAGGGTTCACGTCGAAGATCAATGAACTGTCGGAGACGGAAAGCGAGGTGATTCTGAAATTCCTGTTCGCCCACACCACACGGCCGGAATTCACCATCCGCTGGCGCTGGCAGAAAGACGACATTGCATTCTGGGACAATCGTGTGACCCAGCATCACGCGGTGGATGATTACCGCCCGGCGCGGCGGGTCATGCAGCGGGCAACCGTGTTGGGGGATGTGCCGTTTTTTCGGTGAGCCGATCGTTGAACGCCTCAACGGACGCTCTGCGCTCGGCTTTGGATGGGACGCGGAGCGTCCCGGGCGGCATTCCCACGCAGAGCGTGGGAACGATCAGTACGGAGTTACTCCGCCGTCGAAGGCTTCTCCCACAAATTGATCCCACCCTCTTGGGCAAACCGGTCAATCTCCGCCAGCTCTTCCACGCTAAAACTCAGATTCTTCAACGCCCCGACGTTCTCGATGATCTGCTCCGGCCGGCTCGCGCCGATCAGCGCCGAGGTCACCCGCGGGTCGCGCAGGGTCCAGGCCAGCGCCAACTGCGCCAGGCTCTGACCGCGGCGTTTGGCGATTTCATTAAGCGCCCGCACATGGGCGATGTTGGCTTCGGACAGGTGCGACGCCTGCAACGAACCACCGCCCGGTCGATTGACCCGCGCATCCGCTGGCACGCCATTGAGGTACTTGTCGGTCAACAGCCCTTGAGCCAATGGCGTGAAGGCGATCACGCCGGTGCCGAGTTCATCGGTGGTGTCCAGCAGGTCCTTTTCGACCCAGCGATTCAGCAGGTTGTAGGCCGGTTGGTGTATCAGCAACGGCACTTTCCACTCTTTCAGCAACCCAGCGATTTCACGGGTTTTCACTCCGGAATAGGACGAGATGCCGATATACAGCGCCTTGCCCTGCTGCACCGCAGTGGCCAGTGCGCTGGCGGTTTCTTCAAGCGGTGTGTCCGGATCGAAGCGGTGGGAATAGAAGATGTCTACGTAGTCGAGGCCCAGGCGCTGCAGGCTCTGGTCGAGGCTGGCCAATATGTATTTACGCGAACCACCGCCCTGACCGTAAGGGCCGGCCCACATATCCCAACCGGCCTTGCTGGAGATGATCAACTCGTCGCGGTACTGCTTGAAGTCTTCGCGCAGCAAACGACCGAAGTTGATCTCGGCGCTGCCATACGGCGGGCCGTAGTTGTTGGCCAGGTCGAAATGGTTGATACCGAGATCGAACGCCGTGCGCAGCAACGAACGCTGGGTATCGATCGGCGTGCTGTCGCCGAAGTTGTGCCACAAGCCCAGGGATAACGCCGGCAGCACCAGCCCGCTGCGGCCTACACGGCGGTAAGGGATGGAATCGTAGCGGTTTTCGGCAGCGGTGTAGGTCATCGAATCCTCTCTTGTCGGTCTTGAATGTGGTATCGACTGCTTTGCAAGTTGCCCAGCATACGCCGGACAAACGCCGATAAACCTCGGACTCGAGAAAATGCTGAAACGTTTCACAGATCTTCGACGGCTGAATAACTCCGTACTGATCGTTCCCACGCTCTGCGTGGGAATGTAGCCCGGGACGCTCCGCGTCCCATCCAAAGCCGAACGCAGAGCGTCCGTTGAGGCATTCCCACGCGGAGCATGGGAACGATCGGTGGGCCGGCAGTTACTGAGCCCCCGCAAACACCTCCCCCAACCAATCCACAAACACCCGAACCCGTGGCGACATGTGTTTGTTATGGGGATACAACACGGAAACCGGCATCGGTGGCGGTGGTGTGTCGACCAGGATTTCCTGCACCACCCCTTGGGAAATCAGCGTTTCCATTCGGTAACGCGGGCACTGTATAAGGCCCAGGCCTGCTATCGCCGAGGCTGCATAAATCTCCGCACCGAACACCGACAACGCGCCATCGATGGCCACTTCTTTCAGCTCGCCATCGATCATGAATTCAAACGGAAACAACTTCGCGGTGGTGCGCGAAACGTAGTTCACCGCGCGGTGTTTTTTCAGGTCTTCGAGGTTTTTCGGCTCGCCATATTTACGCAGGTAGGCGGGGCTGGCGCAGGTGATCTGGCGCAGGTTGGCGACACGTTTACCTATCAGCGCAGAGTCGCCCAAGGTACCGGCGCGTAACACGCAATCAACGCCTTCTGCGATCAGGTCGACGAAGCGATCGGCCTCGCTGATGGACAGTTCGATGTCCGGGTAACGCGCCATGAATTGCGGCAACGCCGGGATCACGAAGTGCTTGGCCAAGGTGCCGTGCAGGTCCACTCGCAACCGCCCTTTCGGCGCCACGCTGCGGAATGCCAGTTCGGCTTCTTCCAGTTCCGCCAGCAACTGCACGCAACGCAAGTAGTACGCCTCGCCATCCAGCGTAGGACGCACCTTGCGCGTGCTGCGCTCAAGTAAACGAGTACCCAGCCAGGCTTCGAACTGATTCAGTGTGTGAGTCAGGGTTGCCCGCGGCAGGTTCAGGTCATCGGCCGCCAGCGTGAAGCTGCTGCGCTCGTAGATCCGCACGAAAATCTTCATCGCTTTGACTTGATCCATGCGAGCTCCTGGCGGTCGATTGTTGGCGATTATTGAACAGTCAAGCCAACTCTCATGCATTTATCACCCTGAGTAAACATGTGAGTCTGGCTCCACTTCAAACCACTCCAAGGAATCAACGCCATGACTACTCAAACGTCGAAAGTTGCCATCGTGACCGGCGCCTCCCGCGGCATCGGCGCCGTGATCGCCAGACAACTCGCCAGCGAAGGTTTCGCCGTCGCCATCAACTACGCCAACAGCGCCACTGAAGCATCAAAACGGGTGGTGGAGTTGCGTCAGGCCGGGCATCAAGCCATAGCGGTCAAGGCAGACGTGGCCAATGCCGACGACGTGCGCCGGTTGTTCGACGAGACCGAAGCGCAACTGGGTAAGGTCGATGTGCTCATCAATAACGCCGGCATCCTCAAAGTGATGCCGCTGGCGCAACACACGGATGAACTGTTCGACCAGACTTTCAACATCCACGCGCGCGGCACGTTCAACACCTTGCGTGAAGCGGCAACCCGCCTGAACAGCGGCGGCCGGATCATCAACTTCTCCAGCAGCACCGTTGGCCTTAACTTGCCCGGCTACGCGGTGTACATCGCCAGCAAGGCAGCAGTGGAATCCCTGACCCAGGTGTTCGCCAAGGAAATGCGTGGTCGCAACATCACCGTTAATGCCGTGGCCCCTGGCCCGGTGGCGACTGAGCTGTTTTTGCACGGCAAGAGCGAAGAGCAGATCCAGAACTTCGCCAAAATGCCTCCATTGGAGCGTTTGGGTCAGCCGGAGGATATTGCTCGCGTTGTGTCGTTTCTGGTGGGGCCGGATTCGGCTTGGGTCAATGGGCAAATTCTGCGGGCGAATGGGGGGTTGGTTTAACTATGCTCGATGTATTGGGGTGAGCAGTAAGGGCCCCTTCGCGGGAAAGCCTCGCTCCTACAGGTTTTGTGCCAGACATGAACGACACTGAATGTGTAGGAGCGAGGCTTGCCCGCGAAGGCGGCCTCAAGGACAACACACACCTGAAGGCGGAACCGCATCATGCACACCACCATCATCATCTTCTTCGGCCTGGTCCTTCTGGCGCTGATGCTGTTCATCGGCGAGAAAATCGGTTTCCCCCGCCAGACCCTGGCCTACAGCTTTGTCGTGCTGTGGCTGGCGTTGACCTTGATCAACGGCGCGGTCGGCATGGTCAACGCCGGCCAGCCGTTGAGCACGGAACTGGTGGTGGGTAGCGCGGTATTCGGCGTACCGGTGGCGGCGCTGGTGTTGTTCATGGCGATGAGCACTGACGCCTGACAAGACGTCAGCGCCCCCTCCTCAATCAACGCACCAGATGCAGGAACTGCATGTGCCGTTCGTACTGGTCGAGGATGTCGTTGATCACCTGATCCTTGGTATAACCCACCAGATCGTAGTCCTGACTGCCCTCGCTCAAATGCACTTCGGCGCGGTGATAACGGCGGTTGTTGAGTTGCTTGGACCCCATGCCGCCCCGCGCGAAGGACGGGGTGAAGTACCCGCGCATCTGCACCTGATAAATGAACGGATGCAGCTCGCCATGACCGATCTCCAGGCTGACGTTGTCATTGGCCGGATCTGGCTGAGTGACCACGTGCAAGCCCTTCTCGACGAACACTGCCGTCACCTCTTCAATCGCCGGGCGCACCGTGGTATCGAGGAAGCGATAGACCTCATCGCGCGACGGGAAATGCACCGCCTGACTCAAGCGCTGACGCCAACCACCCCGCCGCGCTCCAGACACAGGCGCGAGGGAATGCAGTTGCGCGATCTGCTTCTGCGATTCCAGATAAAACGCCTTGTGCAGTCCCCACATCATCAGTAGCAAAATCATCGAGAACGGCAACGAGGTCAGCACCACCGCTGACTTCAATGCGTCGATGCTGCCGGAGAACAGCAGCGCGCTGGTCACCAGCGCAGTCATCGCGCCCCAGAACACTCGCAGCCATTTCGGCCCGTCTTCATCCGGGTTACCGCCCTTGGCGGACAAGGTCGACAACACCACGGTGCCCGAATCGGCGGAGGTCACGAAGAATACGAAGCTGATGAACACCGTGACCGCAATTACGGTTTTGCTCCACGGGTAGGTTTCCAGTAGCAGGTACAGGGTCATCGACGGGTTGTCGATGGCCGACATGCCGAGTGCGCTCATGCCGTGGTTGAGGACTTGGTCCATGGCGCTGTTGCCGAAGATCGACATCCACGCCAGGGTGAAACCGAGCGGGATCAGCAGCACGCCGAAGACGAATTCGCGGATGGTCCGACCACGGGAAATCCTCGCGATGAACAGGCCCACGAACGGCGACCATGCAATCCACCAAGCCCAGTAGAACACCGTCCAGCCGCCCAGCCAGTCGCTGGGTTTGTCATAGGCGTAAAGGTCGAAACTCTTCATCGGCAAGGCGCCGAGGTAATCCCCGATGTTCTGGATCAGCGTATTGAGCAAGTGCTGGGTAGGGCCGGCAAACAACACGAACAGCAGCAGCGCACAAGCCAGCAGCATGTTGATGTCGGACATCACTCGCACGCCTTTATCGACGCCGGACACCGCGACGATGATCGCCGCGCCCATCATCAACGTGATCAGGCCGACCTGAATCCACTGGGTATGAGCAATGCCGAACAGGTAGTCCAGGCCCGAGTTGAGGTGCAGCACGCCAAAGCCCATGTCGGCGCCGAGGCCGAACACCGTGGCGATGATGCCGAAGCCGTCCACCGCGTAGCCGATGGGGCCGTTGATGCGCTTGCCGATCAGCGGGTACAGCGCCGAACGCAGGGCCAGCGGCAGGTTATGTCGATAGGCGAAATAGGCCAGCGCCATGCCGACGAAGGCGAACACGCCCCAACCGTGCAGGCCCCAGTGCAGAAACAGAATCTGCATCGCCTGACGCGCCGCATCCGCCGTTCCGGCCTCGCCTTGCGGCGGTTGCGCCAGGTGCGTCAGCGGTTCGGACACGCAAAAGAAGAACAACGTGATGCTGATCCCGGCGGCGAACAGCATGCCGGCCCAGGACAGGTAGCTGAATTCGGGCTCGTCGTGGTCGGCACCGAGCTTGATCTTGCCGTAGCCGGACAAGGCGGTGACCACCACGAAGACCAGATACAGCGTCATCGCGAGCATGTAATACCAGCCGACCGTATTGGCCGCCCAGTTTTGCGCTTGCAACAGCCAGGCACCGGCCTGTTCGGGTATCGCCATGACCACCACGGCGAACAACAAAATAAAGGTCGCCGCGAAATAAAACACCGGCGGATTCATGCGGACCTGGCCGCTTGCGGAGGTGGACGGTGCACTCATGAAAGGGGCACCTCAAGGGGGTGAAACAGGGCAATCAATAACGGACTCGGCAAAGGCAAGCCTCCTGTTGTGAGCGGGCAGCAAACCGGCGGTTTAACTTGAATGAGCGTTCAAGTTAAACATGGATAGGGGGCTAAGGACTAATCGTAGAGCTCGACGGTAGCTTTCTTAAGCTAGCTCAAGGAAGGATATGACGCGGGGTTTGGAGGATGATCGTTCCCACGCTCTGGGTGGGAGTGCAGCCCGTGACGCTTTGCGTCACATCAAGAGCGGACGCGGAGCGTCCAGTGAGGCATTCCCACGCGGAGCGTGGGAACGATCAGATGAGGAACTTACTTACTTTTGCGTCCCATCATCATGCTGCAGATTCGCCTGGGTCAGGTTGCACCCCGCCGGCACACTGCGGGTCAGCCAGACGTTGCCACCGATGGTTGAGCCCTTGCCGATGGTGATCCGTCCCAGAATCGTCGCGCCGGCATAGATCACCACATCGTCCTCGACGATCGGATGCCGCGGATGGCCCTTCTGCAACTGGCCGTCTTCGTCCGCCGGGAAGCGCTTGGCGCCCAAGGTCACCGCCTGATAAATCCGCACGCGCTCGCCAATGATCGCGGTCTCGCCGATCACCACACCCGTCCCGTGATCGATGAAGAAACTGCGACCGATCTGCGCCCCCGGATGGATGTCGATGCCGGTGGCCGAGTGGGCGATTTCCGCGCTGATCCGCGCCAGCAGCGGCAAGCCGGCGCGATATAAATGATGGGCCAGACGATGGTGAATCACCGCCAGAATCCCCGGGTAGCAGAGCAACACTTCATCGACACTGCGGGCCGCCGGGTCACCGTGATAGGCGGCCAGCACATCGGTGTCCAACAGGCTGCGCAATCCTGGCAGGGCGAGGGCGAAGTCCTGAATGATCTCGACGGCCCTGGCTTCGACTTCAGTGTCGGCCCGGGCACCATGGCGAGCGGCGTAACGCAGTTCGAGCCGCGCCTGAGCCAGCAACGCGTTCAACGCCACATCCAGAGTGTGGCCGACGTAGAAATCTTCACTTTCCTCGCGCAAATCCACCGGCCCCAGACGCATCGGGAACAGCGCACCGCACAAGGCTTCGAGAATGTCCGCCATGGCCGCTCGGGACGGCAACTCGCGACCGCCCTGCTCGCCGCTGGCACGGCCGTTTTGTGCGCGCCACTGGTCGCGCGCCGTACGCAGTTGGCTGACGATGGTCTGCAATTGCCAATGGCTGGAACGCTCGCTCACGGTAAAAACTCCTCACGGGCGGCCGGACTGTCTGGCCGCGTTAACCGCGATTACTTTACGGCAACGGCTTGCGGCCGAATTAAGAACCAATAGTGCTGTGCTCAATACTTTTGGCTATAAGCGATTGACAGTTGCCCCACAAAATACCCGTGCCTATAGTCCTGACATCTTCCTCCGCCAGTACGGACCCATGATCAAACAACAGCTTGCCCGCTTTAACCGCCTCGACCTGCTCGGTCATCCTACTCCCCTGGAAAAACTCGAACGCCTGTCGACCTGGCTGGGCCGCGATCTGTACGTCAAACGTGATGACCTGACGCCATTGGCACTGGGCGGCAACAAGCTGCGCAAACTCGAATACCTGGCCGCCGATGCCTTGGCCCAGGGCGCTGACACGTTGATCACCGCAGGTGCGATCCAGTCCAACCACGTGCGCCAGACCGCCGCCATTGCGGCCAAGCTGGGCCTGGGCTGCGTAGCGCTGCTGGAAAATCCCCTCGGCACCGACGACAGCAACTATGTCGGCAACGGCAATCGGCTGTTGCTGGACCTGTTCGATGCCAAGGTCGAGCTGGTGGAAAACCTCGACAATGCCGACGAGCAATTGGAAGCGCTGGCCGGGCGTCTGCGCAGCAACGGTAAAAAGCCGTATCTGGTGCCGATTGGTGGCTCGAATGCATTGGGCGCTTTGGGTTATGTCCGTGCGGGCCTGGAACTGGCCGAACAGATCAAGGACACCGGGCTGCAATTCGCCGCCGTGGTGCTGGCGTCCGGAAGTGCCGGCACCCACAGCGGCCTGGCGCTGGCATTGAGCGAAGCACTGCCGGATTTGCCAGTGATCGGCGTGACCGTTTCCCGTAGCGATGAAGCTCAACGACCGAAAGTCCAGGGCCTCGCCGAATGCACTGCCGAGCTGCTGGGCGTGAGACTGCCGGCGAGTTTCAAAATCGAACTATGGGACGAATATTTCGGCCCACGTTATGGCGAGCCGAATGCCGGGACATTGTCAGCGCTGAAGCTGCTGGCGAGTCAGGAAGGGTTGTTGCTGGATCCGGTGTACACCGGCAAGGCCATGGCCGGTTTGCTCGACGGCATCGGGCGCCAGCGCTTCAATGACGGCCCGATCATCTTCCTGCACACCGGTGGCGCGCCGGCGTTGTTTGCCTACAAAGACTTTCTATAACTGATCGTTCCCACGCTCCGCGTGGGAATGCAGCCCGTGACGCTCCGCGTCACTGGACGCGGAGCGTCCCTAGAGGCATTCCCACGCAGAGCGTTGGAACGATCATGAAACCGCGTTCTCCTGTGAGCGAAGCTCGCCCGCGAAAGCGATCCACACATACAAATAAAGAATAACAAACTTAATATTTAGTATTTTCCAATCTAAAGACAACATCATATAGTCGCGCCGCAGGCGAATTTGCTGCAAGACGCATAAGCTGCTTTAGGGCAGGATATCGCAGTCGTTCAAATCCCGAATTTGCCAACTTTCCTTAAGCGTCTTCCATAAGAAAACACAGGGGCTTGTCATGAATTTTTCCGCATTACGTCGAAATCTGCTGGTGGGTTCGCTGGGCCTGGCGCTGAGCGCCGGCCTGCTCGGGCAGGCAGTGGCCGGTGAGCAGCTGCAAAAGATCAAGGACGCAGGCGTGATCAACGTCGGTCTGGAAGGCACTTATCCACCGTTCAGCTTCGTCGACGAGGCCGGCAAACTGAGCGGCTTCGAAGTCGAGTTCTCCGAAGCCTTGGCCAAAGAGCTGGGCGTGAAGGTCAAACTGCAGCCGACCAAATGGGAAGGCATCCTCGCAGCCCTGGAATCCAAGCGTCTGGACGCGGTGATCAACCAGGTGACCATCACCGAAGAGCGCAAGAAGAAGTACGACTTCTCCACGCCTTACACCGTTTCCGGGATTCAGGCGCTGACCCTGACCAAAAACAAAGACACCATCAAGACCGCCGCCGATCTGGCCGGCAAGAAAGTCGGCGTAGGCCTGGGCACCAACTACGAGCAGTGGGTGAAAGAGAATGTGCCCAAGGCGGACATCCGCACCTACGAAGATGATCCGACCAAGTTCCAGGATCTGCGCGTCGGCCGCATCGATGCCATCCTGATCGACCGCCTGGCCGCTCTGGAATACGCCAGGAAGGCCAAGGACACTGCCGCCGCCGGCGAAGCATTCTCCCGCCAGGAAGCCGGTATTGCCCTGCGCAAAGGCGAGCCCGAGCTGCTGGCCGCGGTGAACAAGGCCATCGACAAGCTGCGTGCCGACGGTACGCTGAAAAAGCTGTCGGAAAAATACTTCAGCGCTGACGTCACTCAATAATGGGAGAAGCTTTCCAACTTGCGCTGGACTCCGCGCCCTTTCTGCTCAAGGGCGCGTACTACACAGTCATCCTGAGCCTGGGCGGAATGTTCTTCGGCCTGCTGATGGGCTTCGGCCTGGCCTTGATGCGCCTGTCGCGCTTCAAACTGGTGAGCTGGATCGCCCGCATCTACGTGTCGTTCTTTCGCGGCACGCCGTTGCTGGTGCAACTGTTCGTGATCTATTACGGCTTGCCGCAACTGGGTATCGAACTTGATCCGCTGCCGGCGGCCCTGATCGGCTTCTCGCTGAACATGGCGGCCTATGCCTGCGAAATCCTGCGTGCCGCCATCAGCTCCATCGAGCGCGGCCAGTGGGAAGCCGCCGCCAGTATCGGCATGACCCGCGCGCAAACCCTGCGCCGGGCCATCCTGCCGCAAGCGGCGCGCACGGCCTTGCCACCGTTGGGCAACAGCTTTATTTCGCTGGTCAAGGACACCGCTCTGGCAGCCACCATTCAGGTGCCGGAGCTGTTCCGTCAGGCACAGCTGATTACCGCCCGCACCTTCGAAATTTTCACCATGTATCTTGCCGCTGCGCTGATCTACTGGGTTCTGGCGACTGTACTGTCGCATCTGCAGAACCAGTTGGAAGCGCGGGTTAATCGGCACGACCAGGAGTCCTGACCCAATGATTGTCGTGGAAAAACTGACAAAGCAGTTCAAGGGTCAGGTGGTGCTCAACGGCATCGATCTGCAGGTGAAGGAAGGCGAGGTGGTGGCGATCATCGGCCCCAGCGGCTCGGGCAAAACCACCTTCCTGCGTTGCCTGAATTTTCTCGAGGAACCTAGCAGCGGCCGGATCAAGGTCGGCGACATCGAGATCGATGGCAGCCGCCCCCTGAACCAGCAGCAGGGCCTGGTACGGCGCTTGCGCCAGCATGTGGGTTTTGTGTTCCAGAACTTCAACCTGTTCCCCCATCGCACCGCCCTGGAAAACGTGATCGAAGGCCCGTTGGTGGTGAAAAAGATCCCACGCGCCGAAGCCGTTGCCCTGGGGAAAAAGCTGTTGGCCAAGGTCGGCCTGGCGGGCAAGGAAGACGCTTACCCGCGACGCCTCTCCGGTGGTCAGCAACAGCGTGTGGCGATTGCCCGGGCGTTGGCGATGGAACCGGAAGTGATCCTGTTCGATGAGCCGACTTCTGCACTGGACCCGGAACTGGTGGGCGAAGTGCTGGCGACCATCCGCGGTCTGGCCGAGGAGAAACGCACCATGGTGATCGTCACCCACGAAATGGGCTTTGCCCGGGACGTGGCCAACCGCGTGGTGTTTTTCGACAAGGGGGTGATCGTCGAACAAGGCGAAGCCAAGGCACTGTTTGCCAATCCGAAAGAGGAACGGACGAAACAGTTTCTCAGCAAGTTTCTTAATAACGCTTAGTACTGCCTCACTCGTAAACTGTCAACTTCCAGGGATGGAAGTGACATTAAGCCCGCCTTATAAAAGGCTATAGTCCCCTCTCAACATCCCCTTGACTCACCCTCATCATAAATAACTTCCCGCCGCTCCATGCGGTACATATATATGTCCTGCAACAGATTAATATCGCCTAAATTTTATAAAACACCTTGCTGCACACACTCAAAGGGTTGCTGCCTCAGAGGCATAAAACACACCAAATACCGGACTTTATTCGACAGAGCGATGGGGTTTATTAACCACGCCACGTAGGAGTTTTCTGAATCACGCAAGAACTAACCTTTAACCAATCAACGCTATTGACACTTATTCAAGTGCACTCTTATCTAGTCTCCAACAGGCAACAGCCATCACACTCAATCATTGTTTAAGCGCGCAAATAGTGAATCGTTTTGTTGCTTGGTAATTCACCCCTTTCGATCTTTCAGAAATGGACTTCGCGGCAAAGCTTCAAGGAGAGAAACCCATGACAAGCACTTCAAACAAACCTGAACTTGCAGCCCCGACCCTGGCGCAAAGCCACAAGGCCGGTATCAACATCACCTCCGCCGCTCACCTTATGATCGACGTGGCTCCCTACTCCGGTATGGATGAAGGCGACCTGATCGAGTTGTTCTGGAACAACTGCTACGTAGCCTCCAGTGTCCTGGGCCCCGACCATGGCGGCAAAGCGGTGAGCCTGCGGGTGCCGGAAAGCTTCATTGCCAATGGTTCTGCCCGCGTCCATTACAAGGTCATGCAGGTCGGGCAAGGGCCGGCTGTATCACCGGCGGCGCGCGTCCAGATCAAACTTGATTGCCCGGGTGGCCTGCTGCTTTGCGATGAGGAAAACCAGAGCCTGGCGCCCGTATTCATCCCTGAGACCATTCGCCGTCAGGGGGTCAATCCGAACCAGGTCAAACGCGGTGTCCCGTTGACCATCGAGCCGTACCTGAACATGGCCGCCGACGACGAAATCACCCTGCGCTGGGGCGATGTGCGCATGGACCTGCCCAAGCTCAAGGCTTGCGATGTGGGTCAGCCGATTCAGGTCTGGGTACCCCCGGCGATCATTCTCGAAGCCGGCGAAGACCTTCGACTGGAAGTGACCTACTGCATCCTCGATCGGGTGGGTAACAACTCGCGCTGGGCACCGGCACGCACACTGAAGATCGGCTGTGCCAATCCCTACCTGAGAGTGCCGCCGAAAGAAGTGCTCATGGCCGCTGAATCCCGCAAACGGTGAGCTCCCGTAGCAGCTGGCGAAGCCTGCGTTCGGCTGCGAAGCAGTCGCAAAATCGTGCACCGTGGTCATTCAGGTTAATCGCGGATTCAGGATTCACGACTGCTGCGCAGCCGAACGCAGGCTTCGCCAGCTGCTACAGGGGTGTGTGGCACCTCTTCTATATATATTCCTAAAAGTTAGTTCATTAATTATTTATACATGTTTAGGGTATATACACCGGACCACCGGACATTCGTGTTTTTCGTTCGCCGCAACCCTTGCGGCGCTTTCATGAGATGTGAGGTAGGTATGGTCCGGAACACAATCACCCCAGTGCAAATCGCCAGGGCATTGCGTGCAGCCAAGGAGCGGCACTGATGTCCAGTCTGGCAGATGCAATCGTCCAGAGTGATCTGGACATCGCCCCCTTATTGTTGCCCGCGCAGGTCTTGCGCAACGACGCCCAAGCCATCAAGGCGGCCCATGAGCTGGCGCAAGTCGCCCGCCTGCAAGCCGCCAAACGTGACCAGCAGCGCAAGCTGCCGTGGTCGGAAATCGAACAGTTCACCCGCAGCGGCCTGGGCAGCATCGCCATCCCGCGTGAGTACGGTGGCCCGCAGGTTTCATTCGTCACCTTAGCCTCGGTGTTCGCGATCATTTCCGCGGCCGACCCGGCGCTGGGGCAGATACCGCAGAACCAGTTCGGCATTCTCAACCTGATACTCGGCAGCGCCACCGAGTCGCAGAAAAAACAGCTGTTCAAAAGCGTGCTCGAAGGCTGGCGAATCGGTAACGCGGGACCCGAGCGCGGGACCAAAAATACCCTGGAGCTCAAGGCGCGGATCACCGCCGACGGCGATGGCTTCGTTATCAACGGGCAGAAGTTCTATTCCACCGGCGCCCTGTTCGCCCACTGGGTGGCCGTCAAGGCGCTGAACGACGAAGGCAAGCAAGTACTGGCCTTCGTTCGTCGCGGCACGCCGGGCTTGCGCATCGTTGATGACTGGTCAGGTTTCGGCCAGCGCACCACCGCCAGCGGCACCCTTTTGCTCAACAACGTGCGGGTCGATGCCGAGCTGGTAGTGGATAACTGGAAGATCAACGACAGCCCGAATACCCAGGGCGCTGTGTCGCAGTTGATTCAAGCAGCCATCGACGCCGGCATTGCTCGAGGCGCCATCGATGACGCCATCGAGTTCGTGCAAAAACGCGCACGGCCCTGGATCGATGCCAAGGTCGACCGGGCCAGCGACGACCTCTACGTGATCGCCGACATCGGCAAGCTGAAAATCGAACTGCACGCCGCCGAAGCGCTGCTGCGCAAGGCCGGGCAAGTACTCGATGAGGTCAACGCCGCGCCGCTCACCGCCGAGTCCGCTGCGCGTGCCTCGATTGCTGTGGCCGAAGCCAAAGTGCTGACCACCGAGATTTCGCTGCTGGCCAGCGAAAAGCTCTTCGAACTGGCCGGCAGCCGCGCCACCCTCGCCGAATTCAACCTCGACCGCCACTGGCGCAACGCCCGGGTGCACACGCTGCACGACCCGGTGCGCTGGAAATATCACGCGGTCGGCGCCTATCGCCTTAACGGCACACTCCCCGCTCGCCACTCCTGGATTTAACGACCATGACTCTTTCTCACCACGTCGCGGTCATCACCAGCGATGAGCATGCCCTGATCATCGCCAGTGACTTGGCCGACGATTTCAAACGCGACAGCGCCCTGCGCGACCGCGAACGTCGTTTGCCATACCCGGAACTGGAAGTGTTTTCCCGTTCGGGTCTTTGGGGCATCAGCGTGCCAAAAGAATACGGTGGCGCTGGGGTTTCCAACGTGACCCTGGCCAAGGTGATCGCGCTGATCGCCCAGGCTGATGGCTCCCTCGGACAAATTCCACAAAACCATTTCTACGCCCTCGAAGTGCTGCGCGTGAACGGCACCGATGAGCAGAAAAAACGCCTCTACGCCGAGGTGTTGGCCGGCCAGCGCTTCGGCAACGCACTCGCGGAACTGGGCACCAAAACCGCCCATGATCGTGTCACCAGCCTGACTCGTGATGGCGACGGCTATCGCATCAACGGACGCAAGTTCTACGCCACCGGCGCGATTTACGCCCAGCGCATCCCGACGTCAGTCGTGGACGAAAACGGTGTGCAGCAATTGGCTTTCGTCCCGCGTAACAGCAAAGGCCTGACGGTCATCGATGACTGGAGCGGCTTCGGCCAGCGCACCACCGGCAGCGGTTCGGTGGTGTTCGAGGATGTCTACGTCACTGCCGAGGATGTGATCCCGTTTCAAAGCGCGTTCGAACGCCCGACCACTGTCGGCCCGCTGGCGCAGATTCTCCACGCCGCGATCGACACCGGCATCGCCCGCGCCGCTTACGAAGATGCACTGCATTTTGTGCGCACCAAGACCCGGCCATGGATTGATTCCGGCAACGACAAAGCCACCGAAGACCCGCTGACGATCAAAAGTTTCGGCCACTTGAGCATTCGCCTGCACGCCACCGAAGCCCTGCTGGAACGCTCCGGCGAATTCCTCGACCAGGCCCAGGCCAACACCAATGCCGAGACCGTCGCCGCCGCGTCGATTGCCGTCGCCGAAGCCCGGGCCATCAGCACTGAGATCTCCCTCGCCGCCGGCAGCACGCTGTTCGAACTCGCCGGCAGCCAGGCGACCCTGATCGAGCACGGCCTCGATCGCCACTGGCGCAATGCCCGGGTGCACACCCTGCACGACCCGGTGCGCTGGAAGTATCACGCGGTGGGCAATTATTACCTCAACGATGAAAACCCGCCGTTGCGGGGGACCATCTGATGGCCGACGCCAAAAAGAAGATCCTGCTCAATGCCTTCAACATGAACTGCATCGGGCACATCAATCATGGCTTGTGGACGCATCCACGGGACACCTCGACCCAATACAAAACCATCGAATACTGGACCGAACTGGCGCAGTTGCTGGAACGCGGACTGTTCGACGGTCTGTTCATCGCCGACATCGCCGGTGTGTACGACGTCTATCAAAACTCGGTGGACGTGCCGCTCAAAGAGTCGATCCAGTTGCCGGTCAACGACCCGTTGCTGCTGGTCTCGGCCATGGCCGCAGTCACCAGAAACCTCGGCTTCGGCCTGACCGCCAACCTGACCTACGAACCTCCGTACCTGTTCGCCCGGCGCATGTCGACGCTCGATCATTTGAGCCGTGGGCGGGTCGGCTGGAACATCGTCACCGGCTACCTCGACAGCGCCGCCAAGGCCATGGGCCTGAGCGAACAGGTGGAACACGACCGCCGTTACGACCAGGCCGATGAATACCTGCAAGTGCTCTACAAACTCTGGGAGGGCAGCTGGGAAAACGGCGCGGTGCTCAACGACCGCGAACAGCGGATCTACGCCTTACCTGCGAAAGTGCACAAGGTCGAGCACAAGGGTGAGTTCTATCAGGTCGAGGGTTATCACCTCTGCGAGCCATCGCCGCAACGCACGCCGGTGCTGTTCCAGGCCGGTAGCTCCGATCGCGGTCTGCTGTTCGCCGGTCGGCATGCCGAGTGCGTGTTCATTAGCGGTCAGAACAAACCGGCGACCCGGGTTCAGGTGGACAAAGTTCGCGTCAGCGCCGTCGAAGCCGGGCGCAATCCCTGGGACATCAAGGTGTTCATGGGGTTGAACGTGATCGTCGGCGCCACCGAAGAGCTGGCCTGGACCAAGCATGCCGAGTACCTGAGTTACGCCAGTGCCGAGGCTGGCGTGGCGCACTTCTCGGCGTCCACCGGGATCGATTTTTCCGAGTACGAACTCGACGAACCGATCCAGTACGTGAAGAGCAACGCCATCCAGTCCGCCACCAAGAACCTGCAAAACAACGATTGGACCCGCCGCAAACTGCTGGAACAACACGCTCTCGGTGGCCGCTACATCACCGTGGTCGGCTCGCCGCAGCAGGTGGCCGACGAACTGGAATCCTGGATCGCGGAAACCGGCCTGGATGGTTTCAATCTGACGCGGATTGTCACCCCGGAAAGCTATGTGGATTTCATTGAACTAGTGATTCCGGAGTTGCAACGCAGAGGGTCGTACAAGACCGCTTATGACGACGGCAGCCTGCGAGAAAAACTGTTTCACGGCAAGGCGCATTTGCCCAAGCAACACACCGGATCCCACTACCGACACTGACTCCTTGTAACTGATCGTTCCCACGCTCCGCGTGGGAATGCAGCCCGGGACGCTCCGCGTCCCAAGAGCGGACGCGGAGCGTCCGTTGAGGCATTCCCCCGCGGAGCGTGGGAACGATCGCCCTTAACTGACTGGAAGACATCTCATGACCAAAAAACTCTTTACCCACCCAGTCAAAGCACTGGCCCTGGCCCTCGGCCTCTTCAGCTCCATCACCTTCGCCGCCGACGCGCCGCTGAAAGTCGGCACCACCGCAGCCTTCGCCATTCCCCTGGAAACAGCAGTGGAGGAAGCCAGCAAACAAGGCCTGAAAGTCGAACTGGTGGAATTCAGCGACTGGATCGCCCCCAACGTCAGCCTCGCCTCCGGCGACATCGACGTGAACTATTTCCAGCACATCCCGTTCCTGGAAAACGCCAAGGCCGCCGCCGGTTTTGACCTGGTGCCGTTCGCCCCGGGGATCATCAACAACGTCGGCCTCTACTCGAAAAAATACAAAAGCTTCGACGCGTTGCCCGAAGGCGCCAGCGTGGCCATCGCCAACGACCCGATCAACAGCGGTCGCGGCCTGCAACTGCTGGCCAAGGCCGGGCTGATCACCCTCAAACCGGGTGTCGGTTACAAGGCCACCGAAGAAGACATCATCGCCAACCCGAAAAAAATCAAAATCCTCCAGGTCGAAGCCGTGCAACTGGTGCGTGCCTATGACGACGCCGATCTGGTCCAGGGTTACCCGGCCTATATCCGTCTGTCGAAGACCTTCGATGCCAGCTCTGCCCTGCTGTTCGATGGCCTCGATCACAAGGAATACGTGATCCAGTTCGTCATCCAGCCGAAAAGCAAAACCGACCCACGCTTAATCAAATTCGTCGACATCTACCAGCATTCGCCAGCCGTTCGTGCGGCGCTGGATAAGGCCCATGGCAAGCTCTATCAAGCCGGCTGGGAAAGCTGAGCATGACGGCCGCTATCCAACGGCGACTGGAACTTCCGGAGCCACATAACGCCACACAAACCGAACTGCACCCAGACCTGAATCGCGCCCATGTGCGCTTCATCGGCCTGGGCAAAACCTACAACGGCCAGCAAGGTCCGGTGGCGGCGCTGCACGGCATCGACCTGGCGATCCAGCGCGGCGAAGTGTTCGGCATCATCGGTCGCAGCGGCGCCGGCAAGTCGTCGCTGATCCGCACTATCAACCGTCTCGAACAACCGAGCACGGGGCGGGTGCTGATCGATCAGGTCGACATCGGCGAGTTCGATGAAGACCGCCTGGTGGCGCTGCGGCGGAGGATCGGCATGATCTTCCAGCACTTCAACCTGATGTCGGCCAAGACGGTTTGGCAGAACGTCGAATTGCCGCTGAAGGCCGCCGGTGTGCCTAAGGAGCAGCGCGAGCGCAAAGTCCGCGAACTGCTGGAACTGGTCGGCCTGCAAGAGAAACACAAAGCCTACCCGGCGCAGCTTTCCGGCGGGCAGAAACAGCGCGTCGGCATCGCCCGCGCGCTGGTGCATGACCCGGTGATTCTGCTGTGTGACGAGGCGACGTCGGCGCTGGATCCGGAGACCACACAATCGATCCTCGGCCTGTTGCGCGAGATCAATCAACGGCTGGGTTTGACCATCGTGCTGATCACTCACGAGATGGCGGTGATCCGCGATATCTGTGATCGGGTGGTGGTGCTGGAACACGGGCGAATCGTCGAGCAAGGGCCGGTCTGGGAAGTATTCGGCAACCCGCAACATGAAGTCAGCAAGACCTTGCTCGCGCCATTGCAACACGGACTGCCGGAAGAACTGCAAAGCCGCCTGCGTCCACAACCGCAGTCTTCGGACGCCGCCGTGGTGCTGCGTTTGCAATTCACCGGCAGTGCCAGCGACGAGCCAGACCTGGCGGCACTGTTCAGCGCCCTCGGTGGCAGCGTGCGCTTGCTGCAAGGGGGCGTGGAACGGATTCAGGGGCATGCACTCGGGCAATTGCTGCTGGCGGTGACCGGTTCGTCCCTCGGCGCCGAGGAACTGCGCCAGCGCGCCAGCAACTGGGCGCAACAGGTGGAGGTGCTGGGTTATGTGGTTTGATCGGTTGCTTCAGGGTTTTATCGACACCTTTTTGATGGTGGGTGTGTCGTCGCTGATCGCGCTGTTGGCGGGCATTCCGTTGGCGGTGATTCTGGTCACCAGTTCCAAGGGCGGGATCTACGAAGCACCGGCACTGAACCGCGCACTGGGCGCGTTCGTGAACCTGTTCCGCTCGATTCCGTTTCTGATTTTGATGGTGGCGTTGATTCCGTTCACCCGGTTGATCGTCGGCACCACGTATGGCGTGTGGGCTGCCGTGGTGCCGCTGACCATCGCCGCCACGCCGTTCTTTGCACGCATCGCCGAGGTCAGTTTGCGCGAGGTCGACCATGGGTTGATCGAAGCGGCGCAAGCCATGGGCTGCCGACGCGGGCATATCGTCTGGCATGTGCTGCTGCCCGAAGCGCTGCCGGGGATTGTCGGTGGCTTCACCATTACCTTGGTGACGATGATCAACTCGTCAGCCATGGCCGGAGCGATTGGTGCAGGTGGGTTGGGGGACATCGCTTATCGGTATGGGTATCAGCGGTTTGATAGCCAGATCATGTTGACGGTGATTGTGTTGCTGGTGGTGTTGGTGGCGGTGATTCAGTTGGGTGGGGATCGGTTGGCTCGGGGGCTGAACAAGCGCTGATCGAGATAGCAGCCGCGACGCTCACCTTGTAGCAGCTGGCGAAGCCTGCGTTACGGCATCCTCAAACAAAGCCGACGACCTGCTCAAGGACCGTTCCGCGCTTTACCGTGCAATCGATTTCCACCTCACCGGCAAGCAGCCTTCGGCCCCCGATGAATTGCGCTTCTACAACGTCAGCAAAGACGTGAGCTTCAAAGACGCCCAGCTCTATGTGGCTGATCTGCTGCGCTGCGCCTCGGTCACGGCGTATCAGTGCGGCGATCAACTCAAAGGTGCCGATCGGGCATTGGTGTTTTCCGTTTGGCATTTGCTGGAGATCGCCAAGGCGATGGTTGATCGGTCCATTGAATGTCTGGGGATGAAGCAGAGCTGAGTCATTGGTCGTCAGTGATATTGCCATCGCGGGCTTGCCCGCGATGGGCTACGCAGCAGCCCCAGACCTGATGGCGTATATTCAGCGAATCCCAATTACCTGCGCAGCCGACCATGAAACAGACTCCCGACGACCTGGAGCAGATCACCTCCACCACCCTGGGCCATTACAACGCGGTGGCTGAAGACTTCCGTGAAGGCACTCGCGATCACGATGTCAGCCAGAACATTGATGCCCTGCTGCGGCATATTCAGGGTGAGGCGCCGTTCACCCTTCTCGACTTCGGCTGCGGCCCTGGTCGCGACCTGAAAACCTTTACGCGCATGGGCCACACCGCCATCGGCCTCGACGGTTCGGAAAAGTTGGCGCAGATGGCGCGCGAAGACAGTGGTTGCGAAGTCTGGCAGCAAGACTTTTTGAAACTCGATCTGCCGGCCGGGCGGTTTGACGGGATATTTGCCAATGCGGTGCTGTTCCACATCCCGAGTCAGGAATTGCCGCGGGTGTTGAAGCAACTGCGCGAGGCGTTGAAACCAGGCGGTGTGTTGTTCAGCTCCAATCCTCGTGGTGAGAATCAGGAAGGCTGGAACGGGCCGCGATATGGAGCGTATTACGATCTTCAAGTGTGGCAGGAAATGCTGACCGAAGCGGGGTTTGTGGAGCTGGAACATTACTACCGGCCGGCGGGGCTGCCGCGGGAGCAGCAGCCTTGGTTGGCAAGTGTTTGGCGCCGTCAATCTACCTGATACGTCCTCACTTTCCCGGTCGCCTCAAATGCAAAAATGCTGCGCGCGGCCAGAATCTTTTCGCCAATCTGTCGAGGCCGGGAAGCAAAGTTGGCCACCAGTCGAGTGCCATCGGTAAACGTGGTCTGCTGCACCAGTCGATCCTCTGTCAGCCAGCGGAAATCCGTCAGCGCCTGTGTCGCCAGGCGCTCATGCAGCGGCCGGAAAAAAGCATCCTGACGCTGAATCATTGGTAGCCGCTGCTGCACCGTGGCAGCGCTCAAGTGATACAACGGCGGCACGTTATAGAGCAACTGTGTCAGTTGGCTTTCGCCACGAACATTGGTCAGCTTGAGGTTATCGAAAGCCCAGTGATGGGTGGTGATCACCGAGCCGTGAAAAACCGCCTGATATAACGGCAAACGCATGGCCGGATCGAAATAAAGACTGCGGTAAGGCTCCTTCACCGGCACCGGTTTGAAGAACACGCCGGGTTGCTCGGGCGGGAACCAGTCACCCAGATAATAAGGTGATCGCGAGTCCTTGCTCATGTCCTCGTCACCCCAACCAAATACCGGTGTCTGCATGCCATGGGCAAACAGAATCCCCTGAGCCGTGACGGCATTGCCATCCTCGGAGCCCATCGGCAATTTCAGGCTCTCGTTGATCCAGCGCCCGGCGGCAACGTTCTCGAGGGCGTTGCTCGCCTGGGTCATGAGTGCGCCAGGGCGATAGCTGTCAAACAGCATGCCTGCCGCCGTCACATCGAGGAACCAGCTATTGAAGCCAGCCCTGGCCTGAATCGCCTTGACGCGCGCTTCAAGCAGAGGTCGGATGCACCGCGGATCGGTGTAATAGCCGTTATTCAGAAAGCCGCTTTTTAACTGACCGTTTTTCAGGACGATTGCGCATGTGTTGTAAGCGTTCGTGCCTAGGTGACCCGTGGTCCAATCGGCGTTATCGGTGGACTTCAACGTCGTCTCATAGGAATCATAGGGTGCCACCAGATAACCGGCATCCACCCCGGCGCGAACGGCCTCAGGATGCCACAGCCCCGCTTCCCACGCTTCGCCCAATCCCAACCACAAGCGCGGCAACTTCGCCGCTCGCAGCTGTTGCATCATGTGCAGCGATACGCCGTCGCCCCAGCGCTCGGGTGTCGGGGTCAGTGCCGATGCGAACACCTGTGCCACCTCTGTACGCAGCTCTATATAACGCTCGGCGAGCCGGTTCATTTCCGGCTCGGGTAATATTTGCCAGTTCTGTCTGGCCAAGGTGTTCACGGCAGCGTTGAGCCCGCGAATCAGGACACGTTGCTGATACGTATTGAGCGGTGCTTTTGCCTCACGCAGGACCCGGCGACTTTCCGCATCCAGATAGCCACGCAGTTGGCCGGCCAACGCGGTTTTCCCCTCAAGCAGCGCAAGCAGCGCCGACCAATCCCGCACATCGTCAGGCCCGAGCAACCCGCCACCCCACAGATAGACATGGGCAGCCCCCAACAACTTTTTTCCCTCAGGTGTTTTAAGCAGCTTGGCACTCAGCGGCTCGTAAGCACCGGCATCGATCAACCATTGCCGATACCGTTTGGCGCCGCTCAATGGATCGGCATCCCCCAAAAAAAGGCTGAACGTCAGGGCAGCGGCGGGATCAAGCGAGGTGAATTCATGACCGACCGCCAGCGCCAGGGTGTCGGCCTCGGCGCTGAACCTCAGGCGATTATTGAATGGATTGGTCATCAACCAGTTCAGGGTGAAACCACCGTGATCGACGCCCCACAACGGCAGGCTCAAGTCCTGGGTGGTGTTGAACTCGGCCTGTTCAAGCAGGAAACGTTGCCACACCCGGTCGTCACTGGGCACGTAATGCCCTTCGGCCAGCGGCCAGATCAGCCCCTTGCCCATCGCACTGCCGGGTTGCCTGAGAAAATCCAGTTCACCGGAATCACGCGCCTTGATCGAAAAGGACAGGTCACGCTGTTCAAGCGTGGCGCTGAGAAACCAGGCGCCATCGTCCCATTGCCAGTCGATGCGGTTGGAGCTCTGCGTGAGGTCGCTGACCTTGTGCGCGGCAACGCCAGCCGAGGCTTGTACGGGTGCCTTTTGTGCGGGAATGACGCGAATCGCCAAGGTCGCGGGGTCGAGTTCGACGCGCCACAGCGGGTTTTCAAGGACGGTACCGGCCAGCGCCCATGGCGATAGCAACAGACTCGCTATCAGCAACACATGGCGCAGCCAGCAAGTGACGATGATCATGAAGCGTCCCTCTTCCAGATTGAAAAGGGACGCTAGCGCAATCCACCGGTAATGTAAGTCAGACCGTTCCCAAATGTCGCCCGGACACGATCATTGCGTCGGTGCCGACGCCTTCGGCTCGCGAATTTTGTACCAGGCCACATACAACGCCGGCAAAAACAGCAGCGTCAGCAACGTCGCGATGATGATCCCGCCAATCATCGCGTAGGCCATCGGTCCCCAGAACACTTCCCGGGCAATCGGGATCATCCCCAGGCTCGCTGCCGCCGCCGTCAGCAGAATCGGTCGGCGACGATGTTCCGTGGCCTGCACCACCGCGTCCCATGGCGTGTAGCCGCTATTCTCGAAAGATTCGATCTGGGTCACCAGTATCACCGAGTTGCGGATGATGATGCCGATCAGCGCCAGAATCCCGAGGATCGCCACAAAACCCATGGGCGTGCCGGTCGGGATCAGCGCCAGCACCACGCCGATCAACCCGAGCGGCGCGACGCTGGCCACCAGGAACAACTTCTGCACGCTGTGCAACTGGATCATCAGGAAGGTCGCCATCAAAAACAGCATCAACGGCACGACCTTGGCAATCGGCCCCTGGGCCTTGCCGCTCTCTTCCACGGTACCGCCGGTGGCGACTTTGTAGCCTACCGGCAAACCGGCGGCGAATTTGTCGATGTCCGGTTGCAGCTGTTTTACCAGGTCGGTCGGCTGAATCTCGTCGCGCACCGCGGCCTTGATGGTGATGGTCGGTTTGCGATCACGACGCCACACCAGCGGCTGTTCGAGTTCATACCGCACAGTGGCAAACGCCAGCAGCGGAATCGAAGTGCCGCCGGGGGTGACGATCTGCAGGTTCTGCAGCGTTTCCGGACTGCCGCGCTCGGCATCTTCAGCGCGGCCGACCACATTGATCAAGTAGATATCGTCATCGACCTGCGTCACCGGCGAACCGACGACGATGCTGTTCATCAGGTTCGCTACGTCTTCAGATGACAGCCCAAGTTGCCGGGCCTTGTCCTGGGCAATGTCGATGCGCAGCACTTTGCCTGGCTCATTCCAGTCGTAAATGATTTCGCCGATGTGCGAATTCTTATCCAGTTCGGTGGCCAGGGCGATCGCGTGTTTGCGCACCTGATCGATGTCTTTGCCGCTGACCCGATACTGAATCGGCCGCCCCACCGGCGGGCCCATTTCCAGGGCCTGGACGTTACTGCCGACACCGACGAACTCTTCACGCAGGCGCTTTTGCAGACGTGCGGTCAGCGCCGTGCGTGACTCCAGGCCTTTGCTGACGATCACCAGTTGCGCGTAGTACGGGTTCTGCAATTGCTGGTCGAGAGGCAGGTAGAAACGGATCGCTCCTTCGCCAATGTAGGTGCTCCAGCGCACGATGTCCGGATCGTCCTTGAACGTCGCTTCGAGCTTATCCACCGCCTTGCGGGTTTCAGCAATCGAGGCGTTTTGCGGCAGGTTCAGGTCGACGAGAATTTCCGGGCGGTCCGAGGACGGAAAGAACTGGCTCTGCACGAATTGCATGGAAAACACCGAGAGCACAAACAGCGCCACGGTAATACCGATGGCCCACCAGCGATTGCGCATGGCCCAGAGCAGGCCGCCATTGAACGCCCGACCGATGCGCCCTGGCTCTGCGTCATGAGGTTTCACCTTGGCGCTCAAAATGTGCACACCGAGCACCGGGGCGAACAGCACGGCGACAACCCACGACACCAGCATGGCCACCGCGATCACCGCAAACAGCGTGAAGGTGTACTCACCGGCGGAGCTGGCGTTCAAGCCGATCGGCACGAAACCGGCCACGGTGACCAAGGTGCCGGTGAGCATCGGGAACGCCGTCGAGGTGTAGGCGAAGGTCGCCGCTTGCTCTTTGGTTTCGCCCATTTCCAGGCGCGTGACCATCATCTCCACCGTGATCATCGCGTCGTCCACCAGCAGGCCGAGGGCGATGATCAGTGCACCGAGGGAAATCCGCTGCATGGTGATGCCGCTGTATTCCATGAAGAGGAAGACCATTGCCAGCACCAACGGAATCGAACACGCCACCACCAGCCCGGCGCGCACGCCCAGACTGACGAAGCTGACGATCAGCACGATCACCACCGCTTCGAACAACGCACTGGTGAAACCGCCGACGGCTTCTTCCACCACTACCGCCTGGTCGGAAACGTTGTGCACGCCAACGCCCACCGGCAGGTCCGCTGTCAGCTCATCCATGCGCAGGTGCAGCGCCTTGCCGAAGTCCTGAATGTTGCCGCCCTTTTTCATGGCGATCGCCAGGCCGATGGCTGGCTGACCGTTGAAGCGAAACTCCGGGGTCGACGGATCGACGTAGCCACGGCTGATGTTGGCGATGTCGGCCAGTCGGTAGAAACGATCGTTGAGCTTCAAGTTGACGTTGGCCAGGTCTTTCTCAGAGGCAAATTGCCCTGAGGTGCGCACCGAAATCCGCTCCGGACCGGCCTCGATCACCCCGGCCGGGGTCACGGCATTCTGCGATTGCAGGGTCTGCACCACCTCGCGCCGATCAATGCCGAGGGCGGCCAGTTTGCGGGGGGAGAAGTTCAGGTAAAGGACTTCATCCTGCTCGCCGACCATCTCGACCTTGCCCAGCCCCGGGACTTCACGGATTTCGGCACGCACCTGTTCCACGTAATCGCGCAACTGGCGCATCGACAGGCCGTCGGCGGTAAAGGCATACACCGAACCGAACACGTCGCCGAACTCATCGTTGAAGCCCGGCCCTTGCAGGCCCTGCGGGAAGTCACCGCGAATGTCGTTGATCTTCTTGCGCACCTGATACCAGATTTGCGGGATGTCCTTGGCGCTGGTGGTGTCGAGCAGGTTAACGAAGACCGTCGATTCGCCGGGGCGGGTGTAGCTTTTCACGTAATCGAGCGAATCGAGTTCTTCGAGTTTTTTCTCGATCCGGTCGGTGACCTGCTTGAGGGTTTCTTCCTCGGTCGCGCCGGGCCAGCGGGTCTGGATCACCATGGTTTTGATGGTGAACGACGGGTCTTCTTCGCGACCCAGGTTCAGGTACGAGAACACGCCCATCAGCAGCGCAACGAACATCAAATACCAGACAAACGACTGATGCTTGAGGGCCCATTCGGATAAGTTGAAACTCCCTTTCATCGCGGGCTGTCCTCGTCGATTTTCACTTTCTGCCCCGGTTTGAGGCTATTCACACCAGCACTGACCACCCGCTCGCCGGACTTCACGCCGTTGGCCAGGACCACCGTGTCATTGGTTCGGCTGATCAGGCTGACCTCCCGTGGGGAAACGGTTTGGGTCTGCGGATCGACGACCCAGATCCGCAGTTTTCCATCGACCTCCTGCAGCGCGCTCACCGGCAGTTCGAGGCGTGGCTTGATCGCGGAGCTCAGGGTCACGCTGATCGCCGTGCCGAGGCGAAAGCCCGGCGGCGTATCGGTCAGACTCAAGCGAGCGCGACGGGTACGGGTTGCGCTTTGGGCCTGGGGTTCGATTTCGCGCACGATGGCGGTACTGGTAATGCTCGGGTCCAGTTGGGAGGCGACCTGGAACACCACGTCGGCAGGCAACTGATCGACCAGGGTATCGGGCAAGTCGATCACCGCTTCCTTGATGTCCGGCTGCGCCAGGGTCACCACTTGCTGGCCGGCCGTGACCACTTGCCCGGCTTCGGCGCTCCACGCGGTGACGATGGCTTTGTGATCGGTGCGCAGCTCGACGTAGTTGAGTTGGTCCTTCGCCTGTTCAACTGCGGCCCTGGCTTGATCGAGAGAGGCCTGGGTGGTTTTCAGATCGGTCTGGGCGATGTCCAGTTGCGCTTGGGCGCCGACCCCGCGATTGAACAGCTCCTGCTGACGCCGGGCGTTGGCCTGAGCATTGATGAGCTGCGCCTGAACGCGCGCCAGATCACCCTGAGCCGAGCGCAACTGGTTCTGCTGATCGGTGGGGTCGAGGGTCGCGAGCAAGGCGCCTTTCTGGACTTCGGCGCCGACATCGACGTTACGGCTGGCGATACGCCCCGGCACCCGGAAACCGATATTGCTTTCGTAACGGGCCTGAATGCTGCCGGCAAACCGGCCCAGGTCTTCTTGATTGAGCGCTTTCACCTCCACGGACAACACCGGCCGAACCGGTTCTGGCGGCGCTTCCTCATCGGAGCAGGCGACCAGCAGTGCAACGGCGGACAACAGCAACAGGCGCTTCATGGCTGGGCTCCTGTCGTTGGCGTCTTATAGGTGTTTTCGACAATCTCCACCTTCACGCCCGGATGCAGTAATTGGCCGCCGGCGGTGACGACTTTTTCGCCACCGTTGAGGCCGACGCTGACAATCACTTTGCCGGTCAGGTAACGGCCGACGGTGACCGTGTGCAACTGCGCCTTGCCTTCGGCGTCCACCAGCCACACGGCCGGGTCACTGAGGTTCTTGGTCAGGGCCGACCAGGGCAGTTCCACCGCGGTTTTGCCGACTGGCTTGGCGGTGGCGCTCACGACCGAGCCGAGCTGCATGCCCTCGGGAAGACTGTCCAGGGTGACTTTGACTTGCACCGTGCCGGTCTGCGCGGACACTGCCGGCGTGACTTCCCGAACGGTGCCCGTGGTCTTGATCTTCGGATTGTCGAGCAGGCTGACCACTATCGATCTGTCCGACGGCGGCTCGGCCAGCAGCGATTCATAAACGTTGAACACCGCGTCACGTTCGCCGTCCCGGGCCAGGCTGAAAATCGGCACCGTGGCTTGCACCACCTGACCGACTTCGGCCTGGCGCGCGGTAATCACCCCCGGCGCATCGGCAATCAATGCGGTGTAGCTCAGTTGATCACGGGCATTGGCCAACTGCGCCTGAGCAGCGGTCAATGCGCTCTGGCTGCTGCGCAAGGCGGCTTGGGCGGAGTCGTATTCGCTCTGGCTGGTGTAGCCCTTGGGCAGGAGTTTTTGTTGGCGAACGAAGGCCGCGGCGGTTTGTTTAACCCGGGCCTGTTCGGCAACAACCTGGGCCTGGGCCGAGTCGACATTGGTTTGCAGGTCTTTCGGATCGAGTCTGGCCAGCACTTGTTTGGCCGAAACCCGGTCACCGACATCGACCATACGCTGGATGATCTTGCCGCCCACGCGGAACGACAACTCGGTTTGGACCCGCGCCTGAACATCGCCGGTGAGGGTCACCGCAGCGGCGAAATCGGTGGGTTTGACCTCTTGCACGAAGACGCGCGGGCGGTCCTTCTCGACGGGCTTTTTATCGCCACAGGCGGTCAGCAAGGCGATGAGGCTCAGGCCAACCATTAATTTCAATCCGGGACCCGCCATGCAGACTCCTTTGCGCTGTACGAACGTGCCAGTGACGATACGACTGTGAGCTTAGAACAGGGTTCCACGTCTGCACGAGCGATCCTTATACTCCACCGATCGTTCCCATGCTCTGCGTGGGAATGCCGTCATGGACGCTCTGCGTCCACTGTGACGCGGAGCGTCACGGGATGCATTCCCACGCAGAGCATGGGAACGACCAATGAGGAACTCATGTTCAAAACCCTCGCGGTGGCCAATTACCGCTCGATCAATAAATTGGTGATCCCACTGGGTCGGTTGAACCTGATCACCGGCCCCAACGGCAGCGGTAAATCCAATCTCTACCGCGCCTTGCGCCTGCTGGCGGAAACCGCTCAGGGTGGCGTGGTCAACGCGTTGGCCCGCGAGGGTGGGCTGGATTCGACGTTCTGGGCCGGCCCCGAAAACATCACCCAACGTATGCGCAACGGCGAAGTCCCGATAGAGGCAACGGTGCGACACGGCGTCAAACGCCTGCGCCTGGGGTTTGCCGGCGAAGATTTCAGCTACTCGATCGCGCTGGGCCTGCCGGAGCCAAGTCGTTCCGCGTTTTCTCTGGACCCGGAAATCAAAAAGGAATGCATCTGGTCCGGGCCGTTCTATCGCCCGGCCAGCCTACTGGTGGATCGCAACGGCCCAATGATTCGCGCTCGGGTCGGTCGCGGCTGGGAAGTGCTGGCGCAGCACACGCCGAATTTCGACAGCCTGTTCGATCAGATCGGCAGTTTTCGCACCTCGCCGGAAGTCATGCAACTGCGTGAGTTCATCCGCCGCTGGCGCTTCTACGATCACTTTCGCAGCGACGCCGACGCGCCAGTGCGCCAACCGCAACTGGGCACCCGCACGCCGGTCTTGCACCACGACGGTCGCGACCTCGCCGCGGCATTACAGACCATCCGCGAAATCGGCGATCCCGAAGCCTTGCAGGCGGCAATCAGCGATGCATTCCCCGGCGCGACGCTGAATATCGCACCGCTGCAGGGTGGACGGTTTGCGATCGAGTTTTATCAGGAAGGGTTGTTGCGGCCGTTATCTGCCGCGGAGTTGTCGGATGGAACGTTGCGCTATCTGCTGCTGGTCGCGGCATTGCTGACCCCTCGGCCGCCGACGTTGATGGTGTTGAACGAGCCGGAAACCAGTCTGCATCCGGACCTGTTGCCGGCGTTGGCGCGATTGATCATTCGAGCGTCCGAGCAGTGTCAGGTGTGGGTGGTGTCCCATGCGCGGCGCTTGATCTCGGCGTTACAGCAAGACCCAGAATGCAATTGCATTGTGCTGGAGAAGAATTTCGGCCAGACCGGGATGGTCGGGCAGCGGATGCTGGATGAGCCGGCGTGGTATTGGCCGGATTGAGGCACACTGATCGTTCCCACGCTCTGCGTGGGAATGCCTCTCGGGACGCTCCGCGTCCCTGCGGCTGTGACGCAGAGCCTCACTGGCTGCATTCCCACGCAGAGCGTGGGAACGATCATCTGAAGCAAATCACCCCTGCCACTTCCCACCCTCGACAATCACGCTCTCAGGCTTGGTTTCATCACTCAATTCTTTACGCACATACTGGTCGTACAGCTTGAGCAAAAACTTCTCCTCGCCCAACTTTGCCAACTCCACATTCACCCAGTCACGCAGTTCGATATTGCCCTTCTTCACCGCCGGCGCAATCGGTGCTTCGGCACCCAGCTTCTCCTCCAGCACGCGGTAGCCCGGGTTCTGTTTGGCCCGCAGTAAAGTGCTTTTGCCACAACCGCTGGGGCCAAGGATGACGATCACTTCACCCGGTTTCACCTTCAGGTCGATGCCGTCGAGCACCTGCTGCTCGCCGAAAAACTTGTTGAAACCCTTGAACTCGATCAATGCATTCATGCTTGCGTCCAGCGCCGCTCCAGCACACCGGACGCGGCTAACAGCGGGTAGCAGATGAAAAAGAAAAACAGGAACAGCGCGCCGTAGATCAGCACTGATTCGTAGGTGCGTTCGATGATTTGCTGGCCGACCTTGATCACGTCCACCACGCCGATCAGCACCGCCAGGGAGCTGGTCTTGATGATGCGCGTGAGTTGCGCGCCAGCCCGACCAGGCGTTGAAGAGAGGGTGTGCGAAACATCAGAATCGTCGCGTTGATCAGCGCCACCAGTAACGAAGTACCGATGGCGATAAAGCCGACCTGCAGCGTCACGCCCACGGCTTTGAGAAACGCCGGCAGGGTGCTGAGGATAAAAGCGTAATCGAAGGTCATTGCACATCCTGTACGCCGCTCGGTAAGCGACGGTGGCGCAGTCCATGGACAGTGGATAACTACCCGGCAGGCCCCGACTTTAAAGGTATAAAAATAAGAGTTTAAATACCGTTAAAGCATATTGATATCACGCAAAAAACTATCTTGCGGATTTGCCGAGACTGGGGAGGACGACTATTTTTCTTTGCGCTGTAGGAAGGATCTTTTTTTCAAAATACCCCTCCAAGGACGTGCAGCTTTTGGCCAGACTCCCGGCCGAACCATCACAAGGAAGAGAAAAATGGCTGACGTAAACGTGCCACAGCGGCTGGATCCGCAGGACATCGTGAAATTGCTGGTGGCCTTGCGCAAGGCGTTGAAGACGCAGTCTCTGTAGGAGCGAGCGGTGCGGCGATCCGACTTGCCAGCGAGGCGTCCTTCCAGGCGACCGAGTCGCCTGCTTCGCGAGCAAGCTTCGCTCCTATGGAAGCCCGTGATCTGATCGTTCCCACGCTCTGCGTGGGAATGCAGCCCGGACGCTCTGCGTCCCATCCAAAAGCCGAACGCGGAGCGTCCGTTGAGGCATTCCCACGCAGAGCGTGGGAACGATCACGCCGACGCTGTATTAGCCGTCGGCGTTGAAACCTTGAAGGGATTAGAAACTGCGGTCAATCAGAACGCCGGCAGTACCGCGCCGCTGTATTTCTTGGCGATGAATGCTTTCACTTCAGGACTGGTCAAAGCCTTGGCCAGTTTCTGGATGGCGACGCTGTCCTTGTTGTCCGGACGGGCCACCAGGAAGTTCACGTAAGGCGAATCGGCACCTTCGATCACCAACGCATCTTTAGCCGGGTTCAGACCTGCTTCCAGCGCGTAGTTGGTATTGATCATGTCCAGATCAACCTGGTCCAGAACACGCGGCAGCATGGCCGATTCCAGTTCCTTGAACTTGAAGTTGTGCGGGTTCTTGGCGATGTCTTTCGGGGTGGACACGGCGTTTTTCGGGTCTTTCAACTCGATCAGGCCAGCCTTCTGCAGCAGGATCAGGGCACGACCACTGTTGCTGCCTTCGTTCGGGATGGCGATGGTTGCGCCGTCTTTCAGCTCAGCCAGGCTTTTGACTTTCTTCGAGTAGCCGCCGAATGGTTCGACGTGCACGCCGATCACGGTCACCAGGTTAGTGCCTTTGCCTTCGTTGAAGCTTTTCAGGTACGGCAGGGTCTGGAAGTAGTTGGCGTCCAGACGCTTCTGGTCGACCTGCACGTTCGGCTGAACGTAGTCGGTGAAGACTTTGATCTCCAGGTCCACGCCTTCTTTGGCGAGGGTTGGCTTGATCAATTCAAGAATCTCGGCATGTGGAACCGGCGTCGCCGCAACCACCAGTTTCTCGCCAGCCTGGGCCAGACCCGCGGTCAGGGCAGCCGCCAACGCGGTGAATAACAGAACCTTTTTCATGCAGTGTCCTTATCGAAATTCGCGGCCATCATCGACGACGGCTGATTAATACGAGTGCCATTGATGTGCTATCGCTGGCGTGACGCGGACAATACCGGGATTTTTTATTCCCGAACAATATCTTTTATTCACTTTCATATTCCATTTTGTTCATACAGATCCAACTCGCCTGAGTCCTCCCGGGCAGACCGAGTCGCCTGCTTCGCGAGCAAGCTTCGCTCCTACAGAAGCCCGGCGTCTTTGAGCAGTTTTTTCAAGGCGTCTTTCTCGGCGGCGGAACCGTTGCCGAGAATCCGTTTGAGTTGCTGCTCGATCTGTAGCAGCGACACGGGCGCCTCGGGCAGATTCAAATGCTCCGGCAAAATCTCATCGCCGGTACTCACCAATAGCGCAAAGTGAATGACGTTCTCCAGTTCCCGGGTGTTGCCCGGCCAACTGTGCTGCTCCAGCAGATGCTGCGCGGCTTCGTTGATCAATGGCACCGGCAGGTCGAGGCGTTGGCTGTAGATGCCGAGGAAGTATTCGGCCAGCGACAAAATATCGCCCACCCGTTCACGCAAGGCCGGCAGTTCGAGCTTGCCTTCGCTGAGGTAGTGATAAAGCCGCTCATGGAATTTCCCGGCCGCCACCGCCTGGGCCAGATCGATACTGGTGGCGGCCACCAGACGCACGTCCACCGGGCTTGGCTGCTGAGCGCCGACGCGGGTGACTTCGTGGTTTTCCAGGGCTGCGAGCAATTTGATCTGGATGGGTAGTGGCAAGTCGCCGATCTCGTCCAGATAGAGCGTGCCGCCATTGGCCGAACCAAACCAGCCGGCGCGACTGCTGGCCGAACCGCTGTAACTGCCGGCGGCATAGCCGAACAGTTCAGCATCGGCATAGGTCGGGCTGATCGCCCCGCAATTGACTGATACGAACAACCCGCCGCGGTCACTGGCGCGATGGATGTGTCGCGCCAGCAGTTCTTTACCGCTGCCGGTTTCACCGCGGATCAACACCGAGATCGAACGTGGCGCCAGTTGTTCCAGCTCCTGGCGCAACTGCCGGGAACGCGGATCGACGAACACCAACGCCTTGGCGCGAATGCTCAGCGGGCTTTTTTCCGCATCGGGAAAGGTCAGCAGCGGCTGACCGAAGGTTTCATGCAAACTCATGGCAGACTCCCGCCCAAAACCGCCGGGGGGACGGGGGGCGATTTTAAAAAAAGAAAGGGTTCAAGCACGACGCAGGGTGTGTTGCTCCATGCGGTTTTGCAGACGATAGAGGTATGCAAAACCCTGTTCCCAGCGCTGGTGACCGGACTTCACGTTGATATGCCCGGCCCCCGATAAAATCCCCGCCTCGGCACCCCACTGGCGCGCCAGTTCAAGCGCTCGGGGCGCGCTCACGGCGCTGTCGTTGTCGGAGCTGACGACCTGACTCGGGAACGGCAACAAATGGGTCGGGATCGGTGCGAAGTTGCGCAGGGCTGGCGCGCAAGCCGGGCGCTCGACGTCCGCCGGCGCGACCAGCAAGGCGCCGCGCACCTGCCGCAAAAACTGCAAAGGCGCAGTCGCCGCCCAATGCGCAACGGTGATGCAACCCAGGCTATGGGCGATCAGAATCACCGGCGTGCTGTCGGCGGCAATCGCCTCGGCCAGTGCCGCGACCCAGTCTTCGCGACGAGGTGTCAGCCAGTCGGCCTGCTCCACCCGCGCACTGTTTGGCAGGCTATTCTGCCAATGGGTTTGCCAATGATCTTCTGGCGATCCTTGCCAGCCCGGCACAATCAGGTAGCGAATTGATTCGTTGCGCATGGGGGAGCTCTCCTGCTGCGTGTCTGTTCCTGATCGAGTATAGGGAGGAGAGTTATATTCGTTAAGGAATAAGAAGCTATTTATTAAGACCTTAATAGAATATGAAATGCGCTCCCACAGGGTTTGGTGTTTGCCCGGAATAAAAAAAGGGGCCGCACCCTGCCAAGGAGACGGCCCCGGAAATCGTAAATCTGTTAGTGCGCGGTAATCACCGACAACGTGGTAATCCCATGAGTCGCGACCTTGCCGAACAACCTAATGAACGGCGAGCAGCAGCCATATCACCGCGTTTTCGGTGGATTCAAGTGGAGAGTCATGGTGAATTCCTCGTGTAAACGTTTCGCGCAAAAAAGGTTTCGGTTTAATGAATTTTGAAATCAATGGGTACGCTGACCCAGTCGTCCAAGGCAACATCACCCTGCTTGGCCCCCTGTGATCTCTTTGGAAAAACCCGACAGGTCCGACCTGACATGGATGCATCATTGCGCCAGACGCTTATCTCTCAAAGTAATATTTAAAATTATAGATATTCCCGAATGGAATATCGAAATCCGTCAGACTCGCTAAGGCCACGTCGTACAAAGCTTGTAGCCAAACAGGCGAATGGCGATGCTTTTCAGCATTGAAATTATTCGTAGAAGGTATGGGTTTACGATAGAACCGAAGCCGAATACCGCCAAAAACCCATCCAATACTTTAGCGAACATTAATTAAATGTCGCCCACAAACAACAACAGGCCGATGCACTGTCCAATGCACCAGCCTGTTGGCAATTACAACAAATGCTTACTGTTTGACGAACTCACCTGCCAACAACACTACATCACCATCAAAGTTGTTACGCGAACCCGCAGCCCGTAGTCGGGAATAGTTGTGGTCCGGGGAGAACAATGCCCAGGCCTGATACCCAGTGCCATCATTCAAACCGGTAAAGGTGATGATGGTCGGTTGCCCGGTGCTGTTCTGAAAGTGGTAGTGCCCATAACTGACTTCGTAGTTCACACCACCTTGGCTGAACGAGCCACTGAATGTGCCATTGGAATCGTTGCCATCGGTAATAACCAGCTTGGCGCCAGTGTTGGAGTTTAGATAAGTACCATTAATGCTCGACATGGTTCGACTTCCTTTATCGTTTAAATAAGTGTCTTCCGCTGAGAGCAAGTTTCCTCCTGGAAACTCACGACACTGATCATGGTTCGCCCCTTGAACTTTGTCCATGCAAGAAAGGCCCTATTTATCTACAAAAATGCAATAAGCACTATGCAAACACTTCATAACTTATTCCAAACTCAAGTACTCATTAATTCTCTTGGTTCTAAGTCAGAAATTGTCACAAACCGGTTCGCCCGCCCGAACGTCCCGAAGTCATTGAACCTCACACCCATCTCCCGCATCACCTTATGCGCCACCGGGACGGTCATCTGGCGGATGTAAAACGGCTCTTTCACCACAAAATGATGGATCCCGTGGCTGCTGCCAAAATTGAAGCAGAACGCCTGCAACGGCCACATCCACCAAGGGTTCAACACCTGAGTCTGCTGAATCACGTTGCCCGGCTCCACGTCACCGTAGTAGTGCATGTTCGAGCTGACAAAATGCAGGCAGAACGTGCGCAACACGTTCGGGCCGATGATCACCACGACAGCAATGTCGATCACCTGCATCACCGCCAATGTCGTCGCCGACCATTCGATGGGCGCACCCAACAGATGCGCAATGCCGTTGGTGGCGTGGAAACCGAGGAACACGTACCACGCCCCCCAATGCACTAGCGCCAGCGGCGCATAAACCTTCAGAGTACGCTTGAGAATGCTGAACTTGTGCGCCCAGGTCTTGGCCCGCAGCATGCGGATGAACGCCGACATCACGTTGTCGCCGACCATCAACAGCCGCGCGATGCCCCAGGGCTCACCGTTGGTGATCGCCCGCTCTTCCATGTCGGCTTCGGTGCCGGACACCTTGTGGTGATTGAGGTGCAAATGGCGGCGGATCCAGGGGTTAATGGTGCTCGGTCGCGCCAGCCATACCAGGCCCATCATCAGGTTGTGCGGCACACGTTGTTTGCGGAAATACATGCTGTGGATCAGGTCATGCTCCAGCTCATGGGTCAGCGAGGCGAAAAACGCGTTGAGCAACAGGCATGCCCACCAGGCCATGTATCCGTTGATGTAGAGCACTGCCGACCCGATCATCCCGGCCAGGGCGAAGGCCAGAATGCCCGCGCCCAAGGCGTCCTGATGGTTGAGAATCGGGTAGCGCTGACGCAGTTCGACGCCCTTGGCCAATACCACCTGGCGAATATGCGCTGATCGCTGTGCTGCATTCAGTCGCTGGGGGCTTGCAGAAGTACCGTCCATGCTTCCATCCTCTGGTTATTGATGCTCGCATCCTGCCTTGCGATGCTTAACTGAACGGTAGCCGTGAACGCCAACCTGTTGACCGGACGCGCCAATCGACATGACTGAACCGACCTCCCTCGCCAGCTGGACCCGCGCCCTGCGCAAGCAGCTTGATGCGCTGGGGCTCGACAGCACCGCCCTGTGCCAACAGGCGGGGCTCGACCCGCAGTTGATGGACGACCCGAACGCCCGTTACCCCTTGTCCAGTACCACGCGCCTGTGGCAAATCGCGGTACAGGTCAGCGGCGATCCGGCGATTGGCTTGCGGGTGTCGCGTTTCGTCAGCCCCACCACGTTTCATGCGCTGGGTTATGCGTTGGTGGCCAGCGGCAGCCTGCGGGAAGTCTTCGAGCGCATCGTGCGTTATCACCAAGTGGTCAGCAACGCACTGGATCTGGAGCTGATCCGCGCCGAGGATCGCTACTGCTTCCGCCTGAAAATCCCCCAAGGCAACCCCGCGCCAGCTTTCGAGGCCATCGATGCCTTCGCGGCGATTTACGTGCGCACCTGCCGCAATCGTCTTGGCCGTGACTACGCTCCGCTGGCGGTTTACCTGCGCCGTCCAGAACCTGCCGACCCGCATCAATGGCACAAAGTGTTCCGCTCGCCGGTGTATTTCAACGCTGATGAAGACCGACTGGAGTTCGCTCTGTCGGACTTCGACAGCCATCTGGACGACGCCAACCCGGAACTCGCCGAGCACAACGAAACCGTACTCAAACGCACCCTGGCGCAACTCAAACCCCTGACCTGGGAGCGCAAGGTTCGCGACGCCATTGAAGAGCAATTACCCGAAGGCGAACCGTCGGCCGATCACATCGCGCAGGCGCTGCATTTGAGTCTACGCAGCCTGCAACGGCACCTGGCGGACGAAGGTTGTCGGTTCGATACGCTGCTCAACGAAAGTCGGGAAAACCTGGCGCTGCTGCACCTGCGCGACCCGCTGTGCTCGTTGGGCGAAATCAGTTACCTGCTGGGTTTCGCCGACACCAGCAGCTTCAGTCGTGCGTTCAAACGCTGGACCGGGATGACGCCGGGGCAGTTTCGGGATGGGTTGCGGTGACAGATCCGGAAGGTGTTTTGTATGTTCCGGCCTCTTCGCGGGCTTGCTCGCGAAGGCGGTAATCCATACGCAGCAAACCTTCAGCGCCCGCGATCCCGCCGCAACAGCTTGCGCACCCGCTTCACCAGTTCACTGACGGCAAACGGCTTGAGCAGGTAATCATCCTCATGCAATTCCAGCCCGCGCAGGCGATCTTCGATGCCGTCCTTGGTGGTGAGGAGCAGCACGGGTGTGTCGCCGAGCTTGCGGATCTGCTGCAGCAACTGCCAGCCGTTGAGCCCCGGCAGCATCACGTCGAGGATGATCAGTTCGTATTCGCCGGATTCGATAAAGCGCCGGCCGTCCATGCCATTGAGCGCCACATCCACCGCGTAACTCGCTTCGCTCAGGCCTTTGGCCAGGAGACTGGCGGTCTCGGGTTCGTCTTCCACTAGCAACACACGCATGGCACACCTCGATTGTCGTCGTCACAGGCTAGGCGCGTTCGCCGATAAAGCCCACCAATACCGTGGCGATCATTTTTTAAATCACCGCCAACGCTCGCAACCGCTCGGCATCCAGAATCTCGATCGCGCCATACTTGAGATTCAGAATCCCTTGCCCCTGCAAATCCTTGAGGAGCTGGTTGGTGGTCTGGCGCGACAGCGACAACATCGACGCCAGTTGCTCCTGCGGCAGTTGCAGAACACGGCGCGGCGGGTCGATTTCACCGTAACCCTCGGCGATCATCAACAAGCGATGGGCCAAGCGTGCCGGGGCTGGCATCAGACTCAGCTGTTCGAGATTGATGAAGGTCAGGCGCAGTTTGTGGCTCATCAGCAACGCCAGTTGCCGCCAGTAAACCGGTTGTTGGTCGAGCAATTTCAACAGCGTCGCCTGCGGGATGTGCAACAGCGTGCACTGGCCAACGGCGTAGGCATCGTGGGTTCGCGGCTGGCCATCGAACAGGCAGATTTCGCCGAACCAGTGCGGCGCTTCCACCAGGCTCAGCAGTGCTTCCTTGCCCTTCTCGCTCACGGCGCCAATGCGCACCGAACCTTCGAGCACTGCGTACAGCCCGCACGGCGGATCACCGCGTTTGAATAGCAGTTGCCCCGACGGCAGGCACCGAACCCGGGCCGCAGCCAGCAGACTATCCTGTAAGGGAACAGGTAAATGACTGAACCACTGCCCCGTATCCAGGCGCGAACGCCAAACCTGCATGTCCATGAAAACTCCTGGAGATTGTCGCCTGGCTGACAGAGCGAGAGATGAAACCCGGCGCATCATCCATCACCCTACAGGAGGAATAACAATGAAAAGCCTCGTTGACCATCTCAGTCAATACGCCGCCTACCACCGTGACCCGCGCAATATCGCCAGCCACTTTATCGGTATCCCGCTGATTGTAGTGGCGGTCGCGGTGTTGCTGTCGCGGCCGCAATGGGGCGCAGGCTGGATATCGCCCGCGGTGCTGATCGCGATGGCATCGGCGTGGTTTTACCTGCGTCTGGAGGCGCGTCTTGGGGTGTTGATGACCGTGTTGCTCGGTCTGTGCATTTGGGCGGGTCAGGTTCTGGCGCAGCAAAGTACGCTGGTCTGGCTGGCCAGCGGCATCGGGATGTTTGTGGTGGGCTGGGCGATTCAGTTTGTCGGACATCATTACGAGGGGCGCAAACCGGCGTTTGTCGATGATGTGACGGGGTTGATTGTCGGGCCGTTGTTTGTGGTGGTTGAGTTGGCGTTTTTGCTCGGGATGCGGCATGAGCTAAAAGAGCAGATCGAGGCGCGAGTGGGGGGTGTGCGTTTGCGGCAGAAAAACGCAGCAGCGTAGGACGCCATCGCGGGCAAGCCCGCTCCCACTGATCTGTGTCGTTCACAAATCCCCTGTGGGAGCGGGCTTGCCCGCGATGCTTTTGCTTTAGATGTTGGCGACTTTCTGCCAGACCTTGGGCTTGAAGAACAGCGTCTCACCCTTCGCCAAGCCGACCAGGCTGTCGTGATCCTTCACCACTTCGGCTTCGATCAGCTCGCTCTGGCCTTCAACCTTCAGCGTCACCCGCGTGGTGGCGCCCAGCGGACGAATATCCCGCACTTGCGCCGCGTGGTGGTCTTCCAGTTCATGCCGCGACAGCGACACTTCATGGGGACGGAACAGCACGTGTCGGTCTTCGCCCAAATGCAGACGGTTCGAGTCTCCAAGGAAGTGATAGACGAAATCGCTGGCCGGGTTTTCATAGACGTCGCCCGGTGAGCCGATCTGCTCGATCACGCCCTTGTTCATCACCACGATCCGGTCGGCGACTTCCATCGCCTCTTCCTGGTCGTGGGTCACGAATACCGAGGTCAGGTTGATGTCTTCGTGCAGCCGCGCGAGCCAACGACGCAGCTCTTTACGGACCTTGGCGTCGAGGGCGCCGAAAGGCTCGTCGAGCAGCAGCACTTTGGGCTCCACCGCCAAGGCGCGGGCCAACGCGATGCGCTGACGCTGGCCGCCGGAGAGTTGTTCCGGGTAGCGATCGGCCAACCAATCCAGTTGCACCATGTTCAGCAGTTCGTGGACTTTCTCTGCGATCTGGCTTTCGTTCGGGCGCTGGTTTTTCGGCTTCATGCGCAGGCCGAAAGCAACGTTATCGAACACCGACATGTGCCGGAACAAGGCGTAGTGCTGGAACACGAAACCGACATTGCGATCACGCACATCGTGGCCGGAAACGTCTTCACCATGGAACACGATGTTGCCCTGATCCGGGGTTTCCAGACCGGCGATGATTCGCAGCAAGGTGGTCTTGCCGCAGCCGGACGGCCCCAGCAGCGCCACCAGCTCGCCGCTTTGAATGTCCAGGCTGATGTTGTCCAGCGCCTTGAACGCGTGGAAGTTCTTGCTGACGTTACGCACTTCGATCGACATGACTTATTCCTCCGCGGCGCTGGCACGCAGGCGGTTAATACGGTTTTCGCTCCACTGCTTGAGCAGCAGGATCAAGAGCGCCAGGATCAGCAACAGGCTCGCCACGGCGAACGCGGCCACGTGGTTGTATTCGTTGTAGAGGATCTCGACGTGCAGCGGCAGGGTGTTGGTCACCCCGCGAATGTGCCCGGAAACCACCGACACCGCACCGAACTCACCCATGGCCCGGGCCGTACACAGCACCACGCCATAGATCAGGCCCCATTTGATATTGGGAACGGTGATGTGCCAGAACATCTGCCAGCCATTGGCCCCGAGCAGGCGCGCTGCCTCTTCTTCCTGGGTGCCTTGTTCCTGCATCAGCGGGATCAATTCACGGGCCACGAACGGCACAGTGACGAAAATCGTCGCCAGCACGATGCCTGGCAAGGCAAACACGATCTGGATGTCGTGATCCTGCAACCACGGGCCAAAGATGCCCTGGGCGCCGAACATCAACACGTAGACCAGACCTGCGATCACCGGCGACACCGAGAACGGCAGGTCGATCAGGGTCACCAGCATGCTCTTGCCGCGGAACGAGTATTTACTCACGCACCACGCCGCGCTGACACCGAACACCAGGTTCAGTGGCACCGAAATCAGCACCGCGATCACGGTGAGTTTCAACGCCGACAAGGCGTCCGGCTCGAAGATCGCCGTGAAGAACGCACCCAGGCCCAACTTCAGGCCTTGGGACACCACGATGAACAACGGCAATAACAAAAACAGCGCGAAGATCAGCCAGCCGAGACCGATCAAGACTCGCCGCGACGTGGCGCTGCCACGGCGGGCGGCGTTCGAGGAGGCCGCTGCAATAGACGATTGGGACATGTTCGCGCCTCCTTATGGGGTTTCAATGCGCCGCTGCAGCAAGTTGATCAGCAGCAACAGGACAAAGGAAACCACCAGCATCAGTACACCAATGGAGGTGGCGCCGGTGTAATCGTACTGGTCGAGTTTGACCATGATCAGCAGCGGCAGAATTTCGGTTTTCATCGGCATGTTGCCGGCGATAAAAATCACCGAACCGTACTCGCCGACCCCACGGGCAAAGGCCAGAGCAAAACCGGTCAGCCAGGCTGGCAACAGCGCCGGCACCAAAATATGGCGGAAAACCTGCAATGGTTTCGCCCCGAGGCAAGCCGCCGCCTCTTCCACCTCACGCGGGATATCGGCCAGTACAGGCTGTACCGTACGTACTACGAATGGAAGTGTTACAAAAGTCAGCGCCAAGGTGATGCCGAGGGGGGTGTAGGCGATCTTGAAACCCAGGTCCGCCGCGAACTGACCCACCAGGCCGGTGGGGGCGTACAGCGCGGTCAGTGCAATACCGGCCACCGCAGTGGGCAAAGCGAAGGGCAGGTCGATCATCGCGTCGATGACTTTGCGTCCCGGGAAGGTGTAGCGCACCAGCACCCAGGCCAGGAGTGTGCCGATGATGCCGTTGATGATCGCGGCATAGAGCGCGGTGCCGAAGCTCAGCTTCAACGCCGCCAGCACCCGTGGCGCCGAGATGATGGCCCAGAACTGGTCCCAGGTCAGTTGAGCGGCATGCACGAACATCGCCGCCAGCGGAATGAGCACAATCAGGCTGAGGTACACCAAGGTGTAGCCCAGCGTCAGCCCGAAGCCGGGTATGACGGGGGAGATACGACGCGACATAAAAGTCCTTGGTTGAAAACGCGCTAAGCCCCGACAGTAAGATCGGGGCCCGTTGGCTGATCTATTTCAGGTTACTGCGCCTGATAAATCTGGTCGAACACGCCACCGTCATTGAAGAATTTCGGTTGCGCGGTTTTCCAGCCACCGAAGTCCTTGTCGATGGTCACCAGTTCCAGTGTCGGGAACTGCTTGGCGTACTTGGCGGCTACGTCCTTGTCACGTGGACGATAGAAGTTTTTCGCTGCGATTTCCTGGCCGGCCGGGCTGTACAGGTGTTTGAGGTACGCTTCGGCGATTTCGGTGTTGCCCTTTTTCTCGGCGTTCTTGTCGACCACGGCCACCGGTGGTTCGGCCAGGATCGACAGCGAAGGCACGACGATGTCGAACTTGTCGGCGCCGCCGTCTTCTTTCAAGGCCAGGAAGGCCTCGTTTTCCCAAGCCAGCAACACGTCGCCCTGACCGTTGTTGACGAAGGTGATGGTCGAGCCACGAGCGCCGGTGTCCAGCACAGGCACGTGTTTGAACAGGGTCTGCACGTACTCTTTGGCCTTGGCTTCGTTACCGCCGTTGGCTTTCAGGCCATAGGCCCAGGCCGCGAGGAAATTCCAGCGTGCGCCGCCGGAGGTTTTCGGGTTCGGGGTGATGACCTCCACGCCGTTTTTGGTCAGGTCGCCCCAGTCCTTGATACCTTTCGGGTTGCCCTTGCGCACCAGGAACACGATGGTCGAGGTGTAAGGCGTGCTCGCCTCCGGAAGACGCTTCTGCCAATCGACCGGCAGGCTCTTGCCCAGCTTGGCGATTTCGTCGATGTCACCGGCCAGGGCCAGGGTCACCACGTCGGCCCGCAGACCGTCGATCACTGCCCGGCCCTGCTTGCCCGAACCACCGTGGGACTGCTGGATTTTCACGTTGTCGCCAGCGTGGTCTTTTTTCCAGAAGCTGATGAACTCGGCGTTGTACTCCTGGTACAGCTCACGGGTCGGGTCATACGACACGTTGAGCAGCTCATAATCCTTGGCAACCGCGGAACCAGCAAAAAGGGCACTGGCCAGGGCGGCCAAAGCAAGATGACGAATCGACGACATGGTGAAAGCTCCTGGAATTCTTGGTGTGTTGGCTTTTTCTTATGGTCTGGAACGGGTTGCCTGTTCGAAGATCGCAGCTTTCGGCGGCGCCCACAGGTGCGTAGGAGCTACCGAAGGCTGCGATCTTTCAATCTTTCGCTTCAGCTCGGTTTGTTGCCCGGGTTCTGCAAACGGAATTTCTCTTTGCGTTCGATCTGAACCACCTGGGCGTTGTGCACGGTGATTTCCACCGCGCCAAAGCGCAGATCGCGCAGGGCGCTCTGGATCTCACGCAAAATGGTGGCTTCGTCCTGCCCGTCAACACTACGTAGGGATGCGCTCATGGTGCTGCTCCTTTAATGAGATATGCCTGGCAGTGGCGGGCACTGCTTGCGGCGTAGGGGCAATAGTAGATAGGCGCAGATATTCTTAAAAAGACTATTTAAGAATTTTTATATAACCAAAAGGTTGATCGTTCCTATGCTCCGTGGGAACGCCGCCCGGGACGCTCTGCGTCACTGATCGAGAGGTGACGCAGAGCGTCACTGGATGCATTCCCACGCAGCGTGGGAACGATCAGCGCGGGAGAATCACTGGCGCCCGGGTCCAATCCAATGATGCCGCCGGCATCGGCCGCCCAAACCAGTACCCTTGCCCCAAATCGCAGTCGTGCTCGAGCAGGAAACTCGCCTGCTCGGCCTGCTCGACCCCCTCGGCATGCACTTGCATCCCCATGCTCTGCGCCAGCGCAATGATTATCCGCGCGATCGCCGCGTCATCCTCATCACCCGGCAAGCCTGCGACAAATCCCTGATCGATCTTGAGCTTTTGCACCGGCAAACGCTTGAGCCGCAGCAATGATGAATAGCCCGTGCCGAAATCATCGATGGCCAGCCTCACGCCCAACTCGCGCAAGCGATGCATCTGTTCCAACGCCACTTCCGGGTCTTCCATCACCGCGCTTTCGGTGACTTCCAGCTCCAGATACGCAGGATCCAGGCCAGTATCGTGCAGCACCTGAGCCACCTGCTGATACAACTCGCGTCGGGCGAACAGGCGAGAAGAAACATTCACCGCGACAAACGACAACACCACGCCCGCCGCTTGCCACAGGCACATCTGCTGGCAGGCCTGGCGCATGATCCAGGCATCGATCTCAGCGATCAGCCCCGTGCGTTCGGCAATAGGGATAAATTCAGCCGGCGACACCAGCCCGCGTTGCGGATGCTCCCAGCGCACCAGCGCCTCGACGCCGATCAGGCGACTGGTTTTGAGGTCATGCACAGGCTGGTAATAAACCCGCAATTCCTGCTGCTCCAGCGCTCGGCGCAATTCGAATGCGATCTCAACGCGTTGCTGGGCATGCGCGGTCAGTTCTTCGGTGTAGAGAGCGTAGCCGTCGCGGCCAGCGCTCTTGGCCTTGAACAGCGCCGAGTCGGCGTTGCGCAACAGTTGCTCGGCACTCAAGGCATCGCTGGGGAACAGGCTGATGCCGATGCTGGCGTTGATAAATAGCGGATGCCCGTTGATCTGGAACGGTTCTTTAAGGCCATCGATGACCCGCTGAGCCAGCGCCGCGGCGTGCCCCGGTTGCGGGCAGTTTTCAGCCAATACCGCAAATTCATCGCCACTGAGTCGCGCCAGTGTGATGTCAGGGCCGAACAAGGCGTTCAGGCGCTCAGCCACGCCCTTGAGCAGCTGATCGCCGACACTGTGGCCGAGACTGTCGTTAATCAACTTGAAGTGGTCCAGATCGATCATCAACAACGCGCAACCGCGCTTATGGACCTGCGCCGAAACCACGGCCTGCCCGGCACGGTCGGTAAGCAGCAGGCGATTGGGCAGATCGGTCAACGGATCGTGATGGGCCAGGTGCGTCAGTTCATGTTCGGACTTCTTGATCGCGCTGATGTCGGAAAACACCGCAACGTACTGGCTGAACTGGCCCTGATCATCGTGAATGAGACGGATCGTCTGCCATTGCGGGTAGATCTCGCCGCTTTTGCGACGGTTCCAGATTTCCCCGCTCCACTCGCCGAGGCTGTCGAGTGTGGCGAACATCGCCTGGTAGAAACCCGGCGGGTGATGGCCCGACTTGAACATGTTCGGTCGCTGACCCAACACCTCCTCGCGCTGGTAGCCGGTGATTTCCATGAACGCCCGGTTCACATGGACGATCAAGCCTTTGCTATCAGTGACCAGCACCCCTTCACGAGTGCAATCGAACACCGCTGCCGCCTGACGCAAACGCTCCCGGTCTGCAGTGCGCTCACGCAATTTGGCGCCGACGCCCAGGCAGCGAAACAATCGGGCCCGCGCAATAAAGATTAGCCCGGCGCTGAACGCCACCCAGGCATAACCGTTGATCAGTTGCCAGCGCAGCAGGTCGGTGGAACTATCGAAGAACCTGTTCAATAAATAACCACTAAACTGGAGCCAGGCTACGGAAAGCACCAGATAGAGCAGCGCTGCACGCAAAGCATCGCGATATGTTGCTGACATTAGAGCGTCCATGTCCCTACAAAAAAGGCTGGAATTATAGATTAAAGAAACATCCGGCCACTCTTATCTGAAAGGGCGACTGGTTTTATCTGTGGGCTAAGTGATAATGCAACGGCTGTTTTTTTCTTTATCGAGGGTCCTATAGGCTATGTGGTACGAAGGTTTTCTTGGCTTATCGCCCTGGTCACTGGTGGCAGTCACCCTACTGATGACCCACGTGACGATCGTCGGCGTCACGGTTTATCTGCATCGCTATTCAGCCCATCGCTCGCTTGAGCTCAATGCCGGCCTGAAACATTTCTTCCGCTTCTGGCTGTGGTTGACCACGGCGCAGAACACCCGCGAGTGGACGGCTATCCACCGCAAGCACCACGCCAAATGCGAAACCGTCGATGACCCGCACAGCCCGGTCATCAAGGGTCTGTCCACCGTTCTGCGCAAAGGCGCCGAGCTGTACCGCGCCGAAGCGGAAAACCCCGAGACTCTGCGCATCTACGGCAAGAACTGCCCCGAAGACTGGATCGAACGCAACCTCTACAGCCGCTTCCCGCTGCTGGGCGTGGCGATCATGGGCGTCATCGACCTGCTGCTGTTCGGCACCATTGGCATCACCATCTGGGCCATCCAGATGATGTGGATCCCGGTGTGGGCCGCCGGCGTGGTCAATGGCCTGGGCCATGCCATCGGCTACCGCAACTTCGAATGCCGCGATGCGGCGACCAATCTGGTGCCCTGGGGCATCCTGATCGGCGGCGAAGAACTGCATAACAACCATCACACCTACCCTAACTCCGCCAAACTGTCGGTGAAGAAATGGGAATTCGACCTCGGCTGGGCCTGGATCCAGGTCTTCAGCTTCCTGCGTCTGGCCAAGGTCCAGCGGGTCGCGCCGATCGCCCACCGTGTCGAAGGCAAAGGCAGCCTGGACATGGACACCGCCATGGCGATCCTCAACAACCGCTTCCAGATCATGGCCCAGTACCGCAAGCTGGTGATCGCGCCGCTGGTCAAGCAAGAGCTGGAAAAGGTCGATCACTCGGTCCGTCACCAGTTCCACCGGGCCAAGCGTTTGCTGTCGCGGGAAACCAGCCTGCTGGACGACAAACACCATATGCGCATCCAGACCATGCTCGAGCACAGCCAGGCGCTGAAGGTAATTTACGAAAAACGCCTGGCCTTGCAACAGATCTGGGTCAAGACCAGCTCAAATGGTCACGACATGCTGGCCGCCATCAAGGATTGGGTACACGAGGCCGAGGCCAGCGGGATTCAATCCCTGCGCGACTTCGCCGACCAACTGAAAACCTACTCCCTGCGCCCCGCCACGGCCTGACCCTGAATCAAGGGCACACCTGTGGCGAGGGAGCTTGCTCCCGCTCGGCTGCGCAGCAGCCGCAATACCTGACGACGCGTTTTAACTGAAAAAACGCGTCGCCAGTACCGCCCGGCGGGAGCAAGCTCCCTCACCACGAAGAGCGGGAACTTCGGTCCAAATCCCCTATCTCAAAGACACTTCGCCATTCAGGCGGGCTTTGTTCTGGCCGCTGTCGAAATAGCGGCACGCCCTTTGAGACTTGTGCCGATGGTCCATAAAAACCTACAAGACACATCCCTTCCACAGTGGCCCGAGGCCGCGCAAACCCTGATGGCGCTGATGCATGCCCAGGGTGAAGTGGCGCGCCTGAGCGAACGCGAACAGCTGTTCAGTTCGCTGCTGGTCAGCGTCAACGCCGTACTTTGGGCCTACAACTGGGAAACCCGTCAGGTGCTCTACGTCAGCCCGGCCTATGACCGGATTTTCGGCCGCCCCGCCGGTCTCTTGTTGTCCGACTACAACCACTGGCGCGACAGCGTCTATCCCGACGATCTGGACTACGCCGAACGCAGCCTTGCGCAAGTGTTGGTCAAAGGTGCCGTTGAAGACCGCGAGTATCGGATCATCGCTGCCGACGGTCAGGTGCGCTGGCTCAGCGACAAGTGCTTCATCAACCGTCAGGCCGAACCGGGCCAACCGGTGATCATCGTCGGCATTGCCGAAGACATCACCGAGAAAAAGCAGATGGAAGCCGAGCTGCAACGCCTGGCCAGCACCGATGTGCTGACCCAAAGCAGCAATCGCCGACACTTCTTCGAGTGCGCTAATCGTGAATTCGAGCAGGCGCGATTGAACGGTTCGCCGATGGCGTTCCTGCTGCTGGACATCGATGACTTCAAAGTGGTCAACGACACCTACGGCCATCAGGAAGGCGATAAGGTGCTGCAACGCATCGCCGAGAGCGGCCGCGCGGCGCTGCGGCGTGGTGATTTGTTCGGGCGGATTGGCGGCGAGGAGTTCGCCGCGGTGTTCCCCGGCTGTGCACCGGATATGGCCATGCAAGTGGCCGAGCGCCTGCAACGGGAGATTCAGCGCTTGAGTTTCAGCCATAGCGGCCAGACGTTCGGCATCACCGTCAGCCAGGGCCTGAGCAGCCTCACACCCGATGATGAAAACCTCGACAGCCTGTTCGCCCGCGCCGATGCGGCGATGTACCAGGCCAAGCGGCAGGGCAAGAATCGCATCATTTCTGGCTGAACCCGAATAGAAAACTCGATGCAAAACTTTTGGGAGCGGGCTTGCCCGCGATGGCGGACTATCAGCCTAAATCAATGCTGAATGTCAGACTCTCATCGCGGGCAAGCCCGCTCCCACAGGTATTGCATAAAGCTTATTTTTTGCGCAAACGCATCAGTTCCGGCAATCCAATCTTGAGCAATCGTGCCGTACGGCTTTTGGACAACGCCTCGATCCCCTCATGCTCGGTCAGGCGCGCCAGTTGCGCGGCCATGTTCATCACCAGCGCTTCGCGGGAGTAAACCCCACCACCGAACTGGTAAACCGCCGCAATCAGCTCTCGCAGCTCCAAAGGCAGGCGCCAGCGGGCCCGCAGCGCCGAACCGTAAGCCGCGCCGAACTCGGCGAGTGCATCGCCGACTTCCTGCCATTCATCCAGCTCACCACCGGCCTGCTTCCACTCCTGCAAACAACGCAGCAACGCCAAGTCGCCGAGGCAATGCAGCATGCCTGCGCAATAACAGCGCGCCTGATCCAGATCCAGCAAACGCGCCAACGTTCGCGCGTATTCGGCGGTATGCAGGGACAACTCCCAATAACGCTCGGCATAATCCGCCAGCTGCGGATCGCTGAGCCGGGCACTGCGCTTGAGGGCAAGGCCCAGAATCAGATTCATGCTTTGCCCGGTACCCAAGCGATGCAGCGCTTGAGCCAGAGTTTGCACAGCGACGCCATGATGCTGGGCCGCGCTGTTGGCAGCGGCGATCAGGACAGCGGTAATTTGCGGGTCGGTGCGGATTTCATCTTCCAGCCGTGTCAGATCGAGGCCATTGGGATTGAGGCTGCGTTTGATCGCCACCTGCACGTCGGTCATCAACGGCGCCCCCTCCGCCAGTTCGCGCCGCCGCTCCAGGTACACCGACAAGGTCATGCCTGGCGCCAATGACGGCACCTCGCACGACACCTCTTCACCGGCGTTCAGCAACAAATCCTGCAGGCGCTGGGTCAGGTTTTCCATGTTCAAGGGTTTGGTCAGGTACGCCGTCGGCGCCAAGGGCAAGACTTCGCGCACGCTGGCGCTGTCGTTGCGGCTGCTCATCAGAATGAAGGGCAGCGGCGGGTTACGCTTGCGCTGACGTACACTGCGCAAGACGTTCAGGCCATCGACGCCGGGCAACTCCCAGTCGACGATCACCAAGTCGTAAGGATTTTCCGCCAACAGGTGCAGTGTCTCCTGGCCATCGGCACACAGGTCCAGCCGTGCGTCGCAGCGCACATTCAACAACACCTGCTTGAGCAGGTCGCGGGACCAAGGGTCGGCCTCGGCAATCAGCACACGCGGTACAGCAGGTAAAACGACAGCAGTCATCGCACACTCCAACGGCAATGCTTGCACCTTAGTCAATGATGGCCATTCGATACAGAGCACTTACCCCCTGATGCTTTCAAGCGGTATAAAAAAACCCGCCGAAGCGGGTTTTTTGTCGATCAGGTCACAAATGCATCAGAGCTCGGCGAAGCACTCTTCCATGATCGCCAGGCCTTTATCCAGCAGCTCGTCCGACGCAGTCAGCGGTACCAGCACGCGCAGAACGTTGCCGTAGGTGCCGCACGACAGCAGGATCAGGCCCTTGTCGCGCGCCTTGGCCACAACGGCGGCTACAGCAGTCGGGTTCGGCTTGTGGCTGTCGCCGTTTTCGAACAGCTCGACAGCGATCATCGCGCCCAAGGCACGCACGTCGCCGATCACCGGGTACTTGGCCTGGATAGCTTTCAGGCCAGTCACCAGACGCTCGCCGACCGCTTTGCAGCGATCCAGCAGGTGCTCTTCTTCGAACACTTCCATCACGGCCAGGGCCGCGGCGCAAGCGATCGGGCTACCGGCGTAAGTGCCGCCCAGGCCGCCCGGAGCGATGGCGTCCATGTATTCGGCCTTGCCGCACACGCCGGCCAGCGGGAAGCCGCCAGCGATGGATTTGGCGAAGGTGGTCAGGTCGGCGGCAACGCCCATCTGTTCCATCGCGAAGAAAGTGCCGGTACGGCCAGCGCCAGTCTGCACTTCGTCCGCGATCAACAGAATGCCGTGCTGGTCGCACAGGGCGCGCAGACGCTTCATGAACTCTTTAGGCGCGACGTAGAAACCACCTTCGCCCTGAACCGGCTCGATGATGATGGCAGCGATGTCACGCGGCTCGGCGTCGTTCTTGAAGATGCGCTCGATGCTGGCGATCGAATCGTCGATGCTCACACCGTGCAATTCGTTCGGGTACAGCGCGCGGAAGATGCCGCCTGGCATCAGGCCCATGCCGGCCGAGTAAGGCACGACTTTACCGGTCAGGCCCAAGGTCATCATGGTGCGACCGTGGTAAGCGCCGGTGAACGCGATCACGCCGGCACGGCCAGTGGCGGCGCGGGCGATTTTCACGGCATTTTCCACGGCTTCGGAGCCGGTGGTCACCAGCAGGGTTTTCTTGGCGAAATCACCCGGCACCTTGGCGTTGATTTTTTCGCACACTTCCACATACGGCTCGTAGGCCAGAACCTGGAAGCAGGTGTGGGTCAGCTTGTTCAGCTGCTCGGTGACGGCGGCGATGATTTTCGGGTGCACGTGACCGGTGTTCAGCACGGCGATACCGCCGGCGAAGTCGATGAACTCGCGACCTTCAACGTCGGTCACTGTGGCGTTCTTCGCGTGGTCGGCGAAGATCGGGTGAATCTGGCCAACACCGCGCGGTACAGCGGCTTCGCGGCGTTTCATCAGGGATGCGTTAGTCTTGCTCATAGTGTCCTCATTCACCGCTCATCGGGCGGCGTGGTTCAAGGAAAATGCGGCGGGGAGGCAACTACGGCAGCATGCGATGATCGACTGCCACAGCTTTCCCGGCCACAGAGAAAATTCCGTTTGAAACGTCGCAAAGGGACAGCGCTCTCGTGCCCTTTGCGCTTGAAGCAATGCCTTGCCTTGCCGGACTCAGATGCCCAGGCAGAGGTATTTGATTTCCAGGTAATCTTCGATGCCGTACTTGGAGCCTTCACGGCCCAGGCCCGACGCCTTGATGCCGCCGAACGGCGCGACTTCGTTGGAGATCAACCCGGTATTGACGCCGACCATGCCGTATTCCAGGGCTTCAGCCACACGGAACACACGGCCCAGGTCACGCGCATAGAAGTACGAGGCCAGGCCGAACTCGGTGTCGTTGGACATCGCGATCACGTCGGCTTCGTCTTTGAAACGGAACAGCGGCGCCAATGGACCGAAGGTTTCTTCCTTGGCCACCGCAGCGTTGTTCGGCACATTGGTCAGGATGGTCGGCTCGAAGAAATTGCCTTGCATGCTCTTGCCGCCCGCCAGCACGGTAGCGCCTTTGCCGACAGCGTCAGCAATGTGCTCTTGCACCTTGGCCACGGCTTTTTCGTCGATCAGCGGGCCAGTGGTGGTGCCGTCTTCCAGACCGTTGCCGATTTTGAGTTTGGCCACGGCCACTTTCAGTTTTTCGGCGAACGCGTCGTAGACCGAATCCTGAATGTACAGGCGGTTGGCGCAGACGCAGGTCTGGCCGTTGTTGCGGTACTTGGAAATGATCGCGCCTTCGACGGCCTTATCCAGGTCCGCGTCGTCGAACACGATGAACGGCGCGTTGCCGCCCAGTTCCAGCGAGACTTTCTTGATGTCCTTGGCGCACTCGGTCATCAACTGACGACCGATTTCCGTCGAACCGGTGAACGACAGTTTGCGTACGATCGGGTTGCCTGTCAGCTCGCTGCCAATGTCGCCGGCGCTGCCGGTCACCACACTGAACACGCCGTTCGGAATACCGGCGCGCTGAGCCAGTTCAGCCAAGGCGAATGCAGAGAACGGCGTTTGCGAAGCAGGCTTGAGCACCATGGTGCAACCGGCGGCCAGGGCCGGGCCTGCTTTACGGGTGATCATCGCGGCCGGGAAGTTCCACGGAGTGATCGCTGCGGTCACGCCGATCGGCTGCTTGATCACGATCAGGCGCTTGTCTGGCTGGTGCCCCGGAATCACGTCACCGTAAACGCGCTTGGCTTCTTCGGCGAACCACTCGATAAAGGAAGCGGCGTAAACGATCTCGCCCTTGGCTTCGGCCAATGGCTTGCCCTGCTCAAGGGTCATCAGGCGAGCCAGGTCGTCCTGGTTCTCGATGATCAGCTCGAACCAGCGACGCAGTTTGTTCGCGCGCTCCTTGGCGGTCAGTCCACGCCAGGCCGGCAGCGCTTTGTCAGCGGCTTCGATTGCACGACGGGTTTCAGCAGCGCCCATTTTCGGCACAGTGCCCAGAATTTCGCCCGTTGCCGGGTTATTGACCTTGATCGTCTGACCGTTGTCCGCATCGACCCAAGCGCCATCGATAAAGGCTTGCTGGCGGAACAACTGGGTGTCTTTAAGCTGCATGTCGGCTTTCCTTAACAGCACCGCGGCACGCGCGGAGCGAATTATGATTATAGAAAGGCGCCTTATAGGCTGCCGTCAGGGAAATCATTCACCGGGCTGAAGCACATAAATAACGCACTGATCGAACTCGTGCGGTTCAGCACCCAGACAAGAGCGTTTGAAATCTCAAACGAATCCTAGGATCAAAGGGGGTAAAGGACAATAGGCTGTTCGAAAAAAAGAACGAAAACGCCGCATTTGCCTATTTTTCCGGATCAGCGTAGCAAACGCCGGTTACGCTTTGGAAAAACGCAGGCGATTCAGCGGCATGGACGCCCGCAGTGCATATGAGTATCATGGCGCCCGCATTGCACCAGTAGCTCAGCTGGATAGAGTACTGCCCTCCGAAGGCAGGGGTCGTGGGTTCGAATCCCGCCTGGTGCACCATACGTAGAAATGAAAAAGCCTCAGATCTTAGGGTCTGGGGCTTTTTTGTGGGTGTTTCGAGCTTCAAGGTGAATCTTCTTGATTTGGGTGAACGTCATCAGGCCATCAAGTGCAACTCCGAGTCACATTTACGGGCTGCATAAGCCGATGGTTCGCGGGCTGAAGGGGCAGTTGTAAACTAAAAGTTTACAACTGCGGCACGCGTCAGTGTCAGACGCGTGCCGGCCTTCGTACATTTCTTGGGTAGTTCCTAGGTGTTTCTTGGGCGGTTTCTTGGGTAGTTTCTTGGGTAGTCAACGGCGACTGATGCTCTGACAATCGCCGTTGCCATTCACCCAATATCCGAGGTTGCAGGAGATCAGCCTGCGCGATACCCTTCCGCCGTCGCTGCCAATTCAGCGACCGGGCTTGGTAACCCGATGGAATAAGGCGCAACAGCGCCCCCAACACGATTGCAGGCGTTTTTTTTCGTCTGTGATCTTGTGTTATGGCGGCTGTGCGTGGGACGTCTTCGGGCGTGCCGGTTTCCTTGATTCCCCGGTTTACCAACCTGCGCACAGCTGCCACCCATTCGCTTGGTATCGGATGCGGCAGCTTCTCAAATCAAGGAAGTGAACTATGCGCAGCATTAATCCGTACAAATTTCGGCTTTTCCCTCACCTCGTTTCCACATCGTGTAACGCCCCACCGCTCGTTTTCATGCACTGCTTCGCCAACATCGGAGGTGGTCAATGAGCGAGCAATCTGAACTGAAAACCATCGGCTTCACACCCTTCCACTACGGCTCTGTTGAACCGCTATTTCGAGTGAATGGTGGCGTGCCCATCAGCGAAGCGTTGGCGCAGGCGTCCGACCTGTTGTTCCTGGCCAAGTCGTTTGCTGAGGATGCTGCCTACTCAAAAGACACTGATCGCCATGCCTGGGCCGCGCACTATTTGACGGCGATGGGTAAGGCTGTGATTGATGATGTGGTGAAAGTTTTGACACGACCACCGCAGACGGCGTCGCAACAAGCCGCAGAATAGCGGCAACTCACCCTTGAAATGCGCCCCGATTTTTCGGGGCCTCCAAAACTGTTAGATGTGAACGCGTGGCCCCGCTCTAAATACCTCCCCCCGAGCAGTCTCAGCACCGAAGCGCATCAACCGACAGGGGCCGTGTTGTGGGCGATTGTAAGGGCTGAGGACTTCTCGCCAACTGCCGGTAGGCACTGGTGATCCAGACAAGACAGGAGCAACCGTCAAGGAAAACTTGATAGTTCAAATCGCTGTCACGCGTCAGGTAGCTGCGTCACTACCAATGATCATCGCCGTAACAAACTATTTCTTGGGTAGTTCTTAGTAGTTCTTGGGTAGCTTCTTGGGTAGTCGGCGACATTACTGCTAGCGCTCCCCCCCACACCTGTTGCGTAAAACACGCATAAACACACCTTGATGAACTCCAGATCAAACAGCGCTTCTTTAATGGCAAAAAACCGCCGAAGCGGTTTTTTCATTCAGTAGTCCAGTCAAACTCGTCGTACTCATCATCGTCTTCTTCGTCCTCGATCAACTCATCATCAAGAACGTCTTCCTCAAGATCCTCTTCTGCCTGCTTCGCCAGAAGAAACTCCTTACGACTCTCAGTCACTGCTCGCCTTAATTCCTCACCCTTCACCGGGCAGTTGAGCATTTGGGCGATGCGGTCGATTTTTTGGGCCACGGCATCCTCCAACGCATCGGCTATGGGCTGATAGTGCGCGCTTTCGGGTGTTGTTGCCAAATCGTCGACCGCTGTTCAGCTCATTTTTTCTGCAATTCCTTGAGTTTTGCCGCAAGGTTTTCCTTGGGAAAGCGCTTATGCAATGTCGTCATCAGCGCCTCGGCGGCTTGGGTTTGTCCGGCGTCTTGCAGGCGTATCACTTCACGTAATTGATCATCCAGTGACTTAACCGGCGCGGCGGCGCGTTTGCTGAGTTTGGCTTCGTCGGCCATTTCGCTGTTGATCGATTCACGTTGCATAGGTGCAGCAAAATCCGCCATCGGCGCAGCCGGTGCGGGCGCAGCCTGGGAGCGCGCGGCGGCTTCCGGTTTGGCGAGCGGTGCGGACGCTTTGGGCGCGGGGGCGAAGTCATAACTCGGTAGTTGTTCGGGTGTGCGCTGCACCAGGGCCAGCATCAGGGCCACGCCAACGAGGCTGGCGAATGCCACTTGCCAGCGGGGTTGTTGGCAGGCGCGGAGCCAGCGTTGCCACAGGTTCGGCTTCGGTTTGGGGGCTTCGCGGTGGGCGGTGGCGAGGATGAAGGCGTCGAGGTGCGCCGGTGGTTCGCCGCTGCTGCGATCGCGGTAATGCTTGAGCACTTCATCGTCGGGCGATGACGGTGTTTGTTTGGCGTCAGTCATGTCAGTACCTCCTCGGCCAGCAGCCGACGCAGTTTTTGCTGGGCGTAGCGCAAGCGGCTTTTAACGGTTTCCAGCGGTGTTTCGGTGAGGGTGGCGATCTGCGGCAGGTCAAGGTCGCCGTGGGCGCGTAGCAGGAACACTTCGCGCTGGTCGGCGGGCAGGGTTTGCAGGGCGGCTTCGAGGCGTTGGCTGTCGCGGCTCAGGCTCAGCAGTTGTTCGGGGTCGGCGGCGTCGTCGATCAGTGCGTGGGCCTGTTCGTCATAGCTGTCGTGCAAGGGGTTGTGGATGCCATGTTTGCGCCAGTGATCGATCAGGCGGTTACGGGCAATCTGGTAGAGCCAGGTACGAAAGTTCGCCCGGCCTTGTGGCTGACTGGTGCTGCGGATCAGGCTCAGCCAGGTTTCCTGATAGACCTCTTCGGCAAGTTCGGGTTTACCGCTGAGGCCGAGGAGAAATCGATACAGGCCCTGGCGGTGGCGGGCGTACAAAACTTCGAACGCCGCCCCGTCGCCAGAGCGATAACGCGCCAGCAGCGATTCATCGCTGCCGGCGGTTGAGCTGATTGCAGGATCGGACATATCAGCTTTCACTCTATCCGGTTGTCATTGGGCGGTTGATTCGAGGCGGTCGAGCTTCGCAGGCTCTGCGCCAGCTCCACCAGCTGCACGAATTCACTGCGCAGGCCGAATTGGTCATCGCCTCGTGCGCCACGGGCCAGGGCTTCGGTGTCTTTCAGGCTGAAATCACCGGTGTAGCGTCCGTCCTTGAGCTGCTGGGAAAACGCAGCGACGGCGGCGGCAAAGCGCAGATCATCGCTGGCGGCCGAGAGTTTACCGGCCTCGCCCTTCAGGATTGGCCGCTCGATCAAGCGACTATTCCCACCTTCCGGCAACTGATAACGCACCCGCAGCATCGCCAATTCTCCGTTTTTTGCGGAAGCCTCGGCCCCAGGATTGGCATAGCGTAGCGGTTCCAGCCAGCCCTTCTCACCCTTGGGCACAATTTCGTACAGCGCCGTCACCGTATGCCCTGCACCGATTTCTCCGGCGTCGACTTTGTCGTTGCTGAAATCCTCACGCTTCAAGGCGCGGTTCTCATAGCCCAACAGCCGATATTCACTGACCTGCGCCGGGTTGAACTCCACCTGCAGCTTCACGTTTTTCGCTACTACTGCGAGGGTCGAGCCGAGCTGATCCACCAGCACTTTGCGCGCTTCGCGCAGGTTGTCGATGTAGGCGTAGTTGCCGTCGCCAGCATCGGCCAGTTGTTCCATCAGGTGTTCATTGTAGTTATCCACACCAAAACCCAGGGTAGTCAGAGAGACGCCGGTCTTGCGTTTATCCACAGCCATTTGCTTGAGGCTGTCGAAGTCGCTGATGCCGACGTTGAAGTCACCGTCGGTGGACAGCAGGATGCGGTTGATGCCTTTGGGGATAAACGCCTGTTGGGCCATTTGATAAGCCAGTTCGATACCCGACGCGCCGGCGGTCGAGCCGCCTGCGGTCAATTGATCAATGGCGGTACGAATTTTCGCTTTTTCCCGTCCGGACGTTGGCTCCAGCACCACACGGGATTCTCCGGCGTAGACCACCAGCGAAATCCGGTCCTGCTCGCGCAGTTGATCGACCAGCAATTTCAGGGTGCTTTTGACCAGAGGCAAGCCTTCGCGACGGTCCATTGAGCCGGACACGTCCACCAGAAACACCAGGTTCGCCGGGGCCAGCTCCGCCACCGTGCGGTCGGAGGCCTTGATGCCGATGCGCAGCAATCGGGTATGCGGGTTCCAGGGTGATGGCGCCAGTTCGGTGGTCACGCCAAATGGCGAGCCGTCGGTGGGCAAGGCGTAATCGTAGGGGAAATAATTGACCAGTTCCTCCAGCCGCACCGCCCCTTCCGGGGGTAAACGCCCCTGATTGAGCAAGCGCCGGACGTTGGCGTAAGCGCCGGTATCGACATCGGCGCTGAAGGTCGAGACCGGCGCTTCGGCCACGCTGTGAATCGGGTTATCGGCCAGCGCCTGATATTGCTCACGCTGTTCATCCCGGTAGCCCTGTGGATAAGCCTCACCCGCCGGCGTTGGCGCGAAAGCAACCAAGGGCGCCGGTCGCGCGCTGCGCTTGGCCATTGCGGTGTCCGCCATGACCGCTTCGCGCACCAATGCTTCAGTTTTCGGCGCATTTTGCGCCGGGGGCGCAACCGCCGCTGGATTGCCCGTCTCAGAGGCTGGTGTGGATGAACCGCCGCAACCGGCAACGGTCAGCAGCAACCCGGCGGCGAAACCCTGGGCGGCCGGGCGGAGGAAATGCAGAGGGAGGGACATGGGGGCTGACCTCAGGAGGAAATTGCTCATTCATCCTCTGAGACGGACAGCCCGCCGGGTTCGGGTTAACTCACCGGAAAAAATCTTCAGCGGTGATAACGCCGCACCACGCTGCTGTTTTTCAGCACATGGCCTTTGATCTGCTCCATCAGCTGCGCGCGGGTCAGGCCGGCGGGCAAGGCGTCTGGTGCCAGGTCCAGGGCGTAGAGCTGGATGATGTAGTGATGGGAGCTGTCGCCGACGGGCGGGCAAGGGCCAATGTAGCCAGTGGTGCCTTTGCTGTTGCTGCCACTCACGCCTTCGAGGGCGGATTTGGCGCCGACTCCGGCCGGGATCTGACGCGTGGTGGCCTTGATGCCGTAATGAATCCAGTGATCGACGCCCAGGCCTTTCTGGCCGTCCGGGTCGTGCATGACGATGGCGTAGCTGAGGGTGCCCGCAGGGCCTGCATTCCAGCTCAAGGCCGGGGACTGGTTCTTGCCGCCGCAACTGTTGGCATCGCTGGCCGCCGCCGCGGTGAACAGCCGATTGTCCGAAACACCGGGAATGCTGAGGGTGAAACGCTCCTGGGCCTGCGCCGGAAACTGCACGCAAAAGGCGACTGCAACGGCCGCCAGCCAAGGGTTCAAAGAGGTCAATCGGGTCATACCGGAGCACCTTGTGCGGGTGAGGCCATCGTCGGCCCGCAAACTATAGCCGGACCGTTCGTGCGGTGGCAGCGGGAATTGGCTGAACCTCGGAATAAGCGCCAAACTCCTAAGTGAAACACCTGCCTGGAGATCGATCATGGCACTGCATCGCGTCGCCCGTTTCGCCGATGTGCCCCACGACCGTGGCCTTGAAGTCCGGATCGACAAGATGAAAATCGTCTTGCTGCGGGTCGGCGATCAATTGCGCGCCTATCAGGGCAAATGTCCCCACGCCGGGGCTCCGTTGGCCAAAGGTGCGCTGTGTGAGGGCCGGCTGATCTGCCCGTGGCACAAGGCGGCTTATCGACTCGAAGATGGCGCGCTGTGCGAGCCACCGTCCCTGGACAGTCTGCGGCGCTATCCGTTGGAGTTGCGCGACGACGAGGTCTGGGTCGACGACCAGCCGATGCCCAGCCCCAGCACCCCGCCGGCGGACGATCAGCGAACCTTTGTGATCATCGGTGCCGGCGCCGCTGGTACGGCCTGCGCGGCGGCGCTGCGGGAGAAAGGCTTCGGCGGCCGGGTGTTGCTGATCGACCGAGAGCCCGAGGCCGGTTACGACCGCACGGTATTGAGCAAATTCGTAATTGCCGGGGAGATGCCGCCGGACGAAGTGCCGCCGCTGCGCGATGAAGATTTTTATCGCGAACAGCGCATTGAACGGATAAACAGCGATGTATTGGGCCTGGATGCGCCGAACCGGACCCTGCGCCTGGCCGATGGTCAATCGCTGAGCTATGACGCCGCCGTGATCGCCACCGGCGGCATCCCCAAATCCCTGTCGTTGCCGGGCGCCGATCTGCCGCAGGTATTCGTGCTGCGCTCGATGGCGCAGGCGCAGCAGATTCTGACAGCCGCGAAACCCGGTCAACGAGCAGTGATCATCGGCAACAGCTTCATTGGTCTGGAATGCGCTTCATCCCTGCGTCAGTACGGCCTCGACGTCACCGTCCTGGCCCGCCATGCCATCCCTTTCGCGGCGCAATTCGGCGATTCCGTCGGCAAGGCGATTCGTGCCCTGCACGAAGCCAACGGCGTGGTGTTTCATACCGATGGCGAAGCCGCGCAGATCGAAGGCACAGGCAAGGTCGAAGCGGTGCTGCTGGACAACGGTCAGCGCTTGCCGGCGGATCTGGTGCTGGTTGGGATTGGCGTCACCCCGGCGACCACCCCGTTTACCGATCTGCCGAAGGAAAAAGACCAGTCATTGAAGGTCGACGGTGGAATGCGCGTGACCGACGGGCTCTGGGCCGTCGGCGACATCGCGACCTTCCCGCTCAACGGTCAGCCGCAACGGATCGAACACTGGCGCCTGGCTCAGCAACAGGCGCGAATTGCGGCGGCGAATATGCTCGGCGGCGACGAACGCTACCTCGACGTGCCGTACTTCTGGACCTGGCACTTCGGCAAAAACTACGACTACCTCGGACACGCCGAGGCCTGGGACGAGGTTGAATTCAAAGGCGACCCTGACCATCCACCGTTTATCGGCCTGTTCGGCAAGAACGGCGTGGTGGCGGCGGCCGTTGCCTGCGATCAGGAGCGAGCCATGGCAATGCTCGCCGAACGCATGAAACAACCGCTGTCGGTGGACGAGGCCTGGCGCCTGATTCGGGACGTTGGCTAACCGCTTTCCCAATCCTGCGCATCCCCCGGACCTGCCGCAGGCTCAGACGTGGCTCAGCGGCTCTCGATTGTCGTCATCTTCGGCCTGCAGGCGGATCACCAGCGGATGCTCCAGCGGCGCCAAAGGCGGTGGCAGCTGGACTGGGTCGACCGGGAAGAAATGCGTCACGACATGGCTGACATCGCCATCCTGATTGTTATGAATGGTCATCGAGCCTGGCGTGCGCAGTTTCGTCAGCCGGTCGCCGGTCAGCTTGAAGCTTTTGCTGAGTCCCTGATCATCCACCACCGGCGCCGGCAAACGGCGCTGGGCGAAACTCTTGCTTTTGCGCTGTTGATAACGCCCACGTGATCAGGATCACCGCGTTCAACAACGCCACCCACAGGTAAATCTGCAACGTGCCGAGGGCGTCGAAAAATGACGCATCGATACGCGGGCCGGCATGGGTATCGATCAACGGCCACAAACCCCGCGCCAGCAAATACAGGAGACCGACCCAGGCGAGCACGGTGAGAAGAACATCGATCACGACCAGAAAGGGCCGCTGCCGGGTTCTGATGATTTTCATTTGATGACCTCCTCTTCATCGTCATTCAGCGGCTTGATGCCCCGGTCCGGACTGACCCAGCGCGCACGCTTCTGATGTTGGCCGAACAGCACTTTGGGGAAGCTGACCAAGGTGGTAAGCAAGCTGATGAACCAGAACACCAGTGGATACCAGACCACCCAGAACATGGTCTTGCCCAGACCCTTTTCATAACGGCGGTCGATCAGGATGCTGACCGCGAATTGCACCAGGCAAACCACTGCCAATAGCAGCCCGGTAAACGCCGGTGGCATGAGGTGATCGACGGCAATGGCTGGCGGCATTTCAACGAATTTGCCGACGCCCCAGAAAATCACCGACAGCAGGAACGTGAACGCCCAACCGGTGGACAGGCAGTATTCGAACAGCAACGGCCAGAGGTAACGATGGCGGTATTGCCAGATGCCCCGGATGTTCTTGAACAGCACCTCGGCGCCGCCCTGGGCCCAGCGCAGACGTTGCTTCCACAGGCCGCCGAGGGTTTCGGGCATGAGGATCCAGCACAATGCGCGGGGCTCGTAGAAAATGCTCCAGTGATCCAGTTGCAGCTTCCAACTGATGTCGATGTCTTCGGTGATCATGTCCGGGCTCCAGTAGCCGACCCGGTTCAGGGCCGTGCGACGGAAGGCGACGATGACCCCGGAGACGGTGAAGATCCGCCCGAACACCCGCTGGGTGCGCTTGATCAGGCCGATGATCGACGAGAACTCGCCGACCTGCACCCGGCCGATCAAGGTCGAACGGGTGCGGATTCGCGGGTTGCCGGTCACGGCGCCCAGTCGCGCATTGTCGAGCATCGGCGCCACCAGATAGGCCGCGGTGTTCGGCGCCAGCAGCGCGTCACCGTCGATGCACACCAGATACTCGCTGCGCGCCGCAATGGCGCCCATGCGCAGGGCCACGGCCTTGCCCTGGTTCTCCGCCAGGTGCAGCACCCGTAGACGCGGATCCTGCGCCGCCAGTGCATCGAGCACCGCGGCGGTGTTGTCCTTGGAGCCGTCGTTGATCGCGATCACTTCGATGTTCGGGTAATGCTGGGCCAGCGCCGCGTGGATAGTATCGGCCGCGTTGTCGCCTTCGTTGTAGCAAGGGATCAGGATCGAGATCAGTGGTTCGCCGGCCAGCGGTGGCGGCAAAGTGTCGTCCTGCCACGGCCAGTGCCGCTCCCAGTGCAGCCAGAAATACAGGCCGCCAGCGATCCACAACCCCGACATGAACAGTGGATAGAAGAACACGAAGTCCATCAGGAATTGCCCGGTGAGCAGAAAGATCAGCCCGAGGGGAACCCCAAGGACGATCGCCAGAACCAGCAGGGCTAGAAGTCTGTCCAGCATGTTATGGATTCCACTTGTTGGAGAGCGCGGGCCGCACGGCTTTCAGGTCCGGCTGGTTCTCGAGGAAGTTGTCCGGGTAGTAACCGAAACTGGTGGCGCCCTGACGCTTGAGACGGCCCATCCAGTCAGCCAACTGTTCGCCGTCGATGTCGGCGTCGGCTTTTTTCGTCCAGTCACGGGCCTGCAATTCGAACACCGTGCGCTCGAGTGCGCCGGGGCGCGATTTCACCGTCGCCACCAGCGTTTCGAGCCAAGGGCCGGATTTCTGGAGGCTCTGTTTTTCCATGAGCGGCATGGCCATCGGCGCCGTCCAGTCGTAGGCCCCCAGGAAGTCGTCGAGGTTCTGCGCGAACCAGGCTTCGCTCTCGGGGTTGAGCATTGGCTCGGCGAAAATATTGCGCGCCGTTTTCACTTGCGGGCCGCGAATGGCGCGGACCTTGGCGGTCAGCTCATGTGTGAAATCGATCAGGTAGCGACTCTTGAATCGCGTCCAGCGTTGCAGCATGGCTGGATCGTCGCGCAGGGTGGCAATCGAACCGGACAGACCGTTGGCGGCATAGATTTTCAGGGCTTCGGGGCCGGCGTCTTCGAAGTCCGAGAGCACCGCGTCATCGTGATAGAGGATGCCGTCGACCGAGGTCAGGCGTGCCATGTCTTCGTAGATTTCACCGATGATGCGCCGCACGTTTGGATCGAATGGCGACAAGCGTTTGTACTGGTCCGGATCGATCGACGTGGTAGCGGTTTTCGGGTCCCAGCGAGTGACGCGTGGCAACTTCGAGTCCAGGGCAAAACTCAGCACCGGCATCCACGCGAAGACCTTGACGTTAGCCCGAGTACGCAACTGCCAGGCTACGCGGTCGAAGAGGTCGGCGCGCATTGGCAGGTGACGGTTGGGGAAGTACAGCGAATGCACCAGGCCATCGCCCACTGGGTCGGCGAAGGCTTGGAGGAATACGGTGTTGGCGCCCATGTCGGCCATGCGCTGGATCAGTGTGCCGAGGTTGATTTCCTGTTGCGCCGGGTCCGCGTCGTAGACGTTGTCCAGGTCCACATGCACCACGCGCATCGGCGATTCGGCCTGCACCGAGACGATGCTGTTGGCGAAGTGTTCGCCATCCGGGTCCGAGGCCACCAAAAAGCGTGGGCTGCTCATCAGGTTGTCGAGGGCATCGAGGCCGTCTTCCAGGGTCAGGGCCATCTGATAACCCTGTTCGTTGACCACTTGCAGCGAGGTGCCGTCCGCCGCGCCGTAGGGCCAGACCCAGACCCGCGGTTTGTAACCGGTGACCTTGCGGATCTTCTCCGAGATGGCCGCCACGTCGGCGCGCATCCGGGCTTGGAATTGGGCTTCGGTTTCATAGCGCCCGGTAGCGGCGTCATAACGCCGAGTGGCGGCCGCCGGTTGCAGGTTGCCTTGCGGGTTGGCCAACACGCCTTTGTGGCTGGCGTCGGTGTGGGCGGCGATTTCCACCAGGCCGGATCGGGAAATCTCGCGGATCTGCTCCCAGGTCAGGAAATCCGAACGCTTGCGCGGTGTACCGGCGAAATCCACCGGCTGGTTCAGCGGTGTATCGATCCACACCCCGACCGGCGCCAGCAAGGCATGCCAGTTATAGGCACGCAGCACTGGCAACACGCGGGTATAGAAGCTCGAATAGCCATCGTCGAAACTCAGCATGATCGCCCGTGGCGGCAGTTCGGGGCCACCGTTGCGAGCGGCCATGATCTGGTCGACGGTGACCGGTGTGTAGTTGTTCTCCCGCAGCCACGCCAGTTGCTCGAGCAGGCGCTCGGTGCGTACGGCCACTACCGCCTGATCGGGGTCACGGTCTTCGACATCGTGGTAAGAGATCCCGAGCACATGGTTTTTCGGCCACGACTTTTCATTGGCCGACACCGGGCGTTCGGACGGCGGTGCGAAGGCCGGGGCTTGCTGGGCGCAGGCGCTGATCAACAGCGCTCCCAGCAGAAGGATGAAACGCGAAATAAAAGGCATCTTCAAACTCTTCTAGAAGCGGTAAGTAAGGTCGACGAGCAGGCGCAGATCGGTTTCGCGGTCGCCGTCATAAGGCCGGTTGATCACGCTCAGCAGGCCGCCCACCTCGAATACGTCGTTCCAGCTGTAGCGCTGGCCGTAACCCAGCAGGCCGACGCCGCCGGTCCCGTGATCGCGCTGGCTATAGGTGCCCGCACCGGCCTGGAACTGCTGGCTCCAGGAAGTTTCGTAGCGGTGATAGAGCACATGGTTGACGTTCACCGTCGGCAGCACGCTGAAGTCGGATTTGGGGTTGAAGTACGGCACGTCGTCGGACTTGGAGTTATGGCTGGTGCCAACCTCCAGGCCGAGGTCGACCTGCAACGCCGGCGCGCGGTAAACACCCTCGCGACCGGTGAGCAAGGCTTCGACACGGTTGTTGCCGTCACTGAAGTGCGAGGGGCTGACCGCCAGCCTCCACTCGCGGCTCTCATTGACGCGCCAACGGATGAAACCGCTGCCGCCGTTGGCGGTGATGTCGCTGTTCAAGGCCCGCAACGGCGTTTGCGCCGACAGGTATTCGAGGCTGCCGCCGTACTGCCAGTGATCGTCGATGTCTCGGGCAATCGCCAGGCGCGCGCCCTGTTTGTCACCGAAGCCGTAGGAATGGTTGGAGACTTCCGCTTCCAGGGTCATGTCGCGAGTCCGACGCTCAAGCCCGACGCGCTGAAAGCGATGGTGGCCGGTACCTTCCTGGAAGTCGCCGGTGGCGTAACCGGCACCGGCGAACAGACGCCAGTCTTCATCGATGGGCGGGCTGTACAGCGTGGTTTCGATGCCGAAATCGCGGCTGCCGTTGACCGCCCCGACGTCGCCGTTGCCACCGCCATAACTCTTGCCGCCGTAGGCCTCCACCCGCAGCTCGGCCATGTCATGGACCGCACGCTGACGCTGCAAACGCTGGACCTGACGGTTGTCCGGAAAACGCGCGACCACATCGTCGGTCAGCGCATCCATCTGCCGCCATTCCTGCAGGTCCATGGCGGTGTGGCCTTGCGCAACTTCCAGGCCGATGTCCCGTGGTGCCATGCTCTCGGTTTCCTTGAGCTGATTTTCGGCGCGCCGTGGCCAGTCCCGGGCCAGGTACAGATCGGCCTGGGCCAGACGCAGGCCGAGGTTGCCCGGTGCCTGATTCACCAGCACCTGCAAACGCTGCTCGCCCGACGGTAGATCAGCGCCGTAGGTGCCGGCCTGGGCGGCGAGTTGCTGCGCGTCCATCCATTCATCGTTGGGATTGCCCACCGGCAAGCCCTTGAGCTCGACCCGCGGTTTCTGAGTCTTGGCCAGGTCTTCGGCGACCTGACGCGCTTCATCGGCCTTATCGCTTTCGAGCAAGGCGTAATAGAGCGCGGTGCTATCTTCCAGGCGGTCGCCGACATCGGCATCCGGTGCCACCAGCACCTGACGATACAAATCGGTGGCGATTTCTGGCTGACGCTGGTCCAGATAGGACGACGCCACCCAACGCAGGGCGTAGGTCGGAATCTTCACGCCTTCGGCGAGCAGCTTCTGGTATTCGGCGATCACATCGGCGGTGCGCGCACGGGCCTTGAGGGCGCCCATGCGATCGATTCGCCAACGGATGACGTCATCGTGGGCCTGAGAATCCGGTGTCCAGGTCGACAGCAACTGGTCGTAATCGGCCAGCGCCCGATCGGCGATCACATAACGTTCTTTTTCGCTGCGAGTCGCCAGTTCGGCCAGGCGCACACGTTCTGCGGCCAGGTCACCTTCAAGGCGTCGCAGCGTGACCGGATCCAGCAACCCGGGCCGCTGGCGAGCCAGGCGCAAGGCCGGTTCTGGCAGGCGAGCGCGCTGCAGGGCAATCACGTATTCCCGAGCGACATCGGGCTTGCTGCCGGCGCGGATGAAAGCCTGGTCGTATTCAAACAACGCCTCGTAGGTGGCGCCGGCGTGGGTCAAGGCATAGGCCAGGGCCAGGCGGCGGGAAGGGTCATCCGGTTTCGCCGCCACCAGCGCCCTGGCGCGGGCAACGGCCTCGTCAGGTTTACCGGCGTCGGCCTGGGTCATTGCCAGGCCCAGCTGCAGGTCGGGATTTTGCGGTTCAAGGGCCAGGGCCTTGTTGTACACCTGGGTCGCCGAGTCCCAGCGCTTGAGGTTGCGATAGGCACGCGCGGTGGCGGTCAGGGCCTGAACCGGCAGCGCCCGATTGTGCCCCTGGGTTTCATAGACCTGGACCACTTCGGCGTCCAGACCCGCCCAGCTGGCGATCTGTAAGTGATCACTGATCTGGCCGGTGGTGGCCTGGTTTACCGGCACCTGGCGCAACACAGTCAGCGCAGGCGTGTAATTGCCGGCCCGTGCGTCGCGAACCATTTGGTCGTAGGGGGTGTCGGCGAGCGCCTGCATCGGCCACAGCAACTGGCCGCACAGCGCAACGCGAAACAAGGGGCGCAAACCACGATGAATAAAGGGACCAGCAAAACACGGCATTCGTCAGCATCCTTACATGGCCAGCCGGGTCGCAATGTCCCTTGCCCATTCGTAGCGGAAAGCCGGGTCGAAAGACCCAGCCAAGCTTTATCGACGCAGTTTTGCATGCGAACGTAGTCGACTCTTCAGAACACAATAATTGTTCAGATTCGTGACGTTCGGGCCATCTCCAGTCAGTCAAGCCCGCTCCCACAGGTTCCGCACCTTGGCTGACCGGCATTGGAATCTTCTCCCCCTCTCCCCGTTTCGAAACCCCAGACAGCAAAACGCCCGGCGTCTGCGTGTTGCAGAGGCCGGGCGCTGCGCTGAAGCCTGCAGTTTTACTGGAGGGTGACGTCGCCCGTGCCGCCGAGTTTGCTCATCACGAAGCCGACAAACTCTTCGAGGGTCATTTTCTGGCCGTTGAAGTCCACCTGATTGTTGGCGTAGTGCAGCTTGGTGACGACGTTGTTACCGTCCAGTTTCGCCAATTGCGTGCCGACCGCCATGCTGCTGAACATGTCGGCGGTTGCGCTCGCCTGATCGGCGATCAACTTGGCGTCGGTCTGGCCGTCGATTTGCGACTGCACGGTGAGCACGTCAACCAGCATCGGCTTGGACACCAACAGGTTGAAGTCCAGCAGGGCGATCAACTGCTTGACCAATTGGTCTGGCGGCAGGTCCATGGATTGTGGTTTGGTCAGGTCCAGCACCAGGTTGGCGCGACTTTCGCCGTTGCTGGTGTTGAACGACAGGTTTTCCAGAGCCACCTGCGGGCCGGCGGCCAGCAGTTTCTCCAGGCCGGTCTTGACCTGTGCCTCTTCGGCCGGGGTCAGGTTCAGTTCCGGCGCTGGTAGACCGGCGGCGGCAGCTTCAGCGGCGGCCTTTTCGTACGGTTGCAGTTTGGTCTGGTAGATCTGCATCAGCGACATCGTTGACGGAATGTCGAGGTTTTTCAGGCTCATGGCCATCTGCGCAGAACCGACAGTCTTGCCGTTCAAAGACACTTCACCGACCTTGTAATCGGCACGCCCCGAAGCGTTGGTGCCCGATTCCTCGGTCTTGTTCTTCATTTCAAAGTTCTTGACGCCGAGTACCGACTGCTTGGCGCCGAAGGTGGTCTTGCTGTTGGTCAGCTCGATAGTGTTTTCGCCGGTGTAATAGCCGTACGTGCTTTTGTTCAGGTTACTGGCCACGGTCAAGCCATTGAGCTCGACCTGCACCGGGGTTTGATCTTCGGCCACGGTGGTCAGCTTCAGGCTGTCCATGTAACCGTCGGCCTTGACCTTTTGTGCCTGGGCACTGGCGGCTACATCGAGTTTCATACCGGAGAAAGTCAGATTGGATTTGTCATCCAGCGCTGTTTCCAGCGGCAGAAATTCGAGGGTGCCCTTGGTGGAATTGTCGTAGCCGATGTTGACCACGCCTTTGACCGGGGAATTGTCCTTGGCGGCCGCGAACCACTTCTCGGTCAGCGGGGTCTTTTCCAGCTCGTAGTGACTGGTAGCCAGGACCGGCAACCACTTCAGCGACACCAGGCGCGAGAACGGCAGCGGGCCGTGTTCGATGCGATCGACGAACAGCAACTCGACGGGCGCTTCACCAAACATCTCGCCCTCGCCCTTGAGGCGGTAGTGCGCGGTGCTGCTGAACACATGGCGGTCCAGCGACACCAGCTCCAGCGACGCCGTGCCGTTGGAACCAGCCAGCGCGGCTTGCAGCTCTTTGTTGGCGTCGGCGATCGAGGTGTTCAGCACCCCATCGAGTTTGCTGCCGGTGTACCACGCACCGCCAGCGCTGATTGCACCGATGGCCACGACAATTCCTAGAAGCACGCCTGCTGATTTATTCATGAAGTATCCGTTCAATGTCCGTTGTGAAAGTGTGGTCGTCTTCCCTGAACCCATGACGGGTTGCGGCTCGACTTCGCTAAAAGTGGGATGGAGATTAGCATTTGCGCCGCAAGACGGCCCAATGATTAAAGGTGAAAGAGTGTCTATGGACCGCGCAGAAGAAGCGAGAGTTTCGGCGGCTGTAAGATTGCCATCGCGGGCAAGCCCGCTCCCACAAGGATCGCGCTGAACCTGTGGGAGCGGGCTTGCCCGCGATGGCGTCAGTCCAGCCAACCTCAATTCACGAATACTGCACTTCAATTTCATCAAGCTGATGATCGAAGCTTTTCAGCCGCGCCGTCCACGTATACACCAGCACTTCGAAATCCCGATTGATCACCGCCCCGCCGGTCACTTCCGCGCGCGGGTCGCAGAAATCCAACTGATAGCGTTCGCGGGCCATGGCGTTGGCGACATCGGACAGCTCTCGGGCATTGTTGAGCCAGTGCCAGCCCTCATCGGCCACTTGCTTGTCCAGCGCCAGGCATTGTTTTTTCAAGGTTTCGAGGCTCTTTTCCAGCGGCGTGCCGGTGAGTTCGCCCATGACTTCCTGGAAGGTGCGCCCCGGTTGCCAGTAACTGCCCCAGAAATACCGGTCGAATACCGTTTCGACGCGACGCAAAGCCACCTTGGTATCCCAGATCAGCACCAGGGTCTTGCCTTGTTCGAGTTGTCGTTTCTTGATGCGCTGGCTCTGTAAAGAAGCCCAGGCGACCACCACGATAGCCATCACGGCGATCAACGCCACCACGCTGTCGAGGAATATCAGCGCCGTGTCGAGCTGGTGGGCCAGCATGACGCCGTAGAAATAGGTGGCCGACAGCAAAACCAATGCCGCAATGGCGCACCAGAAGCCGGGAGCGTAAGGGTTTTTCATTATTAGATCCCCATGACCAACGCAAGCCTTGATCGACGGGTTCGCCGCGCGCCCCCATCAAGTCAAAGCATAGCAACGGCTTCAGGGTTTGCCGGGGTGTGACCCTTGCGTTCGTCCGCTTTCCCGGCCGCCACCCAAAGAAACGACTTTATTCTGGTCTATTACCTGAGCAACCCTGGAAAAAGCTGACAAATTAAGTTTTTGCTCATTTCTGACCACTCACCATTTTTTTTACACCCCCCGCCCCTTCCTCAACAGCACATCCAGCTGATCTACCACCTCCGCCCAATCGGCATCATCCAGAATCTCCTTACGCAGCAGCTCTGCCTGGCTCTCACTCCAGAAGAACGCGTCCGCCAGGTGCAGTTCGGGTTTGAGTGGTGAATGGGTGGCGATGAATTTATCGATGCTTTCGGCGTCATCAGGCAGGCCGAGTTGTTTGAAGAGGGATGAGAGGCTGTGGGTAGGGGATTCCATGTTTGGCTCCTTCTTGATCGTATTGAATGGGTGACTGCGGTGCGGCTATTCGCGGGCAAGCCCGCTCCCGCAGGGTTTTCGCAAGTCCTGTGGGAGCGAGGCTTGCCCGCGATGACGGTAGTCAGATCAACGCTATGCCGACTGACTCAACTCGCACACCTGGGCATGGGGCACCATTTTCAGAAATTCCGGCACGCTCATGTGCACCAGATTGCTGTGGTTGCCGGCTTCGAGGTAGATGTCTTTCTGCCGGGTCAGCAGTGGGTCGATGACCATATCCATCCCGTAGGATTCGCCCAGTGCAGGCACGGCACCGCGTTCGCAATCGTCGAACAGGCGCGGCAGGTTGCTTTCCCGGGTGACTTGCCATTCGCCGCTCCCACGTACTTTGCTCAGGTCCAGGTGACAGCTGGCGGGCAGCACGGCCATCAAGTAGTGGCCGTGGCTGTCGTCGAGAATCACCGATTTGGCGACCCGTTCGGCAGGGATGCCCGCGAGCCGAGCCGTTTCAAGGCTACTGGCCGAGTGCGGGTGAGACACGATGTCATATTCGCAGTGAGCCTTATCGAGGCTGTTCTGCACGGTTTTTGCCATACGCATGATGCACCTCGGTGTCCGTAGTAACGAAATCGCGGACGATAGTTAACTTTTTTGTCTCCATTAAAAGTCTAGGCCCGCTGGTGGCATCCGGCGGGAAATCCGCCCGTCGGACACTGTCGACAACTGGTCAAAATTTATACAAGCACAGGCTCAACTAGACTTGTATGCAGGGTCACTCTTGCGGAGGGTCAAGTGAGCATTCGTTGTTGTGCCATGGCGCTGCTGCTGGCCTTGAGCGGATCGGTTTTCGCAGCGGACACCGTCATCTTGCTGGTTCCCAACCCTATCGGGATCTGGCTGATCACGTTCGGCATTGCGTTTCTGATCGCCGAGGCGGTCTTGCCCAATTACGGCGTGGTCGGTCTGGGCGGCCTTGTGATGTTCGTGCTCGGCGCGGTGATTCTGACCAACGCCGAGCTCCCTGTTCCCTTGATGATCGGTTTGGGGCTGATCAGCGCACTGCTGCTGACTTTCCTGCTGATCCGCGCCCTGAAAACCCGACCGCGCCGCAACGTCAGCGGCGACGACGAATTGCTGGGCAGTGTGACGCAGGTAACGTCGTTGCAGGCTGGTAGTGCTTATTTCGGTTGGGTGCACTTGCAAGGCGAGCAATGGCAGATATTGAGCGCAACACCGCTGCATCCGGGACAACAGGTCCGGGTGGTGGCACGCAAGGGGCTACTGCTGGAAGTGGCCGCGGCTGACGCGGCGCCCGCATAAACAATGATGGTGGAGAATAGTCATGGGTCTGCAACTGGGTTTTTCCGCGCTCCTGTTATTGCTGATTGCACTGGCGGGATCGGCCTTCCGTATCCTGCGCGAATACGAACGCGGCGTGGTGTTCCAGCTCGGGCGCTTCTGGCAAGTCAAAGGCCCTGGCCTGATTTTGCTGATTCCAGCAGTTCAGCAAATGGTTCGCGTCGACTTGCGTACCGTGGTGCTCGACGTACCGGCGCAAGACGTGATCACCCGCGACAACGTCTCGGTCAAGGTCAATGCGGTGCTGTATTTCCGCGTGCTCGATCCGCAAAGGGCGATCATTCAGGTCGAAGACTTTCTCATGGCCACCAGCCAACTGGCGCAGACCACATTGCGGGCGGTGCTCGGTAAACATGAACTCGATGAATTGCTGGCCGAACGGGAACGCTTGAACGTCGACATCCAGCAAGTGCTCGATGCGCAAACTGACGCCTGGGGCATCAAGGTGGCCAACGTCGAGATCAAGCACGTGGACCTCAACGAATCGATGATTCGCGCCATCGCCAAACAGGCCGAGGCCGAACGGGAACGTCGGGCCAAGGTGATCCACGCCGAAGGCGAATTGCAGGCCTCGGAAAAACTCATGCAGGCTGCCGAAATGCTCGGCCGCCAACCGGGGGCCATGCAATTACGTTACATGCAGACGCTGAGTTCGATTGCCGGGGACAAGAGTTCGACCATCGTCTTCCCGCTGCCGATCGAGTTGCTCAAAGGGATGGCGGATTTGTCGTCAAAACCCTAAGGAAATAATCTGTCGGCCCCATAAGATCGCAGCCTTCGGCAGCTCCTACAGGTGTACGCCGGGCCATTGTAGGAGGTGAAGGCTGCGATCCTTTTCCAATGCCTCATAAGGCTCGCGCGTCCAGTGTTCCACCCGCTCACGAAGCAGCACCGAGGCTTCACGACGCTTGCCATCGCGATCATCGACAAACACTTGCGACGACTGCTTGGCATGTTGCCCCACCGCCGTAAACACTTGCCTGCGTTGCTCGATATCCAACGCAAAGAACGTTGCCAAACGCCCCGCCATGGCCTGCGGCAGTTCGCTGTAGTTCACCGCCAGGCCGCCAAACGCCAGGCATTGCGCCAACCCCGATGCCAGCAACCGCCCCAATCTCCGGGCGATGTAATCCTCACGGCTGCTGAACGGAAACTCCTCATCCAGCACGCTCGCCCCGATCATCCCCGGCACCATGTGCATGCCCGGGCGACGCAGATGCGAGACGGCGATTTCCAATGGATCGCGATAAAGAAACAACCACGGTGTTTCGGGGAAGCATTCGCGCAACAACGGCAGTTCACCAATGTTCCAGGCGTCGAGTTTGATCACCAGCCGTTGCTCCACGCCAAGCCGACGTTGCCCGTAGGCAGACAGCAACCCTTTGATGGCGGCACGGCGCTCAACGGCGGGCAAATCACTGCGCAGCAACGCATCCAGCGGCGGTGGTTCGCTGATGACAACGTGGTTATCGAGTTGCGCCAACATCTGGCTGATCAGGGTTGAGCCGCAGCGGGAGGCGTGAAAGATAAAGGCACTTGGGGCCAGGCCGGGACTGCAAGCCTGCCAGTCAACAAGGGTCGACAATGCCGTTTTCCGGCGAAACGCCTGATTGAACGGCAGTCGCAGCGCGTCTTCCACAGCATCACGAAAAAACGGCTGATGCAGGCGCGTGTCACCGAACCAGCACCAGTCGACTTGCCATTGCCCGACCTCTTGCCAGACGCGGATCGGCAACCAGCCTTCGAGGTTCAGGCGCTCCATTGTTCATTCCATTGACGACGACCGTCGCGCATCGCCGCGCGCAGTTGTTCACGGGTGAACGCCAGTCCACGCTCGGCGGCCAGTTCCAAAGTACGGACGATAAAAGCTTCGTTGTCCTGCAACCCCTGCAAGGACTTGCACAGCTGCGGATCACTGGCCACCAACACCTTGAACCGCGCAAAAGCGTCATGACCGATTTCCGGTGACGGCGTAGTCGCCAGCCCGTCGATAATCGCCTGCTCCAGCCAGGCACCGGGCCGGCAATCGAGCACCAGATGAATCCGTGCCTGGGTGTCGCGATTGTCCACGCGATGAGGCCGCGAAAGGTCGAGAAACCAGCATTCGCCTGCGGCCATCGGCATGCGTTGGCCATCCAGCAGAAAGTCCACTTGGGGTGGGCTGAGCAGCGGGATGTGCAGACGCAAGTCAGCGTCTGGTTCGCCCAGATCATAGTCGCGATGTTCATGGATGCGCCCGCCCGGGCCGAGCCGTAACAGGCGCGCGCAGACGATCTGCAGCGGCAGATCCCGCAGCCCTTGCTGCCAACGAATATCTTGCAGCCAGGGCGCACGCAAAAGAGTCTCGCCGCGACCGGGCGACAGTTCAGTCAAGGCATCGGTCGCGGAAATCAGCGCCACACCGCTCCAGTCGCCAACGTAATAATCGCTATTGAAGTGACTGTGCCAGTCATCCTCGCCAATCGCCGCCAGCGCCTGCAACAGCAACGGCAGATCCACCGTTACCGGCAAGCGGGAGAAGGCCGGCAGGCTCATCGTTTCGGCAGCACCGCGCATTCGCCGAGCCAGGTCAGCAAACGGTCGAGACAGGCCTCCACCGACTGCGCGCCCGTGTCGAGCACTAGCGACGCAGACGGAGGTGGTTCGTAAGGCGCGGAAACACCGGTAAACCCCGCCAACTCACCCCGTCGAGCCCGGGCGTAATGACCTTTGGGATCACGCTGTTCACACACCGCCAACGAGGCGCTGCACCAGACTTCGTGGTAATCCTCGCCCAGCCGTCGGGCGAACAATTCACGCAACTCCACCAAGGGCGCGATCATCGCGAGGATGACAATTTGTCCGTTCTCGACCAACAGTGCCGCGAGTTCACTGGCGCGGCGAATGTTTTCCAGGCGATCGCTGTCGGTAAACCCCAGATCGCGATTGAGCCCTACCCGCAGTCCGTCGCCATCGAGCACCACACTCTGTACGCCGTGCTCGAACAGCTCGGCGTGCAGTGCCTGGGCCAACGTCGACTTGCCCGCTGCCGGTAAACCGGTCAGCAGAACCGCCGTGCCGCGATGACCATTGCGGGCCTCTCTTTGGGCGCGGCTGATGCTCGCCGTCGGCGCCAGCAGGTTATTGGACCGGGGCATGGGCCACCGGCACTGAGATATTGCCCGCCGCCCACGCCTCTTCGCGATTGGCCAGGGCCGTGGCGATGGACTGGACTTCGGTCGATTGCACTTCGTCCGGCAGCGGATCGAGACCGGCACTGGCGAAGATTTGCCCGTAAGCGTTGCGCAGGTCGGCGTAGGACAGGTCACGACGCAGATCGGCCTGCAAGGTGTTCAGTTCGCCCTGGATCAGGTCCAGTTCACCCAGCCCGGCCGCCTGATAGCGGTTGCGCAGTTGACCGACGATTTGCCCATCAATGTCTGACAGTTGCTGATTGGTCTTGAACTGCCGCATCGCCTCGCGATAGTTGGCGTTGGCCACGTAAAGCTGCGCCAGGATGGCAATCGACATCGCCTGCCGACGCGCCGTCGCGACTTCTTCACCCGCCTTGGCGACGTCGATCGCGGCGGGCGCGGAAATCACATTGAACAGGTTCCAGGTGACTTTCACCCCGTAATCCGCCCAGCCCTGTTCCACCAAAAACGAGTTGCTGTCGTAATGCCCACCAGCGGAAAACTCCAGCCCCGGCAGCAGACGCAGCATGGCTTTGCGGGTTTCGGCGGCGCTGATGCGGGTCTGGTAATCCTGCTCTCGCAACTCCGGCCGACTGGTCAGGGCTTCCTGCTCCAGGCTGGCGAGGTCGACCTTGAGTTCCGGAATGACATAGTCATCCTGGGTCGCCAGCGTCAACTCGGTGCTCAGAGGCAGGTTGATCAGGGTCGCCAGTTCGGTTTTTGCCAGCGACAGTGCGCGGCGTTGCTCCTCCAGTTGCCGGGTGGCTTCGATCAGTGAGCGCTGATAACCCAACGCCTGAATCGGATCACCGATGCGCTGCTCGCTCATGCTCTGGCTATTGGTGCGAGCGGTTTCGACCCGAGCCATCAGGCTGTCGATTTGCTTGAGCAAACGTTCGGCGGCCATGGCTCGCCAATAGGCCGAGCGCACGTCCTGCACGATGGTGTTGATGACCTTGCGCCGCCGCTCCTGCACGATCAGCCGCTGATCGCCCTGCTGCTTGGCACTGATATAGCTGACGCCAAAATCGAGCACGTTCCAGACCATGGTCAGGTCCGCCACTTCACGGTCGCGGTCCTGGGAGGTCGATGGTTCCAGGGACTGGGCGCCGGTTTCCACGCTCTGACTGCTGGAAGCGCTGACGTTATTACGCCCCACGTACCCGGCGTCCAACGCCATGCGCGGCAGCATGTCGAAACTGGCGAGGTCGAGTTGGCGCTTGGCCAGGGCCTCTTCCATGATCTTGAGCCGGCCTTCGAGGTTGTATTTCACCGCGCGGGCCATGGCCTGGTGCAGGGTCAGTGGGCCACTGAGAGGCTCCTGCCCCGTGTACATGTTTTGCAGATCGCTTTTGGCGCGCTGTTGGCTGACGCTACGTTCGATCGGTTCACTGGTGACTGCACATCCGCTGATCGCCAGCGCCAGCAAGCTGGCGCCGAATAACTTCTGACATCTCTTCATCCTTGGAGCCCCCGGGTGCCGCCCTGCTTTAATGGTTTTTTCAGGCCTGCATTTCACTGATGCCGACCTGTTGCAAAGCCGCGGCCAGGCTTTCGACCTGCCGCTGCTCCGTGTCCTTGAGTTGTTGCAATTGCTGACCAAGACTCGGTGCGCCAAACACGCCGCGCAGCCCTTGTGAAGCATCTCCCATCCTGATTGAGTTATTGCCGAAGGCGTTCAGCGAGTCCCCCTCGCTGCCAGTGTCCTGATTGAACAGATTCGACAGCGTGCTGCTGCCAAAGACCCCGCCGTCGCCGCCGCCAAAACCGAGGAAGCCGTGGCCTGAGCCATCGCCACCATTGTCACTGCTGCTGAATACCTGAGCGATAAAGCTGGGCGCCAGCGCCCCGTGGCTCATGAAAATATCGCCCAGAGGCCGAATGCCGTTACCGATCATCCGTTGTTCAAACAGCGGGGCAAAGGTCAGCGGCGAGCCGAGATCGCCAGTGGGCGGCGTGAAGATAATGGGCTGCAATGGCACGTTGGGCTGATCGGGCACGGTGACCGGATCCGTGACCCGGAACTCCGGCTCCGGCGGCACCACGACTATTGGCGACGACGGTGCAACAACGGTATTGATTGCATAGCTGTTCGACTGGCTGGCACCGCTGCCCGTGTTGCCTGCGGCATCGCTGACGCCGGCCACGTTCAGGCTGATCGCGTTGTTGCTACTGCTGACATTCGCGTTCGGGGTCAGAGTCGCGGTCCAGGTTCTACCGCCATCACTGCTGCTCAAATTGGACAAGCTGCCGTTCGCCACACTGATGTCGGACAGGTCGAAGCCACTCACTGCTTCGGTGAAGGTGAAGGTCACCAACGAGGTCTGGCCCACGCCCAGGTTCGGGTTGGCAACCACCACCGTGGCGGTCGGCCGTTCGCCGTCGATGGCGTAGTTATTGGATACCGCGACGCTGGCGCCTGTATTGCCCGCCAGATCCGTCACGTTACTGGTGTCCAGCGCAATGAAGTTGCTCGGGTCGGTGATATTCGCGGTGGGTGTGAACGTTCCGGTCCAGGTCTTGCCGCCGTCGCTGCTGGCCAGATTGGTCAGCTCGCCATTGGTGACGCTCAGGTCCGACAAATCGAAGTCGCTGACCGCTTCGGAGAAAGTGAAGGTCACCAGCGTCGTCTGGCCAATGCCCAGGTTCGGATTGGCAACCACGATGGTGACGGTCGGGCGAGTCGCATCGAGCGCATAGTTGTTGGAAATGGCGATGCTGGCGCCGGCATTGCCTGCGGCGTCGAGCACATTGCCGGTGTCGAGCAGGATCAGGTTGGTCGCATCGTTGAGGCTCGCGGTCGGCGTGAGCGTGGCGGTCCAGGTCACACCGCCGTCGCTGCTGGCCAGGCTGGACAGCACGCCATTGGCCACGCTGAGATCCGACAGGTCGAAACCGGACACCGCTTCGCTGAAGGTAATGGTCACCGTGGTGGTTTCACCAATGCCCAGCTTATTATCCGCGACCACAATGGTTGCGGTCGGGCGAGCGGTGTCGATCGCGTAGTTGTTGGAGTCGGTCACGCCGACGCCGCTGTTGCCCGATACGTTGGTCACACCGCTGTTGTCCAGGCTGATCAGGTTAGTGGTGTCCGTGATGCTGGCCGTAGGTGTGAAAATTGCGGTCCAGGTCACGCCGCCATCGCTGGACGAAACACTGCTGAGGGTGCCGTTGGCAACGGTCAGGTCGGAGTTGTCGAAGCCGCTGACCGCCGAGCTGAACGTGATGGTGACCAACGAAGTTTCCCCGACCTTGAGGGCGTTGTCGGCGACCACGATAGTGGCCGTCGGCACCTCGGTTTCCACCACATAGTTGGCCGAGTTGGTGGTGCCCGCCCCGGTATTGCCGGCCACGTCCGAGACGCCGCTGTTGCTCAGGGTGATGATATTGCTGGCGTCGGTAATCCCGGCAGTCGGGGTGAAGGTGGCGGTCCAGGTAAGGCCGCCATCACCGCTGCTCACCGCGCTCAACGTGCCGTTGGCGATGCTCAAGTCACTGTTGTCGAAACCCGTTACCGCTTCGCTGAAGGTGATGGTCACCAGCGCGGTTTCGCCCGGTTTCAGGGTCGTGTCGCTCAACACGATGGTGGCGGTTGGGCGTTGGCTGTCGATAGCGTAGTTATTCGAATCGGTGGTACCAGCGCCCGCGTTACCGGCCCCATCGATCACTCCGGTGTTGTCCAGGGTAATCAGGTTGGTCGAATCGGTGACGCTCGCCGTCGGCGTCAGGGTGGCGGTATAGGTGATGTTATCGCTGGTACTCAGATTGCTCAGGGTGCCGTTGCTCACCGTCAGGTCGGCCGTGGTAAAACCGGTGACCGCCTCGGAGAACGTGATGGTCACCACCGATGTTTGACCCACCGCCAGCGCCGCGTCCGCGACCACGATGGTGGCCGTTGGGCGCACGGTGTCGATGGCGTAGTTGTTGGAATTGGTGGTGCCGCTACCGGCATTGCCCGAGGCGTTGCTCACACCGCTGTTATCCAGGGTGATGACGTTGCTGGTATCGGAGATGGCATTGGTCGGCGTAAAGGTTGCGGTCCAGGTGATGCCACCATCACTGCTGGTCACCGAGCTCAAGGTGCCATTGGCGATGGTCAGATCGGCATTGGTGAAACCGGTTACCGCTTCACTGAACGTAATGGTCACCAGCGACGTTTCACCGATGTTCAACGCATTGTCGGCGACGACGATGGTGGCCGTCGGCAGCACGGTATCGATGGTGTAGTTGCCGGAATTGGTGGTGCCGCTGCCGGTGTTGCCCGCCCCATCGGTCACACCGGTATTGTTCAGGGTGATGACGTTGCTCGAGTCATTCACGCCGACGGTTGGGGTGAACGTTGCCGTCCACGTGATGCCGCCGTCACTGCTGCTGACTGAGCTCAGCGTGCCGTTGGCAATTGTCAGGTCGGCATTGGTGAAACCACTGACCGCTTCGCTGAAGGTGATCGTTACGAGCGATGTTTCGCCCGCGGTCAGCGTCGTATCGGCCAATACAATGGTCGCTGTCGGGCGCACCGTGTCGATGGCGTAGTTGTTGGAATCGGTGGTGCCGTTACCGGCGTTCCCCCCCAGATCAGCCACGCCGGTGTTGTCCAGGGTAATCAGGTTGGTCGTGTCGTTGATGCTCGCGGAAGGCGTGAAGGTCGCCGTCCAGGTGATACCGCCATCGCTGCTGCTCACCGCGGTCAACGTGCCGTTGGTAATGGTCAGGTCAGCGTTGGTGAAACCACTGACCGCCTCGGAAAACGTGATCGTGACCAGCGAGGTTTCGCCGATTCTCAGCGCCGTGTCCGCGACCACGATGGTGGCCGTCGGCCGCACGGTGTCGATGGCATAGTTGTTGGAGTCGGTGGTGCCGCTGCCCACGTTACCGCTGGCGACAGCCTGCACGCCGGTATTGTCGAGGGTAATCAGGTTGGTCGTGTCGTTGATGCTCGCGGAAGGCGTGAAGGTCGCCGTCCAGGTGATGCCGCCATCGCTGCTGCTCACCGCGGTCAACGTGCCGTTGGTAATGGTCAGGTCGGCGTTGGTGAAACCACTGACCGCCTCGGAAAACGTGATCGTGACCAGCGAGGTTTCGCCGATTCTCAGCGCCGTGTCCGCGACCACGATGGTGGCCGTCGGCAGCACCGTATCGATGGTGTAGTTGCCGGAGTTGGTGGTGCCGCTGCCGGTGTTGCCGGCCCCATCGGTCACACCGGTATTGTTCAGGGTGATGACGTTGCTCGAGTCATTCACGCCGACGGTCGGGGTGAATGTCGCGGTCCACGTGATGCCGCCGTCACTGCTGCTGACTGCGCTCAGCGTGCCGTTGGCAATCGTCAGGTCGGCATTGGTGAAACCACTGACCGCTTCGCTGAAGGTGATCGTTACGAGCGATGTTTCGCCCGCGGTCAGCGTCGTATCGGCCAATACAATGGTCGCTGTCGGGCGCACGGTGTCGATGGCGTAGTTGTTGGAATCGGTGGTGCCGCTCCCGGCGTTACCCGCCAGATCGGCGATACCGGTGTTATTCAAGGTGATCAGATTGGTGGTGTCATTGATGCTCGCGGAGGGCGTGAAGGTCGCGGTCCAGGTGATGCCGCCGTCGCTGCTGCTCACCGCAGTGAGTGTGCCGTTGGCAATCGTCAGGTCGGCGTTGGTGAAACCACTGACCGCTTCACTGAAGGTGATCGTCACCAGCGAAGTCTCGCCGATTCTCAGCGCCGAGTCCGCGACCACGATGGTGGCCGTCGGGCGCACGGTGTCGATGGCATAGTTGTTGGAATCGGTCGTGCCGCTGCCCACGTTACCGGTGGCGGCAGCCTGCACGCCGGTGTTGTCCAATGTGATCAGGTTGGTCGTATCGGTGATGCTGGCAGTCGGGGTGAAAGTCGTCGTCCAGGTGATGCCGCCATCGCTGCTGCTCACCGCGGTCAACGTGCCGTTGGCAATGGTCAGGTCAGCGTTGGTGAAACCGGTCACTGCCTGGTTGAAGGTGATGGTCACCAGTGACGTTTCACCGATTCTCAACGCAGTGTCCGCCACCACAATCGTCGCGGTCGGCGGGGCGGTGTCGATGGCGTAGTTGCCTGAGGAACTGATCCCGCTGCCGGTGTTGCCCGCCAGATCCGCCACGCCGGTGTTAGCCAAACTGATGACGTTGGTCGCACTGATGATGCCTGCGGTCGGGGTAAACGTTGCGGTCCAGGTAATGCCGCCATCACTGCTGCTCACCGCGGTCAACGTGCCGTTGGCGATGCTCAGGTCGGCGTTGGTGAAACCGGTCACCGCCTCGGAGAAGGTGATCGTCACCAGCGAGGTTTCACCCGCGGTCAGCGCCGTGTCGGCCAGCACAATCGTGGCGGTCGGGCGCACCGTGTCGATGGCATAGTTGTTGGAATCGGTGGTGCCGCTGCCGGCGTTACCCGCCAGATCGGCCACGCCGGTGTTGTCCAGGGTGATCAGGTTGGTGGTGTCGCTGATGCTCGCCGAAGTCGTGAAGGTGGCCGTCCAGGTGATACCGCCGTCGCTGCTGCTCACCGCGGTCAACGTGCCGTTGGTAATGGTCAGGTCGGCATTGGTGAAACCGCTCACTGCTTCGGCGAAGGTGATCGTCACCAGAGAAGTTTCGCCGATTCTCAGCGCAGTGTCCGCAACCACGATGGTGGCCGTCGGCCGCACGGTGTCGATGGCGTAGTTGTTGGAGTCGGTAGTCCCGCTACCGGCATTGCCGACAGCATCGCTGACCCCGATGTTGTTCAGGGTGATCAGGTTGGTCGTGTCGGTGATGCTTGCGGTCGGTGTGAAGGTGGCCGTCCAGGTGATACCGCCATCGCTGCTGCTCACTGCGGTCAAGGTGCCATTGGTAATGGTCAGGTCGGCGTTGGTGAATCCGGTGACCGCTTCATTGAAGGTGATCGTGACCAGAGAGGTTTCGCCGATTCTCAGCGCCGTGTCCGCCACCACGATGGTCGCAGTCGGACGGAGTGTATCGATGGCATAGTTGTTCGAATCAGTGGTGCCGCTGCCGGCGTTGCCCGCCAGGTCGCTGACCCCGGTATTGTTCAGGGTGATCAGGTTGGTCGTGTCATTGACGCTCGCGTTCGGGGTGAATGTGGCGGTCCAGGTGATGCCACCGTCGCTGCTGCTCACCGCAGTGAGCGTACCGTTGGCAATCGTCAGGTCGGCGTTGGTGAAACCGCTGACCGCTTCGCTGAACGTAATGGTCACCAGCGAAGTTTCGCCAATGCTCAGGCTGGTATCGGTCACCACAATGGTCGCGGTCGGCCGCACGGTATCGATGGCGTAATTGTTCGAATCAGTGGTGCCGCTCCCGGCGTTGCCCGCCGAGTCGCTGACCCCGGTGTTGTCCAGAGTGATCAGGTTGGTCGCATCGGTGATGCTGGCGGTCGGGGTGAAGGTCCCCGTCCAGGTGATGCCGCCGTCGCCGCTGCTCACCGCGCTCAAGGTACCGTTGGCAATCGTCAGGTCGGCATTGGTGAGGCCGGTGACCGCTTCGTTGAAGGTGATGGTCACCAGCGAGGTTTCGCCGACTCTGAGGGCCGTGTCGGTAAACACGATGCTGGCCGTCGGGCGTACGGTATCGACCGTGTAGTTATTGGAGTTGGTGGTGCCGACGCCGGCGGTGCCCAGACCGTTGATCACCCCGGTGTTGTCCAGGGTAATGACGTTGGTCGTATCGGAAATACTGGCGGTCGGCGTGAACGTTGCCGTCCAAGTGATGCCGCCATCGCCGCTGCTCACGGCAGTCAACGTGCCGTTGGCGATGGTCAGGTCCGCATTGGTGAAACCGGTCACGGCCTCGGAAAAGGTGATCGTCACCAAGGACGTTTCGCCGATGCTCAGTGTGGTGTCAGCAACCACGATGGTCGCGGTCGGCGGTGGCGAATACGCGGTGTTGAGTACGCCACCGTCGTTGTAGATAGTCGAGAAAGAGGTCGGCGAGGTGCCGGTTGAACCTCCGCCCTGCGCGGTACCGCCTGCACCACTGGCTGCGGCATTACCGGCCAGGGCCGCGAAGTTGGCGGCCGTGATCAGCAGCGTGCCTTTGTTCCAGATCGCACCGACGCCCCGGCCGCCAATGCCGCCATTACTGGCATTGCTGCCTTGGCCACCCCCACCGCCACCGCCGCCACCGGCGCCGATGTTGTTGCTGATGGTCGACGTGCCGACGATGGTGATGGTGCCGCTGCTGGCGTTGTAGATCCCGCCCACCGCATTGCCGCCGGCGCCACCTACCTTGTCCCAACCGGCCCCGCCGCCACCGCCACCAATGGAAATCGTGCCATTGGTGGCCGTCGCACCGTTACCGCCGTTGCTGTAATAGGAAACGCCCAGCCCGCCAGCACCGCCAGTGGTGGTACCGCCGCGACCGCCCATGTGGGTGGCGTCATAACCGCCGCCGTAACCACCGGCACCGCCGCCGCCCGCACCGCCACCCAACGTGCCGGTGCCCGGCCCTGCCGAACCGCCATGCCCGCCGCCCTGGCCGCCCAGACCGCCGCCGCCACCGCCGCCACCGCCGTAAAAAGCGCCCGTGACACCGCCACCGCCACCGCCACCGGAGGCGCCGTTGGAGGTCACGGTAACGTTGTTCAGGGTCAGAATCCCGGCGTTGAAAATACCCCCGGCCATCGCGCCCGTGGCACCGTAGCCACCGTTGCCGCCATTGCCCGAGACCAGCCCTCGGGTAATCACCAAACCATCGAGTGTCACGGTGCTGCCGGACGCCACTTCAATCACTCGGGTCCTGTACTGACCATCGAGGATCACGTCCGCCGCACCGTCGTTGTTCAAGTCGCCATCAACGGTGATGTTCTTGTTGATCAGCAGTTCGGAGGTCAACTGCACCGTCATGCTGCCGTTGAAGGTGACGATATCGCCGTTCTGTGCCGAGGCAATGGCGGCACGCAACGAGCCGATGCCCGTGTTGGCGTTGTTGGTGGCGGTCCAGGTGGCCAGGCCCCACTGATAGTCGCTCATGGCCGTGGTCGAGAGGACGTTGGCGCTTTCGATGTTGCCGGTGGCAATTTCCAGATCCCAGTCGCCACCGATCCCGGTGCGGTTGCTGGAAGCGGCCACATCGCGGCCGGTCATTTGCGCCAGGGAATCGACGAAACTCAAGCCACGCTCACCCTCGGCGGTGTAGCAACCGTAGATCAGGATATCGCCGCCGACGTTCATGTCCTTGCCGATTTCCGCCAGCACCGCGCTGCGGGCCGCGACGTTGTCGGCAGACAGGTAACTATCCCCCAGCCACAGATCGCCCGCGTTGCCGTGGGCAATGATCTGCACCGAGCTGATGCCCTGATGGGTGTCCAGATAGTCGGCAATCTGCTGCAAGCCGTCCTTGCTCGCATCCAGTTGAACCACCTGAGTACCGGGCGCGACGCCCTGCAGCAGGCTGGCGGCGTCCTTGACCCGCGAATCGACGAACACCACGCTCTGCCCCGGCACTGCGACAGGCGTCGGTGCTGGCGTGGCATCGGCCTGGCCGTGGGTGTCCTTGCTGGCGACTGACTGGTCGGCAGTCGGTGCCTTGACCGCGTCGGCGGTGACATGGCTGTCAGCCTGGGCAGTGTCGGCAACCGTGGCGGCCACCGCGCCGTCGAACAGCATGCGTGGCTCCAGGGACATGATCATTGGCGAGGCCAGCGCTCGTGCACCCTTGGTAACCCGCGACTTGCCTTTGCTCCACCACATGCTGCTCACCCGGACTCGAACTTTCTGACGCATCAATGAAAACGCCGCGATCAACTGATCGCGGCGTCGGCTTTCATACGAATGACATTGGCGGCGCTGGCGGAGCCATCGAGCCAAAAGGACAACTCGGCGTACTGCTTGAACAAGTCCGGCGGCAGGATCGTGCGCCTGGACTGCAATTGGACCTTGGCCTTCACCTTGTGCAACCCCGAGAGGCCGAGGGCCTGGTCGAATTCCGGCGCGTCATAGGCCAAATGATCGAAGTCATGTTCGAACCAGGGTTCGCCGATGAAGTCGTAGACCAGCCGCATCACCCGCTCCGGCGCTTGGCTCAGCAGGTCGTAATCGATGATCAGCAACGAGTCGGCATGTTCGCCGTAATAGGCTTCCTTGAGGGCGGCCCAGGAAAACCCCACCAGCCGATTGCGCTGGGCCAGGGTTTCGCAGCGGCTGTAGACCGTGTTGCGTTCGACCGCATCGCCGAACAGCTTGGTATTTTCGAAGGGATTGGCGCGGTACAAGCGCTCGAGGCTGTCCATGACCCAGGCGACATTGCGCACGCAGGCAATGATCTTGGCTTGAGGGAACAGATCGCTGATTGCCGGCAGGCGCGAACTCCACAGGCGGTTGGTGTCGAACACCACCGGTTTGTCGGCCTTGTCGGCGTAAAAAGATTCGAACAGACCGCGCAATAGACGGCGACGCAGGTCGGTGTCGATCACCGCACCAAACTCGCTGCCGGCGCTGCATTGATCCAGAACACCGGAAAAGAGCGCACCCACGGGGCTGGTCATGCCGGCATGAAAGCGCGGGTTCTGCAAAAGAATGGCAGAAAGCAGGGTCGAGCCTGAACGCGGCAACCCGGAAATAAAGTGAAAATGCTGCATCCATTCACCCGCCAAAAGTCCTTTTGTATGACGAGCGTAGACTATGAATGGCCTTACGACTAGTGGTGTTTTGATATCAAATCGGAGCTAAATCGACTGGAAAACGCGATTTATATAACGACCTGAAAGATGAATCGATTAAGTATTGCTCCATGGGTTACTTCAGCACATACAAGCGCGCCTCGGCGCCTCCTGCGCGGGTTTCGCTGACGCGTTGCCAGCCAGCAGGCAACGGCGCGAATTCGTCCGGCCCATCGACGCTACCGACCAGCCATACTCGACCAGTGCCTTTGGGCAAGGCGCCGAGGCTATCCAGGTACACGTCATTGGTCACCAACGTGCCGAAACCGTAAGCGTTCGGCCGGCTCGACCTGCCATCGGCCAACGGCGGCGTGTACAGCAATGGTCTGGCGTCAGTGCGGTTGTAATAGACATAACTCAAGTACCAGAGCATGTCGCTGGTGACGATTCGGTCGCCGGGGGTGAAGTGCTGGTTCACGTAACTGACCATGACGCTGATCTGATCGTCGGTATCCACCGAGGCATTGTTCTTCAGGCCCACCAGCTCGACACCGACAAACAGGATCAGCACGGCCAGCGCCAATACCTTGAAGTCTGCGTACAAGCGATCGATGGCCAGCGCCACTAGCATCGGCAGGCCCAAGGCATAAGCGGTCAGGTAACGCTCGATGAACACCGGCGATATGAACGACACCGCAAACACCAGCAACACCGGGAGAACGGTGTAGATCACCGCCAGCGCACTGCCACGAAAAACACTGCGGTCCCGCGCCAGCGCCACGCCCGCCAGGGCCAATAGCGCCAGGGGCAGAGCGATAAAAATCAGCGTGGGCAGGTTCTCGCCATCGTCCTGGATCAGGAACGACCAGATCATCGAAGGCAATGAGCCGAGCGTGACGGGCGCCTCCCACCCCACATCGCCATTGGCTTTGAGCTGATCCATGTGCTGGACCAGATCAATCAGATTGGGCACCCACGGCAGGTACAACGCCACAATCGCCACATTGGCCAGCCACCAGCCGGAGCGCTGAATGTGCCGCAGTCGATACCCTGGCTGCACGCGGATCAGGCCCAGATACAGCCAGTGGCAGAGCACGCACAGCGCCGTGAAGTAATGGGTGTAGAACGCCGCACTCATCAGCAAGGTGTAAATCACCAGATAGCGCGTGCGTTGCGGCCGCTTTATCCAGCACACCAAGGCGATCGTGGCACCGATCAGCCACAGCCCCAGCAGCGAATACATCCGCACTTCCTGGCTGTAACGCACCGCCGTGGGCAGCAGCGCCAGCAGGACCCCGGCCAGCAATGCGGCGCGGCGGGTCGCGAGCAGGTCCACCAGCCAGACGCCAAGCCCAACCGTGGCAATCCCCGACAGCGCACTCAGGCTGCGAATCGAAAAAATACCGTCGCCGAACAGGCCGATCCAGCCGTGCAGCAGCATGAAATACAGGGGTGGATGCACATCATGGGCCGCGTGTTCCCAGATCCCGGCCAGGGAGTACTGGCTCAGCAACAGACTCGCCCCTTCGTCGCCCCAGATCGCCGCCGCCGTCAGGTGGTAAAAACGCACCAGCGTGGCCAACACCAGGATCGACAGTAGCCAATGTTCCCGCGCCCATCGAAGCAAACGACGGGCAGTAGCCCACGAGCCCGGCATCGCATGCGGGTCCTGGGTGTCGCCCAGCGGTGTTTCTCTGCGCGCCTCCATTATCTCCCCTTGCAACGGCCAAGTGAAAACCGAAGCTTCCCAAGCACTGTAGGACAGGCGCGAGCCCAACGTCGATGATGGCCTTGCGACGGACGACGTCCGGCAATCATTCCGATCAGCGTCTACGCTTTGGCGTGGCGTGACCCAGCCACGGAGATGAATGGAGTCGGCTGATCAGCGCGAACTGCCCGAATAACCGGGCCTGTAACGTGACGCATCAGACACTAACCTGAGGGATGAGGAACTATGGAAGTATTCATGGGCACTATCCAGCCTTTCGCCTTTAACTTCGCCCCCAACGGCTGGGCCTTGTGCAACGGCCAGACGCTGGGGATCTCACAATACCAAGCGCTTTTCTCACTGCTGGGAACTTACTATGGAGGCAATGGCACCACTAGTTTCATGCTGCCCAACCTGCAGGGCCGTATGCCGATGGCCCAGGGCAACGGCCTGGGCCTGACCCCGCGCGTCATCGGCGAAGTCTCCGGCACCGAGAACGTCACCGCGACCATCAACAATCTGCCCAACCACACCCACGCCATGGCCGGGCTCACGGCGACCACCACCCTGCAATTGGCCAGCCCGGCGAGCAACCCGGTCACCAACCCGACCGCGACCAATTCGTACATTGGTGCCTCGGGCGGCGGGCCCGGTTCGGCGAGTATTTACTCTGATCAGCAAGGTGCCGCGGCCGTGCCGCTCAAGGGCGTGACCAGCACGGTGACGGGGGAAATCTCGTCCGCCGGCAACGGTTTGCCCATGACGGTGATGAACCCGTTCCTGGTGCTCAACTTCAGCATCGCCCTGAACGGACTGTTCCCTTCGCGTAACTGAGGGTCTGGCCGGGGGATGCACATCCCCCGGCCACTTTTGCTTGATGGAGGGATGCCATGCTGCAACAGGTTCACAGCCAACACTTTCAGGCGCTGCTGGGCAAGACGGGGACGCTGCGGCTGCCCGATGGCAGTGAATTGCCGATCCATATCGACTCCCTTAAGGAGACGCCCCATTCACAGATGCCCAAAAGCGAGCGCATGCCGTTCAGCGTCGAGCTCAACAGCCTGCAACCCACCGACTTTGTCGATGGCTTGTGTGCGCTGGAGTTGCCGGAGCTGGGTCAGGTAGAAGATATTTTTGTTTCGCGAGTACCGGCTATGGGGCGTGATCCGGACGTGGGATATTTCTACATCGCGTTCAACTGAACATGGTCTCAATGTGGGAGCGAGCCTGCTCGCGATAGGGCCATGACGGGCGACATTGGTTGAATGTCAGACCGCTATCGCGAGCAGGCTGGCTCCCACAAGGGGCGGTGATGTATTCAACCCGTCGGGTACCACACCAACCGCTCCGCCGCCGGGTTGCGCTCTTCAACCTGAAACCCCAGCGCCAAGTAATGCTGGCGTGCATGGGGATTATTGGCCCAGACCACCGTCGCCACCGGACAGCGGATTTGTTGTGCGGCTTTCTGCACGCCTTGCAACACCGTCCGACCGTAACCCTTGCCTCGGGCCTGTGGAATAAAGGCCAGGTACAGCACGCGAATTTCATTGGGGCCGAAATCGGTGGTCAACGCGCCGATGGCCGTGTCGAGTTTTTCAATCACGTAATGCATGGCGTTGGGGAAGTTCTCCCCCAGCCCTTGTTCCTGCACCTTGAATTGCTGGGCAACCACCTGCTCAACCACCTCCTGTTCACCGTCGATCCATTGCAGATCCGGCCGCGCCGCCTGGTAAAGGCTGTGCAGAAAAGGCCCATCGCAGGTCCGCGAAGGCCTGACCACCAAGCCGTCCGCTGCCACTGAATCGGTATTGGCCATCACTGTTCTCCCTTAGAAACCGCTTTCCCTGACCCCCAAAGCCGCCAAGCGCCGCCAGGCAACGCCCAGCAAGGATTCGCCGCTACCTTGCAACACCACAATGCCGCGCAAGGGTTGCACCGGTGTCGGGGTATTTTCGAGGATGCTCAACCGCGCGCCGTATTGCGCCTGCACCGGCTCGGCGCGCTGATGCTGATCCCGGCGCACGGCAATCGGCCCATGGTGATCGGAGGTCAACGCTTCCTGATCGACATACGCCACGCCATTGGTATCGATTTCGCTCAATTGCACTTTGATCGCCGGGTGCATCGGGTCATCGGCGATGAACCGCCCGTTGGCACCCGGGGCGACACGCCAGAGTTCGGCTTCGGCCAGATAACCGCGCAATCGCGCGCCGTCTTCGACCACCCGTGCCAAAGGATCTTTGGTCGAAAGCCAGCGGCCCACCGTTAACTGGGGCAGCAGATCGCGCACCTTGCCACCGTGGGGCGCACGCAGCAGCAGACGTTCACGCTGGGCGGCCAGGCCACGATATTCGGCCACCGCTTCGGCCAGGCGCTGTTCGACGATACCGGCATCGGCGGCGGTTTCGCTGCGGCCGGCCTGACGACGCATCTGCAACTGCTGGATCTGGATTTCGCGACGCACGATAGCCTGGCGTGAGTCCAGATCCGGTGATTCCAGCTCGATCAGCACCTCACCTTGAGCGACGATCTGGCCGTCGTGCACATTCACCATTTTGACCCGCGCCGCCACCGGCGCGTGCAGGGCGCTGGCGCGTCCGGCCTCAAGCATCGTCGGCAACTCCACCGCGCTGCGCCATGGCAACGCCAGCAGCAACACCAACCCAAGCAATGCCAGACCGCTGAGCAGTACCCGAGGCGCATGCGCCTGTTCGCGATGGCTCCACCATTGCCGCCACTCGCTCAGGATCGGCAGGAAGATGAACCACACCAGTTCCACCAGCATCAGGAAAATCCCCAACACCTTGAAGAACAGGTGATAGACCGCCAGCGCAATCCCGAAAAACAGCGCCGCACGCCACAGCCACGCGCCATACCCCCAGATCAACAAACGGCGCTGCATCTTCGGCGACCACGGCTCCGGCGCCGGGGCTGCGTAGCCGAACAAAAACTCGCGCAGCCGCCAGCGGCATAGGGCAAAGGCCCGCCCTTGAAGGTTGTCCACTTCCCAGAAATCACTGAGCAAGAAGTAGCCATCGAAACGCATGAACGGGTTGAGGTTGATCACCAGCGTGGTGATCCAGGTCGCACTGGCGAGCATGAACGCCGCCGTGCGCCCGGGGCCGTCAGGCAGCAGTGACCAGGCGAGCAGTGCGATACACGCCAACACCAGTTCCGCCAGCACGCCACCGGCACCAATCAACAACCGCGCCCGGCGATCATTGACGCGCCAGGCATCGCTGACGTCCGTATAAAACATTGGCAGCAGCACCATGAACGCCACGCCCATGCTCTGCACCCGACAACCGGCGCGCTTGGCCATGAAGGCGTGGCCGAACTCGTGGCACAGCTTGGCGAAAAACAGCGCCACAGCGAACGCCAGCGCACCACCGAGGCTGAACAGGTGCGGAAAAGTGGCGATGAATCGCTGCCAGTCCCGCGACACCAGAAACACCCCGAGCCCCAGCGTCGCAGGCAATCCGTAGCGCAATGCGCGCGGGCCGAAACGCTCCAGCCACGGCCAGGCGCGATTGAGAAAGGCGTCCGGGCGCCACAGCGGAATCCGGAAAAACAGGTATTGATGCAGCAGGATTTGCCACAGGCTCTGGCGCTGAGCCGCGGCCTTCAGGCTGTAACTGGCGCGCTGCGACGGGTCGAGGGCGCTGATCAGGTCGTGGCCGCGCAAAAACTCCAGTAATTGCTCAAGCGCCGCACCATCCAGCGGCAACCCCGGCTCGCGGTTGGCGGCACGCAGCACTTGCTCCGGATCGCCCAAAGACCAATGACGCAGCAGGCGCATCGCCGCCGCACCGAGTTTGAAATAACGCCCACGCACCGGGTCGGCCAGGGTCCAGCGCGGCGACCCGTCAAGGGCCGGGGCCGCCGTCGACAATTGCAGGTCCGCCCGCAGGCTTGGCAGGCTCATCTAAAGACCCACACTCTGACGCAACCCGGCCAGCGGTCGACGCAACAGGTACAACGCCAGTGGCGCACGGTCGCCGAAGACTTTCGCGGTACCGCGCAGGCCGATACGTGGCGGCGCGGCGTCGAACGTCGCATCCAGTCGATAAGCCAGTTGCCCGGCAGCGGTGGGCTGCGCTTCGTAGGCCGAACGTTCGAGTTTCGCCAAGTGGCGTTGTAACGGATCGCTGTCGAGAAACAGCGCGACCTGCGCCCCCGGCTCCAGGGCAATCGCATCGCCCACGGCCAATTCGATGCGCAACTCGGCCTGGTTCGGGTCGGCGATTTCCATCAGTCGCTCGCCGGTTTGCACGGGTTTGCCGGTCCAGCGTTCGGCGTCGGCGAACACCGCAATGCCGTCTCGCTCGGCGCGCACTTCGCTGCGTTTGAGCAGCTCACGGGCGTAATCCCGTTCGGCGCGCTTCTGTTCCACTCGCGCCGCCAGCAGATCGATCTTCGAACTGGATTCGGCATCGGCGAAGGAGCGTTGGGAATTGGCCTTGAGTTCCGCTTCGGCAACGCCCAGGGCGCGCTCGGCCACATCGGCCTGAGCCTTGAGCGTGGTGCTTTCGAAGCGCAGCAGCAGATCGCCGGTTCTCACCGTCTGGTTGGGTTTGACCAGAAACTCGGCGATCACCCCGTCCAGCGGCGCCGCGACCACCCGTCCGCCCAACGGGACGACTTCGGCCGGGGCCAACACCGATTGGCGCACCGGGATCAGCAACCCAAGCAACAACACGGCGACCAGCGCCACCTGACGCTTGCGCGTCCAGCGCAATCGCCAGGGCTTGCGCGGTTGCTGCGCCAGCCAGGCGTGGCTGTAGGTGTCGCCCAGTTGCGACAGCAGCACTTGTTCGGAGGGGTTCCACGGCACATCCCGCGCCAGCCATAAACCGCCGAACACCTCGCCCTGATGATCGATCAGCGGCAGCCAGAACACCTGAGCGGCTGACAGACTTTGCCAATCGGCCAGAATCGATTCGCTGAGAAGATGAGGCGCGATCACCCGCGCCTGTTTCAACACCTCAAGCTTGAACAGCTGCGCGACCGCTTGCTCGACAAACGCCACGAACGGCGCATTCGGTTCCACGGCACTGACGCCCGTCACCGCCTGCACTTTGCCGGCGATCAACAGCGCGGCATGGCGGAAACCGAACAGCGCCTGGCCGTCATTGACCAGGCTGTAAGCCAGTTGCGAAGGCGTGCGCGCGGCGCGGGTCTGACGTTCGAGGTCGAGAAACCTTGCGAACACCTGCTCGGCGCCGCCGGTCACCGGGGCGTTCATTTGAGCTCCGCGAAATGCGCCGTTCCGCTCATGCCGGCCAACAGACCGTTGGCGTTGGGCAGCGCCGCCACCAGCAGCAAAGTCTGGCTGCCTTCATCGATCCGCGCACCGAGGCGTTTGACCGTCGCATCCAGCGGCTGACCGGTTTCATCGGGGACAAAACTGAACGTCTGGCCGGGCTTGAGTTTGCCCATCCAGCGTGATGGCACCAACAAGTGAATTTCCAGGGTGCGGTTATCGACCACGTCCAGCAACGGCGCACCAGCGGCAACGCTTTCATAGCGCTTGACCTTGCGCTCGACGACCTGGCCATCGAACGGCGCGACCACGCTGCAGCGTTTGACCTGAACCTGATAGACCTGGGACTGCGCCTGAATCTCGCTAACCTTGGCCTCGGCCCGCGCCACTTCAAAGCGCCCGACTGAATTCAACGCCGCCAGTTGTTTGTTGTGGGCCAGCTCTTCACCAGCACCACGGCTGGCGGCCTGAGCCGCGTTGAGCTGAGCCTGATAAGCCGAACAGTCAAACCGCGCCAGGGTATCGCCCTTCTTGAACGACTCGCCCTCACTGAACGGCAACTCGACAATCCGCCCCGACAACTCACTGGCAAGCACCGCCTGATCCCGGGCCCGCAGCACACCACGGGCCTCACTGCTGGCCGACGCATTACCGCCGACCGCGCTGTTTTCCAGCAACGGATCGTCTGGCGCAGGCGTTTGCGCCTGTACTACGCACGTTACAAAGGTCAATCCAATAACCCAAATACGAAAACGCCGCATAACCGTAACTCCCTGACGGATGAGCGGAGTCTACGACAGCGGGGGTGAGCGTCAAGCGGATGGCCATCATTGGTTTGAAGAGCACGCTCGCTGATACGTATTAACTGCCTTACAAATCATCCATATCAACGCCGCGCCATCCCTGCCACCGGATACACCGACTCCCATCCCCCACCCAACGCCTTGTACAACCCCACCATTGCCAACGACACCCCGGTCGAGCTCTCGACCCACTGCTGCTGGGTCGCCAGCAATTCGCCCTGCACGGTGAGGACGTTGACGAAATCCACCACCCCTTCGACGTATTGCTGTTGCGCGGTGCGCAGGGCGATCTGGTTTTGGCGTACGGCTTCGGCGAGGCTGTCGCGGCGCAGTTGGCTGGTGTTGTAGGCGGTGAGTTGATCGTCGATTTCATGCCAGGCCCGCAGCACGGTTTGCTGGTAGGCCAGCGCCGCTTCCTGTTGTTGGGCTTCGCGCAGGTGCAACATGCCGCGCAGGCGACCGCCGTCGAACAGCGGCAAGCTGAACTGCGGGCCGATGCCGAACGAGCGCGAGCCCCACGAGCCGAAATCGCTCAGTTGCAGGGCTTGCGAACCGATGTTGCCCGACAGGGTGATCCGCGGATAAAAATCGCCCTTCGCTACGCCGATGCTGGCGGTCGCGGCATGCAGACGGGCTTCGGCCTGACGGATGTCTGGGCGGCGCTCGGCCAATTGCGACGGCAAGCCAATGGCGACCTGACGCAGGGTTTGCGGCACCGGGGCGTCTGTGGATAAGTCGGCGGACAGCGCTTGCGGCGGTTCGCCCATCAACAGACTCAGGGCGTTGATCAGTTGCGACTGACGCTGCTCCAGCGCCGGCAAACGTGATTCGATGGCCGCAACTTGCGCAGCGGCTTCGGCAACGTCCAGATCCGTCGCAACACCGTCGGCCAGGCGCAGTTGCGAGAGTTTCAAACTATGCCGGGCGACGTCGAGGTTCTGCTCAGTGACGGCCCGGGTGCTTTGCACGCCGCGCAGCTGAATGTAGTCCTGAGCGGTTTCGGCGAGCACCGACAGCAGCACGCCGCGACGATCGTTCTCCGCCACTTCCAGGGTGGCATCGGCGGCTTCGGTTTCACGGCGCACACGGCCCCAGAAATCCAGCTCCCAGGAGGCGGAAAAGCCTGCGTCCCACAGGTTGAACGCCGAGTCGCCGTTATTGCCCGACGGATCGTTCAGGCCTTCACCGCTGTTGCGTTTGCGCCCGTAGCTGCCTGTGGCGGCCGTGTTGGGATAGCGGTTGGCGGTGATCACCTGTCGCGCGGCGCGGCTTTGCTGCAAGCGACTGCTGGCGAGTTTCAGGTCGAGGTTGTCGGTCAGGGCGCGTTGAGTCAGGGCAGAGAGTTTCGGGTCGTGGAATACCTCCCACCAGCGTTCGTTCATGTCGGTAGTTACTGCTTCACTGGCGGCGGCTTTGGACGGGGTCGACCATTCGGCCACTTGTTGCGGCTGAGGTTTCTGGAAGTCCGGGCCGACGGTGCAGGCACTCAAAGAAAACAGGCTCAACACAAAAACCACTGAATGAATGCTGACCCTGTGGCGAGGGAACTTGCTCGCGTTCGAGTGCGCAGCACTCGCAATTTTCAGGTCCGCTTCGCAGCCCAGCGGGAGCAAGCTCCCTCGCCACTGGGATGTGCGATTAACAAAGTTCATCGTTGCGCAACCTCATGCTCGCTGGCGCTTGCCGTATCAATCCTCGCCTCCACCGACATCCCCACCCGCAACCGCTCGGCCAATGCCTGCCCCGGTTCCAGAACGATTTTCACCGGAATCCGTTGCACAACCTTGGTGAAGTTGCCGGTGGCATTGTCCGGTTTGACCGAGGCGAAGGTCACGCCAGTGGCCGGTGCGATGCTCTCGACACGGCCGCGCAAAGCTTCGCCACCGAGGCTGTCGACATGCACTTGCACGCTCTGCCCCGGCTGTACGTCAGTCAGTTGGGTTTCTTGAAAATTGGCGACCACATAGGCCCGCGCCAACGGCACCACGGCCAGAATCTTGCTGCCCGGTGTGACATAGGCGCCGACCCGCACCGCGCGCTCGCCGACCATGCCGTCCTGGGGCGCAACGATGCGCGTATAGGACAGCTCATAGCTGGCCATTTCCAGCGCCGCTTGCGCTCGCTTCAGCCCACCTTCGGCCGCATCACGCTGGGCGGTCAGGATCTCCACCTGCTTGCGTTCCGCCGCCAGCACCGCCGTGGCATTGGCCAAGCGAGCGGAGGCCTGATCGATGCGCGTGCGCGCTTGCTGAGCATTCTGCACCGTGCCGGCGCCTACCCCGGCGAGATGGTTGTAGCGGTTCAGTTCATGCTCGGCGAAAGCCATTTCAGCCTTCGCCGAAAACACCGTGGCCTGGGCCTGAGCGATCACCGACGCCTGGCGCTCCAGAGTGGCCCGAGCGTTCTGCAACTGCGCCCTGGCCACCAGGGTTTCAGCATCGGCAGCCTCAGCGGCAGCGCGCAGGTCGCGGTCGTCGATCAACGCCAGTAGCTGTCCGGCCTTGACCTGCTGGTTGTCTTCCACCAGCACGTCCTTGATGAACCCCGCCACGCGCGGCGCTACCGGGGTGAAGTCCGCCGAGACGAAGGCATCGTTGGTGTTCTGCTGCGTACGCTTGCTGAACAAGCCCGGCGCCAGCAGGTAAATCAACACGCCGACCGCCATCACTGCGGCAACGCCGACAGCAACTTTTTGCTTTGATTGAGTCGTCATAAAAACCTTCTGTTTCAGAGAAGCATTCAAGTCGGCGCGCGCGGTGGATAGATCCGCGTCGGCAGCCAGAAAATCAGCAAGATCAGCGTCACGGCGACACCGGCCATGCACAGGTAAAGATCGGAGGAGGTCAGCACCACGGCTTGTTGATGCAGTCGGTGAGCCAGGCCTGCGTTGTCGCTGTGGATCAGGGGCGAGTTACCGAGGTTGTCCACTAGCATGGTCGAGTGGAAATGCAGCCTTGCAGTGGTCAGTGCCTCGATCACACCCGTAGCGATCACCGCCGCCAGGCCTTTCACGGTATTGAACCAGGCCGAAGCGAACGGCCCTTCCATTGGAGTGATGCTGCCGGTGGAGAGCATCAACAGCGGCAGCACGGCCATGGGCTGACCGAAAATCTGCAGCCATTGCAGGACATAGAAATCGTCGCGAATCCACGCCGACGTCAGTTGCGATCCACCAAGACAAGACAGCGTCAGCATGCTCAGGCCGATCCCCAGCACCCAGCGGCAATCGACCCAGCGCAGGTTGCACAGCGCCGCCACCAATGGCAGCGCGATCAACTGAGGCAGCGCCGCCAACAACATGATCGGCGCGGTCTGCACCGGGCGATAACCCTGGACCTGCGCCAGGTAACTGGAGGGAATGAGGACCACCGCGAGCAACACCACCAGCACGCCGGCCAGCGTCAACAGCGCGAACGTCAGGTTGCGGATACCGAGCATCTGCAACTTGAAGAACGGAATCGGTTGCGACCATTCATTGATCAAAAACAGCACCAGCAACAGCAACCCGCCGCCGAGCAGTCCGCAAATCGGGCTCGACTCGAACCAGTCCAGCCGATTGCCTTGCAGAATGCCGATCACCAACATGCAGATCGCCGGAAACCCCAGCAGCAAGCCACGCCAGTTGAACTGTTTGAAGCGTTCCAGCCGCAGCGGATCCTGGGGCAAACCGTAAGCCACCGCTGCCATGGCAATCAGGCACGGCACGACGATTTGCCAGAAGGTCCATTGCCAGCCGACGTACTCGGTCCACAACCCGGCCAGCGGTGTGCCGAGACCGGGGCCGAAGGTCGCCGTCAGGGCATAACCGGCCAAGCCATAGAGTTTCACGTTGGCTGGCAGGAACCGCAGGGCGACGGTCATCAGCATCGGCGGCAACGCGCCGCCGGCCAGGCCTTGCAAGGTGCGCATGACCAGCAGGCTTTCGTAATTCGGGGCGAACGGGCACAGCACACCCAACAGGGTGAACACGCTGATCGCGTACAGGGTGAAGCGCCGCAACGAAAACGTCACCGAACACCAAGGGGCAAATGCCATGGCGGCCACCGAGGTCGCGGTGTAACTGGCGACCAGCCAGGTGCCTTCGTCGTAACCGATGGCCAACGCGCCGCGGATATCGGCCAAAGCGACCTTGGTTACCATCTCGTTCAGGCCCGACACCAGCACCGCCAGCAACACGCCCACCAGGCCGATGATGATTCGCGGGCCGAAGACCGGTGGCGTGACGGCGGCCGCTGGTTTGGCCGCAGCGAGAGGCGCCGTGACCGTGAGGGAAGTCATGTACTGCACGCTCCGGAATGAGGATACCGAAGCATTTTAGGGAGCGTGGAAGCTTACGAAAATTGACTTATTGGCAGCTTATAAGTGTGTTTGATGCAGCAATACAAAACCCTGTGGGAGCGGTGTCAGCCTCAGATTGGCTGTGCAGCCAGCCAGGTCTCATCGCAACAGGTCTTGAGGGTTTCACGCATCCAGCGATGAGCCGGATCCTTGTCGAAACGCGGATGCCAGGCCTGGGTCAGCATCAGGGTCGGTAACGGAATCGGCAGGGTGAACGAGCGCAGCTTCAAGCCCAGGCGTCGCACGCTCAGCAATGCTTCCTTGGGCACCGGCAGAATCAGATCGGAATCCGGCAAGGCGAACATCGCCGCATGGAAACTCGGCGCAATCACCGCCACCCGCCGCTCCAGCCCCAAGGCGTTGAGCGCCGTGTCGATCGGCCCGCGGGCGATCCCCCGGCGCGACATGCTGATATGGGAAAAACCGGCGTACCGTTCGGCGGTGATCTCTTCATCGAACAACGGGTGATCTTCACGCACCAGCCCGACAAAGTGAGTGGAAAACAGGTTCTGCACCTTCACTTCCGGCATCAGTGGTCGGTTGTTGCTGACGCTTAAGTCGATACGTCCTTCACGCAACGCTTCGTCATCCCCATCGCCCTCGGGGACAAAGCGCAATTCGCAATGCGGGGCCTGGCGCTCCATCGTGTCGAACAGCTTGCCGCCGTAGACGCCCACAAAGAAATCATTGGCGCGAATGCTGAACCGCCGGCGCAAGCTGCCCAGGTCCACGTCATCGGCAGAACGGAACAGCAAAGCGGCCTGCTCCACCAGGTCCCGCACTTGCTCGCGCAGCTCCAGCGCCTTGGGTGTCGGCACCAGGCCACGGCCGGCGCGCACCAGAATCGGATCGCCGATGGCCTCGCGAATCCGCGTCAGCGTCCGGCTCATCGCCGCCGGACTGAGATTCATCCGCCGCGCAGCGCCCACTACACTGCCCTCGTCGAGCAAGGCGTCGAGGGCGACCAACAGGTTCATGTCCGGGAGTTGCATACTGAGCACTCGCTCCTGATCTGGATTGATTCAGACGCAATGCTAGCAAACATCTTTGGATGAGGTGGTGATAGGGCTTGCTCGCGAAGAGGCCCTCAACCGCACCAAAAACTACCTCTCGTGCAACGCCTCGGCCCGAGCCCGGATAATCGGCTTGAGCAAATAACTGAGCACGGTCTTCTTGCCGGTAATGATGTCCACCGACGCCACCATCCCCGGAATGATCAGCAACGGTTTTTCATCCGTCCCCAGGTGACTGCGCTCGGTGCGCAGTTTGATGATGTAGTACGTAGTCTTCTTGTCTTCGTCGGTGATGGTGTCGGCACCGATCTGTTCCAGCTTGGCCTTCAGCCCACCGTAAATGGTGTAGTCGTAAGCCGTGAACTTCACCGTGGCGTCTTGCCCCGGATGCAGGAACGCGATGTCTTGCGGACGAATTTTGGCTTCTACCAGCAAGGTGTCATCCAGTGGCACGATCTCCACCAGATCGCTGCCCGGCTGGATTACGCCACCAATGGTGTTCACCAGCAACTTGTTGACGATGCCGCGCACGGGCGATGTCACCAACGTCCGGCTGACCCGGTCTTCCAGGGCCTTGCCAGTGGCTTGGGCCTTGTTCAGATCGGTGCGTGCTTCGTTGAGTTGGGTCAGGGCTTCGCTGCGGAACTTGCCGCGCGTCTCATCGATCTTGCGCTGCACTTCCTTGATCGCCGATTCGGCGCGAGGAATCGCCAGGGTGGTGGCGTCCAGTTGGCCGCGGGTTTCGACCTCGGCACGCTTGAGTCGCAAAACCTCCACCGGTGACACCGCGCCCTGAGCCACCAACGGCTCGGACATGTTGATTTCCTGACGCTGCAGCGACAACGCGCTGCGATACTGAGACTGTTTGGAGGTGAACTCGCGCAGCTCTTGCTGACGCTGGATCAATTGCTCCTGCAAGCCACCGATTTCATCGTGCAGTTGCTGCCGACGGCTGATGTACAGCGACTCTTCGCTGGCGGCCTGGGTGGGAACAGCCTTGAGCACGTCGGCGGGGAAGTTCAGCGGACGGTCATCGACCTCGGCGCTCAAGCGCTCCACACGCAGCAGCATCGACAGCCGATCGGCCTCGGTTTCACCGACGTTGGAGGCGAACCGCGTGTCGTCCAGACGAATCAGCGGCGCGCCGGCCTCGACGATTTGCCCTTCGGTGACGAACAACTCGGAGACGATGCCGCCCTCAAGGTTCTGGATTTTCTGGATCTTCGACGATGGAATCGCCTTGCCGTCGCCCTTGGTGACTTCATCGATGACCGCGAAGTTGGCCCAGAGCATCAGGAACACGAAGAAGCCGATGATCGCCCAGATCGTCAATCGCACCACGCGCGGAGCGTCTTCGATCAGCGCTTTGTTGACCTCGGGAAGAGGCTGGCCTTGCAGCGATGCGGAGCCTTTGAAGTAACGGCGGATGGAATCTTTGACCCCGGACTTAAGCAACACTGATCTGCCCCTTCTTCAACGCTTCCATCACGGCGGCTTTCGGGCCATCGGCGAGTATCTGCCCACGGTCGATCACCAGCAGACGATCCACCAGCGACAACAGCGAAGCCCGGTGCGTCACCAGCACCACGGTCTTGTTTTCCACCACCGCAGCGAGGCGTTGCTTGAGGCGTTCTTCGCCGGTGTTGTCCATGGCGCTGGTCGGTTCGTCCAGCAACAGGATCGGCGGGTTGAGCAGCAGCGCTCGGGCCAGGGCTACGTTCTGGCGCTGACCGCCAGACAGGTTCTGCCCACGTTCACCGACTTGCAGCTCATAACCTTGCGGGTGCAGACGGGCGAACTCGTGAACGCCGGCCAGTTCTGCGGCTTGCAGCACCAATTCGTCTTCGACATAGCGCGCGCCCGACACCAGGTTGTCGCGCAACGTGCCGGCGAGCAATTGGATGTCCTGAGGCACGTAGCCGATGTTGTGGCGCAATTCGCTGACGTCTATCTGACGGATATCCACACCATCCACCAGCAACGCGCCGTCGTCCGGTTGATAGAGGCCCACGAGCAATTTGGCCAGGGAGCTTTTGCCCGAGCCGCTGCGGCCGATGATGCCGATCTTCTCGCCGGGTTTGATGATCAGGTTGATGCCCTTCAGCGCGGGGTTCTGCTGATCCGGGTAAGTGAAGCTCAGCTGACGGCATTCAATGGCGCCTTGCAGCACTTTTCGGCTCAGCGGGCGCTCGTCGAAATTGCGCTCCTGGGGCAGCTCCATCATCTGATCGACCGAGGTCATGGTCACGCGGGCCTGCTGGTAGCGGGTCAGCAGGCCGGACAACGAAGCCAATGGGCTGAGGGCACGACCACTGAGCATGTAGCACGCGATCAAGCCGCCCATGCTCAGGTGGCCGTCGATGATCTGGTACACGCCGAAGACGATCATGATCACCCCGGCCAGTTGCTGAATCAGCAAAGTGATGTTCATCGCCAGGCCGGACAGCATTTTCACCCGCAGTTCGAGGCGGCTGAGGGTGCCAATGGTCTGCTCCCACTGGTACTGGCGTTCGCTTTCGGCGTTGTTGACCTTCACCGCATCGAGGCCGGCAAGGGTTTCGATCAGGCTCGACTGGCGCTCGGCTCCCAGGGCCATGGTTCGCTCCATGGTCGCCACCAGCGGCTTCTGCAAGGCATAACCGATCAGTAGCGCAATCGGGAACGCCAGCACCGGAATCCACACCAGATGCCCACCGAGGATCGCGATGACCATGAAGATCAGCAGCGTAAACGGAAGGTCGATCAGGCTGGTGAGGGTCAGCGACGCAAGGAAGTCGCGCAGGCTCTGAAACTCATGAATGTTCTGGGCGAAGCTGCCGACTCGCGCCGGACGGTACTTCATGGCCATGCCGACGATGCGCTCGAACAGCGTCGCGGAGATGATCAGGTCGGTTTTCTTGCCGGCCAGGTCCAGGCACAGGCTGCGCAGGCTCTTGAGGATCAGGTCGAACAGGTAAGCGCCCGTGATGCCGATGGCCAGGACCCACAGGGTCGACTCGGCCTGGTTCGGCACCACGCGGTCGTAGACATTCATCACGAACAGCGGCGCGGCCATGGCAATGATGTTGATCAGAAAACTGGCAGCGATGGCGTCGGCGTACAACCAGCGCGAACGCTTGAGGGTGTCGCGAAACCACGAACGCGCACGTGGGATCAGCGGGCCGTGGTTAACGTCGAATTTGTGTTGGGGTTGGGCGAAGAAGACTTTGCCGCTGTAATCGTCGGCGAGCAGTTCACGGCTGACGCAAACCTCACCACCATCGCTTTCGCTAAGCAGCAGACGGGCCTGGTCTTCACCGTGCCAGCCGAGCAACACCGCGCTGCGACCGTCCTTGAGCAGCAACAGCGCCGGCATGGCAATCGCCGGAATCTGCTCCAGCTTGCGTTGCAACACCCGCCCCTGCAGCCCGGCGCGAGCGGCCGCGCGGGGCAGCAGTTCGACGCTCAGGCGTTGTTTGGGCAGCGGCAGGCCGGTGGTCAGCATCGCGGCGCTGGCCGGTTTCTGGTGCAAAGTGCAAAGGGCTAGCAGGCCGTCCAGTAACGGATCGTCATGCAGCGCGCGCGGATCATGAATGAGTTGAACTCGACTGACTTCTGATTCCACGCTCGACACTCTTGGCTAACGATTGAAATGGGGAAGGACTCAATTCATCCCGGGCAACTGGACTTTGGGTTTCACGTCGTTTTGCACAACGGATGCCAACGGTGCGACTACGCCCTGACTTTTGAGCAATTCGCCCATGGTCGCCTTGATTCGGTACTGAGTAAATAACTGAATGTTTTTGATCTCGGCCAGCCGACGGGAAGCGCTGAAGAGCTCGTTTTCACTGTCGAGCAGGTCGAGCAAGGTGCGTTCGCCGAGGCTGAACTGCTTCTGATAAGCACTGCGCACACTGGCGCTGCGATCGACATATTGCTGGGCGATCGGCACTTGGGCGTTGGCGTTGTTCAGGGCGTTCCAGGCCAGGCCCAGTTCTTCGTTCAACACGCGCAGGGCGTTGTTGCGAATATCCAGCGCCTGGTTCGACAGGTAGGACTTGGATTCCAGATCAGCCTTGTTGCTGCCACCGGCGAACAAATTGAAGCGCATGCGCAACATGGCCTGCCATTCGTTGCTGTGACCATTCTGACCGTCGAGATCATTGTCGGCGCTGCGACCCAGTTCGGCATCGAAGCGCGGGTAGAAGCTCGACTTGGCGGCTTCGTACTGTTTCTCGGCGGCAGCGATATCGGATTCGGCGGAGCGCAGGATCGGGCTGTTTTCCAGCATCTGCGCCCGGGCTTCATTCAGATTGGCCGGCAACAGCGCCATGAAATCGGCAGGCCGCTCCAGTTGATCGGGCATCTGGCCGACGGCGCTGAGGTAGTTGGTTTCGGCATCGGCCAGGTTGGTCTGTTCAGTGATCAGGTTGTTGCGGGCCTGGGCCATACGCGCGTCAGCCTGATCGAGGTCGGCGCCGCTGCCCACGCCGCGTTGGGTGCGCAACTTGATCTGGTCAAGAATCCGTTCGTGGTTCTTCAGGTTGTCTTCGGCCAGGCGCACGAATTCACGGCGGGTCAATACATCGAGATAAACCTGAGCGACGGTCAGCCCGGTACGTTCCGACGTGCCCAGCAAGGAATAAGCGCGGGAATTAACGGTGGCTTGTTGACGCCCCACTTCGCTGGAAGTCGCAAAACCGTCAAAAACCATCTGCGACAGACGTAAACTTGACTCGCTGCGGTTCAGCGTTTCCCAGTGATTGTTGTTGCCGGCGGCCCGGGTGGTGACGCTGTCGGTGCCTTCGCGACCATAACCACCGAGCAGATCGACCCTTGGCAGGTATCCACCTTTGGCGGCCTTTAACTGATAATCCGCGGCCAATCGGCTGTTAACCCCAGCCTGAATTTCCGGATGGACATCCAGCGCCTGCTGCATGGCCTGCGGGAGGCTTTGCGCCTGAACAAAGCTGGCGGCAAGGGCGAAGGGTAGAACCTTGAACAGGTGCAAACGCATAGTTGGAATTTCCCGGGACTTCTTGTCTTGAATCACTGCAGAACCTGGCGCTGCATCGCATGATGGCAACCGGAATGACCGTATGTCGGAAAGTTCAAAAACGGAACTGGATCACACGCTGTAGGACAGGTCGCCGCTTAAATATCAATGTGACATTACTGGGACGATTGTTTAGGATGGCTCCCTTAAGGTCAATAGTTTGGCATAAAGTTAATTTCGAAAAAATATAGCCAAATTATTGACGAATTACGCGTCAAACTTATGCAGCAAATATCTAGAAAGTACGTCCAGCCCCGATCGGCTATCACGCCGAGCGGTTCATGGAAGTCAACTGAACGTGACACCCGGAGAGTCTTCAATGAGCAGTGTTGTTGCCATCGTCAAAAGCATTGTTGGTCAGGTTTTCGCGGTGTCGCCAGAAGGCATCCGCCGCGTACTCGTTGAAGGCGACCGGTTGTTGGTCGGCGATCAGGTAGACACCGGTGCCGCTGGTGCCATTACACTCGAACTGGCTGATGGCCGCACGCTGGACCTGGGCCGCGACACTCAGTGGAGCGGCAGCGATCCGGATTCCAGCACCGACCTTGCGCAAGCCACTGCACAAGCCGCGCCATCGGTTGACGAATTGCAACAAGCCATCGCCGCCGGCGTCGACCCGACCACCGCCCTTGAAGCCACCGCCGCCGGCCCTACGGCTGCGAGCTCGGGCGGCGCTGCCGGTGGCGGCCACAGTTTCGTGGCCCTGGAAGCAACCGCTGGCCGGGTCGACCCGACTATCGGCTTCCCGACTGAAGGCCTCGCCACTGCCGCGTTGGCAACACAAGACACCACCGGCGGCCAGACTGCCGACACCAGCACCAATGCCCTGCGCGAATCGACCCTGAGCCTGAGCGCCACGCCGACCATCACCGAGGCCGGTGGCGTGCTGGTTTACACCGCGACCCTGACCCAGGCGCCTCTGACCGACCTGACCATTACCCTGTCCAACGGCTCGGTGATCGTGATCGCAGCCGGCCAAACCACCGGCACCGTCAACGTCCCGCTGGCACCGAACGACACTGTTTATAACGATCCGACCCAGATCAACGTGACCGTCACCGGCACCACGGGCGGCAGCGGTATCGTGGTCACCCCGCCGACCGTTCCGGCCGTGACCCAGGTCACCGACACCGTCGACACCACCACCGTCACACTGACAGCGGGCTCGACCGTTACCGAAGGCGGTCAGATCACCTACACCGCGACATTGACCAACCCGGCGCAGACGCCGGTCACCGTCACCTTGTCCAACGGTTCGACCATCACCATCGCCGCTGGCAACACCACCGGCAGCGTCAACGTTCCGACACCGGCCAATGACGTCTACAACAACGGCAGTACCGTCAGCACCACAATTACCGGGACGACTGGCGGCAACTTCGAAAACCTGGTGCCGAGCCCGACGCCGGCTGTCACCACCATTACCGATTCGCCTGACACCACCACCGTCACGCTGACAGCCGGCTCGACCGTCACCGAAGGCGGTCAGATCACCTACACCGCGACCCTGACCAACCCGGCGCAGACGCCGGTCACCGTCAACTTGTCCAACGGTTCGACCATCACCATCGCCGCTGGCAACACCACCGGCAGCGTCAACGTTCCGACGCCGAGCAACGACGTTTACAACAACGGCAGTAACGTCAGCACCACGATTACCGGGACTACTGGCGGCAACTTCGAGAACCTGGTGCCGAACCCGACTCCAGCTGTCACCACTATTACCGATTCGATCGACAATACCGGCCTGAGCCTGACCGCCACCGGCAGCGTCACTGAAGGTGGCCAGATCACCTACACCGCGACCCTGACCAACCCGGCGCAGACACCGGTCACCGTCAACTTGTCCAACGGTTCGACCATTACCATCGAAGCCGGTAAAACCACCGGTTCCGTGAACGTCGACACCTCGGCCAATGACGTCTACAACAACGGCAGCACCGTCAGCACCACGATCACTGGCGCTACCGGCGGCAACTTCGAGAACCTCGTACCGAGCACCACGCCGGCCGTCACCACCATCACCGACTCGATCGACAACACCAGCCTGACCCTCAGCGCCACCGGTACCGTCGTCGAAGGCGGCCAGATCACCTACACCGCCACCCTGACCAACCCGGCCGGCACGCCGATGACCGTGACCTTGAGCAATGGCTCGGTCATTACCATCGAAGCGGGCAAGACCACCGGCAGCGTGACGGTCGATACCGCGGCCAACGACGTCTACAACAATGGCAGCACCGTCAGCACCACGATCACCGGCACCACCGGTGGCAATTTCGAGCAACTGACGCCGAGCACCGAGCCGGCGCTCACCACCATTACCGATTCGAAAGACGACACCGGCCTGAGCCTGTCGGCGTCCACCGAAGTGGCCGAAGGTGGTCAGATTCTGTACACCGCGACGTTGACCAATCCGGCCGGTACGCCGGTCACTGTGACCCTGAGCAACGGAGCGGTGATCACCATCGCCGCTGGCGCGACCACCGGCAGCGTAAGCGTCGATGCGCCTGCCGATGATGTTTATAAAGATGCCGGCAAGGTTGAAGTGACCATCACGGACGCCGCTGGCGGCAACTTTGAGAACCTGGTGACGGACCCGGCGGCAGCGGTCACTGACGTGACTGATACCCTCGATACCAGCACCGTTTCGCTGACGGCTACCGCGGGCGTTGTCGAGGGCGGCACCGTGGTTTACACCGCATCCGTGACATCACCGGTCACCGGTTCGCCGGTGGTTGTGACCCTGTCGAACGGCCAGACCATTACCATTCCGGTCGGATCGAGCAGCGGTTCTGTCAACTTCGTTGCGCCAAACGATGCCCTCGCTGGCGGCGGCTCTCTGAGCGTCAAGATCGACGATGCCAAGGGTGGTAATTACGAGAAGCTGGAAGTTGACGGCAAATCAGCCGACACCTCGGTGACTGATACCCAGGACACCACCAACCTGTCGCTGACCGCCAGCGGTTCAGTGGATGAAGGTGGCCAGATCACCTACACCGCAACCCTGACCAACGCCGCCGGCACACCGGTCACCGTGACGCTGTCGAACGGCGCCGTGATCACCATCGAAGCGGGTAAAACTACCGGCTCCGTGACCGTCGAGGCACCGAAGGACGATGTCTACAAAGATGCCGGCACCGTCGAAGCGACCATCCAAGGTGCGACCGGCGGCAATTTCGAGAACCTGGTTGCCAGCGATACCCCGGCGGTCACCACCGTCAATGACACCATCGACACCAGCACCGTTTCGCTGACTGCCACTTCGAGCGTCGCCGAAGGCGGTACCGTGGTTTACACCGCGTCCGTGACCTCGCCCGTCACCGGTTCGCCAGTCGTTGTGACCCTGTCCAACGGCCAGAGCATCACCATTCCGGTCGGGTCGAGCAGCGGTTCTGTCAACTTCGTTGCGCCAAATGATGCACTGGCCGGTGGCGGCTCGCTGAGCGTCAAGATCGACGATGCCAAGGGCGGTAACTACGAGAAGCTGGACGTCGATGGCAAGTCGGCCGACACCTCGGTGACTGATACTCCGGAAACCACCACCCTCAGTTTGAGCGCAACCGACTCCGTGGCTGAAGGTGGCTCGATCGTTTACACCGCCACCCTGACCAACACCGCCGGGACTCCAGTCACCGTCACGTTGAGCAACGGAGCCGTGATCACCATCGCGGCCGGCGCCACCAGCGGCTCCGTGACCGTCGACGCGCCGAAGGACGATGTCTACAAAGACGCCGGCCAAGTTGAAGTAACCATCAAGGATGCCTTAGGCGGCAACTTTGAGAACCTGGTGACGGACCCGGCGGCTGCGGTCACCGATGTGACTGACACCCTCGACACTTCGACGGTTAATCTGACGGCGACGTCTACCGTCGCTGAAGGCGGCACCGTGGTTTACACCGCGTCCGTCAGCGCCCCGGTCACCGGTTCGCCGGTGGTTGTCACTCTGTCCAATGGCCAGACCATTACCATCCCGGTTGGCTCGAGCAGCGGTTCTGTCAACTTCGTTGCGCCAAATGATGCACTGGCCGGTGGCGGCTCGCTGAGCGTCAAGATTGACGATGCCAAGGGTGGCAACTACGAGAAGCTGGACGTCGATGGCAAGTCGGCGGACACCTCGGTGACTGATACCCAGGACACCACCAACCTGTCGCTGACCGCGACCGGCGCCGTAGACGAAGGCGGCCAGATCACCTACACGGCGACCCTGACCAATGCGGCCGGGACTCCGTTAACCGTGACGCTGAGCAATGGCGCTGTTATCACCATTGAAGCGGGTAAAACTACCGGCTCTGTGACCGTCGACGCACCAAAGGACGATGTCTACAAAGATGCCGGCACCGTCGAAGCAACGATCAAAGATGCGACTGGTGGTGGTTTCGAGAACCTGGTGACTAGCGACACCCCGGCGGTGACCACCGTCAATGACACCATCGACACCAGCACCGTTTCGCTGACAGCCACCGCGAATGTCGCCGAAGGCGAAACCGTGGTCTACACCGCGACGGTCAGCGCACCCGTCACCGGTGCGCCAGTGATCGTCACTCTGTCCAACGGCCAGAGCATCACTATCCCGGTCGGCGAAACCACCGGCAGCGTGAACTTTGTCGCGCCAAACAGCCCCCTGGCGGGCGGCAGCTCCCTGAGCGTCAAGATTGACGGCGCAACGGGCGGTAATTACGAGAAGCTGGAAGTCGACGGCAAATCGGCGGACACCTCGGTGACTGATACCGCGGATACCACCAACCTGTCGCTGACTGCGACCGGTGCAGTGGATGAGGGTGGCCAGATCACCTACACCGCGACCCTGACCAACGCCGCCGGCACACCGGTCACCGTGACCCTGTCGAACGGCGCCGTGATCACCATCGAAGCAGGCAAAACCACCGGCTTCGTGACCGTCGATGCACCGAAGGACGACGTCTACAAAGACGCCGGCACCGTCGAAGCAACCATCCAAGGTGCGACCGGCGGCAATTTCGAGAACCTGGTCGCCAGCGATACCCCGGCGGTCACCACCGTCAATGACACCATCGACTCCAGCACCGTTTCGCTGACTGCCACTTCGAGTGTCGCTGAAGGCGGGACCGTGGTTTACACCGCGTCCGTGACCTCGCCCGTCACCGGTTCGCCAGTGGTTGTCACCCTGTCCAACGGCCAGACCATTACCATCCCGGTCGGCTCGAGCAGCGGTTCTGTCAACTTCGTTGCGCCAAACGATGCGCTGGCCGGTGGCAGCTCCCTGAGCGTCAAGATCGACGATGCGAAGGGCGGTAACTACGAGAAGCTGGAAATTGACGGCAAGTCGACGGACACCTCGGTTACCGATACTCCTGACACCACCACCCTCAGCCTCTCGGCTACTGACTCGGTCGCTGAAGGCGGGTCGATTGTTTACACCGCGACCCTGACCAACGCCGCTGGCACGCCAGTGACCGTCACCCTGAGCAACGGTGCCGTGATCACCATCGCCGCCGGCGCCACCAGCGGTTCCATGACCGTCGATGCGCCGAAAGACGACGTCTACAAAGATGCCGGCACCGTCGAAGCGACCATCAAAGACGCCGCAGGCGGCAACTTTGAAAACCTGATCACCAGTCCAGCGGCAGCGGTCACCGAGGTGACTGACACCCTCGACACTTCGACGGTCAACCTGACGGCGACGTCTACTGTCGCTGAGGGTGGGACCGTGGTTTACACCGCGTCCGTATCGGCGCCGGTGACCGGCTCGCCGGTGGTCGTCACCCTGTCCAACGGCCAGACCATCACCATTCCAGTCGGCTCGAGCAGCGCCAGCGTGAACTTCACCGCGCCGAACGATGCGTTGGCCGGCGGTGGTTCACTGAGCGTCAAGATCGACGACGCCAAAGGTGGCAACTACGAGAAGCTGGACGTCGATGGCAAGTCGGCGGACACCTCGATCACTGACACGTCCGACACCACTACCCTCAGCCTGAGCGCTACTGACTCCGTCGCTGAAGGCGGGTCCATCGTTTACACCGCGACCCTGACCAATGCCGCCGGCACGCCAGTGACCGTCACCCTGAGCAACGGCGCCATCATCACCATCGCCGCCGGTGCAACCACCGGCTCCGTGACTGTCGATGCACCAAAAGACGACGTCTACAAAGACGCCGGCCAGGTCGAAGTCACGATCAAGGATGCCGCAGGCGGCAACTTTGAAAACCTGGCGACCAACCCGGCGGCTGCGGTTACCGACGTCACCGATACCATCGACACCTCGACCGTGAATCTGACGGCGACGTCCACCGTCGCCGAAGGCGGCACCGTGGTTTACACCGCGTCCGTATCGGCACCGGTGACCGGTTCGCCAGTGATCGTCACCCTGTCCAACGGCCAGACCATCACCATTCCGGTCGGCTCGAGCAGCGCCAGCGTCAACTTCACTGCGCCGAACGATGCTTTGGCCGGCGGTGGTTCGCTGAGCGTGAAGATCGACGATGCCAAGGGCGGTAACTACGAAAAACTGGAAATTGACGGCAAATCGGCGGACACCTCGGTTACCGACACCGCTGACACAACCAACCTGTCGCTGACCGCGACCGGCACCGTGGATGAAGGCGGCCAGATCACCTACACGGCAACCCTGACCAATGCAGCCGGTACACCGGTCACCGTGACCCTGTCGAACGGCGCCGTGATCACCATCGAAGCGGGTAAAACTACCGGCTCCGTGACCGTCGACGCACCAAAGGACGATGTCTACAAAGATGCCGGCACCGTCGAAGCAACCATCAAAGATGCGACTGGTGGTGGTTTCGAGAACCTGGTCGCCAGCGACACGCCTGCGGTGACCACCGTCAACGACACCATCGACACCAGCACCGTTTCGCTGACTGCCACTTCGAGCGTCGCCGAAGGCGGTACCGTGGTTTACACCGCATCCGTGACGTCGCCAGTCACCGGCTCGCCAGTGATCGTCACCCTGTCCAACGGCCAGACCATCACCATCCCGGTTGGCTCGAGCAGCGCCAGCGTCAACTTCACTGTGCCAAACGATGCACTGGCCGGCGGTGGTTCGCTGAGCGTGAAGATCGACGATGCCAAGGGCGGTAACTACGAGAAGCTGGAAATTGACGGCAAGTCGGCGGACACCTCGGTTACCGATACTCCGGAAACCACTACCCTCAGCCTCTCGGCGACTGATTCGGTCGCTGAAGGCGGTTCCATCGTTTACACCGCGACCTTGACCAACGCCGCCGGCACCCCGGTCACTGTCACGTTGAGCAACGGCGCGAGCATCACCATCGCGGCCGGCGCAACTACCGGCTCCGTGACTGTCGATGCACCAAAAGACGACGTCTACAAAGACGCCGGCCAGGTCGAAGTCACGATCAAGGATGCCGCAGGCGGCAACTTTGAAAACCTGGCGACCAACCCGGCGGCTGCGGTTACCGACGTCACCGATACTATCGACACTTCAACCGTGAATCTGACGGCGACGTCCACCGTCGCCGAAGGCGGCACCGTTGTTTACACCGCGTCCGTCAGCGCACCGGTCACCGGTTCGCCAGTGGTCGTGACCCTCTCCAACGGCCAGACCATTACCATCCCGGTCGGTTCGAGCAGCGCCAGCGTCAACTTCACTGCACCGAACGATGCGCTGGCCGGCGGTGGTTCGCTGAGCGTGAAGATCGACGATGCCAAGGGCGGCAACTACGAGAAGCTGGAAGTTGACGGCAAGTCGGCGGACACCTCGGTGACTGACACCGCAAGCACCACCACTCTCAGCCTGAGCGCATCCGATTCGGTCGCCGAAGGTAGTCAGATCACTTACACCGCCACCCTGACCAACGCCGCCGGCACACCCGTAACCGTCACGCTTAGCAACGGCGCCGTGATCACCATCGATGCCGGCAAAACCACTGGCTCCGTGACCGTCGATGCACCAAAAGACGACGTCTACAAAGACGCCGGCACTGTCCAGGCGACCATCTCCACCGCCACCGGTGGCAACTTCGAGAACCTGGTGCCAAGCACTGCCCCGGCAGTAACCAGCATCACCGACACCCTCGACACCTCGACCGTCACCCTGAACGCCACCGCTTCGGCAACTGAAGGTGGCACGGTCACTTACACCGCGACTGTCGGTGCACCGGTGACGGGCAGCCCGGTCACCGTGTCCTTGGCCAACGGCCAGACGATCACGATCGAAGTCGGTAAAACCACCGGTACCGTGACCACTACCGCACCGAACGATGCCCTGGCCGGTCATGCTCCGCTGACCAACTCGATCACCAGCGTCAGCGGCGGTAACTACGAGAACCTGGTGGCGGATAAAACGCCGGTCAGCACCACCGTGACCGACACCGTCGACACCACCAACCTCAGCCTGAGCGCGACCAACTCGGTGGCCGAAGGTAGCCAGATCACTTACACCGCGACCCTGACCAACGCCGCCGGCACTCCGGTGACCGTGACGTTGAGCAATGGCGCCGTGATCACCATCGACGCCGGCAAAACCACTGGCACCGTGACTGTCGATGCACCAAAAGACGACGTCTACAAAGACGCTGGCACTGTCCAGGCGACCATCTCCACCGCCACGGGCGGCAACTTCGAAAACCTGGTCACCAGCAACACCGCTGCGGTCACGACGGTCACCGACACGATCGACAAAACCGAAGTCAGCATCAGCGGCAGCACCTCGGTCACCGAAGGCCAGACCGCCAGCTACACCGTCAGCCTGACTCACCCGGCACAGACCGAAGTGACCCTGAAGATCGTCTACAGCGGCACCGCCGCCGACGGTTCGGACTTCACCGGCGTGTACACCGTGAAAATCCCGGCGGGTGCCAGCAGCGCGAACTTCAACGTCGCGACGCTGGACGACAAGCTCACCGAAGGCACCGAGAATTTCGTGGTCAAGATCGACTCGGCCACCGGCGGTAACTTCGAAAACCTCGCGGTCAGCACCACCAATGGCAGCGTCAGCACCTCGATCCTCGACAATGATGCCGCGCCGGTTCTCGACCTCGACGCCAACAACTCCAGCGGCGCCACCGGGGCCAACTACAACGTGACCTTCACTGAAGGCACCACCGGCCAGGGCGTCTCGATTGGCGACACCGACCTGAAAATCACCGACCCGGACAGCACCATGCTGACCGGCGCCACCATCGTGCTGACCAACCGTCAGCCGGGCGATGCGCTGAACCTGGGCAACAGCGTCAATGGCATCAGCATCAACGCCAACAGCCAGGACGGCACCGTCACCCTGACGCTGTCGGGCAACGCGACGCTGGCCGACTACATGCAGCAGATCAAAAACATCAGCTTCACCAACAGCAGTGAAGATCCGAGCACCGTGCCGCGGATCATCACCGTGACAGTGACCGATGGCAGCAACTACTCCAACACCGCAACCACTACCGTCAACGTGGTGGCCGTGAACGACGCGCCGACCGCCGCACCGGTTAACGTCACCGGCACCGAAGACACCCCGCTGATTCTCGGCTGGTCGACCTTCGGCGTCAGCGATGTCGACAGCCCGGCTGCCAACCTGGGGGTGAAAATCACTCAGCTGCCGGGCGAAGGCAAGTTGCAGTACCTGGACGGTGCGACCTGGAAAGACGTAGCGACCAACCAGACCTTCAGCAAGGCCGACATCGACGCCGGCAAATTGCGCTTCACGCCAGATGCCAACGAATCGGGCGTCGATGCTTACGGTGGCAACGGTGTGGGCAACAAACAGGCCGACTACGCGCAGATCAAGTTCCAGCCAACCGACGGTCAACTGCTGGGCAACACTGGCACAGTGAAAATCGACATCACACCGGTTGCGGACGCGCCATCCCTGAGCGTCGCGGACAACAGCGTCAAGTCCACCGGCCTGATCAAGGAAGTCTGGACCGGCCTGGCGGGCCTCGGCACCGATGGCAGCGGCGCGTCTTCCGGCACGCTGAAATCGATCATCGACGGCGCGGGCACCCCGAACTCCAGCAGCACCGTGACCAACGTGCAGTCTAACGGCAGCGTCACCGCCGGCACCGCCTCTAAAACCTCTGGGCTGATTTACCTCGAAGCCGGCAAGACGTACACCTTCAGCGGTATCGGTGACGACAGCCTGTTGGTGACCATCGGCGGTAAAAACGTGGCCGCTACCACGTGGGGTGCGGGCGGTAATCTGAACGGTTCGTTCACCCCGACCACCAGCGGTTACTACACCCTGGACATCTACCACCACAACCAGAGCGGCCCGGGCAGCTATGACGTCAACCTGTCGGTCAACGGCGGCGCGGCGGTCGACTTGAGCAGTGCCGGCGTGCCGCTGTACACCGGCGTGGCGGATCTGGCCGCGTCTGGCGTGACAGTGTCCGACCTGCACGGCACCAATGGCGAAGGCTACTACGACGGCTACAAACTCAACGAAGGCGCCGAAGGTACCAGCGTTCACTTGTCCGCGATCAAGACCGCACTGACCGACACCGACGGCTCCGAAAGCCTGAGCGTGAAGATCAGCGGTATGCCGGAAGGCTCGGTGCTCAGCGATGGTGCAGGCCATACCTTCACCACCACCAATGGCGAAGCCAACGTCACCGGCTGGAACCTCGGCACGCTGACCGTTACTCCGCCGCCGTACTACAACGGTCAGTTCACCCTGACTGTGACATCGACATCCACTGAAGCCCATGGCGGTTCCGCACCGAGCACTGCGCAGATCCCGGTCACGGTGTATCCGTCGGTTTATAACGCGGTGACCGCCACTGCCGCCGACGACACCATCACCGGTACCGACGGCAATGACATCATGGTCGCCGACATCGGCGGGCTGACCGTGGTGCCGGGCACCAACTACAACATCGCATTCATGGTCGATAGCTCGGGCAGCATGAGCGCTTCTTCGATCAGCGCCGCCAAGGCTTCGCTGACCGCGGTGTTCAACACCCTCAAGCAAAGCATGGGCGGTAACTCCGGGACGGTGAACATCTTCCTGGCGGACTTCGATAACCAGGTCAACAAGTCGGTGTCGGTGAATCTGAACGACCCGAATGCGCTGACGTTGCTCAAATCCGTTCTGGATTCGATGTCGTCCGGCGGTGGCACCAACTATGAGGACGTGTTCAAAACCACGGCCAACTGGTTCCAGAGTGCCGACGCGATGGCCAACACCGGCGCGAAGAACCTCACGTACTTCATCACCGACGGCAAGCCGACCTACTACCAGGGCGGCGAGCAGACCAACCCGACCTTGTTCGGCAACGTGAAGCTCGATGACGTCATCACCACCACCAATTACAAGTTGGGGCAGACGTATTCCGGCTACCTGGATAACACTCATTACCTGACCATCGACAGTGGCGGCAACGTCACGCTGCAGACGTACAAAAACTCGTCGGGTCGCTGGCACAGCGACGAACTGGGCACCCTCCATGCCGAGGGTAACGGCACGTACGAGCTGTCCTATCGCGATGGCACCGGCTACAGCACCGACTCCACTGCCATCGACAACTCCACCAGCAGCTTCACGTTGCTGAGCAACGTGTCGACGGTGGAAGCGATCGGCCTGAACAAAGATGTCACCCTCACCGACCTCAAGCCGTACGACACCGATCAAACGCCACAAACCAACATCGACCCCAAAGACCTGGCCAACTCGATCATCGGCCATACCGAAGCGACGATGCCGGGTGCCGACACGGTCAGCGGCGGTGACGGCAACGACCTCCTGTTCGGCGATCTGGTGAGCTTCAATGGCATTGCCGGCGAGGGTTATCAGGCCATGCAGGCGTTCGTGGCCCAGCAAACCGGCGTCGATGTCAGCAAAGTCACCACCAGCAACGTGCACCAGTACATCACCGAGCACTACACCGCGTTCGACGTGTCTGGCGCCCATGACGGTAATGACACGCTGCTGGGTGGCGCGGGCAACGACATTCTCTTCGGCCAGGGTGGCAACGACCTCCTCGACGGCGGCAAGGGCAATGACATTCTGCTGGGTGGCAGCGGCAATGACTCGTTGATCGGCGGTCAAGGCAACGACATTCTGATTGGCGGTTCGGGTGCCGACACCTTCATCTGGAAGGCTGGCGACACCGGCAGCGACGTGATCAAGGACTTCAAGGCCAGCGAAGGCGATCGCATCGACCTGCGTGATCTGTTGCAGGGCGAAACCGGCAGCACCATCGACAACTTCCTGAAGATCACCACGGTGGATGGTGTGTCGTCCCTGCAAGTCAGCTCTGGCGGCAAGTTCAACGGTGCCGACGCCGCAGCGGCCACCCCGGACGTGACGATCAAACTGGAAGGTAACAATTGGTCCAGCGCCAGCATCAATTCGTTGATCGCCGGCAGTGACCCGACCATCAAGGTCGATCACAACAACAGCTGATCAGCAGGCTGACGGCCGTCCAAACCGGGCGGCCGTCATGTTTGCGTCCACCTCACGGGTGACGATTTCGTCGTCGCACCGCATACTCGCCTGCGTTGGCCTATGCTGCTGACAGCACGACGCTGGTCCATTTCCGAGGGATGCTCAATGTTTTACGTGCAACGCGATGCGCAAGGTCAGTTAGTGCGCGTGGAAGCCACGGCCTACGCCGAGGCCACGGAAACGCTGCCGGCCGACAACCATGAAATCCAGGCCTGGTTTGCCCACGAAGTGGTTGAAACCAGCCTAAAGCAGCTCAAGCAGAGCGACCTGGAAATGATCCGGGTACTCGACGACTTGATTCAGGTGCTGACCCAAAAAGGCGTGATCCGCGTTACCGATCTGCCGCCGGCCGCGCAGGCCAAGCTGATGGACCGAAACCAGGCCCGTGAAGCGCTGGGCGGGTTGAGCCAATTGATCGATGATGATGAGACGGGGTTGATCTAAGCCCGACGCCGATCGTTCCCACGCTCTGCGTGGGAATGCCTCAAGGGACGCTCCGCGTTCCAGCCCCACCGCCGACGGTTGCGCCTGGCACCATTGTGACGCGGAGCGTCACGGGCTGCATTCCCACGCAGAGCGTGGGAACGATCATCTGTGCTACCTCACGCTAAACCTCGGCCCGAGGCTTCATTTGCGGCGAGTCAAGGTGATCCAGCGCCCGCTCCACCAACAACCGCACGCCATCGGCCAATCGGCTGAGCGCCAGGGCTACTGAGCGCCGTGAGCCTTCCACATCATCCGCCAGGTCGGCGGCGATGGCGCTGATGGACAGCAGGTCTTCGGAGGCGTTGGCCAGAAGGGCTTCGGTATCAATGTCGGGGGAGACGGTGAAGAGGCGGCCTTTGCGGGGCCGGGGGGGCGGATTCGGCGTTACTTTGAACATAAGAAATCATCCTAAACAGTAAGTTGGAGCCGTCACCGTTCGCTTGCACGCGAATAGGGTGGCGGCCGTGCGCAGGTGTGCAAGACCGGGACTGTTTAGGACACCCAGCAGATCCGAGGATCTCCTGCGCGCAGCCGCCATAAAGCAGTAAGCATCGAAATGCTCATTGAGAGGAATGGCAGCACGCTACCTAAACAGTTTGGTCGGACTTGCACGTCCGTGTCACCGATTATTCAGTGACAAGGCCAGACTAGACTTGGACTTTTGCCAAAACAAGTTCACCAACACCGCTACAACTTGAAGGAAATCTCCTAGGACTTTGCTATCGGAATAATCGGTGTCCGCACGGGCGCCATCGCGGGCAAGCCCGCTCCCACAGGGGCGGAGGTGAATGCAGGATTGTGGTACCACACAAATTCTGTGGGAGCGGGCTTGCCCGCGATGACGGCAGCAGCCTCACCGCCAAGGCCTAGGCTCACCAAACAACTGCCCCTGAACCCCATACAACCCCATCTCACGAATCACCAACAACTCCCCTTCGGTCTCGACCCGCTCGGCAATCAACGGCAAATCAATGCTGTGCGCCGCCCGCTGAATCGCCTCGATGAACAGGCGTTTATCGCTCTCCTGATCAATCGCCCGGATGTAACTGCCGTCGATTTTCAGGTACGCCAATCCCAGCCGCGCCAGGTTGCCGATCATGCTGAAACGCCCACCAAAGCGCTGCAGGCTCAGCGAGAACCCAAGTTCACGCAAACGCCGCGTCAGCTGTTCCAGCACCGCTTGCTCGGGCAATTGCTCTTCGCCGATTTCCAGGGTCAGTCGTTCCCCGAGATTCGAATGCTGACGCAGGATGTCGAACACTTTGTTCAACGCCTGCGGATCCGCCAGGGTCGCCGAAGACAGGTTCAGCGCCAGCGACTCTTCATGGTCGGCCATCTGCTCAAGCACCAGTTCCAGCATCAAACGGTCCAGCCGCGCAGTCCAGCCGAAACGCGCGAGCCATGGCAGGAAACGCCCGGCGGGAATGGTCCGGTCCTGTTCATCGAGCAGGCGCGATAGCACTTTGTAATGCAGCACCACCTGCGTGTCGTGGCTCGCCACCACCGGCTGGAAGTACAGTTCGAAACGCTGCTGATCCAACGCCTGATCCAGCAACGTGTGCCAGGCATGATGATCGTCACCAACCCGGGCCGGCGCGCCCTGATCGAGGCACGCCCAGCTCGGCTCGCCCTGACTTTCCGCCTGGGCCAGTGCCTGATCCGCCAACCCGATCACCGCTTGCGGCGAGTCACCCTGGGCAAACGGCGCCAACCCGATCGAAGCCACCGACGACACGTCCGTGGCGCCCGTCGCATGCAGGCTGGTCAGGGCACTCTCAAGGTTGCTTGCCAGTTGCAGTGCTTCCTCGCGCACCAGCCCCGGCGCCAGCACGGCGAATTCACCGCCTCGAATGCGCGTGACGAGGTTCTGGGTTTCCGGGTACTTGGCGCACTCACGGGACAACTGTTCGCCCACCGCTTTCAACAATTGATCGGTGCGCTGACCACCCAGGCGCTGGTTCAGACCCGCGAGGTCCTTGACCCGCAACAACAGCAAATAGCCGGAGCTGGCCTGCTCGGGATTGCTCACTCGCGCGTTCAATTGCATCTCGAAATAGCGCCGGTTGGCCAGGCCGGTCAGGTTGTCCTGATAGGATTCGGCCCGCAGTTTTTCACTGCGTTCAGCCTGCTCCTGGAATAGCGCCTTGAGCTTCTCGACCATCTGGTTCATGGCCTGCACCACGCGACGCAGTTCGGGGGTGCGCGGCAACTCCGGCAGGCTGAGAAATTCCCGGCGAGCGATGGCATGGGATTGCTTGACCATGTAATCCAGCGGCTTCAGTTGCCGGCGCAGCAACAGCGCGCCCAGCACCGCACTCACCGCGCCGCAGATCAGCAACCAGCCGAGGCTGCCCAATGCGCTCTGCCATAGCTTGGCCAACGCGAACATCGGATGGCTAACCACCTCGACCCGCGCGGCCTGCTCCCAGCCACGGCTGACAAGCGCGTCGCCACCGGCCGGTTCCAGGCCGATCAGTTTGACGAACCAGTCCGGCACGTTGGTGACCGCCGGGATGCCGCTGCGCTCGACAATTGTCTTGTCGTTGGCCAGATCAACCACGCGGATGCTCGCGTAATAACCGCTGTCGAAGATCGAACTGACCAGCAACTCGACCATCGCCGGGTCGTCGATGTTCGGCGTCAGGGACAACGCCAATGCCGTCGCGGCGTCCTGGGCATGGGAGCGCAACTGGTTGACGTACTGGGTGCGCGAGCTTTCCAGACTGACCATGAAGCTGCCGGTGAAGGCGACCACCAGGAACAGACAGATAGCGATCAACAGCTGTTTGAACAAAGACATCTGAGCGCGTGCTCCTAGTTAGTCGTCTCGACCGGGAATCCTTCGGCCTGCATTTTCTTCAATACATCCTGCCAGCGGGACAGGCGTTTGGTATCTCCGACCTTCTTGTTGCCTTTGGCTCCCGGCAACCACAGCCCTTCGGCATTGAAAGAGTAGACCGGCAGCAAATCGGTTCGCTGGTTCGCAGGCTTGATCGCGTCGACCAGGCTGTCGAGTACCAAAGGCATGGCCTCTGGGCTTGAGTAGTAGGTCAGCACCATGTGCGCACGGTTCAAGCGTAAAGCCTTGACGTAGGTAATGCGCAGCTTGTCACTGGAGACACCGAGGTGGCGCAGGCTGAAATACTTGGCGATAGCGTAGTCTTCGCAATCGCCGGCGCCCTTCCACAAGGCTTCGATCGGAGTTTCCCAATAATCGACCTCGTGCCACAGGTCGATGTCTTCTTCATAACGCATCTGCTTGTTGAAGAACCGGTTGACCACGTTGAGCTGTTCCAGCTCGCCAACCTGCTTTTGCGTGGCCAGCAATTGCTGCCAGGCATCGATGCGCTGCCGCCCTTCACCCAAAGGCCCGTACAATGCCTGCGCGCGACGGCTGATCAGCGAAAAATCCCAGTCGGCATGCAGCCCGCCCAGCATGACACCGGCCAGCAGCAGTGCGCAGCCTAGCCAGCGCAAAGTCCGAGGGATCGCGAAACGTATCGCCAATGCGAGGTATCCAGGTCAGGCAGATGGAAATCTGCTTGATGGTGAAGGTTAGTCTGCTAAAAGACAATGGCACGGTGAGATCACCGGCGACGCGCTAAACTTTGAATGGTGGGAGCAATAAAAAGATCGTAGGAGCTGCCGAAGGCAGCGAGTTTTCGACTTTTGTCTGTTTGACAACCCGTCAGGCAGTCTCTAGTGTCCATTTGGATCCAAATATTTCAGCCAAACAGGGTGCGTTTGTTGTGACACAGAAGCCCAACCCTCTCAGCAGCATCAAGGTCAACGGGCCGATTCCCGCCCATCTGGCGCGCTCGGTAATCGAAGAAACCTTGCGCGCGGCGATTCTCGACGGTCGCATTCCTTGTGGCATCGCCCTGCGTCAGCAAGACCTCGCCGACCTGTTCGGCGTCAGCCGCATGCCGGTGCGCGAAGCGTTGCGCCAGCTCGAAGCGCAATCGCTGCTCAACGTCATCGCCCATAAAGGGGCGGTGGTTGCACCGTTGGTCCAGGGCGATGCAGCAGAAACCTATGAGCTGCGAATCCTGCTGGAGTCCGAAGCCCTGCGTCGGTCGATCCCCCTGCTTGAAGCCGCCGATTTCGAACAGGCGGCGCGCTATATCGACGAGTTGGAAACGGAACACGACTACACCGAGATCGGCCGGCTCAATCGCTTGTTCCACATGGCGCTTTACAACAAGGCCCCCAACCAGCGTCTGTTGAGACTCGTCGAAGACGGGTTGAACGAAGAGGAGCGCTTCCTGCGCTTCAATCTGGAAGCCATGGGCCTGGGCAAACTGTCCCAGGAAGATCACCGAGCATTGTTGCGAGCCGCCGAAGAGCGAGACGTCGAGCGCTCGGTGACGTTGCTCGAAAACCACCTCAACCGGGGTGTCGAAGTCATCACCCGCTACCTCGAAAGCTCTGAGCCACAGCGCAGGAAATCCTCGAAGTAACCCGCAGCGACAGCCCCGAGCGAGCCCATTGAGCGGCTCGCTGTCGCTATTGCGCTGATCCGCACCTGGATGGGTCGACGAACAAATCTGCTTACAAATCCCCTTTCGTTCACACCGGACCGGTGTGCAGCGACTTCCTGCCCCCCGCCCCAAAGCCCCTGCTCCCCTTAAACCCGACATTTGCCCCTATCAGATCATGCAGGGGTGATAGCGACCGCCGTGAATTACGCTCACTCTTGAGCTGCCAACGAATAATGACGGGCGACGCACCGCACCTGCGGAGCAGTCGACGCACCAAGAACCTACGGAAGGAGTCTTGCCACGGGAAAGGAAGAACCGGCGTCATTCCCAGCCAACTTCCACCCTCTCAGATCACATCAACGAACCCAGTAGAAAGTTGCTTTGAGTGAGGCATTCACTCTTTATTTAAATTTTGGCCTATATAAGCCGAAAGGAGCAACTACGCCAAAATAAAACTTAATACAAAAGTCTTATTGGAACTTGTCACGCTCGAAAAAGTTAAACTTTAAATTAATAAAAAAATGACTTGCCCGACACTTTATTCCTGTATTAGTTTTTCTCCGCCGCCCGTAAACACGGGACACCCAGTACTACTTAGTGATTAAACACCAGAAAAACATCAATTCAATTGAGGCCCCCGTTCGCCAATAAAAAACATTAAGCAACCACCCTCAACAGTATTCCAGATCACTTATAGGCTCGCTCATGAAACCGACTAAAGATCGTCTCAACCAGAAGAAAGCAGAACTTAGTGCGCACCCGATCTTCTCTGAAATACATTCGTTATCGGTCCTTCAACGCTTTATGGAAACCCATGTATTTGCGGTGTGGGATTTCATGTCGCTGACCAAGCGCCTGCAACAGGAACTGACCTGCGTCCAGCTGCCCTGGCTGCCGCCGCGAGATCCTCAGGCTGCGCGGTTGATCAATGAAATCGTGCTCGGTGAAGAGTCTGATGATCGTCCGGCTCAAGGTCATTACAGCCATTTCGAGTTGTACCTGGATGCGATGCGCGAAGTCGGTGCAAGCACGGGCCCTGTCGAACGCTTCGTGGCGCTGCAAAAAGAAGGCGTGAGCTACGACGTGGCACTGCAAAGCGTCGACGTCGACCCGGCGGCCGCGCAGTTCGTGCGCCATACCCTGCACACCGCGATGCATGCACCAGGGCACAGTGTGGCGGCGGCGTTTCTGCATGGCCGCGAGAGTGTCATCCCGCAGATGTTCCAGCGGATTCTCGACGACTGGGGCATCGGCATCGAACAGGCGCCGACCTTCCGTTACTACCTGGAACGGCACATCGAAGTCGACTCCGAAGACCATGGCCCGGCGGCGGAAAAACTCCTCGCCCGCCTGGTCGATGGCGATCCGCAGCGCGAAGAAGACGTCTACGCCAGCGCCATTGCCGCCGTGGAAAGCCGCATCGCCCTGTGGGACGGCTTGCGCCTGAGCATGAGCGAACCGGTGGCGGAGGTGAACGCATGAACGCCGCCGACTACCAATCCTTCGCCGACGCCTGGGAGAGTCGCGCCACCATTCGCACCCGTCCCCGGCGCGTACTGGAGAACGACGACAAACTGATCTATCCGTTGAGCCGTCAGCCGCTGGTGCTGAGTGAAACCTTCCTGCGCGAATGCCCGGAACAACGGGACTTCGCCTTGGTGCAGACGCTCTACAAGTTCATCAACGACGTGGTGATTTTCGAAACCGAGATCGTCGACAAGACCGCTCGCAGCATCGCCAAAAACCGCTTCAGCGTGGGGTTCCCGTTCGCCTGTCGCTACGACGCCATGACCGTGGTGGTGGACGAGGATTACCACGCCCTGGTGGCCATGGATTTCATGCAGCAAACCGTCGCCATGACCGGCATCGTGCCGATCGAGTTGCCCGATGAAATCGAACTGAGCCGCGCTATCCCGGCGGCCGTGGCGCTCGCACCGGAACACCTGCGCAGCGCCGTGGAGCTGATCTGCGTGGCCATCGCCGAGAACACCGTGACCGGCGATGTGGCGGCATTCGCCAAGGACGACACGGTCAAGCAATCGATCAAGGGCCTGATGGCCGACCACTTGCTCGACGAGGGTCGCCACTCCGGGTTCTGGTCGCGGTTGGTGCGCATCTATTGGCACACCGCAAGCGAAAACGATCGCCAGTGCATCGCGCAAATCCTCCCGGTGTTTATCAGCCATTACCTGACCAACGACATTCAGAAGTCCTTCGACTTCCGCCTGATCGACGCCTTGCAGATCAGCGACGTGGCGCGCCGGGCACTCAAGAGCGAAGTGTCGGGGCTGGCCTTCCCGATCAATCGCCATCACCCGCTGGTCGCCAACATCGTGCGGTTTTTTCGCAGCAGTTCGCTGCTCGATTCACCGTGCGTACAAAGCGCCCTGAGCGACTACCTGGTTTAACGAGGAGAACATCATGAGACGTCTCGATATTTTGCTCATTGGGCAAAGCCAGGTCCTGACCGACCTGGCGCTGGAACTTGAACAACACGGTCATTCACTGGCGCGACTTGTGAATCTGGAGGCGCTGCCGCCCAGCACGTTTGATTTGCTGATCGACGATGCAAGCCTGCCGTTTCAGGGCTTTGGCGATGCACCGCGCCTGACGCTGCAGCTGGGTATCGGCGTGCCGGGCACCTCAGGCCTGCCAGCATTGGACCTGCTGTGCGCATACAACTCGATGCAGCTAAGTCGCGTGCCAGTCGCCGAAGAACTGTCCGGTAATGGCCAGGCATTGCGCCTGCGAGCGGTGGCCGATCTGGTCGATCACGTGGCATTGCTGGTCAGCCGCTTCTCCCGGGATGCCGAGTATTTTCTTCTCGTCGACCCTCCAATTCCCGCGCACTTCAAGCAGGTGGAGAATCTGCTGTTTTTAGAGCATCTGGCCTTCATCCATCAGCTCAACACCACGGCTGAACCAGGGTTGCTGCAACTCGGCCAGATTCCGATGATCGAGCGGCTTGAACAGCGCTTCATCCAGTCGGCCGAGCGGCCGGCGCTGAACATCTTCGGCTCGGTTCTGAGCTATCGGCAATTGCACGCCCACAGCCGCGCCATCCAGCAGCGTTTGCAACCATTGCTCGATCAGCATCAAGGACCGTTGGTGGTCGGGATCTGCCTGCCAAAATGCAGCGCGTTGTATGCGGGTATTCTGGCGATCCTGGGCAGCGGCGCGGTGTACCTGCCGCTGGAGCCAAGCCATCCGCTGCAACGTCAGCAGTACATTCTGGAAAACGCCGGCGCGGTGTTGTTGCTGCATGACGGAGAACATCCGCTCAGTGAGACGATGCCGGGGCTGGACATCAGCCGCATCGACATCGGCGATGCGAATCTCGATCAACCCTTGATGTGCCAACGACCTGATCTCGACGCGCCGTGCATGGCGCTCTATACCTCGGGTACCACGGGGCACCCCAAAGGCGTGTTACTCAGCCAGGCCAACCTCGCGCACTTCACCGCGTGGTACGCCGATTACGTGCAGCTGACGGAACAGAGTCGGGCGCTGCAGTTTTCATCGTTGAGTTTCGACTCGTCGCTGATCGATATTTTCCCGACACTGCTTCAGGGCGCCGAGCTGATCGTGCCCAACGAGGACCAACGTCGCGACCCGCTGCAACTGGTCGAACTGATCCGCCACCAACGACTCAGCCATGCCTTTTTACCGCCGGCGCTTTTGAGCATCCTGCCGCTGGATCAGTTGCAAATCCTCGATCATGTGATGACCGGGGGCGATGTTTGCGAACCCTACGTGATCGAGCAACTGACCCGCCAAGGCAATCTCTACAATCTCTATGGCCCGACCGAAGCCACGGTGCTGATCACCGCGCGGCAACTACGCACCGGCGACAACAACCGGACCCTCGGCGCACCGATTGCCAACAGTCAGGTGCTGATCCTCGATGAGGACTTCCAACCGGTAACCGAGCAAACCGTCGGTGAGTTGTACATCGTCGGCCCGGGGGTGTGCCTGGGTTACCTGAACAACCCGCAGCAGACTGCCGAACGTTATCTGAACCTGAGCCTGCCAAATGGCCAGAGCCTGCGCGCGTATCGCACCGGCGACATGGCCAAGTGGACCCGCGACGGCATCGAACTGTGCGGACGGCGAGACAATCAGGTGAAGATTCGCGGCTTTCGGGTCGAGCCCGAAGAGATCGAACGCTGCCTGCGCGACAGCCAGCTGTACCGTCAGGTGGCGGTGGTCATCGACCGTCACCGACGGATTCTGGCCTTTCTCGCCCAGCCTCAGGAAGAACAACCCGGTGCTGCTCGCGAAGCCTTGAAAGCCCACGCGATGCAGTTTCTGCCGGACTACATGCAGCCGACCGCATGGACCGAACTGGCGAGCATGCCGTTCGCCAGCAACGGCAAGGTCGACCGCAAAGCGCTGCTGGAACTGCCCGTCAACGTGACCGAAAACAGCCCGCGGCGTTTGCCCACCAGCGCCGATGAAGCGCTGTTGCTGGAGATCTGGGCCGAGCTGCTGGAACTGCCCGCCAGCGACATCTCCACCGACGAAAGTTTCTTTAACCTCGGCGGGCACTCGATCCTGCTGTCGCGCATGCTCCTGCGTTTGCGTGAAGAGTTCGGCCGCAGCATCTCGATCAACCGCTTCATCGAGCTGCCGACGATTGCGAAGCTGGCGACGTTGGTACGCGGCTCCGGGACCGAGGAAGTGCTGAGCGAAAAAGCCCTGACCGATGCCTTTCGCGAACTGGACATCGAGCCGTTGTCGATCAGCCGAATGGGCGATGTGCACAAGGTGATCGTCACCGGCGCCAACAGCTTTGTCGGTGTTCATATCGTCGAGGCGCTGCTGGCCTGGGGCGCCAGCGAAGTGGCATGCCTGGTGCGCGATGGCGGTGGGCAATCGGCGGCGCAACGCTTCGCGGATGCGTTGCGGGAAAACCGCCTGGAGCATCTGGACCTGAGCCGGGTGCGGGTTTACGCAGCAGACATCACGCGCCCGCAACTGGGGCTCAGCGAAGATGTTTACCAACGACTGGACCGAGAGTTCGGTGCGCTGGTGCACAACGCCGCCAACGTGAATCACGTCCTCGATTACGAGTCGTTGGCGCGGGACAACGTCGAGCCGATTTTCGAGTGCCTGCGTTTGTGTGAAGGGCGCAGCAAGAAGATCTTCAACTTCGTTTCGACGCTCTCGGCGTCCAGCACGATTTCCGACGATGGCCGGGTGCTGGAACTGCCTGCCGCGCGGACACCGCCGATCTACATCAAGAACGGCTACAACCTGTCTAAATGGGTCGGCGAGCGGATCCTCGAACGGGCGCGGGAGCGTGGGGTGCGGGTCAATCTTTATCGCCCCGGCAACATCAGTTTCAACAGCCTCACCGGCGTCTGCCAGCCCCATAAGAATCGCTTGATGCTGATGCTCAAGGGCTCGATCCAGCTCGGCCAGGTGCCGGAGTTCGCGCTGAATTTCGACCTGATGCCGGTGGATTTTCTTGCCCGTTTCATCGCCTTCCATGCCAGCCGTTACCAGGCCGAAAAAGCGGTGTTCAACCTGCACAACCCCGAACCCCTGAGCTGGGATTGCTACGTGGCGTCATTTCGCGAGGCCGGTCGGGAGTTCGCCATGGTCAGCGTCGCCGACTGGCAGCAGCAACTGGGCCGCGTCGACAGCGATAACGCGCTGTTTGGCGTGCTGGGTTTCTACCTCAACGGCTTCGAAGAAGACATCGGCGACATCTCAATGATCGGCCATGACAACGCCCAGGCCGGCGTCCGGCAGATGGGCGCGCACTACCCGGAAAAATCCCCGGCGCTGCTGCGACGTGGCTGCGACTACCTCAAAGAAATCAACTTCATCTGATTCACCCTGACCCTGCACGGAGCAAAACCATGAAAACTCTGCAACCCGATACCCTGATCAAAAATCCTCACGGCTGCCACGTCGTGTCTTCGGTAGAAGTACCGGCCGATGCGGCGCAAGTCTGGGCAGTGGTCGGTAACTTTGCCGGCTTCGACCGATTCATTCCGGCGCTGTCGCACATCGAGATGACGGGCGACGGCGTGTCGTCGCTGCGCAAGAAATTCTTCAAGGACGGCAACCTGGTGGTCGAGCAGCTCAACTCCCGAGACGACCAGGCACTGAACATGACCTGGACGACGATCTACAACACACTGGGCGTGGCCAATTTGTGGGCGGCGATGAGTGTTGAGTCCTTGGGCACAGGCAAGTCGCGGGCGACCTGGACCATCATCGCCGAACCGGCCCAGGGCGGCACCGAAGCCCTGCCGGGGTTCAAGGATTTTGTTCAGGGGTTTGCCGATGATGCGATGGGGAATGTGTTGAAGCTGTTTGTGTAAGGCTTCGGTTCGGCGGTGACTGATCTACCGCTATCGCGGGCAAGCCCGCTCCCACATGGTTTGTGTCGTACACACATCCCCTGTGGGAGCGGGCTTGCCCGCGATTGAACGATAACGCGGTTCAACTGACCTTGATCAAATCTTGAAGCTATCAACCAGTTGCTTCAACCGATTGGCCTGCTGGGAGAGCGCATCGCAATCCTTCAATGTTTCGTTGAGGTTGGCCACGCTCTGCTGGTTCAACAGGTTGATCTGATTAACGTCGACGTTGAGGGTTTCCACCACGGCGGTCTGCTCTTCGGTCGCCGCGGCTACCGATTGGTTCATGCCGTCGATTTCGCCGATGCGCTGGGTCACGCTGACCAGTCGCAGGCCGGCCTGGTTCGCCACTTCGACGCTCTGTTCGCTGGACACCTGACTGGCGTTCATGGTGGTCACCGCTTCGCGAGAACCAATCTGCAGCGAGCTGATCATCTTGTGGATCTCTTCCGCCGACTCCTGGGTGCGATGAGCAAGGTTACGCACCTCGTCCGCCACCACCGCAAAACCACGACCGGCCTCACCGGCACGGGCCGCTTCGATGGCCGCGTTGAGCGCCAGCAAATTGGTCTGCTGGGAGATGCCTTTGATCACATCCAGAATGTGGCCGATGTTGTCGGTGCTCGCGTTCAGGGTTTCGATCTGCGTGCAGGACAGGCTGATTTTCTGCGACAGTTCGGTCATGGCCAGAATGGTTTTTTCCACCACCTGACGACCGTCATCAGCCTGCTCGCTCGCGCCGCTGGCGTGTTGCGAAGCATCGGCGGCGTTGCGGGCGATTTCCTGGGTGGCGGCGCCCAATTGGTTGATCGCCGCGGCCACGCTGTTGGTGCGAGCGCTTTGTTCGTCGGAGCCGATGATCGAAGCGTTGGACGATGCCATCACCCGTTGCGACAGGTCATGAACCTGACGGGTCGCCGAGGACACTTCGGAGATCGACGCGTGAATCCGCTCCACGAACTGGTTGAAGGAGCCGCCCAACTCGCCGAACTCGTCTTTGCTTTCTACGACCAGACGACGGGTCAGGTCGCCCTCGCCCTGAGCGATATCCTGCATCGCACGGCCCATCGTGGTCAGCGGACGCATCAGCACGCTGATCAGCAGACTCAGCAGCACCGCAATGGCCGTCACGGCGATGAACATTGCGATCAGCGCCGAGGTGCGGAACTGGCTCAGTGGTGCGTAGGCCTTGGCCTTGTCGATCGACAGACCGATGTACCACTCGGCATTCGGCAAACCACTCACCGGTGCGAACGAGAGGATGCGGTCCGACTTGTTCAGTTCTACTTCCTGGATGCCTTTCTCGATGCGGACACTGGAACCCGGATAGATGTCTTTCAGGTTCTTCATCACCTGATCCTTGTCCGGACTGACGATCACTTGACCGTCGGCGCTGACGAGGAACGCGTGACCGATGCCACCGAAGTCCACCGAGTTGATGATCTTCACCAGGGTTTCCAGACTCAGGTCGCCGCCGACAACGCCCAGCAGTTCGCCTTGCTTTTTCACCGGCATGGCGATGGTCACCACCAACCCGCCGACCGCAGCCATGTAAGGCGGGGTCAGCATGGTCTTGTCGGCGACCACGGCTTGTTTGTACCAAGGGCGCTGACGCGGATCGTAGCCGTCCGGCATCTTCGCGTCAGGGCGCTGGGTGAACACACCATTGGCCTGCCCGACGTAGGTGAACTGGAAGTTCGAGGTAAGGGCGGGTTGATCGACCAGCCCCGGCAGATCGGCATTGGCGCCTTGATGAGCGACGTTCTGCGCGAGGTTTTCCAGGACCAACACCCGGCCGCTCATCCAGTTCTGCACGCTGCTGGCGGTCAGGTCGCCGGCTTGCTCAACGGAAGACTCGAGGTTTTGTCGAATGGTGTTTCGCTGCAGATAGTCGTTGTACAAAGTGAACAACGCAAAAGCCAGCACCACGACGCCTGAAGCGGCCAGCAGGATTTTATGGCTGAACTTGAGATTCATTTCATGGGACTTCTTATGCAAAAAGTGGGGATGCGTTCCGGGTTTGCAACATTCCATGTAACAGCGCAGACGGCATTCTGGAGCCGCTCTACTTTGGTGCACGCATGTCTCACCAGTCTTGTCGGCACGAGTGGCAGAAATCTTAGGGATTTCGTCAGATACCCGCCGAACGGTGTGCTAGAGCGCCCGAGTAGCAGAGTTTGTTGACGGTTGCTCGAACGGCAGTTGCAAATTTTCTGACCCTTGATGACAATGCGACTAATTATCATTTGTGACGTCAGGCTGTCGCGTTCATGTCCTCACCTGAGTTTGCAGTACAGGCGCTCTACAGCAGTCATCACGGTTGGCTCAATACGTGGCTGCGCGCTCGATTGGGCAATGCGGCCGATGCGGCCGACCTGGCCCAGGACACGTTCGTTCGTCTGCTGCAAAGAACCGAACGCCTGGAGCTCAAGGCCCCCCGCGCCTTTCTACGAACCATCGCCCGCGGCTTGGTGATCGACCATTGGCGCCGTGAGGAAATCGAGCGTGCGTACCTGGAAACCATCGCCCATTTACCCGAGGCCGAAACCCCGAGCGCCGAGGCGCAAGCATTGGTGCTCGAATTGCTGGAAAGCATCGCCCGCATGCTTGAAGGCCTGAAGCCGAAAGTGCGTCAGGCGTTTCTGCTGGCCCAGTGCGAAGGACTTACCCACAAGCAGATCGCCGAACACATGGGATTATCCCTACGCTCAGTGGAACGCTATGTGGCCGACGCGCTGTATCACTGCTACGTGCTGCGGTATGAAGCGTGATGCCTGTGGATAACTCAGCGCTGAACCGCCGCGGTGTGCCGCATCAGCAAGTGGTCAAACAAGCCATCCATTGGTTGCTGCGCCTGCGTAACAACGCGACCAACCCCAGACTGCGCCAGCAATGCGACGTCTGGCGGGCGGAACAGCATGAACACGAACTGGCTTGGCAACGGGTGCAGTCCCTGCAAGCCGAGTTGAGCAGTAATCTGCGTGCGGTGTCCGGCGCTCAAGTCGCTTTCAACACTTTGGAAAACAGCGCACAGGGACTCGGGCGGCGCCAGGCGTTGAAGCTGCTGTCGGGCGCGTTGTTGATGGGTTCAGCGGCGTGGTTAGGCAAAGATACGATCGGCTGGCAGCAGTGGACCGCCGACTTCGCCACCGCCATAGGAGAACGACGTGGTTTCCAGTTACCGGATGGCACGCGCCTGGAGCTCAACACCGCCAGCGCGGTGGATCTGGAATACACCGCGCAGCAGCGGCTGATCAAACTGACTCGCGGCGAGATCATCGTAACGTGCGGCGGGGCAAGTGAAGGGGTTTCGTTGGATCGACCGTTGCGGGTGCAAAGCCGCCACGGCGTATTCGAAGGGGTGGCTGCGCGCTTCATCGTTCGTCAGGACACCGACTGCACACGGCTCAGCGTCACCAGCGGCATGGTCGCAATCCATTCGCCACTGGCCGCCGGAGGCCTGCCGATTCAAGTGCAGGCCGGGCAGAGCTATCTGATCGATCGCAATCGAGCGCAGTTGGCACCGCCGCCGGACATGGATGCCGGCGCCTGGGTCGACGGTTTGATCGTCACCCGCAACATGCGCCTCGGGGATTTCATTAATGAAATCGGACGTTACCGTCCCGGCTATCTAACCTGCGCGGCGGACATTGCCCACTTGCGGCTGTCAGGAGTTTTCCGTCTCGAAGACACCGACAAACTGCTCGCCATCCTGCCGCACACCCTGCCGGTACAACTGCGCTATCGCACTCGCTGGTGGGTGACGCTGGAGCGACAGGCCTGAATTATTTTTGGCGGGTTTTCCGAACAAGTCCGGCTTAGTCAGTAAGCACTTCAACTCTGCCTTCAGCGACTTCCTACGGAAACCTACAATGACTGTGCGCGCCATCAGTAAGAACCCTCTCCATTTCGCTGCGGAATCAGGCGTCTTGCGCCACGCCATCCGCGCGACACTGTTCTCGACCGCATTGGGTGTCGGCCTGCTGCCGACACTTGGCGTCGCAGCACAGGGCAGCGAAGCCAGTAGCCACCGCTACAACATTGCCGCCGGCTCCTTGAGCGATGTGCTCAACCAATTCGCGCGTCAGGCGGGCATCACGCTATCGACGACTCCGGCTCAAACCCAGGGCCTCCAGTCGCCGGGATTACAGGGCGACTATTCGGCGGATCAAGCGTTGAGCCATTTGCTCAACGGCACAGGGCTTGTTGCCGTCAGTCAGGATGGCAGCAGCTATGTGCTGCGGCCCGTCGCTGAAACCGAAGCCCTCGCACTGCCTACCACCGACATCAAAGGCTTCGCCCTAGGTAATGCGCTGGGCAGCATGGATGGCTACAACGCAACGCACAGCCAGATCGCCACCAAGACCAGTACCGCACTGCTGGAAACTTCGCAAAGCGTGTCCGTGGTGACCCGCGAGCAAATGGACGACCAAGGCTCGCAAACCGTGTCCCAGGCGATGCGCTACACCCCCGGCGTGCTGACCAACCCTTACGGCGCAACTCACCGTTATGACTACGTGGCGATGCGCGGTTTCAACGACGGCTCGGTGGATAACATCTATCTCGACGGCCTCAAATCCATGGGCGACAGCGGCACCTACAGCACCATGCAGGTGGACCCGTATTTCCTCGAACGAGTCGATATTCTCAAAGGGCCGTCGTCGGTGCTCTACGGTCGTAGCTCGCCGGGCGGTCTGGTGGCGTTGACCAGCAAAAAACCGTTGTATGAGCCCTATCATCAGGTTCAAGCCACGGTGGGCACTCAAGGCCAACGCGGCATGGGTTTCGACTTCAGCGGGCCGGTGGATGATGACAAGCGTATTGCCTATCGCCTGACAGGGTTGGCGGATCAGTCCGACACACAGTTCGACCACAATAAGGAAAAGCGCTTCGCCCTGGCGCCGACGGTGAGCATCGATTTCACCGAAGATACCTCGCTGACGCTGCAAGCTTATCTGCAACACGATCCCGACGGCGGCTATCACGGCGGCGTCCCGGCCGACGGCACGATCCATCAGCGCAATGGCAGTCGGATCTCTCCAAACTTCTTCGAAGGTGAGCCGGGCATTGATGGTTTCCAGCGTGATCAACAGTCCTTCGGTTATCAGTTCGAACACCGCTTCAACGACGTCTTCACCGCGCGGCAGAACTTCCGCTATCTCGATTCCAAGGTGAAGATCGATCAGGTTTACGCCTATGGCTGGACCACACCCACCAGTAACGAGTTGAACCGCTATTACACTGGCGGCGACGAAAAGCTCCACGCCTTTATCGTCGATAACATGCTGCAAGCCGAGTTCTTCACCGGCGCAACCAAACACACCGTGCTGATGGGCGCGGACTACCAACGACGCAAAACGGTGGTCGACTGGACCAGTGGCGGTCTTGCGCCGATCGATGCGTTCAATCCGGTTTACGGCAATTCGGCCATCGACTTCTACAGCCCGACCAGCTATCTGCGTCGCCTGGAACAGACCGGCGTCTACCTGCAAGACCTGATCGAGATGGATAAGTGGCGCTTCTCTTTGGGTCTGCGTCAGGACTGGGTCGAAACCTCCGATGAAAATCGGCTGGCTGAAGCGGGACGTCCTGTGGGCACGGAAATCAGTGACGAACGCACCAAACTGACGGGCCGAGCCGGGGCGTTGTACCTGTTCGATAACGGTATTGCGCCGTACATCAGCTACTCCGAGTCGTTCAACCCAAATTCCTATGCGGACAGCGCCGGCAATCCTCTGGCACCGACCGATGGCACCCAGTGGGAAGTGGGCGTGAAATACCAGCCGCCAGGCACCGACAACTTGTTCACGGCGTCGCTGTTCCGCATCGATCAGGAAAACCTGGCGACCAAACTACCGCAGGAAAACTTCTATCGCGCTGTAGGCGCCGTCCGCTCCCAGGGTCTGGAACTGGAAGCGCACATGCAACTGACCGATAACCTGAAAGTCCTCGGCAGCTACACCTTCACCGACATCGAGTATTCGAAGTCGATGATCAGTACGTTGAGCACCGCAACCGACGTGATCGAGAACAAGGGCAACTCGCCGACCCAGGCGCCACGTCATATGGCCTCGGTGTGGGCGGACTACAAGTTCGACAGCGCAGCGCTTGATGGCCTGCGTCTGGGCGGCGGCGTGCGTTATGTCGGCTACAGCTGGGCCGATGCGGAAAACACCCTAAAGGTGCCGTCCTACACGCTGTTCGATGCATCTGTCGGCTATGACCTGGGCAAGGTGGGTTTGAAGGGCGTGGACGTACGTCTGAATGCGAACAACCTGACCAACGAGTCCTACGTGGCCTCCTGTGCCAGCCTGAACTTCTGCTACCTGGGTGAAGAGCGCAATGTCGCCGCTACCGTGAGCTACCAGTTCTAACGACTCGTTATCCAAAAAAGCCAGCCCCTGAATCCAGGGGCTGGCTTTGTCGTCTCTGCAGGAAAATCCCATGCGTGCATTTCTGGTTTTACTTCATCGTTACATCGGTTTGGCGACCGCGTTGTTTCTGCTGATGGCGGGGATTACGGGCAGCATTCTGGCGTTCAATCATGAGCTGGATGAGTGGCTCAATCCGGGGTTCTATTCAGCGTCTGCCGAAGGTCAGCGTTTGCCACCTGGTGCCTTGGTCGACAAGCTGCAAGCGGAGCATCCGAGGCTGCAAGTCTGGTACATGGAGTACCCGTCAGAACCGGGTCATACCGCTTTGCTGGCTGCGGTACCACGCAATGACCCTGCGACCGGAAAGCCTTTTGCCGAGCCCAATCAGGTGTTCTATCTGGACCCGGTCAATGGCGAACAGAAAGGGCAGCGGTTCTGGGGAGAATGCTGCTTTCAGCGGGAGAACTTCATCCCGTTCATTCTTGAGTTTCACTACAACCTGGTCCTGCCGGATAACTGGGGATTGTTGTTAATGGGGCTGGTCGCGATCGCCTGGGTTGTCGATTGTTTCATTGCGCTTTGGCTGACGCTTCCACGCGGGAAACCGTTCTGGAGGAAGTGGTCGACGGCCTGGAAGATCAAGGGCGGGCATGCCTATCGGCTGAATTTTGACCTACACCGGGCGGGTGGTTTGTGGCTGTGGTTATTGCTGTTGCCGATCGCTGTCAGCAGTGTCGCCATGAACCTGCCGAGCCAAGTCTTCAAACCTGCGGTTTCACTGTTTTCGCCGATTGAACCGAGCGTTTACGAGGCCCGCGGACGCATGCCTGCCGAGGAGCTGGGAGTTACGCGCCTGAGTTATCAACAAGCATATGAACGTGCGTTGCAGGAAGGGCAAAGGCTGGGGCTGACAGCAGCGATCGGAGAGTTGTACTACAGCTTTGAGTACAACTTTTATGGGGCAGGGTTTGGGCAACATGATACCGAGGCCCATGGAAAGTCCTGGCTGTTCTTCCATGGCACGGACGGGCGTTTACTGGGGCAGGAAATCGCGGGGCAAGGCACCTTGGGGGAGCGCTTCTATCGGCTGCAATTACCGATACACGGAGGACGAATCATTGGGCTCACCGGGCAAGTGATGATCGCGATGCTAGGTGTTTTGATTGCGGTATTGTCGGTGACGGGAATCTATATCTGGTGGCGCAAGTTGCTGGCTCGAAAGAGTAGCAAGGCACGTAAGAGCGGGATGTGCCCCATACCGGATTGAGGTTTCTATAGCCTAGAAAGACAAAACCCCTGTCTGCATAAGCAGACAGGGGTTTCGGAATTCAATCTTGACGATGACCTACTCTCACATGGGGAAACCCCACACTACCATCGGCGATGCATCGTTTCACTGCTGAGTTCGGGATGGGATCAGGTGGTTCCAATGCTCTATGGTCGTCAAGAAATTCTGTAACCAGCCCGTTACAGCGGTAACGTGCCAGCAAAATCGGTGACTTCTACTAAAACAAAACCCCTACCTGCATACGCAGATAGGGGTTTCGGAATTTAATCTTGACGATGACCTACTCTCACATGGGGAAACCCCACACTACCATCGGCGATGCATCGTTTCACTGCTGAGTTCGGGATGGGATCAGGTGGTTCCAATGCTCTATGGTCGTCAAGAAATTCGGTAGCCAGCTCGTTCGCCTTGCGGCTCACGCTCCAGCGAATGGGTATGCGATAGTTTGTGTGTTTGTTTCTCGAACTTTCGGTTCGTTTCGTCTTCACACACCGCAATCTGGCGCCTCTTCAGGTCAGCAAATTGCTTGGGTGTTATATGGTCAAGCCTCACGGGCAATTAGTATTGGTTAGCTCAACGCCTCACAGCGCTTACACACCCAACCTATCAACGTCGTAGTCTTCGACGGCCCTTCAGGGGACTCAAGGTCCCAGTGAGATCTCATCTTGAGGCTAGTTTCCCGCTTAGATGCTTTCAGCGGTTATCTATTCCGAACATAGCTACCCGGCAATGCCACTGGCGTGACAACCGGAACACCAGAGGTTCGTCCACTCCGGTCCTCTCGTACTAGGAGCAGCCCCTCTCAAATCTCAAACGTCCACGGCAGATAGGGACCGAACTGTCTCACGACGTTCTAAACCCAGCTCGCGTACCACTTTAAATGGCGAACAGCCATACCCTTGGGACCGGCTTCAGCCCCAGGATGTGATGAGCCGACATCGAGGTGCCAAACACCGCCGTCGATATGAACTCTTGGGCGGTATCAGCCTGTTATCCCCGGAGTACCTTTTATCCGTTGAGCGATGGCCCTTCCATACAGAACCACCGGATCACTAAGACCTACTTTCGTACCTGCTCGACGTGTCTGTCTCGCAGTCAAGCGCGCTTTTGCCTTTATACTCTACGACCGATTTCCGACCGGTCTGAGCGCACCTTCGTACTCCTCCGTTACTCTTTAGGAGGAGACCGCCCCAGTCAAACTACCCACCATACACTGTCCTCGATCCGGATAACGGACCTGAGTTAGAACCTCAAAGTTGCCAGGGTGGTATTTCAAGGTTGGCTCCACGCGAACTGGCGTCCACGCTTCAAAGCCTCCCACCTATCCTACACAAGCAAATTCAAAGTCCAGTGCAAAGCTATAGTAAAGGTTCACGGGGTCTTTCCGTCTAGCCGCGGATACACTGCATCTTCACAGCGATTTCAATTTCACTGAGTCTCGGGTGGAGACAGCGCCGCCATCGTTACGCCATTCGTGCAGGTCGGAACTTACCCGACAAGGAATTTCGCTACCTTAGGACCGTTATAGTTACGGCCGCCGTTTACCGGGGCTTCGATCAAGAGCTTCGCGTTAGCTAACCCCATCAATTAACCTTCCGGCACCGGGCAGGCGTCACACCCTATACGTCCACTTTCGTGTTTGCAGAGTGCTGTGTTTTTAATAAACAGTCGCAGCGGCCTGGTATCTTCGACCGGCGTGGGCTTATGCAGTAAATGCTTCACCCTCACCGGCGCACCTTCTCCCGAAGTTACGGTGCCATTTTGCCTAGTTCCTTCACCCGAGTTCTCTCAAGCGCCTTGGTATTCTCTACCCAACCACCTGTGTCGGTTTGGGGTACGGTTCCTGGTTACCTGAAGCTTAGAAGCTTTTCTTGGAAGCATGGCATCAACCACTTCGTGTTCTAAAAGAACACTCGTCATCAGCTCTCGGCCTTAAGATCCCGGATTTACCTAAGATCTCAGCCTACCACCTTAAACTTGGACAACCAACGCCAAGCTGGCCTAGCCTTCTCCGTCCCTCCATCGCAATAACCAGAAGTACAGGAATATTAACCTGTTTTCCATCGACTACGCTTTTCAGCCTCGCCTTAGGGACCGACTAACCCTGCGTCGATTAACGTTGCGCAGGAAACCTTGGTCTTTCGGCGTGGGTGTTTTTCACACCCATTGTCGTTACTCATGTCAGCATTCGCACTTCTGATACCTCCAGCAAGCTTCTCAACTCACCTTCACAGGCTTACAGAACGCTCCTCTACCGCATCACCTAAGTGATACCCGTAGCTTCGTGTATGGTTTGAGCCCCGTACATCTTCCGCGCAGGCCGACTCGACTAGTGAGCTATTACGCTTTCTTTAAAGGGTGGCTGCTTCTAAGCCAACCTCCTAGCTGTCTAAGCCTTCCCACATCGTTTCCCACTTAACCATAACTTTGGGACCTTAGCTGACGGTCTGGGTTGTTTCCCTTTTCACGACGGACGTTAGCACCCGCCGTGTGTCTCCCATGCTCGGCACTTGTAGGTATTCGGAGTTTGCATCGGTTTGGTAAGTCGGGATGACCCCCTAGCCGAAACAGTGCTCTACCCCCTACAGTGATACATGAGGCGCTACCTAAATAGCTTTCGAGGAGAACCAGCTATCTCCGAGCTTGATTAGCCTTTCACTCCGATCCACAGGTCATCCGCTAACTTTTCAACGGTAGTCGGTTCGGTCCTCCAGTTAGTGTTACCCAACCTTCAACCTGCCCATGGATAGATCGCCCGGTTTCGGGTCTATTCCCAGCGACTAGACGCCCTATTAAGACTCGCTTTCGCTACGCCTCCCCTATTCGGTTAAGCTCGCCACTGAAAATAAGTCGCTGACCCATTATACAAAAGGTACGCAGTCACCCAACAAAGTGGGCTCCCACTGCTTGTACGCATACGGTTTCAGGATCTATTTCACTCCCCTCTCCGGGGTTCTTTTCGCCTTTCCCTCACGGTACTAGTTCACTATCGGTCAGTCAGTAGTATTTAGCCTTGGAGGATGGTCCCCCCATATTCAGACAAAGTTTCTCGTGCTCCGTCCTACTCGATTTCATGACCAAGAGATTTTCGCGTACAGGGCTATCACCCACTATGGCCGCACTTTCCAGAGCGTTCCGCTAATCTCAAAGCCACTTAAGGGCTAGTCCCCGTTCGCTCGCCACTACTAAGGGAATCTCGGTTGATTTCTTTTCCTCAGGGTACTTAGATGTTTCAGTTCCCCTGGTTCGCCTCTTAAGCCTATGTATTCAGCTTAAGATAACCATCTTATGATGGCTGGGTTCCCCCATTCAGACATCTCCGGATCAAAGTCTGTTTGCCGACTCCCCGAAGCTTTTCGCAGGCTACCACGTCTTTCATCGCCTCTGACTGCCAAGGCATCCACCGTATGCGCTTCTTCACTTGACCATATAACCCCAAGCAATCTGGTTATACTGTGAAGACGACATTCGCCGAAAATTCGCGATTAAACTCACAAATTTTACCTTAGCCTGATCACCACCAGTGAAAGTGGCCATCAGTCTATCTTTCTATCACATACCCAAATTTTTAAAGAACGATCTAATCAAAGACTAGAAATCAACATTCACCATCACCAGGATGGAATGCTCATTTCTAAGCTTTCAACAAACAGAAGCAGTAGTGGTGGAGCCAAACGGGATCGAACCGTTGACCTCCTGCGTGCAAGGCAGGCGCTCTCCCAGCTGAGCTATGGCCCCGTATTTCTACAGGCGTTTCCCACACAAAATTGGTGGGTCTGGGCAGATTCGAACTGCCGACCTCACCCTTATCAGGGGTGCGCTCTAACCAACTGAGCTACAGACCCAATTTCGGGCTGCTTCTTATCGTCTTCTTCAATGAATCAAGCAATTCGTGTGGGAACTTATGGAGCAGCTGATGTCGTCGATTAAGGAGGTGATCCAGCCGCAGGTTCCCCTACGGCTACCTTGTTACGACTTCACCCCAGTCATGAATCACACCGTGGTAACCGTCCTCCCGAAGGTTAGACTAGCTACTTCTGGTGCAACCCACTCCCATGGTGTGACGGGCGGTGTGTACAAGGCCCGGGAACGTATTCACCGCGACATTCTGATTCGCGATTACTAGCGATTCCGACTTCACGCAGTCGAGTTGCAGACTGCGATCCGGACTACGATCGGTTTTCTGGGATTAGCTCCACCTCGCGGCTTGGCAACCCTCTGTACCGACCATTGTAGCACGTGTGTAGCCCAGGCCGTAAGGGCCATGATGACTTGACGTCATCCCCACCTTCCTCCGGTTTGTCACCGGCAGTCTCCTTAGAGTGCCCACCATTACGTGCTGGTAACTAAGGACAAGGGTTGCGCTCGTTACGGGACTTAACCCAACATCTCACGACACGAGCTGACGACAGCCATGCAGCACCTGTCTCAATGTTCCCGAAGGCACCAATCCATCTCTGGAAAGTTCATTGGATGTCAAGGCCTGGTAAGGTTCTTCGCGTTGCTTCGAATTAAACCACATGCTCCACCGCTTGTGCGGGCCCCCGTCAATTCATTTGAGTTTTAACCTTGCGGCCGTACTCCCCAGGCGGTCAACTTAATGCGTTAGCTGCGCCACTAAGAGCTCAAGGCTCCCAACGGCTAGTTGACATCGTTTACGGCGTGGACTACCAGGGTATCTAATCCTGTTTGCTCCCCACGCTTTCGCACCTCAGTGTCAGTATCAGTCCAGGTGGTCGCCTTCGCCACTGGTGTTCCTTCCTATATCTACGCATTTCACCGCTACACAGGAAATTCCACCACCCTCTACCATACTCTAGCTCGTCAGTTTTGAATGCAGTTCCCAGGTTGAGCCCGGGGATTTCACATCCAACTTAACGAACCACCTACGCGCGCTTTACGCCCAGTAATTCCGATTAACGCTTGCACCCTCTGTATTACCGCGGCTGCTGGCACAGAGTTAGCCGGTGCTTATTCTGTCGGTAACGTCAAAACAATTACGTATTAGGTAACTGCCCTTCCTCCCAACTTAAAGTGCTTTACAATCCGAAGACCTTCTTCACACACGCGGCATGGCTGGATCAGGCTTTCGCCCATTGTCCAATATTCCCCACTGCTGCCTCCCGTAGGAGTCTGGACCGTGTCTCAGTTCCAGTGTGACTGATCATCCTCTCAGACCAGTTACGGATCGTCGCCTTGGTGAGCCATTACCTCACCAACTAGCTAATCCGACCTAGGCTCATCTGATAGCGCAAGGCCCGAAGGTCCCTGCTTCTCCCGTAGGACGTATGCGGTATTAGCGTCCGTTTCCGAGCGTTATCCCCCACTATCAGGCAGATTCCTAGGCATTACTCACCCGTCCGCCGCTCGCCACCAGGTACAAGTACCCGTGCTGCCGCTCGACTTGCATGTGTTAGGCCTGCCGCCAGCGTTCAATCTGAGCCATGATCAAACTCTTCAGTTCAAACATCTTTGGGTTTTTAAGAAACCCTAAACTTGGCTCAGCAATCGTTGGTTACATCTTTGATTTCTCGCGGAGTAACTTGTGATGCTGATAATCTTGTTGACTATCAGTCTGACTCCACAAGCACCCACACGAATTGCTTGATTCAGTTGTTAAAGAGCGGTTGGTTAAGATCTTTCGTCTCAACCGAGGCGCGCATTCTACAGCAGCCTCTGTTACTGTCAAGCGGTTATTTTCAGAAGTTTTCAAAGTTTCGCTTGGAAATCCTTAACAACTTCAACCACTTGCGCTTCCGATCTCTCGTTAGCGGGAGGCGAATTCTACAGCGTTACTCGCTGCTGTCAACACCTCTTTTTCTCCGCTTTCGACCGAGAAGATCGAACCGTCAAAAGAGCCAAACAACACCGCCCTTTCAACTCCTTCTGACTTCGATGAACTGAAGCGTAACCGCTGCCGAAAACCGCATAACTCTTTGTTTACCAAGGAGTTTTCCGTTTCGACTGCGCCGGAAGTGGGGCGAATTATAGACTTCCAGAATCTGCCGTCAACCTCTAATTACGCCTTTCTATCAATAACTTGCCGAAAGCCTGAAAGCTGCACATTTCCTTCTATATAGGAGAGCAAAACCAGCCCTGCTATATAGAAGGAATCCTCAGAGCACTCCAGACGCCTTGAACCCGGCAACGACGCCGGCATCCAGACCCAACACCCGCTGCAGAACCTCCAACGTGTGCTCACCTAACAAAGGAGGCGCACTACGGTACTCCACCGGAGTCTCGGACAGACGTATCGGGCTCGCAACCTGCGGCACCATCCCGGCCAAAGCATGAGGCAACTCAATGGCCAACCCCCGCGCCTGAACCTGAGGATCGGCAAACATCTGAGCCAGATCATTGATCGGTCCACATGGCACGCCTGCCTGCTCCAGCTGCGCCACCCATTCGGCAGTAGTCTTGAACACGGTCGCCTGGCGGATCAGCGGAATCAGTACTCCCCGGTTAGCCACCCGCAATTTGTTGGTCGCAAAACGCGGATCATCCGCCCACTGCGGCTGACCAGCCACCTGCGCAAACTTGCGGAACTGCCCATCGTTACCCACGGTGAGGATGAAATCGCCATCGGCCGTAGGAAAGTCCTGATAAGGCACGATATTCGGGTGAGCATTGCCCAGGCGTTTAGGCGCATTGCCTGTAGTCAGGTAGTTCATCGCCTGATTGGCCAGACAAGCCACCTGAACATCCAGCAATGCCATGTCTATATGCTGACCGCCACCGCCCTGATCCCGATGAGCCAAGGCCGCCAGGATCGCTACCGTTGAATAGAGACCGGTCAAAATATCTGTCAGCGCTACACCGACTTTCACCGGACCCGCCCCCTCATCTCCTTCGGGACGACCAGTCAAACTCATCAGACCGCCCAAGCCCTGGATCATGAAGTCATAGCCCGCACGCTTGGCATACGGACCGGTCTGGCCGAATCCGGTGATAGAGCAATAGATCAGCTTCGGATTAATCGCCTTGAGCGACTCATAGTCCAGCCCATAAGCCGCCAGACCACCGACCTTGAAGTTTTCAATGAGGATGTCCGACTTCGCCGCCAACTCACGCACCAACTGCTGCCCCTCTGGCCGCGTGAAGTCGATGGTCACTGATTGCTTGTTGCGATTAGCGGACAAGTAATAGGCCGCCTCGCTGGTGTTCTCGCCATAGGCATCTTTAAGGAAAGGTGGCCCCCAGGCGCGCGTGTCATCGCCATTGCCCGGGCGCTCGACCTTGATAACTTCGGCGCCAAGGTCCGCCAGGATCTGCCCGGCCCAAGGCCCGGCAAGCACCCGCGATAAATCCAATACCCGTAGATGCGAAAGCGCGCCCATGACCGTTCTCCTATTAATAGAACGCCTGGATGCCAGTCTGCGCGCGACCGAGGATCAGAGCGTGGACGTCATGCGTACCTTCATAGGTATTCACCACTTCCAGATTGACCAGGTGCCGAGCGACACCGAACTCATCGGAGATACCGTTGCCACCCAGCATGTCGCGCGCCATGCGGGCGATGTCCAGGGATTTGCCGCAGGAGTTGCGCTTCATCATCGAAGTAATCTCGACGGCTGCAGTGCCCTCATCCTTCATACGCCCCAGACGCAGGCAGCCTTGCAGCGCCAGAGTGATTTCGGTCTGCATGTCAGCCAGCTTCTTCTGGATCAACTGTGTGGCCGCCAATGGACGACCAAACTGCTTACGATCCAGGGTGTACTGGCGAGCGGTGTGCCAGCAGAACTCGGCAGCGCCCAGCGCCCCCCAAGAAATGCCGTAACGCGCAGAGTTAAGGCAGGTAAAAGGACCTTTCAAACCACGGACATCCGGGAAGATGTTCTCTTCAGGGACAAACACGTTGTCCATGACGATCTCGCCAGTGATGGATGCACGCAGGCCAACCTTGCCGTGAATCGCCGGAGCACTAAGGCCTTTCCAGCCCTTTTCCAGAACAAAACCACGGATGTCGCCCGCGTCGTCCTTGCCCCAAACCACGAACACATCGGCGATCGGGCTATTGGTAATCCACATTTTGCTGCCGGTGAGGCTGTAGCCACCTTCCACTTTGCGTGCACGAGTAATCATCGCGCCCGGGTCGGAACCGTGGTCAGGCTCCGTCAGGCCAAAGCAACCGATCCATTCACCCGAAGCCAGCTTCGGCAAGTACTTCTGCTTCTGTGCTTCGGTACCGAATTCGTTGATCGGCACCATGACCAGCGAGGACTGCACGCTCATCATCGAGCGATAGCCGGAGTCGACACGCTCGACCTCACGGGCAATCAGACCGTAGCTGACGTAGTTCAGGCCGCTGCCACCGTATTGCTCAGGAATGGTCGCACCCAACAGACCCACTTCACCCATCTCGCGGAAGATCGCCGGGTCGGTCTTCTCATGACGGAAAGCTTCGAGAACGCGCGGCGCGAGCTTTTGCTGAGCGAATTGCTGAGCCGTATCGCGAATCATGCGTTCTTCTTCAGTGAGCTGTTGATCCAGCAGCAGAGGATCGATCCAGTTGAAGCTAGCTTTACCACCCATGAGTGAGTCCTCTCGAATCGGGTCAAAAAATAACGTGGAGTGATCCTAGGCCGGGTTTGGCTTCACGACAAACGAGGATTTTGCATACTGTTGTGCTAATTTCTCACTCCGTAACGTCGCGAAATAGCTTATATGCGATGTATTAGTGAGGTTGATGTACATGCGCCGGAAAATCCCCAGTACAACCGCCCTGATCAGTTTTGAAGCTGCAGCGCGCCACGAGAGCTTTACCAAGGCCGCCCAGGAACTTTCCCTCACACAGGGAGCGATTTGCCGACAAATCGCCAGCCTAGAGGAGTTCCTCGGCGTCGAACTATTCCGACGTTCTCGGCGCGGAGTGAAGCTGACGGAGGCCGGGCTTTCCTACAGCCGCCGAGTGGCCACCCAACTCGACGCGGTTGAACGCGACACTTTGTCAGTGATGGGCCAGCAAGGCGCCAACATGATCGAGCTGGCGGTGGTGCCAACCTTCGGCACTCAATGGCTGCTGCCTCGACTCAAGGATTTTCAGCACAAACACCCGGAAGTGACGGTCAACCTCACCAATCGCACGCGCCCCTTCCTGTTTGCCGACACCGACTTCGATGCCGCGATCTATTTCGGCGACGCCGACTGGCCGGGTACTGAATCCCACAGGCTAATGGGCGAAAATCCGATGCCGGTGTGCAGCCCCACGTTACTGGGAAAAAAAACCAATCTGACCCCCAGTGAAATCGCCGAACTGCCCCTGCTGCAACAGACCACACGCCCTTATGCCTGGCGCCAGTGGTTCAACTCTCAAAACATGAATATCCCGCGAGACATGACAGGGCCGCGTTACGAGCTATTCTCCATGCTTGCTCAGGCTGCGATGCACGATATGGGGATCGCGCTGATTCCACCGTTCCTGATTCAGCGCGAATTGGCAGAGAAGCGCCTGGTGATTGCCAACGCCCAGGCACTATCGAGCATTAAGGCCTACTACCTGATGATTCCCGAGCGAAAGGTCGAATCAGCCTCTTTAAGGGCATTTCGCGATTGGCTGGTGAATCAGGCACAAAGCTACAGCCTAGAAGGATAAAGGCTCGAACTTAATAGCTGACCACGTAGTCAGGAAGACAAAAGCACTACAGATATAAGTATTTGTCGCATATTGGAAGACTGTACTGAGGAGTAGCACAAACGTCCTACAAAGGCCTGAATACGTGGCCTTGAGCCTCTATTGGCAGGCAATGACGCCTCATTCACCGTGCCGATGTATAAATTCTTGAATTTTGGACAGAATCCTCACAAGCCACGGCCTGCAAGGGATTGCTCCGACAAGTGCGACATTCGGTCACGGGGTGACTTGTAGTTAATTTTCCGTCACCCGTCATAATCCCTTGAAGGGCACAAAGTTCGCCTGCAAAATGCCGCGCCCCGCCCTGATTTGGCGGGATCGTGCTGATCGGCCGCCCCAGCCGCACCATCCGAAGTGCCTGGGTTTACTCAATAAGATCACGCAGGAGATTTGACGTGCACATTGGTGTTCCTCTCGAAACCCAGACGGGTGAAACACGGGTTGCTGCAACCCCGGAAACCATCAAGAAGCTGATCGGCCAGGGTCATAAAGTCACTGTGCAAAGCGGCGCCGGTATTAACGCCAGCGTCGTCGACAGTGCTTATGAAGCGGCAGGCGCGACCATTGGCAGTGCCAATGATGCATTTGGCGCAGAGCTGATTCTCAAGGTGGTCGCCCCCAGCGACAGTGAACTGACGCTGATAAAAAGCGGCACCGTTGTGGTGGGCATGCTCAATCCGTTCAGCAATGAAACCATTGCCAAGATGGCAGAGTGCGGCATTACCGCGTTTGCACTGGAGGCCGCGCCGCGCACCTCCCGTGCTCAGAGCCTGGATGTGTTGTCCTCCCAGGCGAACATCGCCGGCTATAAAGCCGTGTTGCTGGCTGCTCACTACTACCCACGCTTCATGCCGATGCTGATGACCGCTGCGGGCACCGTGAAAGCGGCGCGTGTGCTGATTCTTGGCGCTGGCGTAGCCGGTTTGCAGGCGATTGCCACGGCGAAACGTCTGGGTGCAGTCATCGAAGCGTCCGACGTGCGTCCTGCCGTGAAGGAACAGATCGAATCCCTGGGTGCGAAATTCGTCGATGTGCCGTACGAAACCGATGAAGAGCGCGAATGCGCCGTCGGTGTCGGTGGTTACGCACGTCCCATGCCGGCCAGCTGGATGCAGCGCCAAGCCTTGGCCGTGCACGAACGCGCCAAGCAGGCTGACATTGTCATCACCACCGCACTGATCCCGGGCCGCAAGGCGCCGACACTGTTGAGCGCCGAAACCGTGGCGCAGATGAAGCCAGGCTCGGTGGTCATCGATCTCGCGGCAGCCCAGGGCGGCAACTGCCCGCTGACCGTGGCCGATCAGGTGGTCGTCGAGAATGGCGTGACCATTTGCGGCCCGACTAACCTGGCCGGCGCAGTTGCGGCAGATGCTTCGGCGCTGTACGCGCGCAACCTGCTGGACTTCCTGAAGCTGGTCTTCAACAAAGAAGGCCAGTTTGAAGTGAACCTCGAAGACGACATCGTCGCCGCGTGCCTGATGTGCCGCGACGGCCAAGTCATCCGCAAAAACGCCTAAGCAGGGATTCAGACGATGGAAGAGCTTATCTCCCCCGGTATCTACAACCTGATCATCTTCGTGCTGGCGATTTATGTCGGTTATCACGTGGTGTGGAACGTTACACCTGCACTGCACACGCCGTTGATGGCCGTGACCAACGCCATTTCGGCGATTGTGATCGTCGGCGCCATGCTGGCGGCAGCTTTGACCGTGACCCCACTGGGCAAGACCATGGGCACCCTGGCGGTGGCTCTGGCGGCAGTGAACGTGTTCGGTGGTTTCCTGGTCACCCGTCGCATGCTTGAGATGTTCAAGAAAAAAGCCCCGAAAGCCGTACAAGAAGAGGCGCCCAAGTAATGAGCATGAATCTGGTAACGACGCTCTACCTGATCGCGTCGATCTGCTTCATCCAGGCCCTCAAAGGCCTGTCGCACCCAACCACGTCGCGGCGCGGCAATGTCTACGGCATGCTCGGCATGGCGTTGGCGATCCTCACTACCGTGGGCCTCATCTATAAGCTGGGCGCTGAGCTTGCTACTGCCGGCATCGGTTATGTCATCGTAGGTCTGCTGGTCGGCGGCACCGCCGGTTCGATCATGGCCAAACGCGTTGAAATGACCAAGATGCCGGAACTGGTCGCCTTCATGCACAGCATGATCGGTATGGCCGCAGTGTTCATCGCTATTGCGGCGGTGGTCGAGCCGCAATCCCTGGGCATCGTCAAGCAACTGGGTGATTCCATCCCTGCCGGCAACCGTCTGGAGCTGTTCCTCGGCGCGGCCATCGGTGCAATCACCTTCTCCGGTTCGGTGATCGCGTTCGGCAAGCTATCGGGCAAGTACAAGTTCCGTCTGTTCCAGGGCGCACCAGTACAGTTCAGCGGTCAGCACAAGCTGAACCTGCTGCTGGGTCTGGCGACGCTGGCACTCGGCATCACGTTCATGCTGACCGGCAATCTCAGCGCTTTCGCGTTGATGCTTGTTCTGGCCTTCGTGATGGGCGTGCTGATCATCATCCCGATCGGCGGTGCAGACATGCCCGTCGTGGTGTCGATGCTCAACAGTTACTCCGGCTGGGCCGCAGCGGGTATCGGCTTCTCGCTGAACAACTCGATGCTGATCATTGCCGGCTCGCTGGTCGGTTCGTCCGGTGCGATCCTCTCGTACATCATGTGCAAGGCGATGAACCGTTCGTTCTTCAACGTGCTGCTTGGCGGTTTCGGCAACACAGCAGATGCCGCTGGCCCGGCAGGCTCGAAAGAAGCCCGCCCGGTGAAATCCGGCTCGGCTGACGACGCAACCTTCCTGCTGACCAACGCCGACACGGTGATCATCGTTCCGGGCTATGGCCTGGCAGTGGCCCGCGCGCAGCACGCATTGAAAGAGCTGACCGAGAAGCTGACCCACCGCGGCGTGACCGTGAAGTATGCGATTCACCCGGTTGCGGGTCGGATGCCTGGCCACATGAACGTATTGCTGGCCGAGGCCGAAGTGCCTTACGACCAGGTGTTCGAGATGGAAGACATCAACTCCGAGTTCGGCCAGGCTGACGTGGTGCTGGTACTGGGCGCCAACGACGTGGTCAACCCGGCGGCCAAGAACGACCCGAAATCGCCGATTGCCGGCATGCCGATTCTCGAGGCGTTCAAAGCCAAGACCATCATCGTCAACAAGCGCTCGATGGCCAGCGGCTATGCCGGTCTGGACAACGAGCTGTTCTACCTGGACAAGACCATGATGGTTTTCGGCGACGCCAAGAAAGTCATTGAAGACATGGTCAAAGCCGTCGAGTAATCCTTCGGCAACCTGAACGCCCCGACTCGTCGGGGCGTTTTTGTTTGTGGCTGTTACCGATCCTGTAACGGTGTTTTGTCCGAAAGGCCCAGAATAGACACCTCGAATGCGACCTTGGTAGCGGGACGCAGGCTCATCAAATTCACTAGACTGCGCACCTTGCTTCCGTTGCCCCGAGAAAATAATTATGTACCGTGACCGTATTCGCTTGCCTTCATTGTTGGACAAGGTGATGAGCGCCGCCGACGCTGCCGCTCTGATTCAGGACGGCATGACCGTCGGCATGAGCGGCTTTACCCGAGCCGGCGAAGCCAAGGCTGTGCCTCATGCACTCGCCGAACGCGCCAAGGTCACGCCGCTGAAAATCACCCTGATGACCGGTGCCAGCCTGGGCAACGATCTCGACAAGCAACTGACTGAAGCCGGCGTACTGTCGCGACGCATGCCGTTCCAGGTGGACAGCACCCTGCGCAAGGCGATCAATGCCGGCGAAGTCATGTTCATCGACCAGCACCTGTCGGAAACCGTGGAACTACTGCGTAACCAACAACTCAAGCTACCGGACATCGCGGTGATCGAAGCCGTGGCAATCACCGAGCACGGCCATATCGTGCCGACCACCTCGGTAGGCAACTCGGCCAGCTTCGCGATTTTCGCCAAACACGTGATCGTCGAGATCAACCTCGCGCACAACCCGAATCTCGAAGGTCTGCACGACATCTATATCCCGACCTACCGGCCGACCCGCACGCCTATTCCGCTGGTGAAGGTCGACGACCGCATTGGCAGCACTGCCATCCCGATACCGCCGGAAAAAATCGTCGCGATCGTGATCACCAACCAGTCCGACTCCCCGTCCACTGTCTTGCCGCCAGACAGCGACACCCAGGCCATCGCCGACCACCTGATCGATTTCTTCAAACAAGAAGTGGCTGCCGGGCGCATGACCAACAAGCTCGGCCCGCTGCAAGCCGGTATCGGCACTATCGCCAATTCGGTGATGTGCGGCTTGATCGACTCGCCGTTCGAAGACCTGACCATGTACTCCGAAGTGCTGCAGGATTCGACTTTCGATCTGATCGACGCTGGCAAGCTGAGCTTTGCTTCGGGCAGTTCGATCACTCTGTCGAGCCGGCGCAATGCCGATGTATTCGGGAATCTGGAGCACTATAAGGACAAGCTGGTGCTGCGCCCCCAGGAAATCTCCAATCATCCTGAGGTGGTACGGCGCCTGGGCATTATTGGCGTCAACACTGCGCTGGAGTTCGACCTGTACGGCAACGTCAATTCCACCCACGTCTGTGGCACGCGGATGATGAACGGTATAGGCGGCTCCGGCGATTTCGCGCGCAATGCGCACCTGGCGATCTTTGTCACCAAGTCGATTGCCAAGGGTGGCGCGATTTCCAGCGTGGTCCCCATGGTCAGCCACGTCGACCACACAGAACATGACGTCGACATTCTCGTGACCGAGATAGGTTTGGCCGACCTGCGTGGCCTGGCACCGCGTGAGCGCGCCCGGGTCATCATCGACAACTGCGTTCACCCGGACTATCGCCCGGCCTTGAATGACTACTTCACTGCCGCTTGCGCAGTCGGCGGGCATACTCCGCACATCCTGCGTGATGCCCTGAGTTGGCACATAAACCTGGAAGAAACCGGGCGCATGCTGGCGATGTAATTGATACAGATTGCAGCTGACGCAAACACAGTTTCGTCAGCTCGCAGTGATAACACTCCGATCTGTAAAAAACTGTACTGCTGTACCGGTCTTTTCCTACGGCATCTGCCTACCTTTTGCGTTGAAATGAGCAAAAACGCACCTAATTAGTGCGCATAGGTACAGTTGCCTCAATTTAGACCAGTACACTGCCTTTTAACAGTTAACTGGTCTCTCACAATACAGGGGAACTGTATCTACAGAGAGTAGCCAAACGAGAGGATCATTGGCATCAGTTAAACCACTACCTAATCCCGCCATAAGCGGAAGGATGTCAACCATGGAACGTACACTCAGTTCCGAACTGTTCTTCGAAGACAAAGCTGTAAACACCCAGGCCTCCATGCCTCTGCGTGTTCTCGCCAACCTGATGCTGTGGCAGCGCCGCATCTCCAGCCGCCATCAACTGGCTCGTCTGGATTCGCGTCTGCTGGCTGACGCAGGGATTAGCGAAGCACAACGCTACGAAGAGCTGAGCAAGCCGTTCTGGCGCTAAGTTAGCTCGCTGGCTCTGATCCTCCGGATCCACCGCCAGCAACCCGAATTGAACAAACAAAACCCGTCGTGGGAAACCACGACGGGTTTTGTCGTTTTGGAGCTTCATATCCCAGTGTACAGAAGAGATAGCCACTGACAGGTACAGTTTATAATTTATGTAAATTCAACCAGTACAATTTTATCGTAGTGTCCCTGTGCCCGCGGGTGTAACAGGGTCAACATTGACAACGAAATGGCAAACCGTTCTGGCGATAATTTTCCCCCTTTCCGGACTGGGGCTGTTCTAACCGATATGCACAGGCCTAATATCCAGATAGAACGTGGCGAACGCTTTACGACAGGCGTCTGATCTGCGCCACCTCTCAATCGGTCTATTCAAAGGAGCTACACCATGTCTCGTCTTCGTCTGCTCAGCGCTGCCGCCCTGCTTGCCATGGCTGCCAATGCCCACGCCACCAGCTTTATCGTGACCACCGATTCCATCGTTGGTGGCCTGAAGGCGTCTTCCGACGCAACGTCGGATGTCTCGTCGTCCTTTCGTGACGACAAAATCGTCCGTGCTGCTCGTGACGATGCCGCCAGCTTCGTCGCCAGTGAAGGCGCCATTCGTGGTGTGAAACTGGAAAGCGCTCTCGACCATATCCGCCAACAGACGCCACAACTGAATGCGACCGACGCACAGCTGGCCCAGGCCATCCTGACGATCTAAGCGACGGCTCTGAAGTGGGACACGCGCGTCGTGTCCCAATGTTTCGGCGCTGGCTCTAGCCCGGGCATTGCGCTAGCCTTGGGACTCGCTTTCAGCTATCGAGTCTCATGCGTTTTCTTTCAAGTCTTTCGATCACTGCGGTTTTTTTTGCGGCTTTCTGGTCGGGCCCGGCCCATGCCTTCGATGCTTTCAACCTGTCAACGCAAGGCACCGTGGCCAGTGGTTATGCCAGCAGCATGGTGACCTCCGCCCCCTTCGACCATAAACTGCTGATCGCCGCCCGGGATGACGCTGCCGCGTTCATTGCCAGTGACGGTCAACTGCGAGGATCACAACTGGAGGCCGCCTTGATTTACCTGCGCCGGACCCAGCCAAAACTTCATGCCAGCGACCTTGAACTGGCACAGGCAATTCTCGTCCAATAGATATCCCTTGTTCCTCCGGAGTCGTTCCATGCGTAGCCCGCTGATTGCTGCCACCCTTGGCCTGCTGTTGTTGGCCGACGTGGCCCAGGCGCAAACCCTGGTAGCCACCAGTAACATCATCATTCGTGCCTCCCAGCGCTCGCTTGATTTCACATCCGATACCACCACGTCCATCCGTGACTCGAAGATTGTCCGTGAAGCCCACGACGATGCGGCCAGTTTCGTCGCCAGCGACGGTGAAATCCGTGGCGCACACCTGGAGGCGGCCTTCGACACCTTGCGCACCCGCATACCGGAAGCCCGGGACGCCAGTGATCAGGTTCTCGCCGAAGCCATCCTCGCACTGTGAAGTCATTAGGCGCCTGGCTGCTGGCCGGGGTTGTGTTGCTGCTTGGCAATACGGCTCAGGCCGGCCTGCAACTACGGCTCAAAACCGACGGTCTGAGCCCCGCGCAACAGCAGGCCAGTCAGGCGCTGCTCGATGAAGCCATGCAAGCTTTACCGCCGCGTTTCATTGAGCAATTGGACCGGCGCATTGACGTCGGCTGGACCGACGACATGCCGAGCGATGCTTACGGCCAGGCGTCGCTGGTGTCCGAACTCGACCTGAATCGCAATTTGCTCGCCAGCCTCACCAACGGCAGCGCCGCGACCCAAAAAACCTATCGCCCCCACGGCACCGTGCGCCGGGAAATGCTCGCCACGGTGTTGCACGAACTCACCCATATTTATGACCGTGCGCGTCTGTGGCCAGACGCCGAGCGCACGCTGATCCAGCGCTGCAAGCAACGCAACAGCAGCTCCGGCCTGATCGGCATCCCCGATCAATGCCGCGGGCAGACGGAACGACGCTGGACCCTCAGCGATGACCCTCGTCTACTGGATTTGGCCGGCTGGCCGCAATACGTCGGTCGGCGCGGCGAACGCGAACAACACAACCGGCAGATTGCCCGCAGCCCGGACATCTACGAGACGAGCAGCCCGAAGGAGTTCGTCGCGGTCAACATGGAGTACTTCCTCCTCGATCGAAGCTATGCCTGCCGTCGCCCTGCGCTGTATCGCTACTACAAAGAACATTTCGGTTGGGCGCCCGCCGCCAAAGACACATGCGCCCAATCATTCGCCTTCCTCAATGCGGGTAACGACTTCGCCAAGCAGCCCCTGGGCCAGGTCGATCCGGAGCGGGTTTATGCTGTTGACTATCTACTGGCAGAAGCCAACCAGAACTGGGTCAGCCGCTGGGGCCACAGCATGCTGCGACTGGTGATCTGTGCACCGGGTCGGCCGCGCGGGCCGGATTGCCGACTGGATCTGGATCAACATCTGGTGTTGTCCTACCGCGCCTTCGTCGGTGACCTACAGCTGTCGAGCTGGGATGGGCTGGTGGGTAAATACCCATCACGCCTGTTTGTCTTGCCGCTGGCCCAAGTCATCGACGAGTACACCAAGACCGAACTGCGCAGTCTGGCCTCGGTGCCGCTGAACCTGTCGCAGAGCGAGGTCGAAGACGTGGTGGAACACGCCGCGGAGATGCACTGGAGCTACGACGGCAACTATTATTTCCTGTCCAACAACTGCGCGGTAGAAGGCCTGAAATTACTGCGCAGCAGCACCAACCATGCGCAACTGGTCGGCCTCGACAGCATCATGCCCAACGGTTTGCTGGAAGTGCTCAAGGGCCGCGGGCTGGCAGATACCAGCGTATTGGATGATCCCCGCGAAGCACTGCGTCTGGGCTATCGCTTCGACTCCTTCCGCGAGCGTTATCAAGCGATGTTCGAAGTGCTGAAAAAGCATTTGCCGATCAAGCAGGACAAGGTCGAGGACTGGCTGGCCTTGAAAGCTGATGAGCGCCGCAAATGGATTGACCAGGCTGATTTGCGCACCAGCGCGGCGTTATTGCTGCTGGAGCAGGCCAGTTTCCGTCAGCAGATGGTGCTGGCCCAGGACGAAGTGAAGCAACGTTATCTGGGCGCTCGGGAATTGAAGAATGGCGGCATGGATAAAGCCAATGCGACCTTACAGGAGATTCTCGCCAACAGCGGCTTCCTCAGCCGTCCGGCCGAACTGCTCGGGACCGGTGGTTATGGTTTGCCGCAACCAAACGAGTGGACGCGCCTGGAGTCGGAAAGCAGCCTGCGCCAGAAGCAGCTGCAAGCGCTGACCGGGGATCTCGACAAGGAAGTGAGGGCGTTGCTCAAGCCGAGTCGTGCCGCCGAGATGGCCGCCAACGAAGCCAACCTGAAGCAAGTTGGCGAACATTTGCGCAAGCTACACAAGGCTGCAGGTGGGTTGGAATTGCCCTGAAAGCAAAAGGGCTTCAGAACGTAGTCCTGAAGCCCTCGGTCTTGCTGTTTAGTCTGTGCCGCGCGGCCCTAATTCCTCTGCATCAGGAACTTTACCTTCAGCTGACCCGCGCTTTACGCACGCCGTCGGACAAGGCCGCGCACAGGCTGAGTACGCCCTCCACAGCCTGATCCGGCGTCGAGGCATTGGCGATGTGATCGATCAGTGCCGACCCCACCACCACACCGTCGGCCAGACGCGCGATGGACGCCGCTTGCTCCGGTGTGCGGATACCAAAACCGATGCTGATCGGCAGATCGGTATGGCGACGCAGACGGGTGACGGCTTCTTCGACATGTTCCAGAGTCGCCGCGCCCGCACCGGTCACACCCGCCACCGACACGTAGTAAACAAAGCCGGAACTGCCGTTCAATACAGTCGGCAAGCGCACGTCATCAGTCGTCGGAGTGGTCAGACGAATGAAGTCCAGGCCCGCCGCCTGTGCCGGGTCACACAGCTCGCCATTATGCTCGGGCGGCATGTCGACCACGATCAGGCCATCGACACCGGCCTCTTTGGCTTCAGCGATGAAACGCGGCACGCCGTACATGTGAATCGGGTTGAAGTAACCCATCAGCACCAACGGCGTTTCGCTATTGCCTTCGCGGAACTCGCGAACCATTTGCAGGGTTTTCGCCAGGTTCTGTTTGGCGCCCAAGGCACGAATGTTCGCCAGTTGAATCGCCGGGCCATCGGCCATCGGATCGGTGAAAGGCATGCCCAGCTCGATCACGTCGGCGCCCGCTCCTGGCAAGCCTTTGAGGATTGCCAGAGACGTGTCGTAGCTCGGGTCGCCAGCGGTCACGAAGGTTACCAGGGCGGCGCGGTTCTGTTCCTTGAGTTCGGCAAAACGCGTTTGCAGGCGGCTCATCAGTGTTTCTCCTGCTTGGATTGCTCTTGTTGAGAGTGTTCCATGTGGTGCATGACGGTCTGCATGTCTTTATCGCCACGGCCGGACAGGTTGACCACCATCAAGTGATCTTTCGACAGCGCTGGTGCGCGTTTGAACACTTCAGCCAGGGCATGGGCGCTTTCCAGTGCAGGAATAATCCCTTCCAGACGGCAGCATTTGTGGAACGCGTCGAGGGCTTCGTCGTCAGTCACCGAGGTGTACTGGACGCGGCCGATGTCATGCAACCAAGCGTGTTCCGGGCCGATGCCCGGATAGTCGAGGCCGGCGGAAATCGAGTGAGCGTCGATGATCTGGCCGTCATCGTCCTGCAACAGGAAAGTACGGTTGCCGTGCAGCACGCCCGGTACACCGCCGTTCAGGCTGGCCGCATGCTTGCCGGTTTCGATGCCGTAACCGGCAGCTTCGACGCCGATGATCTCGACGCTCTTGTCATCGAGGAACGGGTGGAACAGGCCCATGGCATTGGAACCACCACCGATGCACGCCACCAGACTGTCCGGCAGACGGCCTTCCTGAGCTTGCAACTGCTCGCGGGTTTCCTTGCCGATGACCGCCTGAAAGTCGCGAACCATGGCAGGGTAAGGGTGTGGGCCAGCCACAGTGCCAATCAGGTAGAAGGTGCTGTCGACGTTGGTCACCCAGTCACGCAGGGCTTCGTTCATTGCGTCTTTGAGGGTGCCAGTGCCAGCGACCACCGGGATCACTTCGGCACCCAGCAGCTTCATGCGGAACACATTGGCTTGCTGACGTTCGATGTCAGTGGTGCCCATGTAGATCACGCAATCGAGGCCGAAACGCGCGGCCACGGTGGCGGTCGCCACGCCGTGCATGCCAGCGCCGGTCTCAGCGATGATGCGCTTCTTGCCCATACGCCGCGCCAGCAGGATCTGGCCGATGCAGTTGTTGATCTTGTGCGCGCCAGTGTGGTTCAGCTCTTCGCGTTTGAGATAAATCTTCGCGCCGCCACAGAACTCTGTCAGACGCTCGGCGAAATACAGTGGGCTTGGACGTCCGACGTAATCACGCTGGAAGTAGGCCAATTCTTCTTTGAACGCCGGATCTTCCTTGGCCGCTTCGTATTCGCGGGCCAGATCGAGGATCAACGGCATCAGGGTTTCGGCGACGTAGCGGCCGCCGAACGCGCCAAACAGGCCGTTGGCGTCGGGGCCGTTGCGCAGATTAGTCTGGGTCATGAGTCGCTCCAGTGGTATTCGAGAGGTGACGATGGGGTTCACTCTACCCCTGACATCCCGCACTGAAAACCGATAAGATCGCCGCAACCTGTCAGGAAAACTCACAGATTCCATGAGCCACGACCTTCCTCCGCTGAACGCCCTTCGCGCCTTCGAAGCCACTGCCCGCCTGAACAGCGTCAGTCAGGCCGCCGAACAACTACATGTCACTCATGGCGCGGTCAGCCGACAACTCAAGGTGCTGGAAGAACACCTCGGCGTGAGTCTGTTCATCAAGGATGGACGTGGCCTTAAACTCACAGATGCCGGTGTCCGTTTGCGCGATGTCAGCGGTGAAGCCTTCGAGCGACTGCGCAGCGTTTGCGCCGAATTGACCCAAAGCACCGCCGATGCGCCGTTCGTGCTCGGCTGTTCGGGCAGCCTGCTGGCGCGTTGGTTCATTCCGCGTTTGGGGCGACTCAATGCGGACTTGCCGGATCTGCGCTTGCACCTGTCGGCTGGCGAAGGCGATCTCGACCCTCGGCGGCCCGGCCTGGATGCCTTGCTGGTGTTTGCCGAGCCGCCATGGCCGGCGGACATGCAAGTTTATGAACTGGCCAGCGAACGCATCGGGCCAGTCATGAGCCCACGATTCCTCGGCTACGAAAGGCTGCAGAACGCACCGGCAAACGCACTGTTGACCGAACCCTTGCTGCACACCACCTCACGTCCGCAAGCCTGGCCGAGTTGGGCACAGCAAAGCGGCCTCGACGCCAAGGCGTTGAAGTACGGTCAGAGTTTCGAGCATTTGTATTATTTGCTGGAGGCAGCAGTGGCCGGGCTGGGTGTGGCCATCGCGCCCGAGCCGCTGGTGGCCGAGGACTTGAAAGCCGGTCGCCTGGTTGCGCCATGGGGCTTTTGTGAAACCCCGGCGCAACTGGCGTTGTGGCTACCCAAGCGCGCCGCGGACGGGCGCGCTCGGCAGTTGGCGCAGTGGCTTAAAAACGAACTGCACCAGACCTCTTAATTACCGCGCTTGCACAGCAGATAGGCCGCGAGCAGGCCCAACGCACCAACGGCGACGCCGGCGGTAGTCCAAGGGTGTTCCTGGGCGTAGTCACGTGTCGCGATCCCGGTTTCACGGGTTTTGACCTTGACCTCTTCATAGGCATCGGAGAGCAGGTGGCGCGAATGTTTCAGCGCGTTCTCGGCATTGATTTTCAGCGTTTTAAGGGTTTTACGCGACTCGTCCGAGGCGTCGTCCTTCAGGCTTTCCAACGATTTCAGCAGACTCTCGATCTCGGCTTCCATGCTTTGCAATGAGGCTTTGCGTAACGAGGTGTTGGCCATGGTGGCTCTCCTGCATTGTTGATGAGTGGCGTGTGTTGGTTGGGACTTCAAGAGTTCGAGAAAGTGCAGTAAATCTGAACTTGCCCCCCATTAGTCGACAGAAGAAATAAGAAAAATCACTGCTAGGCTGTATTTCACATCCTTAGGAGAACGCCATGACTGATCATCACACCTACAAGAAAGTCGAGCTGGTTGGCTCATCCACTACCAGCATTGAAGACGCCATCAACAATGCCCTGGCCGAAGCCAACAAAAGCCTCAAGTACATGGAGTGGTTTGAAGTGACCGAAACCCGTGGGCACATCAAGGACGGCAAAGCGGCACACTTTCAGGTGACGCTCAAAGTCGGATTCCGGATTGCCAGTAGCTGAGCTTAAGCTAGTCTTCTGAACTTGCGCGCCGGCCGACTGCCATAGGGAATGGCGAAGCGCTAAGTGGTGAGTGCGCCCGGCTAATGGCAGGATGCCCTCACCTATTGATCCGACCAGGGAGTGCAACCCATGAAGAAGTTTATTTTGGCGATAGGTTTGTTGAGCCTTGCGGGAACAGCCTTTGCCCAGGGCAAGTCGTGCGACGAGCTGAAAGCCGAAATCGCAGCGAAACTGGATGCCAAGGGTGTTTCCAATTACTCGCTGGAGATCGTCGACAAAGGCGCTGCTGCTGACGGAAAAGTCGTTGGCACCTGTGAAAAAGGCTCCAGGCAAATCGTCTACAAGCAGGGCTGACCGCCCTCGCAAATGAATAAAGCCGACGCAATGGCGTCGGCTTTTTTGTGGGTGCAACTTGAGCGTCAGCCCTTCATGACCTGTGCCAACAGTTCATAGGAGTGCACGCGATCGGCATGTTCGTACAGGTCACAGGTAAAAATCAGCTCATCTGCCTGAGTCTGCTCGATCAGCACTTCCAGCTTGGCGCGGATTTTCTGCGGGCTGCCGACCATGGCCAGGCCCAGGAAATCACCAACCGCTTCTTTCTCATGGGGTAACCACAGGCCGTCCATGGTCTTCACGGGTGGACGCTGAACCAGACTCTGGCCACGCATCAACGCGAGAATCCGCTGGTAGACCGAAGTGGCCAGGTAATCGGCCTGCTCATCAGTATCCGCTGCCACCAACGGCACGCCGAGCATCACGTAAGGCTTATCCAAAACCGCTGAAGGCTTGAAGTGGTTGCGGTAAACGCGAATCGCCTCGTGCATGAATCGCGGTGCGAAATGTGAGGCGAATGCGTAGGGCAAACCGCGCTCACCGGCCAGTTGAGCACTGAACAAGCTCGAACCCAGCAACCAGATCGGTACGTTGGTGCCGGTACCCGGCATGGCAATGATCCGCTGATCCGGTGTGCGCGGGCCGAGGTAGCGCATCAGTTCAGCTACGTCTTCCGGGAAATCGTCGGCACTGCCGGAACGCTCACGGCGCAAAGCGCGGGCGGTCATCTGATCGGAGCCAGGGGCGCGACCCAAGCCCAGGTCGATCCGGCCTGGATACAGGCTTTCAAGGGTGCCGAACTGCTCGGCGATCACCAACGGCGCGTGGTTGGGCAACATCACGCCACCCGAACCGACACGAATGGTCGAAGTGCCACCGGCCAAGTAGCCCAGCAGGACCGAGGTCGCCGAACTGGCAATCCCGTCCATGTTGTGGTGTTCGGCGACCCAAAAGCGGTTATAGCCGAATTTTTCGACGTGCTGCGCCAGGTCCAGGGAATTGTGCAGGGACTGGGCCGCACTGCCGTTCTCCCGCACGGGCACCAGGTCGAGGGTCGAAAACTTGATATCGGATAGTCGTTTCATAAACCTGCTTCTCCAATGGGTAAGCAGGTTTTTTCACGAACGAAAACCTGCCGAGTCTATAAGTGTGTTCTATGCAATGAGGGCATATACCCGAGTTTCAATAGGAGAGACAAAATTCCTACGCGATTAGAGGACCGATCAGATGAGGTGAACTTTGCCGGACGGTCTATCCTCAGAACCCTGGTAACCGAAAACCACGAAGGCGCGACGTTTCGCGCCGGATCTTGAGGAGGCAGACATGGCTATCACAAAGAAAGCATCGGCTCATTGGGAAGGTGATCTGAAAACCGGTATCGGCTCGATTTCCACGGAAACCGGCGTCCTCAGAGAAGCGCCCTACGGCTTCAAGGCCCGTTTCGAAGGGGGTAAAGGCACCAATCCGGAAGAGCTGATTGGCGCGGCTCACGCAGGCTGTTTCTCCATGGCATTTTCAATGATTCTCGGCGAGGCCAACCTTAAGGCCGACAGTATCGACACCAATGCCGAAGTTACCCTGGACCAGGTAGACGGTGGCTTCGCAATCACAGCGGTAAAACTGATTCTCAAGGCGAAAATCCCCGGAGCGACCCAAGCGCAATTCGAGGAACTGAGCAACAAAGCCAAAGAAGGCTGCCCGGTGTCCAAAGTGCTGAATGCGAAAATCAGCCTGGATGCGACGTTGGTCAGCTGATAACGGGTTGATACGCTAGCGGGCAAAAGATCGCAGCCTTCGCGGGCTCCCTTGCGCAGGTTGCGGTCTTTTTTTGCCCTGAAACATAACCTGACTGACAAAACTGTGGTCGAATAAATGACAGCAGCTTCAGCGCATCACCATGCGCGCTGCCTTTAAGGGAGCTTCAACCATGAAACGTTTTGCCTTGGCGGTTATCTGTTGCACGCTGGCCACATCGGCCCTCGCGGCACCGAAATCCTGTGAAGAACTCAAGGCCGAGATCGAAGCCAAGATCCAGGCCAACAACGTCTCGTCATACACCCTGGAAATCGTCACCAATGAAGAAGTGCACGATCAGAACATGGTGGTCGGCACGTGCGACGGCGGCACCAAAAAAATCATCTACCAAAAAAATGACCGTTGATTCGTCTCACATGACGCAGTTGGTCAGTCGATCTTCAGCCACGATCTCCCGCTTGGCGTTATAGAGCCGGGCGCTGGGGGTGAACGCTATAGAACGCGCTTCCAGCAGATAACGCTGGCCGGCCTCGAAATGGTCGTAGTTGATGGTCAGGTAGCACAGCCGCTCCAGCGGAGCATTCATTAAGCCCGGGCCACCACCAAACACTTCAAAATCGAAACGTACTCTCAGCTCATGGCTTCCAGGGGTGACCTGGAAATAACGTCCGTCGCTCAACCGCTGGTTGTCCAGCCGTTCGGCCATCAGCAGTTTCCCGCCGGGGCTGGGCGTAGCGAAGTCGACCCAGGCCATCTGCGGATCGACCGCCGGCAACGGACTCGTGCAACCGACAAAGGCGCCTGCAGCGAGCAACAGCAACAACCTGTGCATGATGAATTTCTCAAGGACCGATAATTCAGCATAGCGCCGATCAGGTACGTTGGCAGCCTGCCGGTGTGCCCTGTCCAATCACTTTGCGCTGTTGATCGTAGAGTTTTGCCCATGGCCGAAAGCCGATATTCCCTGCTTGCAGCTGATACCGCTGACCGGCGTTGAAGTCCTTGAATTTCACATTCAGCTGGCAGTCGCGCCACAGCGGCTCGGCGTCGGGGCCAATGTTGGTCGGCTGGACCGCAAACAAATAGCGAACCTTCAGCTCATGGCTACCGGGCTGCACCTCGAAGTAGCGCTTATCGATGGAAGCCTTGTCGTCGACTTCCACCGCTTGCAGCGCGGTGTCTTCCTGCCGTGAATCCAGATCGATCCACGCCTGCGAAGGATCAGGAGTGGGCAATCCGGCACAACCGGCCAGCATCAGCAGGCCTCCCGTCAGCATCAACTTGCGCATAGCGGAGCTCCAATAGGCGGGATAGTCTTGCGGGCAGACTTTCCAGGGATGATTCATTTTGATCAGGCCGCGTCCAAGCCTCGGGTTACTTGATCGCGTTTTACGCATTTTGTTTCCGGGTGTGTTTCTTTTGTTACTCAATGGCTGCGCCAGCATCAGCTATTACGGCCAATTGGCCAGTGGTCAGTTGAACTTGCTGCGGGCACGGGAGCCGGTTTCCAGTGTGATTGCCGATCCCGGCCGCGATCAGCAATTGCGCGCGCATCTGGCCCAATCACAAAAGGCCCGGGCATTCGCCAGCCAACATCTGCACCTGCCGGACAACCAGAGCTACCGCCTGTACGCCGACATCGGCCGACCGTTTGTAGTCTGGAACGTCTTTGCCACGCCGGAGTTTTCGCTGAAGCCACAGAACCATTGTTTCCCCATCGCTGGCTGCGTCGCCTATCGCGGGTATTACAACCAGAGCGCTGCCCGCGGTGAGGCCGCGTTGCAACGATTGCAAGGTATGGACGTGTCGATTGGCGGCGTCGAGGCCTATTCGACGCTCGGTTGGTTCAACGATCCGATTATTAGCTCGATGATGGCGTGGGGCGACGAACGGTTGGCCACGCTGATATTCCACGAACTCGCGCACCAACGTTTTTATGTGAAAGACGATACCGAGTTCAACGAGTCCTTCGCCACGTTCGTCGAACAGGAAGGCACTCGCCAATGGCGCGCATTCCGCGGCCTGCCGCCGGATAATGGAGCCTTGGAGCAGCAACGTGTTCAGTTCATTCAATTGGTTCTGGACACCCGCCAGAGGCTGGAGCGGCTTTACGCCCTGCCACTGCCTGCCGAGCAAATGCGTGAACGGAAAGCGGCAGAGTTCGAACAATTGCGCCGTGAATACCGGACGCTACGCGACAGCCAATGGGCCGGGAACAAACGCTACGACGCCTGGATCAACACCCCAATGAACAATGCCCGGCTGTTGCCGTTTGGTTTGTATGACCAATGGGTGCCAGCGTTTACCGCACTGTTCAGGCAGGTCGATGGTGATTGGGTGAGGTTTTATGCGGCAGTGGAGAAGGTGGGCGCGTTGCCGGTTGGGGAGCGCAAGGCGGCGTTGAGGGCGTTGGCAGGATCAGCGAATTCCGGTGGCTGAACGGGCCCCTTCGCGGGCTTGCCCGCGAAGGGATTTGATCAGCGCTGCAAAAACGCCTGATGCAACTCATCCAGCGTCTCGAAGTGATACGCCGGTGCTTCGGCGCTCAACTCTTCGCGGCTACCAAACCCATAACCCACCGCCGCCGCGTCCAGCCCATTGCTGCGAGCGCCGATCAGGTCGTGTTTGCGGTCGCCGATCATCAGGGTATTGGCCGGGTCCAGGCCTTCTTCGGCCATCAAATGCGCAATCAGCTCGACTTTGTTGGTCCGCGTGCCATCCAGCTCACTGCCGTAAATCACCTTGAAATGCCTGGCGAAGTCGAAGTGCCGGGCGATTTCCCGGGCGAAAACCCAGGGTTTGGAAGTCGCGATGTACAGCTGTCGTCCTTGCCCACCGAGGGTTTCCAGCAGCGGCGTGACGCCGTCGAACACGCGGTTTTCATACAGGCCGGTGACCTTGAAGCGCTCGCGATAGAAGTTCACCGCTTCCCAGGCCTTGGGCTCGTCGAAGTCGTAGAACTGCATGAACGCCTGCAATAACGGCGGGCCGATGAAGTGCTCAAGCCTGGTCAGGTCCGGCTCATCGATGCCCAATTTGCCCAGGGCGAACTGGATGGAGCGGGTGATGCCTTCGCGCGGGTCGGTCAACGTGCCATCGAGGTCGAACAGTACGGTTTGGTAATGCATGAAAATTCCTGGGCAATAGCGAGACGCTTACCGTATTCAAAGAAGGCTTAGAGCTGGTCGTAGCCTTCGGCCAGATGCAGATCCTTGAGCTTCACGTAGTTCGCCGCGCTGTAGGTGAAAAAGGCTTTTTCCTTGTCGGTCAGCGGCCGGATCTGTTTCACCGGGCTGCCGACATAGAGGAAACCGCTTTCCAGGCGCTTGCCCGGTGGCACCAGGCTACCGGCACCGATGATCACATCGTCCTCGACCACCGCACCGTCCATGACGATGCTGCCCATGCCGATCAGAATCCGGTTGCCCACGGCGCAACCATGCAGCATGACTTTATGCGCGATGGTCACATCGTCACCGATCAGTAATGGAAAGCCATCGGGGTTGAATGGCCCGGCGTGAGTAATGTGCAATACGCAGCCGTCCTGCACGCTGGTGCGCGCACCGATTCGGATGCGGTGCATGTCACCGCGGATCACCGTCAGTGGCCAGACGGAGCTGTCTTCGCCGATTTCGACGTCGCCGATCACCACCGCCGAGCCGTCGATAAAGGCGCCTTTACCCAGCAGTGGCGTGTGATTCTGATACTTGCGAAGGGTCACGATAGGGTTTCTCTCTGTTGCCGATAGCTGCGGTGAGCGTCGATTGTAATTAAGATGGGCGCATGTTTCTTCCCGCATGTTTTCCAGCCAAGGTGCCAACCGTGAGCGTGAACAACCCTCTTCTGCAGTCCTACGACCTGCCGCCGTTCTCGGCGATCCGTGCCGAACACGTGCAACCGGCCATTGAAAAGATCCTGGCTGACAACCGCGCCGCCATTGTCGAAATCCTCAAGACCCAGGGCAAACAACCGACCTGGGCCGGCCTGGTGCTGGCGATGGACGAACTCAACGATCGTCTGGGCGCCGCCTGGAGCCCGGTCAGCCACCTCAATGCCGTGTGCAACAGCGCTGAGTTGCGCGAGGCCTACGAGTCCTGCCTGCCGGCCCTGAGCGCCTACGCCACCGAACTGGGCCAGAACCGTGAACTTTTCCAGGCCTATGAAGCGCTGGCCAACAGTCCCGAGGCCGCCGGTTTCGACGTGGCGCAGAAAACCATCCTGGAGCACGCCCTGCGTGACTTCCGCCTGTCGGGTATCGACCTGCCCGAAGCCGAACAAAAACGTTACGCCGACGTGCAGAGCAAACTGTCGGAGCTGGGCAGTCGCTTCTCCAACCAGTTGCTCGACGCCACCCAGGCCTGGACCAAACACATCACCGACGAAGCCGCCCTCGCCGGTCTGACCGATTCGGCCAAGGCGCAAATGGCCGCCGCCGCGCAAGCCAAAGACCTGGACGGCTGGCTGATCACCCTGGAATTCCCGAGTTACTACGCGGTGATGACCTACGCCCAAGACCGCGCCCTGCGTGAAGAAGTCTACGCCGCCTACTGCACCCGCGCGTCGGACCAAGGCCCGAATGCCGGTCAGAATGACAACGGCCCGGTCATGGAAGAAATCCTCGACCTGCGTCAGGAACTGGCAAAACTGTTGGGCTTCGCCAGCTTCTCGGAGCTGAGCCTGGCTACCAAAATGGCCGAGTCCAACGATCAGGTGCTGAGTTTCCTGCGTGACCTGGCCAAACGCAGCAAGCCGTTCGCCATCCAGGATCTGGAGCAACTCAAGGCCTATGCCGCCGAACAGGGTTGCCCGGATCTGCAAAGCTGGGACAGCGGTTACTACGGGGAAAAACTGCGCGAACAGCGCTACAGCGTCGCCCAGGAAACCCTTCGCGCATACTTCCCGATCGACAAGGTTTTGGGTGGGCTGTTCGCTATCGTCCAACGCCTGTACGGCATCGAGATTGCCGAGCTGAAAGGCTTCGATACCTGGCACCCGGACGTTCGCCTGTTCGAAATCAAGGAAAACGGCCAGCACGTCGGCCGGTTCTTCTTCGACCTGTATGCCCGCGCCAACAAGCGCGGCGGTGCCTGGATGGACGGCGCCCGCGATCATCGCCGTACGATCAATGGCGTGCTGCAAAGCCCGGTGGCGAATCTGGTGTGCAACTTCACCCCGGCCGACAGTGGTAAGCCGGCCCTGCTGACCCACGACGAAGTGACCACCCTGTTCCACGAATTCGGTCATGGCCTGCATCACCTGCTGACCCGCGTCGAGCATGCTGGCGTGTCCGGCATCAATGGCGTGGCTTGGGATGCGGTCGAGCTGCCAAGTCAGTTCATGGAAAACTGGTGCTGGGAGCCGGAAGGCCTGGCGCTGATTTCCGGTCACTATGAAACCGGCGAACCGCTGCCTCAGGATCTGCTTGAGAAAATGCTCGCAGCGAAGAACTTCCAGTCCGGCCTGATGATGGTCCGTCAACTGGAGTTCTCGCTGTTCGACTTCGAATTGCATGCCACCCACGGTGACGGTCGCAGCGTGCTGCAAGTGCTCGAAGGCGTGCGCGACGAAGTCTCGGTCATGCGTCCGCCGGCCTACAACCGCTTCCCCAACAGCTTCGCTCACATCTTCGCCGGTGGTTACGCGGCGGGTTACTACAGCTATAAATGGGCTGAAGTATTGTCGGCCGATGCCTTCTCGAAATTCGAAGAAGACGGCGTGCTCAATGCCGAGACCGGTCGCGCGTTCCGTGAAGCAATCCTGGCGCGGGGTGGTTCCCAAGAGCCAATGGTGCTGTTCGTCGACTTCTGTGGCCGTGCGCCATCGATTGACGCACTCTTGCGCCACAGCGGCCTGAGTGAGGACGCGGCAGCATGAGTGAGGGACCTGTGATTACCAAAAAACGCTTTATCGCCGGGGCGGTCTGCCCGGCCTGCAGCGAGCCGGATAAGTTGATGATGTGGAACGAAGACACAGTTCCGCATCGTGAGTGCGTGGCCTGCGGTTATTCCGACACGCTGAATGAACAAGGTCTGTCGGTACCCAAGGAATTGGGCACGCGGGTCAATACCTCGGCACTCAAGGTACCGGACGCCAAGGTCCAGGCGGTGCAGTTTTTCCCGAACCCGAAGTTGAAGAAGAAGCCAGACGAGCAACACTGAGTGCTGGCAACCACCTTCCACTGCGCCCTGCAGTGGGAGGTATTACCTACTGGACATGGGCCGATTGGAACCAGTTCTTCATCGAGCAACTGGCAAATGGGCTCGTGCTGCAATCACCATTGGCCAGCGCCGTACGAAGTTTGTCGACATCGGCCTGCATCATGTAACGCACACCGTCCTTGAAATGGGTGCTGTCACCAAAGCCGCCCTGAGTCATTTCGTTCAGGGCATCTTCTTTGCTCCAGCCTTGTACTACCACCCGGTACATCGCGGCCATCAGGCCGGTACGATCCGAGCCGTGTTTACAGTGCATAAGCACAGGGCCTTTGGCCTCGGCGGTCTGAATTGTGCGAAGGGCTTTGAGTACATCACTGTCATCCACGTGATTGGTGCGATAGGGCAGCTGTATTTGGGTGATACCTGGCGTGGACAACCAGGTTGAATCCGCCTCTGGCAGGAAGTTGATAACGGTGCCGACCTTGAGTTTTTCCAATAGCGCTACCGCTCCGCGATCGGGCAATGCGCTGCGGTACAGCGTCGGAGACATTTGAAAGAGGTTGTATTTCGCCTCCACCGGTTGAGCCCATTCTGCAGAACGGGGTAAAGCAGTATCGTCAGCATAGGCAAGCGTCAGGTTGAAAAGTGAGGCCAGCGACAAGAGAAGTGTCGCGGGTAAAAGGCACAGTGGAGACATGCTCAGGTGACCGTGAGGTGGTGAATAAATGACCGACAGTCTGAGCGTTGGACAATCAAAGGTCTGTGAGGACGCTGTCAAAGAATTGTGAATCAAACATTTGGATGGAGTTAATAGAAGCCTATAAAGCCAAGCCTGCATGCAGGCTTGGCCGCAACTATCAACTTCAGGGATTTACGATACTGGAATAAGCCTTGGCCAGGGCCAGCAGTTTAGCCTTGTCGTCACCATCGATGTCGCCATCACCGTCTACATCGCTGTTAATGGTCTTGATCGTGAAGGACTGGCCACCATCGCTGGAAACCGCTGTCACATAGACGGAATCAACTAGTGCTTCTGTCTGTACTTCATTTACCGCATCCCATCCCAACTCTTTACGGGCAAGCTGCATCGATACTTGTGCTTCGCGAGGATTGGTTATGCTTGGAGCCAATAGTTGTAAAAAAATACCGCGCTGGTTAAAAAATGACATGATTAAATCCTTTTAATTATTAATCCACGACAACTTCGTGTGGCGCGGATAGTACTGTCAGTTTTTATAATCGCGCCACTGGGCATCTGTTTCTGGTGATGACTGCTCGGGACGCACTTGATCCAGTAATTACTTCATTAATTTATTACTGTTGTCTCGTATATAAAGCTGCCGAACGGCACTGGTTTGTTGCTCGACCCTCAGATACTGTATACACATACAGCTATTGGACCTTTTCGATGAACACGCCTCTGCCACCCCGCGGTCGCGGCACCGCCACCAACCCGCACAACCGTTTCGCGCCTAACCGCTCGGTGGCCGAGGATGACGGCTGGTATCAGGAAGCGCCGATAACCCAAGGCACCGAGGTGCGCATCGAGACCGCGAAAACCATCATCACCCGCAACAATTCGCCGGATTTACCCTTCGACCGCTCGATCAATCCTTATCGCGGTTGCGAACACGGCTGCATCTATTGCTACGCACGGCCCAGCCACGCCTATTGGGACCTGTCACCGGGGCTGGATTTCGAAACCAAACTGATCGCCAAGACCAACGCCGCCGACGTGCTGGAAGAACAACTGTCCAAGCGCGGCTATCAATGCGCGCCGATCAACCTGGGCTCCAACACTGACCCTTATCAGCCGATCGAACGTGAACACAGAATCACCCGCAAGACTCTCGAAGTGCTGCTGCGTTACCGCCATCCGGTGACCATCATCACCAAGGGCTCGCTGATTCTTCGCGATCTGGACCTGCTGGCCGAACTCGCCGAGCAAAGGCTGGTAGCGGTGATGATCAGCCTCACCACGCTGGATGACGAACTCAAACGAACCCTCGAACCTCGCGCCGCAGCACCCAAGGCACGGCTGCGAGCGATCCGGGTAATGCGCGAAGCCGGCATTCCGGTGGGCGTTTTGTGTTCACCGATGATTCCAATGATCAACGACAGCGAACTCGAAAGCCTGTTGACCGAAGCCCATGCGGCCGGCGCGCAAAGTGCGGCCTACATGATGTTGCGCCTGCCGCTGGAAGTGGCGCCGCTGTTCGAAGAGTGGCTGGCCGCCCACTACCCTCAGCGTGCAGCTCATGTGTTGAGCCTGATCCGCCAAAGCCGTGGAGGCGAGCTCTACGACAGCCGGTTCGGTGCCCGAATGCGCGGTGAAGGGCCGTTTGCCGACCTGTTGGCGCAACGCTTTACCAAAGCCATCAAGCGCCTGGGGCTTAATAGTCAGGAAGGTTTCAATCTGAATTGCGAAGCCTTTTGTCCGCCGGGTCGCCAAATGTCATTGATTTAAAGACAATTGGCCCTATGGTTGAGCTGAGAAAACGATACACCGCGTTGAGGCTGGTCACGTTTTTTGCGACCTGGAACACTCGTTCTAGAGCGGTTTATTCAGTTTGAGTTAAGTTTCAACAGCTACCTTGTTCATCGAGTGACTGACGGGTCTTGCTTTTCGACCTGGATGTTTTTTAAACAGCCACTGGCTTCACATCGGACAAAACGGGAAAACTCCCTGACTCCGCCAAAGAGGATGAATCATGAGTGACAAGGATAAACAGCCGTTGGCTGTGTCGGCTTCAGCCCAACCCGAGGCGGAAACCGCCGATGCAGCGCTGCAGCATATCGTTGACGGCTTTTTGCACTTTCATCACGAGATCTTTCCGCAGCAGGAAGAACTCTTCAAAAAACTCGCCACGGCCCAGCGGCCTCGGGCGATGTTCATCGCGTGCGCCGATTCACGCATCGTTCCCGAACTGATTACCCAAAGCGCCCCCGGCGACTTGTTCGTGACCCGTAATGTCGGCAACGTCGTGCCGCCTTATGGGCAAATGAACGGCGGTGTTTCCACGGCCATCGAATATGCAGTGCTGGCGCTCGGCGTGCAGCACATCATTATCTGCGGGCACTCTGACTGTGGCGCCATGCGTGCAGTGCTCAACCCGCAAAGCCTGGAAAAGATGCCGACGGTAAAGGCCTGGCTGCGTCATGCGGAAGTGGCGAAAACCATGGTTCAGGACAACTGCCATTGCACTGACGAGAACGAGAGCATGCATATCCTCACCGAGGAGAATGTGATCGCTCAGTTACAGCATTTGCGCACGCACCCGTCGGTGGCCTCGCGCATAGCCAACGGTCAGCTGTTCATCCATGGTTGGGTCTACAGCATCGAAACCAGCGAAATCAAAGCTTACGACGCGGATCAGGGTTGTTTCCTGCCGCTTGATGGCAGCCATCCGATTCCGGTGGCGACGCCCAAAGCGCGCTTCTAAATCCTCTTTGTGTCCTGTCTCGCAGTAGTTGCGAGACAGGACACCAGATCCCTGTGTGGTTTGGCCGAGGCTGCTGATCAGGCAGCCTGGCTTTGCCACGCCTGAAGAAAACTTCGGGAGAGTCACCATGCGTGCTGCTCAATTAAAAGCTGTTCTGCCACGGGAGCTGCTGGCTTCGGTGGTTGTATTTCTGGTCGCCCTGCCCTTGTGCATGGGTATCGCCATCGCCTCGGGGCTGCCACCGTCCAAAGGTCTGATCACCGGCATCATCGGTGGTCTGGTGGTTGGCTGGCTTGCCGGATCGCCGCTGCAAGTCAGCGGCCCGGCGGCGGGTCTGGCGGTATTGGTGTTCGAACTGGTGCGCCAGCATGGTATCGCCATGCTCGGGCCGATCCTGCTGCTGGCGGGTTTTCTGCAGTTGGTGGCCGGGCGTTTGAAGCTGGGTTGCTGGTTTCGGGTTACGGCGCCGGCAGTGGTGTACGGCATGCTCGCCGGGATTGGGGTGCTGATCGTGCTGTCACAGGTGCATGTGATGCTCGATGCCGTGCCCAAGCCTTCGGGGCTGGATAATCTGGCGGCTTTCCCCGCAGCAGTGATTCAGGCTTTGCCTTCGTTTGGCTGGCAAGCAGGTTTGCTCGGGTTGTCGACCATTGCCGTGATGTGGCTGTGGGAAAAACTGCGCCCGCACTCCCTGCGTTTCGTTCCTGGAGCATTACTGGGGGTCGGCCTGGCAACGGTCGCTAGCCTGGTGCTCGCATTGCAGGTCAAACGCGTGGAAGTCCCGGCCAACCTGGCAGAAGCCATCGACTGGCTGCGCCCGGCGGATCTGCTCAATCTCGCAGACCCGGCTCTGCTGATCGCCGCTTTCGCCGTGGCCTTTATCGCCAGCGCCGAAACCCTGCTCTCGGCCGCCGCTGTGGATCGCATGCACAGCGGCCAGCGCTCGGACTTCGACCGCGAATTGTCAGCGCAAGGTGTGGGCAATATGTTGTGCGGTCTGCTCGGCGCGCTGCCGATGACCGGGGTGATCGTGCGCAGTTCGGCCAACGTCCAGGCCGGCGCCACCACCCGACTGTCGACAGTGTTTCATGGCCTGTGGTTGCTGGCTTTCGTGCTGCTGCTATCGAGCGTGCTGCAAAGCATTCCGGTGGCGAGTCTGGCGGGAGTTCTGGTTTACACCGGTTTCAAACTGGTGGACCTCAAGGCCTTTCGCGGCCTGGGCCGATATGGCCGGATGCCGATGTTCACCTATGCGGCGACCGCACTGGCAATCATCTTCACCGACCTGCTGACCGGCGTGCTGATTGGCTTCGGCCTGACGCTGGCCAAACTGGCCTGGAAGGCTTCGCGCCTGAAAATCAGCCTGATCGATCTGCCGGCGGACGGTGAGATGGAGCTGCGACTGGTGGGGGCGGCGACCTTCCTCAAGGTACCGGCGCTGACCCAAGTGCTGGGGAGCATTCCTGCAGGTGCAACGGTGCATGTGCCGCTCAATAACCTGAGCTACATCGATCACTCGTGCCTGGAGTTGCTTGAGGAGTGGGGCCGGGCCAATGCGGCCAAGGGTTCGAAGTTGTTAATCGAAGCACGGGGGCTGAAGCGCAGGCTTGAAGGACGGTTACGTACCACAACCGGAGTAGGCTCAGCCGCTTAAAAACAATGTGGGAACAGGCTTGCTCACGAATGCGGTCAATCATTCAACATTAATGTCGACTGATCCGCCGCTTTCGCGAGCAAGCCCGTTCCCACAGGTGTTCAATTGCTACCGTTGAATCAAGCCGCTGGCTGATCCAGCTCAAGGCCCACGCCCAATTGGCGCGACAGGCACGGCCAGCGCTTCCACGCGGCGCCGGTGTCCGGGCTGCTGAGTTTCTCGCGGTAGGCCTCTACCGATTCCAGCGCGAAACTTTCATCGTTAAGCATCTCATCCACAGCGTGATGCACCGCTTCATCCAGTTGATTGGCAAATTCTTCGCCGATCAGATGGTGGGCAATCAGGTTGGCAACAGTCATGTCCAAGGGGATCAGTGGCTGGCCAAAATGCTTGATGTACAGGTCGTTGACCTCTTCGACCAAGCGATGCGCCAGATAAGCTTCATCCAGCAGGCCGTCCAGGCCGATATGACCGGCCATGATCGCCGGCGGCTGGAGAAAGAACTGCTCGGCGATTTTCAATACCGGCTTGATCTGCGATTCAATGCCCGCTTCCCTGGCGACTTCATTGGCTGCATCCAGCAGGTCCGGCACTTGTTCTATATACGCGGCCACAAAACGCGTCATTACGCCATTGGCATCGACATCCGGCAATTGGATGGCGGAGTGAAGGTGCGGCAATTGAGTTTCCAACTGACGAGTCAACAGGCCGGTCTCGGCCTCATGTTGTTGGGCTTTTTGGATCTGCTCGCGCAATGCGGCGGTGTTCATGAAAACTCCAGGAAACAAAGGCAGTGAAATAGGGGAAGACATAACGTAGCTGGCTTATGAAAAAGCCTAAGACGTATTTGTCATAATTATTTCATCCTTGAGACGTCTACGTTATATCGATTTGCCACCACTCGTCTGCATCCTTCTCCATTCGTGACCTGGAACGCAAGTCCAACCTGTTTCAGTCGATTTACGCCATCACATTGCGAGGTGGCAGTCGCTGTCTATACTCGGTTCTGAATGGAGTTAGCTGATGACGCCCGACTGCATATGCAGCAAGGCTCGGCGATTCAAGTTCGTAGTCTGAAAAAGCCGCTCCCTTGCCGCAGGTGAAAGCCGGCGGGATAAAAAGAACTATAAGGGGAACCCGCAATGATGCGACATCCACAAGTCTGGATGGGCCTCCTGTTGTGGTCGATTTTCAGTCAGGCGCAAGCGGCCTGGACTGTGAATATGGCGCCTGGAGCGACTGAAATCAGTCACGCAGTATTCGATCTGCACATGACCATTTTCTGGATCTGTGTCGTGATCGGCATCATCGTCTTCGGCGCCATGTTCTGGTCGATGATGGTCCACCGCCGCTCTACCGGGCAGGTGGCCGCAAAATTTCATGAAAGCACCACCGTCGAAATTCTCTGGACCATCGTGCCCCTGCTTATTCTGGTGGCCATGGCGGTCCCCGCAACCGCCACCCTGATCCAGATGTACGACAACACTGAGCCGGATATCGATATCCAGGTCACCGGTTATCAGTGGAAGTGGCACTACAAATACCTGGGTCAGGACGTCGAATTTTTCAGCAACCTGACCACCCCCGCCGATCAGATCCACAACAAGGAAACCAAAGGCGAGCATTACCTCTTGGAGGTCGACAAGCCGCTGGTGCTGCCGATCGGTGCCAAGGTGCGCTTTCTGGTGACCTCTGCCGACGTCATCCACTCCTGGTGGGTGCCGGCCTTCGCGGTCAAGCGCGATGCGATTCCGGGCTTCGTCAATGAATCCTGGACCCGTGTCGAAAAGCCCGGCATCTACCGTGGCCAGTGCGCCGAGCTATGCGGAAAGGATCACGGCTTCATGCCGATCGTGGTCGAGGTCAAGGAAAAGGCCGATTACGAAACCTGGCTGGGCGAGCGCAAAGCCGAAGCAGCTCAACTCAAAGAGCTGACCAGCAAGGAATGGACCCTCGATGAGCTCAAGGAGCGCGGCGACAAGGTCTATCACACCACCTGCGTGGCCTGTCACCAGGCCGAAGGCCAGGGCTTGCCGCCGATGTTCCCGGCACTCAAGGGCTCGAAAATCGCCACCGGCCCGATCAAGGATCACCTGAACATCGTCTTCCACGGCAAGCCCGGCACCTCCATGGCGGCGTTCGGCAAACAGCTGTCGGAAGTCGATATCGCAGCGGTCGTGACCTACGAACGTAACGCCTGGGGCAACAACAAAGGCGACATGGTCACCCCTAAAGAAGTGCTGGAGCTGAAACAGGCGGAAAGCAAATGACCCGGTTAATTGCGCACGTAAGGAACCGCTCGGGGCATGACGCCCCGGCCCGCCCAGCCCATCCGTTTGCAGGAGACAGGCCATGACAGTTGTAGTCGATGACCATGTTCATACCGGCACCGCCCACGCCCACGGCCCCGCCAAAGGCCTGATGCGCTGGGTGCTGACCACCAACCACAAGGATATCGGCACGCTGTACCTGTGGTTTGCGTTCTCCATGTTCCTGCTGGGCGGCTCGTTCGCTATGGTGATTCGTGCCGAGCTGTTCCAGCCGGGACTGCAAATCGTCCAGCCCGAATTCTTCAACCAGATGACCACCATGCACGGCCTGGTGATGGTGTTCGGTGCGGTGATGCCGGCCTTCGTCGGCCTCGCCAACTGGATGATCCCATTGATGATCGGCGCGCCGGACATGGCCCTGCCGCGGATGAACAACTTCAGTTTCTGGCTGTTGCCGGCAGCGTTCCTGCTGCTGGTATCGACCCTGTTCACCCCCGGCGGCGGGCCGAACTTCGGCTGGACCTTCTATGCACCGTTGTCGACGACCTACGCGCCGGAAAGCGTGACGTTCTTCATCTTCGCCATCCACTTGATGGGGATCAGTTCGATCATGGGGGCGATCAACGTGATCGCGACCATCCTCAACCTGCGCGCCCCCGGCATGACGTTGATGAAAATGCCACTGTTCGTCTGGACCTGGCTGATCACCGCGTTCCTGCTGATCGCGGTGATGCCGGTATTGGCCGGCTGCGTGACCATGATGCTGATGGACATCCACTTCGGCACCAGTTTCTTCAGTGCCGCCGGTGGCGGTGACCCGGTGTTGTTCCAGCATGTGTTCTGGTTCTTCGGTCACCCCGAGGTGTACATCATGATCCTGCCGGCCTTCGGTGCCGTCAGCTCGATCATCCCGGCGTTTTCGCGCAAGCCGCTATTTGGCTACACCTCGATGGTCTATGCCACGGCGAGTATTGCGTTCCTGTCGTTCATCGTCTGGGCGCACCACATGTTCGTGGTCGGCATTCCGCTGGTGGGCGAGTTGTTCTTCATGTACGCCACGTTGCTGATCGCGGTGCCCACCGGGGTCAAGGTGTTCAACTGGGCCAGCACCATGTGGCAAGGCTCGCTGACCTTCGAGACGCCGATGCTGTTCGCCGTGGCGTTCGTCATTCTGTTCTCCATTGGCGGGTTCTCCGGGTTGATGCTGGCCATCGCCCCGGCGGACTTCCAGTACCAGGACACCTACTTCGTGGTCGCGCACTTTCACTATGTGCTGGTGCCGGGAGCGATCTTCGGAATCTTCGCCTCGGCCTACTACTGGATGCCGAAATGGACTGGCCACATGTACGACGAAACCCTCGGCAAGCTGCATTTCTGGCTCTCGTTCATCGGCATGAACCTGGCGTTCTTCCCGATGCACTTCGTGGGCCTGGCGGGCATGCCGCGGCGGATTCCGGACTACAACCTGCAATTCGCCGACTTCAACATGGTGTCGTCGATCGGTGCTTTCATGTTTGGGGCCACGCAGATCTTCTTCCTGTTCATCGTGATCAAGACCATTCGCGGCGGCGAGCCGGCACCGGCCAAACCGTGGGATGGCGCCGAAGGCCTGGAATGGAGTATTCCATCGCCCGCGCCGTATCACACCTTCACCACGCCGCCGGAAGTGAAATGAAACGCCTCGGTCCTGTGGGATCCGGCTTGCCTGCGATAGGGCCAGCGCGGTGTGTCAGACATACCGCTATCGCGGGCAAGCCCGCTCCCACAGGATCGTGGGTGGAGGTTGGAAATCATGGCTGATTCGATTTCGACGAAGAAACTGGTCACCCGCCTGTTGCTGGTGGTGGTGGCGATGTTTGTTTTCGGCTTTGCCCTGGTGCCGATCTACGACGTGATGTGCCAGGCGTTCGGCATCAATGGCAAAACCTCCGGGCAGTATGAAGGCGAGCAAACGGTCGACGTCTCGCGGCAGGTTCGCGTGCAGTTTCTGTCGACCAACGCGGCCGACATGACCTGGGATTTCTATCCCAAGAGTGATGAGCTGACCGCTCACCCGGGGGCGGTGAACGAGATGATTTTTATCGCCCACAACCCGACTGATCGCCCGATGAGCGCGCAGGCGGTACCAAGTATCGCGCCCAGCAACGCAGCCGCGTACTTCCACAAGACCGAATGTTTCTGCTTTACCCAGCAAGTGCTGCAGCCCGGTCAGCGAATCGAGATGCCGGTACGGTTCATTGTTGACCGCGACATGCCCAAGGAAGTGAAGCACCTGACGCTGTCCTACACGCTGTTCGATATCACCGCACGTCATCCGCCCGTGGCTGTTGCAACAAGCACCGGCGGCTAGGCGTTAAAGCGTGCCCGATAAGGAGAACAATAAATGGCAACTCACGAACATTATTACGTTCCAGCCCAGAGCAAATGGCCGATTATCGCCACGGTCGGCATGTTCGTCACGGTGTTCGGCCTGGGCACCTGGTTCAACGACCTGAAGGCTGCGCGTCCGGAATCCCACGGCCCATTGATCTTTTTCGTCGGCAGCCTGCTGCTGGCCTACATGCTGTTCGGCTGGTTCGGTACGGTGATCAAGGAAAGTCGCGCGGGGTTGTACAGCGCACAGATGGACCGCTCGTTCCGCTGGGGCATGAGCTGGTTCATTTTCTCGGAGGTGATGTTCTTCATCGCCTTTTTCGGTGCGCTGTTCTATGTGCGCAACATCACGGGCCCGGCACTGGGCGGTGAAGGCACCAAAGGCCTCGCTCATATGCTGTGGCCAACGTTTGAATTCACCTGGCCGCTGCTGAACAACCCGGACCCGAAACTCTTTCCTCCCCCCAAGGAAGTCATCAGCCCCTGGGGCCTGCCGCTGCTCAATACCGTGCTGCTGGTGAGTTCCAGCGTCACCGTGACCATTGCTCACCACGCCTTGAAAAAAGGCCATCGCGGCGCACTGAAAATCTGGCTGGCGCTGACCGTGTTGCTCGGTTGCGCGTTCCTCGGTTTCCAGGCCGAAGAGTACATCCACGCTTACCACGAACTGGGCCTGACTCTGGGTTCCGGCATCTACGGCGCAACGTTCTTCATGCTCACCGGTTTCCACGGCGCCCACGTGACCATGGGCACCATCATTCTGTTCGTGATGCTGATGCGGGTCATGCGCGGGCACTTCGATGCCGACCATCAATTCGGCTTCGAGGCGGCGAGCTGGTACTGGCACTTCGTGGACGTGGTGTGGATCGGGTTGTTCGTTTTTGTCTACGTGCTCTGAGCCTTGGTTCGCATGACTACCAAGGCACGTGAGACACCAACTGGCCGCTGAAAAACCCCCAGGCGATCAAGCCGACAGTGGTGGCAGCCAGCGCAACACGAACACTCAAGGCGATGACCAGGCGATTCGAGTGGCTGTCGTCCTTGACCAGAAAAAACAGGCCGCTGAACAGGCTGACAACCGTGGCAATCAGCATCAGGACGATGGCTGCTTTGAGCATGGTGACACTCCGGGGGACAGGCGATGCATTTGAGTATAGCTATCGCGATTACCGACTTTCTGGCGACGCCATGACACGCTTCCGGCCGGGCCTCGTGCCGACCCTGGTGGTCGCGATGCTGCTGCCTTTGCTGGTGTCACTCGGGTTCTGGCAGTTGAGCCGGGGCGCGGAGAAAAGCGCGTTGCTGCAAAGCTACGCCGAGCGCCGGGCGGCCGAACCGATGGCCAGCACCGAACTGCAACACACCCAAGATCCGGCCTTCCGCCGGGTTCGCCTGCATGGCCAGTTCGATGCCGAACACAGCCTGCTGCTGGACAACCGTCAGCGCGACGGCAAGGTCGGGGTCGAGTTGCTGCAACCGTTTCAGGACCGGGCAACCGGGCTGTGGCTGCTGGTCAATCGCGGCTGGTTGCCGTGGCCGGATCGGCGCACACCGCCGTCATTCACCACACCGACCCAGGCATTGAGCCTCGACGCCTGGGTCTACGTCTCCCCCGGCGCAACGTTCCAGTTGCACGCCGACCCAGACGCCACGACCTGGCCACAACTGGTCACCGCCATTGAACCGGCCAGGCTCTGGGCGGCGCTTGACCGTGACGGTTTCGCCTACGAATTACGCGCGCAAAGCGGTCCCGCGACCTACCAGGCCGATTGGCCGGTGGTGGCCATGGGACCGGAAAAACACGTGGCTTATGCCGTGCAGTGGTTCGCCCTGTCGATAGCCCTGCTCGGCCTTTACCTCTATCTCGGCTGGCACAACGCAAAGGAGAACAATAATGGGAGCGGTCATGAATCCACCCGGCATGTCTGAGGCGAAAACGCCGGTAAATCGTCGGCGCGGGCGCTTGCAGCTGTTATTGATCCTGTTGGGAGTGATCGGTCCGATGATCCTCGCCACCGGCATGTACAAATTGCAGTTCTGGGTGCCGGAGGGCCGCAGTTATCACGGCGAACTGATCGGCAATGGCCAGACCCGCGCCGACATCGGCGTACCGGCGCAAGAAGACCGCTGGCAGCTACTGGTGACAGCGCCCAAGGACTGTTCGGTGGACTGCCAGCAGCTGGTGTATCTGGCGCGCCAGATCCAGATCGGCCTCGGTCGCGATGCCTCCCGCGCCAGCCATGCGCTGGCCATCGCAAAGCCGCTGAACAGCGATTACGAGACTAAACTTCAACGTGAATATCCGCAGCTGCAACGTTATTCACTGGACCCGCCGACCTACATCAAAGGCGCTCAAAGCAATGACACGCCGCACCTGTGGATCATCGACCCTCACGGCAATCTGGTGCTGCGCTACGACCCGACGGTGAAGGGCAAGGACCTGCTCAACGACCTGCGCCATTTGCTGAAACTGTCGAACATCGGATAAGGGCATCGTAATGGCCAAACCTGGATTTCGCCTCGCGCTGTTTGCCACCTTGCTGGCACTGATTGTGGTGTTGCTCGGCGCCTACACGCGCCTGACCCATGCGGGTCTTGGCTGCCCGGACTGGCCCGGCTGCTACGGCTTTATCAGCGTGCCGAACAGCGAAGCCCAACTGGCCCATGCCGAACTGCATTTCCCCGACGCGCCGGTAGAAGCCAACAAAGGCTGGAACGAGATGCTCCATCGCTACTTCGCCGGCACATTGGGGCTGCTGATCGCGGTGCTGGCGGGCCGCGCCTGGACCCATCGTCATCACCCGGGGCAGCCGGTGAAACTACCGTTGTTTGTGCTGGCGGTGGTGTTCGCCCAAGCGGCGTTCGGCATGTGGACGGTGACACTCAAGCTCTGGCCGCAAGTGGTCACCGGGCATTTACTTGGCGGCTTTGCGACCTTGAGCCTGTTGTTTCTGCTGACCTTGCGCCTGTCCGGCGTGTTGCCGGCGCTGACCGTGCCTCGACGTTTGCAGCACTGGGCAACGGCCGGGTTGTTGCTGGTGATCCTGCAAATTGCCCTTGGTGGCTGGGTCAGTTCCAATTACGCGGCGGTGGCCTGCATCGATTTTCCGACTTGCCACGGGCAATGGCTGCCACCGACTGATTTCGCCAACGGCTTTCACCTGACCCAACACATCGGCCCCAATTACCTGGGCGGGCAACTGGACAGCGATGCCCGCACCGCGATTCACCTGACTCACCGTATTGGCGCGTTACTGGTCACCCTCGTTCTGCTCGGTCTGGCCTGGCAACTGAAGGTCGTGGGCATGACGCGCCTGGCCGCCATGGTGTTGATCGCCCTTGCCGTACAAATCACCTTGGGCATCAGCAATGTGGTGTTCCACTTGCCGCTGCCGGTGGCCGTCGCCCACAACGCCGGCGGTGCAGCGCTGTTGCTGACAATGGTGCTGGTCAATTATCACGCGCGAACCAGTCTGGTTCGGGTCAAGCATCAGCCCCCAGTACGCTGGCGTCTCAGCCTGCGTAAACACTCGGCCGGGCCCATAACAATAAAAGGAGAAATGCCATGGCGACCCTGATCGGCGAACGTCACAGTCAGGCAATCTGGCGCGATTACCTGGAGCTGACCAAGCCGAAAGTGGTGGTGCTGATGCTCATCACCTCGCTGGTCGGCATGTTTCTCGCGACGCGCGCCGGGGTGCCGTGGACGGTGCTGGTGTTCGGCAATCTGGGGATTGCCTTGTGTGCCGGCGGTGCGGCGGCGGTTAACCATGTGGTGGACCGGCGCATCGATGCGGTCATGGCTCGGACCCACAAACGGCCCTTGGCCGAAGGTCGGGTTTCTCCTACCGCTGCGCTGACTTTCGCTCTGGTGCTGGCGGTGCTCGGCCAAGCTCTGCTGCTAGCCTTCACCAACCCGTTGACGGCGTGGCTGACACTCGCCTCCTTGCTCGGTTATGCCGTGGTTTACACCGGTTTCCTGAAACGTGCGACGCCGCAGAACATCGTCATTGGTGGCCTCGCCGGTGCGGCCCCGCCGCTGCTCGGCTGGACCGCCGCCACCGGTCATGTCACCGCCGAACCGTTGCTGCTGGTACTGATTATCTTCGCCTGGACCCCGCCGCACTTCTGGGCGCTGGCGATTCATCGCAAGGAGGAATACGCCAAGGCTGACATTCCGATGCTGCCGGTGACCCATGGCGAGCACTACACCAAAGTCCACATCCTGCTTTATACCTTTGCACTACTGGCCGTCAGCCTGATGCCCTACGTGATCCACATGAGCGGCGTGCTCTACCTGATTTGTGCCCTCGCACTGGGCGCGAGGTTTCTGCAATGGGCCGTGGTGCTGTACCGTGGCACTCGGCCGCACGCGGCGATCAACACGTTCAAGTACTCTATTTACTACTTGTTCCTGCTGTTTATCGCGCTGCTCGTAGACCACTACTTACTGTTGAACCTATGACTCGAACCCAGAAAACCGTCTTCATTCTCGTCGCCTTGATCGCGCTGATCCTGGGCCTGACCATCAATAAAGTACTGACCGGAAAAAACCAGGGCGACCCGACGGCACTGATCGATGCGGGGATCATCCTGTTGCCCCAAAGCCGTAACCTGCCAGACGTGAAGATGACCGATCAGGACGGTAAGCCGGTGGCGGTCAACGAGCTGAAAGGCAAATGGAGTCTGTTGTTCTTCGGCTACACCTTCTGCCCGGACATCTGCCCGACCACCCTCGCCCAGCTGCGGCAGATCAAGAGCGAACTGCCGGCGGATGCTGTGGACAAGTTGCAGATCGTTTTGGTCAGCGTCGACCCGAACCGCGACACGCCCAAGCAACTCAAACAGTACCTGGGCTACTTCGATCCGCAATTCATCGGGCTGACCGCATCCTCGGTCGAAGACCTTCAGAAACTGGCCAATGCGGTGAGTATTCCGTTTATTCCAGCGGACACCAGCAAGCCTAATTACACGGTTGATCACAGCGGCAACCTCGCGGTGGTCGGACCGGACGGGACTCAGCGCGGGTTCATACGCGCACCGTTGAACAACCAGAAACTGGTGGCGCAGTTGCCGGTGATGCTCAAGCGCGAATAACCAACACGAAACCCTGTGGGAGCGGGCTTGCCCGCGATGACGGAGCATCATGCAATATTGATGTCGACTGTTTCACCGCCATCGCGGGCAAGCCCGCTCCCACAGGTACGGTGTTTCAGACGCAAAAAAGGGGCGCAGTGATTGCGCCCCTTTTTCGTTTACGTCAGCTGATCAGAACGCCGGCAATACCGCGCCTTTGTACTTTTCGAGAATGAAGGCTTTCACTTCCGGGCTGTGCAGGGCAGCAACCAGTTTCTGCATCGCTGCGCTGTCCTTGTCGTCCGGACGGGCAACGAGGATGTTCACGTATGGCGAGTCGTTGCCTTCGATGACCAGCGCGTCCTTGGACGGATCGAGCTTGGCTTCCAGCGCATAGTTGGTGTTGATCAGCGCCAGGTCGACCTGAGTCAGCACGCGCGGGATGGTCGCGGCTTCCAGTTCGCGGAATTTCAGGTCCTTGGTGTTCTCGGTGATGTCCTTCACGGTCGACAGGATGTTGTTCGAATCCTTCAACTTGATCAGGCCAGCCTTCGCCAGCAGCAACAGCGCACGACCGCCGTTGGTGGCGTCGTTCGGGATCACCACGTTGGCGCCGCCCGGCAGCTCGGTCAGCGCTTTGTACTTGCTGGAGTAAGCGCCCAGCGGTTCCAGGTGCACACCGGCAACGCTGACAAGGTTAGTGCCCTTGGCCTTGTTGAACTCATCCAGGTACGGCTGGTGCTGGAAGAAGTTGGCGTCCAGACGCTTCTCGGCCACCTGCACGTTCGGCTGGATATAGTCGGTGAATACCTTGACGTTCAGGTCCACGCCTTCTTTGGCCAGGGCCGGTTTAACAAACTCGAGGATTTCCGCGTGTGGTACCGGGGTGGCCGCGACGGTCAGGGTGTCGGCAGCGTGTGCGGAAAAGGCTGCAACGGCAGCGAACGCGACGAGTAGTTTTTTCATTCAGCTAACTCCTTGTGAGGCGCCCGTTTGGCGCCTGCCAGCGAATGGCCGGCTCATGACTTATTTACGTGAGAAGTGGACAACCAATTTGTCACCAACGGTTTGCAGCACTTGTACCAGCATCAGCAGCAACACAACCGTCACAACCATCACATCCGTCTGGAAACGCTGGTAACCAAAACGGATCGCCAGATCGCCCAGGCCACCAGCGCCGACCACACCGGCCATTGCCGTGTAGGACACCAGTGTAATCGCTGTCACCGTAATCGCCGCGAAGATGCCCGGGCGGGCTTCTGGCAGCAAGGCATTGATGATGATCTGACGTGTCGTCGCGCCCATGGCCTGGGTCGCCTCGATGATGCCGCGATCCACTTCACGCAAGGCGGTTTCCACCAGTCGTGCGAAGAACGGCGTGGCCCCCACCACCAGCGGTGGAATCGCACCGGCGACACCCAGGGAGGTGCCCGTGATCAACACAGTGAACGGAATCATCACGATCAGCAAAATAATGAATGGCAGCGAACGCAGAATGTTCACCACCAGCGACAGCATCGCGTACACGCCTTTGGCTTCCAGCAACTGGCGCGGGCTGCACAGGAACAACAGCACGCCCAGCGGCAATCCCAAAAGCACGGTGAACAACAGCGAACCGCCGAGCATCAGCAGGGTGTCGCCGGTGGCCAGCCAGATTTCGTACCAGTCGATATTGGAAAAGAAACTCGTCAGGACTTCCATCAGCGCAGCACCTCCATGTGGACGTCAGCCGCAGTGAAGTGCGCAAACGCCGCTTCCATGTCGCCACCGGTGACGGCCAGGGTCAATTGCCCGTAAGGGACGTCTTTGATGCGATCGATACGACCGGCCAGGATGCTGTAGTCCACACCCGTTTCCCGGGCGACGGTGCCCAGCAACGGCGCGTAGGTCGCTTCGCCCTGGAAGGTCAGACGCACGATGCGCCCCGGTACGTGAGCGAAGTCGTCGCGCTGTTCGCTTTCGTCAATCTGCTCGTCTTCCTGCACGAAGCGCTTGGTGGTCGGGTGCTTGGGATGCAGGAATACCTCGGCCACCGAACCTTGCTCCACGATCTTGCCCGCATCCATCACCGCCACCTGATCGCAGACCCGACGGATCACATCCATTTCGTGGGTGATCAGGACGATGGTCAGTTTCAGCTCGCGGTTGATCTCGGCCAACAGTTGCAGGACCGACGCCGTGGTTTGCGGGTCCAGGGCACTGGTGGCTTCATCGCACAGCAGGATCTTCGGTTTGGTTGCCAGGGCGCGGGCGATGCCGACACGCTGCTTCTGACCGCCAGACAGTTGCGCCGGGTACTTCTTCGCATGGTCAGACAGGCCGACCCGCGCCAGCAACTCCGCCACACGCCGGTCGATTTCGCTACGGGACAGTTCACCGGCGAGTGTCAGCGGCAGCGCGACATTGTCGGCCACGGTTTTGGACGCCAGCAGGTTGAAGTGCTGGAAAATCATCCCGACCTGCTGACGGAAACGCCGCAGACTATTGGCGTCCAGCGCGGTGACTTCTTCGCCATCGACGATGATCTTGCCGCCACTGGAGTTTTCCAGGCGGTTGATCAGACGCAGCAGGGTACTTTTTCCCGCGCCGGAATGGCCGATCAGGCCAAAGACCTGACCATTCTCAATCGTCAGACTGGTCGGATGCAGGGCGGGAATATCCTTACCGGCGACGCGGTAAGTTTTGTGGACGTTTTGAAACTCGATCACGTAGCGAACCTTGTGGGGCGCGTTAGAAAAGGATCAGCGGTTAGCCGGGCGCGCATTTTAGCCTGTCCGTATAGAGGTTATTAGCATTTATTCCGCATTCAACCTTCCATTTGGCAATAACGCGATCAAAGGTCATAAAAAAGGAACGGCTAAAAACCTCATCAGTCACTAATTAGGCAACTCGAAAACGCCCCGATGCCGTGTCTGGGGTATTGCTCAAGAGTCCTGGCTACGGCGGGAATCGCAACGAGGAGTTTACGTCTGATGAGTACTAAAAAGCCTGCCGCTCCCAAAGGCGCACTGGCCGGGACCGATACCCTGGACCGCAGCAACACCAACGCCAAGCTCGACAGCCTGGAAAAATTTCGCTCCGATGCCACCGAACAGGCCTTGCGCACCAACCAGGGCGTGAAGGTCGCGGACAATCAGAACACGTTGAAGGCCGGCGCCCGCGGGCCGTCGTTGCTGGAAGACTTCATCATGCGTGAAAAAATCACGCACTTTGACCATGAACGCATTCCCGAGCGCATCGTCCATGCCCGTGGCACCGGCGCCCATGGTTACTTCCAGGCATATGAAACCCATTCCATACTGACCAAGGCCGGATTCCTACAAGACCCACATCAAAAGACTCCGGTTTTTGTGCGCTTTTCCACGGTGCAAGGTCCGCGCGGATCAGGCGATACCGTGCGGGACGTACGAGGTTTCGCGGTGAAGTTTTTTACCGACGAAGGCAACTTCGATCTGGTGGGCAACAACATGCCGGTGTTCTTCATTCAGGATGCGATCAAGTTTCCTGACTTCGTACATGCGGTAAAACCCGAACCCCACAACGAGATTCCTACCGGTGGTTCGGCCCACGATACTTTCTGGGACTTTGTTTCTCTGGTGCCGGAATCCGCACACATGGTGATGTGGACCATGTCCGACCGGGCAATCCCCAAAAGCCTGCGCACCATGCAGGGCTTCGGCGTGCACACGTTTCGCATGATCAATGCCGAAGGCAAAGCACGCTTCGTCAAATTCCACTGGCGCCCTGCCGCCGGCACCTGCTCGCTGGTGTGGGATGAGGCGCAGAAGCTCGCCGGCAAAGACACCGACTTCCACCGTCGTGATCTCTGGGAGGCCATTGAGACGGGGGATTACCCGGAATGGGAATTGGGCGTACAGGTTATCGAGGAAGAAAGCGAACATGCCTTTGATTTCGATATCCTCGACCCGACCAAACTGATCCCTGAAGAAGTGGTGCCGATCACTCCGCTGGGCAAGATGGTACTCAACCGCAACCCGGACAACTTCTTCGCCGAAACCGAGCAGGTCGCCTTCTGCCCCGGGCATATCGTGCCGGGGATCGACTTCTCCAATGACCCGTTGCTGCAAGGTCGGTTGTTTTCCTACACCGATACGCAGATCAGCCGACTGGGTGGGCCGAATTTTCATGAGATCCCGATCAACCGTCCGGTTTCACCATTCCATAACGGTCAACGGGATGCGCAGCACCGCACCACCATCGACAAGGGACGCGCTTCCTACGAGCCGAACTCCATCGACAGCGGCTGGCCGAAGGAAACCCCACCAGCCGCGCAGGACGGCGGTTTCGAGACTTATCCGGAGCGCATCGACGCTGTGAAAATCCGTCAGCGCAGCGAGTCGTTCAGCGATCACTTCTCTCAAGCGCGGCTGTTTTTCCACAGCATGAGCAAGCACGAGCAGGAACACATCATCGCCGCTTACAGTTTTGAGCTGGGCAAGGTCGAACGCGAATTTATTCGCGCGCGACAGGTGAATGAGATCCTGGCCAATATCGATCTGGAACTGGCCAAACGCGTGGCACAGAACCTGGGCTTGCCGGTACCTAAGGCCGGAACGGTCGAGGTGCGCAAAACGTCACTCGACCACTCCCCCGCCCTGAGCCAGGCCAACCTGCTGTCGGGGGATATTAAAACCCGAAAAGTGGCGATTCTGGCGGCCAATGGGGTGGATGGTGCGGCGATTGATGCGATGAAGAAGGCTCTGATGGCCGAAGGCGCGCACGCCAAACTGCTCGGTCCGACCTCGGCCCCCGTGACAACCGCCGATGGCAAAACGCTGCCGGTGGATGCGTCGATGGAAGGTTTACCGTCGGTGGCATTTGACGCGGTGTTCGTGCCGGGTGGCGCAGCGTCGATCAAGGCGCTGAGTACCGATGGTGTAGCGCTGCATTACCTGCTGGAAGCCTATAAGCACTTGAAAGCGATTGCGTTGCATAGCGAGGCCAGGCAGTTGTTGGATGTGTTGAAGCTGGAAGTGGATGCGGGGGTGATCGTGGGTAACGATGCCAAGTTGTTCCAGGCGTTTTTTGCCGCGATCGGTCAGCATCGGGTGTGGGAGAGGGAGCCTAAGGCCAAGGCGGTTCCGGCTTGAGGGTCTTTATCGAGTAGGAGGACGCCTTCGCGGGCAAGCCTCGCTCCCACAGGTGCAGCGTAAATCCTATAGGAGCGAGGCTTGCCCGCGAAGCGTTTAAGGCTTGCGCGGACTCAGAACCATCTGCGCCGGAATGTTGCGCAGAATCTGTTTCTCCAGCTTCAGATCAAACTCCGAATCCAGCTTCTTCACCCGTTTGGTCAGCAGCGTGGCCAGCCATGGGTAATCCTGGGTGCGCGGCACCTGAATGCTCACGTCGCACTGGTAATTCACCACATCGGCGGCGATGGCATCCAGTTGACGACGGAGCTTGCTCATATCGGTGAGATTCAATGCCACCGTGGTGCTTTCAGCCGTCGGGTCGATGACTTTGGCCTGAGGTTTGGCTTCGGCAGCCTTGAGAGCCGCTTCGGCTTTATCCAGTTCAGCCTTGCGCGCATGGACAATGGCGCTGTTGACGCCACCGGTCAGCGCCGGGGCCTTGGGCATCAATACCCGGGCACGGCTGAGGGCGGTGGCTGCTGCATTCACATCACCTTTTTGCAACACGATCTGGCTACGCAGTAAATAAGCTTCGGCCAATTGCCGCTGGTATTGCTCAAGGGATTGATCGTTGGGCGACTCGGCCTGCAAAGCCGCCAATTGTCCTTCGGCGGTGGCCAGTTCGCTGCTGGCCAGGCTTTGTTCCAGCTGTGCGATAGCCGTGGCCCGCGCATCGGGGGCCTCGGTGGCCGCCGGTGGCGTGCTTTGGCAAGCGCCCAGCAGCAGCGAAAATGCGACAAGGAGCAGATAACGGGAGGCGAACAGCTTCATTCCTGCGACTCTCTATTTGCGCAAAAAACGAGCAAGTCTACACCCCTCGACGGGGCAGGACAAAACTCAGCAGAAACAGCGCGGCGGCCGTCACCACAATCGACGGGCCGGCCGGTGTGTCCTTGAACCAGGACAACGCCAGCCCGCCACACACCGCGAGCATGCCCAGCAGGCTCGCGCCCAGTGCCATCTGCTCCGGCGAGCGGGCGTGACGCTGTGCCGCAGCCGCCGGAATAATCAGTAACGAAGTAATCAGCAACACGCCGACGATTTTCATCGCCACCGCAATCACCACAGCGATCAGCAACATCAGGGCCAGGCGCAACGCCGCCACTGGCAAACCTTCCACTTTGGCCAGTTCTTCGTGCACCGTGATCGCCAGCAAAGGTCGCCACAGCGTGACCAGCAATGTCAGAACCGCCGCGCTACCGCCGAGGATCCAGGCCAGATCGGTCGGACTGATCGCCAGCAAGTCGCCGAACAGATAGGCCATCAGGTCGATCCGCACTTCATGCATGAAGCTTAGTACCACAAGGCCCAGAGAGAGCGTGCTCGGTGCGAGAATTCCCAAAAGCGTGTCGGACGCCAGTGGCTGCCGTTGTTGCAACGTCACCAGCAATACCGCCAGTAACAAGCAGCCTACAGTGACCGCAACGGTCGGGCTGACATCCAGCAGAAAACCCAGCGCCACGCCGAGCAGCGCCGCGTGGGACAAGGTGTCGCCAAAATAGGCCATGCGCCGCCAGACCACGAAGGAACCCAACGGACCCGCGACCAGCGCCAGGGCCAGACCTGCAAGCAGGGCATAAAGCAGAAAATCAGCCATGCTTGCAGCTATCTCCATGAACGTGAGTCAACGGGACCGCGCTGACCACCGAGCCATGCAGGTCGTGGGCGTGGTCGTGATGGTGGTGATATATCGCCAGGCTTTGTGCGTTTTTTCCGAACAGCTCGACGAATGCCGGATCGCCGCTGACCTGCTCGGGATGCCCGGAACAGCAGACATGGCGATTCAGGCACACCACCTGATCGGTGGTGCTCATCACCAGATGCAAATCGTGAGAGACCATCAAAACGCCGCAACCATGACGGTCGCGCAAGCGTGTTATCAGGCTGTAGAGCTCGGATTGACCGGCCACATCGACGCCTTGCACCGGCTCATCCAGCACCAGCAGTTCCGGCTCGCGCAGCAATGCACGCGCTAGTAGCACCCGCTGCATTTCGCCACCGGAAACACTTTGTACCGGGCTGTCGATGACCTGTTCGGCGCCGACTTCCTTGAGGGCGGCCAACGCGCGAGCGCGGTCCACGCCCGGCACCAGACGCAAGAAGCGCAGCACCGACAGCGGCAGGGTCGGATCGACATGGAGTTTTTGCGGCATGTAACCAACGCGCAACTTTGGCTTGCGCCAGACGCTGCCGCTGTCCGGTTTCAACAGGCCGAGCACCGCGCGCACCAGCGTGGTTTTGCCGGCACCGTTGGGGCCGATCAAGGTGACGATCTGCCCCGGCTCGACGCTCAGCTCGATGTTGTCCAGTACGTTTTGCCCGGCAAAGGTGACAGCCACCTGCTCGAGGCGAATCAGCGCGTTGCTCATCACGCCCCCTGGCAACCCGAGCAGAGACCGATCACTTCAACGGTCTGGGCCTCGACGATAAATCCAACATCTTTGGCGCTATTGATGATCGCGTCGCTGATGGATTTCTGTTCGAGTTCGATGGCGGCGTGGCATTCGCGGCAGATCAGGAACTGGCCCTGGTGAGCGTGTTCCGGGTGATTGCAGCCGACAAAGGCGTTCAGCGAGGAGATTCGGTGTACCAGGCCGTTTTCCAGCAGGAAATCCAGCGCGCGGTACACGGTCGGAGGCGCGGCGCGGCGGCCGTCCTGCTCGCTGAGCACCGCCAGAATGTCGTAGGCACCCAACGGTTTGTGGCTTTGCCATACCAGTTCCAGCACCCGTCGACGCAAAGCGGTCAGACGCAGCCCCTGACGTGCGCACAAGGCATCGGCCTCAGACAATGCGCTATGAACGCAATGAGAGTGGTCGTGGGGACGGCTGGCAATCGGTGTTTTAGGCATGAGCGGCGACGAGTTTTGTGAGAGACGTTATTATGTTACCCGTTCTCGCCTCTTCGAGTGGTCATCGTGTCCCGAATTTTTTCTATCTTCGTCGCATTTTTAGCAACTTTCCTGCTGATCGGCTCTGCTCAAGCCGAAGTCAAAGTCCTCACCAGCATCAAGCCCCTGCAGCTGATCGCCGCTGCGGTACAGGACGGTATAGCGGTTCCGGAAGTCTTGCTGCCGCCCGGCGCTTCGCCGCATAACTATGCCTTGCGCCCATCCGACGTACGGAAAGTGCAATCGGTGGCGCTGCTGTACTGGATCGGCCCGGACATGGAAGGTTTCCTGCCTCGCGTGCTGAAAGGTCGTACGCTGCCCAGCATTGCGGTGCAGGATTTGCCCGGCCTGAAACTGCGACATTTCGCCGAAGATAACCACTCCGACGCCGAAGAAGCCGATGAGCATGATCACGATCACCGCCCCGGCAACCTGGATGCGCATTTGTGGTTGTCACCGATCAACGCCCGCGTGATCGCCACCAAAATGGCCAACGATCTGAGTGCTGTAGATCCGGCCAACGCGGCGCGCTACCAGAGCAACCTCATGGCGTTCGATCAGCGTCTCGATGCTTTGGACCTGCGCCTGAAGGCCCGTCTGGCGGGTATCGCGGGCAAGCCTTACTTCGTGTTCCACGAAGCCTTCGACTACTTCGAAGACGCTTACGGCCTCAAGCACACCGGCGTGTTCAGTGTCGCTGCCGAAGTGCAGCCCGGTGCCCAACACGTGGCAGCGATGCGCACGCGGTTGCAGGAAGTCGGCAAGACCTGCGTGTTCAGCGAACCTCCGCTGCGCCCACGCCTGGCAGAAACCCTGGTGGCCGGGTTGCCGGTGAAACTGGCGGAACTGGATGCGCTGGGCGGATACACGCCAGCGACTGCTCAGGGGTATGAGCAGTTGCTGGAAAAGCTGGGGAATGATTTGGCGGGGTGTCTGGAGTCGTTGTAGTTCCGAAAATTGTGTCGCCCCCAATCGCGGGCAAGCCACGCTCCCACCGGGTTTGTGTCGTTCGCCAATATTATGAACGACACAAACCCTGTGGGAGCGTGGCTTGCCCGCGATGCTTTTAGAGGGCGAAAGGTAGTGGCGTGTTGACCTTCTGCCGTTGCGTCAGCCGCAACTGAAATTCCATCGGATCGTGAATCAACACGTCCTGCCCGGCGAAAGACTCCGCGGCGATCAACCGCGACAACCAGAACCGTACGCACGCCACGCGCAGCATGGTCGGCCATAGCTCGGCTTCGGCAGCGGTAAACGGTCGCAGCGCGGCATAGGCGCCCAGCAACGCCCGCGCCCGAGCGCCATCGAGCTGCCCTTGCTCGTCCGAACACCAATCGTTCAAGGCAATCGCCACGTCATAGAGCATCGGCCCCGAACAGGCGTTGTAGAAGTCGATCAACCCGGTCAGGTGCGTGCCTTCGAACATCGCATTATCGCGGAACAGGTCGGCGTGGATGTTGGCTCGCGGCAGCGCCAGAATTTTCGTCTTCTGCTGTGTGATTTCATCCAGCGCCCGTTGCAGCAAATCGCTTTGCTCGGCATTCAGATGCGAAAGCAACTGCGTGCCCTCCTCCAGCATCCAGTCCAGGCCGCGATCGGTTTTGCGTTTGATCATGTTGGCCTGGGTCGCCAGGTGCAAATGAGCCAGCAGCTCGCCGACCTGAGCGCAGTGCTGCGCGTTGGCGTCCTTGACGTGCTTACCGGCCAGACGGGGCTGCAACAGCGCAGGTTTACCGGCCAGTTCACGCAACGCGACGCCGTCGGTGGTGCGCAGGGCATAGGGCACCGGCAGATCGGCGTCGTGAAGCACGTCGAGCAGCTCGATGAAGAACGGCATCTCCTGCACCGGACCGCGCTCGACCAAGGTCAGGACAAACTCGCCCTGCTCCAGGCTGATAAAGAAATTGGTGTTTTCGCTACCGGCGGCGATCCCCTGGAAATCAAGCAGGCGGCCAAGCCCGTAAGGGGCGAGAAAGGTTTCCAGCTCGGGCCGAGCCAGGGGGGTGAACACAGACATGGTTAAAACTGCCAGTACGGGCGCCGCGACTGCCGGCGCCGATTTAAGTTAGGAGCGGCTTACCACTCGAATATTTTCCACGACGGAATCAACATATCCGGCTGATCCGAGCGAATGAAGTTACCGTCCGAGCCATCAGCGCGCACCAGGAAATACGGTTTACCGACTTTCGGGGTCACCTTGATGGCATACAAAAAACCATTTTGCCGATATTCCTGAATGGTTTTGTCACCTTCCGTGCGGATCGTTACATCCGGATCTGCCGAGGGGGCGTCGTCCGCCGCCATGACAGCCAATGGAGTGATTGCAAACAAGCCAGCCAGCAACAAGCGATTTAGTGTGCGCATGATAACCTTGTCCCTTTGTCGTCAACGGTCCCGCTATTCTAGCGCCGGACCCGCCGAAAAGGTTGATCCTGCTCATGAGCCAAGCCCCCCTCGTCCTGGTGGACGGTTCTTCTTATCTGTACCGCGCCTTTCACGCGCTGCCACCGCTGACCACGTCCAAAGGCCTGCCGACCGGTGCGGTGAAGGGCGTATTGAACATGCTCAAGAGTCTGCGCAAGCAGTACCCGGACAGCCCGTTCGCCGTGGTATTCGACGCCAAGGGCGGGACGTTCCGCGACGCGATGTTCGCCGAATACAAGGCCAATCGCCCAAGCATGCCCGACGACATGCGGGTCCAGATCGAGCCGCTGCACGCCAGCGTCAAGGCCCTGGGCTTTCCACTGCTATGCGTGGACAACGTCGAAGCGGACGACGTGATCGGCACTCTGGCCCGCAGCAGCGCGGCCGCCGACCGTCCGGTGGTGATCTCCACCGGCGACAAGGACATGGCGCAACTGGTCGACGGGCACATTACCTTGGTCAATACGATGACCGGTAGCGCGCTGGACGTGGAAGGCGTGAAGGAGAAATTCGGCGTCGCTCCCGAGCAGATCATCGATTACCTGGCACTGATGGGCGATTCATCCGACAACATCCCGGGCGTTCCGGGTATCGGTCCAAAGACCGCTTCCGGTCTGCTGGTCGGTGTGAACGGTGGCCTGACCGAGCTCTATGCGCAGCTCGACATCGTCCCGACCCTGCCGATTCGCGGCGCCAAGACACTGCCGGCCAAACTCGAAGAGCATAAGGAAATGGCCTTTCTTTCTTATCGGTTGGCAACCATCAAGATCGACGTACCGCTGGACTTCGGCCTCGACGACCTGCATATGGGCCCACCGGATCACGAAAAACTCGCCGAGTTGTATTCCCTGCTGGAGTTCAAAAGCTGGTTCGAAGAGAACCAGCGCGATGCCAAGCGCGCAGGTCAGGACATTGTTGAAGTCGTCCAGGAGCAGCCGGGAGCAGCCGAAGCGAAGTACGAAACCGTCCTCGACCGGGCGCGTTTCGAGGCCTGGCTGGACAAGCTCGACAAGGCACCGTTGATCGCCTTCGTCACCGAAACCAATGGCACCGATGCTCAACATTCGCAATTGGTGGGTCTGGCGTTTTCCGTCGCGGCCAACGAAGCAGCCTACATCCCGCTGACCCATTCCTACATGGGCGTGCCGGAACAGCTGGATCGCGACACTGTACTGCTGGCGCTGAAACCGCTGCTGGAAAACCCGAATAAGCTGAAAGTCGGCCAACACGCCAAGTTCGAAACCAATATCCTCGCCAACTGCGCCATCGGTGGTGATCAGAGCAACGGGATTATTGTTCAGGGCATCGCCTACGACACCATGCTCGAGTCTTACGTCCTGGACTCGACGGCCACCCGTCACGACATGGACAGCCTGGCGCTCAAGTACTTGGGCCAAAGCAAGACCGACATTCAAGGGATCGCGGGCAAAGGCGTCAAGCAGCTGACCTTCGACCAGATCTCGCTTGAGCTGGCGGGCCCCTATGCTGCCGAAGATGCCGATGTCACCTTCCGGCTGCACCTGGCTTTGCAGGAAAAACTGGCAGCAACGCCAAGCCTGGGCAAGGTGCTCAACGAGATTGAAATGCCGCTAATGCCGGTTCTGGCCCGTATCGAGCGCCAAGGCGCACTCGTGGACGCCAACTTGCTGGGCATCCAGAGCGTCGAACTGGGCGAGAAACTGATCGCCCTTGAGCGTGAGGCCTTTGCCATTGCCGGTGAGGAGTTCAACCTCGGTTCGCCGAAGCAACTGGGCATGATCCTCTACGAAAAACTCGGTTTGCCCGTACTCAGCAAAACCGCCAAGGGCCAGGCATCGACTGCCGAAGCGGTGTTGGCCGAGTTGGCCGAACAGGACTACCCGCTGCCCAAGGTGCTGATGCAATACCGCTCGCTGAGCAAGCTCAAAAGCACCTACACCGACCGTTTGCCAGAGCAGATCAACGCTCGCACCGGGCGCATTCATACGTCTTACCAGCAAGCCGTCGCCGCCACCGGACGTTTGTCGTCGATCGACCCGAACCTGCAGAACATTCCGATTCGCACCGCCGAAGGTCGTCGGATTCGTCAGGCGTTCGTCGCGCCCAAAGGCTACAAGCTGCTGGCCGCGGACTATTCGCAAATCGAACTGCGGATCATGGCGCATCTGGCCAAGGACGAAGGCTTGCTGCACGCCTTCCGCAACAACCTCGATGTACACCGCGCTACAGCAGCGGAGGTGTTTGGCGTCGAGCTCGACGCGGTCACCAACGATCAGCGTCGCAGTGCCAAAGCCATCAACTTCGGCCTGATCTACGGCATGAGCGCGTTTGGACTGGCCAAGCAGATCGGCGTTGACCGTAAACAATCCCAGGCCTACATCGACCGTTACTTCGCCCGTTATCCCGGCGTGCTGGAATACATGGAGCGCACGCGCGCCCAGGCCGCCGAGCAAGGTTTCGTCGAAACCATCTTCGGCCGTCGTCTCTACCTGCCGGAAATCAACGCGAAAAACCAGGCCCTGCGTAAAGCTGCCGAGCGCACGGCGATCAACGCCCCGATGCAAGGCACCGCGGCGGACATCATCAAAAAAGCCATGGTAGCGGTGGATAACTGGCTGACATCGTCCGGCCTTGACGCCAAAGTCATCCTGCAGGTGCATGATGAATTGGTGCTCGAGGTGCGAGAGGACTTGGTCGACCAGGTCCGTGAGGAAATTCGCGTGCACATGAGCAGCGCCGCACAGCTGGATGTACCGCTTCTGGTCGAGGTAGGTGTAGGCAACAACTGGGATGAGGCGCACTAAGTCGCCTGAGGGACATGTGTGCTGCGGCCTCTTGCCGCAGCACAAAATAACGAAGGGGTATAGTGCGGAAAATAACGACGATTATTTCCAATGGTTTTTGAAAATAGTCTGAACTAAATCCGTGAACCGCCACTCAGAGATACTGAATGGCTGGTGAAGCCCTTCGATGCTCCTATGTTGTGTTAAGTGTTGGCAGATATCTGGACCCCGCCCTAGCGGTCCGGAACTTGAACCCCGGAACTTCTCCCTCCCCATATGAAGTCCGGGGTTTTTTTTGCCTGGCTTTTTTCCCTGCAAGCCTTATTCGGCAGTCTCGCTGCCCTTGTCCGCCAGCTCCATCCAGCCCGCCAATACAGTGTAGGCGTCTTCCAGGCCCATGCGCTTGGGTGCCGAAAACAGCTGGATAGTGATCGTATCGCCCCAGCCCTTGCGGATTTCCGCCTGAACCTTGAGCAGCACGTTTTTCGCCGCGCCATAGGTCAGCTTGTCTGCCTTGGTCAGCAAAATATGCATCGGCATGCCGCTGGCGACGGCCCAATCGAGCATCAGCAGGTCGAAGTCAGTCATTGGATGACGGATGTCCATCATCAGAATCAAACCTTTCAAACTCTCGCGACCGCCCAGATAGGCTTCGAGGTGACGCTGCCAGTGCATCTTCAACGGGATCGGTACTTTCGCGTAACCGTAACCCGGCAGGTCGACCAGACGGCGTTCATCGTCTAGCTTGAAGAAGTTCAACAGCTGTGTGCGCCCCGGTGTTTTCGAGGTCCGCGCCAGGCTGGCGTGTGTCAGGGTGTTCAATGCGCTGGACTTGCCGGCGTTGGAACGCCCGGCGAAGGCCACTTCAAAGCCTTCGTCGTCGGGGCATTGATCGACTTTGGCGGCGCTGAGCATGAATGTGGACTGTTGGCACAGACCGAGGATGGGGTTCTTGAGTTGCATGGGATTTCCGATGTGGGCGGCGCCGGGAATGGACGCGGCAAGCAGTGTCGTTTCCGTTTCAGTGACGCCAGTATATAATGCCGCAGATTTTGTGTGCGCTTTGTCCCAGCGTAGGATGAAGTTCACGAGAGCGATTAACCTTGATTGCGCATTAGAACGCAGCACGCTCTCAACCCTGAAAAGGTCGTTTTATGACGAAATGGCTGCTAGCTGCCGGTGTCTTGATGCCGCTTTACAGCGCTCAGGCTACACAGGATCCGGAAGCTGTGTACAACCGTGTTTGTGGTGCCTGTCATTCCGGCCAACTACCCATGGCGCCTCGCAAGGGCGATCAGGAAGCTTGGACGCCGAGGTTGGCGAAAGGTATGGAGACGCTGGTGCAACACGTGACCCAGGGTTTCAAGGCGATGCCGCCGCGTGGTTTGTGCATGGACTGCAGTGCCGAGGATTACCGAGCCATCATCCACTGGATGAGCGAGTAAACCCGGCCCATAACTCTTTAACCCTTAGCCGTAGTTGGATTAGCTGATGAACAAATTGATCGTGAGTCTGCTGTTGACCGTGGGGATCTCCGGCATTGCCCATGCTGCAGGTGATGCGACTGCTGGTCAGGCGAAAGCCGCAGTATGTGGCGCCTGTCATGGCCCGGATGGCAATAGCATGGCGCCTAACTTTCCGAAACTGGCAGGTCAGGGCGAGCGTTATCTGAACAAGCAGCTGCACGACATCAAGTCCGGCAAACGCACGGTACTGGAAATGACCGGCCTGCTGACCAACCTGAGCGATCAGGACCTGGCCGATATCTCCGCCTACTTCGCCAGCCAGAAAGGCAGCGTCGGCGCCGCCGACCCGAAAGTCGTGGCTCGCGGTGAAGCACTGTTCCGTGGTGGCGATCTGGCCAAGGGCCTGCCTTCTTGCACCGGCTGCCATTCGCCTAATGGCACCGGCAACGCCGCAGCGGGCTTCCCGCATCTGGGCGGGCAACACGCTCAATATGTCGCCAAGCAACTGACCGAATTCCGCAAGGAAGAAGGCGGTCGCACCAACGACGGCGATACCAAACCGATGCAGAGCATCGCCAAAAAGCTGAGCGACGAAGATATCGCCGCAGTCTCCAGCTATATTCAAGGCTTGCACTAAGGCCTGTGATCGAGCGTTACGAGTGGTGTACATCTCTTGCAACGTTAACACTCGATTAATCCGTCGATGCAAACATAAAAAGGGTAGCTTTGGCTGCCCTTTTTTGTGGCCGCTGCCGTTACACTACAAACTCAAGCCCGCCAGGATCTGTCTGAAAACAGGTCGCGCGAGGCGACCCAATTGTCCAGGAGTAAAGCATGCGTAATCTGATCATCAGCGCCGCGCTCGTCGCTGCCAGCCTGTTCGGCATGACTGCCCAAGCCGCCGAAAAACCTGAAGCGCCCTATGTCGAGCTGAGCAATCCGGTCCCGGTGGCCGTGCCTGGCAAGATCGAAGTGGTGGAGCTGTTCTGGTACGGCTGCCCGCACTGCTACGCCTTCGAACCTGTCATTAACCCATGGGCTGAAAAGCTGCCTGCCGACGTGAACTTCGTGCGCATTCCCGCCATGTTTGGCGGCCCGTGGGACGCACACGGCCAGATGTTCCTGACGCTTGAAGCCATGGGTGTCGAAAGCAAGGTTCACGCTGCAGTGTTCAACGCGATTCAGAAAGAACACAAGAAACTGACCGACAAAGAAGACATGGCGGACTTCCTGGCGACCCAAGGTGTAGACAAGGAAAAATTCCTGGCCACCTTCGACTCCTTCGCCATCAAGGGCCAGATCAACAAAGCCAAAGAACTTGCCAAGAAATATGAAATCTCCGGCGTGCCTACCATGGTCGTCAACGGTAAGTATCGCTTTGACATCGGCTCTGCTGGCGGAGCCGAACAAGCGCTCAAACTGGCCGACCAACTGGTTGCCAAAGAGCGAGCGGCAACCAAGGCCGTCGCCAACTAAGCGCGGCACCTGCCATGCGCCGCTGGGGAACTGAACGTATCGTTGGCCTGCATCACCCGAAGGTCAACGAGCATCACCTGGAATCGACGGGGTTGCCCGTGGACAACCGTCTGCGTTTGCTCAGTTTCAATATCCAGGTCGGTATCAGTACCGAGCGCTATCGGCACTATCTGACCCGCGGCTGGCAGCATCTGCTGCCGCACACCGGGCGCGCCGACAACCTGCAAAAAATCGGTAATCTGCTGGGTGACTTCGATCTGGTCGCCTTGCAGGAAGCCGATGGCGGCAGCCTGCGATCAGGCTACGTCAATCAGGTCGAACACCTGGCGCAGCTCGGCGCCTTCCCTTATTGGTATCAACAACTCAATCGCAATCTCGGTCATCTCGGCCAGCACAGCAATGGCGTGCTCAGCCGCCTGCGCCCGTGGGCGATCGAAGATCATCCGCTGCCAGGACCCAAGGGTCGCGGGGCCATTCTGGTGCGCTTCGGCGAAGGTCCGGAGGCACTCGTGGTAGTAATGATGCACCTGGCGCTGGGCGCTCGCGCCCGGAGCATGCAACTGGCCTACATCCGTGAGTTGATCGGCGGCTATAAACACCAGGTGCTGATGGGCGATATGAATACCCATGCCAGTGACTTGCTGCAAAACTCCCCGTTGCGTGATTTAGGCCTGCTCGCGCCGCAACTGGAAGCGACCTTTCCCAGCTGGCGCCCACAGCGCTGCCTGGACCATATTCTGCTCAGCCCCACCCTGACCCTTGAAAAGGTCGAAGTGCTGGCACATCCCATTTCCGATCACCTGCCGGTCGCGGTAGAGATTCGTCTGCCGGGTTCGCTCACGGCCGATGCATTGCCCGCGTTGAGTCCTGCCTGAATGAGCGACGAAGCACAGCGCTGGAAAGAGAAATACCTCAAAAGCATCGAACAACAGGAAAAACTGGAACGTCGATGGGACGCCCGGCTTGATCTGCTGCGTCGTGGGCTGGTGCGCAGTACCCTGGCCGCGGAAGGCACCGATCGCGCTGTTGATCAATGCATGAAGGAAATGCGCGAAGTCGTGCGCACCGATGACATGGACGCCGGCCTGGCTGCCTTGCTGCCACGCCTGGAAAAAGCCGTGCTCGACTCCGAGCAACGCAGGGAAACCCGGGTCAATCAAGTCAGTGCGGCACTGACGGCGCTGGTCTCTCAGTTGCAAGCACTGCCTTTGCCCCGGGAAGTGAGCCGGCCGCTGAAAAATTTCGCCAAGCAGCTGGACGGACGCGTAGGCCAGGCCCGTGAAATCCCGTTGCTGCTCAGCGAGCTGAGCGGCTTGCAAGGCAAAGCCTTGAACCTGCTGGAGAACCCCGCTGAACCTGATCGTCCAAGCTTTCTGCAGCGCCTGTTCAGTAGGGAAACGGAGGAGACCGCGCCACAGATCGCCGTCCCCGAATCACAAATGCCTGCCCCGCCATCTGTCGAACCGGTTGCAGCACCGGCCGAGCCCCCACAAGCGATGGTCAATCTCTCGCCAGTCGCCGATAAACCGCAACGGGTGTTGCCAACCGTAGAAGCCGCCCTGCCCGACACTGCACCGCTGCAAATTCAGGCGCCAACAGCAATGGCTCCTGCCGCTGAAGTCGTGGCGTTTGTCCCACCCATCCTTGAGCCAGACACTACGAGCAGCCAGGTCCCGGAGTTACAAACCCGACCGAATGTCGAGCAACCACAAGAGCCGGTTCCAGCGGTTGCCCTACCGACCACTCAGGCTCCGTCGGCAATCAATCCCGATGAACTGACTCCGATGCCCATCGACCCAGAGTCCGAGCACGATATTCTATATGCCCTGCCGGACTCGCCGGAGCCGTCCTACAGCTCTGTCGCCAAGCACATCGAAGACACCCTGCTGGGGCTTCTCGATGATCTGGCGTTGCCCGAGCGCCATCGTCCGCAAGCCGAGGCGATGCGCGATCGTCTGCAAAATGGCTTGAATTGGTATGAATTGCTGCCCATCCTCGATGATCTGGCAACCTTGATGCTGGCCATTACCGACAGCGGCCAGCACGAATTCGAAGCGTATCTACAGCACCTCAACGAACGCCTCGAGTCATTTCAGAGCAATCTGCAGGCCGCCAGCGAAGGCCACGCCGACAACAGCTCTGCCGCGCGCGCGATGGACACGCAGATTCGCGAGCAAGTCGACGGCTTGCAAAGCAGCATGCAGGAGGCAGCGGACCTTGATGATCTCAAGCATATGCTGGAAAACCATCTCGAAGGCCTGCTCGGTACGATGGATCAGCACCAGAAGCAACGCGACGAACGTGAGAAGGAAGTAGCCGCCCGCCTGCAAAGCCTGGCCGAAAGGGTTGCTCACATGGAGCAGGAAGCCCTGGGCTACCGCGAGCATCTCGAAGAGCAGCGCCAGAAGGCCTTGATCGATCCCTTGACCGGCCTGCCGAATCGAGCAGCCTGGAGCGAACGCCTGGAGCACGAAATCGGTCAATGGAAACAACATGGCAATACCCTGTTGCTGGCAATGCTCGACCTCGACCATTTCAAACGCATCAATGACAACTATGGCCATCTGGCGGGCGACAAGGTGCTGAAAATCATCGCCAACGTGCTGCGCAAGCGTCTGCGCGGAACAGACTTCATTGCCAGGTTTGGCGGCGAGGAATTCGTGCTGCTAATGCCAGCCACACTACCGATGGCTGGCGCGAAACTACTGGAAACATTGCGCGCATCGATCGAAGCCTGCCCGTTTCACTTCAAGGGTGAGCGAGTCACCATCACTATTTCCATGGGGCTGACTGCCTTCAGACCGGGCGAACATAGCGATCTTGTGCTTAAAAGAGCTGATCAGGCGCTATATCGGGCGAAAAATACCGGACGAAATCGAGTAGAACTGGGCTGATAGCCAATTGTTCCATTTTGTTTAAAGGAGCATTTTTTGCCGTCAGCGCCGCAAGGCAATACGTTACACTGTTGCATTATTGTCTCGCGTGTATTGCCCTTGCCATGAAATGTCTTGTTCTTATTGCGTCGCTGCTTCTATTAGCCGGTTGTGCCAGTGGCCCCCGAATCGATACCAGCCACGTTTCAGCCAATCACGACAGTCGCATTCAGTTCGTGGTGATGCATTACACCTCCGCATCCCTGGAGACCTCGCTGCAATTGCTGACCCATGGCGAGGTCAGCAGCCACTACCTGATTAGCGACGACAAGCGCGCCACTATATATAAGCTAATGGATGAAAATTTCCGGGCCTGGCACGCTGGCGAAAGCGAATGGCAAGGCCGGACATGGTTGAACTCCAGTTCCATTGGCATCGAGATCGTCAATCAGGGCTTTGAGGACACCCCGAACGGGCGTCTTTGGTATCCCTACAGCGAAGCCCAGATTCAGTCGATGATCTTTCTGCTCAAGGACATCAGCAAGCGTCAAGGCATCAGCCCCCGCCATATCATTGGCCATAGCGACATCGCACCGATGCGCAAGCTCGACCCCGGCCCGCTGTTTCCCTGGAAGCGCCTGGCTGCCGAAGGCCTGGGGATCTGGCCGGACGAGCAGGCCGTGGCGCGCCAGCAAGCCCAGTTCGCGGTGCAATTACCCAGCATCAGTTGGTTTCAGGGGCAGCTTGCCCGCCTGGGCTACGCCACGCCGCAAACCGGCGAACTGGATGTAGAGACACGTAATGTGCTGGCAGCCTTTCAGCTGCATTTTCGCCCTTCCCGTTTCGACGGTACACCGGACGCACAAACTGCGGCGATTCTTCAGGTGTTGAATCAGACAAAATAATGACGCCCGCCCGACGGTCAGCGCTTTTTCCAAATCAGCAGCTATAACTCATTGGTAATTCTTCGGATATTCCATGATGCCTGCTGCTCGGGAGAGACTGCATAGCTGGTTCTATCGCCCTTGGTTTTTGGCGATGCTGGCGACTGCCCTGAGTGCAACGCTTTTGACGGTCGGCAGTTTGTTCGTGGCGATGCATCAGGTCGAGCACAACGAGAGCCAGGAAATGAACGCCCAAGGTGAGCGCTTCCTCGCCCGCCTGGAGCAACTGTTCGGACAGCTGCGCGAAAGCCTCGATGACCTGGAGGCCCAGCCGCTGCGAGGTTGCGATGATGACATGATCGCCACCCTGCAGCAGGTCAGCTTCAATTACCGCTTCGTTTATGAAGCCGCTTATATGGACACTTCGCGAATCTGCTCCAACCGCCCCCGTCAGGAAGGGGTGTCGCTGATCCGACCGCCGGACATCAAGGGCCCCACCTACAGCTATTGGCTCAACACCACCACCGAACCCGATGAGAACCGCGCCGCACTGATGCTTGGGCGTGGCAATTTTCGGGTGGCGACGTCCCGCGGGCATTTGACCGACATGGTCGATCTGTCTCCGGGGAGCAGCCTGTTGGTGGTGCTCGACCACGGCACCCGGGCGATTCCGGTACTCGGTGTCGCGCAGGCCTGGCCCCCCGCGGAACCCTGGCCCCCGAAAAGCCCCAATGCGCTGCAAGTCACCCATACCCGCCTGATTTACCGAATGCCCACTAACACCCCCGAATACCAACTGGTACTGATCACCCCACGCACAGGAATGCATGTACCGGCGGTATGGTGGTGGCTACTGCCGGCCAGCCTGGCGCTGAGTGCCTGTGTCGGCATTCTGGTGTTTTTGCTGGTACGCCAGCGTCAATCGCTGGATGCCGAACTGCAAGGCGCCATGCGGCGAGGCGAGTTACAGGTGTTGTATCAACCGATCTTCGACCTCGACAGCCGCAACTGCGTCGGTGCCGAAGCCCTGCTGCGCTGGCGAAGGCCGGACGGCACGCTGACCAGTCCCGACCTGTTCATTCCGATGGCGGAGAATACCGGCCAGATCCGCCAGATGACCGACTTCGTATTACAACGCCTGCTTGAACAGCTCGGGCAACTGTTGCGGTCCAACCCGCAGCTGTACATCTCGGTCAACCTGGCGGCCTGCGATGTCATGGTGCCGCGTATCGGTCAGGTGATGGCGCGCCTGCTGAGCGTGCACCGAGTGGCGGCCAGGCAGATTGCCTTTGAAGTGACCGAGCGCGGATTGGTGGATGTGGTGGTGGCCAGAGAAAACCTGCAAGCCCTGCGGGATGTAGGGCATCAGGTACTGATCGACGACTTTGGCACCGGCTATTGCAGCCTCGCCTACCTGCAAACCTTACCGGTGGACTGCTTGAAAATCGACAAGGCGTTTATCGACGCGCTGGGCCATGATGCCGCCAGCAGCGGCGTGGCACCGCACATCATTCGCATGGCTCAGGCTCTGCAACTCAAAGTGATTGCGGAAGGTATCGAACACGAAGCCCAAGCGGTGTTTCTGAGCAGCGAAGGGGTGAAGTTCGGTCAGGGCTGGCTGTTCGCCCACGCACTGAGCGCCGTGCAGTTCATCGAACTGATTACCCGTGGCCGTCGATTGAGCACACGACGTCTGGATGACGAAGCCTGAGAAGGTTCCGGTTTATATCGCCAGCGCCATGTAGAACTGCGTCCCCTGCCCCGGCCGCGAGTAAACACCCATCCGCCCGCCATGCAGCTGCACAATTTCCTTGCACAGCGCCAGACCCAGGCCGGCACCGCCCTTTTTGCGGCCGACCTGAACAAAGGGCTCGAAGATCCGTCCTTGCTGGCCGTAGGCAATGCCTTCGCCGTTGTCCTCGACGCTGATAATCATCCGCTCACCATGGCGCCGGGCCTGCAAACGGATCAGTCCGTCGTGGGAGGTATGACGCAAGGCATTGTCGATCAAGTTGTCGAGCACCCTTTCCAGTTGCGCCTGATCAGCTTGCAGACGCGGCAACGGTCCCTGCACTTCCACCAGCAGCTCAATCCCCTTCTCCTGCGCCGAGCTGGCAAAACGTGTCTGTGCCTGATCCAGCAAGTCTTCGATGGAGCACGGTGCCAAGGTGAGTTTTTGCAAGCCGTTTTGATAGCGAGAGAAATTCAGCAGGTCGTTGATCAACTGCATCAGGCGCCGCATTTCTTCGTTGACGGTGTCCAACAGGTCGGCTTCGCGGGAGTCTTCGGCAAAATGCGTCCGCTCGCGGAACAGGCCGAATGCCATGTGCATCCCGGTAACCGGTGTGCGCAACTCATGGGAGGCGCGCAAGACGAACTCGCTGCGTACCCGTTCGAAGGCGCGCTGTTCGGTGACGTCATGCAACACCATCACAGCGCCGAGAATATGGCCCTGGGTATGGCTGACCGGCGTCAGGCTATACGTCAGCAATCGCGACTCCCCATCAACCTCGATGCTCAAGTCGTCCGGCGCGCGTTCCAGCGTGCCGCCGCGCAATACCAGTTGCAGTTGTTCATCCAGCTCGGGACGCTCAAGCGCCGTGCCCAGACCTTGGCCGAGACGCTCGGTATCCCAGCCTAATTGGCGCTGAGCCACGGGGTTGAGGTGCTCGAGATGACCTTGACGATCAATGATTAGCAAACCGTCGTCGATGCTGTCGAGCACCGCTTGCAAACGTTGCTGACCGGCGAGCAGCTCGTCGATATTGGTAGCTTGGTGCTCACGCAGTGCCTCGGCCATGATGCCAAAGCGGCGGGTCAGTTGGTTCATTTCCACCGCGGAGGAAATCGGCAGGGTCACTTCGAAATTACCCTGGCCGATGTTGTCGGCCGCCGCGGCCAGGGCCTCGATCGGTGCCCCGAACCGCCGGGCGATCGCATGGGCGGTAATGAACCCGATAAACAACACCGCCACCCCGACCAACCCAAGCAGGCCGGCAATCAACAGTGCCCGCTCCCGGGCCTTGCGTTCGATCTCAGTGATGTTTTCCAGTGCGCGCTTCTGTTCAGAGATCAAACCGTTACGCAACGCGTTGAATTTTTCCGTGAGACCCTCGTTATCATTGACTACCTGTACCGGAGCGCGGGAAAGATCAAAGGCCTGCAACAAGTTCTGATAATCAGCCTTGGCTTTTTTGAAACCATACTGGGTATCCTCGCTGGCCAGCTCGCGAGCAATGCCTTCGTCAAGCAATTCAAGGGCGTGTTGCCTGGATGCCTCGAACGCCGCAGGGTCAGGGTTTTCGTCAAGCACGATGATCAGTTGATCACCCAGGGTCTGACGCAGCTTCAATCCCAGATCCAGCGTGACGAAGTTGTCACGGATCAAGGCTTCCTGAGTCCCTGCCATCTGCATCACGCTGACCAGTCCGAGCAAAAGCCCAAGCAGCGCCACGGTGATCAGCGCGGAAATACTCAGAAACAGCCGGGTGCGCAACGTCATCGCCAGTTTCATCAGTTACGACTCACAGGTTGTACTGCTTGCGTTTGCGGTACAGGGTCGAGGCGTCGATACCCAGGGTCTTGGCCGCCTGATCCAGGGTCTCGGCCGTGGCCAGAACCGCGCCAATGTGAGCTTTTTCCAGTTCATCCAGGCTCAGCGCAGCACCAATGCGTGGCGTGTGGTTGGTCGGAGTCTCGGCCATGCCCAAGTGGCTGAGCTCTACCCGCTCCTGCGGACAAATGATGCTCGCGCGCTCCACCACGTTGCGCAACTCGCGAATGTTGCCCGGCCAGCGGTAGCTCAGCAGCGCTTCGCGGGCCTCGTCGCTGAAACAGCGGGCCGGACGCGAGTACTCCTTGACGAAGCGCGCCAGGAAACGGTCAGCCAGGTTCAGAATATCTTCCCTGCGCTCACGAAGCGGCGGCAGGTGCAACGTGATGACGTTCAGGCGATAGAGCAAGTCCTCACGAAAACGGCCCTCGCGAACCATGTCTTCCAGATTGAGGTTAGTGGCTGCGAGGATTCGCACGTCGGCGCGACGGGTCACCGGGTCGCCCACGCGTTCGTATTCCTTGTCCTGAATGAAACGCAGCAATTTGGGCTGCAAGGTCAAAGGAAAGTCGCCGATCTCGTCGAGAAACAAAGTCCCGCCGTCGGCCTGATTGACACGACCCAAGGTGCTTTCGCTGGCACCGGTAAATGCGCCACGGCTGTGGCCGAAAAGCTCGCTGTCCATTAATTCGGCAGTCAGGGATGGGCAATTGATGGTGACGCAGGATTTCTTCTGGCGTTTACTCCAGCCGTGAATCGCCCGTGACAGCTCACCTTTACCGGTGCCGGATTCGCCGAGAAGCAGGATATTGGCGTCGGTGCTGGCGACCTGGCGCGCGGTTTCGAGCACCACTTTCATGGCCGGACTGTGGGAATCCAGCCCCTCCTTGGGTTTGCGCACTTCGCCTTCGAGGGCTTCCAGTCGCGCCGAGAGTTGCCGTACTTCCAGCTGTTTGGCAGTGGCCAGACGCAACTGGTCGGGGCTGCAAGGCTTGACCAGATAGTCGGCGGCACCGGCCTGAATCGCATCCACGGCAGTGTCCACGGCCGAGTGAGCAGTGACGATCACCACCCGCATCCACGGTGCCTGGATGCGCATCTGGGCCAATACATCGAGCCCATTGTCTTCACCCAGGCGCAAATCGAGGAAGCACAAATCGAAAACCTGGCGCTGCAACAAGGCTTCGGCCTGAGCAGCGCTGGTCGCGGTGGCCACGCTATAGCCTTCGTCTTCGAGGCAATAGCGAAAGGTTCGGAGGATGGCGGACTCGTCGTCCACCAGAAGAATGCGGCCTTGATGCTCAGTGGCTGATTCCATGTTCCTACGCTCCTTTAATTGTTGAATTTTGGTTACGCCCGGAAAAATCGGGCAACTTGCATGATTGATTGTGGCCGATTTCAGCCATATCAGCGGAGCCATCTACTTCGCCACAAGATAACTCACTGATTTATTTAATTTTTTATTAATGAACCGTTCTTCGGCGATTGCCTGCGTCCCTTTCTGACATCCGCGCCCTTCGTTCAATTCCAAAAATATTGAAAGTTTCGGCGAATTCATCGTGCATTACGCACGGCCTTGAATGGGCCATCGTGCAGGATGCGTCCAAACCGATTTTCACATATCAGTTAACTCATTGATTTTAATCGTATTAAACCCGACAAAAAGGTGGCATGCAGGCTGCAGGTGTCTGAGTAATCAGGGCATTTAATAAATCAGTGCCCGCCAACTACCCACAGTGGGAGGACTTCAGGATGATTCGCCAAGGTGCCGCCCAATTGCGTATTTCGCCATTGCATATTCAGCAAGGCTTGTTCGCCCTGTTGGCATTGTTGATCACCTTGATTGGCGGCCAGCAGTTCTTGCGTTGGGAACAGAGCCAGCAGCCAGAGACGCCGCACCTGTCGATTCCACCTCCCCCCCAAACCCACTTCAGCGCTGTCAGCAACCAGGCTGACAGCGACTCGATGCGAATGATGGACGTCGACCAGGCCCAGCCTGTGGACGAGACGCCTCAGGAGCGTTGGGTGTTTTAAGCAAACGAACTTGGCGCGCTCAACGCGCCGGGAAAAGCACCACAAGCAACACCTTTAAATAGAAGCGTAAGGAGTATCACCATGTTGAGCTGGGCAATCACATTCTTGATCATTGCCATCATCGCTGCAGTATTGGGCTTCGGTGGTATCGCGGGCACCGCCACGGGTATCGCCAAGATTCTCTTTGTCGTATTCCTGGTGATGTTCATTGCTTCCTTCTTCTTTGGCCGCCGTGGTCGAGGCTGAACATGAGCATTTCGTTAAAGACAGTGGCAGCCGCCCTGCTTCTGGGCGGCAGTGCCATGGCAATGGCGGCCAATGATGGCCAGATGCGGGCCAATGAGTTGCTCACTGCAGACCCGCAGTACCGGGAAACCTGGCAAGGCGTTGTGAAGAAAGAAGAACGCCTGCCGGAATGGGTGATGAACCTGTCCGGCGATGCCGAGCAAATGAATGCTGTCGAAGAGGATGGCGACAAGTATGTGGTCGGACCGCTCTGCGAAACCCGGCAGACATGTCTGAACAAACGCTTGATCGTGGCATTCAGCTTCGACAAAAAGGATGCCTACGCCATGCTGGTCGAAGTGCCAGCGGGCCTGCCGGCCGACAAGTCGCCCACGCGACATGCCGATTACCGCTTTCTCGGCAAGGCGGACGAAGGCATGCAGAAGTTGTTGATGGAGCAACTGAAGAAAGATCCGAATTGGTACTGAGTTTCGAATGAAAGAGGCAACTGCGCTTCTTTCCACTGCGCTACCCGAGGACGGTAGACGCATGACCAAGGGGTCGGGACGTTCTGACTGCTTCAGGGTCGGAGTGACCTACGGGTACAGGGAGTACCTGCGCAAGGGCCGGGTCAGGTAAAGCTGCGACGCAAGTTCGCCGGGGCCAAGGCGGCTCGACGGACTTGCGGAGAGCTTCAACGTGCAAAACGTTGATCTAGAGCACTCCGCTCATCTGTTCTTGCTGCATATTCCCCGCAAAACCGTTTCGCGGTGTTTCTTCGTGACCGTATATCGAGAAAGCTCCGACCTTATCAAGAAGATAATTCGCCGCCAAACGTAGTCCTTTTCCCAAATTTACGCCTATTTAAAAAACATCGACCTGCGCTGAAATGGCCGGTTCACGGCACTTATGCCCGCGTAAATGTCGTATTCGAACCGCTTGGGACGTGGGTTTCAGTTGGAAAATCTCATGCCGATTCGGCATAGGGTAGGCGTTTACGGCATTAGACGGCGCTTCCCTGCATCGGAATAGTTGCGCCTTTTTCGCTGCCTGAGAGCTGTAAATGCTCGCTCGCGGGGACCTTATACGGGGGCCGATGCAAGACGTGTTCGCCATTGAGCGTTTCAGTTCATGCATCAGCCTGAGTCAAACGCAAGTAAGGGTAAAGATATGAAGAAGGCAAAGCTTAGCCTCGCCTGGCAGATCCTCATCGGTCTGGTTCTGGGGATAGCAATTGGTGCACTGCTCAACCATTTCAGTGCCGAAAAAGCCTGGTGGATCAGCAACGTGCTGCAACCGGCAGGCGATATCTTTATCCGTCTGATCAAGATGATCGTGATCCCGATCGTGATCTCCTCGCTGATCGTCGGCATTGCTGGCGTGGGCGACGCGAAGAAACTCGGTCGCATCGGTCTGAAGACCATCATTTACTTCGAGATCGTCACCACCATCGCCATTCTGGTCGGTCTGGTGTTGGCCAACGTGGTCCATCCGGGCACCGGCATCGACATGAGCACCCTGGGTACGGTGGATATCTCCAAGTACCAGGCCACTGCCGCCGAGGTCCAGCATGAACATGCGTTCATCCAGACCATTCTCAACCTGATCCCGTCCAACATCTTCGCGGCCATGGCCCGCGGCGAGATGCTGCCGATCATCTTCTTCTCTGTGTTGTTCGGTCTCGGTCTGTCGAGCCTGCAATCGGACCTGCGCGAGCCGCTGGTGAAGATGTTCCAGGGCGTATCGGAAAGCATGTTCAAAGTCACCCACATGATCATGAACTACGCCCCGATCGGCGTGTTCGCATTGATCGCGGTGACCGTGGCCAACTTCGGCTTCGCCTCTCTGCTGCCGCTGGCCAAACTGGTCGTTCTGGTTTACTTCGCCATCGCCTTCTTCGCCTTCGTGGTGCTGGGCCTGATCGCTCGCCTGTTCGGCTTCTCGGTGATCAAGCTGATGCGCATCTTCAAGGATGAGCTGGTCCTGGCTTACTCCACCGCCAGTTCCGAAACCGTGCTGCCGCGCGTGATCGAGAAGATGGAAGCCTACGGCGCGCCGAAAGCCATTTGCAGTTTCGTGGTACCGACCGGCTACTCGTTCAACCTCGACGGTTCGACCCTGTACCAGAGCATCGCGGCGATTTTCATTGCCCAGCTCTACGGCATCGACCTGTCGATCAGCCAACAGTTGCTGCTGGTGCTGACGCTGATGGTCACCTCCAAAGGCATCGCCGGCGTACCGGGTGTGTCCTTCGTGGTGCTGCTGGCTACTTTGGGCAGCGTCGGTATTCCGCTGGAAGGCCTGGCGTTCATCGCCGGTGTCGACCGCATCATGGACATGGCCCGTACCGCTCTGAACGTGATCGGCAACGCCCTCGCCGTGTTGGTCATCGCTCGTTGGGAAGGCATGTACGACGACGCCAAGGGCCAGCGCTACTGGAACTCCCTGCCGCACTGGCGCAGCAAGGAAAAATTGCCGGTTGGCGAGATTTCCAGTAACTGATACGAAACCCTGTGGGAGCAGGCAAGCCCGCTCCCACAAAGGGCCTCAAACAAACCCCGGAGAAATCCGGGGTTTGTCGTTTCTGGCTACCCCGCTATCATTCGCCGCATCTTCCGGGGGATTTGACTGATGCTTAATGGCCTGTGGCTTGGCTTCTTCATCGTGGCGGCCGTTTCGGCGCTGGCGCAATGGCTGATCGGCGGTAACGCCGGGATCTTTGCGGCGATGGTGGAGAGCATTTTCGCCATGGCCAAATTGTCGGTCGAGGTCATGATCCTGCTGTTCGGCACCCTCACCCTCTGGCTGGGGTTTCTGCGGATCGCGGAAAAGGCAGGAATCGTCGAATGGCTGGCCAAGGCGCTGGGCCCGCTGTTCCTGCGCCTGATGCCGGAAGTGCCGCCCGGGCATCCGGCCATCGGTCTGATCACCCTCAACTTCGCCGCCAATGGCCTGGGCCTGGACAACGCCGCCACGCCGATCGGCCTCAAGGCCATGAAGGCGCTGCAAGAGCTCAACCCCAGCGACACCATCGCCAGCAACGCGCAGATCCTCTTCCTGGTGCTCAACGCCTCCTCCCTGACCCTGCTGCCGGTGACGATCTTCATGTACCGCGCCCAGCAAGGCGCGCCCGATCCGACCCTGGTGTTCCTGCCGATCTTGCTCGCGACCAGTTGTTCGACCCTGGTCGGTCTGTTGTCGGTGGCATTCATGCAGCGTCTGCGCCTGTGGGACCCGGTGGTGCTCGCCTACCTGATTCCCGGTGCCCTGGCCCTCGGCGCCTTCATGGCGTTGCTGGCGACGCTCTCGGCGACCGCTCTGGCGAGCCTGTCATCGATCCTCGGCAACCTGACGCTGTTCGGGCTGATCATGCTGTTTCTGGTGATCGGCGCATTACGCAAAGTGAAGGTCTACGAGGCGTTCATTGAAGGCGCGAAAGAAGGCTTCGAGGTGGCCAAGAACCTGCTGCCGTATCTGGTGGCGATGCTCTGTGCCGTAGGCGTGCTGCGAGCATCCGGGGCGCTGGATTTCGGTCTGGACGGGATTCGTCATCTGGTGGAGTGGGCCGGTTGGGACACGCGCTTCGTCGATGCACTGCCGACGGCCATGGTCAAACCCTTCTCCGGCAGCGCCGCACGGGCAATGCTGATCGAAACCATGAAGACCTCCGGAGTCGACAGCTTCCCGGCGCTGGTGGCGGCGACTGTCCAGGGCAGTACCGAAACGACCTTCTATGTGTTGGCGGTGTACTTCGGCGCGGTGGGCATTCAGCGTGCACGGCATGCGGTGGGGTGTGCGTTGCTGGCGGAGTTGGCGGGGGTGTTGGGGGCTATCGGCGTTTGCTACTGGTTCTTTGGCTAACCAAAAAACCTGTGGGAGCGGGCTTGCCCGCGATGGCGTCAGCACAGTCGACATCGACGTTGAATGTCACACCGCTATCGCGGGCAAGCCCGCTCCCACAGGGGTTCAACGGTGGCTTCAAGGCCTCAGCGGTGGCGCAACCTTCTGACCTTGCTCCACCGTCCAGGCCACCACTTGCGCCGTCAATTGGTCGCTGGCCAGGCCAAAACCGGTCACCACCGCCGGCACCTTCACATCGCTCAACGGCTGACGCACTTCAAAGCGCCGGCTGGCGAGGATTCGCTGGTCATACCCACGCACCAGCAACGCATCCATGCGCACGACCACACTCGCCGCCGTGCCCTGGTACTCGGTCTGGAATGCTTGCAGGTTGCCGCCCAGTTCCAGGTCCGCCTGGAAATTACTGTCATCGGTGCTGAGCAACGGCACACGACCGTCACGCTGGAAACCATCGAGCAGACGATTGCGCAACAGCACCGGTGCCGGGTCGCTCCAGCGTGAAGCCTTGTAGCTGCTGATCAGGTCACCCTGAGGGATGACGGCGATTTTCGGGTTGTTCAAGGCTTCGCTGGTCTGCGGCTTGGCCAGGCGCAACGACCAGCGCTGCGGCGTGCCGTGATGGGCCGGTGCGTTGCTCTGTGCCGACGGCAGTCGATAGACATCGGACGGCTCGGTCTTGGGGAAAATCGAACAGGACGCGACCAATGCAAAACCGGCGAGGAGGGCGAGATGAGCCAGCTTCATGGCGTGAACTCCTTGTTTTTATCACTGCCCAGCAGGTAACCGCTGGGGTTGGCCTCAAGCCGCTGGGAAATGGTTCGCAGCGAACTCAAGGTATCGCGCAACTCACGCACCGCCGGTGCCAGACCATTGAAGCCCTGCATGCCGCTGTTGAGGGAATCCTGATTGGCGGAGAGCAACGTGTTGATGGTGGCGCTGCTCTGTTCCAGGGACTTCATGGCTTGTTCGGCACTGCCGAACATCTGCTTGCCCTGATCGTTGAGCAGGCCGTTGGCGTTGCGCATCAACGCGGTGGTCTGTTCCAGGGTGGCGCTGGCCTGCTTGCCAACCGAAGCCAGTTGCTGCATCGCCTGACGAATGTCGCCGCGCTGGTCGGCGATGGTGCCGGTGGTTTGCTCCAGATGCTCAAGGGTCTTGCTGATGTGCGCGACGTTCTCCGAGGAAAACAACTGATTGGCGTTGTGCATCAACACGTTCACGCCCGCCATCAGATCGTTGCTGTCATTCATCAACCGGGCAATGGGCGAGGGCGATGCAACGATTGTCGGCAAATTACCATCCTTGCCCTTGAGCGTCGGGCTTTGCGGCGTGCCGCCGCTGAGCTGGATGATCGAGGTCCCGGTGATCCCGGTCAGCGCCAGTTTGGCCTGGGTGTCTTCTTTGATCGGAGTGTCTCCGCCCAAGCGAATCCGCGCCAACACCCGGCGCGGATCGTTCGGGTCCAGGCGCAGCGTTACCACGTCGCCGACCTTGATCCCGCTGTACTGCACGGCGCTGCCCTTGGACAGGCCGCTGACCGCCTCGTTGAAGACGATTTCGTAATCCTTGAATTCGGTATCGACGCTGGACTTGGCCAGCCACAGACCGAAGAGCAGGGCGCCTGCCACCACTATGACGGTGAACAGGCCGATCAATACGTGATGGGCTCGGGTTTCCATGTCAGACCTCGTTGAGCTGGTTAGCGGCCGTCATGGCCGCGCGGCCGCGAGGGCCATGGAAGTATTCGTGAATCCACGCATCATCGGTTTCCGACACTTTGTCGATGGCGTCCGCCACCAGCACTTTCTTCTGCGCCAGCACTGCCACCCGGTCGGTGATGGTGTAGAGCGTGTCGAGGTCGTGGGTCACCAGAAACACACTCAGGCCCAAGGCATCGCGCAGGGTCAGGATCAGTTGATCGAAGCCTGCGGCGCCAATCGGATCGAGGCCGGCGGTGGGTTCGTCCAAAAACAGGATGTCCGGGTCCAGCGCCAGTGCTCGGGCCAGGGCCGCGCGCTTGATCATGCCACCGGACAGCGAAGCGGGGTATTTGTCGGCCGCCGACAACGGCAACCCGGCCAACGCCAGTTTCACCGCCGCCAGGTGCTCGGCGTCGGCACGGCTCAGGCCGGCGTGTTCAATCAGGGGCAGGGCGACGTTCTCGGTCACGGTGAGCGAAGAGAACAAGGCACCTTTCTGGAACAACACACCAAACCGCCGTTCGACCAGCGAGCGCTCGTGTTCCGACAGACTCGGCAAGTTCTTGCCGAAGACCTTCACCAGCCCTTCGCTGGGCTGACGCAGGCCGACAATGCTGCGCAGCAGCACCGATTTGCCGCTGCCGGAACCGCCGACCACCGCCAGAATCTCGCCCTTGTACAAGTCCAGGTCGAGGTTCTCGTGCACGCTCTGGCGGCCGAAGCGATTGCACAGACCGCGGACTTCAATCACCGCCTCTGAAGGCGCTCGGGGTAAACGACTCACCAGTCCATCTCCATGAAAAACAACGCAGCCACAGCGTCGAGCACAATCACCACGAAAATCGACTGCACCACACTGGAGGTGGTGTGTGCGCCGACGGACTCGGCGCTGCCGCTGACCTTGAAGCCCTCGAGGCAGCCGATGGCGGCAATCAGGAACGCAAATATCGGCGCTTTGACGATCCCCACCAGAAAGTGCTGAACGCCGATGTCCGATTGCAGCAGTGACAGGAACATCGCCGGCGAGATATCCAGCGACAGCGCACAGACTACGCCACCGCCGACAATCCCTGACACCATCGCCAGAAAGGTCAACATCGGCAGCGCCACCAGTAACGCCAGGACGCGGGGTACTACCAGCAACTCCATCGGGTCGAGGCCGAGGGTGCGGATCGCGTCGATTTCTTCGTTGGCCTTCATCGAACCGATCTGTGCGGTGAACGCACTGGCAGTACGGCCCGCCATCAGGATCGCCGTGAGCAACACGCCGAACTCCCGCAGAAAAGAGAATGCCACCAGGTCCACGGTGAAAATACTCGCGCCGAAACTCGCCAACACCGTCGCCCCGAGAAATGCCACCACAGCCCCCACCAGAAAGGTCAGCAGGGCGACGATGGGGGCGGCGTCGAGGCCGGTCTGTTCGATGTGCGCGACCATCGGGGTAATACGCCAGCGCTTGGGCCGAAACAGCCCGCGAGCAATGGTTTCCAGGATCACGCCGACGAAACCCAACAGTTGCAGCGTGTCCTGCCAGATCGCGTCGACCGCACGGCCGATGCGGGTCAGCAGTTGAATGCCGACGCTGATTTCCGGCTCTTTGATCGGCACGCAGAAATCGGTCAGTGAGCAGTACACCGTCTGCAACAAGGCGCGATCAGCGGAAGAAAGGGTGCACTCGGGGTGTTCGGCAGATTTGCCCAGACGCTCGGCCCCCAGCAACTCCACAAGCAATGACGCACCCGCCGTATCGAGCGCGCCGAGGCCATTGAGATCGATGTGGGTGTCGTTGTCGTATTGGCCACGCAGCTTTTCGCTCAGGCGGCTGAGATCGGCGTAATGGGCGAGCGTCCAGTCACCCGTGACCCGCAACAGGGCAGGGCTGTGCGAGGTGTCCAGTTGGGCACTGCCGGGCATTGTGCTGCTGGTCATAAGCTCCGTGCTTGTTCGGCTATTACGCAGATCTGACTAATAGCACGATCCGCGTTACTTTTCTTTGACGGGTGTGCTGTCCAGGACCTTGAAGCGCAGAACGCCAATCAGTTGGCCGTCTTCGGTGAGCACCCGAACCTGCCATTTGCCCGCGGGGTTACCGGGGAAGTTCTGCTTGTGGGTCCAGGCGCGGTAGCCCTCCTTGCGCCCGCCGTGGATGTCCAGAGGAATACGGTCGACCTCTTTACCGTTGAATATCCAGACGTGGTAGATCCGCTCGGCCAGCCCCCGCGGAGCGTTGATCGCGGTGTACGCGTACAGCCCACCGCCGCGAATCTGCTCGGCGCTGACTTCTTCCAGGCTCTTGCCGGGGGTTCGATCCTGCATTTGGGTGCTGATCGCCACATCGGTCATCCACAGCGTCGCCGGCGGAACCCACGAGCGCAGCACCCAACCGGCGGCGCCGATGCCGACGGTGATGCTGAGGATCGCCAACGCATTACGCACGGTGCGAATCGGGAAGATCGAGGCCAGGCTCGGGAACGACAGCACCATGGCAATGCCCAGCGCCAGCTTGAAACTCTGGGCGGTGGTCAGGTGCAGGATGACGGGCAGGGCGGTCAGCAGGGCCGCGAACAGGGTCAGGGTGTGCAGCGCCAGGAACGCCCAGCGGCGCGGTGCCAGCCATTTGTAGTAGAGCGGGTCGATGATCGAAATCAGCGCCGCCATGCTCAGTAATCCCGTGAAGAACAACTGACCGCTGTTCCAGGTGGTGGTGATTAAAAAGAACGGCAGGACGAAGAACAGGCTTTCCTGATGGATCATCTGCGTCGCATAACGCAGCAGGGGCTGGGGTATTTCGCGCTTGAATACCCTGGCAAACAGCTTGGTGAGGCTGTTTTCCAGCATCAGCCAGACCCAACTGATCAGCATGATGGTGGTGATCCACGTCGCCAGACCTTGTTGGCGATCCACCAGCATGAAACTGCCGACCCCGGAGATGAAACCGCCAAGCGCAATGACCCCGGGATAGCGCTTCATCAACTCCAGGAGGCGCTGTACGTACAGGGTCAGATTCGGCATTCGGCGATTCACAATAGTCGTGGGAAAAATCCTCGACAGGGTACCGCCCGAGAGGCCCTGTGACGAGGGGGCTTGCCCCAATGCCGGTAAGTTAAGAAATTTGAGCGACGAAAATTCTGTGGGAGCGAGGCTTGCCACAGGGAACGCTTACTTTCTGCGATGGAAGCGCCAGCTCAGCAATCCAAGCACTATCAATCCAAATCCCCCGACAATCGCCCACATCACCTGGTCATAACTCATCAGCGGCTTCTCGATCCGCAGATAGCCCGGTTGCAGCAGCAACTCACGTATCGCCTTGTTCGCCTCGGCCAGTGTCACGTCTTGCAGTGCCTTGGCCGGGTTGACGAAATGGCCGTCCTCGTAGTCGCCGAGGGCGCTCCAGTAATAGTCCGCCAGGGCGCTGTTACCTTGCACGGCCCAGGCCTGGCGAGCGATGGCGGCTTGCTTGAGACGGGCGAAGGTGGCAGCGTCGAGACCGTTCTTGAGCAGATCTGCTTTAAGCTCATCCAGCACCTGTTCCGCTGCCAGCACGTCGTCGCGATCAAGGTCGGCGTTCAGGCTCATGAAGCCCACCCCGCCAAATACCTCGCGCTCAGCCGAGGGACCATAGGACAGCCCATGGGCCAGGCGCAATTGGCGATAGAGCGCCCAATCGAGATAGTCCTTGAGCAGGTCGAAGGTTTCGTCGTGCTGGTCTTCCAGCACCGGTTCCGGCACCAGCCAATGCAACTTGGCACCGCCACCGACGAAACCGTTACTCAAATTGCGCTCGTGGGCCGCGCTGGCCTGAATGTCTGGCAGCGGCAGGTGAGCGCTAGGCTCAACCGCTTCGAGTGCGCCATAGGCCCGTTCCAGATAGGCCGGCAGCAGGCGGTCGAGATCGCCGACCACGATCAGGGTCATGTTATTGGGCGCGTACCAGTCCTTGCGCACCTTCTCCAATTGCTCGCGGGTCAGGTGATCGACTTGCGCGCGCTCGGGGCATTTGAGGCCCAGCTCCACCGCCAACTGATTACTCGCGGTATGGCCCAGGTCCTGGCGATCCAGCCAGCGCTGCAGGTGCGAGTAATGGCCACCGTCTTCGCGCTCGACCACTTGCTTGGCGATGTTGATCGCATTGTCATCGATACGGGTCTGGGTCAGCAGCGCCAACAACAGGTCGAGGACCTTGCGCTGGTTTTTCGCCGGGGCTTCGATGACGAAGGTCGTGTCGGCATTACTGGTGTAGGCGTTCCACTCACCGCCCAGGGCCTGCATGCGCTCTTCCAGACCACCTTCGCCGGTGGCGTCAATGCCGCTGAACAGCAAGTGTTCGAGTAGATGCGGCAGCTCCTTGTCGGCGCAGCTGAAATCATCCAGGCCTACGCCAACCACCAACCGGATCGCCACATGCCCGCGCTCAGTACCCGGTTTGAGGACCAATTGCAGGCCGTTGCGCAAGGTGTAGCCCTCGACCTGAAAGCGATCCAGGGCAAATGAAGGCAGTGAACCGAGCAACAGACAAGCGAACAGCAGACAACGCATAACAAGTTTCCGTACGGCCAGCGTAAGTTCAACAGACTTCAGGCAACTGTGGACGTTCAGGGTGAATGCGTGATGTCAGTCATATCGTCGACCGCTAGAGCGCCAGTATCCGAAGTGCCCAACACCGCATAAGCGCTGCTGCAGAACAGCGAATTCAAGCGTCTCATGTCGGCAATCAGTTCCAGGTGCAGCGAACTGGTCTCGATACTCTGTACGATCTTACGGTTTAAACGGCTGACATGAGCATGGGCCAGGCGGCGTTCCTGTGCGCGAAAGCGACGTTTCTCACGCAGTAACTGGCGAGCACTTTCCGGGTCGGCACTGAGGAACACCGACAACCCCAGACGCAGGTTGGCAATCAGCTGACTGTGCAGCCCCGCCAACTCCTCCAGGCCCACCTCGGAAAAAGACCGGCGTTGCGAGGTTTTCTGCTGCTGAACCTTGCGCAGCATGCGTTCGATCAGGTCGCTGGAGAGTTTCAGGTTGATCGCCAGCTCAATGGTTTCCGCCCAGCGCCGGCTGTCCTGCTCGCTGAGGTCTTCGCGGGGCATTTGCGCCAGATAGAGTTTGATGGCGCTGTAGAGCGCTTCGACATCATCGGTCAGGCGACGAATTTCCTGGGTGACAGCAGTTTGTTTGCCACGCAGCACGTCGAGCATGGCTTCGAGCATGCTGTCGACCAGATCGCCGATGCGCAGGGTTTCCCGGGCGGCATTGGCCAGCGCCAGACTGGGTGTGACCAAGGCTGTCGGGTCAAGGTGCCGCGGTTTGGCCGTGCCATTGATGTCCGGCCGCTCCGGTAGCAACCACGCACAGAGCCTGGCCATCGGCCCGACGCTGGGCAACAGGATCAGGCAGCGCGCGGTGTTGTAGAGCAGGTGAAAGCCGATGACCATTTCCTGAGGGCTGAAGTCGAGGCTGTCGATCCAGTGCACCAGCGGATCGAGCACCGGAATGATCAGCAGCAGGCCGATCAGTTTGTACAACAGGCTGCCGAGCGCCACCTGACGGCCGGCAGCGTTCTGCATGCTGGTGCTGAGGAAAGCGAGAATGCCGCTGCCGATGTTGGCGCCAATCACCAGGCCGATGGCCACTGGCAGACTGATCACGCCGGCACCGGCGAGAGTCGCGGTCAGCAAAACAGCGGCCAGGCTGGAGTAGGAAACCATCGCGAACAGCGCGCCGACCAGGGCATCGAGCAAAATATCGCCGGTCAGCGAGGCAAAGATGACCTTCACCCCTTGCGCCTGAGTGATCGGCGCGGCGGCCTCGACGATCAATTGCAGCGCCAGAATGATCAGCCCCAGACCAATGCTGACCCGGCCCATCTGCCCGACCCGGGTCTGCTTGCGTGACAGGAAGAAAATGACCCCGAGGAAAATCAGCAGCGGCGACAGCCACGACAGGTCGAGGGTCAGTACCCGCGCCATCAGTGCGGTACCGACGTCGGCGCCGAGCATCGTTGCCAAGGCCGGGGTCAGCGCCATCAGGCCCTGACCGACAAACGAAGTCACGAGCATGGCGGTGGCATTGCTGCTCTGAACCATGGCGGTCACCATGATCCCGGCGAGAAACGCCAGCCAGCGCCTGGACATGTTATGGGCGATCACATGGCGCAAGTTGGAGCCATAAACCCGCAGGATGCCGGTTCGGACGATGTGCGTGCCCCAGATCAAAAGGGTCACGGCCGATAACAAATTGAGCAGGGTGAGCATGCAGGCCCCCTGTGGTGGTAGCGCCCCAGTGGGGCAAGTCGACGGTGCCGCGCGTTTTTCTACGTTCTGTACTTAAGCTGTAGTTGGCTAACGGTCTGGACGCCAGCATCGCATAGCTAAAGAGGCTATTGAAATAAAACTGTCACAAAAACAGTTGGCTGCAGAAATGACAAAGGGGCCCGAAGGACGCTGCCGCTCAACGGAAAAGCTGCATGAACATAACCCCTGTGGCGAGGGAGCTTGCTCCCGCTGGGCTGCGCAGCAGCCCCAAAATCGGGGGATCTCGAATCGCTGAATAGATCTGCGCGCGCAGGCGTGCTTGGGACGCAAAAAAAAATCCGTCGGATAATTCCTCGATTACCTTGATGCAATTCACAGACTCTGCAGCGCGTGTTTAACAACACGTAGAGTTACTTCTCGGAGGCTACAACGTCTTGCGCCGTTACCTACGTGTACGCCAGAATCCGCCGGCTTGTGCGCCTTGACCCTGGCCTCTATCGTTTCCCTGCCACTGCCCATCAGTGGTCGGGTTTAGTAGCCCGTGGTGTTATCAGTGAGGTGCAAACGCGCTGTCAGTCAGATTCCTTATCTGAACTTGATGGTGGCTGTGCGTAGGGCGCTTTGGCGCGCCGGCAATGCTGATTCTCCCCGGTCTACTAACCTGCGCACGGCCGCCACCCTTCCTTTAGTAGAGATCGGTTAGCGGCTCCACCCAGGAGTAAATCAGCTTATGTTCAAAGTTACGCCCAACCCACCGGACACCGATCCGGTCTCCCTGCGCAAACCCAGCACAATCTTCCTGATCGACCCCAAGGTCGATAACGAAACCCTGCTCGCGCACGCCTGCGAATCGTTGGCATCGGCCAGCGTCCTGGCCAGTGATTTCGCCGGTTTCCTGGAAGGTCCGCAGCGCAACACTATGCTGGCGATTCAGCAGATCATCATTCTGGGGGAGTTGGCGGTGAATCGAGCGCTGGATAACCTCGACCCGCCTGGGTAATCACACCTGTTTGTCAGGCAAAAAAAATGTGGGAACGAGTCTGATCGCGATTGGGGCCTGTCAATCAACATCAATGTTGAATGTGATGGCCTCTTCGCGGGCAAGCTCGCTCCCACAGGTTTCGCGCGGTGCCCGCGCACAACCGTTCATCGCTACTGTCAGATCTGTCAGTAGAACGTTTCTTGCACTTCTCGTTTGATATCTCCTGCGCTCTACCCCCTCTGGTCTTCAGTTCAGGAGCTTGCACATGGACATAGAACATTTTCCCTCCCAAGGAGAGCAGCTCAGATCTCTGCGGCTCGCCCCGCCGCATTTGCCCAGTTGGACAACTCCCGTACAGGGCTACGATGGCGGCATCGGCGTAGCAGCCTCCGAGGGTGGACTGCGATTTACTATCAACCCATGGCTAAACATGGACGTGGGCAGTGTCGTTCGCCTGTATTGGGGCAATGACCTCTCTCCCATCTGGACCAAAACCATAGGGGCCGATGAGAAAGACAAGCAGGTGCACGGCACCATCGATGCCGGCTATATCGTGCGGGGCGACCTGTTTCCCCTGTTCTACAGCGTCCAGCGAGGGCCCCAGGTACCGGAAGACTCGACGCCATGGCTCAAACTTCTGGTTAAACTCGACCGCCCCGGCGGCTTTGACGACGACTACGGCGAGCCCGGCCACTCTCATCTGCACTATTCGATCCCGCAAGCCATCATCGACAATGGTGTCGGCCCGGCCGAAGCCGAGGCAGGGGTGCCGATCACTATCATGCGGTACCCCTTCATGCGGGTGAACGACCGCATTCATTGCATTTGGGGCTTCGTAAGCGTTGTCGTCCATGTCACCAGCGATCACGTTGACGATCCGGCCAACAATCCGCTGATCGTGCTGATAGACAAAGCAACCATCGAGTTGGTTGGCGACGGCGGAAAAATCGGGGTGTCGTTCCAAGCCATCGACGAGGTCGGTAACTACCCTGACCCACGCTCACCCTGGTCGGCCATTACCAACCTGATCGTGGATCTGAAACAGAACCGCCTCCCTGAGCCCATCGTGATCGAGGCCGACCCCGACACCGATGTCATCGACCTGGTTGAGCTGGGCGAAAAAGATGTCACGATTCTGGTCAACACCGTAGGGTTCAAGGAAGGAAACATCATTCGGATGACCTGGATTGGCACTCCGGCCGCAGGTTCGCAGGTAATCCATGGTCCCATCGACCTGCCGGTAATCCGCGCCGGCATTGCCGTCACATTCAGTGTGCCCAATACCAAGGTCAAAGCCATCGCCAAGGGACGGGCGACGGTGGCTTATGTGCTGAAAAGCGAAGGCGTCGCGGATCGTCCGTCAAAAAATGCCAGCGTCAGCGTCGAGGGCGACATCAGCCGCCTGCAAGCCCCCAGCGTGTTGCAGGCACCCGGCGGGGTACTGCCGGCAGACTCGCCGCTGGCCACGGTGTCGGTGCCGTACTACGAAGGCCGCCGTTCAGGTGACTTGATCACCATTCACTGGCAAGGCACTCGCCCCGGCGGCGAGACCTATTATTCAACCCGGGCCATCGTCAGCGATGAGCCCGAATATGAGCCTATCGAACGTAGTGTACCGGCCAGCGAAATTGCTCCGCTGGACGGCGGTTCTGTGAAAATCCATTACACCGTGGCCAATGACGACGTGATGCTCAGCAGCGTGCGCGACTCATTGCCGTTGAACCTCACCGTTGGTGTAGCTCAACCAGAACTCATTGAGCCTGATGTTCTCCAGGCCGACAGCAACAACGTCCTGCTCCCGGAAAACGCTCCCGCTGGCGCCGATGTCATCGCGCCGTTCACCGGTACAGTGGCTGGCGATACCGTCGGCCTGCGCTGGGTCGGCTCGATCAGTGGGGCGCACCCGCTGTATGAAATTCCGTTGAGCTCGCACACCGCAGGGCAGCCAGTCCCGTTTCTGGTGCAACCGGTGTACATCACGGCCAACCGCAATGGCAAAGCGGAGGCCAGCTATTACGTCAAGCGTGCGGGACAGCCATTGCGCAACTCGAGGGTGCGAACCTTGAGCATCGGCGTCACGCAACCGAAATGGGCAGCGCCCGAGGTATTGGAAGCGCCCGAAGGGCGGCTCGACCCCAATACTCACCAGAACGGTTTCACCGTGCGGGTCGATACCACAGCGTTGAACGAAGACGATGGCATTGACCTGATCGGCGAAGGCTCGATTCGCCCGGAACGGCGTTACGTCACGTCGCAGCCGCACATCGACTTCCCGATTCTGGCACCGATCACAGGGGCCAACCTGGGGCGGGCGGTAAACATTCGTTATGACGTGGTGCGATCCACGGGGCCGCTGCCGTCGGAGAACATGTCGTTGCAAGTTGGCACATTGTTACTGCAGAACATGCCAATGCCTCTTCTGGAAGGTTTCGATAGCGAGTTCATGAACACTGGCGGGATCCAGGATTCCACCAAGGTGCTATGCACCCAATGGCTGTTCCAGTTGTATGGCGCGCCGGTGTGGCTGAGTTACATCGAAAACCGCAGCGATAGCACGTCACGTAATCATGATCAATTGGCGGGAGAGCCAAACAACCGGCTCGACGGACTTGCCCACACTGCGGCGGTGCAGTGGTTGCGCGAGTGCAACGAAGGTTCAACGGTAAGCGTGGTATTGAAGGTAGGACTGTTTCAGGCAGCGACCCTGGCGGATGCGGTGGCGTGTCCGGTGCGGATTTACACAGTGCGCACCGGGTCTGATGATTGGACGACGTTTACGGGGGGCGAATGGAATGGGTGGAGCGCATCCGACTCCGGTTACCCAGCGAAAATATCTGAAGGTGGAGGCGAGTATTTTATAGAGGCTCAATCAAGTTATTTAGCTATAAATAAACAATTCATAAACCTCGCAGTTGGTGCGCAATACGAGCTGAGTTTCAACTACTACATAACTAGTAGAGCCCTACTTATCATTAGCAGAACCGGCCTTCCATCTATCACTGCTGATCTCGAGCAATTTAACACATGGGGCTATTACAAACTTGTTTACCCAAACAACTCTGCATCCCCAACAATTCACATACGTATTGCACAACCCGCCGCTAAGATGGATAACATTCGCCTGAGACAAATAACATGATCCACCCTTGGCTTTATTCGTGGAGCGAAGCAATTCGGGGCGAGCCTGCTCGCAATGAGCCCATTACACATTGATGTTGAATAAACACTTTCCACAAGTATGACAAAGGGGCCCGAAGGCCCCTTTGTCATTTGCGCAGCGTTCAGGTTACTGGCCCGGAACATCCTTGCGCAGTTTCACTGGCTCTTGCTGCTTCCTCTTTTTCATCATTGCGGTGCGCATCTTGATGTTGATCGCTTCCACCGCCAACGAGAACGCCATGGCGAAGTAGACGTAGCCTTTTGGCAAATGCACGTCGAGCGATTCGGCAATCAGCACGGTACCCACCAGCAATAGGAACGACAGCGCCAGCATCTTCAGCGACGGGTGCTTGTCGATGAACTCGCTGATAGTGCCAGAAGCCCACATCATCACTAGCACCGCAACGACAATCGCCGCGACCATGACCGGTACGTGGGACACCATGCCCACCGCGGTGATCACCGAGTCCAGCGAGAACACGATGTCGATGATTGCGATCTGGATGATGGTGTACAGGAAGTTACCACCCTTGCCGCTCGGCTCGTCGTTGGCTTCATCTTCACCTTCCAGCGCGTGGTACATCTCTTGCGAGCTCTTCCACAGCAGGAACAGACCACCGAAGAACAGGATCAGGTCACGCCCGGAAATACCTTGGCCGAACACTTCGAACAGGTCTGCGGTGAGGCGCATGACCCAAGTGATCGACAGCAGCAACAGGATCCGCGTGATCATGGCCAGCGCCAGGCCGAAAATCCGGGTGCGTGCCTGCATGTGCTTGGGCATGCGGCTGACCAGGATCGAGATCATGATGATGTTGTCGATGCCCAGGACGATCTCCAGGGCAGTCAGGGTGAAGAAGGCAACCCAGATTTCAGGGTTGGTCAGCCATTCCATGTGTATTCCTTTGAGCGAGTGTTTAAACCACGAAGGGCCCAGGCTTCATACAAAGCCTGGACCCCCTCATGGTGAGTCTTGGGCTTATAGAGTGCTGAACAGCGGAAAAATCCCCATCAGCAATGCAGCGACCAGTATGCACAGGCAAACCAGCACTGCCCACTTCAAGGTGAACCGCTGATGATCACCGAATTCGATACCGGCCAGGGCCACCAACAGATAAGTCGATGGTACCAGCGGGCTCAGCAAGTGGACGGGCTGACCGACGATCGAGGCACGTGCCATTTCCACCGCGGTTATACCGTAATGACTGGCGGCTTCGGCAAGCACCGGTAACACGCCGTAATAAAATGCATCGTTCGACATGAAGAACGTGAACGGCATGCTCACCAGCGCGGTGATCACGGCCAGGTACGGGCCGAGGAAATCGGGGATGACCGCCAGCAGGCTTTTCGACATGGCATCGACCATGCCGGTGCCCGACAGGATACCGGTGAAGATACCCGCGGCAAAGATCAACCCGACCACCGCCAGCACGCTACCGGCGTGGGCCGCGACGCGGTCCTTCTGCTGTTGCAGGCATGGGTAGTTGACGATCATCGCGATACTGAACGCCACCATGAACAGCACTGGCAGCGGCAACAGACCGGCGACCAGCGTGCACATCAGCGCCAGGGTCAACGCGCCGTTGAACCAGATCAACTTTGGACGACGAGCGTCCGGGAACTGCGAAACGCTGATTTCGCTGTGATCGACTTCATCACCGACCAGATGCAGCTCACCCAGACGTGCACGCTCACGTTTACCGTAGAAGTAGGCAATCGCCAGGATCGCCACCACGCCGGCCAGCATCGCCGGAATCATTGGCACAAAGATGTCGGACGGGTCGACATGCAGCGCACTGGCTGCACGAGCCGTCGGGCCACCCCAAGGAGTCATGTTCATCACGCCACCGGCGAGGATGATCAGACCGGCCATGATCCGCGGGCTCATGCCGATGCGGCTGTAGAGCGGCAGCATGGCGGCCACGCAGATCATATAAGTGGTCGCGCCGTCACCATCAAGGGAAACGACGAGCGCCAGAACGGCGGTGCCGGCCGAAACTTTCAACGGGTCGCCCTTGACCAGTTTGAGGATCTTGCGCACGGCCGGGTCGAACAGGCCGGAATCGATCATCAGGGCGAAGTAGAGAATGGCGAACATCAGCATCACGCCGGTCGGCGCAAGCTTGGTGATGCCTTCGAGCATCATCGGGCCGATCTTCGGCGAGAAGCCGCCGAACAGGGCGAAGATGATCGGGATGATGATCAGAGCAATCAGCGCGGACAGGCGCTTGGTCATGATCAGGAACATGAACGTGATGACCATGGCGAAGCCAAGGAAAGTCAGCATAGGAATACTCCAGGCGTAGCGCGGCTAGTAAATGGGCGAACCGGATGAGGTCAGCGCAGAACGGGAAGCACGAGACGTACGGGCGGAGTGACAGCGAAGAGGCGGGTAGCAGCGGACATCAGAATCACCATTGTTGTTGTTTAATGGACCGGGCGAGCGATAAAACACTCGCATTGGCCAACCGGTCTGTTGCCGGCAGTGAGGGCGATGCTAATGGGGGAAGCTTTCAGCCAGCTTTCGCGAGTGAAAGCATTGACCGAATGTACAACCGGTCGTCGGCCCGGTTGAAAGGCCGTAAACACGGGGTCAGGAGCAAAAGACATGGGCAAACTTCACACTGGTGGCTGCCACTGCGGACAAATCCGCTATCAATTCAGCGGGCCATTGCACGACATCGCTCACTGCCATTGCTCGATTTGCCGGCGGGTCAGCGGCGGGATCGTAACCACCTGGATCACAGTGCCCGCCTCAGCATTTGCATGGATGGCAGGTACGCCATCCCGGTATGAGTCTTCGTCTACTTGCGTGCGATATTTCTGCCCAAACTGTGGGGCACAACTGGCGCTGGTGACGAAGCTCAGCCCCGAGAGCATCGACGTGACCATCGCCACCCTCGACCATCCCGAGCAAGCGCCGGCCGAACGGCATATCTGGACCGACAGTCGTTTGCCGTGGCTGCATCTGGACGAGCACTTGCCCGGTGAGGCCCAAGAACAACTCTGATCAGAATACAGACAGGTTCAGCGGCCGGATTGCGCCCATCCAGATCGCGTGTTCGGTATGGTCGAGCAGATCGTCGCCCGTGTCCGGGTGCAGGAATATCACTAATCCTTTACGGTTGAGCGCCAGCCACGGCAACACCGCGCCGAGGTGTTGCGGCTCGAAAGCCAATTGGCAGCTCCAGTCCGGATGCGGGCCGACCGGGCGTTCGTGCATGCGGCCCATCTTCAGCGGAAACAATTGCGCTGCCTGCTCACACAAGGCCCGTGCCTGTGGCAGGGTGCTGGCGTCGAAATAGACATGGGCGTGGTAGCCCCTGATCCGTTGCATCTGAACCCCCTCTGAAACCTTGTCGAACCCACCCCGCCTCCCGCAGGTCACACGCTATATAGGCAGGAAGTACACGGAGCACAGCCATGAAAAATGCCGAAACCCCGGTGGTGAAGGTAGTGCTTTATGGTGCCATGAGTAGCCTGGGCAGTGCGCTGATGGCTGAAATGCTGCGGCGCCAGCATGAAGTGATCGCGATTCTCGATGATCTGACAGCGCTCGCCCCGCGCCCGGGCTTGCGCACCAAGGCCGGCAACCTGTTCGATGCCAAGCGGGTCAAGCAGAGCGTGGCCGGCTGTTCGGCGGTGATCTGCCTGCTTGATGCGCCAGGGTTGCCGATGAACAGTGAACACATCGAAAAATCCATCGTGCCCGGCCCGGTCGAGGAGGTGCTGGCAGTGGATGCACTGATCGACGGCATGCAGGCCGCAGGCATCTCCCGGTTGTTTGTAGTGGGCGATTTCGAGGTACTGGACGATCCGGAGCCGGAGATTGAGGATCTACTGCAACGCCACGCCGCCGAAGAAATCCGCGAGGCTCTGCAAAGCAGCTCATTGCACTGGACCCTGGTGAATGCCCCTCGCGGCGTGCCCGGGCTGACCCTTGAGCATTTCAGTCACGTCAGCACCAGCCTGGAGCCCGGCCTGGCCGAACCGCTGGAACGGCTGAACCGCGTCGCTGTTGGGATTGCCGATGAGCTGCACTTGAACCTGCATGTCGGAGAGCATGTGAGTTTTGTTGCGACGTCGGAATAGTAATCGTCCGAACCCGCTCACACCGCAATCGACGGTAAAGGGAGGCCATTGAGCGATTGCGCACTGCTGGCCTGTTCCGTCATCAACCAGTCCACAAACTTTTGAATCAACGCTCCACGCCGTTTGCGCTGGGGTAGAACGACGTAATAGCCCAGCCTGGAAATCACCGTGTCGGCAATCGGGCGACACAACAGACCTTGCGCCAACAAGTTATCCACAAGGTGCCGCCATCCGATCGCAACACCTTGGCCGCCAATCGCCGCCTGAATCAGCAGCGTGTAATTGTCGAAGCGCAGTTGCCCCGGCGCTGGGGCCGAGGTGATTCCCAACTCGCGAAACACGCCGCTCCAGTCGAACCAGTTGCTGCTGTGTTCGCCTCGCAGGTGCAGCAGCGGAAACTCCAGCAATGCCTGAGCCGGTAAGGGCAGGGTACGGTCCTTCAATAGCAGCGGGCTGCACACTGGAAACACCTCTTCGCTGAACAGCCAGTGGCTCTCGCCTTGCTTGAACCGGCCATCGCCGAACAGCACCGCCACATCGATATCGGTGCGCAGCATGTTGTGGCTGCGTTCGCTGGTGACCAGGCTGACGTCCACTTGAGGGTTGGCGGTATGGAAGCGGTGCAGACGCGGCATCAGCCAGTACGCAGCGAAGGCGAAGTCGGTGGCCACCTGCAACACCTCGTGCTGTTGCTGTGCACTGATTGCGCTCAATCCTGCATCGATATTCTGCAAACCGAGCTGAACTTGCTCGAACAGAATAGTCCCGGCTTCGGTCAATTCAATGCCGCGATAAATACGATCGAACAACCGGGTAGCGAGCTGTTCTTCCAATCGCTTGATCTGCTGGCTGATGGCCGGTTGCGTGGTGCCGAGCTCCACCGCGGCGGCGGTGAAGCTGCGTTGCCGGGCCGCGGCTTCAAAGGCACGCAGCAGGTCCAGAGACAAATCACCGAGGGCGTCATACATAAGCTGTGCTTATCCTAGTCATTGCCTGGCATGGGCTTTACCACAAGGTTAATGGGCTCCATGCTCGATCACAGCACTCTCGCATAAATATTCACTATGGAATGCCGCGATCACATGAAGCGCAAGAATATTCTTTTCATCATGGCCGATCAGATGGCCGCGCCAATGTTGCCGTTCTACGGCCCTTCGCCTATCAAACTGCCGAATCTCAGCCGCCTCGCCGCCGAAGGCGTGGTGTTCGACGCCGCTTACTGCAATAGCCCTCTTTGCGCCCCGTCGCGTTTTACTCTGGTCAGCGGTCAGTTGCCGAGCAAGATCGGCGCCTACGACAACGCGGCCGACTTCCCCGCCGATGTTCCGACCTATGCCCATTACCTGCGACGCCTCGGTTATCGCACCGCGCTGTCGGGCAAGATGCATTTCTGCGGCCCGGACCAGTTGCACGGCTATGAAGAACGCCTGACCAGCGACATCTACCCGGCCGATTACGGCTGGTCGGTGAACTGGGATGAGCCGGACGTACGCCCAACCTGGTATCACAACATGTCGTCGGTGCTGCAAGCCGGGCCTTGCGTGCGCACCAATCAGCTGGACTTCGACGAAGAGGTGGTGTTCAAGGCCCAGCAGTACCTGTTCGATCATATCCGCCAGGAGGGTGATCAGCCGTTCTGCCTGACCGTGTCGATGACTCACCCACACGATCCGTACACGATTCCCAAGGCTTTCTGGGATATGTATGACGACACCGACATCCCTTTGCCCGAAACACCTACACAGGAAGAACTCGATCCTCACTCCCAGCGTTTGCTCAAGGTCTATGACCTTTGGGACAAGCCGCTGCCTGTGGATAAGATTCGCGACGCGCGCCGTGCCTACTTTGGCGCGTGCAGCTATATCGACAGCAACGTCGGCAAACTTCTGCAAACACTCGAGGAAACCGGGCTAATCGATGACACCATCATCGTATTCTCCGGTGACCACGGAGACATGCTCGGCGAGCGCGGCCTCTGGTACAAAATGCACTGGTACGAAATGGCTGCCCGTGTACCGCTGTTGATCAGTGCGCCAGGGCAATTCGGTGCTGGGCGAGTCAGCGCGGCGGTATCAACCGCCGACCTGCTGCCGACCTTTGTGGAATTGGCCGGCGGCTCGCTGGAGCCCGGTCTGCCGCTGGACGGTCGCTCGCTGGTTTCGCATCTGCAAGAGCAGGGCGGTCACGATGAGGTGTTTGGCGAGTACATGGCCGAAGGCACCATCAGCCCGTTGATGATGATTCGCCGTGGTGCCTACAAATTCATCTACAGCGAAGACGACCCTTGCCTACTCTTCGACGTACATAACGACCCGCGTGAACAAGAAGAACTCAGCCAATCGCCGCAACATCGGCAACTTTTCGAGGAGTTTCTCGCCGAAGCGCGGGCCAAATGGGATATCCCGGCGATCCACCAACAGGTGCTCGCCAGTCAGCGACGTCGGCGTTTCGTCGCCGACGCCCTGACGATCGGCAAACTGAAGAGCTGGGATCACCAGCCGCTGGTGGACGCCAGCCAGCAATACATGCGCAACCACATCGACCTCGACGATCTGGAGCGTAAAGCACGTTATCCACAACCCTGCCAAAACCAATAATGTTAAGGGGAAGTCCATGCAAAGGTTATCCACAGTACTGACGGTCGGGCTTCTGGCTCTGGGCAGTGCCTCTGCCTATGCCGAGCAAAGCTGCGAGACGGTGAAAATGGCCGACCCTGGCTGGAGCGATATTGCTGCAACCAACGCCATCACCGGGTTTCTGCTGGACGGCATGGGCTACAAGGCCAAAATCGATACGCTGGCGGTGCCGATCACCTTTGGCGGTCTTAAGGATGGCCAGGTGGACGTGTTCCTGGGTAATTGGATGCCGGCACAGCAAGGCTTCTACGACAAGTTCGTGGCCAACGGCGACGTTACTCAACTGGCGAAGAATCTCGACGGCACCGAATTCACGCTGGCGGTCCCGGATTACGTTTGGGACGCGGGTGTGCATAACTTTAACGACTTGAATAAATTCGCCGACAAGTTCGACAAAAAGATCTATGGCATCGGCTCCGGCGCCCCGGCGAACATTTCGCTGCAAGAGATCATCAAGAAGAACGACTTCGACCTGGGTCAGTGGAAGCTGGTCGAATCCAGCGAGCAGGCGATGCTGGCCGAAGTGTCTCGCGCGGTGAAGAAACAGAAGTTCGTGACCTTCCTCGGCTGGACGCCACACCCGATGAACGTGCAGCTGAAAATGCATTACCTGAAGGGCGGCGAGAAGTATTTCGGTGACACCGGCAGCGTTTATACACTGACCCGCAAAGGTTATGCACAGGCCTGTCCGAATGTCGGCAAGCTGCTCACCAACCTGAGTTTTACCCAGGAAATGGAGAACAGCATCATGGCCGAAGTGGTGAACAAGAAGATCAGCAATACCGAGGCGGCCAAGGCCTGGATCAAGGCCAACCCGGCGGTGCTGGATAAGTGGCTGGATGGCGTGAAGACCGTGGATGGGAAGGATGCGTTGCCGGCGGTCAAAGCCAAACTTTAACTCCTACCACTGATCGTTCCCACGCTCCGCGTGGGAATGCAGCCCGTGACGCTCCGCGTCACATCCCGAAGCGGACGCAGAGCGTCCATGGCGGTGTTCCTTTGCTGCGCGTGGGAACGATCAGCGTCGGTCCTGATACTCTTTCGTAAAACCCCACCCGAGAGGACCCATGGCCTTCCCCAGCCGCCATTCACTCTTTCCCTTCCTGACTTGGTTGCCCCGGCAAACCCGCGCCAGCATCGGCCGTGATTTGATTGTCGGCCTGAGCGGTGCAATTCTCGCGTTGCCACAATCCATTGCCTACGCCCTGATCGCCGGTCTCCCACCGGAATATGGCTTGTACGCCGCGATCATCCCGGTGCTGATCGCCTGCCTGTGGGGTTCGTCGTGGCATTTGATCTGCGGTCCTACGGCGGCTATTTCCATCGTCCTGTATGCCAGCGTCAGTCCTCTGGCCGTCCCCGCGTCAGAGGACTACGTCACGCTGATCCTGCTTCTGACACTCCTTGCGGGCATTTTCCAGTGGCTGCTGGGTTTGCTGCGTTTCGGCGCCTTGGTGAATTTCGTCTCTCACTCGGTGGTGCTGGGCTTCACCCTTGGCGCGGCGGTGGTGATTGCCATTGGGCAACTGCCGAACCTGCTGGGGCTGGATGTGCCCAACCAGGCCACGGCACTGAACAGCCTGGTGCTGCTGTTCAGTCATCTTAGTGAGGTGGACAAACCCTCGCTGGTACTGGGCCTGGCCACAGTCGTGGTGGGCGTCGTGCTGAAACTGCTGTTGCCGCGCTGGCCGACGCTGTTGATCGCTCTGGCCCTGAGTGGATGGTTAGTGTGGCTGTGGCCAGCGATGTTCGGTCATGTGAAGTTGGTCAGCGCCTTTGTCGGGCGGCTGCCGCCCTTCAGCCCGTTGCCGCTGGATCTGGACCTGGTGTTGCGCCTGCTACCTAGCGCGGTGGCGGTCGGCATGCTCGGGCTGGTGACAAGCCTGTCGATTGCCCGCTCGTTGTCGGCACGCTCGCAGCAGTTGCTCGATGCCAATCAAGAAGTCCGCGCCCAAGGTTTCTCGAACATGGTCGGTGCGTTTTTTTCCGGGTCGCTGTCAGCCGGGTCCTTCACCCGCTCGGCCCTGAGTTATGACGCCGGTGCCTGCTCACCGCTGGCGGGGGTTTTTTCAGCGGTGTGGGTGGCGTTGTTCGCTATCTTCGGTGCGGTATTGATCGCGCAGATTCCGATCCCGGCCATGGCCGGCAGCATTTTGTTGATCGCCTGGGGATTGGTCGACCATCGCGGCATTCGCGCTCTGTTGCGAGTCAGCCGTGCCGAGTTTCTGGTGATGGCGCTGACTTGTGTCGCGACGCTGTTGCTGGAGTTGCAAACGGCGATCTACGCCGGCGTGCTGGCCTCGCTGTTCTTCTACCTCAAACGCACCTCGCAACCACGGGTGCAGCATTGGCGTGAGGGCGATGACGACATTCTGAGAGTTGGCGGTTCAATCTTTTTCGGCGCCAGCCATTACCTGCAAGTGCGTTTGCAACGGATGCACGGCGCGCGGGTGGTGATCGAGGCGCAGCAGATCAACTTCATCGACTATTCAGGTGTGGAAATGCTGCACCAGGAAGCACGACGGCTGTTGCGTCAGGATCGCAGCCTGACTCTGCGAGGGGCACGGCCGCAGGTGGTGGAGGAATTGAGAAAGCTCGAAGGCGCGGAGAAATGCCCGATTCGCTTCGAAGATTGAAACACCGACGCTGATGCAACGGCATAACCTGTGGCGAGGGAGCTTGCTCCCCCGCCACAAAGCACTACAGCGCCAATTGCCGGCGGAGTTCGGCCAGCACCGGCGCTGTATCCGGGCGCACGCCGCGCCACAGGTAGAAAGCTTCCGCCGCCTGCTCGGCCAGCATTCCCAGGCCATCCATCGCCACCGCCGCGCCGTGCTCGCTGGCCCAGCGGCAGAACGAGGTCGGCTCCTTGCCGTACATCATGTCGTAGCAAACCGTCTTGCCCGGCTCGATCAAACTGCTGGCAATCGGCGGTACATCGCCCGACAGACTGGCGGACGTAGCGTTGATGATCAGGTCCACCGGCTCCTGCAACCAATCGAAGCCACTGGCCGACACCGGTCCCAAATCCGCGAACAGTTCCGCCAGCAATTCGGCTTTTTCCACTGTGCGGTTGGCGATGATCACCGACGCCGGTCGCTCGGCCAGCAGCGGCTCCAGCGCCCCGCGCACCGCGCCGCCGGCCCCGAGCAGCAGGATGCGTTTGCCCGCAAGACTAAATCCGGCGTTGACCGTCAGGTCCCGCACCAGCCCGGCACCATCGGTGTTGTCGCCCAGCAAACTGCCATCAGCCAGTTTGCTCAGGGTATTCACCGCACCGGCCCGTTGCGCTCGCTTGGTCAAGCTGTTCGCCAAACGATAGGCATCTTCCTTGAACGGCACCGTCACATTCGCCCCACGCCCTTCGCGGAAAAACTCCTGGGCACAGCCGGAAAAATCATCGAGGGGCGCCAGCAAAGTGCTGTAGTCCAGTTTTTGCCCCGTCTGCTCGGCGAACAAACGGTGGATCAGCGGCGACTTACTGTGGCCAATCGGGTTACCGAATACGACGTAACGATCCATCAGAATTCCTCGTTCAGGCCTTGGCCAACCAATCGCGGTCTTGCAGGAAGTACTCGGTCAGGCGCGCTTCTTCACTGCCCGGCTCGGCTTTCCAGTCGTAGGCCCAGCGCACTTGCGGCGGCAGCGACATCAGGATCGATTCGGTACGTCCGCCCGATTGCAGGCCGAACAGCGTGCCGCGGTCATAGACCAGGTTGAACTCGACATAACGGCCACGGCGAAACTCCTGGAATTCACGCTGTTTGGCGGTGAACGCATCGTTCTTGCGGCGCTGCACGATCGGCAGGTACGCGTCGATGAACGCATCGCCGATGGCGCGCATGAAGGCGAAGCTGGTGTCGAAGTCCCACTCATTCAAGTCATCGAAAAACAGGCCGCCGATGCCACGCGGCTCGTGGCGATGCTTGATGTGGAAGTAACTGTCGCACCAGGCCTTGTAGCGCGGGTAGACGTCCGGGCCGAACGGCGCGCAGGCCTGTTCGGCGACGCGGTGCCAGTGCACGCAGTCTTCTTCATTACCGTAATAAGGGGTCAGGTCGAAGCCGCCACCGAACCACCAGACCGGCTCTTCACCTTCTTTTTCAGCGATGAAAAAGCGCACGTTGGCGTGGGACGTCGGTACATGGGGGTTGTGCGGGTGAATCACCAGAGACACGCCCAAGGCTTCGAAGCCTCGGCCGGCCAATTCTGGCCGATGAGCGCTGGCGGAGGGTGGGAGACCGCTGCCAAAGACGTGGGAAAAGTTGACGCCGCCCTTTTCAATGACCGCGCCGTTTTCGATCACCCGGGTGCGACCGCCACCACCGGCAGGCCGGGTCCAGGCGTCTTCGACGAAACGCGCGCCACCGTCTTCAGCTTCCAGGGCAGCGCAAATGCGGTCTTGCAGGTCGAGCAGATAGGCTTTTACGGCCTCGGTGCGGGTAGTCATGGCATCACCTTGAATCGGGCAAAGCTACGCGGCGCTCATACAGGCCGGCGGCAAATTGCTGCGTAGGATAACACTGCACCTTGTGCCGTCGCAGTTGACGAAGGTCAAGCTTAAGAGTCCGATAGGGCGCTTGGCGCTACAACTCTAGAAGCTAATACTTAAGGAAAGTGCAGATGGCAAAGCGTATCCAGTTCCGCGCCCATGGCGGCCCCGAAGTACTCGAGCATGTCGATTACCAGCCCGCCGAACCCGGCCCGCTGCAGGTACGCGTGACCAACAAGGCCATCGGCCTGAACTTCATTGACACCTATTACCGCGGTGGCCTTTATGCCCCACCCGCCTTGCCGTCGGGCCTGGGCGCTGAAGGCGCGGGCGTGGTCGAAGCAGTCGGAAGCGAAGTCACCCGCTTCAAGATCGGTGATCGCGTGGCGTACGGCAGTGGCCCATTGGGCGCTTATAGCGACGTTCATGTATTGCCGGAAGCCAATCTGGTACATCTGCCAGACGCCATCAGCTTCGAACAGGCCGCCGGTGTGATGCTCAAAGGCCTGACCGTGCAGTACTTGCTGCGTCAGACGTATGAACTCAAGGGTGGCGAAACCATTCTGTTCCACGCAGCAGCCGGAGGCGTCGGTTCCCTGGCCTGCCAATGGGCCAAGGCCTTGGACGTGAAGCTGATCGGCACAGTCAGTTCAGCAGAGAAAGCCGCACTGGCGAAAGCCAATGGTGCCTGGGCGACCATTGATTACAGCCACGAAAACGTCGCACAACGCGTGTTGGAATTGACTGACGGTAAAAAGGTGCCGGTGGTGTACGACGGTGTCGGCAAAGATACCTGGCTGACGTCGCTCGACAGCGTCGCGCCTCGGGGGCTGGTGGTGAGTTTCGGTAATGCTTCCGGCGCAGTGGATGGAGTGAATCTTGGGATTCTCGCGGGGAAGGGTTCGCTGTACGTAACCCGACCGACCCTGGCGACCTACGCCAACAACGCTGAAAACCTGCAAAGCATGGCCGATGAGCTGTTCGAGATGATCATCAGCGGCAAGTTGAAGGTGGACATCAGCCAGCGCTATCCATTGGCTGAAGCGGCGAAAGCGCAGACCGAATTGTCGGCGCGACGCACGACTGGCTCGACTGTTTTGTTGCCTTGAGGGCCTCTTCGCGGGCAAGCCTCGCTCCTACAGGATTTCGGTCGTTCACATTATTCATATACGACTCGGATCTGTGGGAGCGAGGCTTGCCCGCGAAGAACGATGACGCGGTCTCAATCCGGGCGCACAACGTGGCCGGTGGCCAAATCGCGAATCACGCTCGGATTCTTCCGTCCACCCAGATTACCGCCCAGCACCCAATCAATCTGACCACGGAAATACTGCTCCACGCGAAGCCGCGTCCGCGCCGCCGGTCGCCCCTGAGGGTTGGCCGAGGTTGAAACCAACGGCCCGACCAACGCACACAAATCCCGCACCAATGGGTGATCGCTAACCCGCAACGCCACGGTTTCGTGCACACCGGTAATCCACTGGGGCAACATATTCTGATGCGGCACCAGCCAGGTGTTGGGGCCAGGCCAGGTGCTGGCCATACGGTCCATCCACAATTCAGGGAAGTCTTCGAAGAGGAAGTCGAACTGGCGAATATTGTCGGCCACCAGAATCAGGCCTTTATCCACAGACCGTCCCTTGATCAGCAGCAAACGATCCACTGCCTCTTCGTCCCACGGGTCGCAACCCAGGCCCCAGACAGCTTCGGTTGGATAGGCAATGACCGCCCCAGCGCGAATTTCTCGTGCGGCTTGTTGCACACGCCAACTGTTAACCATGAAAGACTCTCCGGAATAAGGCTCTGCGCAGTTTACCGATCTTCCCTGTAAAACCTAGCGTCCCCGCGCAAGCCAGCGGCCGCTTTCACAGACCGCACGGCCGTCCATTTCCAGTTCCGTCAGCGCCGCCAACACTTTCGACAACGCCCAGCCGCTGGTGATCGCCAAGGCTTCGCTGGTATGGGGCGCCGCGTGAAGCAACTTGAGCAGTGGATGAGTCTCTGTCGTCTGCGGCGTTTCTGTGGATAACGGCAGCCGTTGCCAGCCGCGCAAGGCTTCGAGGATGTGCTCGATTGTTTCCACCAGCACCGCACCGTCGCGGATCAGCTGATGACACCCCTTTGCCCCAGGGTGATGGATCGACCCTGGAATCGCATATACCTCACGCCCCTGTTCCGCCGCCAGTCTCGCGGTGATCAACGACCCACTGGCAACACTCGCCTCGACCACGAGCACGCCGAGGGACAAACCGCTGATGATTCGATTGCGCCGGGGAAAATTGCTGGGGGAAGGGCCAGCGTCCAGCGGGAACTCCGAAATTACCGCGCTTCCCGAAGTGATCATGGCGTCCGCCAGCCGCCGATTGCGCTGTGGATAAAAATTTTCCAGCCCCGTGCCAAGTACCCCGATCGTTTGCCCGCCAACGTCCAGAGCCGCCTGATGCGCCGCAGCATCGATGCCCAGGGCCAGACCGCTGGTGATGACAAAACCGGCGCCGGCCAGAGTGCGGGAAAACGCGGCGGCGGTGTCCATGCCCGGTCGCGAAGCACGACGGCTGCCGACCATCGCCAACTGCGGTTTTTCCAGTATGCCCGGATCGCCCGCGACGAATAACAGCGGCGGCGCATCACTGATTTGCGCCAGCAATGCGGGGTAGTCAGGTTGGTCCCACATCAGTAAATGCTGGCCCGGGCGCTCTAACCAGGCTAATGCGTGACTGGCGCCGTCACGAATTTCGCTTGAGCGCCGGGCCTCCGCGCAGGCGAGTGGCAGGCCCAACGCACGCCAGGCGCTGGCCGGTGCGCCAATGGCTTTGGAGGCAGAGCCGAAGGCCTCAAGCAATTTCTTGAAACGCGCAGGGCCGAGCTCGGGCAAACGGTGCAGGCGTAAACGGGCTTCCAGTTCCGCAGGGGAAACGGACGTACAGACAGACAGCGACATGGATCATCCTTGATCGTTATAGAGTCCCGTCGAATCGGGAATAAGCTGTGGATAACTCTGTTGGTAACTTGTGAGCAGGTTTAAGGATTTCGCACCTTGTCCATCACCGCCAGGGAACGCGATGCGTTAAGGACAAGCCCGTAGCTGAGCTTGTCGTAGGTGCGGAAGACCATCAGCAAACCGGCCCGTTCGTCGGGAATTTTCAATGGCTGGCCGGTGATCCGGTCACGTACGGTTTCACCGGTTTTCATCACCACCAGCACATTGCCTTCGGCCAGGCCATCGCGTTGCCCCTTGTTCAGCGTGACGACATCCAGCGCGCCAATCTGGGTGACACCACGCGGCACATCAATGATCAAGCCGTTGATATCGGTAGTCGGGGCACTGGGCATGAAGGTCGAATTGATCGAGCGCTCTTCACCGCCGAACAGCCGGTCGCCGAGTCGCACTTCCTGAGTGGTGCGTTGCAGGGCCAGGGTAGCGACGTCGCCTTCAGTGGCAATGATCTCGCCGCCACCGATGTCGTCGGCGTTGATCCCCAGAAACTCCTTGCTCTGCGGATCGGTGTAGACCTTGCCCTGCCGGAAGATGCCGTACACCGATTGTGCCGGGTCGAAATGTCCGCGCGCGAATATCCGATCACCGGTGCCGCTGAGCACCCGTTCGGCATCGCCGGCGACGATGTAGGGCGCCTTGTCGAAATCCTCTGCCTTGTCGACGATACGATTGCTCAGCAGAAAGCTGTTGATCGATTTCAGCGGAATGCTCGGAATGGCATCGGCCACCGGCGAGCTGCGGATCCGTGGCGAAAGCTTGATGGTGCCCCGGGAAGCACCGCGATTGAGGGTCAGGCGTGGCTGACCGTTGACGTAGACCAGCGACAGCGTATCGCCCGGATAAATGAGATTGGGGTTTTCGATCTGTGGATTGGCCTGCCAAAGTTGCGGCCATTCCCACGGTTCACGCAGGTATTTGGCGGAAATGTCCCAGAGTGTGTCCCCTGCCACCACGGTGTATTGCTGTGGAAAACCTTCCCTGAGTTGCACTTGCCCATGCGCAAAACCGGCCGAGGCCAGAAGGAGCAAGGCGAGTAGTGATTTCCTCATGCGGTGAATCCCTTTATTATGTACGTTCGCGTGAAACGCCAGAGCCCTCGTGGCTCGCTTCCGGCTCATTTTTGAAAAGCCTGAAGCTACGTTCACAACGGTAGCCTGCATCCTCGGACTCGCCAGGCCATCCGACCCGACTTTACCTCACACGTGCAGCAATTGAGCTTATGGCCATTTTAGACATCCTCGAATTCCCCGACTCGCGCCTGCGCACTATCGCCAAACCCGTGGCTGTAGTGGACGACGAAGTGCGTCAGTTGGTCGATGACATGTTTGAAACAATGTATGAAGCGCCAGGCATTGGCCTCGCCGCGACCCAGGTCAACGTGCACAAACGTATCGTCGTGATGGACCTCTCCGAAGACCGCAGCGAACCGCGGGTGTTCATCAACCCCGAGTTCGAAGTCCTGACCGACGAGGTGGACCAGTATCAGGAAGGCTGCCTTTCGGTGCCGGGTTTCTACGAAAACGTCGACCGCCCGCAAAAGGTCAAGATCAAGGCCCTGGACCGCGACGGCCAACCGTACGAACTGATCGCCGAAGGCCTGCTCGCGGTATGCATCCAGCATGAATGCGACCACCTCAACGGCAAATTGTTCGTTGACTATCTGTCTACGCTCAAACGCGACCGGATCAAGAAGAAACTGGAAAAGCTCCATCGCCAGAACGCTTGATGCCCTTCTTTCAAAGGCTTGCTGCGGCAAGCCTTTTTCTTTTCAAGACGCTTTGTAATTGAGAGCTTTCATGACTGAGCCACTGCGCATTGTCTTTGCCGGTACCCCGGAATTTGCCGCCGAACACCTCAAGGCCCTGCTCGACAGTCCTTACGAGATCGTTGCGGTCTACACCCAACCGGACCGTCCGGCGGGCCGTGGACAGAAGCTGATGCCAAGCCCGGTCAAGCAGTTGGCTCTGGAGCACAACATCCAGGTATTGCAACCGCCGACCCTGCGCAACGAAGACGCTCAGGCTGAACTGGCCGCACTGAAACCGGATTTGCTGGTGGTGGTCGCTTACGGGCTGATCCTGCCGCAAGTGGTGCTGGATATTCCGCGTCTGGGCTGCATCAACAGTCACGCTTCCTTGCTTCCACGCTGGCGCGGTGCGGCACCGATTCAGCGCGCTGTTGAAGCGGGTGACAGCGAAAGTGGCGTGACCGTCATGCGCATGGAACTGGGCCTGGATACCGGGCCGATGCTGCTCAAGGTCACCACGCCGATCAGCGGTGAAGACACCGGCGGCAGCCTCCACGATCGCCTCGCAGAGATGGGCCCACCGGCCGTGGTTCAGGCGATTGCCGGTCTCGCTGCTGGCACCCTGGAAGGCGAAGTGCAGGACGACAGCCTCGCCACCTACGCACACAAATTGAACAAAGACGAAGCACGCATCGACTGGAACCGCCCGGCAGTTGAGCTGGAGCGTCTGGTTCGCGCCTTCAACCCATGGCCGATCACCCACAGCACGCTGAGCGGTGAAGCACTGAAAGTGCTGGCTGCGAGCCTGGCCGAAGGGCAGGGCGCACCGGGTGAAATCCTCAGTGCCAGCAAGGATGGTTTGATCGTCGCCTGCGGTGAACAGGCGCTGTGCCTGACCCGCCTGCAATTGCCCGGCGGCAAGGCGCTGAACTTCAGCGACTTGTTCAACAGCCGTCGTGAGAAATTCGCCGTCGGTACCGTTCTTGGTCAAACGGCGGACGCTCAATGAATCCACGTCTGGCCGCCGCCAAGGCATTGGCCGCTGTTCTTAACGGAAAAGCCTCACTCAACAGTTCTCTGCCGACGCAAATGGACAAGGTCGAAGACCGTGATCGCGGCTTCACCCAGGATCTGGCGTTCGGCACGGCTCGCTGGCAGCCGCGTTTGTCGGCGCTGGCGGCCAAGTTGCTGCAAAAGCCGTTCAAGGCGGCTGATGCCGATGTTGAAGCGCTATTGTTGGTGGGTCTCTACCAGTTGCTCTACACCCGGGTTCCGGCGCACGCGGCCATCGGCGAAACCGTCGGTTGCGCCGACAAACTGAAAAAGCCCTGGGCCAAAGCCTTGCTCAACGCCGTGTTGCGCCGCGCCCAACGGGAAAGCGAAGCGCTGCTGGCCGAGCTGGAGCACGACCCGGTGGTGCGCACCGCTCACCCGCGCTGGCTGCAAAAATCCCTCAAAGCCTTCTGGCCTGAACAGTGGGAAGCCATTTGCGCGGCGAACAACGCTCACCCGCCAATGATTTTGCGGGTCAATCGTCGCCATCACACCCGCGATGCCTACCTCGGCTTGCTGACTGAAGCGGGCATCGCTGCGACGCCGTGCGTTTACAGTCGTGATGGCATCGTCCTCGATACCGCCACCGACGTTCGCAGCCTGCCGGGTTTCGCCGAAGGCTGGATCAGCGTGCAGGACGAAGCCGCGCAACTGGCCGCCGATTTGCTGGACCTGGCGCCAGGGCAACGGGTGCTGGACGCCTGCTGCGCACCGGGCGGCAAAACCTGCCACATCCTTGAGGCAGAGCCCGAACTGGCCGGCGTGGTGGCTGTGGATCTGGAAGCCAAACGTCTGGTGCGAGTGCGGGAAAACCTTGAACGCCTGGGCCTGAGCGCCGAACTGATCGCCGCCGACGGCCGCGACACCGCCACCTGGTGGGACGGCAAACCGTTCCAGCGCATCCTGCTGGATGCGCCGTGCTCGGCCACCGGTGTAATTCGTCGTCATCCGGACATCAAACTGACTCGCCAACCCGACGACATCGCCGCGCTGGCGATGCTTCAGGGCGAGCTGCTCGATGCCATGTGGATAACGTTGGAAGTGGGCGGCATTCTGCTTTACGCCACCTGCTCCACGCTGCCGACCGAAAACACCGAAGTCATCGAAGCGTTCCTCGCTCGCACGTCGGGTGCCCGTGAACTCGACATCGCCAGTCAGGCCGGCATCAAGCAACCCCATGGTCGCCAATTACTGGCCCAGGAAGGTGGCCATGACGGGTTCTACTACGCCAAGCTGATCAAGATTGCCGCCGCGCGCGGTTAACCGGTTTTAAGGGAGTGACTGGATGAAAATCATCATCCTCGGCGCAGGGCAGGTCGGCGGTTCGCTGGCAGAGCACCTGGCCAGCGAAGCCAACGACATCACCGTGGTCGACACCGATGGCGAACGCCTGCGTGACCTCGGCGATCGGCTGGACATCCGCACCGTGCAAGGTCGCGGTTCGCTGCCGACCGTACTGCGTCAGGCCGGTGCCGACGACGCCGACATGCTGGTTGCAGTGACCAACAGTGACGAAACCAACATGGTGGCCTGCCAGGTCGCGCACACCTTGTTCCACACGCCAACCAAGATCGCCCGGGTCCGCGAAGCCGCGTACCTGACCCGCGCCGAACTCTTCGATAACGAAGCGATTCCGGTCGACGTGCTGATCAGTCCGGAGCAAGTCGTCACCAACTACATCAAGCGCCTGATCCAGCATCCGGGGGCGTTGCAGGTAATCGACTTCGCCGAAGGCAAAGCGCAACTGGTGGCAGTGAAAGCCTATTACGGCGGTCCGCTGGTGGGTCAGCAACTGCGACAGCTGCGCGAACACATGCCGAATGTCGAAACCCGCGTTGCGGCGATTTTCCGTCGTGACCGGCCGATCCTGCCCCAGGGCGATACCGTGATCGAGGCCGACGACGAAGTGTTTTTCATCGCCGCCAAAGCGAATATTCGCGCGGTGATGAGCGAAATGCGCCGCCTCGATGAGAGCTACAAACGTATCGTCATCGCTGGCGGTGGGCAGATTGGCGAGCGTTTGGCCGAGGCCATCGAAAGCCGCTATCAGGTGAAGATCATCGAGATGAACCCGGCCCGCTGCCGCCATCTCTCGGACACCCTCGACAGCACCGTGGTGTTACAGGGCAGTGCCTCCGACCGCGACTTGCTGATGGAAGAGAACATTGCCGACGCCGACATCTTCCTGGCGCTGACCAACGACGACGAAGCCAACATCATGTCTTCGTTGCTGGCCAAGCGTCTGGGCGCGAAGAAGGTGATGACGATCATCAACAACCCGGCCTATGTCGACCTGATCCAGGGCGGTGACATTGACATCGCCATCAGCCCGCAACTGGCGACCATCGGCACCTTGCTGGCCCACGTGCGGCGCGGCGATATCGTCAGCGTGCACTCATTGCGCCGAGGTGCGGCGGAAGCCATCGAGGCCATCGCCCACGGTGATGCGAAGTCGAGCAAGGTGATCGGCAAGGCCATCGAAAACATCGGCCTGCCGCCGGGAACCACCATCGGCGCGATCATCCGCGACGAAGAAGTGATCATCGCCCACGACGACACAGTGATCGAAGCCGGCGACCATGTGATTCTGTTCCTTGTGGATAAGAAGCACATTCGGGATGTGGAAAAGTTGTTCCATGTGGGGTTGAGCTTCTTCTGATGATCGTTCCCACGCTCTGCGTGGGAATGCCTCAACGGACGCTCCGCGTTCGGCTTTGAATGGGACGCCGAGCGTCCCGGGCTGCACTCCCACGCGGAGCGTGGGAACGATCACTGACTGAGGAAGCACCGATGATCGAATCCCTGGAAAAAATGCTCGCCAAGGGTGTGGATAACTCGCTGCTGCGCTTCGGCCTGGGCAAGGGTTATCTGGATCTGGGTGAAAATGCCAAAGCCGCGGAGCATTTCCAGCGCTGCGTCGAGTTCGATCCGAAGTATTCGGCAGCCTGGAAGCTATTGGGCAAGGCCCATCTGGCGCTGGCGGATTACGCGGCGGCGCGTCAGGCCTGGGAACAGGGCCTGGAAGCCGCCCGCAACCATGGCGACAAGCAGGCCGAGAAGGAGATGACGGTGTTTCTGAAAAAGCTCGAGCGTCAGGCGCACTGATCAGAGATAACACAGGCCAAGATCAAAAGATCTCGGCCTGCGAAGTTATCCACAGCAGCATCAATACCAGCGTTCTTCACCCGGCGGACGCTTCTTGAAGCGCTTCATGCTCCACATGTACTGGCTCGGATAAGCCCGCACATATCGCTCGACCACCTGGCTCATGGCTGCACAAGAGGTTTCGGTATCGGTGCTGTACATGGCCTCGGGCGCGGCTTCGAGGATCACCTTGTAACCCGAACCGTCCGGCAGGCGCAGGGCGTGCAGGAACACACCGACCGCTTTGCCACCAGCGAGCATGTTCGGTACGAATTTGCTGGTCAGGGCCTGAGTGGCGAAGAATGGCACGAAGATCCCGGCGGATTCGGCCGGTTCCGGGTCAGCCGGAATGCCCACTGCACCACCTTTGCGCACTTCCTTGATCACGCTGAGGATGCCTTCCTTGGTGGAAGCGGCCACCCGGTTACCCAGTTGCACCCGCTGCTTGCGCAGCAACTCATCCACCGCCTTGAGCTTGGGAGGACGGTAGAAAATGATCGGTTTGCACTGGTTGCAATAGAAGTGGTTCAACACTTCCCAGTTGCCCAGATGGCTGGTGATGCCGACAACGCCTTTGCCGGATGCCAACGCCTCTTTCAAAACGTCGAGACCTTCGACTTCCCGCACCAATTCGATGGAACGCTGCGCCGGCCAGATCCACGCGCAAGCGCTCTCGGTCAGGGACTTGCCAATGTCTTTCAGGCTCTGGCCCACCAGACGCTCGCGTTCGGCCGGGTCCATCTGCGGAAAGCACTTGGCGAGGTTGATCCGCACCACGTCGCGGGAGCGGTTGGGGGTTTTCCACATGATCCAGCCAATTGCCGAACCCACCGCCTGCACGGCCCGCCAAGGAAGCAGGGCAAACAGACGCAGAGCGCCTACCAGCAAGGCGCCTTTCAACTTATCCACAGGTCACTCCTGATCTTGTGCTGTGCGCGAGGCGGCTATTCTAACCGCCGTTCGCCAAGGTGGCGTAGCGATCGCAATCCCGAGTGTGGTCCATGACCATGCCCGAAGCCTGCATCAACGCGTAACAAATGGTCGGGCCGACGAACGTGAATCCGGCTTTTTTCAGGCCTTTGCTCATCTCGACAGCGACCGGTGTCACGGCCGGCACTTCACTGCGATCCTTGAAATGATTGATCACAGGCGTTCCGCCGACGAACGACCAGAGAAACGCCACTGGGTCCTCCAACGCCAGCCAGGCCTGGGCATTGCGCCGGGCTGCATTGAGTTTGAGGCGATTGCGGATGATCCCCGGATCGAGCATCAATTCATCGATTTCCGCATCGCTCATCTGTGCCACGCGCTGTATGTCGAAGCCAAACAGCACCTCGCGATAACGCTCTCGTTTGCGCAACACGGTGATCCAGGAAAGCCCGGCCTGGAACCCTTCGAGCAAAAGCAACTCGAACAAACCCTGCGCATCGCGTAGCGGCGTGCCCCACTCCTGATCGTGATAAGCCATGTACAGCGGATCTTCGGTACACCAAAAGCAGCGTGGCATAAGGCTCCAGGGGGCGTGCGCAGGACCGAATCGGGTATACTCCCGCTCTTTAAATCGCAGCCCAAGAAACAGGTGAATTTCGTGAGCCAGCCTACGCCAGCCGTGCGTACCTTCCAAGACTTGATCCTCGCCCTCCAGCAATACTGGGCCGAGCAAGGTTGTGTGGTACTTCAGCCCTACGATATGGAAGTAGGCGCCGGCACTTTCCACACTGCCACGTTCCTGCGCGCCATTGGCCCGGAAACCTGGAACGCCGCTTATGTGCAGCCCAGTCGTCGCCCGACTGACGGCCGCTACGGCGAAAACCCGAACCGTCTGCAGCACTACTACCAGTTCCAGGTAGTCCTGAAGCCGAACCCGGACAACTTCCAGGAACTGTACCTGGGCTCCCTCAAGCACGTGGGCCTTGACCCGCTGGTGCACGACATCCGTTTCGTCGAAGACAACTGGGAGTCGCCAACGCTGGGCGCCTGGGGGCTGGGCTGGGAAGTCTGGCTCAACGGCATGGAAGTGACGCAGTTCACTTACTTCCAGCAAGCGGGCGGCATCGAGTGCTACCCGGTGACCGGCGAGATCACTTACGGTCTGGAGCGTCTGGCCATGTACCTGCAAGGCGTGGACTCGGTCTATGACCTGGTCTGGGCTGACGGTCCGTTCGGCAAGGTGACCTACGGCGACGTGTTCCACCAGAACGAAGTGGAGCAGTCGACCTACAACTTCGAACACGCCAACGTCGAGAAGCTGTTCGAGTTGTTCGACTTCTATGAAAGCGAAGCCAAGCGCCTGATCGAACTTGATCAGCCGTTGCCGTTGCCGAGCTACGAAATGGTGTTGAAGGCTTCCCACACCTTCAACCTGCTGGATGCGCGCCGAGCGATCTCGGTGACTGCGCGTCAGCAATACATTCTGCGTGTACGCACCCTGGCGCGTTCCGTTGCGCAAGCCTACTTGCTGGCTCGCGCCAAGCTGGGCTTCCCGATGGCGACCCCGGACCTGCGTGATGAAGTACTGGCCAAGCTGGAGGCTGCACAATGAGTGCTCAAGATTTTCTGGTTGAACTGGGCACCGAAGAACTGCCACCCAAAGCCCTGAACACCCTGGCCGAAGCGTTTTTGGCCGGTATCGACAAAGGCCTGCAAGCTGCCGGTCTGAACTACGAAACCAAAACCGTCTACGCCGCGCCACGTCGTCTGGCCGTGCTGATCACCGCGCTGGCGACCCAGCAGCCGGATCGCAGCATCAACCTTGACGGCCCGCCGCGTCAGGCCGCGTTCGATGCCGAAGGCAACCCGACTCAAGCTGCCTTGGGCTTCGCCAAGAAGTGTGGCGTCGACCTGAGCGAGATTGATCAGAGCGGGCCGAAACTGCGCTACAGCCAAAGCATCGCCGGCAAGCCGACCGCAAGCCTGATGCCAACCATCGTCGAAGATTCCCTGAACGACCTGCCTATCCCCAAGCGCATGCGCTGGGGTGCTCGCAAGGAAGAATTCGTTCGCCCGACCCAGTGGCTGGTGATGCTGCTCGGTGACCATGTCATCGACTGCACCATCCTCGCGCAAAAGTCCGGCCGCGATTCCCGTGGTCACCGCTTCCATCATCCTGAAAGCGTGCGCATCACCTCGCCGGCCAACTACCTGAGCGATCTGCGTGCTGCCTATGTGCTGGCCGACGCCAACGAGCGTCGCGAGCTGATCAGCAAGCGCACCGAAGAACTGGCGACACTGCAGGAAGGTACGGCCATCGTGCCGCCAAGCCTGCTCGACGAAGTGACTGCGCTGGTTGAATGGCCGGTGCCGCTGGTGTGCTCGTTCGAAGAACGCTTCCTCGACGTGCCGCAAGAAGCGCTGATCACCACCATGCAGGACAACCAGAAGTATTTCTGCCTGCTGGATGCCGACGGCAAGTTGCTGCCTCGTTTCATTACCGTGGCCAACATCGAAAGCAAAGACCCACAGCAGATCATCGCCGGTAACGAGAAAGTGGTTCGCCCACGCCTGACCGACGCCGAGTTCTTCTTCAAGCAAGACAAGAAGCAGAAACTCGAAGAATTCAATCTGCGCCTGCAGAACGTGGTGTTCCAGGAAAAACTCGGCAGCGTCTACGACAAGGCCGAGCGCGTTTCCAGACTCGCTGCATTCATCGCTCAACGCATTGGCGGCAACGCTGCATGGGCCGCCCGTGCCGGCCTGCTGTCCAAGTGCGACCTGGCGACCGAGATGGTCGGCGAGTTCCCGGAGATGCAAGGTGTCGCCGGTTACTACTACGCCCTCAACGACGGTGAGCCGGAAGAAGTTGCACTGGCACTGAACGAGCAGTACATGCCGCGCGGTGCCGGTGCTGAACTGCCGACCACCCTGACCGGGGCGGCCGTGGCCATCGCCGACAAGCTCGACACGCTGGTGGGTATTTTCGGTATCGGCATGCTGCCAACCGGGAGCAAAGACCCGTACGCCCTACGCCGTGCAGCGCTGGGTGTGTTGCGCATCCTGATCGACAAGAAGCTCGACCTTGACCTGAACGACGCCGTGGCGTTTGCCGTGAATGCGTTCGGTACCAAGGTCAAGGCTGCCGGCCTGAATGACGCGGTGCTGGAATTCATCTTCGATCGTCTGCGCGCCCGTTATGAAGACGAAGGCGTTGATGTCGGGACTTACCTGTCGGTCCGTGCTCTGAAGCCGGGCTCGGCGCTGGACTTCGATCAGCGTGTACAAGCTGTAGAAGCGTTCCGCAAATTGCCGGAAGCCGCAGCCCTGGCCGCCGTGAACAAGCGCGTTTCGAACTTGCTGAGCAAGGTCGAAGGCTCTGTTCCTTCGGTCGTTGAAGCCAAGTACTTCGACAACGCCAACGAGTTCTCCCTGTATTCAGCAATCCAGCAGGCTGACCAGGCTGTTCAGCCAATGGCCGCTGCTCGTCAGTACAGCGAATCGCTGGCGCGTTTGGCCGCCTTGCGCGAGCCGGTGGATGCGTTCTTCGAAGCGGTGATGGTCAACGCCGAAGATGCCAAGGTGCGAGCCAACCGCTATGCGCTGCTGGCGCGTCTGCGTGGTTTGTTCCTCGGCGTCGCCGACATTTCGCTGCTGGGCTAAGGGGCTGCTGTTGAAACTGCTGATTCTCGATCGGGACGGAGTGATCAATTACGACTCCGACGCGTACATCAAGTCGGTGGAGGAGTGGATTCCACTCCCCGGTTCGATCGAAGCGATTGCGCAGTTGAGCAAGGCCGGCTGGACGGTGGCGGTCGCTACCAACCAATCGGGCATCGCTCGCGGCTATTACGACATCGCCACCCTGGAGGCTATGCACGCTCGCTTGCGCGAGCTGGTGGCGGAGCAGGGCGGCGAAGTCGGGCTGATCGTCTATTGCCCGCATGGGCCAGACGATGGCTGCGATTGCCGCAAGCCAAAACCGGGGATGTTGAAAACCATCGCCACGCATTACAACGTTTCGCTGACGAATCTATGGTTCGTCGGCGATACTCTCGGTGACCTGGAAGCCGCCAGGGCCGTCGACTCTCAGCCAGTTTTGGTAAAGACCGGGAAAGGCGAAAAGACGCAGAGCTTGACCCTACCGGCGGGCACCTTGATTTTTGACGATCTGGCGGCGATTGCCGCGGAACTTATCCACAACTAAGGCTCTTCTGACATCCTGGCCAAGGACTGATCGGGAGTGCGTTTGAATAGGCGGGCAATGCCCGCAACGGTAAATGTCGCCATGTCGATACTGCAGGCCATCAGAACTTTCCTCTTTTACCTGCTGCTGGGCACCAGCTCTTTGCTCTGGTGCACCCTGAGCTTTTTTATCGCGCCGTTTCTGCCATTCAAGGCGCGCTATCGCTTTATCAACGTGTACTGGTGCCGCTGCGCTTTATGGCTGAGCAAAGTCTTTCTGGGTATCCGTTACGAAGTGAAGGGTGCTGAGAACGTGCCTGACCAGCCCTGCGTGATTCAGTCGAACCACCAGAGCACCTGGGAAACATTCTTTCTCTCGGCGTATTTCGAGCCTCTAAGCCAGGTGCTCAAGCGCGAACTGCTCTACGTTCCGTTCTTCGGCTGGGCCATGGCCATGCTGCGACCGATCGCCATCGACCGTGGCAACCCGAAAGCTGCGCTCAAGCATGTGGCGAAGAAGGGCGATGAGCTGCTCAAGGACAATGTCTGGGTGCTGATCTTCCCTGAAGGGACTCGCGTTCCCTACGGCACCATCGGCAAGTTCTCCCGCGGTGGCACCGCGTTGGCCGTCAATGCATCATTACCGGTACTGCCGATTGCGCACAATGCCGGCAAGTTCTGGCCAAAAACCGGTTGGGCGAAACAGCAAGGCGTGATCACCGTGATCATTGGCGCACCGATGTACGCCGAGGGCAGTGGGCCGCGAGCCATTGCCGACCTGAATGACCGAGTGCAGGCCTGGAACGAACAGATGCAACGCGAGATGGGCTCGCTGCCAGCAGCCCCGGCGGCCCCCAACGCCACCGATCAACTGACTGTCTGAGATTCTGTGGATAACCTGTGTACCGTTTTGTTTAAAACCGTCGTTTTTAATTCTTAAGCTTATGATTTACATACATATTTCTTAAGAAAATAAAACGTCAAAAAAGGTGCATAAGTTTATTTCGGACGTAAAAAACCGGCTGATATAGCCGGTTTTTTTATGCCCGTTGAAAGCGCTGGCTCACTCGCTCAATAGCGGTAACTGGACACTGAACGTCGTGCCTTGCCCCACCACGCTATGACAGGAAATTCTCCCGCCATGACGATCCACCACCGCCTTGACCATGGACAAACCCAGCCCCAGACCGTCGCTGCCATGAGCCGAGGCAAAACGCCGATACTGACTGAACAACTCAGGAAGTTCATCGACAGCAATCCCTCGGCCCTGATCGGCGATCTCACACATCAACCAGCCTTCGGCATAACTCACCCGTACCGATATCTGCGAGCCCACCGGACTGTACTTGATGGCGTTTTCCAATAGGTTGAACAGTGCCCGTGTCAGTAGCGATTGATCTGCCAGGACCAGCGCTTCTGCGTCTTCGTCGAGGTCATGCAGCAATTGAATGTTCTTCAGATGAGCGATGCTCGAGGCCTGGTCGAAGGTATCGAGCAACAACATTGCGAACATGCTCGGCTGAAACTGATAGGCCTCGGACTCGGCCTTTGCCAATTGCACAAAAGCCTCGGTCAGGTTCAGCGCCTTGCGCACTTGTAACTCGATCTGGCTAAACACTTGAGTGTCACCGGACATCTGATGCCGCTGAACATCGAGCAAGGCGAGTATCGCCGAATGGGGAGCTCTGAGGTCATGAGACAAAAAGCGCAGCAACACGGCTCGCTGTTCTTCGGCGTCCCGCTCGACGCTCAAGTCGGTGAGGCTCAGTAGCCAGCCGATCACGGAGTCGCCCTCGGCGGGCAACAGCGGTGCCCGATCCAGACGCAGGCTGCGTGCCTGGGTGTCACGAAACTCCAACGGCTCCAGGGTCGACAATGCAGACCGTGTTCCGTCGGACAGCACCGGGTAACCCAGGTCGCTCAGTTGCTCGAGTATTTCTTCGCCCACCAAGCCACGATCAAATACCTCTCGAGCCTTGCGGTTGGCCAGCAGAATACGCCCGTGCGGATCGCTGATCAGCGTCGCCACCGGCAGGTATTCAAGGCCATCGGCAATGAAGCGACGGGTGTCGCGGGTCCGGCTCATGGCCTGCTCCAGAGCGACGATTTGCCCTTGCAGCACATCACCGGCCGGGGCCTGGGTGCGACGACGTTCGGGAAAAACTTTTGGCTCGCTGTCCAGGCGCGCGAGTTCCCAGCCGAAATAGGCGAGCACCGCATTCAGCCGTCGCCAATTCCAGATCAGGTACCCCAGCAAAATCCCCACCAGGCTCGCAGCCGGGGACCACCACCAGCCCAGGCGCAACAGCACACTCGAAACCAGCAGAGCGGCTGTCATTGCACCCAAGGTCAACCATAGCGCGCGACGCGGACGCACCAACAGCAGGCCCAGCAACTCACCGACAATCACTATCGATAGCAACGCCGCCAAGCGCTGATCGAAAACCACAATGCTGCGCTTTTGTAGCAGTCCGTTGAGGATATTCGCCTGAATCTCGATGCCCGGTGTGGTGCCGATGCCGGCCGATTGGGGTGTCACGTAGCGGTCACCCAGGCCTGCAGCGGTTGAGCCGATCAGGATCAAGCGATCGCGCAGCAACTCGGGCGGGACTTCGCCGCGCAATACGCTGACATAGGGCACAGTGGGAAAGCCCGCGTCGGAGTGGATGAAAGGAATCCGTATTTCGTGGGCTCGCTGCCAGCCTTGCACTGATGGCAGGGCCGGGGTACCAGGCATGGGGGCATTTCCCTTATCGGCGAGGGTTTCTTCGTACAGCAACCAGGCCAGTTGGGGGCGTGTTTTTTGCGCCGGTCCTTCGCTTAAATACACGCTGCGCACGATCCCATCGGCGTCCGCTTCGGCATTGATGTGCCCCACACCTTGGGCACAATGATTCAGCGGATCCACCGGTTCAATTTCCCCCAAGGGCTGACCATAGCGCGCTACATCTTCGCGCAGCAGCGGCACGGAAACATTACCGGCTCGGCAGGCCGCCTGGGCTAAAAGCTGATCATTCTCGGGTTGGCTATCGGGCTCGCTGAAGATAACGTCGAATAGAACGCCTTTAACGTTCGCTGCGCTGAGTCGATCCAGCAGTTGCGCGTGCATGGCCCGCGACCACGGCCATTGGCCAAGCTGCTGCAAGCTATAGTCATCGATCGTGACGATGAGTATTCGCGGGTCCACCGGCAGCGGGCTTAGCCGGCGCAGGTTGTCATACAGCAGATTGCTCAGGGCAAGACCCTGAGTCATGGACAGCATCGCCGTCAGCGGCAACAGGATCAGACAGACCCACAGCCATTCGCGGACCATCCGCTGAAACAACCGCTGAGCCTGGGTCGGCTCACGGTCATCCTTCCTTGGTCGTCTCTTCATCGGTCGTCGGCCAGGGCGCTATTGGACACGGGTGGTCCTGGGGTAATAGAAAATGTCATACACCCCGGTCTCTCCCTCTAACCCCTGAGCGTCATAGGCCGACAGGCGAACATGGTAGAAAAACGCTTTCAGCCCGCTGAACTTGACCTCTGGTGTACTGGAAAACTGTTCTTGCTTGATGTCCAGAAAGGCTGCGTCGGTGGCCACTTGCGCCCGATAACGCGTGGCCCCTTCGATGGGTTTCATGATCAATTGCCAGACAGGCACATTTCCCGTCTGACCGGTTTGCCCCAACAAACGTGGGGCAGGTAACAAGTCGATTGGCGTCAACGTGCCTTGTTTCTGAATACGCAAACCCTGACGGGCCATGACCTGGACCTCGTCAGCTTCAGAGTTCCGAGCCCGTTTGACAGCCGACCGGGCAGGGCGGGCGCCCGACGTTTCCTCATCACGATTGACTGCCACTTGTCCGTTCAGAACCTCAAGTAGTGCCTGGCCACCGTCATCGTTGCGTACCCGAAAATGCGTGCCCCGTACGCCCAGCACACCGACCGGCGTGACGATCTGAAAGCGATCATGGTCGCTGGCACGCTTGATCACATATGACTCAACCTGGCCCTGCTCAAGAATGACCTGAGGGATTGATTGTTCTTCATTGAGGTGCAGGGTGATGTGAGAGCTGGAAGGCAGCACCACCCGTGAGCCATCTCCCAGGGACAGGCTGACAAACGCCGAGGGCGAGGTTTTGACGCCTTCCTGCTCGTCGATCAACAGGCCTTCCTGCAATGGTGTCTGCTTGCCTTTGGCGTCCAGCTTCCAGGCTTCGCCGGTCAGATGCTCGACAGTCGCCGGCAGCGGTTGACCGCGGCATTGTTGGTTTTCATCGATATAAGGCAGACGTTTTGCCGAGGCGACAGCCGCTGATGCACTCTGGGTGAGCAATCCCGTCAGGCCAGCAATCAGTAAAAGACAGACACCCGAACGGCGTGGGAGCAATAAGGTCATGGGGTTCATGGATTGGCTTTTATGCTCTTATGAAAATCACGCCGGATAACGCACACAAGTATTTGACGCACGATACCTGACTGGACGCTCTGGCAGATAGCCATGGGAGCAAAGGGCATGAGAGATGACACATCCCTGTGTCAGAACCGAGCAGGCACTCCGTGTGTTTTCCCCTGAACTGCAGACTGTCGAAAACCGGCAATCGACCGTCCTGCCAGGTTGGCGTTGACGCTCCCTGCGTCGGAGCACATCCCAATGCCCCTGTGCCGCTCAGCGACGAAGAATTTACCGGCATAAGTGACCTTGCGAGCCGATTCTCAATATTTGTTCAGAATTGCTCGGAGGCTAAAAACAGCTCATCGGCGAAGTGCCATCAGCGTAGCCATACCTGGGAACATCGCAGCAATTCGCCACAATTGTTCAGAATCAATCAATCAGCCTAAACTCCCGCAGGAATTTTCACTTTGCACTTACGAGATGAAGGAAACACTCGGCATGCGTGTCGCAATACTGGATGACGAACCCGCCGAACTCCGCCGGGTGGAACAGACACTGCGACAGATCCCCGTCACGGGAGAGCAGGCGTGGACGCTGCACAGTTTCGAGCGGGGAGAGGACTTGCTGCGGCAGCTCCGGCGGGAGACCTTCGATCTGCTGATACTCGATTGGCAACTGCCCGATATCAGCGGCCTGGCGTTGTTGCGCTGGACCCGTGAACACATGGACGTGCCACCGGCCGCGATCATGCTCACCAGTCGCGATACCGAAAGCGATATCGTCCAGGCGTTGAACGCCGGGGCCGACGATTACGTGAGCAAACCGTTTCGTCCCAACGAGCTGATGGCTCGGGTCAGCGCGGTGCTTCGTCGGCATGGACTGCAACGCGCGGCAGCCACCGAAATACTGACCTTCAATGACCTCGAATTCGACGACGCCGAACTCACCGTCACCCGCGCCTCCACCCCCATCAGCCTGACCGAACGGGAATACCGTCTCGCCCGTTGCCTGTTCGCCAATCTGGGCCGACCTTTGTCCCGCGAATACTTATATGAGCGCTTTTGGACCCATGAAGAAATAGTCTCCTCCCGCCCACTGGACACTCATATTTATCGCCTGCGCAACAAGCTGGGCCTGACGGCCGATCGCGGTTGGCAACTGCTGACGATTTACGGGTATGGGTATCGGCTTGAGAGCGTGGCCACAGCTAGCGCATGACGACTTTCGCCAATCAATAAAAAAGGCCAACGCTAAGCGTTGGCAGTGTCCATTACGGCAGTTCTGCGCGGGGGATCAATACCCCCGCCCATGTAGATTTCAATCGATCAATGTTCTGGCACAACCGCCTTAGTCAGAGCGTAACCCTGCTCTGGGGGCGGTATGGATTGTGCCGGGGGATTTGCGATAGAGGCCGACTGCTAATCCCATAATGATGATCACAATTGAAATCAAGTTAGGTGTCGAGATGTGTTCGCCGATAATCAGCATCGAACTGCCGATACCGAATACCGGAATCAACAACGACAGCGGTGCCACTGTTGATACGGGATAAAGCTTCAACAGCGAATTCCACCCCCAATAGGCAAAGTGTGTGGCTAGGTAAACCTGAAAAACGATCGATAGCACAGCCGTGAAGTCAAGACTACTTTGCAGGTGCTCAAAGGGCGCGGCCCCCTGCATGAGCCAAGCGATGAAGAAGAGCGGGATGGGTGGAAACAGGCTGGCCCAGACCATGAATGAAAAAATCTCTTTGACACCCGATTTCTTGATAATCACGTTGCCGACGCTCCAAGCGACTGCACTCAGCACAATCAGCAGTACTCCAAGTATTGCGTGCTCCCCTTGCTGGGTGGAAATGATGCCCGCTAGCCCGACCAATGCCAGCAGTGCCCCGACAAGCTGAGCACCGCGAAGCTTTTCTTTAAATAGTAACGCCCCCCAACCCATGGTGAAGAACACACTGAGCTGAATGATCAGCGAAGCAATACCGGGGCTGACACCTACCTGAATGCCATAGTTGATCACACCCCACATCCCCAACCCGAAAATGAAGCCGTAAGCGGCGACATAGCTGAACTTGATGGCGGGGCGCTTGATGAAGAACACCAAAGGTATGGCGGCGAGCGCAAAGCGTATTCCGGTTAACACAAAGGGATCGATCGAGCGCAAACCCAGTTTGGTGATTGGAAAGTTCACTCCCCACACTAAGGTGACGAGTATCGCCAGAACCAAATGTTTTTTCTGCATGTCCCTAGCCTCACATTAAGCGGCACACCGCATTGGCGGTGTGCCGCATTCCAATCAGTTCAATGCGAACCGTTTTTGCATCAGTTTTTTTTGGAGATGCGATTCTATGGTCCAAAATTTTGGCCTGCTTGCTATAGCAGGTCTATTTTTGTCAAAATCGGGCCATGTCGATCAATCAAACACTGGATCCCTACGAGCATGGAAGCCCCGATGCTGTGGTGAGCCTGAGCAAGTATTCTTCGGGTACTGTTTTTGCGCGGCACACGCACAGTCGTGGTCAGTTTGCATACGCGTCGACGGGCGCGGTGAGGATGTTCACCGATCTGGGGAATTGGGTTGTCCCGCCTCAAAGAGCACTTTGGGTTCCCGCGTGCGTGTCGCATGAAATGCATATGCGCGGCGACGTGACCATGATCAACACTTACCTCGATGAGGCTGCCTCCATCCGCGCCGGTTTGCCGGAGCATTGCCAGGTCTACAATGTTTCGCCGCTGCTCAGGCACCTGTTGGAAGCGGCGTTGGCCATTGATCCGGAGCAACCGCCCAATATCCGAAGCCAATCCGTGCAGACGCTACTGGTGGATGAAATCGGCGCCATGTCGGAGCTTCCACTGAGCGCACCTTTGCCTTCAGAGCCTCGACTGGCCCATTCGTGTCATCGATTCCTTGATGCACCCACGCAGAATATTTCCATCAGTGAAATGGCTAGTTGGTCGAGCATGAGCCGGCGAACGTTCACGCGAAGTTTTCGGGAAGCGACTGGCATGAGTTTTGTGTTCTGGCGGCAACAAGTCTGTTTGCTAGAAGCAACATCCAGACTGAGCAATGGTTCATCTATCACCGAAGTGGCAATTGATCTGGGTTACAGCAGCCCAAGCGCATTTACCTCGGTATTTCGGCGTAACCTGGGAGATTCACCGGGGCGTTATCTGGCCAAGTCCAAAGGTGCATCGGTATTCTGAGCGATTGATCGAGAAGGGAAAACAATCGACCTCTTGGCACGTCGATGTACCTTCTCAACGGAGTGGGAGTCACCAATCTGCGAACCCAGCAGAAGATAAAGACATCATTTATGTCCCTGGCACTGCCGCGACGCCCACACGCAATAAAAAAAGGCCAACGCTAAGCGTTGGCCTTTTTCGTTTTAGCGGTCCTGCCGGAGGAGGATCAGAAGTCCAGGTTGGAAACCGCCAAGGCGTTGCTTTCGATGAAGTCACGGCGAGGTTCGACCGCATCACCCATCAGGGTGTTGAAGATCTGGTCTGCGCCAATGGCGTCTTCGATGGTCACTTTGAGCATCCGGCGCTGGCTTGGGTCCATGGTAGTTTCCCACAGCTGATCCGGGTTCATTTCGCCCAGACCTTTGTAGCGCTGGATGGTGTGACGCTTGGTGCTTTCAGCCATCAGCCATTCAAGTGCTTCCTTGAACTCGGTGACCGGCTTCTTGCGCTCGCCGCGCTGGATGTACGCGCCGTCGTCCAGCAAGGTGCTCAATTGAGCGCCCAACGACACGACAGTCTTGTAATCGTTACTGCCGAAGAAATCGCGGTTGAAGGTGATGTAGTTCGACAGGCCGTGGGAGATCAGCTCGACCTCTGGCAGCCAGACGTTACGTTCACGGTCTTCACGCAGGCTGGCCTTGTAAACCAGGCCGGATTTCTCGACGGTGCGCAGGCGAACTTCAAACTGAGCCATCCAATCCTGCATCGCTGCATGATCCGACAGTTGCTCCATGCTCACCGCTGGCAGGTAGATGAAGTGCTCGGTCAGCTCCTGCGGGTACAGGCGCGACAGACGCTTTAGGGTCTTCATCACCAGGCGGAAATCATTCACCAGACGCTCGAGCGCTTCACCGGAGATACCCGGGGCTTCCTCGTTCAGGTGCAGGCTCGCGTCTTCCAGGGCCGACTGCGTCATGTACTCTTCCATGGCGTCGTCGTCTTTGATGTATTGCTCTTGCTTGCCTTTTTTGACCTTGTACAGCGGCGGCTGAGCGATGTAGATGTAACCGCGCTCAATCAACTCCGGCAACTGACGGAAGAAGAAGGTCAGCAACAGAGTACGGATGTGCGAACCGTCGACGTCAGCATCGGTCATGATGATGATGTTGTGATAACGCAGCTTGTCGATGTTGTACTCGTCGCGGCCAATGCCGCAGCCCAGCGCGGTGATCAAGGTGCCCACTTCTTGAGAAGAGATCATCTTGTCGAAGCGTGCCTTCTCGACGTTCAGGATCTTACCCTTGAGCGGCAGGATGGCTTGGGTGCGACGGTTGCGTCCCTGCTTGGCGGAGCCGCCAGCAGAGTCACCTTCCACGAGGTACAGTTCGGAAAGGGCAGGGTCTTTTTCCTGGCAGTCAGCCAGTTTGCCCGGCAAGCCGGCGATGTCCAGCGCGCCTTTACGACGGGTCATCTCACGGGCTTTACGCGCCGCTTCACGAGCACGCGCCGCGTCGATCATCTTGCCGACAACCAACTTGGCTTCGTTCGGGTTCTCCAGCAGGAAGTCAGAGAAGTACTTGCCCATTTCCTGTTCAACCGCGGTCTTCACTTCGGAAGACACCAGCTTGTCTTTGGTCTGGGAGCTGAACTTCGGATCCGGTACTTTTACCGAAATGATCGCGGTCAGGCCTTCACGGGCGTCGTCACCGGTGGTCGCGACTTTGTGCTTCTTCGCCAGACCTTCCGCTTCGATGTAGGTGTTCAGGTTACGCGTCAGAGCGGAACGGAAACCCACCAAGTGAGTACCGCCGTCGCGCTGTGGAATGTTGTTGGTGAAGCACAACAGGTTCTCGTTGAAGCTGTCGTTCCACTGCAGGGCGATTTCCACGCCGATGCCGTCTTCACGCTGGATGTTGAAGTGGAACACCTGGTTGACCGGAGTCTTGTTGGTGTTCAGGTATTCAACGAACGCACGCAGACCACCTTCATACTTGAACAACTCTTCCTTGCCGCTGCGCTCGTCCTTGAGGACGATGCCGACACCGGAGTTGAGGAAGGACAGTTCACGAATCCGCTTGGCCAGGATGTCCCAGCTGAAGTGGATGTTCTTGAAGGTCTCAGCCGATGGCTTGAAATGAATCTGGGTACCGGTGGTTTCGCTCTCGCCAACGATCTTCATCGGCTCCTGCGGAACACCGTGGACATAAGTCTGTTCCCAGATCTTGCCGCTGCGGCGAACGGTCAGGACCAGTTCTTTGGACAGCGCGTTTACAACCGAAACGCCTACACCGTGCAGACCGCCGGATACTTTGTAGGAGTTATCGTCGAACTTACCGCCGGCGTGCAGCACGGTCATGATGACCTCGGCTGCCGAGACGCCTTCTTCTTTGTGCACGTCTACCGGGATGCCACGACCGTTGTCGCGAACGGTGATGGATTCGTCTGGGTGGATAATGATGCTGATGTCGTCGCAATGGCCGGCCAAAGCTTCGTCGATCGAGTTATCGACCACCTCGAACACCATGTGGTGCAGACCACTGCCATCGTCAGTGTCACCAATGTACATACCGGGACGTTTGCGTACGGCATCCAGGCCTTTCAGCACTTTAATGCTCGTTGAGTCGTACGTATTTTCTTCGCTCAATGCCTTCACTCCCGATGGTCGTGGGTCTGGGTGATACGGCCCTGTTCCACGTGGAACAGAGCGACTGGCGTTTCCGTCTGCCAGCCTTCCCTCAATAATTCGTGATCTACACAGGTGATAAAGACCTGGCAGCGTAAGTCTTCCAGCAAGCGGCAAAGCGCGCGACGGTGATGCTCGTCCAGTTCGGACGGCAGGTCATCCACCAGATAAATACACTGGCCGCGACGGGCCTGGCTAACCAAGTGCCCTTGGGCGATCCGCAATGCACAGACCACCAACTTCTGCTGACCACGGGACAAGATGTCCGCGGCGTTATGTGCGCCCAATCTAAGACGCAAATCAGCGCGTTGTGGTCCGGCTTGGGTATGCCCCATTTGCTGATCCCGCTGAAGGGATCCGGCGAGCACTGCACTCAATTCCCGGTCTTTGTCCCAACCTCGGTAATAGCTGAGCGTTAAGCCCTCAAGCTCAACCAGTTCGCTCAAGGTCTGTTCAAAGACTGGTTTCAAGGCTTTGATGTAAGCGCGGCGGTATTCATCTATTTCAGCGCTGGCCTGGCACAGTTCCCTGTCCCAAACCGCTTGCGAAACGGCGTCAAGTGTACCATGTCGCAGCCAAGAGTTTCTCTGGCGCAAGGCCTTCTGCAAGCGCTGCCACGTCGACATGAATCGGGGTTCCACGTGGAACACACCCCAGTCGAGAAACTGTCGGCGAATCTTCGGCGCGCCTTCCAGCAGGCGGAAGCTGTCCGGGTTGATCAGTTGCAGTGGGAGGATCTCTGCCAGTTGCGCTGCGCTTCGGGCGTTCTGCCCGTCGATGCGGATCTGGAACTCACCCTGGCGGTCGCGAGATATCCCCAGCGCGCTGTGTCCACCCTCGGCCAATTCGACCTGGCCAAATACCGTGCACGCCAATTGCTCGTATTGAATGACGGGTAACAGGCGGCTGCTACGAAACGAACGGGCAAGCCCCAGCAGATGAATGGCTTCCAGAACACTGGTTTTGCCGCTGCCGTTGGCGCCGTAAAGAATGTTTATGCGGGGGGAGGGGGAGAAGGTCACCGGGTGCAGATTGCGCACCGCGGTGACCGAGACGCGACTTAAGGACATCTAGGTTCTGCTGAACATGATTACAGACGCATCGGCATGACAACGTAGGCCGAGTCGTCGTTGTCGGACTCTTGTACCAGCGCACTGCTGTTGGAGTCGGACAGGATCAAGCGAACCTGCTCGGTGGTCATCACGCCCAGTACGTCGAGCAGATAGCTCACGTTGAAGCCGATTTCCAGGGAGCCGCCGTTGTACTCAACGCCCACTTCCTCTTCTGCTTCTTCCTGCTCCGGGTTGTTCGCCTGGATCTTCAGCTGACCATTGGCCAGTTGCAGACGGATGCCACGATACTTCTCGTTTGACAGAATCGCAGTACGGCTGAACGCTTCACGCAGGGCCTGGCGATCGCCAAGTACCAGCTTGTCGCCGCCTTTAGGCAGAACACGCTCGTAGTCAGGGAATTTACCGTCGACCAGTTTCGAGGTGAAGGTGAACTCGCCAGTGGTGGCGCGGATGTGGTGTTGACCCAGCACGATGCTGACGTTGCCGTCCGGTTCGGTCAGCAGACGCGCCAGTTCCAGAATACCTTTGCGCGGTACGATCACCTGATGACGGTCCGGCTGACCGATATCGGCCTGCATCGAACACATCGCCAGACGGTGACCGTCGGTGGCTACGGCGCGGATGATCCCGGCCGAGACTTCCAGCAGCATGCCGTTGAGGTAGTAACGTACATCTTGCTGCGCCATGGCGAAGCTGGTGCGTTCAATCAGACGACGCAGTTTGCTTTGCTCAAGGCTGCAGGTCAGCGAGCCTGGGCCTTCTTCCACCGTCGGGAAGTCATTGGCTGGCAGGGTCGACAAGGTGAAGCGGCTACGGCCGGCCTTCACCACAAGCTTCTGCTCATCGACCTTGATGTCGATCAGCGCATCGTTCGGCAAGCTCTTGCAGATGTCCATCAGCTTGCGCGCAGGCACAGTGATGGAACCCGGGTCCGCAGGCTCTTCGAGTTGCACACGACCGACCAGCTCGACTTCCAGGTCGGTACCGGTCAGCGACAGTTGCTGGCCTTCGACAACCAGCAGCACGTTGGAGAGCACCGGCAAGGTCTGTCGGCGCTCGACGACGCCTGCGACCAGTTGCAGGGGTTTCAACAGGGCTTCGCGTTGAATGGTGAAATGCATGGTCTAGTCCCTTGCCTTAATAAGCTGCGCTGGTGTTCATCAAGTAGTCAGTGTACGCAGCAGGTTCTTATAGTCCTCGCGGATGTCCGCGTCGGATTCCTTAAGCTCGTTGATCTTGCGGCAGGCGTGCAAAACAGTCGTGTGGTCGCGGCCGCCAAACACATCACCGATTTCCGGCAGGCTGTGGTTGGTCAATTCCTTGGACAACGCCATGGCGACCTGACGCGGACGTGCTACCGAGCGTGAACGACGCTTGGACAGCAGGTCGGAGATCTTGATCTTGTAATACTCGGCGACGGTGCGCTGAATGTTATCCACAGAGACCAGTTTGTCTTGCAGCGCCAACAAGTCTTTCAGGGATTCGCGAATCAGCTCGATGGTGATGTCGCGGCCCATGAAGTGCGAGTGGGCGATCACGCGTTTAAGCGCGCCTTCCAGCTCTCGGACGTTGGAGCGAATACGCTGGGCAATGAAGAACGCCGCGTCGTGTGGCAGATCGACTTTGGCCTGGTCGGCCTTTTTCATCAGGATCGCCACACGGGTTTCCAGCTCCGGCGGCTCGACGGCGACCGTCAGGCCCCAGCCGAAACGTGACTTCAGGCGTTCTTCAAGGCCTTCGATTTCTTTCGGATAGCGGTCACTGGTAAGAATGACCTGCTGGCCCCCTTCAAGCAGGGCGTTGAAGGTGTGGAAAAACTCTTCCTGGGAGCGTTCCTTGCGGGCAAAGAACTGAATGTCATCGATCAGCAACGCATCCACCGAGCGGTAGAAGCGCTTGAACTCGTTGATCGCATTCAGCTGCAAGGCCTTGACCATGTCCGCGACGAAACGCTCGGAATGCAGGTAAACAACCTTGGCATTCGGATTCTTCTTTAATAGGTGGTTACCCACAGCGTGCATCAAGTGGGTTTTACCCAAGCCGACACCACCATAAAGGAAGAGCGGGTTGTAGCCGTGCTTGGGGTTGTCCGCCACCTGCCAGGCCGCAGCCCGGGCCAGTTGGTTGGACTTGCCTTCGACGAAGTTCTCGAAGGTAAAGGTGCGGTTCAGGTAACTGGTGTGCTTGAGCGCGCCTTCGACCTGCACCGTACGCTGTTCGGAGCGAACCGGGGCCTGTTGCGAACTGGCGCCGGCCATTGGATCGAAGCTGTCGCGGGACGGCTCTTCACTGACTTCAGCAACCTTTTGGGTCGCACGTTTGGTCGATGCAGCTGCCGGGGCTGGCGCCGGAGCGCTGACAGGCGCTTGAGCGGCCTGAGCCTGGGACACTGCAGCGGCCAGTGGGGCATTAGGTGCCGCACGCGGTGCCGAACTGCGTTTGCTGCCTATTAATAAGGAAAGCGCCGGCGCCAGGCCATTGCCATGCTCATCCAGCAGTTCAAGGACGCGACCCAGGTACTTTTCATTGACCCAGTCGAGAACAAAACGATTCGGCGCGTAGACACGCAGCTCGTCGCCTTCGGCTTCGACCTGTAGTGGACGGATCCAAGTGTTGAATTGTTGGGCAGGCAGCTCATCGCGCAAAAGCTCTAC